>JAFDYN010000009.1 GCA_018267385.1 Bacteroidota bacterium | reverse complement strand
GAATGTATAGCGGGTGACCAGCCCAGGACGCTGGCACAGCACCAGTGGCGAGATGATATGCACCGCATTGCGTATCATGCGGTAGCTGCGGCTGATATTGGCCGGCGTAGGGTGGGGAAGGATGATCCTTTTGGCCCCGTGTACGGCTACGGCAAAGAAATGCTGGATCAGTTTATTGCTGTCACGGTTGATCGCAGAGAGCAGCGATAGGGGCACTTCAGCGTTTTTGCCACCCTGCTGGAGGTAGGTGTAGCAGGCTTCCTTCAGGTCGGAGTCGCTCATTACTTTATAGAGGGCATCAGCCAGGATATTGATGCTGGCATTGGCCGCGTAGCGTGTTTCATAGAAAGCAGCCACAGCCGTCTCGATATTTTCCTGTGTAAAGTTTTCTCTGGCCGCTATGAGCCTGTCGGCAAGGTTGTGAACGTCTGTGAGGGCTACGGTCATACCGCCGCCGGTGAGGGGATGGCGCATATTGAGCGAATCGCCTACGAGCACAGCGCCGGTTTTCAGGCGGGGATTGGCAGGTATCAGGTGGTTAGGCATCACGCGGAATTTGCCTTCTTCCACAGCTTTGAAATAACACGGCTGTATCTCCTTTGGCATCTGCGCACCGATGGTCTCGCGCAGGTATTGTGTCAGCTCTTCGCCCTTGCGAGGTGCCTGTGCAGAGGGGAAATCGATCAGCACGCGCGTCTCCTCAGCCGATACCGGATACACCAGCACCGGACTCGGCTCTGCCGCTATCACATGCCCGTGACCGGGAAATGGCAGCTGGCAATCATGCAGCAGCAAGCCCAGAAAGTAGCTGCTCACCGTCTTAGTAGTGTCAGACAGCTTCTCGCGAAAGGCTGAGAACATCCCATCGCAAACTATGGTCAGCGCGGCCTCTACAGTAGCTGTCGTGTCGGCACCTTTGGGGATATATTGTACGCCGGATATCGTGCCATCGGTCTCCGTGAGGCTCACGGCATTGCCCTCCAGTACAGTGATATTTTGTTGTGATAAAAGCTCCTTGCGCAGTGCCTGTAGCAGCTTGCCGTTGCGCAGGCCTCTGCCGGTTTGGCCTCCCGGATATTTGATAGAGAAATGCTGATCGCGCAGAAAAAGTGCATAGCCCGTGATCTCCTGCGCATCATAGCCCTCCAGCGCCTGGCCGAGGCCCATCTGCTCCAGCTGCGTCACACCACCAGGCTGCATCAGTTCGCCTACGATGCGGTCCTGCTCACGCATATCCTTCTCCACCACCGCTACGCGGAAACCATGCCTGCCCAGATAGGCAGCTATGGAGGCACCGGCCACGCCAGCACCTATCACGCAAATGTCAAATTGCTTCTCAGCTTTCAAACCCTATATTTTGAATTTCTATGTGCACTATGTCTCCTACGTGGTTCAAAATGTATTGCTGCATCAGAACAATACTGCCTTCTGCAGATCGATCTCCTCAAGCGGCTGCACTTTGCTCTTGTAGCGGATCTTGTGGAGATTGGCTATGATGGTGTGGCAGCGCTCTTTGGTCAGGTCGTAGTGTGGGTCATTCTTGTCCAGCTTTTTCAGGATGTCATTGGCAAACTTCTCCATCACCTTGTGCACACTTTCCATATCTGTAGTATGCAGCATCAGCACGGCAGCGATACCCTTGCGGATCTTGACCACCTCGCGGTAGACGTCAGGGTTGTTATAGATCTTGGCGAGGGTAGCGATAGCCATTACTTGTGGTATAGCGCAGAAGCGGAAAACCTGTGGATGACGGATAAGGCTCAGATAGTCAATACAATCACCTACATATTGTAATGCATCGGTTACCAGATCATTGAGGCAGGCACGGGACTCTGCAGAGGCGGGGTCCTGCATCAGCTCCTCCAGGCGGTGGGTGTACTTACCCCAGATTTCCTTTGGCCAGAAGCTGCGGCCGAGGCTGAGGTCTTCATAATAGTCACGGGTGATATTGGTCTTTTGCAGCAGCAGGCCCATAGAGTTGGATAGCTTCAGCTGATCCTTGAGGCCCGCACTCTCGATGCCAGAGGCCGAGAAAAGCCCCGACAGGCCGATACCCACGATGCCCGCCACATAGTGGCAGTAGTGGTCATAGTCGTGCAGCGTCACCAGCTTGCGCTCGGCAAAGTCTGCCATGCCGTTGCCCATCTTTTTGGTACTCGCCAGGATCACCTGCTGGTAGTCTATCTTGAGGGACTTGAAGACGCGGATCACCTTATCAAAATTGGCCAGCAGGACGCGGTAGTCGTCAGAGTCACCCACACCCTTGATCTGCCAGCCGTCCTCCACACACTTGGTATGAAACTCACGGAGCAGCGGCAGGCGCAGCTCAGCAGGATAGAGCATATCATCCTCTACAGAGTCCAGGCCACGCAGCACGAGGTAGTACACGCAGACCGGGTCGCGCAGCTCTGCCGGCAGCTGATTGATGACCACGGCGAAGGAGCGGGACACCTTATTCAGCGCGGCGTAGCAAAAGTCTCGGTCGCTCAGCTTCTCTGCCAGCACCTCCAGCGGCTCGTCGCTCTGGCGGATGTCAAAGCCCCCAAACTTGAGGCGGAACATAGCTATGATCTCATTAGGTCGGTGTGCGGATCTGATCAGGTCGCGTACCATAATTTTTTTATTTTCGGGTTAAGTGAAATGCTTGTTTTTATCAATGAAATAACCGTATCTTGCAACTATAAAGTTTAAGCCAACGGATATTTTGTTTAAACCAAAGCTAGATTAAGTCGGTTGAAATGCGAAATTTTATCGGCAAAAAATTATACACAGGGTTTTTCCACCTGAGGCCTGCGGAAAGCGATACGCAGATAGCGTTTTGATACAGAAAAGATTAAACATGTACGAAAAGAAAACCTGGTCATACTGGCACCTGACTTCTACACGTGGCCGCTCGGTCTGGCATTTCCGTCCGCCGGTGGACATGACGGCAGACTGGAGCGGTACGCTCACTGCCGACCAGCGTGCCCTGCTGCGCGAGATGGAGCAGGACTTTGTCTATGACAAAAAGCAAAACCCCAATAGCGCAGACCGCGTCTACCGCAGTCAGCGTGCTGTGATCAGTACCGATCGTGACCAGCCGCACCGTGATGCGCCTCAGTCCGTAAGGGAGGCGATCAACTACTATCAGACCCTCCAGACCACAGATGGCAACTGGCCCGGCGACTACGGTGGGCCGATGTTTCTGCTGCCGGGGCTGGTCATAGCCTCTTATATCACTGAGTCGCCTTTCACCGCACCGGAGGCGCTGCTCATGCGCAGGTATATGCTGAATCATCAGAATGACGATGGCGGCTGGGGCCTGCACCTGGAGGGGCAGTCTACTATGTTTGGCACTGTGCTGCAATATGTAGCCTTACGGTTACTAGGCGCACGGGCAGTAGATCCTGAGGTGGTCAGGGCACGACAGTGGATACAGTCCCATGGTGGCGCTACCGGTATACCGAGCTGGGGCAAGTTCTACCTCAGCCTGCTGGGCCTCTACGAGTGGGAGGGCTGCAATACCCTGCTGCCCGAGCTATGGCTGCTGCCCAAGTCCCTGCCGATCCATCCGTCTCACTACTGGTGCCATACGCGTATGGTGTACCTGCCTATGGCATACTGCTATGGGCAAAAGATCGTGATGAAGCCCCGGCTGCTGATCCAGGAGCTGCGTACGGAGATCTATACTGAGCCATACGATCAGATCCGCTGGGCTGCCTGCCGGGACCTGTGTGCGGATACAGACGTATATTTCCCGCAGTCAGCTACGCTGAAATCACTGAACAGCGCGCTGAATGTCTATGAGAAGTTTCACCTGAAAAACACGCGCAATAAGGCGCTCCAATTTGCCCTGGACTATATCAATGCTGAGGACAAGCAGACCAACTATATCAATATAGGGCCGGTCAATCAGGCGCTGAACTCGATAGCCGTCTGGCATGCGTATGGCCGAGACTCGGAGCAGTTTCGCAAGCACCGGGAGCGCTGGGCCGACTACCTCTGGGTGGCAGAGGATGGCATGAAGATGCAGGGCTACAATGGCTCCCAGCTGTGGGATACAGCCTTTGCTATGCAGGCAGTAGTGGAGGCGGGTATGGAGGCTGAGTTTCCTCAGATGGTAAAGCGCGGGGCTGATTTCATAGACAAAAACCAGATACGCGGCGAGGTAGTGGATAGAGAGAAATTCTTCCGCCACATGCAGATAGGAGGCTGGCCCTTCTCTACGGTAGATCACGGCTGGCCTATCACAGACTGCACGGCAGAGGGCCTCAAGACCTTTATGCTGCTCCATCCTGAGGCAGACCCAGAGCGGCTATATCAGGCTGTGAATGTCCTGCTGTCCTACCAAAATGCTGACGGTGGCTGTGCCAGCTATGAGCTGACCCGCAGCCCGCAGTGGCTGGAGCTGCTCAATCCTTCAGAGGTCTTTGGCAATATCATGATAGACTACTCCTATACGGAGTGCACCTCGGCCTGTGTGCAGGCGCTGATCGCCTTTCACCAGCGGTATCCGGAGCACCGGGCTGAGGAGGTCAGGAGCTTTATAGAGAGAGGTATCCGCTTCATCCTCTCGCAGCAGCGGGCAGATGGCTCGTGGTATGGCTCGTGGGCGGTGTGCTTTACCTACGGTACCTGGTTTGGTGTAGAGGCGCTGAGCCGCTATGTGGCTATGAATGGCGCAGGCTGGCAGATGGATATACGCTACAGGGCCAAAACTGCCTTGCAGAAAGCCGATGAGTTTCTTCTCTCCAAACAAAATAAGGACGGTGGCTGGGGAGAGTCTTTTGAGAGCTGTGTGCGCAAGGAATACATCCCATCTCTGCAGTCTCAGGTAGTCAATACGTCCTGGGCGCTGCTATCCCTTTTGGCCGCAGGCTGTACAAAATATGATAAGCTGGAGCAGGCAGCGCAGCTGATCATTTCACGGCAGGAAAAGAACGGCGACTGGCCGCAGGAGAATATCAGCGGCGTGTTTAACCACAACTGCATGATCACGTACACCAGCTATCGCAATGTCTTCCCGATATGGGCGCTGGGCAGGTTTGCCCGTGCAGGCAATAACTTACTTGAATGGACTGCGGAGGATATAGTCGCGCGGTTTGAGCCTGCCGGTAAAGAAGCCCATTAGCCAGTTCACCACCGGGTTGCGGTGCCTGAGGTAGCCATACATGGGCTGTGGTATGGCGCCTATGGTGCTCTTCACCTCCGGTGCCGTACGGCCAAAGTGCAGCAGGCGCAGGCCATGCTCCGTAGCGTAGCGCACCACATCATACAGCATGCGCTGGTACAGGTTGTGCTCTTTATTCACCGTATAGTCTATGCCGCAGTAGTGTACCTCCGTCTTGTAGGGCAGGATGAAGAGCGTCATAAAGCCCACCATACGCCCCTCCAGAAAGTAGCCAAACACTTTGTACATATCAGGGTTCTGCCGGAGCTGCTGAGGGTAGTAGTCCTTTGGTAGTTTGGCTATGTTGAAGTCGGCCTTGTCCGCCACATTGCGGTAGAGCTGGTATGCGCGCTCGATATTGTCCTGCAGCTGGTCTGCGGTCAGCTCGTGCGAGGTGAGCTGGTGGCTGGTGCTGAGTATCTTCTTGGCGCGTACGCGGTACTTGGATGTGACGGCGGCCAGGTAGTCGTCAAAGCTGTGCCACTCCTGTGGCAGGCGCATACTCATATCTGCCTCCACGTAGATACGCTTATAGTTATAGGCCAGAAAGGCCTCATCAAAATCACCCACCGGCTCGTACATATCGGGCATGAGTACCGCCTTGATGTATTTGCGCTGAGCGAGAATATGGTCTATAGTATGGGAAAGAAAATAGGAGCGCTCCTGTACCGTATACTCCGGCAGAAACGAGATGCCCTGCTCACCGGTGATGAAGAGATTGCCGCTCACGAGCAGCGGTACATCTATCTTTGCCACCAGGCCTTTGGTCAGGTTGACCAGTTTGTTTTTGAGGCCCTCATTATCCTTTGGAAAATAAGCGGTGAGATTGCTACCGCGAAACCGGACCACCTGAAAATAGCTGATGCCTATGAGCCGGCCCTCCCTGCGCACCAGTGCGTAGATAAACTCCATCTCGCCCTGCAGGGTAGCCTCCAATAGCTGCAAATAAGCAGGCTGCAGCAGCGGCTGGTCATGGCCTATAAAGCGGAGCCAGTCTGCCTCGGGCACAGCGGCTATGGTATCGTACAATGAAACAGCTACAGCAGTCTCCCGGCTGATAGCAGAGGAGCGGGGACAAAGACTCACAGACATGCAGGTAGACATATCTGACAGGGTTTGGTAATCGGGAGTAGGCATGACATCATAGACGGACGAGGCTCAATTTTATGTCAAAGGTGTGTTTTTTTCTTTAGTTTCAAAGTGTGGGCAAGATGCCAACCTTGCCGGACAATATAGAACGATCCACTGCGTTTTAGCGAAAATTTGATCTATGAGAAAATATATCCTTGCAGCCCTCTGTAGCACCCTCTATCTGACAGTCCATGCGGAAAGTAGTAAAGAAAAGTATCAGCAAACGGTGCAGCTGTCGGTCAACTTTGGCTCTGGTATCGCCTATCACACATACAAGGCTACCGCTCACACACCTATAGAGGGCATGGTGACGAGTAATATTTGGGATAAGGACAAGATAACTTTTGGCTATAATGCGGGACTAAATGTGACGTGGCAGTTTCATAAGAATGTTGCCTTTGAAGGTGGCATCTCCTATATGCTACGTGGCTGGCAGTGGCGGCAGGATTCTGTGTGGTTTGCTACATCATTTCCGCCTCAATATGATTCCATCTATTCTCTCAAAGCGAAGGATAACTACCATTACATCAATATCCCTTTGAAGCTGAAATTTTATGCCGGTAAGGGTAAAGTGAAATTTGTAGGCGGTGTGGGTGTGTCACTGGATTTCCTTATCGGCACGAGCCAGACCTCTACACTCAGCTATCATGGTAAAACAGTACAACGCTACGACGCAGCTGTATTTCCTGCACGGAAGTTTTACAATGTATTCAACGTCTCAGCACTGGCCAGCGCCGGAATTGATTACGCTATCAGCCATAAATACGGTATACGTGTGGAACCTTATTTCTCGCATCAGTGTATGAAGATCAATAAACAAGGCTCCATCTACGGATATCTCTGGAATGCAGGTATCAACTGGGCCTTTTACTTCGGAGTGAAATAAGTATTACACATTCCAGACCTGCCCAGCGGCGAAGAGGATTGAAAATAGAAACGTAGAGATAGCCAATTGTGGCAGGTAGGGGTCAAACTCTTTAGGCTCCTTCACGCGCCATACCAGCAGTACATTGCGCCAGAAGAGGGGCATGGTGAGCAGGAATACAAATGCCACAGACGATACGAAGTGCAGCGCTACAAACGCGATAGCCGCCGCCCAGCCTGTGGTGATCAGCAGCGTGTGGTAGATGCGGGCATTGCGGTCGCCCATTTTTACCACGATGGTATTCTTGCCGGCTTTGGCATCGCTGAGGCGGTCGCGCATATTATTCAGATTGAGCACGCCGGTGGCGAAACACCCCACAGCGATACCCGGCAGCAGCACGCTGAGGTCCAGAGTATGCGACTGTAGGTAGTAGCTGCCACCCACACCTACGAGGCCAAAGAATAGCAATACAAACACGTCTCCCATGCCATGATAGCCGTAGGCACCGGAGCCGATGGTATACTTGAGTGCAGCCACTATCGCACCGATTCCGAGTGCCAGGAAAATGAGCGCAGTGACCGCCTGCTCCCGCAGAGATGCAAAGATCAACCCGCAGCCACTCAGCAGGCACAGAGCGCCACAGATGATGATAGCAGTACGTATCTCAGCAAAGGACAGCATACCCGCCTGTATGGCCCTTTTAGGCCCTATGCGGTCGTCATTGTCAGTACCCTTCTCGCTATCGCCGTAGTCGTTTGCCAGGTTTGAGAGGACCTGTAGCAGCAGGGTGGTGAGCAGCGCCAGCCCGAATACCAGCCAGCTGAACTGCCGCTGATAGGCGATAAAAGACCCCACGATGATACATGAAAAGGAGAGAGGCAGTGTACGCAGGCGAAAGGCGTACAGCCAGGCTTTGACTTTAGACGGCTGATCCATGATGAGGGCGAAAGTAAGCGGGATTTACGGATTTACAGAATTACATATTTACAGATTTTTCGATCTGGCCTTCAGCGTTCATTTTTCCTGGTGAAAATGAACACTTAGGATAGAAATCAATTGCTATGTAAATCGCTGCCTATTTAAGCTTCAGTATCTTAAACTCCGTGCGCCTGTTGGCGGCATGCTCTTCCTCGGTGCAGGTAGATTTCTGCTTGCCCTCGCAGGCGCAGTTATTCACCAGGCGGCGCTCGCCGTAGCCGATGGCGGTGAGGCGGCTCTTTTCGATACCGTTTGCTATCAGATAGTCTACGCAGGCCTGTGCGCGCTTGGTAGAGAGTTCGTCATTGGCCAGCATCGTACCGCGGCAGTCGGTGTGGCTGCTCAGCTCTATCTGCATAGCTGGAAACTCTTTCATCAGTGCGACTACTTTGTCCAGCTCGATGGCAGCGTCAGGACGTATATCCCACTTGCCCATGTCATAGTAGAGGTTGTCTATCTTCACCGTCATATTTTCCTCCAGGTATACCATCTCCATATTCTCATAGAGATTGGCAGGGGCTACCTGGTCACTGGTGGTCAGCGCCTGGCATGGGTGCGTATAGGAGCCCTTGCTATTGCCCGACTCCTTACTGGCACAGAGCCTATAGTCAGCCTCTTCGTCCAGATCAAATTTGCACTTGCAGTCTGCTGCGATCGTGCAGGTCTTGACCGCGCCTGTGCGCTTATTGGTCAGCTCTACTACGGCGCCCTCTACCGTGCCGCCGCCGCGCTGGTGTACGCACACGGTGAGCGTGATGCCACCTGCCTTTGTGAGCTGTAGCTGTACGTTTTGATTGCTCTTGATATTGCTTACAGCGGTACTGTTGGTCTCGTACTCTTTCAGCATAGCAGATATCTTGTAGCTCTTATTAGGCAGCGCTGTGAAGCAGAACTCACCTTTCTCGCCCGTCTTCTTTTTTTGGATCAGGTTGTCGCCTTCTGTCAGTTTCACCTCTGCACCGGCCAGAGGTGCCTTGCCCTGTGCATCTACTACGGCACCGCAGATGGTCACTCCGCTGCGCGTAAAGCGATAGAGGTCGTCCTCACCCTTGCCGCGCTCACGGTTTGAGGTCAGGTAGCCTGCGGTATTCTTCGCGTTTGTGATATAGCCAAAATCATCCCAGCGCGTATTGATAGGCGTGCCGGGGTTTTGCGGGTTGGTCCATTTGCCGCCGGTGTAGGTAGCGCTGTAGATGTCAAGGCCGCCAAGCCCGGTGAGGCCATCAGAGGCATAGTACAGGGTATTGTCATCAGCTATGAAGGGAAACATCTCGCGGCCCTGGGTATTGACATCTTTACCGAGATTGACCGGTGCGCCCCAGCTGCTGCCACGGCGCTCACTCACGTAGAGGTCAGTGCCGCCCAGGCTGCCGGGCATATCAGAGATGAAGTACAGCTTATTGCCATCCTTAGACAGGCTGGGATGAGCGATGTTGTACTCGCTGTTATTGAGGTTGATCGGCTTTACATTCACCCATTGTTTCTTTGCCTCACTCCAGTCAGCATGCATGATCTGCAGCTTTACTATTTTCTCTTTGCTCTTCGTGGCCTTGCTTTTCACATAGTTGCTGCTGGTAAAGTACATCTCCCCACCGTCTGCGGTAAAGGTGGCAGAACCCTCGTGAAATTTCCTGTTCAGTTGCCTGCCTTTGATATACACCGGCTGGGCCAGCGTGTCTGCGGCAGAGAGCTGGTACAGGTCGTAGAAAGAGCGGCTGGTCCAGGCGTCTTCATGGTGCGAGGCGCCACCATCGTGGCCGCGGTTGGAGCTAAAGATGATATCCCCCTTGTAAAACGCAGGGGCCATATCAGAAGTTTCTGTATTGGCTGCTCTGAGGTCGGTTACCTCAAAGACACGATTGTCCGTGGCCAATGAGCTTACCTTGTCCTCAGGGCCGCTGAGTTCCTTTGCCCTGCTATCATCAGGAGCTTCCTTCAGGTATTCGTTAAACGCCTTCTGAGCCTCTCCGTATTTACCATTGGCGCGCAGCTCCAGACCATAGTAGAGCTGGTCTATAGCGGGTGCTTTAGGCATTTTGGATATCAGTGCGTACTGCGCCTCGGCATTTACATGGTCTTCCAGCAGCACGTAGGTGTGTGCCAGTTTCTCACGCGCTATGAGGTTATTGGCATCTTTGGCCACAGCGCGTGCATAGTTTTCGGCAGCTGCGCTGAATTCAAACCTTGCGAAGTTCTTATCGCCGCGCGTCACAGCATTACTTTGGGCAGATGCGCTGACAGTGGCGGCCATTAATATGATAGAAAGGATAGTCTTGCTGCGGATCATCTTGCTCAGATTTTCTTTTGGGTAGGGTTAGGTTTAGAAGTAGCGCACATAGCGGGGGGTGACCATCTTCCTGTTTCGGAAATCAAAATCAAAACCTGCCATGACCTCGTGCGAGCCGGTGGTGAAATGCGACATAGGTGTGACGGTCAGGTCATAGGCATAGCCCACTCGCAGTTGCCGTGTGATATTGACAGCTGCCATAAATCCATACGAATTAGATAGGCGATAGCTGATACCCAGCCATACGCGGTCTACGAAGATGAAGTTGGCATTGAAGTCCATACTGAGCGGTGCAAATTTGGGCACCCACTTGATCAGTACGGATGGTGCAAACTTTACCTTGCGCCCCAGGTCAAATACATAGCCACCCGTAGAGTAGATACTGGTGTACTGGTGCGCACTGTCTACGCTGCGTTCCCACACTTTTCCTTTTTGTGTGAGTGAATTGCTCAATATCTGTGGGACTGCGATACCTGCAAAGAACTTCTGGCTGTATACGTAGATGCCGGCAGAAATATTAGGCAGCCAGAGGTTTACATTGTTCTGAAACTTTGCATCCTGCCCTTGCACCAGACCCACATCACTCAGCGCTGCGCGCACATTGGTAGCGCTCACACCTACGCCAAATGACATTTTGATCCTTTTCTTCTTGCTGATGTTGATGCGATAGGCAAAATCGCCCTCCAGCCTGTCATTGTGCACCACGCTATACCGGTCTGCCACAAAATTAAATCCGAGCGCGATGTGGTCATTCTTCAGCGGAGAGTGGATGCCAAATGAAGCCGTCTGCGGCGAGCCGTCGATATTCACCCACTGCCAGCGGTAGATAGCAGCGAGGCTGAGGGCATCACGGCTACCGGCATAGGCGGGGTTATATATCAGCCCGTTGAACCGGTACATGGTGTGCTGCGGGTCCTGCTGTGCCTGTGTGGTCAGCGTGACGAGCAGTGATAGGAGGATCAATATTCTTCTCATGCGATATATGCGGTTGAGTTTGGGTAAAGGTGGTTTAGCGCTCTATGACGATGTAGCCCATACGGTCCTGATGCACGCCGTCATTATACTTAAATACATACCAGTAGGTCATGTCCGGCAGCGGCTGTCCGTTCTTCTTCCATGTACCATCAAAGTCATTCTGATAGCCATCTGTCTCATTGCGCCAGACCTCATCGCCATAGCGGTTGAAGACCAGCAGTTGCGATTTAGGCAGCTCCTCTGAGGCTGGTATCACAAACTTGTCATTCACGCCATCGCCATTGGGAGAGATGCCCTGCGGGATAAAGAATTTGCCTTTGGCCTCTACCACGATCGTCACCTCTGCATTGGCACACATCGTATCGCCCGCTATCACGCTGCACAGCGTATAGCAGAAAGAATCGATGCCCGGTACGGTGTCTTTGTCCAGCGGGCTGGATGGGAAGTCCTTGTCAGGCGTATAGGTGATCAGGCCGGTGCTATCCAGCGCAGCCTGTCCATGCGCCGGCTGACTGCACAGAGACAGGTATTGACCCGGCAGGTGGGTGTCATTGGCCCGCACGTCGATATGCACAGGCATGTCTTGTATGGTTGACGCATGATCAGGACGCACCACAGGCGGTACACTGACGATCACGTAGGTAGTGGCGCAGGTATTGCTACTGTCGCAGATAGCATAGTGGAAAGTGTCCAGCCCTGCATAGGCAGGCGATGGCTGGTAGCAGAGCGAACTATCACCGGATAGTGTCACATGGCCTCCGTGAGCCGTCACTGTATCAAAAGCAGTGATGGTCATATGATCGCCTATATCGTCATCGAGGTCATTGCGCAGTACATTGATAGGGAGGCATGCGGTACCGGTATAGCCCGCAGAGTCCGGATTGGCGTGAGGGCGGTGGTTTATCTTTACTACGTTGATGATCAGGTTCACCGTATCGCATACCGGGTAGGCATTGCAGATCACTACCTGCACCTGCTCACCAAAGCGGAACTGATAAGGAGGAGCGATATATATACACGGCGATGTACCCAGGCTGGTAGAGCCAGCCGTCGGCCTGATCGTGTCTATAGACGGCCCTATATGCGCGATATACACATACGGGCTATCTGCCTGCGTGTAGTGGAAGCAGTAGGTCGCAAACGAATCTTCATACAGCGTCAGCTGTACCGTGTCGGTAGGGGCGCCGGCAGAGTTGAGTATCACCGGTGCGCTGTTGCAATCATTTACCACGATATCTACACGGGCTATGTTGCAAAGACTCGGCGTACCCTGGTCACAGGCGCGGTATACAAAGAAGTCCGGCCCTGTGTAATTTGCCGCAGGCGTATAAGAGATACTTGTATTGCTCACCTTGCGCGCTATGCCGTGCTGTGCCTGACCCACGATAGTATCCAGGCGGATGCCGGTTCCTTCAGGATCTACATCATTCGCTATCACATTGACCGTTACGGGATAGTTGCGGCATACCGTACCGGAGTCGGGATTGATCACCGGATTGCGGCCATTGCAGCTATAGCTGCTGATGTGTACGGCCACAGTACCTGTATCGCAGAGGCAGGCATTGCAGACGGAGTAGCGTATGAGGTCTACCTGATTGATACGCGTAGAGTCCGTGCAGGTGTATACTATGCGGTTATTGACCACAGTGGCGGTGCCAAAGCCCGGCTGCGTAGAGATGGTCACGGTCACGTTGCCGCCGCCCGGAGGCAGGTTGTCATTGGCCAGCACATCATAGCTGCTCGAGCAGGTGATAGAGTAGCCCGCATATTCATTGTCTACATAGGCTGTAGGCCGCGTACATGGTGCCGCATTTACTTTGAAAATGGCCCACGCACTGTCACAGCCGCAGTCCGTACACACACGGTAACGTATAGAGTCCAGGCCGGTCAGGTTATTGGATGCATGATAGCTCAGTGTATGGCCGCTGAGTGTCACTGTCGCGCCGAGGTGTGAGCCATTGATCAGCGTGACTGTAGCGACACCATAGCCGGTAGTATTCTGGTCATTGGCAAAGAGGTCTACTGATGCAGTAGCTCCCTGTATCAGGGTGTCGCGGTCAGTATTGGCCACCACATGGGCGCAGGCCACCAGTGTGAGGTAGATATAGCCTGTATCACAGGCGGCAGACGGGCAGGTGTCACACACCAGGTAGCCCACAGTATCTGCGCCCACATAGGTGCCATTGCCCTGGTACACTACATAGCTGCCCGAGCCGGAGGCAGTGCCGTGTGCAGCCTGGCGCACTATACTGGTAGTCAGAGGGCCGCCCGATGTATTGGTGTCATTGGCAGTGACAGGCAGGGTATTGGCGCGGTCATTATAGACGGTATAGTTGTCGTTCACAGCTATAGGAGCAGGGCAGTAGACGCTGATATTGATGGTCACATTGCCCTGGGCACAGTTGCCGCAAGCGTTGCAGACATTGTATGTGTAGAAATCTATGCCGGTATAGCCGGCAGCAGGTGTGTAGAGGATAGTGGAGTCATTGAGCACTGACGTGGTGCCATGTGTAGGTGCGGCCGTGACACTGAGGGAGGCGGGTGCCAGAGGAGTCGTATTGCTGAAAGACGTACGATCATTGGCTGTGACCACGGTAGAGACGGCCACGTTGCGATAGGTATTGACATTATCAGCCTGGGTAAAGGGTATCGGGCACTGGGCCTGGGCAGCACTGACAGCGGTGAATATAGTAGAGAGTAAAAGTAACCTTCGGAGAAACAAGCCTTTTAGGGCCGGGGTGCGTAGTTTCATGAGCAGTATTATTACTGCCAAAAATAGGATTTACACCTGCATTGCCCAAATTAGTTATCCCCGCAAAGCCTTATGGATATTGACAGTACGCCTTGTGGTATTTGCCTCAGAATGGGGCTTAGTACATCTCTCCCGAGTTAGGGAAATCCCTGCTCTTGACATCCGCTATGTATGATGATACGGCATTGTGCATCACATCGGCCAGCTCTGCATAGCGGCGTACAAAGCGCGGGCGAAACTCCTTATTGATCCCGAGCATATCATGCAGTACGAGCACCTGGCCATCTGTATCAGGCCCGGCGCCTATGCCTATGGTAGGGATTTGCAGGCTGGTAGATACGGTTTTGGCTAGTTGCGCCGGGATCTTCTCCAGTACGATGGCAAAGCAGCCTATCTTCTCCAGCAGCAGTGCATCTTCTTTCAGTTTCTGTGCCTCGGCTTCTTCCTTTGCCCGCACATTGTAGGTGCCAAACTTATAGATAGACTGCGGTGTCAGCCCCAGGTGACCCATCACCGGGATACCTGCCGTGAGGATCCGCTCTACAGACTCACGTATCTCGCTGCCGCCCTCCAGTTTGACCGCATGTGCGCCTGACTCCTTCATGATGCGGATGGACGACTCCAGTGCCAGCCTGCTATTGCCCTGATAGGAGCCAAAGGGCAGGTCTACCACCACGAGTGCGCGATGGACAGCACGTACCACCGACGATGCATGATAGATCATCTGGTCCAGCGTGATGGGCAGTGTGGTCTCATGGCCTGCCATCACATTTGATGCAGAGTCGCCTACCAGTATTACATCTATGCCTGCCTGGTCTACGATACCCGCCATAGAGAAGTCATAGGACGTGAGCATGGCTATCTTGGTACCTTTGGCTTTAAACTCGTGCAGGGTGTGGGTAGTGACGCGTTTGATCTCTTTTTGAACAGACATGGTAGTGAATGGTTGAAATGAACCATGAAAGTAGAGAATAAATGTGGTAACAAAGCTGTACTAAGCGACCATATTTTTTCTTTCAGCGAAGCGGTAATAGTGAATGCAGTTTTTGAATGACATAGAAATACTAAAACAAAAAAAGCCCGCTTCATTTAAGAAACGGGCGGATCTTTTTTTACTGCAAAACTATTACACTATTGTTTTGACCCGGTATATGTACAGGTACTGGTGATGCTGTTGATCGAAGTGACGATGGCAAGGTTGAGTATATAGCCGCTGCCATTGGTCGTAAAGAGGCCTGTGCCCTGCACCGTACCACCATTCTACGACTGCCCCGTGAATGTAATAGTGGAGTCACTCAGCGTACCGGAATAGGTGGTGCTACCGTCCGAGATGATAAGGCCTAGTATATCCGCAGCAGATGAGCCTACCATCACGGTAGTCGTGAGCGCAGGGCTGCCGGGGCATGAGTAGTCACCTACATAGCTACCCAGGTATTTGGCCCGGATAGGAGTGCGACAGTAGGGGCCCTCATAGCCGGGCTGGCAGCCACTCGTACGGAAAGTGTCACGGGTAGAAAAGTGGTCGGCGCATGCAGCTTTCACCTGCCACTCGTAGTCTGTGTGACCGGCCAGCCACTGCAGCTCTACAGTGTCAGTGCGACAGATGGCGCTATCCCACCACTGCGTGCCTAGGGGCCTGTACTCTACGATATATGGGGCGGTACCACCGGTCCACCTCAGGTGAGGCGCGATGGCAGTATCACTGACTACTGTCAGACCTGTCACAGTGCAGACGGGTACTTTGCGGCAGGAGCATATGGCCACCGCCATGGTTATGGCCAGCAGCGAAAGGAGGAGAGGGGTTGTTGTTTTCATGCATGGTGCTTGAGTGAAATCAAAGGCGTAGACTGCGGCTTGATACAATAAAAAAGCCCGTCTCGCAATGAAACGGGCTTCTATATTTTTTATTGCCTGCCAACAGTCACCTGCCACCCGACAACAGAAAATTAATGTGCAGCAGCCTTAAACTTCTTCACCTCTTCGATCAGCTTTGGCACTACCTGGAAGGCATCACCTACGATACCGTAGTCAGCAGCCTTGAAGAATGGCGCCTCAGGATCGTTATTGATCACGACGATCACCTTAGACTGATTGACACCTGCCAGGTGCTGGATAGCGCCGGAGATACCGATAGCGATGTAGAGGTTAGGCTTCACGGTGATACCTGTCTGGCCTACGTGCTCATGGTGAGGACGCCAGTCTACGTCAGATACAGGACGGGAGCAGGCAGTAGCCGCACCCAGCTCATGCGCCAGAGATTCGATCATGCCCCAGTTCTCAGGACCTTTCAGGCCACGGCCTGCAGATACCACGAGGTCAGCCTCAGGCAGTGATATTTCGCCTACAGCCCTGTCTACAGACTTGACAGTAGTAGTGAAGTCAGCGTCAGATACAGAGGCAGCGAACGCCTCTACAGCAGCAGTACCGCTTCCCTTCACCGGAGACAGTGAGTTAGGGCTTACTGCGATCACTTTCTTCTCTGTAGCTACAGCGTAGGTAGCTTTAGCCTTGCCGGAGTACACACCCTTGGTAGCGTGCAGTGTCGTACCCTCAAAGGTAGGCAGTGCATTGGCACCCGGCACATAGCCAGCCTTCAGCCTCACAGAGAGGCGCGGAGCGAGCAGCTTGCCA
The DNA here is from genome assembly GCA_018267385.1 of Bacteroidota bacterium. Classification (GTDB taxonomy): domain Bacteria; phylum Bacteroidota; class Bacteroidia; order Chitinophagales; family LD1; genus UBA1941. The sequence continues at coordinate 287,507 of JAFDYN010000009.1, read as the reverse complement.
TTTGGGCTGAAAGATGATACTACTACATTGGCACCGGCCTTCTCTACAGCCTCAGCTACAGCCTTGGTGTGTGCCTTGCTGTCAAACACGTCAAAACGTGCGTCATTGGCGTGGAGTACTTTCTTGATACCGTAGTTGCCCAGGTTGGCCAGCTCCTCTGCGGTAGCGGTGCCGAGCACTACAGCGGCAGCCTCAGTGCCGAGCGTCTCAGCCACCTTAGCGCCGTAGTACGCCGCCTCATATGAGGTCTTCTTTATTTTGCCTTCAGATACTTCTATGATTGATAATACTGACATGGTATTTCTGATTTTTGATTGTTGATTTATGATTTACCTTATTTCGGATGTCGGATGTTCGATTTCGGCAGTGCAGTCATTTGTATTCCCAGCCAACTGCCAACCATCACCCGCCACCAGATTTAGATCACTTTCGCTTCTTCGTGGAGCAATCTTACCAGCTCGCCTACATTGTCCGGGCTGATCATCTTGATCTGCTTGGCCTTGTCTGGCAGTGTGTAGCTGGCTATGGTCGTCAGTTTGTCTGAGGTGGTAGCAGCTACTACAGTCAATGGCTTGGTACGGGCAGCCATGATGCCTTTCATGTTTGGTATGCGTGCTGCGGCCAGGTCCTTGGTAGCGCAGATCACTGCAGGGAGGGAGATCTCGAGGGTCTCAGTACCGCCTTCTATATCGCGTGTAGCGAGGGCCTTGCCGCCTTCTACTTCCAGTTTGGATACGAGGGCTACAGCGTTCCACTCCAGAGACTCGGCTATCATACCACCTACCTCAAAACTATTGTAGTCGATCGTCTCTTTGCCGGTGATGATCAGGTCGTAGCCACCACTCTTGGCATGAGCGGCGATCTCTACTGCTACCTGATAGGCATCAGTAGGGTCCAGGTCTACACGTACAGCGGTATCTGCCCCTATAGCGAGCGCCTTGCGGATGATCTGCTCATTGTCTGCCAGGCCTACATTGATAGCCACTACCTCGCCGCCGAGCTTTTCCTTCAGCTCTATAGCGCGGGTCAGGGCATACCACTCGTCAGTAGGGTTCATGATGAACTGTACATTGTCAGTGGCAAATTTCGTGTTATTGTCAGTGAAGGCGATCTTGGATGTAGTATCCGGCACCTTGCTGATCGGTACTAATATTTTCATTGCTGTTAAATTTTAAATTGCGGGGTCAAATCTATCTAATAAGTTTGCATTACCAAACAATCGTTTGGTAAAAATGTTTATCAAACCAAGGTCGGTAAAAATCACATGGACAGACTGGCTACACTACTAGCAATGGAGCGGGCTACGCCCACAGACCCCTTCCTGAAATATGCCCTCGCCATGGAGTATGTTTCTCAGGGAAATATGGCCGAAAGCAGGCGTTATTTCGAACGATTGGTCACTGACTATCCCGACTACGTAGCCACCTACTATCAGTATGGCAAACTGGAAGAGGAGGCTGGAAATACCGCTGCCGCGGAAACACTGTATAAAGTCGGTATCGACAAAGCTACCGCTGCCGGTGACAAGAAAACAGCAGGCGAGCTACGGGCTGCACTGGAGATGATGGATTAGGCAAGGTGTTCCACTGTTCCAAGGCGTTCCACTTGTTTCAGTAGAGTGGAACAGGTGAAACACAGTGGAACAGACAATATCTTAGTACAGTCTTGATAAATAGGTGTTCTGTACCAGTAGAGACAGGTCGCGACCTGTCCCTGCCAAGACTCTCCCTGCAGACCGTTCCGCGTTCCTGTTTCATAGCAAACGGGAACGCGGAACGCTAGCGTCCTGACAGGTTTCCGGTTTCCGTTTCCTATACAAACGGAAACCGGAAACTACCAGCTGTTGCTTTTGTGAATAACTCCATCCATTTTATTGTGTTTAAATACGCAAAAATTGCTATATTTGCATTGTATTGAAAACGAGCTGCTATATCCATATATATGGGTGTATATGGTGGGTATTTTACTGAAAAGAGTAACTAGCTTTTGATATTTGCACGAAGTGCTAAAGCAACGTCTGTATCAAGCCTGAAGGCTTATTGATACGGACTTTTTTTATTTGATAAAGCCTCTACCCGGCTTGTACCCGTTTCCAGTAGTCCCAGCCTCACGGCGTGGGAAACAGGAAACGCGCACGTCGCTCTCGTCAGGCTAGTGTGTCAGGGGGAGAAATGATACCAGCTAGTTCTTTACCGGCAGTGTGATCCTGTAGATCTCTCCGGGCATCACTACGATAGCCTCATAGATGCCCTTGGGCCATGCGGAGATGTCTATCGTGGTCTCTGGTTTGGTCAGCTTCTGATAGGCCAGCTTGTTCTTTTTATCCTTGTCCTCCACATAGAGCGCGATGCTGGAGGTATCGTCCCGCCGCCACACCTGCCATTGGGATCGCAGCGTGTCCTTAGACCACCAGATGCGCGGATAGAGGCCTGTCATACCTTTGGGTGGAGTGGGTTTGCTAGCGGCGCTGGCAGTGGTTTGCGCGGTAGCGCAGAGGCTCATACAGAGTATTGCTGCGCAGAAAAGGAGGGAGGTGTAAGGCTTTTTCATATGATTTAGTTTTGCAGGTATAATGCGGCTTGACTGGAAAAGTCACATGGTCGGTACATCACCTGCGCCGTACCGCCAGCGCTGACCTACAGACGGCAAAGGATGTGCGATAGATGCCACCACCCTGTACAATCACCAGCTCGTAGCTACAGCCTACCCATCCGGCCATACTGATATCCAGCGCAGAGGGTAGCAACTGGTAGGGCACTACGGCCTTGCCTGTCTGGTCATGTATGGCTATGTGTACCATCGACGTATCGTTTTTGACGAAGTGCCAGATCCTGCGCACCGTGTCTACCTGCCAGTAAAAGCGCGGGGATAGTTTCCCATCACACCAGGCGGGCGTACCGGTGGTATGGCAGAGATGGTCAGTTGTATAGCCTTGCCACCGGCGGGTGTCGCCTTAAAGGAATAGCGACCTATCACCGTAGGTACATATCTAGCTGTTTGCCCTGTACCTAACTTCTGGTGCAGGCCTGCGGTGCCGTAGGGCGTGTTGTAGCTGATCAGGTCGGCCTCTACCTCCGAGGTGAAGATGATCGTGTCATACTGCTCTATAGCAGCCGTATCGGTCATCATAGCGCTAGCCGTGACAGTGATGTGCAGGATGTGTGCCTGGCAGAGGGATATGGATAGGGGCAGGAGGAGTGTGAGGAGGCTGCGCGTCATGATTTCATAATGACTGTCAGCTGAGAAAGTAACAGCGTATGCCGATTTTTTGGCAATTTGCGCCATCATGTCACTCCCCATCAAAGTCAAAACCCTTGCTGCCGCCCACCAGATAGACCTGAGCCGCAGGCGTGTGCTGCTGGCACTCAGCGGAGGTATGGACTCGGTGGTACTGGCAGAGGTGCTACACCAGCTGGGTGTGCGCTTTGGCATGGCACATTGCAATTTTCAGCTGAGAGGAGAGGAGAGCGAGGGCGATGAGGCTTTGGCCCGGACGCTGGCTGAGAAATATGAGGTGCCGTACTTCTCTGTAAAGTTTGACACCGAGGCCTACATGGCTGAGCGCAAGGTCTCCGTACAGGTGGCTGCCCGGGAGCTACGCTACCAATGGCTGCACGAGATACGCGAGGCCAATGGCTTCTACTACCTCGCCACCGCGCACCACCTGAATGACAACATCGAGACCGTCCTTTATAATTTTATCAAGGGCACCGGCATCAAAGGCCTCCGTGGCATGCTGCCAAAGAACGGCCGCCTGATCCGTCCGCTGCTGGAGATGAGCCGTGAGGAGATCGCTGCTTTCTGCCAGGCAAACAACCTGACCTACCGCGAGGATTCGTCCAATGCTTCTACTAAATATACGCGTAACAAGATCCGTCACCATCTGGTGCCATTGATAGCGGATATCAATCCGGGCTTTCAGGATGCCTTTGCCGACAGGCTGAAAATATTCTCGGAACTAGAGGAGACCTACACGCTCCGCTTCCATAAAATAGAGAAGCAGCTTTTCCTGAAAAGGGGCAATGATGTCTATATCCCCATATTGAAGCTACAGCAGATAAAGGAAAGACGTTCAGTGCTTTTTGAGTACCTGAGACCGTTTGGTTTCAATAGTGCGCAGGTAGATGATATGCTCACGGCACTGGATAGTGACAGCGGCAAACAGTTTCTCTCCGAGCAGGCGCGTGTGGTGAAGGACAGGCGTTTTCTCATCGTCACAGAGTTGGCCAAGGGCACTAAGGGAGCGATCTATATAGAAGGCCCCGATGACCTCGTGAAGCTGGATGGTTTCTCATTGCAGTGTAGCAAATCAGATATTTCCGATACTATTATTGATAAAGAGAAAACTCACGCTTATCTCGATCTGGATAAGGTGAAATTTCCGCTGCTGCTGCGTCCGTGGCGGCAGGGCGACTACTTCTATCCCTTTGGCATGAAGCTGAAGAAGAAGAAAGTCAGCAAGTATTTTAAAGACCAGAAGTTGGCCATCCATCAGAAGGAGGCCGTCTGGATATTGGAGTCTGATCAGCGCATCGTCTGGATAGTGGGAGAGCGGATAGACGAGCGCTTTAAGGTGTCTGACAAGACCAAAAGCGTATTGGTGATCCGTCAATCCAGAGAGGGATGAAGCAGCTCCAGTGGATCGGACTGGCCATCGTCCTCGCGCTCACGACTATCGTGTACTCAGAGCATTTTCATGGTGCCTTTCATATAGATGACATCCACACGATCATTAACAATGCCTACATCCGCGACCTGGTCTATATACCACAGTTTTTCACCGATGGTACTACATCCAGCTCTCTGCCTGCCAATCAAACCTACCGGCCCGTACTGACTACCACGCTGGCCATAGACTATCATCTGGGTGGCGGTACGGCAGATACACTGGCCTTTCACATCACGAGCTTTATCATCTTTCTTTGCCTGGGATTGTGTCTATTCCTCCTGCTGCGCGCTATGTACTATCTGGCAGATGAGCGGCATGCGGGTGTGATAGCTGTCTTTGCGGCAGGCTGGTTTATGCTGCATCCGCTGAGTGCAGAGGCGGTATGCTATATCATACAGCGGGGAGATGTGCTGGCTGCCTTTTTTGTCGTGCTGGCACTGCTGCTGTATGTATCCTCACCGTTGTCAAGAAGATTTTACCTGTATCTCATACCTGTGGTACTTGGTATTTTGTCTAAGCCCATCGCAGTTGTTTTCCCTTTACTGTTGGTAGCTTACATCCTGCTCTTAGAGCAAAAGAAAACAGGAGCCGTCAAGGCTTTCCCATGGCCTCACGTAGTGCTGGCGATGATGATAGCCATTGGCACAGGCCTGCTGGTGAATGCAATGACCCCGGCTACCTATCAGCCCGGTGGGGGAGACGCGTGGCTGTATCGCTTCACGCAGTCCTATATACTGGGATTCTACTTTGTAGAGTGGTGCGCACCGCTGTGGCTGGCGGCAGATCACGGGGCGCAGGTGTTTGAGTCGCCTTTTGTGGTGGAGGCTTTGGTGGGTTATCTCTTTATCGCCGCTATGGTGATTGCTGTCTTCTTCGCCGCCAGGCGGGAGCGTATACGGCCCATTGCCTTTGGCCTCGCCTGGTACCTCATAGCCAATCTGACCACCTCATGGATATCACTCGGAGAAGTAGCTACTGACCATAGGATGTTCTTCCCATCTATCGGGCTGGCTATAGCAGTGTCGTGGGCTATCTACCTGCTCGTAGATGCGCTGGGGCATCGTTTTAAGGCTGTCAAGGTAGCACACTACGTAGCAGGAGGTATCTGTACTATCGGCCTGCTGGGCTATGCCTATGGTGCCTATCAGCGCACGCTGGCGTGGCAGACTGAGGAGTCGCTCTGGTCAGACGCAGTGGTGAAATACCCAAAGAGTGCCAATGCGCATCTCAGCTATGGCCTCGCCCTGCTACAGCGCAAGGCTTTGCCGGAGGCTGAAAAGCAGTTTGCGGAAGTGCTGCGGCTAAAGCCTGCCTACGCCATGGCCAATCTCGATATGGGTATCGTGAAGCATGAGCAGGGAAAGGATAATGAGTCAGGGCAATACCTGAAATATGCTTTGGAGGGTGGCGGCGATGAGTGCCCTCCCTGCTACTACTACTATGCCATGTACCTCAATCAGGTGGGTCAGCCCGATAGCGCCATCCGGTATCTGTACGCGGCATACCGGCTCTCAGCGGCCAATGTGGAAGGCCGTGAACTGCTGATGGAGCTGCTGTATAAACAGCACCGCACAGAGGAGCTGCGCCAAGTGGCAGGAGAGGTGTTGGCTGTCTCTCCGGGCGATGGCCGTGCGGGTTACTACCAAAACCTCATAAAGGCACTGGCAGCGACGTCCGTTCCCACGACCGCAGAAAGTCTCCTCAATCTCTCGGGTCAGGCGTACAGGGAGGGACGCTACCAGGACTGCATAGACTACGCGCGGAAAGCCCTTGCGCTGAAGCCCGACTTTGCCGAAGGCTACAACAATCTGGCTGCTGCGAGTAATAAGCTGGGCAAGTATGCAGACGCTGCTGCTGCTGCGCAGAAGGCGCTGAAGCTGGACCCGCAGTCACGCTTTGCGCGTATCAATCTCGATGTAGCTGAGAGAGGACTGAAGGCCGGAGCACAGTAGCACCACTTACAAAATATCCACGCAGTACTGACACTCCCTATACGGGCTGTGGTTTTTAACCAAATTTCATGTAGGTTTGGCCAAAACAGACATACATAGATGAGCAAGGGGACGATATGGGTAGTACTAGCACTGATCATGATCGCTGTAGGTATCACCTATTCCAATCATTTTCAGGGGTCATTGCACTTTGATGATGCCCATACGATAGAAAATAACGCGTACATACGCGACCTCAAGAATATTCCTCTTTTCTTTAAAGACGGTACCACCTCCAGCTCTCTGCCGCCCAATCAGTCATACCGTCCTGTACTGACTACTACGCTCGCTATAGACTATCACTTCAGCGATGACCTGAAGAACATGGTGCCCTTTCATGTGACCAGTTTTACATTTTTCATCCTGCTGGGTGTACTGATGTTTGTGCTATTCAGCCGTATCCTGTCTATCTCGGCTGTAGATGATAAATACCGGGAATGGGTGGCTTTATTTGCGGTAGCATGGTTTATGCTGCACCCTGTCTGCGCGGAGACCATCAACTATATCATTCAGCGCGGTGACTCATTGTCTACCTTCTTTGTCGTGCTAGGCCTGGTCATGTACGCTGTATCTCCCGTGAGCCGGAAGTTTTTTCTGTATCTCATACCGGTGGTACTCGGTATCCTGACCAAGCCATCTGCACTGATGTTTGGCCCGCTGCTCATTTGCTATATGGTCCTGTTTGAGGCAGATGCAGGATTCTTTACCATTTTTACTAAAGGCAGGTCGCTGGAGAAGATAGTGATCCCCTCAGTAGTAGCGCTGGTCATATGCGTGTTAGGTTATCTATTTGTGAGCCATATGCAGCCAAAGACCTATGTAGAAGGTCAAAAAGATACGCTCAGTTACATTCTCACGCAGCCTTATATCTTATTTTACTACTTCACGGCCTGGTTTGCGCCTGTACACCTCAATGCAGATACCGACTGGGTCATCTTTCAGTCTGCGGTAGATCCATACGCCATTTTGGGTTATGTATTTGTGATCTTTACGGTGATCATCACTTTGATCACTGCAGAGTATAAGGCCACACGCCCTATTGCCTTTGGCCTGGCATGGTTTCTCCTGGCCAATGTACCTACCTCGCTGGTCGCGTTCTCAGAGGTGACCAATGACCACCGTATGTTTTTCCCCTTTGTAGGATTGTCTCTGGCTATCGTATGGTCGCTATACCTGCTCGTGATGCTGGTAGTGAAAAGCACCAAGCCCAATAAAGCGGTGAAGTGGACTTTCTTTGCGTTTCTCATTGTGATGTTGGCTGGCTATGCCTATGGCACACATACGCGCAATGAAGTATGGCGCAATGATGACAACCTCTGGTATGACTGCACGCTGAAATCTCCTACCAATGGTCGCGGCCTCATGAACTATGGCCTCGCGCTGATGCGCAAGGGTGACCTGGCAGGAGCAGAGCGCTACTACAGCCGGGGCCTGGAGTACTGGCCAAACTACGCCTACCTCAATGTCAATATGGCTATCCTCAAGGAGAGCCTGGGCAAAAAGGATGAGGCGGAAAATTATTTCAAGGCCGGGGTCTATCGCGGAGGCAATCTCTACCCGGGCTCGTACTATTACTATGCTCGCTTTCTGAAAAATGAAGGGCGCTATGACGAGGCTATAAAGATGCTGAATACCGTGCTGGATATGTCCGGCGCTAATCTGGACAGCCGCTATATGCTCATGGACCTGCTGTACGGGCAGAAGCGCTACGAGGAGCTGAAAAAAGTAGCAGCATCCACACTCGCCATTTCACCATCAGATACCAAAGCGACAGAATACATGAAGCTGGCAGCCTCCGGCAAATCTATGCTGGACATAGCTAAGGAGACAGCAGAGACGACAAAGACAGTTGACAGCTACCTGAACCTATCGCTGCAGTACTATAATGCTGGGGACTATCAGGGCTGTGTAGATGCGGCAAAGAAGGCGCTGGAGCTAAAACCTGACTTTGCAGCGGCGTATAATAATATAGGCTCTGCATACAATATCATGAAGAAGTACAAGGAGGCCCGTGAAGCACTGGTGAAGGCAATAGAGCTGGACCCATCTTCCCAGCTGGCCAAAAACAACCTGGCAGTAGCAGAAAAAGGTTTGAAAGAGCAAAAATAACAGACATTGAAACCCACCTTATCCATCGTCATACCTTGCTATAATGAGGCGCAAAGCCTTCCGGTAGTGTTACCGGAGCTGATCCGCTTTGTGAATGAACGAGACTATCGCCTTGTCATCACCAATGACGGCTCGCGGGATGGTTCGCTGGTTTTGCTTCAGGAGCACTTTGCCAATGAGCCCCGCTGCAAAGTGGTCAATCACAAAGTAAACCGTGGCTATGGCGGTGCCATCAAATCTGGGATACAGGCTGCTGAGACTGACTACGTGATCACCATAGATGCCGATGGCCAGCACTACCTGGACGATGTAGATAAACTATTCAGCCTGGTGGCAGAGCGCGATGCCGATATGATAGTAGGCAGCCGCAAGGGGCAGGCTGAGGCATCAGCATTCAGGGGATTGGGCAAGTCTATCATACGCGGCATAGCACGTTTCCTCATGCCTATGAATATCTATGATATCAACTCCGGCATGAAGATCTACAGCACTGAACTGGCTAAGAAGTACATAGTGCTCTGCCCGGATACGATGGCCTATAGTGATATCATCGCCCTGGTCTTTATCAATCAGCGGCACCGCGTACTGGAGGAGCCTATCCGTATCAAGCCTCGCGTAGCAGGTGATAGTACTATCAATGTCAAGACCGCCTACGAGACCATTATGGAGATCATCAATGTGGTGATACTCTTCAACCCCATGCGGATCTTCCTGACCATCGCAGTGTGCTGCGTGGTCTTTGCGGTGCTGTGGGATATACACATCTTCCGCCGCGGTGGTGGTGTGAGTACGGGATCAGGTATGCTGGTGGTGTCAGGTTTTATCTTCTTTATGCTCGGCCTGGTCACAGAGCAGCTCTCACAGATGCGCAAAATGCAGATCAAGAGATGAGTACCCCTCAGCCCAATGTGTTTCTCTTTAGCATAGACCTGGAGGATGTGCGCGACTTCATACCCGGTGGCCATCAGTACCGTGAGGCTGTACCTGTCAATACACTGAAATACCTGGACTGGCTGGACAAGATCAAGTCAAAGGCCACGTTCTTTATAGTCGGCAAGACTGCGCGCGACTATCCTGACCTGATCCGTGAGATCATTCGCCGCGGCCATGAGACTGCCTGCCACACAGATACCCATATCCACCTGACTAAGACGACACCCGATCAGTTTCGCAAAGACCTAGAGAGCTTTATGGCTACGCTCACCGGTCTCGGCGCTTCGTCTGTCAAGGGCTTTCGGGCACCGACATTTTCTATGACCGAGGATAGCAAATGGGCTTATGCCGTGCTTCGTGAGTTTGGGTTTACCTACTCTAGTAGTGTACTCCCGTCTACCAATCCGCTGTTTGGCTGGCCACAGTTCCAAGGAGAGGGCTTCTACGATGGCATCTATGAGCTGCCTATGAATATCGGTAGCTGGCCGGTCAAGGTACCTTTCGGTGGTGGTGTTTACTTCAGGTTTTTCCCATCGTTCATTCTCAATAGCCAGGCGCAGCATACTTTCTCCAAAGGCGGAGCGGTACTGAGCTATTTCCATCCATACGATGTAGATACCGATCAGGAGCCATTTATGCATCCGCATATGAATGACAGTAAGGTGCTCAACTGGCTGATGTATGTCAATAGAGGCAAGGTTTTCAGCAAGGCTGAAAGCCTGCTGCAGCATACCGGTGCTGTAGTGATGCGCTATGACGAGTACCTGGCCTCAAAGATCAGCCGGCAATGAGTGAGCCTCTCTACATAGCACCCGGTGAGGCGCAGAAGCTATCACGCTACCTGATAGGAGAAGACTGCCCTGAGGCGACAGTTCAACATTATTCAGCAGCGGTACAGAAACTTTTTGCCATACTCACACCGGACCAGCAGCGCGTGTGGGACAGGATGATGCGCTGGCCCATCTATATGAAGCTCATAGATAGCGGTCTGGCAGTGACCTATCCACAGTCGCCGCTGCGCAAGCGCATCTTTATCATGCTCACACTGCTTGAGTCACGGCCTGAGTTTACCCGCTACTTCCTGCCGCAGGAGCGTAGCATCTGGTATCTGGTACCACTTGGCCTCCATGCCGGGTTGAGTGCGGTATATCTTATTGCAGGGGCTGTTTTTACCAAAGTGACCGGTATCTCCCGCATCTAATCAGGATAATAAAACTGCTGGCTCCACATCCTGTACTGAGCTACCGGGCCGTCACCTTTGGCCAGTACCGGGGGATCGATGTAGATCTTGTTCTGCCATATTTTGAAGTCCTGGCTCACATCATGCGCATAGCCTTTGAACGCCTGCTGCGAGACGATCCGGTTGAATACCGGCGCGGGCACCAGTGACAGCAGCGGGTGTACGGTAGACGGCTTTTCGATGTATTTGACACTCATCCCTATCTTCAAGATGATCTTGCCATCACCCACTGGCGTGGGAAAGACGAACTGGCGTGTCTTGAGGCCCAGATCCGGTATATCTACCTCTACAAAGGAGTACCCAAGCCCATACACATGCACGTCAAACTCTGTAGCGAGTTTGCCCTTTGGGCTGAGGAGTGTGCCCTGCCGTGTCATGGCGTAGCGGGTATTCAGGTAGTGGCCACTGAGCATGAGCTCTTTGAGTTGTTTCACATTGCTATAGCCATGTACCACTGTGAAGTGACCTATATCTACGCTATTCTCGGTGGTCTCCTGCGGGTGGCTCGCCAGCTCATAGTCGCGGGTGATGGTTTTATTCCAGCCGCTCTGGTCTATATCAGGCACCTCCCAGGTAGGTGCATTACCATGTTCATCATAGTAGACCAGTATGAAGCCATTGCGCTCACGGGCGTGCCACATGTCTAGTTTCAGCCGTGGCGAGGGCTTGGTACCATACCCGGTAGCAGTACAGTCTCCTTTGGTATCAAAACAAAAATGGTGGAAAGGACACTGTATGGATTCGCCCTTTACAGTGCCGCCATAGCCAAAGTGGCCGCCCATGTGCGGACAGTAAGCATCAGAGATAGCGACCTGGCCTGATGCCGTGCGAAATATGACCACTTCTTTGCCTACAAACTTCTTGCTCACTATCGCACCTGTGCCTACCTCATCAGAGGTGGCCAGTACATACCATCCATTAGGATACGGCTTTAATGGGATTTTCTTGTACATGCCCTATCTTTACATCGATATATAACGACGAAATATAGCCGCATGGATTTTGAGGAATACTCTATTTATAAGCATCTTCCACTATTATTATCATGAACGATAGATCGCGGTATACTATACTTTTTGTGCTTTGCTATAGTGTCATAGCGTCTTGTACGGGGCAGACCGCCAAAGAGCTTTTTGAAAGTGGCAATGCAAAAGCCCAGACCCATGACTATAAAGGATCGATAGCCGACCTGGACAAAGTAATAACCCTGGAGCCGCAGTGGGCCAAGGCCTATTACAACAGGGCCAATGCTAAATCTGCACTACACGAATATGAGGATGCGATCAAAGATTACAGCGCTGCGATAAAGTATGACACGGCTTACAAAGAGGCTTATTATAACAGGGGGAATACCCTGGTCAAGATGCAAAGATTTGACTCAGCTATAGCTGACTACACTATAGCGATAGGCCTGGACCCTATGTTTAGCAGGGGATACTTCAGCCGGGGCACTACCTATGGCGATGTCAAGAAGTACCGCGAAGCGCTGATGGACCTCGATGTGGCCATCATGCTGGATACATCTTATCCGCGCGCCTATCTCAACCGGGGTACTATTCTGGCTAAAATGCATCGCTTTGCTGATGCCAAGGCAGACCTGGACCATGTGCTCAGCACTGATACCAAAAATGATCGCGCCTACCTGATCCGGGCTATGGCAGAGGCAGGACTGGAGGAGTCAGAGGCTGCCTGTGCAGACTTTCATCAGGCCAAGCTACGTGGAAACAAGGAGGCAGGACAGTATATCAAGGAGTACTGCGATGGCAAATAGCATTTTCAGCGCGGCGCAGATTTGCAGAAATCATAAGAACGATTAGATTTGCACCACCTTGGGGGATTAGCTCATTTGGCTAGAGCGCTTGCATGGCATGCAAGAGGCGACCAGTTCGAATCTGGTATTCTCCACTCAGAGGCTCCTTTACGGGAGCCTTTTTTATTGCTACAGGATCATAGATGGCTCTGCCAGTCCAGCAGGTCCGGCTATACGTGGAGGAGCCGCCGCAGGTAGCGTAAAGTAAAATGTCGCACCCTCTCCCTTGACAGCCTCTGCCCAGACCTGGCCGTGATGGCGCATGATGATACTTTTGACTGTGGCGAGGCCGATACCGGTGCCCTCAAACTCAAAGTCCGAGTGCATACGCTTGAATACACTGAATAGCTTTCCGGCATTCTTCATGTCAAAGCCTGCGCCGTTATCTTTGACGTGATAGGTGACTACTCCGTCTTTGATCGCCGATCCGATACGTATCTCCGCATTGTCTTTCTTTGATGAGTACTTAGCGGCATTTCCTATCAGGTTAAAAAGTACCTGTCTGATCAGCTGGCTGTCTCCGTATGTATCTGCCATCTGCTCCACTACATAGGCGGGCCGGTATTGCGGCATGCTAAAAGAAACCTCATCTATCGTCTCTTGTACCAGTGTAGCCATATTTATTTTTTCATGCTTGCATTCTTCATTTCCCAGACGGGCAAAATCAAGAAGCTCCTTGATCAGTCTGTTCATACGGCTGGTACTATTGGTGAGCATGTTGAGCATTTCCTTTCCTTCTTCATCCAACTTGTCAGCATATTGTCCCTTCAGGATCATTGATATGCTGCTCACTATGCGCAGTGGTGCCTGGAGGTCATGAGAGACAGTATAGCCAAATGATTCCAGTTGGGCATTGGCTTCTGCCAGAGAGGCTGTTCTCTCTTTGACCTTTTGCTCCAGTGATTCATTGAGTACTTTGATCTCCGCTTCTGCGTTTTTCCGCTCAGTGATATCTATGATACTGCCTCGGATCAGTTTTTTGCCTTGGGCCATGATGCAGGTCAATCTCACCTCGCATAATATTGTATTCTTTTCCGCATCACAAAAGAGCCATTCGAAGACGGGCTTTTGTCCGTCCATGGTCAGCCTGATCAGTTCTGCAGCCTTCTGTGTTGAGAGGGATCCGTCTGGCTGCAGGGTGGGACTCAGCGTAGCCGGTGTCTGTGTGAGAAAGTCAGTTCCTGAATATTTCAGCAGGTGCAGCGCTGTGGCATTATAGTCGCAGATAAAGCCGGAATCCACATCCATCACTAGTATCGCCTCATGGGCATTATCAAAGAATTGACGAAACAATGTCTCACTCTCCATCAGCGCCTTATGTGCTCTCTTTTCTTTGGTGATGTCACGTGTCACACCATTGATCTGCACCAGGTGGCCTCTCGTACTATATACTGGTGTGAATTTGGTCTCCAGCCATTTGATCTCGTCATTGACTGATATGCGGTAGTGCTTTTTTATTGTTTCACCTGCGGTAAAGTCTTCCGGTTTCAGGTCTAATATCTTGTGATCGGATGGTACCACATATTTTTGCCAGAAGTTGATGTTCTTGATCAGATTGGCGGGAGTATCTCCAAAGATATCCAGACAAGCTGCGGATATGTAGAGCAGTCGGGCGCTCTGCACATCGGCAGACCATATCACTTCATCCAGGCTATCTATAAATGTCTTATGGTTCTGACGGGCATGATTGAGCTGCGCCTTACTGATCTTCAGTTTGTCTTTCAGGCTTATTGATTTGAACGGCGATGATTTGTCTCTCATTAGCTGTGATTTGCGGCTGCAAGGTTTGCTTTTAAGCTATCAAGGACCCTGACGTTAGTTTTCCTGCAAACTGTATTTGCTCACACAGAGGTATGACAAAAGTCATATCAGAGGTGCTGTTTTTTATAAATCAATGAATTAGAAGTGGTCTGAAACCCTTGCAGAGAGCGGTTTTTGAAGCTTTATCGGGCATTTTATTTAAAAATTGGAGCAATGTGTATAAGCAAAGGTCATATCACAAACTGATTGTTGTTATAAAACAGAATGCATTTTACTTGCAGTTTAGACACATAAATCAGCGAGTGAGTAAAGAGCTATTCATAAAGCAGGTGGGTGAAAGGATCCGCGAGATCAGGAAAGAAAAGAAACTATCCCTGGGCAAGATGTCGCTGCTGAGTGACATCAAAAAGTCCAACCTCTCGCGCATAGAATCCGGCAAGACCAATATTACATTGGGCACGCTTTACACTATCAGCCAGGTACTTAAAGTACCGGTCTGTGATTTCTTTAATGACCTGGCAGACTAGGAGCTTTGAGATAAGATACCATCAGCTGCGCTGCGCGCGCAGATGCTCCCACAGATCCCAATAGACTTTTTACCTCATCATATTCATTCAGCATTTTTTGCCTATACGCAGGCTCCAGCAGAGCGCTTACTTCTTGCACCAGTCTGCTTTCATTCACATCATGCTGTATCAGCTCCGTGACCACCGGTTTGTCTGCTATCAGGTTTACGATGCAGATGTACTTGATACCTTTCACTAGCTGCCGCGCTATATAGTACGATATAGCTCCGGATTTGTAGCAGATCACCTCTGGTACATTATGAAGTGCGGTCTCCAGGGTAGCCGTACCAGATGTCACGATAGCCGCGTGAGACTTACGCAGCAGACCATAGGTGTCATCCCATCTTATCTCACAGGGTGAGCTGCCGACTAGGTTTTGATAAAACTCTGTGCCCAGGCCACTGATACCGGCTATTACAAACCTATGTTGCGGAAAGTGTGGTATGACTTTGAGGTATTCCGGTAGTAGCTTACTGATCTCCTGTTTGCGACTACCAGGGAGCAGAGCAATTATGTTACTATTCGCTGTCTTATCTCGTCCCTCGACCTCCGTCCCTTTCAATTCATCCAGCAAAGGATGACCCACAAAGTCTACCTCTATGCCATGCTTTGCATAAAACTCCTTCTCAAAAGGAAAGATCACAAACATGCGGTCCACGTATTGCCTGACCTTTTTCACGCGGTTTTCTTTCCATGCCCAGAGCTGCGGAGAGATATAGTAGAAGAGCGTGAAGCCATGCTCCTTGATGAATGGGAACAGCCGGAAATTGAAGCCCGGGTAGTCTATCAGGATCACGACATCGGGCCCGTAGGCCAATATGTCTTTTTTGCAGAAGCTGATATTGCCCAGTATAGTAGGGAGATGTTTCACGACTTCTACGAATCCCATAAAGGCGAGATCACGGATGTGCTTTACTACATGGCCGCCCGCAGCCGCCATACGGTCACCACCCCAGCAGCGGATGTCTGCCTCCGGGTCTTCCGCACGGAGCGCTCTGATCAGGTTAGATCCATGCAGATCTCCCGATGCCTCGCCGGCTATGATGTAGTATTTCACGGTGGGAAGATAGCGTTATTTGACCTCTCACAGGAACCATGACCGCACAATACCGAGCATGACGGGTACTGCTATGATCATAGTGGCCAGTATCACTCCCCGGCCGGCATTGAAGTAATCCTTATTTATAAAGAGATAGAAGATACCGAGGTTCAACACGCAGCCCACGCTCATGTAGCGGATCAGCATAGATGTATCTCTCATAGAATGTAGGATAGTCTGAAAGGCGATGATGCCCGGCTGTCCCTCTCCAAAGAAATGAGCGCCGACAGAGATCATATAGACGATGAATATGCCTGCAAAAGGTACGATGAGACCCAGCACGATGCCTAGCCAGGCACGGTCCCATTTATAAATGGTAGGGTGGGGGGATAGCGGATTGTTTCTCATAGTGGATATCAGAGTTTCCAGTTAGCGTTGAGGTGGGCTATGCCGTGGTGGGCTGTCAGATCATATTGTACGGGTACGATACTCACATAGCCATTGGCCAGTGCCCACTCATCTGTATCGGTACCATGATCGTGATTTACAAAGTTGCCGGATAGCCAGTAATAGTTTCTGCCGTAGGGGTCTTGCCTCTCTATAAACTCCTCTTCCCACTTTGCCACAGCCTGCCTGCAGACCTTCACGCCCTGTATACGGTCCAGCGGTAGCTGGGGTATGTTCACGTTCAGGAGAGTGGCTTTGGGTAGTCCGTTGGCCAGTATCTGCTGGCTCACGATGCGGGCATAGTGTGCTGCCGCAGAGAAGTCTGCCTCCTGCCTGTAGTCGCAAAGAGAAAAACCTACAGAGGGTATGCCCTCCAGGCAGGCCTCTACAGCGGCAGACATGGTGCCGGAGTAGAGTACATTGATGGAGGAGTTGGAACCATGATTGATGCCCGATACACAGAGGTCCGGGTGGCGGTGCATGACCTTGTCCACAGCTATCTTGACACAGTCAGCCGGAGTGCCGGAGCAGTGATAGGAGGTGATCCCATCAAAGAGGTCTACCTGGTGCAGCCGGAGTGGCTTATTGATCGTGATGGCGTGGCCCATGCCAGACTGGGGTGAGTCGGGCGCTACGACTACTACATCGCCCAGCGGGCGCACGGCCTCTACCAGCGCGCGGATGCCCGGCGCGGTGATGCCATCATCATTGACTACGAGTATGAGTGGTTTTGACATTGCCCTGCGAAGTAACCAATATTTGATGAGGACCAGAGGAGGGATTATCCACCATAAAATAAAAAGCCCGCAGTGACGCGGGCTCTGATATAAAGTGAATGCTGCTTAGAGCGCCTCGTGATATGGGAAGAAGTGGCAAATGATAGCACCCATGATGGCCAGGCAGACGATCCAGTAGCCGGCATTGATCAGGATATACTTCCAGCTCTTGCGCTCAAACATGGCACCCGTAGCAATGATAGGCAGGATGGTCATGACGCCAAGCAGTGTGCCGTGCAATGCACCATGCTTAAAGGTACGGAAGTTAGTGCCGTAATGGTCCATGATATACTTGACATGGCCGTAGAGTTCAGAGCTCTTATCTGCCATAGCCGGATTGGGGTGAGTGTGGTCCATCAGCATGCCGAATAGCGCAAACTGATGTATCACAGTACTGGTAAGCGAGGCTGCAAGTACAAAGCTGAGAAGCAATGACAAGCCGAAGACCAGCGGCATATTGATGCCTTTGGCGCTTTCCGGTGTGAGGCCGGCCCCATTCATCCAGGCGGTACCGAATACTTTAGGGTTATACCATACAAAGCCAACGATGGTAGGAACCAGTGCAGCAATAGCCAGTGTGGCGGGAGCCGGGAGTGTAAAGTTGAGCATACTTTTGAGTTTTGGTTTACTCAAATGTACGCTCATATATGGCTAAACCAAATTTATCTATCCACCTGTCCTAGCGCTGGGCGTACTGTTTCCGCTTCAGGTCGTCCAGAGACTTCTGTAGCAGAGCAGTCTGTGAGGCGCTGCACCGCTTCGAAGAGATGAGATACTCTATTGCCATCTTTTTCATCTCGGCATCTTCGTCCAGAAAGGTATTGTGCTCCATTACAAAGGCTACATCCTCACGTATATGGCCACTCATACCCAGAAAAGATGGAATGTTGTGCTCCAGCATAAAGCGCAGGAAGCGCAACTCGGCATCCTGAGGAGCTACGGCTATAGCTTTGCCGATGTGCATGCGGGAGCGGTCCAGCATTTTGAGTTTGCTCCACATGCCGCTGATATAGCTGATCTGGAGGGCATCGCACATACCGAGGTAGCACTCTTCAGATGCAGTACGCCCGCTACGCAGGTCCAGTGCCAGTGTGAAGGAATCCAGTGCCGTCCGGCTCTTGACAGCCCGGAGGAAACCCTCGCGCAACTGTGAGCGGGACATGGTCTGAGAGAAAGATATGCCGGTCAGTGTGAGGAGGATGGCTGAGAGTAAGAATATCTTTTTCATGGTAGTCTGCTTTGAGGTCAGTAAATCACTACACTGGTAGATAGGCAAGTAATGTGCCCGCAGGTTTCTGTGGATTTTGGGGAAAGAAATACCTCATGCCGGTGTTTGTGAGAAAAGAGATAGATTAGTAGCACCTTCCCGCTATGAAACCATCCATACTCCTGATACTGCTGCTACCCCTTTGCAGCTGGGCACAGATCACCTATCCTTCTGCACGCCGGTGCGATCAGGTAGATGATTACTTTGGCAAGAAAGTACCTGATCCATACAGGTGGCTGGAGTGTCCGGATAGTGCGGAGACTGCCGCCTGGCTGCAGCAGGAGAATGAGCTCACCGAAACATATCTGGCTAAGATCCCATATCGCGCTCAGTGGCGCAAAGAACTGGACAAAACGCTGCGCTATAAGAGTATCTCGGCACCGCTACTCAAGAATGGCTGGTATTATTACTTCCAGCATGACGAAAGAAAGGTGCATGATATCCTATGCCGCCAGGCGTCTCTGGACAGTACTTCTCCAGTCATAGTAGTACTGGATCCCAACGAGCTGACCAGGGATGAAACGACAAACCTGGGTGAGATAAAGTTCTCTCACAGCGGAGAATACTGCACCTACACACTCTATGATAAAGGCAGTGACTGGGGTACCGTACATGTGATGGACCTCAAAACGCTGCAGCCACTCAAAGATGAACTGCACGGCACCAAACATACAGCGATAGCATGGCAGGGGAGCGGTTTTTATTACAGCAGGTTTCCGCAGGTAGATGACAATAATAAGATGATCTCCAGAAACGTAAATGAGAAGATATACTACCATCACATAGGTACGGACCAATCAGCAGATAAGCTGATCTACCAGGATACAGCCAGATCACTGCGGTACTACACCGTACGTACGAGTGAAGATGAAAGGTATTTGTTCTTGTCTATCACAAACCACGCTATGGGATGGGGTGGCAATGCCTACTACTACAAATCGCGATCGGACCACGAGCTGAAACCTATACAAGCCAGCATGGCCCGCGGAGGGTACAGCTATATCGCGACCACCGGCAAGTACTTTCTGCTCAATGTGAATGGAGCCATCATGCGCTATGATACAGTGACCAGGGATATGGTAGAGATCATCACCCCCCGGGATCCTATCAGCTCTATCAAATATGCGGGGGGCAAGATATTTATCACCTACCTGAAAGACGTACACAATCTCGTGACCGTGTATGATACCCGAGGCCGGAAGGAGAAGGATATAGAACTGCCCGAGCTGGGTACGGTTTATGGATTTACCGGTGCGGAAGCTGCGACTGAGGTTTTCTACACATTCAGCAGCTATACCACACCACCACGTATCTATCGCTATGATATCCCTACCCGCACCTCGACACTGGTACAGGAGATGAAGATCGATCACGACCTCACGCAGTATGTGACCGAGCAGGTTTTTTATACCACTACAGACGGTGACGAAGTCCCCATGTTCATCATCCACAAAAAGGGCCTCGTACAGGATGGCTCTCATCCCACTCTGCTCTATGCCTATGGGGGCTTTGGGGTGAGTGTACTGCCTGATTTCCAGCCGGCACTATTGCCCTTTCTGGATGCGGGAGGGGTCTACGCCTCGGCCAGTATACGTGGCGGCGGGGAGTACGGGGGCAGATGGTATGCTGCCGGCATACAGGACAATAAGCAAAATAGCTTTGATGACTTTGCCGAGGCTGCCAAGTACCTGATACGCAAAAAGTACACCGACCGGGACCATCTGGCCATCAGGGGCGCCAGTAATGGTGGGGTGCTGATAGGAGCTGTGTGCAACCAGCACCCTGAGCTCTTTAAGGTAGCTATAGCGGAAGTAGGAGTGATGGATATGCTGAGGTACCAGCACTTTACCGTAGGCCTGGTGTGGAAGACGGAGTACGGTTCATCCGACAACGAGCACGAATTTGAAAATATCTACCGATACTCTCCGCTGCATAATATAAACCCCCATAAGAAATATCCGGCCATGCTGATCACCACAGCAGACCATGATGACCGCGTGGTGCCGGCTCACTCCTACAAGTATGCTGCTACGCTACAGCAGGAGGTGGGAGCACAGAATCCTGACCCGATCCTGCTGCGGGTAGAGCATGACAGCGGCCATGGCAGCAGTACACCGGCTAAATACCTGGATAGGCTGGCAGATATCTACTCCTTTATCTTTTGGAATATGGGCTTAACTCCTGTGTTTCAGAACTGAAAAAGAAATCCCCCCGCCGAGGCGGAGGGATCTGAAAATGTGCCAGTATCGTGAAATACATGGCAACAAAGTCAACAGCGTCTTTATGCGAGGGACGAGGGGCGGGTGCGAGGGCCAGCTTTCGCTTTTCCAAGCCTGACGCCCGGCGTCTTACTTGTTGTCTTTTACTTCTTCGTACTCTACATCGCTCACATTGTTCTGTTCGCCGCCCTGAGCTTGCTGGCCTTCACCCGGATTTGGTCCTTGTGCGCCGGCTTCAGCTTGAGCTTGCTGAGCTTTGTAGATGTCTTCAGAGGCTGCGTTCCAGGCTGTGTTCAGGGCCTCAGATGCCGCATCGATCTTTGCCAGATCTTTCTCAGGCAAACCTAATGCATTTTTGAGTTCTGTTAAAGCATTTTCGATCGCAGTTTTCTTATCGGCTGGTATTTTATCGCCAAATTCTTTCAACTGCTTTTCTGTCTGGAATGCCAAACTGTCAGCCATGTTCACTTTTTCAGCCACTTCACGAGCCTTTTTATCATTGTCTTCATTGGCTTTGGCTTCGGCTTTCATCTTTTCGATCTCCTCCTTGCTCAGACCTGATGATGCTTCTATACGTATAGTTTGCTCTTTACCAGTGCCTTTATCCTTGGCAGATACATGGATGATACCATTACTGTCTATATCAAAGGTCACCTCGATCTGCGGAGTGCCCCTCATGGCAGGTGGTATGTCACCGAGGTGGAAGCGGCCGATGGTCTTGTTGTCCTTGGCCATAGAGCGCTCGCCTTGCAGTACGTGGATCTCTACCGATGGCTGGTTGTCCTGCGCGGTAGTAAAGATCTGGGACTTCTTGGTAGGGATGGTGCTATTGCTATCGATCAGACGGGTCATGACACCACCGAGGGTTTCGAGGCCGAGGGAGAGAGGAGTCACGTCTACGAGGACGATGTCATCCTTCACCTCGCCGCTGAGGATACCACCCTGTATGGCTGCACCTACGGCTACTACTTCGTCGGGGTTCACACCCTTATTAGGTTTGCGACCAAAGAACTTCTCCACGACCTCCTGGATCTTAGGTATACGGGTCGAGCCGCCGACCAAGATTACATCATCTATCTGGCTCGCATTCAGTCCCGCGTCTTTCAGCGCCTGACGGCATGGCTCGAGGGTACGTTCGACCAGTTTGTCGCAGAGTTGTTCAAATTTTGCACGTGTCAGTTTCTTTACTAGGTGCTTTGGCACGCCGTCTATGGCAGTGATATATGGCAGGTTGATCTCAGTCTCCTGTGATGAAGAGAGCTCGATCTTGGCCTTCTCGGCAGCTTCCTTGAGGCGCTGGAGGGCCATAGGGTCCTTGCGCAGGTCTACACGCTCCTCAGACTGAAACTCATTGGCTAGCCACTGCATGATCTCATTGTCAAAGTCATCGCCACCGAGGTGTGTATCACCATTGGTAGACTTGACCTCAAACACACCGTCGCCCATCTCGAGTACGGAGATATCAAAAGTACCGCCACCGAGGTCATATACTGCCACCTTGATGTCCTTGTGTTGCTTGTCCAGGCCATAGGCGAGGGCTGCTGCTGTAGGCTCATTCAGGATACGGCGTACATTGAGGCCTGCTATCTCGCCGGCTTCCTTAGTAGCCTGGCGCTGAGAGTCATTGAAGTATGCCGGTACGGTGATCACCGCGTCGGTCACGGTCTGGCCGAGGTAGTCCTCTGCGGTCTTCTTCATCTTCTGCAGGATGATGGCAGAGAGCTCCTGCGCTGTATACAGGCGACCGTCTATGTCCACACGTACGGTGTCATTGTCGCCCTTCACTACCTTGTACGGCACGCGGCCGATCTCATTGGAGGCAGCGGAGTAGTTCATACCCATGAAGCGCTTGATAGACTGTATTGTTTTAGTAGGATTGGTGATAGCCTGGCGCTTGGCCGGATCACCCACTTTCCGTTCACCATTATTGAGGAAGCCAATGATAGATGGCGTCGTCCTCCTTCCTTCGTCATTGGCTATGACGATAGGGTCATTTCCTTCCATTACGGCCACACATGAGTTTGTGGTACCCAGGTCAATTCCAATTACTTTTCCCATTGCTGTTGTATTTTGGTTTGTTGTTTAAATTTTAAAGGTCTCTTCCCTTTACTCAATGACTATGCCACGGCAAAATCCCCGCCATGATGGCAGGTATGCGAAGTTTTCCGACTATAGGCGGTATTATCCTGTCAGGTAGATGTACAAATTAGAAGACAGGATGGCAGTGGGAGTCGTTTTTCGACTGGACGGCTTTTCCCGCCGGCGCAAGTTTTTCGACTGAGCGGGGAGGATCACCGGAATTGATTTTGAACCAGAGAATGGTTTCTAGGTAATTGATTGTTAGTTATATGTTATTTTGATTAAATTGACAATTGGTTTGATTGTAAGCTTTGATACATTGGTTTTGAGATTGGGACGTTATAGCTATTCTTTATATTCAGGTATGAAAAAGCTGTTAGTGTTGGGCTGGATGATATTGGTATTAATGGGCAGGCTGCAGGCTTGCTCGATAGTTTACTATATAGATAGTGCGACTGGAAAGATCTACGTGGCGAACAATGAGGACTACTTTCTGAATGTGAAGCCATATATACGGATCGAGCCGGCTGGACAAAACAGCTATGCGCGGCTGTGGTATGGGTGGAAGGATTTCGCGCAGGGTGGGATCAATGCGGAGGGGCTTTTCTTTGACGGGGCTACGACTCCTGATGAGCCGGAAGTGCCGGGCTATCACAAGCCCAAGGGCAATCTGGGGGATGAGATACTGGCTCAATGCAAGAATGTAGAAGAGGCAGTGGCCTATCTGGAGAAGAAAAAGGTGGCGCTGACGAATGGGCACCTGATGTTCGGAGATAAATACGGCCACGCGGTGGTGGTGGAGTGGGTAGATAAAGAGCAAAAGATAATCAGCATAAAGAATGGCCTGCTGCTGGCTATTAACTTTCTGCTGACGGACACTGGCAAAGGCGGCTATCCCTGCCCGAGATATAGTGCGATGGAGGCAGAAGCTATCAGGTTGAAAGAAAGCTCCGACTCTGTAGGGCTAAAACAAGTGGGCAACATCGCTGCCAGGGCGGTACAAGTACCTGCCAAAGATGCAAAAGGTAAAGACGTAGGAACGTTGTACTCGACCTTCATAGATATATCAGATATGAAATTTAAGCTGGTGTATAAACTGGATAACAGGAATATTACATCGCTTGATCTGAAGCAGGAGTTTGCCAATAACAAGGGAAGAACCATCGAACTGCATGGACAATAATTCGTTCGGGGAAATCCTGTAATAAGTATCTTACAAGCAAACATTAATAGTCTCTTTGCGATCTCTACTTATCATAGTATCAGTATTAATGGCGGTGCCATACTGCTATAGTCAGCATCCGATCGCTACGGATATCTATGCCGCAGACCCATCGGCACGTGTTTTCAATGATACGCTGTACATCTATCCCTCTCATGATATAGAAGGCTCGCGCTGGTTTGACATGCGGGACTGGCATGTGCTGTCTACCACTGATATGCAGACGTGGACCGATCATGGCGTGGCGCTGAGTCTGGATAGTTTGCCGTGGACCAGAAAATATGCCTGGGCGCCTGACTGCGCATACAGAAATGGCAAGTATTATTTCTACTATCCGGTAGATAGGGATGCGATAGGTGTGGCGGTGGCTGACAGGCCGTATGGACCGTTTCATGATCCGCTGGGCCGAGCGCTGGTGACGCGGCAGACGCCGGGTGTGGTGGAGAGCAGGTCGCTGATAGATCCCTGTGTTTTCACAGATGACGATGGCACGGCGTATCTCATCTTTGGGCAGAATGAGGTTAATATCGTCAGGCTGAATGAGGACATGATCTCATTTTCAGATACGGCGCGGCAGGTGAGAGGCGTGGATCATTTCTTTGAGGCTGTGTGGATGCATAAGTATCATGGCAAGTATTATATCTCTTACTCGGGCAAAGGGAAGATACTCTATGGCATGGGTGATAGCCCTTACGGACCCTTCAGCTACAAAGGTGTGGTGCTGGGCAAGGTGAACAGCGTGACCAATCATGCCTCTATCACGGAGTATAAGGGGCAGTGGTATCTTTTCTATCATACTTCAGATAAGTATATCAACGCGCATAAGGGTGGCAGGCTAAGTCTGAAAAGATACTACAGCCGCTCTATGTGTGTAGGCTCTCTATTCTACAATACTGATGGCACTATCAGAGAGGTGGTACCTACCAGGGGAGGTGTGCCAGTATCAAGGTAGCCCCTATCCTTTAAATAGCTTTTTCAACAACCTGTAAGGAGTAAGGATAGCGTCGCCTATCCTGGTGTTGAGGGAGGTTTGTAGCTGATTTCTCTGGTAGTAGAGGCTGGTGTAGCATTTGGCCACAGTCTCTATGTGCTTGCGGTGTACATAAGGGATGATCGTATCGAGGTTCTTATTGGCCACGGTCTGCGTGCGGGAAACGTCATGCACCCGGTAATCGAACAGTGGCTCTGGCAGATAGTGAAACTTCCATCCCTTTTCATAAAAGGTGAACCATATCTCCCAATCCTCCAGGCCCAGGCGGCTGAGATACATATCAAAACCGCCGACATCATCATATGCTGTGCGGCGTACCACACTGCAGATGTCTATCATGTTTATAATGACCAGTTGTTCTATATCAAACTCCCCACTTCTGCGGATATGGCTCATAGCTCCGCAATACTGAAAATCAGCATACACGACGCCTACCGTGCTATCCAGCTCCATTGCCGCTACGCCCTTTGAGATATATGTGTCTCTTACCTTATTGTCACTATCCAGAAAGAAAAGATACTGGCCGGCAGAACGGAGTATGCCATTGTGCCTTGCCACGCATGGGCCTGCATTCTCCTGATAGATGACCGTAGCCCAGTCTGATAATTCTCTGAGGTACTCCAGCGTAAATGTATCATTACTGCCATCATCCACTATGATGACTTCATAGTTAGGATAGCTTTGTTTCCGGAGAGAGGCGATGGCCACCTCCAGCAGCTTGCCTGCATTGTAGCACGGTATGATCACACTCACCAGTGGTGTATCATTCATAGTGGGAAGATTATTTGTGGATGAAACAGGCATCAGAGTCGAGTTGAAACTTTTGAAAGTCACTATTGAATGGATAGCCGGTCACCAGGTAGCGATGCGCCGCCCGCCGGTCATCCTCTGGGGTAGCGAGTCGTGGCCGATCCAGGCTGGTGTCAATATAAGGGAAGAAATATTCATAAATGAACAGGTTGAGAAGCGTCATATCCTTGTGAGCGGCAGTCATGGTCTGCATCGTTTGCCTGATCATATAGATCATGAGTAGCAGCAGTACCTGCCTCGAGCCGCCTACCACGCCTGCATTATATACATATTGATAAGAGTAAAGGACGGGTACCCGATAGCCGGCATCATGGCAGTACTGCTCCTGCTCGGCCAGTAGCCATCCGGAATCCTTTATCTTATTGGCGAGGTCACGGCCTACATATAGTGTCAGCTCTTCATGGCGAAGTGCAAAGGGGTCTCGCGTGATATATACATCGTTCATATCAGCTATGAAAGCGCGCTGTATACTGGTCTGGGTCAGCCAGAGATAGTAGGCAAACCAACGTTCCTCAAATATGGAATAGCGGCCACCGCGGTACCGTCTGAATGAAATGTGAGCTGTAGTATACCGCGCTATAAATTCCTCATCCAGTCCGTCATGTATGATGATGCCGGTCAATCCAAGTTTGGTAACGCTATCATACCAGGGAGCTATATAGGCAATGTCCGGTTTTCTCCGGGTGACTCCTTTGATAGGGTCCGCCTGATGGATAAAATAACAGCCCAGAATGACCTGGCTCAGATCGCGGTCGGACGGCTGCACCTCGATCTGTCTCGTCTCAGCCGCATTGTAGCTCTCAAAACCAGTAGGTACACTGCATGTCACTATCGCCCTGCGGAGGTGAGATAGCCCAAAGGCTTTGTTGTATGAATTATGTGCAACGATAGCGGCTGAAAGCCAGGTCCTCCTGATCTTTGCAGTTATCCTATAGTATAAACTCATCTACTCTCAGCGCTTTGCTGCAAATAAAGGGAATCCCTCAGACTTTCGCTGCTTTAGAGAGTATTTCGCCGGCCAGCGTCTCTGCCTGTCCCCGCAGCTCTGGCACGGCCGTGGTCTCCCAGAGCAGGCCGCGGAGGTTGCCGCCTATGGTATAGAGTGATGGGATCTCGCGGCCATCAGCACCGACCAGTGTCCAGTGGTCTGTGACCAGCATACCTATGTGGAGCGGGTCCGCCTGGAGCATTCCCTTGGAGACGAGTTTCTGGAGCAGCGGATTCAGTGATTGAGAGACATAAGTATTGGGACCGATACAGTTGATGATGCGGCTCACGTCGAGCTTGATAGGGTTGTCGCTATTGGTCTCCAGTATCTCGGCAGAGAGGCCGCCGGAGGTTTGTGTCATATTGAGCAGACGGCCGCGGTGCACTACCATACCGCCGGCTATTTGCCGTTGCATCAGGTAGTCATACATGTGGCCGGGCATACGGTGGCGGATCTTATTCCAGTGTGGCATCAGGTATTTCAGGAAGCGCTGCTTATCCTCCGGGCTGAGTCCCTGCCAGATCTTTTGCGTATGGGGACGCAGCGAGTCAATGACAGGTTCGGGCGAAAGTCCTGATTTTTTGAAGACCTTTATATGTTTGTTTATCAGTGTATAAAGCCCATTTAGTTTGTATGGAGCTTTAATCTCCGCAGCCAGCTTGCCGTAGCCGATGTAGCCGTACCTGTGAGGCAGTATAGCCAACCCATCAGGCGATAAAGTATGTATGACACCCCGGTAGCCGGTGTCCATGATTCCGATCACGATATCCACCATGGTCAGGCCATTGCCTATGATCAGGATATCGCGGTCGGGGTCGAGGTTTTCTACTGCCTTGTTATTCCAGGGGTCGCCAATGTAGTTTGGATCATCGTAAAGCGCAGGATCTGAAACGGGCAGGTTTCTGGGAGGTTCATTGCCCGTGGCCAGGACCACATAGTCGGCAGTGATGGTTTGGCCGGAGGCCAGCTCGATCTTGTTTTGTCCCTCCTCGGTGGTGATATCTACGGCTTTGTCCTGTATGATTTGTACGGCGGTGTCCGGTCGCTTTGCAGCCAGTACCTCAGCCCATACCTCGGAGAGGTAGCGGCCGTAGTCGCGGCGGGGGAGGAATACCTTACCCAGCACCTCCTTGTCCATTTCGCTATAGGCTTCCTGCCTGTGGGCCCAGTCCAGAAAGTGATCGGGCTGGTCCGGATAGGCGGTCATCTTGGCTGCGGGCACATTGAGGATGTGCTTAGGGTGCGTAGTGCTATAGGCCGGGCCTTTGCCAAACTCATATTTGTCATTGATGAGGTAAAGCGACAAAGGGGCCGTTGTTTTGCGGATCAACTGCACGGCGGTCATCATACCGCTAAAGCCAGCGCCGATGATGGCTATCTGCAGAGAGGGATTGGTTTGAGGCATATGGATTGTTAAAATGCTTCCCTCGCGGGAAGGGTAAAAAGGAAAACCGCGACGAATATAGAACTGAAATGCGAGTACAAGTAGGGACTTTTGTCATTATGTATAGGTTCTGACAGTTAGTATTCGTTTTGTTGATAAAATGATTGGATAATAGTGCCCGTATCTTATTTTTGTTGCCTGTTATAAAAGACAAAAAGGCAGGAGCGAGGCGCTTTTGTTCTGTTTTAAACCAACGTCAAGCATGGAGACTCCACAGTCCAGTTATATCCCTATCATCATTCAGGCAGTGTTTGCGGCGGGTTTCGTAGCCACGATGCTCGGTCTGTCTCATCTGGTAGGGCCGAAGCGCAAATCGCAGATCAAGGATGAGAACTTTGAGTGCGGTATCAAGTCTTACGGCAATGCCCGTATCCCCTTTTCGGTCAAGTACTTTCTGGTAGCGATCCTGTTTGTATTGTTTGACGTGGAGGTGATCTTCCTCTACCCGTGGGCCGTCAACTTTAAAGCACTGGGCATCATAGGGCTGTACAAAATGTTGTTGTTTATGGGGCTGCTGCTGGTGGGCTTCTTTTATATCATCAAAAAAGGAGCTCTCGAGTGGGAGTAAGCCAGTGGCAAGGCGGACCGTCTAAATAGCATGACAGCATTGCCAACATAAAATACTGAAACGACCATGTCAGAAGTAATAGATAATAATGTAAGCAACCACAGCGGAGTGAAGATGGTGGCCGGTCCTGCGGGAGTAGAAGGCCCTGGCTTCTTCGCCACCAGCCTGGATCAGGTAGTAGGCCTGGCGCGCTCTAAGTCGCTGTGGCCACTCCCATTTGCCACATCATGCTGCGGTATCGAGTTTATGGCTACGATGGCCTCTACGTATGACCTCGCCCGCTTTGGCTCAGAGCGGCCTAGCTTCTCCCCACGCCAGGCAGATATGCTGATGGTGATGGGTACGATCTCTAAGAAACTGGGACCGGTACTGCGCCAGGTGTATGAGCAGATGGCCGAGCCACGCTGGGTGATCTCAGTAGGCGCCTGCGCCTGCTCGGGCGGTATATTTGATACCTACTCGGTGCTGCAGGGGATAGACAAGATCATACCCGTGGACGTATATGTGCCGGGCTGCCCGCCGCGCCCTGAGCAGATCATAGATGGTATCATGAAGCTGCAAGATCTCGTGAAAAATGAGTCCCTGCGCCGCCGCAATACTCCTGAGTATAAGGCGCTGCTGGCCAGCTACGGGATCACTGTGAACTAATTTGAAAATGTGCTGACCTGACTACCGAAAGGTAGATTTGAAAATGAAAGGCAAACGAACTGCCCTCATACTACAAAACTAAAGATGCTGACCAAAGAAGAATTGATAGAGAAGCTGACAGCCAGATATGGAGAGGCGATCCGCGTGGATGAGGACTCTCTGGACCTGCCGGCTGTGATCATAGACAGGGCTAAGGCCCACGACCTGGTGAAGTACCTGAGGGATGAGCTGGGGTTCAACTTCCTGACGACTCTCTGCGGCATGCACTATGCTGACAGCGCTCCTGAGCAGCAGTTTGGAGTGGTTTATCACATACACAACTGGATAGAGAATGTACGCCTTCGTATCAAGGCATACCTGCCTGCTGATAATGTAGCCATAGATACCATGTCTGACCTCTATGCCTCTGCCAACTGGCAGGAGCGTGAGACTTATGACTTCTACGGCATAGAGTTTAAGGGGCACCCTGATTTGCGTCGCATCCTGAATATGGATGAAATGGAATCTTTCCCTATGCGCAAGGAATTTCCTATGGAGGATCCGGGCCGGACGGACAAGGATGACAGATATTTTGGCAGAGTGCCGCAGACCAATAATGTACCCAACAACGAGCTAAGATGAGCCAGCCACTGACTAAAAAGATAGAAGACCGCTACTACGATGAGATACGGGTGCGTGAGAATGAGGACGGCAGCGAGCTCTCGATCCTCAACCTCGGCCCGACACACCCCGCTACACACGGTATCTTCCAGAATGTACTGCTGATGGATGGCGAGCGCATAGTAGACGCGGAGTCTACCGTGGGCTATATCCACCGCGCCTTTGAGAAAATAGCTGAGAACAGGCCTTTCTACCAGATCACACCGCTCACTGACCGGATGAACTATTGCAGCTCACCGATCAATAACATGGGCTGGTGGCTGACCGTAGAGAAGCTGCTGAATATAGAGATACCGAAGCGCGTACAGTATATGCGCGTGATAGTGATGGAGCTGAGCCGTATAGCCGACCACCTGATCTGCAACTCGATCCTGGGTGTGGACTCTGGTGCCTTTACAGGCTTCCTCCACATCTTCACCTACAGGGAGCATATCTATGAGATATTTGAAGAGATATCCGGCGCGCGCCTGACTACTAATATGGGCCGCATAGGTGGCTTTGAGCGTGACTGGAGTGATGCAGCATGGGCCAAGATTCACAAGTTCATGGCAGAGTTTCCTGATGCGTGGGAGGAGTTTGACCGCCTGCTCACCAGGAATACAATATTTATGAACCGCTGCCTCAATGTAGGCCCGCTGAGTGTAGAGAAGGCCCTTCAGTACGGCTTTACCGGTCCTAACCTGCGTGCTGCGGGTGTGGACTATGATGTGCGTGTGGCACAGCCATACTGCAGCTACGAAGATTTCGAATTTAATATACCTGTAGGTAAGACCGGTGACACTTATGACCGCTATATGGTACGCCAGCAGGAGGTACGCGAGTCACTGAAGATCATCCGCCAGGCTATCGCCAAGATGCCGAAGGAGGGTGGCTACCATGCAGATGTACCAGACTACTACCTGCCACCTAAGCAGGATGTGTACAATAATATGGAAGCGCTGATCTATCACTTCAAGATAGTGATGGGCGAGATACCGGTGCCTAAGGGCGAGGTGTATAGCTGCGTAGAGGGTGGCAATGGTGAGCTGGGATTCTACCTGGTGAGTGATGGTAGCAGGGTGCCATTCAGGCTGCACTTCCGCAGGCCATGCTTCATCTATTATCAATATTATACAGAAATGATCAAAGGGGGCTATCTCTCTGACGCGATCCTCATCCTGAGTTCGCTGAATGTGATAGCAGGGGAGCTGGATGCATAAAGCAAAATATTATGACAAGAGATAAAGCCATAGAAACTATAAAATCGATGCCAGAGAAATTTGAGCTGGAAGTGCTAATGGAGCGTCTTGTGTTTATGGACAAAGTGGAGAAGGGGTTGGAGCAATTGCGCAATGGAGAATCTTCTAGTCATGAGGAAGTCAAGAAGATGGTGGAACAATGGCGGAAATAGTTTGGTCTAATGTGGCAAAGCTGGACTTGCAAGACATATATGACTATATCAGTGAAGACTCAGAAATATATGCATTGCGACTAGTGGATAAGATCATTGAAAGGGTGGAGATACTGAAGCAAATGCCTAAAGCGGGAAAGAAAGTAGCAGAATTTGATAATGAAAACCTAAGAGAATTGATCGAAGTAAATTATAGGATAATTTATCAGATAACGAACGAAAACATAGAAATAGCTCGTATCTATCATGGTGCAAGACTATTGCAATAAGTTAAGATGAAATAAATGGCATTAGCAGAAGTAAAACCGGAGCAGGTAGTATTCAGCGAGAAGCTGATGAAGCGCATAGAGGAGCTGAAGTCTCATTTCCCGGAGGGAAAGAAGAAATCGGCACTGATCACTGTGCTGCACGAGGTACAGGACGAGCATGCTGACTGGCTCAGCGTACCGGTAATGGACAGGGTGGCTGAAGTACTCGGCATCAAACCTATCGAGGTATACGAAGTAGTGACCTTCTACTCCATGTATAACCAGCAACCGGTGGGCAAGTATGTATTTGAGTTTTGCCGTACCTCGTGCTGTGCTACACGTGGTGTAGAGGACCTGATGGAGTACACCTGCCAGAAGCTCGGCGTAGGCATGAATGAAGTGACTGCGGATGGCATGTTTCAGGTGAAGGGCGTAGAGTGCCTTGGTGCCTGCGGCTATGCACCAATGCTGCAGTTGGGAGACTTTTACCATGAGTTTCTGACCAAGGAGAAAATGGACGCGCTGATAGAGGACTGCCGCGCGGGCAAAGTAGAAAAATTGAGCAAAGTATAAATCTATATAAGTGGGTAGGAAAATACTGACAGAACACATCAATGTACCCGGCATACAGGGCTATGATGCATATCGCCAGCATGGCGGCTACCGCTCTGTCGAGAAGGCACTCAAAATGGCGCCAAACGACATTGTAGAAGAAGTAAAGAAAAGCGGTCTGCGTGGCCGTGGTGGAGCTGGTTTCCCTACGGGCATGAAGTGGAGCTTCATAGACAAGAAATCCGGCCGTCCGCGTCACCTGGTGTGCAATGCCGATGAGTCTGAGCCGGGCACATTCAAGGATCGCTATATGATGGAGAAGATACCGCACCTGCTGGTGGAGGGTATGATCACATCATCTATCGCGCTGGAGGCAAATCTGTCTTACATATACATCCGTGGCGAGTACATGTGGGTGTACCGGATACTGGAGCGCGCTATCAATGAAGCATATGCCAAGGGCTGGCTGGGCAAGAATATACAAGGCTCGGGATATGATCTGGACCTGTATGTGACCTGTGGTGCCGGTGCTTATATCTGTGGTGAGGAAACCGCCCTGATCGAATCACTGGAGGGCAAACGTGGCAACCCACGTATCAAGCCGCCATTCCCTGCAGTAGTGGGCCTATATGGCAATCCTACTGTGGTGAATAATGTGGAGACGATCATGGACATCCCATGGATCGTGATGAATGGTGGTGAGGAATTTGCAAAGATAGGCATAGGCAAGTCTACAGGTACCAAGCTGATCTCTGCCTCCGGCCATATCAGAAAGCCGGGAGTATATGAGATAGACCTCAGCATCTCTGTAGAGGAGTTTGTGATGAGTGATGAGTACCTCGGCGGTATGTACTCTGACCGCCCGCTGAAGGCCTGTGTGCCGGGAGGCTCGTCAGTGCCTATCCTGCCGGCAGAACTGCTCTTCAAGACTGCTAAGGGTGAGCAGCGTATGATGACCTATGAGTCTATGTCTGACGGTGGCTTTGCTACCGGCTCGATGATCGGCTCCGGTGGATTCATCGTATATGATGATACTACCTGTGTGGTACGCAATACCTGGAATTTTGCACGCTTTTATCACCATGAGTCATGTGGCCAGTGCTCGCCATGCCGTGAGGGTACAGGCTGGATGGAGAAGATCCTCTACCGCCTGGAGAATGGCTACGGCACTCAGGAGGATATAGACCTGCTCTGGGATATTCAGCGCAAGATAGAAGGCAACACCATCTGCCCGCTGGGTGATGCTGCTGCATGGCCGGTAGCTGCGGCTATCCGCCACTTCCGCCATGAGTTTGAATACCATGTGCGGTATCCGGAAAAGATCAAGGACCGTAAGCACTTTGAATATGAGCCTTGGGAAAAGGTGAAGCACCTGATGGGAAGTAAAGAAGCTGTCGCGGTTTAAGTTTTGAATTTTAAGTTATAAAGAAAGATGCCTAAAGTAACAATAGACGGAGTATCCATAGAGGTCGAGGCTGGTACCACGATCCTCAATGCAGCCCGCAAGATCGGTGGTGACCTGGTGCCGCCAGCTATGTGCTACTACTCTAAGCTAAAGGGTAGCGGTGGCAAATGCCGTGTGTGCCTCGTAGAGATATCTAAGGGTAGCGAAGCCAATCCTAATCCGATGCCAAAGCTGCAGGCTAGCTGCTGCACGCCGATAGCTGATGGTATGGAGGTGAAGAACATGACCTCGCAGAAGGTGCAGGATATGCGCAAGGGAGTAGTAGAATTCCTGCTGATCAATCACCCGCTGGACTGCCCAATATGTGACCAGGCCGGCGAGTGCGACCTGCAGAACCTCGGCTTTGACTACGGTGCGCAAACCACTCGCTACCAGGAGGGACGCCGTACTTTTGACAAGATAGATATCGGTGATAAGATACAGTTGCACATGACGCGCTGTATCCTCTGCTACCGCTGTACATATGTAGCTGACCAGCTCACGCCGCATCGCGATCATGGTGTGCTGAACAGGGGAGATGCCTCAGAGATATCTACCTATATCAGCCACGCGATAGACAATGATTTCTCCGGCAATATGATCGACGTATGCCCGGTGGGTGCGCTGACTGACAAGACCTTCCGCTTCAAGTCCCGTGTATGGTTTCTGAAGCCCTACCGTGCGCACCGCCAGTGCTCTCACGAGAAGTGCAACGGACAGGTGGATCTCTGGATGTTTGGCAATGATGTATACCGTGTGACTGCACGCAAGGATGAGTACCATGAGGTAGAATCTTTCATCTGCAATGAGTGCCGTTTTGACCACAAGAATAAAGCTGACTGGACCATAGAAGGCCCGCGCAAGCTGGAGAAGTGGTCTGTGATAAACCAGGGCAAATACATGAAGCGTACCGCCGAGGTGAATATAGATACAGAGAAGGCGCTGCTGCTGGGCCGTGATCAGGATAGGAAGCGTATCAGCATGGTGGCTCCGGAAGAAGCAAAGAAGAAGTAAAAGAGAAAAGTGGCCGTATAGCCAGCAAAGAATAACATGGAAAGTGCATTTTTAATCGAGAAGGGAGTGATCATACTAGTGGTGTTTGGCATCACGATGCTGATCGCGCTATACTCCACTTTTGCAGAGCGCGTGCTCGCGGGATATTTTCAGGATCGCCTCGGTCCTAACCGTGCGGGCCCGGGTGGCCTGCTGCAGCCCCTGGCTGATGGTGTGAAGATGTTCACCAAGGAAGATTTCATACCTGATACTCCCAATAAGGTCCTCTTCATCCTCGGGCCGGGACTGGCTATGACCACAGCGCTGATGACCAGTGCCGTGATACCCTGGGGCCGGCAGCTGACCTTATTCGGCTACACTGCTACGCTACAGGCGGCGGATATCAATATCGCTATACTCTACGTATTTGGCGTGATCTCTATCGGCGTGTATGGCATCATGATAGGAGGGTGGGCTTCTAATAATAAGTTCTCCCTGCTGGGCGCTGTGCGTGCCTCGTCACAGATGATCTCCTATGAGGTGGCCATGGGCCTCTCTATGATCGCTGTGCTGATGGTATCCGGCTCACTGAGCATGCACGAGATAGCGGAAAATCAGCATGGCTTTATCGACTGGAACTGGCATGGACACAAATTTGCCTGGCCTAGCTGGTATGTATTCAAGCAGCCATTGGCATTTCTTATATTCCTTATTTGCGCATTTGCAGAGACGAACCGTACACCATTTGACCTGCCGGAGTGCGAGTCAGAACTAGTGGGTGGCTACCACACAGAGTATAGCTCTATGAAGCTGGGCTTCTTCCTCTTCGCGGAGTATGTGAATATGTTCATCTCCTCTGCGATCATAGCGATCGTTTTCTTTGGTGGATATAACTATCCTGGCATGGACTGGGTACATAATCATATCGGTGAGAATATGGCAACAATAGTAGGTACGCTGGTGCTATTTGCCAAGATATTCTTCTTTATCTTCTTCTATATGTGGGTACGCTGGACGGTACCGCGTTTCCGCTATGACCAGCTCATGAACCTGGGATGGAAGATACTGATGCCGCTGGCTATATTGAATATCGTGATCACGGGATTTGTACTCATAGCTACAGGAGCATAAGTACTGTTGACAAATTAGGAATTTAGATTTAGGGTATTTGAAGGTTAAATATATTTTTGCAGCGCTTATAGTATGACAGATTACGGCTCCATATCACTCACAGGTCGCAAGATAGACGTCTCTCAAAAGGAGATGACCTTTAGCGAGAAGCTCTACCTGCCGGGTATCATCAAGGGTATGGGCATCACGCTCAAGCACTTCTTTAGCAAGAAAGTCACCGTTCAGTATCCTGACGAGAAGAGAGAATTCAGTCCGGTGTACCGCGGTCAGCATATCCTGATGCGTGACGAGAATGGCGCTGAGCGCTGTACTGCCTGCGGCCTCTGCGCATTGGCCTGTCCGGCGGAAGCGATCACTATGACCTCTGCCGAGCGCAAGCCGGGTGAGGAGAAGCTCTACCGTGAGGAGAAATATGCATCTGTCTACGAGATCAATATGCTGCGCTGCATCTTCTGCGGACTCTGCGAGGAGGCGTGTCCGAAGGAAGCGATCTTCCTGACAGAGAAGATATCAAATGCAGACTACAGCCGCGAGGGTTTTATTTTTGGGAAAGACAAACTGGTCATGAAACCAGAGCAACAGGTGCTATAATAAAGGAGGAATGGATATAAAGGAGATCATATTCTGGAGTTTATCTACCATCGCTTTCATCACTGCGATCTACACTGTGATCGCCAAGAACCCGATCTTTAGCGCCATTTCACTGCTTGTTTGTTTTGCCAGCATAGCCGGCCATTATTTGCTGCTGAATGCACAGTTCCTATTTATCGTTCACATTATCGTCTATGCGGGTGCCATCATGGTACTCTTCCTCACTACGCTCATGCTCATGAACCTCAATGAGGAAACCGAAAAGCACAAGCCGGCCATCGCACAGATAGCTGCGCTGGTGATAGCAGTGGCACTAGGCATCGTGCTGATGCTGGCGGTGCGCAAGGCCAACGTGATCCTGACTATGGGGCCTATCACCGGCAGCGTGGGTGATGTCAAGTCTCTCGGCACGGTGCTGCTGAGCGAGTACTTCTATCCATTTGAGTTTATATCTGTACTGCTGCTATCTGCTATGGTAGGTGTAGTACTGCTGATGAAAAAAGATAAAACCGCGGCACTGAAATGACGCTACTCAACATATTTGCCGATCCGCATATCTCGATCAATCACTATATCGCAGTGAGCGCTATGCTCTTTACGATAGGTGTATTTGGGGTGCTCTTCCGCCGCAATGCGATCACCATCTTCATGTGCATAGAGCTGATGCTAAACTCAGTGAACCTGCTGTTGGTCGCTTTCTCTACCTATCATCATGACAATAGCGGCCAGGTATTCGTATTCTTCATCATGGCGGTAGCCGCTGCGGAGGTCGCAGTAGGGCTGGCGATCCTGGTGACCATATTCAGGAACCTGCATACGATAGACATAGACGAACTGAAAAACCTGAAGAACTAAAAAAGAGCCGGGATAGAGATGCTGACCATATACTTACTCATTCTACTGCCGCTGGCCGGATTCCTGATAAACGGGCTACTGGGCACCAAACTGTCCAAGAGCCTGTCCGGGATCATCGGCTCTGCCACGATACTTGGTTCTTTTATTATCTCATGCATGTATTTCTTTGGCCTGGTGGGTGGCGCTACGGCTACTGAGGTCAAGGTATTTGACTGGATATCTTTTGGCAATATCCATATTAACTTTGGCATCCTGATAGACCAGCTCTCTGCACTGTGGCTGATGGTGGTGACAGGTATCGGTTTCCTGATACATGTGTACTCTACCGGGTATATGCATGATGATGATGGCTTCCAGCGCTTCTTTGCCTACCTGAACCTGTTCATCTTCTTCATGCTGCTGCTGGTACTGGGCAATAACTTTGTAGTGATGTTTATAGGCTGGGAAGGTGTGGGCCTCTGCTCATATCTGCTCATCGGTTTCTGGTATAAAAATCAGGACTATAACAACGCTGCGAAGAAAGCATTTGTAATGAACCGTATCGGTGACCTCGGCTTCCTGATCGGGATGTTCCTGCTGCTGTATAACTTTCATACACTCGACTTCAACGGACTGAAGGCCGCAGTGGCCGGTGGTGCGGATCATCACCTGATCTTCTGGGCCACGCTGTTCCTTTTCATCGGTGCCACGGGCAAGTCTGCTCAGATACCTCTCTACACCTGGCTGCCGGATGCGATGGCTGGGCCTACTCCGGTATCAGCGTTGATCCACGCAGCTACGATGGTGACTGCGGGCATCTTTATGATCTGCAGGGCAAATTTCCTTTTCTCCCTTGCACCTGAGACACTCAATATCATAGCTATAGTAGGCGCAACAACGGCACTCTTTGCTGCCACTATCGGCGTGATGCAAAATGACATTAAGAAAGTGCTGGCATACTCTACGGTATCTCAGCTCGGCCTGATGTTTATGGCGCTCGGCTTTGGTGCTTATACTTCTGGGGCCTTCCATGTGGTGACACATGCATTCTTTAAGGCTTGCCTCTTCCTCGGTTCCGGCTCTGTGATCCACGCGATGGGAGGGGAGCAGGATATCCGCCGTATGGGTGGCCTGAAGAAATGGATGCCTACTACGTTTGCCACCTTCCTGATAGCATCACTGGCTATCTCGGGTGTGCCGCCGCTCTCCGGTTTTTTCTCAAAAGATGAAATACTGGCCGGAGCATTTGCTCATAATAAAGTGCTCTGGGTCATGGCCTCTCTGGCCTCGCTGCTTACTGCTTATTATATGTTCAGGCTGGTTTTCCTGACGTTCTTTAATTCTTTCCGTGGTACACATGAGCAGGAGCATCATCTCCACGAGTCTCCTATCAGTATCACCTTGCCACTGGTCGTACTGGCAGTATTGGCAGCAGTCGGCGGTGTGATGGGTTTGCCTCCTGTCACTCATATGACTCATTGGCTCTCGCATTTCCTCGCACCAGTCATACCGGCGGTGACGGAAGGCGAGGGTGCAGAAGGAGTATCAACCGAGCTCATGCTCATGGGTATTGCTACAGTGCTGGCATTTGCGGCTATCGGCTGGGCTTACACCCGCTTCGTGAGTAAGAGGACGCTGCCGGCAGAAGATGGTCAACTAACGGGTGTCGGCTCGGTAGTATGTAACAAGTACTATGTGGACGAACTGTACAATGTAGCTATCGTGAAGCCGCTACTGGCTGCATCTGAGTGGGGGTATAGCGTACTGGACAAGATAGTGGTAGATGGCGTAGTAGTCTGGTCCGGCAAGCTGAGCCTGCTGACCGGCAAGCAGCTGCGCCAGATACAGAGTGGTAATATAGGCTTCTACCTGCTGGCCATGGTGCTGGGTATAGTCGGGATATTTATTTACGTATTGACCTATCTGCAATAAAGAAGTAGAGAACAAAGTATGCTGCTATTAGTCATTTTATTTCTCCCTTTGGTCGCTGCCCTGGCAGTCTACCTGTCTGGCAATAAGCTGGCCGCCAAGGTAGCGCTGGTGGCCTCTGTAGCAGAGTTTGCCGTATCTCTGGTGGCGCTGCAGCATGTAGCGCATAGCCAGTTTGAGGGGCTGTCATACTTCCACGCGTGGATAGCCAATCCTAATATCTCTTTCGGCATAGCCTGTGATGGCCTGAGCCTGCTGCTGGTGCTGCTGGCTACTTTTCTCGTACCTGTTATCATTCTTTCATCCTTTGGTACGGAGCAGGCCAATGCCCGCTCGCTCTATGCGCTGATCCTACTGATGCAGTTTGCTATGATAGGAGTCTTTATCGCTACGGATGGCTTGCTGTTCTACATCTTCTGGGAGCTGGCGCTGATACCGATCTACTTTATCGCCCTGCTGTGGGGACAAGGCAAGGACAAGGCTTTCATTCAGACTGCTACTTTTAAGTTTTTTGTATATACGCTTATCGGTTCGCTTTTTATGCTGGTGGCGTTCATCTTCTTGTACTCTAAGGCGGGCAGCCTGTCGCTTCAGGCATTGTATGGACTGAATCTCTCTTATACGGAGCAGATCTTTGTAGCGCTGGCATTCTTCTTTGCCTTTGCGGTCAAGATCCCGGTGTTTCCTTTCCATACCTGGCAGGCCGATACCTATACCGAGGCTCCTACGATGGGTACTATGCTGCTGTCAGGTATCATGCTGAAAATGGGTCTCTATGGTTTGCTGCGCTGGCTGCTGCCGGTAGCGCCTCAAGGCTTGCAAACGCTGATACCTTACTTCATCGTACTGGCTGTGATAGGTGTAGTATATGGTTCTATTCTGGCTATACAGCAGAAGAATGTGAAGCGGCTGCTGGCCTATTCTTCTTTTGCGCACGTAGGCCTGATAGCTGCCGGTATCTTCTCGCTGACCAATGAGGGTATGCAGGGTGCTGTAGTACAGATGCTGGCTCACGGTGTGAACGTAGTCGGAGCATTCTTTGCCGGTGAGGTGATCCTGCGCAGGACCGGTACGTTGGAGATACATCAGCTAGGTGGTATCCGGAGCATCGCGCCTAGGTTTGCTACGGCATTCATCATCATCGTGCTGGCCTCCGTAGCGCTGCCTACTACCAATGCATTCATCGGTGAGTTTCTGCTGCTATTTGGCGTGTTTGAGTACAATACCTGGCTGTCTATAGTGGCTGGCCTGACCATCATACTCGGTGCTGTCTATATGCTGAAGATGTACCAGTACGTGATGCTGGGTGAGAAGAGGGCTACTGTCTCGGCATTCCCTGATCTGACCACGAGTGAGCTGGCCGTTTTTGCCATACTCATCACTGCGATATTCGTGTGCGGTGTATATCCAAAGCCGATCATGGAGATAGCACAGCCGGCGCTGACGGAAATTTTGAAACATACTCTGGGATAGAAAATGAGGGCACTCACATATACATCATTTCTCGGTATCGCCTGCCTCGTGCTGGAGATATTTAACCTGCGCAAGATCGTAGTGCCGGTAGTCGTGCTGGCCCTGCTGGCTATCCTCGGTATCAACTTCACAGAGTGGAATGGCTCTAGTGTATCTTTCTATAATGATATGCTCCGTGCTGATAATTTTGCACTGGCCTTCACAGGGCTGCTCATAGTGACTGCTGCGGGCCTCGTGGCCATGAGTGGCAGCTTTTATGATGCGGAAGAAACCAAACTGGCTGATTATATTTCTGTAATTGTATTCACGCTTTGTGGTGGTATCGCACTGGTGAGCTTCTCCAATATGGCCATGCTTTTCATAGGCCTGGAGGTACTATCTATCTCCCTCTATATCCTGGCAGGCAGCAAAAGGCGCGATATCCGGTCTAACGAGGCCGCGATGAAGTATTTCCTCATGGGATCCTTTGCCTCCGGTATCTTGCTCTTTGGTATCACGCTGGTGTATGGCGCTACAGGTAGCTTTAACCTGGTGCAGATAGGCGTCTATGCTTCGGAGGGTAATGTCGATCCTATCTTTACTGTAGGTGTGATCATGATACTGATCGCTATGCTCTTTAAGGTATCGGCAGTACCATTTCACTTCTGGGCGCCTGATGTGTACGAGGGCTCCCCGACGCTGACTACTGCTATGATGGCTACACTGTCTAAGGTAGCAGCCATGGCCGCTTTCTACAGATTGTTCAGCGTGAGCTTCGTTAATAATTTCTCCGGATTTGCCTGGATACTCAGTGTAGTAGCTGCGCTCACTATGCTGGTAGGCAACCTGACGGCACTCAATCAGGACTCTTTCAAGCGTATGCTGGCCTTCTCTGGTGTGGCTCACGCGGGCTATATGCTGCTGGCCATTATGTCTCTCTATCAGAATTCTGCTAATGCGCTTTTCTTTTATACAGTCGCCTATACCTTTGCTTCTCTTGGTGCCTTTGCCATCGGTATCTCAGTGATGAAGCGCCGCAAGAGTGAAAAGATCGAAGCCTTCAATGGCCTGGGCAAGAGTAATCCGTTTCAGGCGGTGGCGCTGACCATCTTCATGCTGTCTATGGCAGGCATACCTCCACTGGCAGGGTTCTTTGCCAAGTATTATGTTTTCTTCGAAGCCATCAAGACGCAGCACCTGGCCGTGGTGATCGTAGCCGTGATCACCTCTGCTATCAGCGTGTATTACTATTTCAAACTGATACTGGCCATGTGGACCA
Source organism: Bacteroidota bacterium (assembly GCA_018267385.1). Classification (GTDB taxonomy): domain Bacteria; phylum Bacteroidota; class Bacteroidia; order Chitinophagales; family LD1; genus UBA1941. The sequence continues at coordinate 245,427 of JAFDYN010000009.1, read as the reverse complement.
GAGACAGTGAGGAGGGTGAGGCCGCTGCCGGAGGGGCTATATCTTATGTTGCGATCGCTGCCATATGTCTGGTAGTCACGCTCGCCCTGGGCGTACTGCCATCTCTGGTGCCCTCTATCTCTCAGATGGCCGGCAGGTAATCAGGCTCCCTTTTTTGACGGGTTATATCACGCTTTCAGCGAAAAGATTTTAGTGCTATTTTGTGAGCGGCTATATTCGCTACACCCAAACATAACTACATGAAATATCCTCTCCATCTGCTGCTGGTGTCCTGTGCCGCGCTGATCATGGCTAGCTGCCAAAACAATAAAAAGGAGGAACCTGCTCAGGTTTCTGCCGAGTTTGAAAAGCAAATACAAGAGAAGCTGGTCAATGCAAAAGAGGGCGATGTAATAGAACTACCTGAAGGAACATACAATCTGTCACGCCCGCTGATACTGGATGGTGTGAAGAATGTAACTATCAGAGGTAAAGGAATGGACAAGACTACGCTCAACTTTGCCGGTCAGAAGGACGGAGCAGAGGGGCTGCGTGTCACGGCCAACGGTATCGTACTGGAAGACTTTGCCATCATCAATGCCAAAGGCGACTGTATCAAGCTGGAAGATGTACTCAATGTGACCATCAGGAGGATCAAGACCGGGTGGACCAAGCTGCACTCCACAGAGAACGGTGCCTATGCACTGTATCCGGTATCATGTACCAATGTCCTGATAGAGGACTGTGAGGTGTATGGATCATCAGATGCCGGTGTGTACGTGGGACAGTCTAAAAACATCATCGTGCGCAGAAATAAGGTACATGATAATGTAGCCGGCATAGAGATAGAAAACTGTGTGGATGCTGATGTATACGAAAACAACAGCTACGACAATACCGGTGGTCTGCTGGTATTTGACAATCCGGACCTGCCGGTCAAGAATGGTATGCGCTGCCGCGTGCACAATAACAAGATAACGAATAACAATACGGTCAACTTTGCTACCAAGGGCACCTCAGTAGCTGAGGTGCCGGCCGGTACCGGCTTTATCATCATGGCTACTAATCAGTGCGAGATATACTCCAATGAGATCACCGGCCATAATACGACCAGTGGCGCCATCATCAGCTACCTCGTACTGAAGAAGCCATACAAAGACCAGGACTACGATCCATACTGCGGCGGCATATTTGTGCATGACAATACGATCAAGCGCGGCAGCGGCAGGGCAGATGCCAGTGTGACACTGGGCAAACTACTGACAGCGCTATTTGGTGATAAGGTGCCTGATATCATTTTTGACGGTAGCGTAAACCCAAGCTACAAGAATAACAATGGCTCTATCAAGGAAGATGATAAGATCTGCCTGCATGCCAACGGTGAAATCACTTTTGCTAATCTGGATTTTGCCGGAGGCAATAAGAACATGAGCATGGACCTGGCCAAGATGGACTGCTCTGTACCTACCTGGCAAGATGTAAAGCTCACGCAATAGTCTAGCGGCTATTTAATATCTTCACCGCATATGGAGGTGAAAAATTCAGCATACGTAGCTACCTACGTAGATGTCAAAAAGTGTCCCAACTCATTCATGCCGGAGTATGCCATGATAGGCCGCTCCAATGTAGGCAAGTCAAGCCTTATCAACTATATCTGTAATCATAAGGGGCTGGCTAAAACCTCTGCTACACCGGGCAAGACTCAAACGATCAACTACTTTGTGATCAATCATAGCTGGCACCTCGTGGATCTGCCCGGCTACGGCTATGCGCGTGTCTCTCAGGATAGTCGCGCTAAGTGGAAGGGGATGATCTATAATTATCTGGAGTTTCGCGAGCAGCTACAGTATGTCTTTGTGCTCATAGACTCACGCATCCCGCCACAGGCTATAGACCTGGAGTTTATCAATTGGCTGGGAGAGAAAAACATCCCGTTTGTCATAGTCTTTACCAAGGCCGATAAGCCTGCTGGCAAGGAGATGCTCATCAACATAGAAAATTTCAAAAATGCGCTGAAAGAGACATGGGACGACCTGCCCGATATGTTTGTGACCTCATCTGAAAAGAAGGTGGGCAAAGAGATACTGCTCAAATTTATAGAGGAGGCTAACAAAGACTTTCACAGCCGGGGCAAGGCAGGCGCTGATACTGCCAAGGCCACTGAGCCAGATGATGATGACGCTGATGATGAGCCGGAGTCAGAATCTGAGCCTGAGGATTAATTCCTATTTTTTCCACTTGATATTACAGCCTATACTCGGGCGCTGGCGGGGTGAAGGTTTGTCACCATTCAGTATCGCATCGAGCGCTGCCCGCATATCCTTTCCATCATTAGGTATCTGATTGCCGGGGCGTGAGTCATCCAGCTGGCCGCGGTAGACGAGTCTCAAATCCCTGTCATATATAAAGAAGTCAGGCGTACAAGCGGCCTCGTAGGCGCGGGCCATTGCCTGTGACTCATCATAGAGATAGGGAAAGGGATAGTGTAAATCACCGGCTACGCGCTTCATGTTTTCGGGAGAGTCTTCCGGATGAGCAGTCACATCATTGGAGCTGATAGCAATGAAAGAAATGTCTTTGGCGTTATAGTCATTAGCGAGCTGAACGAGCTGATGATTGATATGTTTGACGTAGGGGCAGTGATTGCAGATGAACATGATGACCGTAGCCTTTTCACCTTTCAGCGATTCCAGTGACAAAGTCTGACCGCTTATCGTATCGGGCAGAGAAAAGGTGGGGGCAGAGGAGCCGAGATCAATCATCTGAGAAGGGGTGAGCGCCATTCATTTCTATTTGCTGCGAAGCTAGTGCAAAAACACAGGCCAGCGCGTATAAATCTCCTTTAATATATACAGATTCATTTCTCATTCTCCAAATAATGCCTTTACAATTTATTCACACTGCACTGATTCTAATTGGCGTTTCCACTAGGTTCCACGACCGGATTGTGAACATTTTAAGGTGCAGTGTGTGGGTGGCGGGTTCAGAAATTATTCCGAACTTATACTATAATAAATGATGGCTAAAATGAACATTTGCACCCCCGCAAATATTTAGGAGAAAATAGAACATGGCTGACCAACTGGATACCGGCACCAAACGGAAATTTGAAGCAGTGAACCGCCGCTCAGGCGCTAATAATATTGATGCTACCGCTGGCGAGTTTGGCAAGCTGCCACCCCAGGCGCGCGACTTTGAGGAGGCAGTGCTGGGCGCCATCATGATAGAGGACAATGCTATAGACGACGTCATTGAGTTCCTGCAGGAGGATGCATTTTATGTGGATGCACACAGGAGGATCTATAAAGCTGTGAAGCAACTCTACCTGACAGAGTCTCCTGTAGACCTGCTCACAGTGACCGAGCAGCTGCGCAAGAATGGTGATCTGGAGGCCGTGGGTGGTGCTTATTACATCGCCCAGCTGACCAATAAGGTGGGCTCAGCGGCCAACCTGGAATACCATGCCCGTATCGTATCTCAGAAGTATATACAGCGCATGCTGATATCCTCCAGCAGTGAGACGATCAAAGAGGCCTATGAGGATAGCGCAGATGTATTTCAGCTGCTTGATAAAGCCGAGAGCAACCTCATGCTCATCTCTGAGAATAATGCCAAGAAGAGCAGTATGGATATCGCCTCCATCATCCGCAAGGAACTAGAGGAGATAGACGTGCGCATGAATAACGATGAACACCTCAATGGTGTGCCTACGGGATTTATGGAGCTGGACAGGGCTACCGGTGGCTGGCAAAAGTCCGACCTTATCATCGTGGCTGCCCGCCCGGGTATGGGTAAGACAGCCTTTACGCTGGCGCTGGCGCGAAACAGTAGCGTGGATTATAAAAAACCGGTGGCATTCTTCTCACTTGAAATGAGTGGCAATCAGCTCGTACAGCGTCTCATCTCTATGGAGTCTGAGATACCAGCCGAAAAGATCAGAAGAGGTAGCCTGGAGAAGCATGAATTCCAACAGCTCACATCCAAGATAGATTCTCTGAGTAAGGGGCAGCTCTTCATAGATGATACACCGGGCATCAACATATTTGAGCTGCGCTCAAAATGTCGTAAGCTCAAGCAGAAGCACGATATCCAGATGATCATCATAGACTACCTGCAGCTGATGAGCGGTACCAGTGAGGGCAAAGGCGGTGGCAACCGAGAGCAGGAGATATCGCAAATATCGCGCTCTCTGAAAGGCCTGGCCAAGGAACTCAATGTGCCGGTCATAGCCCTCTCTCAGCTGAGCCGCGCTACGGAAACCCGTGGTGGCTCCAAGAAGCCGATCCTCTCTGATCTCCGTGAGTCAGGAGCGATAGAGCAGGATGCGGATATCGTGATCTTCCTCTACCGTGGAGAGTACTACGGGCTCCTGACCGATGAGGATGGCATGGACCTGAAAGGTATAGCGGAGATCATCATAGCCAAGCACCGTAACGGACCTCTTAAGACGGTAAAGGCACGATTCATAGACCGCTTTGCCAAGTTTGCAGACTTTGATGAATTCCAGAAGGATGATGCGATCATCGAAGTGCAGGCAGGAGGAGAGAAGCGTATCTTCAAGAAGATACAATCCAAGATGAATGATGAGTTTGACGCGGAGAAGAAGCACAATAAGGATGACTTTGCGGGGCCGGAAGACGATTTCGTTCCGTTTTAGTAAACGGCAGGTGAATTCAATCAAATGCCGATTCATGCCTATATACCGTTAAAAACATATCAATCGTAATTTATATGTTAGCGTTGGTTTATTTACCAATGCATGGCACCTCACAGGATACCCACCGTAGAAAAAGTTTCTAAAGCCCTAGGCGATGCCAACAGGCTCAAGATTTTGCAATATATCGCTCAAAGTGAGGGCCTCGGACAGTGCTCAGAGATCCAGAGCTTTATAGACCTGGCGCAGCCGTCTATCTCGCATCATATCAAGATACTGCTGGAGGCGGGCCTGATCGTGCAGAAGAAGATGGGAAGAAACCATTACTACTCTCTGAATGAAGGTACACTCGATACCTATGCTACATTTCTAAAGCAACTAACAGACTAAATTATTAGTCATATATTTGACTAAACTTCAATTCAGTTTTGGTCAATTAAAATATTTATGAAAGCTATCCTATTAACCTTCCTGGTATTGTTTTGTTTTGGTGCTCTCCAGGCACAGGACTTGCCCTCTACCACTAGTCCATATTGTGTTGACTATGGACATCTGGATGACCTTCTTGCTACCATGCACCCGGAGCTGGCAGGTCGACAGAAGTATCTGGATAGCGCCTATGCATCTGATATGACGGCACGCTCTGCTCAGCGCCCTAGGAGTACGAGTCCGACCGCGCTGTACGTGATACCTGTAGTGGTGCATATCATACATAATAATGGAACAGAGAATATCAGTGACGCGACGGTGATCCAGGGCATACAGGACCTGAATGATGCCTATGCTAATATCGGATATTATGACTCTACCACCGGCGTGGATACGCGGGTGCAATTTTGCCTGGCCAAAAGGGATCCGAGTGGTAATATCACTACCGGCATCACCCGCGATGTCTCGACCTATACAAATATGACATTGGAAACAGATGACCTGTCGGTGAAGAATCTGAACAGGTGGTCGCCATCCTGCTACCTGAATATGTGGCTGGTAAAAGAGATATGCAGTAATAGTGCGGGGTGTGGGGTAGCGGGCTATGCCTACTTTCCCAGTGCAGCCGGCAGCAATATAGATGGCCTTGTGGCCGAGGCGAGATGGTTTGGCAGTAGTCACGCGGCATCAGGTGTCCATATTCATGAGGTGGGCCATTATCTGGGACTGTACCATACATTCCAGGGAGGCTGTACGAATAATAATTGCCTGAATGACGGCGACCATGTCTGTGATACGCCACCTGATGCTTCTACTGCTGCCGTGCCGTGCTCTGCTGCGCCAAACTCCTGCTCCACAGATGCGCTCTCCGGATTTACGACGGATCAGCCTGACCTTTTTCAGGATTATATGGACTATGGCGACTTTCATTGCTATTCTGTCTTTACGCAGGGGCAGAGTGACCGCATGCACTGGACGCTGGACAACGTTCGCGCCGGTATGCTGGCGTGCCGGTCATGTCTGAGTCCTTGTACGAGTCCGGCAGTGGCAAGTTTTACAGCTTCTACACATACTGTCACTACGGGTACAGCAGTGACCTTCACCAATACCTCCACTAATGCTACGAGCTATACATGGGCCGCCAATGGTAATAATTTCTCATCAGCTAACAGTCCTATCTATACCTTCACCGCGCCCGGCACCTATGTGATCCAGCTGACGGCTAATAATGCTGACCCCAACTGCTATGACCAGAAACTGGACACGATCATCGTGACGTGCTCAGCTCATGCCGCGTTGACGTATACTGGCTATCCTGCCGCTGTAGGACCCAATACCTCCATTGCCTTTACGAGCAATAGTACCGGGGCTACGAGCTATCAGTGGACTATGAACGGAACACAGTTTGCCACTACGGCCAATGCAACTTATACTTTCCCTGCGAATGGTATCTACTGGGTGAGGCTGATCGCATCTAATTCGTATTGTAGCAATGTAGATTCTTTCCGCATGTTTGTTTGCAATCCGTGTGTGGAGATATGTGATAATGATGCAGATGATGATGGCAATAATCTATTTGACTGTATAGATCCGGCCTGCCATTGTAGCGCGTGCAGCGTAAAGCCGGCTAACCTCTGGTACTTTGGCTATAATGCCGGGGTCGACTTTAACAAAGAACCGCCTGTGGTGATCAATAACTCACTGGTATATCGTGATGATGCATCAGCTACTGCTACTGATGCAAATGGTAACCTTCTTTTCTACACTGATGGTTCTACTGTGTGGAATCGTAATAATCAGGTAATGGCTAACGGTACTGGACTGACGGGAACCAACTCCAGCGGTACCTGTCTGATAGTGCCACATCCGGGCAATGCCGCTTTGTACTATATCTTTACCGTAGGTAGTACTGACTATCTGCAGTCTATGGGACTCTGGTATACTATAGTAGATATGCGCCTGAATTATGGTATGGGAGATGTAGATGTGGCAAACAAAAATGTACAGCTCCTGAATGTAAACCAGGCGAGCGAAAAAGTAGCTGCTACCCGCCATTGTGACAACAAGAGCATCTGGATTGCTACACACCTGATGGCTAATAATACCTACTATTCTTATCTGATCGACTCTACCGGATTGCATTCCACTCCTGTTTCATCATCTGTGGGTACTACTTTTAGTAGTACATCAGGATATGACGGAGCTGGATGGATGAAGTTTTCTGCTGATGGAAAAAAAATAGCCACTGTGCTTGCCAATAGCTTTAAGGTGGATATAGAAAATTTCAATAACAGCACAGGTGTGTTTAGCAATCCGCTCACTATCACAGTACCTAACACCGGTGGGATTATCTATGGTGCGGAGTTTTCTCCGAATGGCAAACTACTATATATATCCAGCGAATACTCGACGTCACGACTCTATCAGTTTGATATGTCACAGACTACATCAGCGAGCCTCTCTGCCTCCAGGTATACTGTAGATTCTATATTCTCTCCATATATGTATTCTACCCTGCAGAATGCGACAAATGGCAAACTGTATGTGGCTATCGGCAGCTCCAGCGCTGCTACCCATTCGCAATATATTGGGGCTTTGTCTTACCCTGATGCGAGGGGGGCTGGTTGCGGCTTTATCAGGAATGCGCTTAACCTCGGTACGGGATACTGTAATTTTGGCCTGCCCTGTTTCATGCAGAACTACTTTATCCATGGTGTGCAGATAGATGGGCCAGACTCTATATGCAGCCCTGTGCAGGACCAGATATATAGCCTGATAGCAGAGCGTAGCTGCGAGGCTATCACCAGATGGAATGTGATCAGTGGCAGCGCTACGGTATCAGCTCAGACTGATAGTAATGTGACTTTGCATTTCACCGGCAGTGGTGTAGTCAAACTGGCAGTAAATGTCTCTAACACCTGCAATGCAGGCTCTGACACGATCATCATACATAACCTGCGCAGTGCCAGCCTCAATCTGGGACCAGACACGACTGAATGCTATGCTGGTGTCACAGTGCTGAATGCGCATGAAGGATTCCGCTCATACAGATGGCAGGATGGGTCTACAGACTCCACTTATACTGCATATGGCGGAGGCAAGTATTATGTGACAGTACGTGACTACTGTGGCAATACCGCATCAGATACTGTCAATGTGGTGGTAGATAGCACCACAGCTATATCTCTAGGCAATGATACAATGGTGTGTCGCGGTCATGCTGTGATTATGACAGCACCTGCCGTAGCTGGTGCTGTATATAGCTGGTCGCCATCTACATTCCTGAATGCTACGAATACACCGTCTGTCACTGCGACCCCGCTCAATACAATGGTCTATACCCTGGCAGTACAAAACAGGGCCGGATGTACTACCATCGCTACTAAAAAGATAACTACATCCGAATGTACCGGCATAGAGAATATAACTGAGACAGGATTTGAGGTGGTGCCCAATCCTGCCCATAGTACCATCGCGATCATATTGAGTGATCCAACAAAGATAGATGGGATCTCTATCTACAATGATCTGGGGCAAGTAGTGTATAAAACGGATAGAAAACCTGATGCTGATGTAAATGTCAATGTATCGGCATATGCTGCCGGGATATACTTTGTCTCAGCCCGACTGAGCAATGGCTCTTCGCTGACGAAAAGGTTTATAAAAGACTAACCTCGTGATATCAAAAAGGGTGCTGCCTGAAGCTGCACCCTTTTTTTATTTGAATAAGTCCGGCCTGTAATACTCAGAAAGGAGGGAGGCCTGTGTCATACAGGGCCATTTTTCTTCTTTAAAATACATGAGCAATACCTCATATAACTGCTCGTAACCAGCATAGAGCATATCATCGAAAAAATTGTTGTGGAAATTGATCGTAACGACTGTATTCTCTTTATTGGCGTCCAGCCAGCTTATTAATTCCTTCTCTGCTTGTTTTACAGTTTTGCCCTGATAGAAGAAATTGCCGTCCATGACATTCATAGGCACTTCTATCAGGTCACAGACCCGATCTTCGGTCACATGATATGGCATAATGGGAAGGCCATAGCTATTACGAAATCCAAAATCTTCGGAGAAGCCGAGGGATGTATCAAGAAGTAATTTAGCCCCTTCTATTTCATTCCAAGCAGTAGGTAGATTAAACTTTAGAAAGTGATAGCGCTGCCCCTGCGTGGTGCCGACGAGGGACAAATTTGCTACTTCATCCGCCATGGCCTCTATGTCGATAGATTTGTGCAACCCATTTTCAAAACCGCGGTAGTGAATCCGCGATACCTGTGCAGCTATTTTCTTGTCCAGAATGTTGTAGTCTGCATTTTTTTTATCCTGGCGCACCAGCCAGAAGAAAGATGATTTGAAGCCATACCTCTCCTCAAGATCCATGATCCGGTCCATATTCAGCCAGTCAGGCTGGCCTGTATAATGGCGCCAGAGTAGTCCGGGTATCTTGTGATACCGGTGTGTTTTGAGGGCGTAGTCGCCGTTCTGGTTTTTGGCACCGTATATCGTGTCTATATCATGTGTGAGGAAGAATGCTGACTTCCTTTTGTTGGTCTTAAGCCTGGCAAGCGCAGGGTGGGAGGACATGAAATCGTCCATCAGCTGCTGCACCAGATTGTCATGCAGGGTCTGAGTGCGGTGCTGCAGGCTATCTTTGAATGGGAAACGCCCATACTGGTCAAACCCAGTGATGCCATACTCCTGAAGTGCATTGACCAGATAGAAGATGCCAGCGAGCAGATCCTGACTGCCAGTGGGGCTGTAGAAGTGATAAGACCCTTTTGCCAGATCTTTTAGTGCTACATAGTCCTTACTGGTTAAATATTGGTAAAAGGAGGGACAGTGGAGAATACCAGATTCTAACTGGTCATCTATGCTAAGATCAGCATCGGCGGGGTTTTCTGTATAGGTGAAAGCCACGCCTTTATTGAATGCTATCAACTGAAGCGTATAGTGAATGAAATGCCTACCTGGTAGGTCATTTGCCAGATATATCTTCAAAGACATGTAAAACAATAATAGCTAATAAAGGTGGTTTTGCTAACTTTAATTTTGAAAAGGAATCCATCCCGATGTGCGGTATAGCCGGCTTTATCAACCATAGTCTCTGCGAAGAAAACAAGAAGGCCCTCAATTATAAAATGCTCGGCACGATCATTCACCGCGGGCCGGAGAATAGCAATGTGTGGAGTGAGGGCATCGTCTCCCTGGGGCAAAACCGGCTAAAGATCATAGACCTCTCCGATGCCGCCAATCAGCCATTTGACTATATGGACCTCGTGATCATTTTCAACGGGGAAGTGTACAACTACATAGAGGTACGCGAGGAGCTGCGAAAGTTGGGTTATCAGTTTCGTACAAACGGAGATACAGAAGTAATAGGTGCTGCCTATAAGGAATGGGGAGATGCCTGTGTGACCCGACTGATAGGTATGTGGGGACTCGCTATATGGGATACCACTCAAAAGAGACTCTTCTGCTCCCGTGACAGGTTTGGTATCAAGCCGTTTTATTATATCTCTCAGGGAGGTGATCTCTACTTTGCATCAGAATATAAGCCACTGAAAGAACTACCTATTTTTGACAGCAGGATAAATGTGGAGCAGATCCAGCGTGGCATCACTATGTCATGGGCTGTGTACCGTGATCAGACCTACTATACCAGTATCTCGGCTCTCATGCCAGCACATAATCTGGTCTATGAGAATGGCAGGATCACAATTTCGCGCTACTGGGACGTGGACCTCTCTGCGGCTAAGTCTTCCTTAAGTGCTGAAGAAAAGCAAGCTCGTTTTTATGAGCTGTTTGAAGAAAGCGTAAGGTTGCACTCGCGTAGTGATGTGCGCAATGGAACCTGCCTCAGTGGGGGACTGGATAGCTCAGCTATATCAAGTGTTTACTCTACCTTGTTTCCGGAATCTCTGATCAAGTCCTTTTCGATCTACTATGAAGGCGCTGGTGCTGTAGATGAGCGCCCATTTGTCAATGAGGTGGTGAAAAAGTATCCTAATATAGAGCCATACTATTTCAGCCCTACGGATCAGGATATAGCCGAGAGTTTTCATCGCGTGGCTTTCCATGCTGATGTGCCACTGCTGGGTTCTTCATATTTGTCCCAGTATTTTCTGATGAAACTCGCCAAGAGTGAAGGCGTGACAGTAGTGCTGGACGGGCAGGGCTCTGATGAATACCTCGGTGGCTACCTCCACTCTTTCTACCGGCTACTGGCGCAAGACGTGGCGTCGCTGCATTGGGGAGACTATGTCACTACATTCCTGTCACATCTCTCACGCGAGCATTACGGCTTGGGCAAAGCTTTAGATATCAAGATGAAAATGCTGGCATCTCTGCTGTATGATGAGAATGGGATCTATAATCTGGAGCTATCCAGGAAGAAGTCTTATTTCCGTGGAGATGCTTCCATAGTGTTTGAAAAGAAATCTGACGATCGGGTGGATAATTTCCTCTATCACCTGCTGCTCAATACTACGCTGCAGACATTACTGCACTTTGAAGACAGGAACTCTATGGCATTCTCTCTGGAGTCGCGTGTCCCTTTTCTCAATCACAAGCTGGTAGAGTTTGCATTTTCACTGCGTAATGATGATAAAATAAGTAATAAGGCGGAGACTAAATTTATCCTGAGAGAATCACTTAAGAAGGTATTGCCTACTGCTGTTTATGAGCGCAAGGACAAAAAGGGATTTGTGACGCCGGGAGAGATCAGATGGCTGAATGGGCCTCTGAAATTTCTACTGGATGTGGATTATAGGCGGCTGGATTTTATGGATCAGGCCAAAGTAAAGGGACTGATCGAGAGTTATAAAAAGGGCGATACTACTAACGCGGCTTTTGTCTGGAGGATACTTTGTTTGCACTACTGGCTAAAGGAATTCAACTGATATGTTTGACTGGATAGGCTTATTGATCATCGTGGCAAAGTCCTCCGTGGTATATCTGTTTATACTGGGGGCCATCAGGTTGTTTGGTAAAAAGGAGCTGGCACAGCTATCTGTAGTAGATCTTGTTTTCATACTCCTGATCAGTAACTCAGTGCAGAACGCCATGGTAGGCAGTGACAATAGCCTCCAAGGGGGTATAGCAGCGGCACTGGGGCTTTTTATAGTCAACTATGTGCTGAAAACGCTGAGTTATCGGTTCAGTTCTGTAAACAAAGCCCTGCAAGGTGAATCTATCATGCTGATCTATGAAGGCAAACTGCTGACGGAGCATTGCAAGAAAGCGATGATCTCTAAAGAAGAAGTAGAGGCTGCGGTGCGTGAGCACGGCGTGAAGAGTATAGAAGATGTGAACCTCGCTGTGCTGGAGGTAGATGGTAACATAAGCGTTGTTTCTGATGATTTTAAGAAGCGGACCACAAGACGCCGCCGCGCGCACAAGGCAATAGTAAAACAACAATAAGCATCAATCTCACATATGAATAGCAAGACTCCTAAAGAATCAATGACCGTAATGACGGAGATCGTACTCCCGAATGATACCAATGCGCTGCATAACCTGCGCGGCGGCAAAATACTCCATTGGATGGATATAGCCTCTGCCATAGCTGCCGGCAAGCATGCCAATGCAGTCGTGGTGACGGCATCTGTAGATAATGTCTCATTTGAAAATCCGATCAAGCTCGGAGATGTAGTGACCATCACGGCCAAAGTGACCCGCGCATTCAATACCTCTATGGAGACGCATATAGAGGTATGGGCTGAGAATCTGCCGACTCAAACCCGCTACCGGTGCAATGAGGCCTATTATACTTTCGTAGCACTGGACAGCAATGGCCGACCTAAAAAAAGTGTAGAAGTAGTACCGGAAACAGAGGTGGAGAAGAAGCACTACGATGGTGCCCTGCGTCGCCGCCAGCTGCGGCTGGTACTGGCCGGCAGGCTTAAGGCTGCAGATGCTACCGAGCTGCGCTCGCTATTTACCGAAGGAGTATAAGTCTTATCTCGCTTGTCCCTGCTGCTGTAGCGCCTGTGCTTTGGCCATATACATGTCCGCAGTTTTTGCGTCTCCTTTATTACGATAGGAAACCGACAGGTTCATGTAGGCCGGTACATAGTCAGGAAACTTCTGCAGGCACTTTTGCGCTATAGCTATGGCATCATCATATCTCCTGGAGAGGCCGTATGCTACGCCGAGATCCTCATAGTATAATTTCTCATTCGGATTGCAGTCGATCGCCTTTGATATATAGGTGATGGCCTGATCCAGATTGTTCAGCTTCTTGCCATAGATCGTCCCGATCTTGTAGTAGGATTTATCATCCAGAGGTTTTAGCTCTAGCGTCTTTTTGAACCAATAAATGGCAGAGTCCGGCATGTTTATCTTGTCATATGCCTCAGCCAGATTATACCTGGCGGCAAATACCTCCGGATCTATGGCCAGCGCTTTGAGGAAGTGATCCTTAGCTTGCAGAGGCATATTGTTTTCTATCTCCACGCAGCCCATATTATACCAGGCGTCATAGTAGCCGCCTACGCGATATTTGGCAGCATCAGCATAGTCTTTCAGCGCGCTCGGTACATCATGATACAGCTTGTAGGCTGCATTGCCCCGCAGGACAAATGCATTGGAGTGGGTGGGGTAGTAGGCTAGAGAGGTGTCAATGTATTGGATGGCGCGGATACGCAGTTGTTTTTTGAGTGTAGAGTCAGGGTAGTCACTTGCTTTTTCATTGAAGTCCAAGAGGTCGAGGTAGTGCTGTAGCTCCCCGTTGCTGCGCAGCGTGTCAAAGTTCTGGTCAGCCAGTTTGTCCAGATCACCGCCTGCAGACATCTGCACTTTGGCACTCCGTGTGCTCACCTTGGCGTCCGTGATAAAGAGCGTAAGATTATCATGCCATGCGAAGTTTCTGCTAAAGGTCTTGACAGAATAGAGGCCCAGGATCACAATGAGCAGGCCTGACAGTACACTAGCATTGATATATTTCCTGTCCAGGGCTTTCACCAGCAGGTAGGCCAGCAGTATGCAGAAACCAAGCGAACACATATACAGGAAGCGCTCATTCATGATGATGCCTACAGTAAAAAATAGATTGGACACCACTGAGAAGGTGATGAAATAATATAGGATAGCATAGCCGGGAATGCTCTTCTTGAAAAGGCCATAAATACCATAAATACCGAGTGCCAAAGTGGAAAGCAGCGCCACTATAAAGAGCGGATCATTGATCCCTACATATGGGATCTGATCAAAGTAATAGTCGTGCGTGAGTGGATGCGGGAAGATCAGGAGCTTGTAATACAATAGGAAAGAATAAATGATGGTCGCGTACCGGGTCAGTAAACCGTCCATCGTTTTAGGTAGATGTGCGAAAGGGTTATTGAGTATCTCTGTAGACTCTGCCCCTAAGCCGGACTGAGTGTAGATAGAACGCATGAAGAGGAAAACCCCTGCAGCTGCCAGGTAGGGCACCAATATGAGATAGTGCTTTGGTTTAGCCTTGGTAAAGAAATAATAAGTCAGGGGGACTATAGCCAGGAAGGTGATGGCATTCTCCTTGGAGAGCAGCGCCAGAAAATAAGCTACCGTACCACCGGCTATATACAGCAGATTACTGGTGCGCACATAGCGTACTGCGGCATATAGCGCCAGCAAGGAGAATAGCATACCCATGATCTCGTCCCGGCCTTTGATATTGGTCACAGCCTCTGTATGCAGTGGATGTCCGGCATACAGCATAGCAGCAATGAATGGTATAGTGAGATAAAATACGCTGCCCCGCCGCGGAGGTATGATATCTTTGAGCAGGCGGTAGATGAGCATGCAGGTCAGGCCGAAAAGAAGGATATTGATAAAGTGGCTGACACCCGGATGGAGGCCACCGGTCAGAGATACCTCTATAGCCAGTGTCACGATGCTCAGCGGCCTGTAGCGGCCACCACTTACGAGGCTCGCGCCACGCTCACCAAAAAATCCCACAAAGGCATCTTTAGTCATCAGGTCCGGTATGCCACCTATACCCTGCAGGGTAAATTTATTGTCAGTGAGTACGAGGGTATCGTCTATGGCATACTTATCCCAGATGGCATTGCAGTAAATGCCCATCGTGAAAAGGAAAATGATCAGGTAGGGTACATAGGATGCTTCATACCATTTAGGAGCGGTGGAGGTGGGTGCAGGTCGGTCTGCAGCAGTAGGTGTTTGAGCGGGTGGTGTTGGTCTTTTACTTGGTTTCGATGTTGCCACGGGCTTTACATTTTGCTCAAATCTATATTAAATGGAGGTAGTTTTCAAGGTCACGATGCGGTGCTGGTCTTGAGTTTGTCCCATGCGGTAGCCAGTACGAACACAATAATGGTCGGTATCCATATCCAGACAAACTCACTGCTCAGCACCTCGAGGCCGCGGTGCGAAAAGAAGCGACCGATACTGATAGGAGAGACCCTGATCACACGCCAGGGCAAAAAGTAGCGCTCGTCGTGAAATGGCGCAAAGAGGTCTACACCCAGGCCTCCGGTGGTACAGGCATCGAGCAGCGCATGCGAGGAGACGGATAGAAAGAATGATACAAAGAGTATGGTACGGGTCCTGCGGTCCAGGCTATCTGGCCGGTAAAAGAGGAGGACAGCGGCAAGGCTGTATAGCGCCGCAAAGAAAAAGGAATGGGTGATACCCCTGTGGCCCCACATAGAGCCGTACGGTACCCCTGCCCAATAGCCAAGTGCATCGATATCTGGTAGGGCAGCCCCTATGGCTCCTATGAGCCAAAAGCGCCAGCCACGTATGACGGGTGTAATCCTGCCTATAGCTAGTGAGGCTATGGCGTGTGAAAAAGCAGATGCCATAGAGCAAAGATAATGGTCAGGCGCTAACGAGCTTGTACCGTTTGCCGGGGAGGGAGACCACCATGCCATTCATCTCCATCTCCAGCAGGATAGCGGCTATCTCGCCACCGCTCATCTCAGACAGAAGGACCAAGCGGTCTATCTCCAGCTCCTCGGCAGACAGGAGCTGATATATCTTCTGCTCCTGTGCGGATAGATGCAGCGACAGCTGGGCCTTGCGCTTTTTAGGTGTGGCATTGCTCTGCCAGTTCATAGCCTCCAGAAACTGTGCTGCGCTCTCTATCATGGTCGCCTTGAAAGTGCGGATGAGGAAGTTGCATCCTGCACTATACTTATCGCTCACTCGTCCCGGTATGGCAAAGACCTCTTTGTTGTATGTATTGGCTATACCGGCCGTGATGAGCGCTCCGCCTTTGGCTGCGCTCTCTATCACTACCGTGGCATCGGCCATGCCTGCCACGATGCGGTTGCGCGCCGGGAAGTTGCCCGGTGACATTTCATGCTTGGAGGTGTACTCCGTCAGAAGGCCCCCCTGCTCGGTCATGCGGCGCGCTACAGTCTTGTGCTGGGCAGGATAGATGGTATTGAGACCATGGGCCAGCACACCTATGGTACTCATTTTGCTGTCCAGCGCAGCCTGATGCGCAGCCACATCCACGCCATAGGCCAGGCCGCTCACTACTAAAATATTCTGGTCGCCTAGTTCTTCCACAAATTTCCTGGTGAACTCCTTGCCATACTCTGTGATGTGACGTGTGCCCACTACGCTCACTATTTTTGCTGCATTGAGGTCGGCATTGCCGCGATAGTAGAGTATGATAGGAAGGTCATTGCACTCACGCAGTCTTTGGGGATAGGCTGGGTCCGTGTAGACAAGCGGCTGGATCTTGTAGTCCTGTATAAATTTGAGTTCTGCCTCGGCATCTCTCAGTACATCTGCCGAAAGGATGCTGTTGGCCCTTTCCTCACCGATCTGCGGTATGGAGAGCAGTTTTTTCTTGGAGCATTTGAAAACCTCCTCTGCGCTGCCACAGTAGGCTATGAGGTTTTGTGCCAGCACACTGCCTATATCGGGCACAAGTGTGAGGGCAATCGTATGGAGTAGGGTGGAATCAGTAGTGTCCAAATCAAAAAATATGTGAGTGGGCTAATATAAGATAGAATGCTTTCTTTTAGCTTTATATAGCTATGGAAAATACTAACAATAAGATCAAAGCGGCTGTCGTGGCGGCAGGTATAGTGGCTGGCATCATCAAGCTGGCTATGGGGCCACCGGGTGTGAACCACCTGCTATCTAATACGCTATGGCTGATCGGTATGATAGCAACACTCACCATCCTACGGGACGGCAGAGTGCTTCAAGTCAAGCCCTACAACATCTTGCTGTATCTGAGCG
The DNA here is from genome assembly GCA_018267385.1 of Bacteroidota bacterium. Classification (GTDB taxonomy): domain Bacteria; phylum Bacteroidota; class Bacteroidia; order Chitinophagales; family LD1; genus UBA1941. The sequence goes on along the minus strand of JAFDYN010000009.1, from coordinate 228,164 downwards.
TGCCAGTGATAATAGTCGCGATGATGTTTAAGATCATGCATTGGCCCGGTGCGAATGTCATGCTGATTTTGTCCTGGGGCGGCGCTTCCCTGGTCTATCTGCTCTGGTATATATCCAAGACTGAAAAAGTGCTTCTGGATATGATGAAAATGCTGTTTTTCTGTACGATGCTCCTCGCGAATCTCATGCAGATACTGCAATGGCAAGAAGGCAAAACTTTGATGTACTTCTCAGACGCTGCCTATATAGCTATGTGTTGTTGCTATATCTTTGATAAGCTCAAAAGCCATCCGCAGCCCGATAATGCCTAGGCAGTGTAATTAGATGTCCCTGCTCACATCCCACTTTTCCAGATAGTCAGCTACGCGACGGACAAAGGAGCCGCCGAGTGCACCATCTACGATACGATGGTCATAGGAGTGGGAGAGGAACATCATGTGGCGGATGCCTATCACGTCACCATCCGGCGTCTCGATCACCACGGGCTTCTTCTTGATAGCGCCCACCGCGAGGATCGCTACCTGTGGCTGCATGATGATAGGTGTGCCCATTACATTGCCGAAGGTACCGACATTAGACAGCGTGAAGGTACCTCCCTCTATTTCATCTGGCTTTAGCTTATTGATACGGGCGCGGTTAGCGAGGTCGTTTACTTTCTTGGCTATACCCACTATGTTGAGGAGGTCGGCGTTCTTGATCACCGGTACGATCAGGTTGCCTGATGGCAAGGCCGCAGCCATACCGATATTGAGGTCTTTTTTGACTACGATGTTATTGCCGTCTATAGACGAGTTGATCAGTGGGAAGTCGCGGAGCGCCTTGGTCACTGCCTCTATGAAGATAGGAGTGAAGGTGAGGTTCTCACCATACATGTCCTGAAACTTCTTCTTCATCTTGTTTCGCCAGTTCACGATGTTGGTCACGTCTGCCTCTACGAATGAGGTGACGTGCGCTGACGTAGATTTAGAGCGCACCATATTCTCAGCTATGAGGCGGCGCATACGGTCCATCTCCTGTATCTCTACATTGCCGGAGTAGGATTTGGCAGGGGCTATAGTTGCTTCTTGTTTTGGTGCTTCGGCCTGTGTTTGCGACGGAGTCTGCTGTACGGTTTGTGTCGGTTGCTCAGCAGGCGCATTGCCGCGGTTTTCTACATAGGAGAGGATGTCCTTCTTGGTCACACGGCCACCGGCACCTGTGCCCGGAAGAGATTCCAGCTCTGCCATCGAGATTCCTTCCTGTCGGGCTATATTGAGCACGAGCGGTGAGTAGAACCTATCGCCACCAGCGGCAGCAGTAGTAGTTTGAACGGATGCCGTCTGTACGGGCTTGCTGACAGAGGCGGTTGCGGTGGTCGTGGTTTTTTCTGCTACTGTAATGGGTGCAGAGGTAGCACCGCCGCCACCGGTCTCGATGATCGCTACGGCCTTGCCTACTGCTACTACATCGCCTTCCTTATAGAGCATTTTTGTGAGCGTACCGGCTACAGGAGAGGGTACTTCAGAGTCTACCTTGTCGGTCGCTATCTCGAGAACGGCCTCGTCAGTTTTGATCGCATCACCTTCCTTTTTGTTCCACTTGAGTATCGTCGCCTCGGTGATACTTTCGCCCATTTTGGGCATGATCAGCTCATAAGATGCCATATATGCAGAATGATTAGAGTTATCTTAACGGGGGTAAATATAGAAAAATCAGCGTGAGCCATAGCCCACGTATTCAGCACATTTCCTATAGTGTTCAGCCGAGCTTTTCTACAGCCTCTTTGATCGCGTCAAAGTTTACCTGTACGCCGGGGTTGGCAGTTTCCTCAGCATAGACGATAGTACCGTCCTTATCAATTACTACTGCACCGCGTTTGGCTACGCCCTTCATACCAAAAGCAAACTCTGGGATGTACATATCATATGCTTTGATCACATCCTTATTAAAGTCTGAAAGAAGGTCAAAGTTGTAGTTCAGTTGTTTCTTAAACTGCTCCAGCGTAAAGATCGTATCTATAGAAACTCCCAGCACAACAGCATTATGGCCGGTGTAGTAGTCGATATTGTCGCGCATATTGCAGAGCTGCGCTGTGCAGACGCCGGTAAATGCCAGCGGGAAGAAATGTAGGATCACATTCTTGCCTTTTAGGTCAGCCAGGCTAATTTCTTTTTTGTCGGTATTGAAGAGTTTGAAGTCAGGAGCTTTTTGTCCGGGAGTCAGTGCCATAGTTGTTTGGTTGTTTAGTAGGCAATAATAGGGCGATTGGGCGATAAACCCTAAACATTTTCGCGCCAATTTGGTTTACAATAAACGCCATTAATCGGTTAGATGTTCTTGTAATTTACTGATAATGTGTTATCTACAAAATGAATCCAATTGGTTAAATGTCATAATTTTGTCAGAATCGTTAATTATGCGTTAAACCATATGGTTTTGCAACTGTGACGGCCTTTTCGCACGTCTTATAGTCAGAGTTTAGTTTTAAGGGTTAAACTAGGTTTGGTGTCCCTCCGGTCAGAGCCGGGGGGATTTTTTGTTTATGGACCGAGAAGGTTTAATATTGCCTGACAACCATACACATAATGCGTAAAAGTATCATCATAGGCGCCGTCCTATCCCTTATATTGATCCTTACTTCTTGCAAAAAGGACTCGTCATCCATGACCATATCATCTCTAAGCCCTGTCTCTATAAACGCGGGAAGCCCCGCGTTTGACCTGATAGTGACCGGAACCAATTTTGTATCAGGGCAATCAACTGTGACGTGGAACGGAGCTCAACGCACTACCACTTTTATAAGTAGTACAAAATTGAGGGCTGCTATTACCGCAGCTGATGTCAGCACCGTGGGATCAGCGACAATCGCAGTGGTTACAGGGTCTAAAGTCTCCAACAGCCTGAATTTTGCAATAACCACTTATCATCCACGCCTTGTGTTTAAGTATAAAATGGACTCTACACAAGCGCGGCTGGATAACTTTGGCAATATGTCAACGTTGCCATCCGGACATGCAGGGCAAAGTCCGATATTTCACATAATGGCTTCGCATTATATAGAGCTGGCGCAAAATGCAAATACCGCACTCGGCGCTGGTGCCATCCTTTACAAAACAGCTACAACAACTGCAGGCGGAGCAGAGGCTATCGATTTCACGCAGGAAGCGAAAGGAAATACAGGAGACGTTATTTACTCAGTAGAACTGGACAGTGTGCCGCCCGGTACATATCAATACCTTCGGGTCTCCCTGGCATATCAGAATTATGATGTGACATTCCGAGTAGATACCACTCTGTACTATAACTCAGTAGCGGTTCCTATTCATCAGGACTTTCCATGTACTATAGCAAGCTTTGTAGGTTACAATACTTTCTTGTCGAGCTATACCATCAATACCCAGTCTATCACAGTAAACGGGAATAAACTGCAAGGTTATTGGGGTGCGGAGGAGAAGATCGACCTCTCTGCTTACGGTTACTCTCAGACCTTTACTCAAACCGGCCAGGCGCAGTCTACGACTGTAGTAAATCCAATTTCTGCTACTTCTCCGATACCTGCAGGGTCATGCGTAGTGACCGCTGGGTTTCAGCCCGGTAGCCTGACCATCACCGGCAATGAGACTCAGGATATCGTCGTGACAGTAGGACTCTCTACCAACAAAAGCTTTGAGTGGCAAGACCTCAATGGCAATGGTAAATGGGATGCGCTCAGCGGTGAGAATGTAGTGGATATGGGTATCCGCGGCATGGTGCCGACGGTGAGTCATTAATCCTTATTTGGGATATACGATTTCGGATTTCGGTAAGGATACGCATAGAGTGATTTTAGGCATCGGGTAGCAAATGCTGAAACGGACTAAACTGCCGAAATCCCAAATCTAAAATCCGAAATCTATCAGGCTTCTACTAATCCCTTTGTGATCTCCGATACAGGTTTGATAGCATTGACATGCTCGATAGACTTGCCTGCGCACCAGTAGGACTGATAGGTAGCGCTGAAGGCAGCTTTCTCCAGTGCTTTCATGCCTTTGTAGAAGGTCAGCATCTTGACATACTTCTTCAGGCTCTTATTGCGCGAGAGCATTTTCTCCAGCCAGTTTTGATCCAGGCCGAGCTGTTGCACGTACGGCGTATTGATCACCGTGCAAGGCGTACCTGAGAGTTTGGTCGTCCGCACGATATCACCCTCGCCATAGTCGACGATAGCCTGTTTGTATTCATTGGAAACGGGTGCCTCCAGCGAGGCTATAAAAGGACTGCCTACAGATACTCCTGCTGCGCCCAGCGTCAGCATGCGATCCAGTCCTTTCCTATTGCCTACGCCGCCGGCAGAGATCACGGGTATGGTGCAGGCTTTCACCAGAAGGGGCAGCAACTGCTCCGGGCTCATATCACCGGCGTGGCCACCGGCTTCATTATTGACTGCTATCACGGCGTCAGCGCCGAGTTCTTCTACTTTCTTTGCGTATGCTACATCCACCACATCACAGAAAACCTTTATGCCAAGCGGCTTGCAGGCCTCTATGGTCCGCTGCGGGCTACCGAGAGAGGTGATGATGAAAGGTACTTTATATTCCATGCAGGTCTTGAGCTGCTCCTCAAAGCGGATATTGGATTTATTGACGATCAGGTTGATGCCATAGGCACGATCGCCCACGCCGGCCTTGATCTCGTCGAGCGCTTTGCGGAAGTCAGCGTCAGAGCGATAGTTGAGCGCCGGCACGGAGCCCGCTATGCCGGAGCGGCAGGCCTCGATGACCATCCTTGCGTTAGACACCAGAAACATAGGTGCCATGATAATAGGGTACTCCAGATTGAGCATCCGGGTGAGCGCTGTATCTATCTTTTGCATACACCGAAAATAGAAGATAAGCTGTAAAGTGCCAAAGAGATATAAGCCAACGACAGCTATCAAAGGCCGTCCGCCTCGTCCATCAGTAGCCGAACGACGTCAGGTACGCCCCGGGTAGCCGGCGCTGCTATAGTGCGTAGATTAGGTACGCCTGATGTACCCAGTGAGTCTGCGAAAGGATCGATTAGAAACTTCCGGCTGTCCCGTGGTGCATAGTGCAGCAGACCTGCTGCCGGATAGACTACCAGAGAGGTGCCTATCACTATGAATATGTCTGCCTGCGATGCTACCTCTTGTGCCACTGCGATCATCGGCACCATCTCGCCAAACCAAACGATATGGGGACGCAATTGAGATCCACGCTCGCATTTATCATCGATATTCAGGTCTTTGCGCCATTCGTACACGAGTAATTCATCCAGCGAACTGCGTACCTTAAATAGCTCTCCATGTAGATGGATAATGTTTGACGAGCCTGCGCGCTCGTGGAGGTCGTCTACATTCTGCGTGATGATGGTGACCTCATATTTCTGCTCCAGCTCTACGAGGGCTTTGTGCCCTGCGTTTGGCTCTACATCATGGAGCTGACGGCGGCGCTTGTTGTAGAAATCCAGCACTAGTTCACGATTTTTGCTCCAGCCCTCAGGCGAGGCTACATCTTCTATACGATGGCCCTCCCAGAGGCCGTCCTGACCCCGGAAAGTTTGTATGCCGCTCTCGGCACTGATGCCGGCACCGGTCAGGACTACGATTTTCTGCTTCATAGCTGCAAAATAGCTGAATGGCAAGGAACAATGAAAATACTGCCCGATTGCACGCTGAATAAGAGCCGATGACCGATTATAAAGTGCAAGTCGTTAAGAAATCGGAGAAAGGGGTGTTAAATTAATGTGATTATCATAGATTCGCGGGCTAAACATGGCCTCTCGTCCTAAAAATATCATCCTGCTGGTCTCAGACAGCCTCCGGTACGATACAGTATACCGTGACGGTGAGGCCGGGGTTAAATATATGCAGGAGAATGGTATCCAATTCTCCAATGCACGCTCCGCAGCCTGCTGGACCCTGCCAGCTACCTCCAGCCTTTTCTCAGGCCTGATGCCGCATGAGCATGGTACCAATACCCATTCGCGGAGGTTTCAGGACGAAATACCATCTCTGGCCGGCAGGCTGAAAGGGCAGGGCTACAAGCCGATCATGGTGACTGCCAATAGCGTGACCACTGAGGTGTTTAACCTCTCGAAGGATTTTGACGAGCTCTATAAGATATGGAACTATGTGGATAGCCGCCACCCCATGCTGCTGCGCCTGGTGCTCATGCTCAACAGGCCGCGCATACGCCGCATGGTAATGAAGCCTAATGACGAAATATTCAGCGAACTATCTGAAGATCTGTCACAAGGCCTGGTATGGGCGCAAAAAACCTGTACTGATCTTTTTGCCAAGACGAAGGAGCTCATGAAGGCCAATAATGATAACGGCCAGAGCAATTTCTTCTTTCTCAACATGATGGAGACGCACTATCCCTATCATGTGAATGATACGTTTGAGCTGCTCAGCAAGTCTATCTACGGCAAGGCCCGTGAATGGTACACCTTTTATCACCTGCTGTCCCAGACCTTTATGAAAACGGGCAAGCAGACCATAGCGGATGATATGCTGGAGCTATTCAAAGAGCGCCAGCGCCGTGCCTGGCTGATGGTACGCAGCCATGTGGATGAGTTTATAGAGGAAATACACCGTGATCAGGACAATCTGATCGTCTTCTGCTCGGACCATGGAGAGAATTTTGGCGATCAAGGCTGGCAGTATCATTTCAATAATGTAACTGACGCGGGCAACAGGGTGCCGCTTTTCTGGATGGGGCATGATCACACTCCTGCCCAGACCTTGCGTCACAATGTGAGTTCGCGTTTTATCTATCAGTCTATACTGGAGGCTGCGGGCTGCGAAAAGCAGAATGGCAATCTCTTTGAGGAAACACCGGTGACGATGCCTATGCTGCAGAGCTACTGGTACAATAATGAAGGAAAGACGATGGACCAGTATAAATACAACCAGTTCTGCTTCATAGAAGGTAATGACCGCTACGTATTGCGTGGCAATGAGTGGATGTATGCACCGGTAGCGACCGGTAGCATAGAGCCTACTTTTAATCTTATGGGCGCAGGAATAGATCCGATACAGGAGCTCAAACTAGGAGGAGAGAAGAAACTGCACCTGGAGAAAACGGTCAATGATTTCAGGAACTTCTCGGATGTGATCATGCAGAAGAGCCTGCACAGATACAAGAAATAGATCATTCTCAGGCCAGCGGACCTTTGTAGTAGCAGCTACGGCAGCGTGGCTCGTAGCTATCTTTTTCCCCCAGCAGCACCTTAGACGTATCAGCCACAGTGCGATAGGAGAAGTGGGCTATCTCGCCGCATTTCACGCAGATGGCGTGTACTTTAGTGATGTAGTCTGCTATGCTCAGAAGGGCGGGCATGGGGCCGAATGGTTTGCCCTCAAAATCCATATCCAGCCCTGCAATGATCACACGAGTACCGCCTTGAGCCAGTTTCTCGCAGACCGACGGGAGCTCGGCATCCATAAATTGTGCTTCATCTATCCCCACCACATCTATATTGGTAGACATCAGCAGGATATTGTCAGAGTGGGTGACTGGCGTGGAGCGGATCTTATTGGCATCATGGCTCACTACCATGATGTCATCATAGCGCACATCTATGGCCGGTTTGAATATCTCTACCGTTTGATTGGCTATCTGGGCGCGCTTCATACGGCGGATCAGCTCCTCCGTCTTGCCGCTAAACATGGAGCCGCACACGACCTCTATCCATCCCTTTCCGTCCCTGTTTTTGCCAGGCTCTATGAACATTTTCTAATAATTTGCACAGTAGATACTAAAAGGTGAAGATATTCATTTTAGTGTATAGAGCAACAGACGTAGCTTTGTACAAATAACACCGCAGAAATGGATATCAGGACGTTAGCCAGTCGCATAAAAGAGTATTCCCAACAGTTGGAAAGTGGTGCGCTCAGTGAATTAGAGCGAGACATCCTGCTGGCTGACCTGCGGCAATTATATCTACTGGTAAAAGAGGGACAATCCACTGAAAAGGAACAGGCGATAAGCCCTGTCACACAGACTCCGCAGGTGGAGAAGACAGTGGCAGAATCTACCGCTCCGAGGCAAGAGCCTGCTGTGGTAGAGGCCACCAGGCCCGTCATAGAGTTTATACAAGATGAGCCAGTAGTGCAGAGTATACAGGCACCACCTGTGGTGGAGGTGACTCCTGTTGCTGAAGTGCAAACGCCGATCATAAAAGAGCAGATAATAGAGGAGCCGGTACAGCTGGAGACGCGCCGGATACACTATCATGAGGGCGCACCCGTGCGTGGTCCAAAGCCCGCTTCATTGAATGAAGTATTCACAGGGGAGGAGCGCTCTCTCAATACGATGGCAGGTGGGGAGAAGAAGCGTGCGCTCAATGACCGCATTGCCGGGACTGACCTTAATAGTCTGCTCGACCTCAATCGGAAGCATGTACTGACCAGTGAACTATTCGGTGGAGATAGCCAGGCCTTTCAAACCGCTATCCGCCGGATCAATGAAAGTCCGACCATAGAGGCAGCTTTTGAGTACATCAAAACGGAGCTGCTACCAAAATATCAATGGAAAGGGGATATGCAGTCTGCCAAACTCTTTGACAAACTGGTAAGGCAGAAGTTCGGCCTGTGATCCTGGCAGAGCAGAGACTTTAGAAAACATGAAAAGATCGGCCTTTCGACCGATCTTTCATTATTAAAACCCGAACCCTTATTCCTAGTCTGATAGCTGCATTAGCTCGCTTATCAATTTGCCCGAGGCAAGTAGTCCGTTTCTTATTTATTTGTCGTCATCACCGAGGTCAGCTGCTGCGGCGCCAGATTGCTCAGGGTTAGCGTAGATTTTTACATCAGAGCCAAACTTAGCATCACCTGTAGAGATCACTGTGCCGTTAGCGAAGTAAGTACCTTTGTTACCAGTCACATTGCCACCAAAGTTGAGGATGTTTGTACCGGCTACCATGTTAGAGTTATTGGCGAGGAGGCCTTTGTTTTCCATTTCGTTCATAGACTCGAGCATAGAGTTGTTTGCTATAGAGCCTTCGTTTACGATCCTCTTTACTGTGATGTTGCCGTTGTTTACTACCTGGCCGCTGGCTGCTACGAAGAGGTTCTTATTGCTCATCATAGTCTTACCTTTTTCGATGGTCAGTTTGCCTTTCACTGTCACGTCAGTGTTCATAGTGATGTGATTCTTTACGATCACTTCATCATCGGCCTTGATCTCATTGCCGGGAGCGCCGTTTTCCCAGGTAGCTGCATCTGACCATTTGCCAGAGTTGATAGCTACATATGTTTTAGCGGATGCTGTGAGGTTTATTGCGAAGATAACTGCTGCAAGGGTGATCAGGTTTTTCAGGGTGTTAGTGTTGATCTTTTTCATTTGCAAGCGTTTTATGCTTTCTTTTACGGTAGCCACCGGAAATAGTTTCGCCTGATCGAAAAAAAGTGGAAGAAAGTATAAGAAAACGACTGCCCCCTTACCGCATACTGCTACAGATACAGTGATAAAGCGTATGATATACAGGTGATTACGCTGTAAATTGAAAAGGGGGCGAGATCGACGTAGCGCGTAAAAATAATCCCGTGTTTACTATACAGTACGATGGCCATGAGTATTTTTTCCATCACAAAAGCCACCAAAGTGCCATAAGCCACCCCGATCAGACCAAAATATCTGGCAAACGCAATGCTGGCTATTATATTGACAAGCATCTCAGAAATGGCGCAGTATAATATGATGCGGTTTTCACGGAGAGCTGTGAGGATAGTCTGAGGAAAAAGCAGCCTGGGTATAGTCAATAGCATCAATGCGGAAAAAATGCGCCCACTCATAGCAAACTGAGGAGAGAAGAATATAGAAAACAACCATGGGCCACTCAGAATAAATATAATGGCCATGGGGAAGAAGAAGTGCATGTACCGGAGGGATTCGCGGCGGATAGCCTCCATACCGGCTTTGAGATCCTCTGACACCCTGGGTATCATGCTCATACTCAGTGTAGCCGCCAATATGGTGAACAGCGGAAATTCCCGCGAGCCGTACCGGAAGACACTAAAGTCGGCCAGGGTGAAATAGTGTTTTACCACACTGCCATCTATGTACTCTGCTGAACCATTTACAAAAAAGCTGATCATCAGCGGCAGAGATGCAATAAAGAGCTCCTGCACTCTCGCCCGCTCATAGCGCGTAATAGTATGCCGGCGAAGCAGCCACACTACATAGATGAACTTGATAATGGCTACTATTATCAGTCCATATATAGAGAATCGGATATCTCCATATACATATATGGGTATCACGCATAGCAGAAACTGGACCAGTGCCATGCTGATACCATAGATAATGAGCTGGCGGCGCCTGTCAGACAAAAAGAGAATGTACTCTACTACGTAGGCTGCATTATTGAAGAGGAGATAAGCCAAGCCGAATATCGTGCCGCCCGTCACGATCTGTACTGCTCCTGCCACCAGGCTGAGCATGACTATCAGGCTAAAGGTGGCAAACAGGAGTTTCCTCTTGCCCTCCGGCGTGTGACCGGGATAGATGGCCAGCATGGAATTCATCAGCCCGGCTATCCAGAAGAAGCTAAAAAGCCCCATGAGCCACAGAAACGACTCAAAGTGCCCGATCTGCTCCTTGGGTAGACCTAGTTTCGCAAAGGTGATGCCTATCAGTACAAATCCACTATACCGCGTGAGCTGGAAAAGCTGCAGGCTGGACAAGGTGGAAGGGCGAAGCAGGGATTTGAGCTTATTGATCAAAATTAATGGCGGATTGACCGTACCAAAGTCGGCAAAAATCTATGAATGGGCAATATGTGACGGATAATGGCGCCATGTTTGAATATTATCGTCCCGATTATAAGAAGGGTTGGTTACTTTTGTGAAAGATAAATGGCAATCAAATGAAGCACATCGCAACACTTCTATGTACCTCCCTGCTGAGCCTGGGGCTTGCAGCCCAATCGAGCAACTTCACCGCAGAAAAGGGTGGAATCAAACTGACCGGTCTAGATAATCCTAAAACTTTTCTGGATGCAAAGCTGGCGCTGGATAATAATCTCTTTGCCGGCAAGGACGTGATCGATACAGGTAAGGCAGAGTTTAAATTTAAGGTGGAGAACTATACTCTGGGCGCTCAGACCCCCGATGCCGATCAGAAAATGTGCGCTAACTCTGCCAAAGGCCAGCACATCCATTTCATCCTGGACAATCAGCCTTACACCGCCTCTTATGCGCCGGATGTCACGACCAGCCTCAAGCCCGGTCATCATGTACTGCTCGCATTTCTCTCGCGGTCCTATCATGAGAGCCTGAAGGAAAAAAATGCTTTTGTAGTAAAAGAGTTTGATGCGGGGAAAAAGGGGATCGATCAGTTTGATGCCAAGGCGCCACAGATATTTTACAGCCGGCCGAAGGGTGAATATGTGGGAAAGAAGGAAACTGAAAAAGTGATGCTGGATTTTTACCTGGTCAATTGTGAGCTTTCTACCAAGGGTTACAAGGTGCGGGCTACCATCAATGGTAATGAGTTTATGCTGCACAAGTGGGAACCGTACTTTATGGAAGGTCTGCCAATGGGAGATAACAGGGTGAAACTGGAACTCCTGGACAAAAGTGGCAAACCGGTGCCTTGCGCTTTCAATGGTGTAGAGAGAACCTTTAAGCTGAAAGAGGAACCAGCTGCTAAATAGAAATCACAATTGAGGTGATTTTTGATCAAGTGTATACCCTTTTCTGGTGATAATCAGATTCAAGACGTTAAATTATAACGCGATCACTACTGTACTGATAGGTGTACACAGAAGCAGCAGAAGATGATCGATGAACCGAAGAAAGAAAATGAGGATCTAAAGAAGCGGCTGGACGCCCTGGAAAAGAAGTAAGACCTTGAATAGTTTTAAAGAGGCGCTTGAAACACAAGCGCCTCTTTTTTTTATGACTCATTCAGATTGATCATCCATTGGACGCCATACTTGTCATTAAGATCTCCATACAGTGCTCCCCAAAATGTTTTATCCACCGGATGTTTTACTTCCCCGCCTTCGGCAAGCTTGTCAAACAGGTCTCTTAGCTCATGCTCGCTATCGCAGTTTACCAGCAGCGAGACATTATTGCCAGTATGAACTCCCCCTTTAGGTGTCATGTCAGATGCCATTATGGAGATCTTTTCATTGGTCAGAGATGCGTGCATGATCAGTTGCCGCATATCTTCCGGTAGTTGATCTGCTATAGGCGACTCGCCTACTGTCTGGATGTACAATTCTCCACCAAAGCAGGATTGATAAAAGCTCATTGCCTCCCGGCATTGGCCGGCAAATGTGAGGTAAGGATTGATCTGCGCCATACTATTGATTTGATTCGGTATACTTTTTAAAATTATCCAGTATACTTTGCCAGCCCATACGTTGCATTTCGACAGGGTGTGTCTGCTCTGTTTCAAACGTTTCTACCACTTTGACCTGGCCATTGTCTTCTGAAAATCGGATATCTACTTTGCGCCCGTCTCCAAGAGTGTAAGCGATCAACCTGTGCAGCTGCACATCATCATAGGTGCCGCCAAAATCAAAGCCCATGCTGCCATCCCTAGCCTCCATACGGGATGTAAAAGAGCCGCCAGTGCGCAGATCATTAGTGGCATGTGGCGTATGCCAGTCATCTGAGGCATTATTCCATTTCACAATGTGGATGGGAGCTGTCCAGCTTTCCCATACCTTTTCCATTGGGGCATTGATCATAGCTTCGATAGTGATCTTTTGTGTATCCATTGATTTTGTTTTTAAAAGGGAATGAGCATTTAAATACGATGCAAAGATGTCGCCGTTTTTGTAAAGCAGCGCTGTGCGCAAACGACAATCACGGGGGCTGATTGCGACACGGCTATTTCCTATATTTAAAGTATGAAAAATATAGCCATTCTGGTACCTGAAGCATCTGTGATGCAAGCCATAGCGGACCCTCAGTATCTTTTTTCTATGGCCAATGAATTTCTGGAGGCCTCGGGCCGCGCCCGGCTATTTAATGTGCAACTGGTGGGTGCCAAAGCTAATATCGCTCTGAATGAGGGAAGCTATGTAGTGCACTGCGATAGCTTGGTGGCAGATGCAGATGCGCCTGATCTTATTATCATACCGGCTGTCTTTGGAGATAAGAAGCGGGCAATACAACAGAATGCTAAACTGATGGAGTGGACTACTGCCTGTCACGGCCAGGGGGCTGAATTGGCCTCACTTTGCGCGGGCGCATTTTTGCTGGCATCCACAGGATTGCTCGATGGCCGCAAGTGCTCTACCCACTGGGTATTTGTCAATGAGTTTAGGAGTCTTTATCCTGACATAGAGCTAGTAGATGGGGCGGTCATCACAGAGGATGCCGGTATCTATTCCAGCGGTGGGGCTAATTCGTATTGGAATCTTCTACTGCACCTCCTGGAGAAATACACGGATCGGGATACTGCTATTTTGGCGGCTAAATATTTTGCAATAGACATAGGACGGGACAATCAATCTGCTTTTGCCATGTTTCAAGGGCAGAAAACGCATAATGATGACGATGTATTGAAAGCACAGGAGTACATAGAATCTAATGTAGGTGACAGGATCACTGTAGACGAGCTGGCAGATAAAGTAGCTATAGGAAGGCGCAGTTTTGAGCGGCGGTTTAAGCAAGCTACCAATAATTCAGTCCTGGAATACATACAGAGGGTGCGCATAGAAGCAGCCAAGAGGAGCTTCGAGCGCAGCAGGAAAAATATCAGCGAAGTGATGTATGAAGTCGGTTATACAGATACTAAGGCCTTCAGAATGGTCTTTAAAAAGATAACGGGGCTCACGCCCATAGAGTACCGTAATAAATACAACAAAATGGCTGTTGCTTAAAATATCACTTCCACATTTTCTTTTGAGGCCGTGCACCCATCTCAAATATGAGCTGACCACCCGATACTATATCACTATGATGTATAAATGGGCTCTCTAGCTTTCGTCCATTGATCGTCACTGACTGCACATATTTATTACGTCCGGATACATTGTGCGCTATCACTTCAAATTTCTTATTGTGGTCTTGGGGGTCAAAGAAAAGCGTCATTTTGGGGAAGGCTGGTGTACCTATAGCATATTCATCCGTGCCTGGCACCACCGGGTAGAATCCCAATGAGCTGAATATATACCAGGCAGACATCTGCCCGCAGTCGTCATCCCCATTCATTCCATTTGGCTGGTCGCGATATTTAGCGTGTCTGTAGTGTGCTACCCGCTGCTGGGTTTTCCAGGCTGCACCGGCGTAGTCGTAGAGATAGGTATAGTTGTGTCCCGGCTCATTTTCATGCACATAGTGCCAGCCTCTAAACATATCATCCAGCCGCTCTATAAAATGCTCACGGCCTCCCATGAGGTCGATCATACCGGGTATATCATGAGAGGCAGAGAAGAGATAGGTCCACGGACTGCCTTCTGTGAATCCGGCTTTGACGTCCTCGCTCCAGGTGCCATCATATTTTTTTGGTGCAAAAAACTCTGTTTCGCGATTGTAAAGATGCTTGTAGTTGTACATACGCTGCAGCAATAGCCGGCTGGTATCAAAATGACCTGTGAGTCGCGCCACCTGAGCCACACAGAAATCGTCATAAGCATACTCCATCGTGCAGGAAACCGACTCGGCGGTTTTATCCACCGGTACATACCCTCTCGTAGCATAGTAGGTGAGTCCCTGCCGTGCCTCATAGGAGGTCCATGGCACACGGTCCCCCCAGTATTTATGCGCATCGCCGTCAGGTGGCGTCATCGCGTCTTTCAGGCAGGCCTGGTATGCGGCATGCTCATTAAACCCTTTCACCCCCTTCACCATGGCATCAGCTATCACAGCATCAGCATGCGTACCGATCATGATATTACTGTAGGTAGGGTTAGGCCATTTGGGCATCCAGCCGCCCTCCTGATACATTTGTACCAGAGACTGCACCATGCCGGGTACATGCTCCGGAGCTATGAAGAGCAGCAAAGGGTGCTCGGCACGGTACGTATCCCAGAGAGAGTAGTCGTTATAGCTCACGCCAGCATGAACCGCGTCATCAAATGCGCTATAGTAGTGCCCATACTCAGAAAACTCACGGGGAAAGAGTAGAGCGTGATACATGCCAGCGTATACAATGTCCCGGGCATGCCGATTACCTCCTTCTATTTTGATGCGGCTCAGGTAAGTATTCCACTCGGCTTTAGTCTCAGATACTATCTGATCAAAATCCTTACCCGTTATCTCTTTATCCAGGTTTTCACGAGCCTGCTCCAGACTGATAAAGGAGGTGGCAACTCTGGCCTCTGCCTGCTGCGCGGCGAATGATACCCATGCCCCACACGAGGCGCTACTGATGGATACGCCATATGGCATTAATTTACTACTGTCGGCGGTGCCCCATGCGGCAAAGGGCTGATCAAACCGGATGATGAAATATCCCTTGAAATGAGGCAGGGGAGGTCCCAGCGCTTCAGATTCCCGCTCTGTATTCCAGCCGCGTATCTCACGCAGCGCAGTATCTATCTCTATATGGCCGTGTAGTTTCTCCAGTACCACACTCCCTCTTTCGCCAGATGGATACGAAAAGCGGACGATACCGCAGCGTGATGTGGCCGTCATCTCGACTTTCATTTTATGACTTTGCTGGGACACCTGCAAGGAGTAATACTGGGGTGTCGCTATCTCATGGCGGTGTGAGTAGCCGAGCTTCTGCTCCAGTTTTCCGCTGGTCATTTCACCCAATACAGGTAGCAATGTCACGTGCCCGTAGTCGCCCATCCACATGGCGGGTTTGTGAGTGGCGCGAAAGCCTGTGATATGTGTATTGAGATATTGATAGATAGGCCTGCCTATCCTGCCCGGCTGGGTGCACGCCGACCATTTGGTCATGGCAAAAGGAGGCCCGACAAATGGAGTCGTACGGCCATAATAAAAGATCAAACCCTTAGTGCCATTCAGCGGGTCTGCATACCGGGTATAGTCTGTAGTATCTAGCTGTGCAAGGGCGGCGGCATTGCATAGCCCTGCAAAACTAAATATGAGTATGAGGCTTCGGATCATCTTTGATGCTTATAGCATCAAAGAAACAATACTAATCGGAGACAAAAAAAAGGAGCTGCGTATCGCAGCTCCCTTGATCTTCATGTGCCTATTTTTTCTTGCAGGCATCTGTGCATACATGCCCTTTTTCGCCATGCGCGTAGACATGCTTGCCGGATTTGTGGCACTCATCCGTGCACACATGCTTTTTCATAGCCATTTCTTTTTTCTCCTGTTTAGGCTCTTCTTTCTTGTCAGATTGAGCGTGGGCAGCGAGGATACCGCCGGCCAGGGCCAGCATCAAAAAGGTCTTTTTCATAAAAGATTAAATTTTGAGATGAAATAATGGAGGATTGGACGGGATGGCATCAGCCACCTTACAGCGGATCTTAAATTTATTTTCTGCCGCCGGTCAGCGTACATTCCTGACAGATCTTTGCCTTGAAGTCAGAATAGCGCAATAGCTGATAGTTTTCATTGAACCACCGGCAAAGACGGGGCCTGTTCTTTGCCGCGAGCTTTGCCATCTGCTGGTAGTAAAAGTCTATCTTTTGGTTGAGGTTAAAATTAACGATGGCACCGGTGTTGACATACAGATAGATCAGGTCTTCATCATCAGGGTACTGCTCGAGATAGGTCTCCAATAGTTTGATCGTCTCCGTATACCGGGCGAAATAATTAAAATACCGTCCGATATCGTACACCTCCTGCGCACGCAGAGAGGCCAACGGCAAAAGTTGTTTGACATGGTCAAAGCTGGCAAACATGTCTCGAAACTGCCGCTGATGAAAATAAAATATACTACCTGACAGGTAATAGTTGAATTCTAACTGGTAGCGCAGCTTTTTATCTAGTTTTTCATCTTTAGTCAGTGAGTCAGCGATCTGGCCCAGTTTGCGAAATTGATCAACATCTGTGAGCTGCTGATGAAAGTACAAATGGGTCCTGTAGACAGCCATATTGAATCGCAGTGGCTTGAAATCAGGGAAGAGGTGCTCGGCGCTATCAATGTATCTGAAATATGTGCCACTGAAAGCGCTGTAATCAAAAATGTCCGACTGCACTATGATAGAGGCGAGATAGTTGCTCACCATTGGTGCAAATTGCCTCTCCAGAGGGATCTCTATGGCAGATAGGAAGTGCTTACTCAGGTTGCCCTTGCGATAGGCGTCTATGACACGCGAGTATGCTATGATAGCCTGTGCAGAATCGCCTTTATAGATTTTATCCTGTATAATGAGCGGCATGAAGCGCACTTCTGTCTTATCATCATATTCTTTGTGCAGGTGGATTCTGACCTTGGCTACACGTTGATCATCGAGCATTGCCTTAATGTCGTCATCATACATGTGCGCGTTGACCCGGCGACGGATCGTATCTTTCTGGTAGGCTGTCAGAGTGCTGCGGGCCGGATCGAGGCCGCACTGCTCCATCATGCGCGGCCAGTTTTCGATCGCCTTTTTTTCGATACTTACAGACTGCTGCATGTTGCTCTTGACAAACCTCTCAATAAAGTCGGCCCGTGCTTTTTGCAGCATCAGATTATTGGCTGCACTACCCTCTATAGAGCTATATGCTGTGATCTCCACCCTGGTGATCGCCCCATCAAATGTGGAGATCAGCTCCTTGAGTTTTTTGAAATAGAAAGTATCCTGTCTCGTCTCATTTTTGGCAAAGGGTATATAAAATTCCTTGTCAAAATCAGCTATGCCCCCATTGATCTTGCCGGCAGCCTCACACCACTGCGGGTAGATAGGGAGGTCTTTCAGTATATCCTGCTCTACACGGATAGGGTAGGAGTAGCGGCACATCATGCCATTTTGTATTAGAATGGTATTGACCTGCAGCCCCGCCGATTCTCTGGGAGCCTCGTGCGGTATAGTGCCCAGATAGCTCAGTAGCTCACCGTTTTTGTATTTATTATTCCGGAATATCTCATCCCGGTAATGCGGCTGGAGCATATAGCCATCGAAAACTGTAGACGGGTGCAGGTTATTATCCAGGCGGCATGAGAACTGATTCTTATATACCAGGTCCAGCGCCAGGCCATCACGTGGGCCTGTGAGCATATGCTTGATAGGATTGACATCCTGATAGTATTGATATACTGTATCTCCCAACTGTATCAGATAGCTGGAGAAGATGCTCGCCAGAAAGTCATACTGACCATAGGTGCGACACTTGCCGGGTTCCATTTCCTTGACTCCCCAGGTAGTGTCAGAGTAGACGAGTCCCTCATTAGCTGATGGTACATACGGGTCGCAAGCAAAGACCTGTGCAGCATAGAGTACTTTTTTATTCCGGTACAGGGTGATAGCCAGGCCACTTCTGGTGTAAGCACTATTTATCATATTGGCATAGTGGTCAGGACTGTGCTGCCACTGGCTGAATAGTGCATGAGCTAATTCTCCATAAGTCCAGATAGTGAAATCCTTTTGTGTATTGGGATCAGTAGCGGTAGTCCCGAGATAGGTCATCAGGACATTTTCTCCCACTATAGCGTGATTACCATGATAAAATATGACCCTGTCTTTGGGTGAGTATTTTTTAGGAAATTCAGATTGCCTGTGCGTGGTCAGATTGTTTTTATTGCAGTAGTCTGCCTGGTCCTGAGCAGCCTTTTGCAATACGGGATCATCGCTCAGCGGGGGAAGGTTTTTCTGGCTCCGTAGGCTATTGAGCTCCTCTATGTAGAGTGACTGGACGAGCGCCTTATTGAGATGGTCGGGATCTATGGTGTCACTTGCGCTCTGGGCCATCAGAGCAGGCCTCAGTAACAGGATAAGTAAAACGACAAGTAACTTAAATCTCATTTAAATCAGCGCATTCGTCTTTTAGTGTAACGAATTTAATGCTGATTCATTATATATCTGCATCAATGTCTGTGCAGAATGTAGGTGTCCGTTGGGTGCGATGGGTCGTTGGTGATGTAGTATTCAAATACTGCCACATCTTTATTGACTTTTACTTTGACCGCTCCAAAGTTCTTGCCGTCACATTTTACTTTGAACCGTGTACTGTCGAGTGGGTTGGCATTGCAATTATAAAGTTTGGTATTGCCCCCGTTGCCACTGATCAGGTAGAGTAGCTCGGGAGTGGTCATGTCTTGTATGCGGGCGTAGAAATGCTCATGGCCTGCCAGTACAGCGCTTGCGCCCCACTGGGCGTACGGCCACTGGAGGTGGGTAGCGCTGCCGTGGTCTCCGGGAGAGTAGGGAGGATGGTGAAAGTAAATAAACTTAAATGGAGCCGTACTGGCTGCCAAACCTTGCTTGAGCCATTTAGACTCCGGCGAGTCGTAGCAGTCTACCCGGCCATCAGATCGCGAGTTCATGCTGAAAAATTGAACAGGTCCCCAGGTAAAGGTATAGTTAGACTCATCTCCCGGTAGTGTAAAGTATTCATAGTACGGTTTCATATGCCGTGAGTAGTGATCATGGTTGCCTGGTGCCGGGAAGAATCGGTTAGTCTTATCACGGGTAGCTTTGCCGTCGCACCGTAGCATCAGAGGTGCATCGGGATTATAAATATAGTCGCCATAATATTTTCCGATATTCTTCTTGAGGCTTTTGCGGGCACCGAGGAAATAATTGTTATCTCCCATAGTAATTATAAAATCTATCGGCCAGGCTTTGATCATATCAGCTACAGCACCCTCTTCTTTACTATTCTCGCCAAAATCTCCCACTATCGCAAACGTGATAGAATCGGCCGGCACGTTGACAGTAATCGTAGAATCCTTTTGTGCGAATGAGGATAAAGAGATGCCGGCTACTAGGAGGCCTGAAATGATAAGATTTTTCATGATCATAAAATTGATGGGCGCAAATGTAGGGTTCTATCGCTATTCCCGGGCAGCTATTTTTGCAGATTAATACTGAGCCGCCTCTTGAAATCTGCAAAGCTCTTTTGTGCCGGGTTCGTCCAGAGGGTCTCTGCTATAGCCGCCAGACGTGGCATAAGCTGGTGCAGTACTTGCTCTTCTGTTTTTACATACTCGGTCCACAGGGTTGCTTCTCCACCTATTATCAGCTCATTTTCACGGTCATTTAGTCTACCGGAGGAGGGGCTAAAGGCGTAAACTTTTTTAAGGGGTAGTGGTAGCATCCATATTGCCTTTGCTTTATCCCCTTTCTGAGGATAGTCAAAGTAGCAGTACCCGCGTGGGGCCATGATCACTTTATTGCCGCGCCTGGCCGCTTTGATGCCTGCATTTTTATCCATCCAGCTCATTACCACCATGCTGTCACTGAGTCCGCCTTTTACTACTTCACCCCACCCTATAGCAGTCCTGCCTTTTTTATTGAGATAGCTTTCTATGCGATGCATAAAGTAGTGTTGTAGTTCTTCTTCATTTTTGAGCTGACGGCGTCGCATGACGGCTTGTGCAGGTATACTAGTGCGCCACTGCGCTTTGGGTGCTTCATCACCACCTATGTGTATATATGGGGAGGGGAAAAGATCACACACTTCATCCATTACATCCTCAAAAAACTGAAACGTACTGTCGGTGGGAGCGTAAATATCTTTTTTGATACCCCAGGTATTGGGTACGTCTATGTGCCGACCAGTACAGCCAAACTCAGGATAGGCCGCAAGCGCAGCAGATGAATGCCCCGGCATCTCTATCTCGGGAATGACCGTGATATATCTCTCGGCTGCATAGGCTACGATCTCCCTGATATCGGCCTGGGTGTAGTAGCCACCGTATCTGCTGCCATCTGGCTCGGTGCGCCAGGCGCCTACCTCGGTGAGGCGTGGGTATTTCTTGATCTCTATCCGCCAGCCCTGGTCATCGGTGAGATGCCAATGAAAAACATTCATCTTGTACTGAGCCAGCAGGTCGATATAACGTTTGATGAAATCTTTGGAAAAGAAATGGCGACAAACGTCGAGGTGCATGCCCCGGTAGGAATAGCGAGGGTAGTCTACTAGCTCCAGCGAAGGAACTTTCGAACCAACGTAAGCTGCCCGTATTTGTTCATAGGTTTTCTTGCCGTAGGCATAGCCCACATCCGATTTAGCGTAAACTATTGATTGGTCTCTGGAGATGACGAGTACATAACCATCAGGATTAAAGCAAGTCGGAGCGTGAGGGGTGTCGCGCTGCAAAGGTTTCAAGTCGGCTACGGGTATGGAGTCATACGGAGGCAGCGCTATAAAGGAGGCTGGCGCAGGTAGTATATTTATAGATTGACCACTTATGATACATGGAGTGAATAGTAGTGCCCATAAGATGTATTTCATAGTGTGCATGATAGCAAGACCGTGTTAAGTGTATATTAAGTCTATAGTTTGGTGTATGAATTTACTTCCTAATTTCATTTCTCAAACAAGGCGCTACTATGCCACGCCAGATCATATATCACAATCGCTACTTCCTAGGGATATTCTCGCTATACATCATAGCCGGGGCGCTTAGTTTCATCTGGTACAGACAGGGTAGTGAGACGCTATTTATGGATAGTCATCATACACCCTGGATGGATTTCTTTTTTGTTTTTATCACTCAGTTGGTAGAGGGTATTTCGCTGTCTGTTGTCTTTACTGTCTTGCTATTTTCGAGGTTGCGTTACTTTTTGATGTTCGCTATCAATATGCTCATAGTAGGGGCCGTGATCATCTGGCTCAAGCATGTGGTTTTTGCTGATCATGTCAGGCCGGCTTTGTTTTTTGGTAGTACGCAGCATCTGCGCTTTGTAGAGGGGAGACCTGTTTTATCGCGCTATAGCTTCCCATCGGGCCATACGGCCTCTGCCTTTGCTGTGGCCTTGATGCTTGCCATTTTTATCCGGCGCACCTGGGTCAGTATGCTTCTGCTCGGTATGGCGCTTCTCGTCGGGCTTTCGCGTATTTACTTGTTGGAACATTTCTGGGTGGATGTCTATTTTGGCTCGCTGGTGGGGGTCACTGTTACGCTTTTGGTGTATATTGCGCTGCAGCGTCCTATCATGCATAGACATAGTCTGGTTTTAGACTTTTCTCTCTGGGAGCGGCTGACTAAAAGGCAAGTGAAACAATGAATAGTGTGCTGAAGCGGTTTTCTGACGTGCCCCACTGGGTGTTTCTTTTCATTATCGGAGTTTTGCTCTTTATCCCGTTTCTGGGAAACGCGCATCTTTTTGATTGGGATGAGATCAATTTTGCGGAGTCCGCCCGTGAGATGCTGCTCACGCATCATTATCGCACAGTACAGATCAATTTTCAGCCGTTTTACGAAAAGCCGCCCTTCTTTATCTGGCTGCAGGCCCTGAGCATGAGTTACTTTGGTGTCAATGAATTTGCAGCGAGGATACCTAATGCTGTATTTGGCATTCTGACCATGATCACTGTTTACAATGTGGGTCGCAAGTACTTTGATAAAAGCATGGGTATCTGGTGGGCTTTGCTATTTGCCTGCTCTGTGCTCCCCCAGATGTATTTTAAATCCGGGATCATTGATCCTGTTTTCAATTATTTCATTTTCCTAAGTCTGTATTTCCTTTTTAGTATTTCTATACGGGACGATTTCGAGCCCAGCAGGATGCGGCGCAAGAATCACCGGTGGTATATGGTAGCCTCTGCTCTGGCTGCAGGTGTGGCCGTACTGACCAAGGGCCCTGTAGCACTGGGTATCATAGTGATGGTGGTGACGATAATCCTGCTGCTCAATCGGGGCAAGTTGAACTTCAGCCTCGGCGACCTGATCCTATGGCTGCTGGTAGTCACACTCGTCATAGCAGCATGGCTCTCTTTTGAGATCAGGGCCAATGGATTGACTTTCGTCCATAACTTTATATTATACCAGATCCGTCTTTTCTCTACGGAAGATGCGGGACACGGCGGACCCTTTTACTTTCATTTGCTGGCAGTTTTCCTTGGGTGCTTCCCTGCTTCTGTACTGGCTTTGGATGCATTTAGGAGGCAGCCTGATGACACACTCCACCAGCTCTCGCTGAAAAGGTGGATGATAGTGCTGCTGGCAGTAGTACTTGTAGTATTTTCTATCGTAAAGACCAAGATCATTCACTACTCATCGCTGAGTTATTTCCCTGTCACGTTTCTTGGGGCTTACTATATTTATCATCTGACGGAAGGGCGCTGGCGATGGACCTGGAGGCAGACTTTACCAGTGGCAGTGATAGGGGCGGCCTTCTCGGTAGCTGTGTCTGGTGCTATCTGGCTAGGCGTGCATCCGGATATTCTCTACCAGATCAAGGCCGATGCTTTTGCGATGGAGGCTATGAAGGCGAGAGTTTACTGGACATTGGGAGATTTATTTGTACCTGCGGGCCTGTCCATGGGCCTGATTGCATCTATAGTATTGCTGGTCAGGGGCCGGTCTGTGATAGGTATGGCCTTTCTTTTATTGAGTACATGTTTGTTTACAAATCTTTCTCTGGCCCTGATAGTCCCACGTATAGAAAAATACTCTCAGGCAGCTATGATAGAATTTGTGGAGTCTAAGAAACTGGAAGATTGCTATGTGGAAGTAGCAGGTTTCAAGAGTTATGCTCAATTGTTTTATAAAGGAAAGCAACCGCCTGCGAACCCTCAGGAACTGGATGGAGAATATATTTTGACGGGCCCGACTACAAAGCCCGTTTACCTTGTCACTCGCGTGGACAAACTTCATACTCTTAGCTTTATGGATCACTATACCGAACTGTACAGGAAAAACGGTTTTGTGTTTCTGAAGAAAAAGTGAATTGTTAAATCTGGCAGACGTTCGATCGTACCCACCTCACATTTAACATAATTCGCCGTATTATCCACAATATGCATTTGTAGATTATGGATTCTAGGGTAAATTTAGCCCCTTAAACATTTACAAATCAATCTAATCAGAATGAAGAAGTTCCTACTACTCTCTGTAGCAGTGTTTTCGTTTTTTAGTGTATGGTCTCAGCAGCGCACCTGCGGTACTATGGACCACGAGCAGTTGCTGCTGCAAAGTGACCCTCACTATGCAGCGCACAGGCAGGATATAGATCAGTTTGCTCAGAATTTTCACGTGTCAAATAGTGGTCAGCGTACCGTGATCACCATACCCGTGGTAGTCCATGTGATCTACCATGACTCTGCAGGCAATATCAGCATGGCCCAGATACAATCTCAGATAGACCGGTTGAATCTCGACTATCACAAATCTAACTCTGATACTGCCAGCGTACCGGCTCCATGGAAGAGTCTGGTAGCAGATTGCAATATACAGTTCTGCCTGGCGCAAAGAACGCCGACCGGTGCAGCGACCAATGGCGTGGTAAGAAAGCGCATCAATACAGCTACATCCTGGACTACTGATGATAAGGTAAAATATACCAGCCAGGGTGGCGACGATGCCTGGCCAGCCTCTTCGTACCTGAATCTGTGGGTATGCGACCTGGGCAATAGCCTTTTGGGATATGCGCAATTTCCGGGTGGCACTGCGGCCACAGATGGGGTCGTGATCCTTAATACGGCCTTCGGAAGTGTGGGGTCGGCGACCGCACCTCCCTATAACAAGGGCAGAACCGCAACACATGAAATCGGTCACTGGCTAAACCTCTACCACATATGGGGTGATGATAATGGCGCATGTACGGGCACGGATCAGGTAAACGATACGCCCAATCAGGCAAATATGAACTATGGATGCCCTACTTATCCGCATACAGATGCCTGTACTACTACAAGTCCGGGTGTAATGTTCATGGACTATATGGACTATACAGACGACGCCTGTATGTATATGTTTACCAATGGTCAGAACACGCGTATTCAAGCCAACTTTGCTACCGGAGGAGCCCGCGCTTCACTCCTGAGCTCTCAGGGTTGCGTACCTCCCTCAGGGGGGCCAGTCACAGCATTTACAGCCAATAAAACCACCGTATGCGTAGGTCAGTCCATCAACTTTACAGACCTCTCTACAGGTAACCCTACGGCATGGACCTGGTCCTTCCCCGGAGCGGCTACTACGTCTTCTAATGTTCAAAATCCTCAGAATATAGTCTATAATACCGCAGGCACTTATTCTGTGACCCTTACAGCGTCTAATGCCGGCGGTTCGACCCCTCTGACGCAGACTAACTATATCACTGTCCTTGGGACTACTGCGCTACCGGTCAGGGAGGGTTTTGAAAGCACGACTTTCCCTCCGACCGGATGGTCTATAGGCAATCCGGACGCATCTACTACCTGGGTGCGTACTACCAGCGCGAGTGGTTTTGGTCAATCTACTGCATGCGCCTTTATGGACGATTATAACTACAACGCTTCGGGCCAAAAGGATTATCTGTATACGCCGGTGTATAGTTTTGCTCATGGCCTCAACTCGACATCGAAACTAAAATTTGATTATGCTTATGCATTTTATAGCGCCACCAATGCGGATACCCTGCAGATCATGATCTCTACGGATTGTGGTGCGACATGGTCTTCTCTCTGGAAGAAGGGTGGTACACAACTCCGGACAACCACTACTACCTATACCAGCCAGTTTGTACCGACGGCTACACAGTGGGTGCGTGACTCCAGTATCAGCCTTGCATCCTATGTGGGAATGTCTTCAGTACAATTTGCCTTCATCAATATCAATAAATATGGGCAATCTCTGCTCCTGGATAATATCAATATTGATACAGTGGCCGGTACCGGCGGGTGCACACGACCTACTGCAGCTTTTGTCGCTTCGCCTACCACTGTCACGCAGGGAAGTACTGTGACCTATACAGATCAGTCTGCCAATAGCCCGACAGCCTGGGCGTGGACCTTCACAGGGGGAACACCCGCCTCTTCTACAGCGCAGGCTCCGGGTGCAGTGACTTACAGCACGGTGGGTACCTATACTACTAAACTGCGTGTGACTAACTCCTGTGGGTCGGACTCCACTACGGTGACAATAACCGTGGTACCAGCCAGCACCCAGTCAGGATGCGACACACTCAGCCATTTGCTGGCCAATGACTCCCTGCGGGTCTATGGTGATGGCAACTCTACATGGGGTGTCATAGCGGGTACGAACAGCTATCATGACCTGGCAAAAGCTGAGAAGTACACGAATGTCAATGGTCGGCCTATAAATTCTGTACTGCTTGGATTCGTGTATGCGCGGTCAGCAGGTACTACAGACTCTGTGAGCATAAATATTTGGGATGCCAACGGTACGAACGGCCTGCCAGGCACGATACTGGCTACGGCCAAAGTGGCAATGAGTACTGTGATGACAAATGTGGCTAACAGCCGGTTCACTCAGGCTACTTTCTCATGTCCTGTGGCCACGGGTAGTACTTTCTACGTAGGCTTTAATATAAACTATTTAGCCGGGGATACTATCTGGATGGGGACGACTTCATACTTCAATAATGCGAACCACCCATACCAGGGATATGAATTGAACTATATCAATGCTACCACCAGCCAGTGGGCTGCAGTAGATAGTGACTGGTTCCCTTTCAGCTATTACATTTTCCCTGTGCAATGTACTCAGTCTGCTCCTACGGCAGCATTCACTGCTAACAAAACATCCCTTTGCGTAGGTGACTCGGTGCGCTTTACGGACCAGTCTACAGGGTGCCCTTCGGGATGGTCCTGGCAGGTGACAGGTCCTGTGAATATGGTAGCATCGGTCAAGAATCCAACCTTTACGTTTAATACCGCAGGCACATATTCTGTAACGCTGACCGCCTCTAATGCTGGCGGCAATAATGCCCATACGCAGACATCATATATAACGGTGCGTGCTGCTCCGACTGATTCTATGAGCAGTGTAGCCGTGAGCTGCTATGGAGGTAGTACAGGATCTGCTACTGTTACTGCCACAGGAGGCACTTCTTATACATACCTTTGGGCGCCGGGTGGGGCTACCACTGCTACCATCAGCAATAAACCGGCCGGTACCTATACAGTGACTGTGACCAGCAATTATGGCTGCTCGTCTACCGCATCTATCACTATCAGTCAGCCGTTTAGCGCCCTGGCAGCGTCTACATCTGCCACCAGCGCTTATTGCGGCAATAGCAATGGCTCGGTAAGTGTCACTGCCTCCGGAGGCAACGGTGGTTTCACTTATAGCTGGAGCCCTGGTAGCTATACTACCTCCAGTGTGAGCAATCTGGCGGCAGGTACCTACACTGTGACGGTCCGTGATTCCAAAAGCTGCAGCGTGACTAGTTCTGTAGCGGTGACCAGCCAGACAGCTACCGTCACAATCAGCTTTAGCAATACCAATAGCACCTGCGGTCAGACAAACGGATCCATAGTAGCGACCATAAACGGATCTAGCAACGGAGCGCATTATCACTGGAGCAATGGTGATACGACAGGCTCTATCACAAATGTGGCTGCTGGCATTTATACAGTCACTATTACAAACGCGCTGGGCTGCTCTGCCTCCAAGTCTGATACCCTGCGCTCTACGACAGGCGCTACTGTCACTACGAGCACGACTCCAGTGAGCTGCAACGGTGGTAATAATGGCACGGCTACGGCTACTGCCACTGGTACCGGTTCATTTATCTACGCATGGAGCGGAGGGGGCTCTACAGCCACTATCTCCAATAAAGCTGCGGGCACCTATATCGTGACAGTCACTGACGGCAACGGCTGCCAGACTACGGCTTCGGCTACCATATCACAGCCGATAGTACTCACAGCCAGCGCTACCTCTACAGCTGTGATCTGTACTACGGCTGGCACCGCTACGGTGACCGGCTCAGGCGGTAATACAGGGGGCTATACTTATCTCTGGAGTAACTCGCAGACTACGGCTACGGCTACTAACCTGTCTGCAGCCACCTATACAGTGACAGTAAAGGATAATAAGCAATGTTCAGCCACTGCTTCGGTGACGGTAGCCAACCAATCTGCCTCTCTGTCTGTATCTCTGAGTAAAACAGATGCTACATGCGGCAATAGTAATGGAAGTGTGACAGCCAGCACCACCGCTACGGGCATCACCTACACATGGGCTCCTGGTGGCTCTCATGCTACCTCACTGACAAACGTCGCGGCGGGTACCTACAGTGTGACCATTACAAATACAAACGGATGCTCTGCGAGCGCTACTATCAATGTGCAAAACTCAAACGGTGCTAATGTCACCACCTCCTCTGTACCTGTCACATGCTATGGCAACTCTAACGGAAGTGCGAGTGTGACCGCCACAGGTGGCTCGGGCAGCTACACCTATGCGTGGGCACCTGGTGGTGCTACTACGGCTAGTATCACCGGCAAACCGGCAGGTACCTATACCGTCACCGTGAGTGATGGTACGGCCTGCCCGGCCACTGCATCAGTAGTGATCGGTGGGCCATCTGCAGCCGTCTCGGCCACTGCGAGTGCTACACCTGTGATCTGCAATACATCAGGCACAGCTACAGTGACAGCTACCGGTGGTAATATGGGAGGCTATACCTATATCTGGAGCAACGCCCAGACCACTGCTACGGCTACGGGACTGACCGCAGCCACCTACACTGTGACGGTGAAGGACAGCAGGCAATGCTCAGCTGTGACCTCGGTAGCTGTGACCAATCAATCTCCTACACTGATCGTGTCTGTGAGCAAAACGGATGCAAGCTGCGGAGGCAATAATGGTACTGCCGCTGCCACTACTACGGCTACCGGTGTCACATATGCATGGTCTCCGGGAGGAGCTACGACCAGTACACTCAGCAATCTGGCAGCGGGAACCTATACGGTGACCATTACCGATGCCAACGGCTGCAGTGCCTCTGCCTCTGCTACCGTAGGCACTACTGCAGGCCTCAATGCAAGTATCGCCTCTCATACGGATGCTACCTGCCACGGAGGCTCAGACGGTACAGCTACAGTATCAGCTACTGGTGGTACGGGTGGCTACACATATGCGTGGAGTAATGGTAATAATACTGCGCAGGCTACCGGACTGACGGCTACTACCTATGTGGTGACAGTGTCTAACTCCGGCTGCTCTGCTACAGCCAGTGTTTCTATTTCAGAGCCTACATCTGTGTCTGTGACTACCAGTTCGTCTCCAGTCATCTGTACTACACAAGGCACGGCTACTGCCAGTGGCTCCGGAGGCAGCGGCTCGGGCTACACATACCTGTGGAGTACCAGCCAGACCACCCAGACTATCACGGGCCTGGTGGTCGGTAGCTATACTGTGACTGTCAAGGATGGCCATAACTGCTCAGCTATCGCCACAGCCAATATCACGCAGCAAGCGTCCACTCTGACGGACTCTGTTCATGCCACTACGTCTACCACTGCTACGTCCAATAACGGTAGTGCTACTGCCTATCCTGTAGGCGGCGCTCCAAACTATACATACGTATGGAATAATAACCAGACGACGCAGACGGCCACCCAGCTCGCTCCCGGTACGTACACCTGTACTATCACTGATATGTTTGGCTGTATGACCATAGCTACTGCCACTGTAGCAGTGGGGCCGAATGCCATAGTGGACATCACAAATGACCTGCACTATACCATAGCACCAAACCCTGCTACTGACAAATGCGTGGTGACTGTCGATATGAATGAACCACAGGCTGTAGAACTCGCACTGTCATCACTGTTGGGGCAGCAAGTATGGATCAAGGATCTGGGCCATACGCGTAGCGTATCTGAGCAGATAGACCTGCATGATCTGGCCGGTGGTGTTTATATCCTGAAGCTTAAAGCAGGGGATAGAACGTATTCTACGCGGCTGGTGAAAGAGTAAGCAGCTAATGATCTAATTGTAGGGGGCTTCCAACCGGGAGCCCTCTTTTGTTTATATCTATCCTAAAATAAATCAGGGGCTACGCTTTTTTTTGTTTCCTTTGCATCAGCAATGGTTACAGGATCATGTTTTATGATCTGGTATTAAAAGGGAATCACGTGTAAGTCGTGAACAGTTCCCGCTGCTGTAAGCTCTATAAGTGTCTGAGCTCTCATGCCACTGTCCTAAGGATGGGAAGGCGCTCAGACTGGAGTAAGTCAGAAGACCTGCCAAGGCTGAAATAGTACTACAACTTTCGGGAAAAAAAGTTGGGCAGGATACGGTGTACAACGTTATTCTTCCTTTTCATTTTGCTCCGAAGTTGATTTTTTAACTCATTTGATGATTTAAACATGAAAAAAATCAGCTTTACTCTCGTCCTCCTATGTGTCCTCTTCCTTTCTACAGAGGCTCAAAACAGGGCTACTTTTGATAACTTTAGTCTACCCGCCAATAGCTACTATGACGGGTCTGACCTTTCCGGTGGCTTCCTTTCAGGTGATGCCTACTTCTATAATAGATATGATACTACTTATCAGTTTTGGGCCAGCGGCTTTATATACAGCAATGTAAAAAACGATACTACCGCCGGCTATACCAATGAATACGCTGCAGCTACTGCTGGCGGTGTCTTTGGTAGTGATAATTATGCCGTAGCAAACTCTGCTGGAGGTAATATTACTGTAGGGCTTCGTGGTTTCGCGCCAGGCCATCCGGTATTTGGATTCTACCTTACCAACAGCACCTATGCCTACCTGAGCATGAAGAACGGAGATGCCTTTGCAAAGAAGTTTGGTGGAGTGTCCGGTAATGATCCTGATTGGTTTAAGGTAACCGTAAAGGGATGGCGCAATGGTGCTCAGACCACAGACTCTGTCGATGCTTATCTGGCGGATTTCCGGTCTGCCAATAATACAGACGACTATATTCTTAAGTCCTGGAGGTTTGTAAGCCTCCTAAACCTGGGCAATGTAGATAGCTTATCCTTTTCACTTAGTTCTACTGATAATGGTTCATTTGGCATGAATACACCGGCTTATTTTTGCATAGATAACTTCATGACTACAGACGGAGCCACTATCGTAACGGCGCCCACAGCGCACGACGATACTGCCAGCACTGTGTATACAGACTCAATTGCGGTAAATATCCTCACGAATGATGTTTTCTCGCCATTCCTCTATGGCACGGTCAGCATCGTGTCCGGACCTCAGGTAGTCGGCGCGACAGCATACATTAATGCAGCTAATCAGCTGGAATATGTACCGGTAGTAGGATTGAGGACGCAGGATACGATCGTATACAGCTATTGCGATGAATTTAATGTATGCGATACTGCCACTGTCGTACTGACCATTAATGGCTTGGTAAATACCGCTGTGCTTGACTTGGAAGCAGAGTCCATTGATATCTACCCTAATCCCGCCTCCAATATGCTCCGAGTAAACTCTAGTGAGACGATCAGTCATATTGTCGTTTCGGATATTTCGGGTCGTATTGTAGTATCTGCCGAGGTAGGCAGTCAATCTGCAGCAATAGATATTTCCTCTCTAAGCGATGGGGTATATACTGTATCGGTATATCAGACAGGCAAGGTTTCCACAAGGAGGTTGATCAAGCAATAACCAGATCGCGATGGCCACTTGCTATATGCATAGGTTTAAAGCCGCGAGGCTTACATTGACCGTATTGGTGCTCTCTGTCATATCGGTATGCAGAGGGCAGTATGCCCCTGCGGCAGGGCTTTCTGGCAGTACCGCAATACCAGCCAGCGCAGACTCTATCGTGATGTGGGCCGATGGCTGCACTATTGTACGCGGGTTGCAGGATATCGCTATTGCCACCTCCGGTACCGCGACCGCCGGTGACTCATCTCAGGCTATCGGCCCCGCAGGGGGCAATACCATAGTAAGCCTCGGAGATGGCGGAATAGCTACCTTGTCATTCTCTCACGCCATAATCGATGGTCCGGGTTTTGACTTTGCTGTGTTCGAAAATGGATTTAGTCCGTCCATACCAGAGCTGGCTTTTTTGGAGTTAGGATTTGTAGAGGTCAGTAGTGATGGGCAGCGGTTTGTGCGTTTCCCGGCTGTGGATGACACGCAGGATAGTATACAAATAGGTAACGGTGGTACAATGAATGCTGCCACATTGAATAACCTGGCCGGAAAGTACGTATCGGGCTATGGCACCCCGTTTGACCTCGCAGAGCTAGTAGACTCCGTCGGACTCGATATCAATCACATCTTGTATGTGCGGATCAGGGACGTAGTGGGGACGCTGAGTGATAGTTATGCTACCCGCGATAGCCGAGGGCACAAGATCAATGATCCGTATCCCACGCCGTTCGCTTCGTGTGGTTTTGATCTGGATGCTGTAGGGGTGATGCATGCTGAGGGACTCACGGGCATAGCAGATGTGCCTGTCTCTTCCATTCAGGTTTATCCCAACCCGGTAGTCTCCCGACTCTATGTTCAGACTTATAAGCCTTATGAACCCGCTTTTCTATCAATGTATACCATGGCCGGTGAGGAGATTCTGCTTTCTTCGTTTTCCGGGGCCGCTACAATAGATATGTCAGAGTATCCTGCAGGAGTGTATGAGGTGACCATCACCTCGGCATCCCGCCATAGTACTCATCTGATCATAAAGCAATGAGAAGACCGGATACATACAAAGAAGCCACTGGTGCACAACAGGAGTCTAAGCCTGCGGAGCCGCTCTACTATATGGAGAATGGACTGATGGTATTCACCGCTGCCTATCATATAGCTCGTGGATATTGTTGTAAAAATGGATGTCGTCATTGCCCATATGGTTTCAAGAAGAAGCAGTGAATAGGATCAGTAAATATGGCTGTGCTATTGCCGGGCTGGCTCTATCCCTGCATGTTCATGCTATAGGCATGACTGATACTACTGTGCAACTGGGTACGGTGGTGGTAGACACCACGCAGTATAGGCATGCAGAGATGATACACTGGAATACCACCACCATGACGACATTTACCGAAGCTGGTGGCCGCAAAGCTTCTGAGGTGCTGTCTGACTTCTCTGGGATCTATCTCAAAAATTACGGAATAGGTCAGCTAAGTTCTATTTCGCTCAAGGGGAGCTCTGCAGCACAGACCGAGCTGCAATGGAATGGCATCAAGCTAAATAACCCCAATACAGGACAGGTAGATCTTTCCCTGTTTGATATTGGTAGTGGTGACAGGCTGACGGTCTCCGACCATGGCCCATATGGTAATAGCGTGGGCGGAGTAGTGGCGATAGAAAATGAGATGAAGATGCCGCGTAATACTACGGTATGCTCCGATAATACGATACGAATAGGAAGTTTTGGTGAGCATACGGTCGCAAGTTATAACAGATACTGTCTCCATAAATTTATGGGTGCGACGAGGGTGTGCTATCTGGGCGCGGATAACGACTTTACTTTTGTGAGTAATACTGTAGGCGCTCCCATATTCCGTGAAACGAATGCAGCGACCAGATTGTTGTCGCTCATGCAGCAGCTTCAGTATTCTTTTCCCAAAGCCGTTGTATTAGGTCTCGATTTTTGGATGACTGATGCCGATCGGCAATTACCCCCGGTTATGACCATCTATCAGAATAGTGAGAGGCAATGGGATAGGTCATACCGTGCTATGGCACATCTGTCAGGACGCAAAGGAAAGTGGAAGTATGATCTCCGGTCTGCGTATCTGTCGGACAGGTTGAGGTATGTAGATTCCGCCACGGCCATAGATAGCCGGTCAGCATCTCAGGCCATCCGCAATATCTTTTCAGCGCGATATGAGTGGAGGCCAAATCTGATCCTGGAGGGCAGGGCACATTATGACAGAGAAATGGCCCAGTCATCCGGATATGACCTTACCTGGGCACGAGACCTATATGGGACTACCGTAGAGGTACGATATGATCATAAGAACGGTTTCAATGCTAAGGCAAATGTAGGTATAGAAGGACAGGGTACGCGTATACTGCCTATTCCTGCCATGGCCAGCGTGGGGTATGTAGGGAAATTCCATAGGGAAATGATGGTTATTTCCATTACTGGTTGCCATGCCTATCGTCTACCCGGTATGAATGATCTGTACTGGAGCGCAGGTGGCAATCCCGGACTGCGTCCGGAAAAGGCCTGGAAAGGTGATCTGAATATAGGATTCCTGCATTCCTATTGGATAAAGGTCCTGGCAGATGGATTCTATAATTATGTGAGCGACTGGATACAGTGGTCGCCGGAGAGTGGCAGCGCTCTCTGGACTGCGCAAAATCTAAAACGTGTAGCCTCTCGCGGCATGACCGTAGAGGTAAAGATGCAGAACATGAAAGACCTGAGCTCCAGGGCGTTTGCTATAAGTGGTGGGGTTAGTTATACTTACACCAACACTGTCACGCTGGATGCGATCTCAACAAATGACAACTCACAAGGCAAACAACTGATCTACGTGCCGCTGCATAATTTTATGGCATCAGTCAGGGTGCAGTACCGTCGTTTCTATCTCCAAGCCACACAGACTTACACGGGTGTGCGATATGTAGCTACTGACAATTCACAAGCATTGAATCCGTATATCCTGACGCATATAGAGGTGGGAAAGGATCTGTATCTAAACGATCAGCGTATCAGCCTGTCCTTTCGCATCAATAATATAGCCAATCAGCAATATCAACTGGTATCTCAGCGTCCTATGCCGGGCCGGAGCTTTGAGGGTACCTTAAAAGTAAACTTATCAAAATGAAAAGAACACTGATAACGGCTCTTACTGCATTAATAGCTTTTCTTTGCTCCTGTGGCAAAGCAAAAGTAGGTGGTAATGCAAGCGGTCACGTAATCGTCGTCAATGAAGGCGGTTTTCACCATGGGGATGCATCCATATCTGTCTATGACCCCTCCTCAAAGTCGATCGTGAATAATGTCTTCTCTGCGCAGAATGGGTTCACCCTGGGAGATGTGGCACAATGCGTCTATCTACTCCATGATACTGCCTATATAGTGATGAATAGCTCCAAAGAGATAATCATCGCAGATGCCAGCCAAAACTTCCGGTATATCGGCCACATATCTATGCCTAATGCTTCGCCCCGATATTTCCAGCCCGTCAGCGGGAGCAAGGCTTATGTCACGGAGCTATATGCCCATAAAATATGGATCATAGATTATCGCAACGGTAGTGTCTCAGGTAGCATTCCGGTAACGGGATGGACCGAGCAGCTTCTGGTTTATAATGATAAGGTTTACGTACTGGAGCAAACAACTCCATCTGAAGCAGCGGTGCATAAGCTGCTCATGATAGATCCGGCATCTGATCAAATAGTTAATGATATCGACTTTGCTACAGATCCCTCCGGTATGGTACTGACTGATGATCATAAAATACGGGTGCTGACCTCACAGCAGGCGGCGCCGTTAGTACCGGCTAGCTTGTATCAGATAGATGCTGCTTCGCTTGCCGTTTTGGGTAGGCTTGATTTTGATACAAATGAGAAGCCATCCTGCCTGCGATATTCCGGTTATACGCATCAGTTGCTATTTGCTATGGACGGTATCTACAAGATGGCGCAGAGTGACACTACTTTGCCCCGGAGTCCCTTCATTGGTTCCAATCATTGGAATGTCTATGGACTCAATGCAGATCCTGATAATGGAGATATCTACATCAGCGATGCCATAGATTATCAGCAGGCCTCGCGCATCATGAGATATACCAGAGATGGCAGTCAGGTAGATGTATTCAGCGCGGGTATCATCACAAACGGCTTCGTATTCAGATGAGAGCATCGCATGTCATATCTTTTGTTGCTGTACTCTGGGGTACGCTAATGTCGGCATGCCACCCTGCAAAAAGAGGCGATTCCACATCCACGGGTGCAATGATCGATTCCCTGATCCCGGTCGTTTCGCATAGCTTTAGGGTCGAATATTATAAGACCTATAAGCTGATAAAAGTCTATAAGCCCGGCGATGCCAAGCCAGTGAACTATGTACTTTGCAGAAAGGATGTCAGCCTGCCTGACTATCTGAAGGAGGCCGTGCGTATCGAAACTCCCGTATCTCGCTTAGCGTGCCTATCTACTACTCATGTCGGGGCACTGCAGTTATTAGATGGTAGAGGACTAATAGCTGCAGCTGCTAATACTGATCTGATCTGCGACTCAGAGGTGAGCGCTATGATAAAGGATGGGAAGATCAAAAACGCCGGGCATGACTATCAGCCGGACTATGAAGTGATAGCTAGTGTACGGCCGCAGATTCTGTTTTCTGATGGAGAAAGCGGCAGTGCGGGCCAGACTCTACAAAAACTAAAGGCTCTGCACATTAGTGTTGCCTCATCGCGGGATTACTTTGAGCAAGACCCGCTGGCACGCGCAGAATGGATAAAGTTTTTTGCCGCTTTTGTAGATAAAGAGAAAATTGCTGATAGTATATTCAACAAGGTGAAAGCTGATTATAGTTTCATCCGAAATAATACTACAGAGACCGGAGAGCGCCCTTCGGTTTTTTGCAATGTGCCGTATAATGGGATCTGGTATATGCCTTGCGGAAAGAATTATGTGGCCAGGCTCTTTGCTGATGCCGGTAGCACCTTTCTATGGCAAAAAGACGAGCCGATCAATGGCTTGAACCTCACGCTTAATTTTGAACAGGTATACGAGAGAGCGGCCAATGCAGACTTCTGGATGAATCCGGGTGTGGTCTCTTCATTGGCGCAGCTCAGTGATCAGGATGCCAAGTTCAAACTGTTTAAAGCGTATCGGACGGGCCAGGTATATAATTGCACCAATCGGCTCTCAAAGGGCGGTGGCATGGATATGTGGGAGACTGGTACGTTTCGGCCAGATCTTGTATTGCGAGACCTTTCCATTATTTTTCATGGATCATCTCAAGACCTTTATTACTATAAAAGATTGAAGTGAAATCAGGTTATAGCAGTATATGGTGGATCTTGCTCGCCGGCGGGGTAGTCGTTGTTTTTCTCCTCCAGATGGTGGTAGGCTCATATCCTGTATCTGTATCGGATCTGCTTTCCGTTAAAAATATTGATCCGGGAGTGCGGGATATACTACTTCAGTCACGCCTGCCTGCCGCTATAGCCGCTACTTTCGGCGGGGCCGCATTAGCTGTGGGAGGATTGCAGATGCAGACATACTTTCGCAATCCAGTGGCGGGCCCGTTTGTTTTAGGCATTTCGTCAGGAGCTTCTCTTGGTGTGGCTATTTTTGTCATGCTCTCAGGAATGCTCGGCATCATGGCAGATATACCTGGCGGGCTGATACTTTCATCTTCCGTCGGCGCGGTTTTGATGTTTGCGCTGGTTACACTTATCGCGCACCGTCTGAATAATGCCGTCTCTATGCTCATCATAGGCCTGATGCTTGCATCTTTCATCAATGCTGTGATAGAAGCCATACAGACCATAGCTACCGCTGATGCTATCAAAAGCTATCTGTTCTGGACTATGGGTAGCTATCGTACTATTACCTTGGCACAAGTGCCTGTCATGATAACTGTGATCAGCAGCGCTTTGGCCATCAGTATCACACTGATCAAGCCGCTCAACCTGCTTCTGACAGGGGAGGAGTATGCCCGTCTCTCAGGATTGAATGTGTCGCGTAGTCGCTTCTGGATCGTGATCAGTACCTGTTTACTCACCGGTGGTGTCACTGCTTTCTGCGGTCCGGTCGGCTTTATAGGATTGGCAGTGCCGCATTTGGCCAGAGGGTTATTCAGGACTTCAGATCACAAGGTGCTTTTGCCGGCTACTATTTTGCTTGGAGCATCTATCAGCGGGCTTTGTAATCTTCTGACAGCTATTCCTATTCACGGCCTGGTGTTCTCCATCAATACTATTACATCACTGATCGGAGCGCCGTTTGTGATATGGATAGTCTTTCGCGGCAGGGCGCTACGATAGCATCAGAGGAGCTCTTGCATCTCCGCGACCATGGCATCGGTGATATCCAGATGAGTGACCATGCGTACCAGGGTGGGGGAGAAGGGCGATGTCTTAATGCCTCTGGCCGCGAGCATATCTGCCGTACGTGCACTGTCTTCTACCTCAAAGATCACAATATTGGTTTCGACCGGTAGTACCTTTTTTACCCAGTCGCATTGCTTCAGCATTGCCTCGATCTGTTTTGCGCGGGTATGATCGTCAGCCAATCTTGCAATATTATTTTCCAGAGCATATACCCCGGCAGCTGCCAGATAGCCACTCTGCCGCATACCGCCACCCATTACTTTGCGGATCTTGCGTGACTTCTTGATAAAGTCTTTGCTACCTAAAAGGAGCGAACCGGCCGGAGTACCCAGACCTTTGGAGAGGCAGACGGAAATGCTGTCAAAGATACCCGAGATATCTGACGGGCTTTTATCTAGCGCAGTCAATGCATTGAATATCCGGGCTCCATCCAAGTGGTATACCAGCCCTCGCGAGCGGGCAAAAGCGCCTATCTCCTTCATCCGGTCTATGCTATAGACAGCTCCTCCGCCTTTATTCACTGTGTTTTCTATGCATACCATGCGGGTATTGGGATACCAGTCATAATCCGGCAGGATGCAGCGCTCTATCTGGTCTACAGTCATGATGCCTCGGTCTCCATCTGTGAGGCGGACGGAAACACCGGAGTGAAACGCCCAGCCGGCTGTCTCATAGTTGTAGATATGGCAGAGTTTGTCACAGATGATCTCATCCAGTGGCTGGGTATGGGCCTTGACGGCGATCTGGTTGGTCATGGTGCCGCTGGGGCAGAAGAGTCCTGCCTCCATACCAAACATAGCAGCGGCCATTTCTTCTAATTTTCTGACGGTAGGATCTTCGCCAAAAACGTCATCCCCCACCTCTGCATGGTACATAGCGTCCAGCATAGCGCGTCCAGGCTTAGTCAAAGTATCACTGCGAAGGTCTATGATCATCTGTGTAGAATTTGGGAAATAAATGCCATAAATAGCTCAGGGCGAAAGAATAAAGGGAACACAAATCCAAAAAGCGCTCCCGAAAAATGAGCCATATGGCCGATATTGTCACGTTGCAATTTGGCCATATATGCTGAATATGCCAGATAGATGAAACCGAAAATAAAGCCTGGAATGCCGGGCAAAAACATAATGCTGATGCCGGTCATCGGCGTGAAAAGTATAGAAGCAAACACCACAGCTGATACAGCGCCGGAGGCACCTACAGCGTGAAAGTATTGATTGTTTCGCTGCTGGATCAGATCCGGCACACTGGACAGGATAGCTGCCATAATATAAAAGAAAAGGTATCCGAGATGATTGGAGCTGCCCAGTTGTGCATCAAAATAATACTCTATGATGGGGCCGAAGCTATACAGCGCCATCATATTAAAAAGGAAATGCATCCAGTCCGCATGCAGAAAGGCACTGGTCAGCAGGCGCCAATATTCCCGGTGATACCACACCCGAGTTGGCGAAAAGCACAACCGGTCGAATACACTCCGATTTTGAAACCCGGCAAACGACACCACCAGATTGATGACAATGAGTAGGATAGTGATATTAGCAGTTGACAGCATGAGCAGTTTGTGGCCGTGAAGATAGCAATACAGGATTGCTAAAAAATGATAATCCTATGACAAAATGTGCTACAGATAAAGTATATTTACGATGAGTAAATTAAAAACAACACATGAAAAACAAAGTACTTTCTGTCATCGTTTTACTGGTGTGCATTGTGGCTGCAAAGGCTCAGGTATTAAATGCAGACTTTGAAAACTGGGCACAAAAGACCAATTATTTAAATCTGACCCTTACTACCCCAAATATTCTGGATACGGCTACCAGCAATAGTCCTACAAACTGGACTACGTCTAACGATGTTACAGCCGGTAAGGTCTTTCACAATAAGGTACTCGTGACTCAGGATGGAACGCATCAGTCAGGAGCCTACTCGATCAAACTAACGAGTGATTCTGTCTCTGCGCAACTATCTGGTGTACCAGTGGTAGGTACTTTGAACCTCAATTTCGTTTGTCCGGGTTTCGCTGTCAATGGTGATTTCCCGATAAATTTATCAGCCTTTGCTAACCTCAGTGGTAATTTTAATCCAGCCTTATTGACTGGGGCAGGTGTACCTGTAGGAGGCCGCCTGGCAAAAATAGGGGGGTATATCAAGTATAGTCCTGTACTGGGTGATACTGCTTACATCGTAGCTGTGCTTCGTCAGGGTGGTACTGTAGTAGCAGAGGCTAAGCTGCTGCACTCGACCACAGACGCATCCTTCCAGCCGTTTGAAGCTCCTTTTGTTTATTACAATTGTCTTGAGCCTGATACTTTGGTCTATACCATATCCTCGGGTAATCCGTATGGCATCAGTGGTGTAGTGCTCGGCGGCTCTACAGGTCTTCATGTTGGTTCTTCGCTGAACGTAGATAGTCTATATACCGTAGATACCGTAGTAGGATTTATACTGCCTCCGCTCGTAGTAGATGATGCAGGCACAGCATTGGCTGCGCATCCATCTACCGTAAAGGTGAGCGCCAATGACCAGAACTGCTACGGTGCTACTCAGGTCGTGACTATCTCGACACAGCCTCAGCATGGTACTGCAGTTGTTTCGGGCGATAGCGTGATATATACACCGGTATCCGGCTACTCCGGTGCTGATACTTTCTATTACACGGCTTCAGCTAATGGCAGCGGCCAGTCCAATCCGGCTAAGGTGGTGATGCAGGTGACCCCCAATACGGGTGTCCTGGATGTAGCAGCTACTAATCAGACAGCGGTATATCCGAACCCTGCCAGCACGAGACTGCATATCAATACCTCTAACAGCAATATCAGCAACCTGACTATCTACGATATGCTGGGCAACCTGGTAAAGGCGGATAATGTGACCTCAGGTATGTCGATAGACGTTTCCTCTTTCAATGAGGGAATCTATATTATCCGTTTCACAGGAAGCGAGGGCAAGGTGATAAGCAGTGCCCGATTCACAGTAGTGAAATAAACAGAATAAGTCCTGAAGATACTCGGCGTCA
This sequence comes from Bacteroidota bacterium, assembly GCA_018267385.1. Lineage (GTDB taxonomy): Bacteria > Bacteroidota > Bacteroidia > Chitinophagales > LD1 > UBA1941. The sequence goes on along the minus strand of JAFDYN010000009.1, from coordinate 187,450 downwards.
TACCAGCGCGCTATGCTTCTACCCGCTTGCCCGGGAAGCCTCTCATCGATATAGGCGGCAAAAGCATGATACGTCGGGTCTATGAGCAGGCTCAGAAAGCCGTACAGCTTGAAGATGTGATCGTCGCTACAGATGATGAGCGCATATGTGATGAGGTACGCAGTTTTGGAGGTAATGTGCTGATGACCTCAGCCAACCACCAAAATGGTACCGAACGGTGCGCGGAGGTCTTAGACCTGATGAGGTCTGATGCAGAGGTGATCATCAATATACAAGGTGATGAACCGTTCATACACCCCCAGCAGATAGATACACTTGCGGCTTTGTTTGAAAACAAGAGTTGTAGCATAGGTACACTCATCAGGCGGTGTGACGATATGGCCCTGCTGGAGCGGCCTTCTATCATCAAAGCTACCGTGGATATTCACTTTAAAGCGCTTTACTTTAGCCGTAGTCTGATACCTTTTCAAAGAAATGATAACGGAATAACTCCCTTTTATAAGCATATAGGTATCTATGGATATAGGGCGGATATATTACGTGAATTGGTGAAGTTGAAGCCTTCGCCATTGGAGCTATGCGAAAGCCTGGAGCAGCTCCGTTGGCTGGAAAATGGGTACAACGTTCATACGGCTCTGACCGATCATGAGAGTATATCTGTAGATGTGCCAGAGGACGTAGAAAGAATTATAGATTTTCTCTGATTCAGCCGGGAAAGGTAAGGCTGAATATGGATCCAGCCGGACTATTATCAGTCAGTTCGATCTTACCCTTGTATATCTCTACAAACCGTTTTACAATAAACAATCCCAGACCTGTGCCCTTTGTTTTGCGCGTGTCTTCGCTGCCTATCCTGTAGAATTTTTCAAAAACTTTCGTCTTTTCTGTGTCGGGTATGCCATAGCCTTCATCTCTTACCTCCAGCCGGATAGCACCAGATATCTGGTGGAGGCTCACGGAGATCGCCGTATCTTGCCTGGAGTATTTGATCGCATTCTCTATCAGGTTCATAACGACGGACGTAAATCCCACCTGATCGGTATGGTAGTATATACCTTCTTCTACGTCAGTCTGTATCGAAATTCCATTCTTATTATCACGAAACTTGGCGGCTACCAATTCCACTATATCCGAGAGGTTTACCTCTTCATTAGCGAAACCATGGGTATCCCTTTCTATTTTTGCTGCAAACAAAATATTGTCTACCAGTGACTCCAGACGCACTACATCGCCCAGTGCATTATTGATTAGCTTGCCTTGTTGCTCAGGGTTTAGTTGTCTCTTTAGCATTGTCTCCAGAGATAGCTTCACACTGGAGAGCGGGGATTTGAGCTCGTGAGTGATAGAGTGCAGGAAGTTTCGCTGTTGGGCTGCCAGTTCTATTTCTTTGCCGAAAATGCTGCGTACCTGTAGCAGTCCTAATATCTGAAGGATAAGAAAGAATAGCCCCTCGCCCAGTATCATCACTTTCTGCCTTTCATACTTACTGAACAGCTTAAGATAGCTGTCCGTATCCTCGTATTTCATTTTATTACCCTGTGCTTCATACGCTACACGATTCAGTTCTACTTTCTCAGAAAATGCCTGTTCGTTTTTAGACGCGAGCAGGTAGCCCCACCACAGCGTGAAAACGAGGATATATCCGGATACGATATAAAAGAGTACAAATGGATTTCGGCCCAGGAATTTAAACATAGGGTAACTTGTCTAAGGCTAAAATAGCCTAAAGCCTAACATTGTTTATCATCATTTTGTAAATTTAGGGTCCGATGGCAAAGAGACGCAAAAAGACCAAAGACGAGCTGACTACCGAAAATGAACTGATGAAGCTAAAGATGATGGCGGAGTTTGGTGGTGATTTTGCCGGATCGGAGCACCTGCCTCCGGATGTGGAGAACGCCTTTCTCCGGCAGATCAATAAGTTTCACCAGATGCATGACAAGGCGGGTATGATCCGCATTTATGACTTCATAGGTGAACCCCTCTACAATCATGTGCATGACCTTTCGGATCGCGAGGTGCCCAAAGAGTTAAAAAAGCTAAGAAAGCTACTGGCACGCAAAGGGATAGTAGTGGATACCCTCAGCGGGGTGTCAGATCGTGAGTTGTACCGCTTTATCACGGAGGAGGTATTTAAGCAAGAGATACAGAATATCAGGATGCCAAACTGGACCATTCACCTGATATATGAGGAGTTTTACCCCAGTGATGAGTTTGATATAAAAAATCAGGCAGGACATACTTTGGCATTGATTTTTGATAAGGGGTTCATTTCTCCGGACTTTGTGCTGGCCGAGGAGATGAAAAATGAGCTCGGACTGAGTATAGACAGGGAGGAGCTGGTCGAGCGTATCGATACTTTTAAATTGGGATTCAACCAGATGCAGCTGATTGGAGCTGATTTTCATAGGGTGGATGTCTCTGAGGACCGTACACAGGCCCAGGTAGAGGTCACTGCAGAGTACCGCACCCAGTCTCAGAAGGGCAGACGCTTCAAGCCGGAAACGTCAGAGGTCAAAATGCTCCTATCGCGCGACACCGATACTCAGATGTGGATGGTGTCGCAACTGAGCTGCGACCGGCTGTGATAGATAGGCGTGGTCACTAGTCATATAATTTAAATCTGAACAGCACCACTGGAAACTGAAAAAACTGCATCTTTAGGAATCATTATTAAAAACAATTCAATACAGATATGCGCTCTATAAGACTTCTCTTATCTATGGCCTTGTTTTCGATGATATCTCTGGTAGCTATGGCTGACAAGGACCCTTTCTGCAAGGTGTGGTACAATCAGGAGAAAGATGCCAAGCTAGAGGTCTATCAGGTAGGCAATACTTTTGAAGCAAAGATCATCTGGCTGAAGGAGCCCAATGAAAATGGTAAACCCAAAGTAGATAAGAATAACCCTGATGAGAAACTGCGTACTCGCCCGGCCTTGGGTCTTGTGATCCTGAGAGGATTGGTCAAGAGTAAAGATGAAGCAAATTATTACGATAATGGAAAGGTGTATGATCCCAAAAATGGTAAAACCTACGATTGCCACCTGACACTCAAAGGTAACACAGCAGAACTGCGCGGATTTGTATTGGGTATGTCCTTTTTGGGCAGGACCTCAGTCTGGACACAAGCCGATTAATTTTTTTGTCCTTTTTATTGCACTTTGCTCTGTTTCCCGTTCACTTATAGCTTTATGATGCTGAGCGTATTGAGATAATTTTACTCTCTCAATCTATGCTCATGAAGAAGACATATATTATCATCATATCATTTTTATCCGTAGTGGCCGTTGCATCGGTCACTGGTATTATAATCCGTGGCCATCAGAATCCCGCGTTATATTCAGAAGCTCTGGATAAAACCAGGGATGCGGTAGAGGAAATAAAGGAGCCTATATACAAATACGGGCTCAATCTGAATGATTTTGTGGTGATAGACCAGAAAGTAGAGCGCAATGAACTTCTGGCGGATATACTGGTCAAGCATAATGTAGCCTTTCAGACAGTAAAAGTCCTCATACAGGAATCTCAGGATATTTTCAATTTCCGCAAGATGAAAGCCGGCGCTAAATATACTGTGCTAGGTACTAATACGGACACGGGGTTCGTGGCCAAAAAGATAGTATACGAGGAGAATAAACTAAACTATGTTGTATTTAATCTAGACGACTCTCTATATATCTACCGCGGTACCAATCAGGTAAAGCGCCGCAGGCAGGAGGTGGCAGGCGTGATCAACGGCTCTCTTTACGAGACGTTTGATGACCTGGGTGTCCCATCCAGTCTCGCTATGCGACTGGCAGACATTTTCTCTTGTACCATCGATTTCTATAAGATCCAAAAGGGGGATAAGTTCAAGATCATATATGATCAGGACTTTGTAGATGACAAGCCAATCGGTGTAGGGGAGGTCAGTGCAGCATGTTTTACCAGCAGCGGCAAAGATTATTATGCCTTTTATTATGAAAAGGACAAAGCGCACGTAGGCGAGTACTACGATGAGCAGGGCAATAGTATGCGGAAGCAGTTTTTGAAAGCGCCCCTCAAGTTTTTTCAGATCACATCCCGGTATAATCTGCACAGGTTTCATCCTGTAGCCATGGAGTGGCGCGCACACCTCGGTACTGATTACGCTGCGGCTTACGGCACGCCTATATTGGCCACTGCAGATGGAGTCGTAGAGGAGGCACAGTTTGGCGTGTATAATGGCAATTATGTCAAAATACGCCATAATGGTCAATACAAGACCCAATATCTCCACATGAGCAAAATAGCTCAGGGTATGCATCGTGGCAGCCATGTACATCAGGGAGAGGTGATCGGGTATGTAGGTAGCACCGGTCTCGCTACAGGTCCTCATGTATGCTATCGCTTCTGGAAGGACGGCCAACAAGTGGATCCGTTCAAGCAGAAGCTTCAATTTAGCGAGCCGCTACCTAAAAAGTATAAAGGAGACTTTATAGTGCAGTCTACTCCATTCCGTACGGAGATAGATAAACTGGCCTATGGTACTAAACCCGTGCTCCCGGAGGAGGAAAAACTACAAGCCCTGAGAGCCGAGTATGATGCCTCTTTTTTTGCAAAGCGCATGTTTTAAAATTTAAACTTATCTGACTATTACAATCTTCTGCTGATATATCATATTGCCATCAGCTTCTGATACACTCCCCATATATGCACCAGGACTCACAGAGGAGAGGTCAAGATGCATTCGACCTTCATTCAGGTTTTCTTTAAGCACGGTACGCCCCAGATCATCGATGAGATAAAAGTCCATGCCGGTAGGATAATTACTGAATCGTACATTCAGTATATCTGAGACCGGATTGGGGTATATGGCATATGCTTGTTTTGTTTGTTTTGCTATACCGGTGTTTAGCGAAGTGGCAGTGTCTTCGCCCTCATAGAGCAGCCGGATATCATCGATCCACGTAGCATTTCCTGCCAGAGCCGGATCGCCGAATCTTCCTCCATAGAAGATCATTTTTACAGTGTCAGCCCGGCCCGGCTTGATATATCGGATGCTATCTTTTACTTCAAACCAAGTGTCGGATATGATGTGCGTATCAGGTATATCTACTGTAGAGAATGCTAACGTATCCTCCCTATGGGAGAGGCTGTCCCACCTTGTGAAAATGTACATATAGCTGAAAGTATCGGCCAGGTCATGGCTCATCATTAGCCAAAAATCCAACTGGACAGGATTGCTATCTATAGATAGTCCATATTGCGGGACTGGCTGCCCTATACGAATGACACTATCAGATGCATCCTGATATCCTCCATATACCAGCATACCAGGCTGTAGTCCTACGTTATTAAAGAAAGTAGTGTCACTAAAAAGTAAGGCCGAAAATCTACCCGTATGTACGTTAAACGGGTTCTCTTCCAGAAAAACGAATTTATTATAGTTGATGCCACAGCTTTGCTCTGGTGTACCCCATAGGACCGGAAGATCCACATTGCGCCCGCAGCACCTGAACTGCCTGCGTCGCCAGCTTTCCATATCTCCGTTTATCAACCCATGCTGGGCAGATAAGCTGTCAGACACAGCCAGCATAAAAACAAAGGCGACCAGTAGATAATACCTCATACCTGTGAAGATATTGAATAAAGCTTGATATATGGCAAACACTATTCGCGCTGGTATTTTGGCGCTCCGCCGTTATTAACATCTTTATGTATTTATTGATGTCAGGATGGCCTTACTTTGATCGATATGAATAAGCTTCTTGCCGTATTACTCCATGTTTGCGTATGTGCAGCCTATGGGCAAACTGCTGAAGTAGCAAAGTTTGATGAGCTGCAGAAGGTGCTATCTTCTACCAATGATACTACTTACGTAGTAAATTTCTGGGCTACATGGTGTGTACCCTGTGTCAAAGAGTTTCCCGCTTTTCAGGATCTGGCGTACAAGCACCGGAATGAAAAGGTAAAACTGCTGATGATCAGCCTTGATTTTGCCAGCGAAAAGGACAAAACCCTGATACCATTTCTGGCGAAGCACCCGATAGAGGCAAAAGTACTGCTGCTGGACGAGCCGGACTATAATTTCTGGATCGATAAAGTGGATAAAGCCTGGGGCGGAGAGATTCCTGTCACGCTGATGATCAATGGGGCGAGGGGTATTCATAGCTTTTTTGATCACGACTTTACTCCACAGTCATTAGAGGAAACTTTTACTAAAACTATAAATAAACAGCAATGAAAAAGATCACAAGATTTCAGTCATTTGGTGCGGTAGCGCTGACGCTCATCGGCGCTCTTCTTATGTCCTTTGCACCGGGCAAAAGTTATAAGATCGGAGATAATGTGGCCGATTTTAAGTTAAAGAATACTGAGAATGGAAAGTATGTATCTATGGCTTCCTACCCGAATGCCAAAGGCTATATCATCGTTTTCACTTGCAATCACTGCCCCTTTGCTAAAAAGTACGAGCAGCGAATCATGAGCCTGGATAAAAAATATGCTGCTTTGGGCTACCCGGTCATAGCTATCAGCCCCAATGATCCGGCAGTGGCACCTGAGGATTCCTATGACGAGCTAGGCAAGCGGGCCAAGGAGAAGGGCTATACTTTCCCTTATACTTTTGATGAAACTCAGCAGGTAGCACAGGCTTTTGGCGCTACTAAGACCCCTCACGTATTTCTCATAAATAAGGAAGGCGGCAAGCTAGTACTTAAGTATGCTGGAGCCATAGATGATAATACCGAAGACGCGGCAAAGGTGACAAAAAATTACCTGGCTGATGCTATAACCGAAGTGATGGCAGGCAAGGCTGTCACTGTGAGTGAGACCAAGTCTGTGGGCTGCACTATCAAATGGAAACAAAGCTAAAGGGTGCCTTTGGAAAGAAATGCAGAGCCTCCTACGGGAGGCTCTTTTATTTTACGGAGTGGTAGCTTCAGCGGGAGCATCAGCAATGCGCAGCCGTGCAGCCTTGTAAAACCAACGCTTATAATAGGGTTCATCGAGGCTGGAGACCATCACTCCACCGTGCACTGCTGCATGAGCAAATTTGCCATTCTGCAGGTAGATACCCACGTGATACAGGTAATGGCCATTGATGTTGAAAAATACAAAGTCTCCCTCCTTGAGTTCGCTCGGTAGTACTACATCACATTTCTTGAATATATCACCGGCAGATCCGCCCAGGTCCGTGCCGTACAATCTATTGAATACAGAAGAGGCAAAACCGGAGCAGTCGGTGCCATTTTTTGATTTGCCGCCCCAGTGATACGGTGTGCCCAGCCAGGCATACGTCTCAAAATAAAGATTTGGGTCTTCCGCCTCAATGATATTGATATCCTTACCCTGGTAATAGCTGTGCAGATCTGTGAAACTCAGATAGGAGTAGTCCAGCGTATCTGTACTCTGTGCCGACAGTCGCTGCGAGGCACCGGCCAGCAGCCCTAATAAGATCAATATCAAAGAGGAAGCAGATGGCATCCGTCTTAAAGTGCGATATGGCCACTTATATCGCATTTTTCCCGAGTTTGCTATGACGGCGGCCATAAAGGAAGTAGCATACTAATCCTATGATGAGCCAGATAAAGAAGCGCTCCCAGTTAGTGGCTCCTGACTCTGATAGCAAATACGCGCAGGCAAGAAGACCAAGTAGGGGGATCAGGGAAAGATTCTTACGAAATGCCTGCACGGCCAGCACTATCAGCAGGATCAGGAAAAGGTAGTGCGGAACCACAGTCCTTATATTGTCAAACACCCAGCCATCCTGCAGCCCCAGATATTCCACGAATACAGGTCTGTATGCTGCGATCCAGAAGGTAAGTACACCTATCAGCATCAGAGGATATATGAAGCGCGAATTGATGTAAGGAGTACGAAATTTGGACTGTGGTCTATCCGGCATACTGTCCAGCATCATGACCCCTCCGGATACCAGTGCGAATGCGAACAAGGTGCCGATACTGGTCAGATCGACCATCACATCCATATTGACAAAGAGCGCCGGTATGCCTACTACAAATCCGGTAAGTATGGTAGAAAAAGATGGTGTACCAAAACGGGGATGTATACGACTGAAAACCGGAGGTAGAAGCCCGTCACGGCTCATGCTCATCCAGATACGAGGTTGCCCCACCTGAAAGACGAGGAGCACACTGGCTGTGGCTATCACTGCGCTCACTGCCACTATGCCTGCCATCCACGGCAGGTGCACCTGGCGGAAGACAAAGGCCAGAGGTTCTCCTACCTTGAGCTGCTGATAGCTAACCATACCTGTCAGTACTAACGCTATCGCGACATAAATAATTGTACAGATCACTAGTGAGTAGATCATGCCTCGTGGCAGGTCCCGCTGTGGGTCACGGCATTCTTCCGCAGTGGTAGAGATCGCATCAAAGCCGATATAGGCAAAGAATACAGACGATATGCCTTTCAGTACACCTCCGACTCCGTTTGGCAGAAAGGGTACCCAGTTCTTTGGGGTCACGTAGAAAGCTCCTGCAAAGATCACCAACGCTATCACCGCGAGCTTGATTCCCACCATTACATTGGCAGAGTTGCGGCTTTCCCTGATACCGATGTACGTGACCCAGGTGATCACGATCACGATAAATACGGCCGGAAGGTCGAATATGATAGGTATGCCGAGAAGGGTAGGAGCTGTGCTCAGCGCGGCCAGTGCGTCAGGCGTAGCCCCTTGGGCAGCAGTCATGTATCCCATAGTGAGCCATGCCGGCACGTGTATGCCTATGCCGTCCAGAAAGGATGTAAAATAATCGCTCCAGGAGATAGCTACCACTATATTGCCAATGGCGTATTCCATGAGCAGGTCCCACCCTATGATCCATGCTACGATCTCTCCAAAAGCAACATAGGAATAGGTGTAAGCGCTCCCGCTGACAGGCACAATACTGGCAAACTCTGCATAGCAAAGAGCAGAAAAACCGCAAGCCACAGCCACGAATAGAAATAGCAAAATGATGCCGGGGCCGCCATCATAGCTGGCCTTGCCGATGGTAGAGAATATACCAGCCCCGACCACGGCTGCTATACCCAGCGCCGTCAGGTCGCGTACACCCAGCGAACGCTGCAGCGCATTATGCGCCTCACCGTCGCCATACCCGTCCTGAGCATCCTTGATGACTTTGGCTACGGTTTTCTTTCTAAAGATATCGTTGATCATACTTTACAAGCTAAAGATATAATAATTGGATAAAGCAGATGGCGAAGGTGGCTGCTACCAATTTGGCATTGCATTTGCTAAAATGTGTCCAATCAATAGATTGTTTTTACTTTTTTCTATAAACTATATCTTGTGCTCTAAACACAACCGATATGAGAAAAACCCTGATAACCCTGACGGCAGTGCTGATACTCTCCTCTTGCAAAAGCCTGCAGCCCTTTCAGCTCAACTTTGGGAGTCAAGGTGGTTTTACTAACGTGGTCACCACCTATACGCTCCAGGAAGATGGCAAATTGTACAAAACATCCTCATCCTTTCTCGGAAAGAAGGACCTCGCGACAGTGAATAAGAAGGACCTGAAAGAGATAGAGGCATTGATCACTAAGGCTAATTTTGCAGGTGCTTCAGTCAATCAACCCGGTAATATGTCGTCCTTTCTGACATTGACACGTGACGGGAAGGCTTATACCAATACATGGGCTTCAGGTAGCTCATCCGGCAATGCTGCATTGGATGAACTGCTGGCTAAGTTGAATTCGTTAGTTCCTAAACAACAATAAACCCTTTATCATGATCAAAACACTACTCTCGGTCCTGGCTCTCAATACTGCACTGAGTGTACATGCCGCCGGCCCGGCATCAGGACAATCTACGCCGCGTAATTTCAAAGCCGTAACGAAAAATCAGGGCTCTCCCAATATGAAAGGGTTGGGCTCTCTCGGACATATCCAGCAGGCGCTTAGTTCCGTCAAGTTTAACGGGATAGCGTACAAAAAAAGCAACTATGATCCCGGCGCTATCAAAGAGGTGAAATACGCCAAGGATCAGAAGAATCCCATATTCGTCACGAGTGACCGGATCATCTCTATCGCTCCCGGTGCCAGCCGTACAGAGATCGGCGCAGCAGCGATTCAGTTTCTGGATCAGTGTAAAGCGCTTCTATCACTCAGTGATCCTGCACATGAGCTTAGTGTCAAAGATATAGATCAGGATGGGATAGGTTTCACACACGTTAAGTTTTCGCAGAGCTATAAAGGGTACCCTGTCATGGGTAAGGAGTTGATCGTTCACTTTTCTCCTCACGGCACTGCCATCAATGGCCGCTGGGCAGCCACGCCGGCTATAGGTGTACCTGCAGGTCTGGTAGGTGAGCAGGTAGCTGTCTCGCAGGCTGTCTATATGCTCACTGATGGCAGGGGTCTCAAAGAGATGAACCAATATTCGAGGGATCTGCTCAAATACAATGGCCCGGTGTCGGAGCTAGTGCTTTATCCGAAGGATAAGTATAATGATAAGGACCGCTGGGCGTACAAAGTAACGCTCAGGACTGATTTTATCAATATGTATGAAGTAATGGTGGATGCCGCAACAGGTGCCGTACTGCACAGCAATAATATCAGCTGTACCACCGGACCGGCTGTGACACATCTCAATGACCTGAATGGTGTCAACCAGACAGTAAATGTGTACCAGCATAGTAATGGCACCTATTACATGATCGACATTACACGCAGTATGTATAATGCCGGACAGTCACAGATGCCTGATAATCCGGTAGGAGCTATATGGACACTCGATGCCCAGGGAGCAGCCTCCTCCAATATACAGGTGGCCCATATCAGCACGAGCAATATCAACTCCTGGCCCAACTCGCAAAATGCAGCCTCCGCTTACGCCAATGGAGCCGCAGCATATAGCTACTATCAGACCACTCATAGCCGCAACTCTATAGATGGCAATGGCGGCACTATCATCTCCGTGATCAATGTGAATGATGACCAGGGGCAGCCTATGGATAATGCATTCTGGAATGGTCAGCTCATGGCGTATGGCAATGGAGATCAGGCTTTCAAGCCACTGGCCGGGGGGCTGGACGTAGCCGGACATGAGATGACACATGGCGTGATACAGAGCACGGCAAATCTGGCCTATCAGGACCAGTCCGGTGCGCTCAATGAGAGTATGGCAGATGTATTCGGTGCTATGATAGACCGCAATAACTGGACGATAGGAGAGCAGGTTTGCCTGCCGGGATTTTTCCCATCAAACGCCCTACGCGATCTGTCTAATCCTCACAATGGTGCATCACAGGGAGGAAATGGCTGGCAGCCTGCTACAATGAGCGAGTATGTCAATACGACCAGTGATCATGGTGGTGTACATACCAATAGTGGTATCACCAATCATGCTTTCTATTATTTCGCTACGGCAGTATCAAAGCAAAAAGCCGAACTAGTGTACTATCGTGCACTCAAAAACTACCTCACTCAAAACTCACAGTTTCTGGATGCGCGACTGGCAGTAGTGCAGGCAGCCCAGGATCTCTATGGAGCTACGGAAGTACAAGCGGCTAAAACAGCTTTTGATAATGTGGAGATATATGACGGTACCAATACCAATCCTACTAACACAAACCCTGTGACGGGTACCGACTGGATCATGGTACAGAATAGCAATACCTCGGCCGGCTCCAATGCGCTGTATATGGTGAAGCCTCAAAATCCTCAGGCCTCAGATTTCCACGCTCTCAATACTACTTTTGCGCTGAATAATGTATCCATCACAGATGACGGCTCCTATGCCTTCTTTATCGGTACGGATCACAATCTCTACAACATTACCGCAGATTATAATAACCCGGTGCAAACCCAGATGACCAATACAGGAGACTGGGATAATGTGGCCGTAAGCCGTGATGGCAACAGGCTGGCTCTGGTATCTCAATATCAGGATACAGCTATCTATATCTACGATGGAGTGAGCCAGCAGTTTGTGAAATATCACCTATATAATCCTACCTACTCGCAAGGTGTGGTCACTAATGGGCCGCTATACGCAGATGCACTGGACTGGGACCCTACAGGCGAGTATGTGATATATGATGAGTACAATGAGTTTAATAACACCTCGAGTTCTACCAATATCAGCTACTGGGATGTCGGTGTACTGGATGCCTGGGATATAGCGGGCAATACCTTTGCAAATGGCCAGATCAGTAAACTGGTAAATGACCTGCCGGATGGAATTAGCATTGGCAATCCTGTTTTCTCAAAAAATCACAGTGATATAGTAGCGTTCGATGTGAGCGATGGAAATACATTTGACATTCAGGCGGCTAACCTGACATCTGGTGATATCGGTACTGTAGTGACAGGCAACTCGGTTCCCAATATACCGTCCTATAGCACTAATGACGACGCTATTACTTTTACCTCAGTAGATAATTCATCTGTGCCGCTGGTAGGGATAGAGCCACTCGCCTCTGACTTCATAAACGGCGGCGGGTCCATAGTATGGCTGGCCAACTACTCCCAGTATTCTGTATGGTTTACGCAGGGTACGCGTGCTAATGCTCAGTGTGCGGGTCTATCTGCCAATATCACTGCCCAGGGGCCTACAGACTATCCGCTGACCAGTGTAGTGCTCGATGCTGGCTCCGGATACAATAGCTACGCATGGAATACAGGAGCTACCTCACAGACCATCACGGTCACTACGGCAGGCACGTATGTAGTAACGGTGACTACTGGTACAGGATGTACCCTCACTACTGCACCGCTCACGATAGGCTATCCTACGGGAGTGATCACACCTGGCAAAAATTCAATCAAAGTATACCCTGTGCCGAGCAATGATAAGGTGGTAGTCGATATGGGTGCAGGCAGCTATTCTGCTATAGATATCTCAGATATGACAGGTAGGATGGTCATGACTCAACCGGTGTCTGCCGACCGCCAGATAGTCCAAATATCATCTCTGGAAAATGGCATCTATCTGCTCAGCCTAAGGGATTCTGACAATACGGTAAGATATACTACACGGATCATAAAGCAATAAGATCTGCCTTTGGAAGAAAGATCATGCAGCGCCACCTCAAAAGGTGGCGTTTGCCTTTTATCTATAAGCGGTTTAATCTCGTGCGCAGTAGGTGGTCGGCCAGTACGAGGGCTGCCATCGCCTCTACTATGGGTACCGCCCGCGGCACTACGCATGGGTCATGGCGCCCCTTGGCATGTAGCCTCACCTCATCTCCACTGTCAGTGACTGTCTGCTGATCACGCATGATGGTGGCCACCGGCTTGAAGGCTACATTGAAGTAGATGTCCATGCCGTTTGAGATGCCACCCTGTATGCCGCCGGAGTGATTGGTCTGTGTGGTCACCTGGCCGGAAGGCCCGGATGTGAAAATATCGTTGTGCTCTGATCCTTTTGTACGGGTACCAGCAAATCCGCTCCCGTATTCAAAACCTTTGACCGCATTGATGCTCAGCATTGCTTTGCCCAGATCAGCATGCAGTTTGTCAAAGACAGGGTCCCCCAGGCCTGCAGGGCAGTGGCGGATCACACAGCTCACTACACCTCCCAGTGTATCGCCAGTGGCGCGTACCTCCTGTATCAGATCTGTCATTTTTTGTGCCGTATCGGGGTCCGGGCAGCGTACAACGTTGGTTTCGGTGAGCGAAAGATCGAGCTCATGATATTCCTTGGCGATAGATATCGTCCCTACCGCAGATACATAAGCATGCAGCTCTACACCGCTATGACGTAGCAGCAGCTTTGCTACAGCACCTGCAGCTACTCTTGCGGCGGTTTCCCGGGCTGATGATCTGCCACCACCGCGGTGGTCTCTTGTGCCGTATTTCTGGTCCCAGGTATAGTCGGCGTGCGATGGGCGGTAGGCTTTTTTGATCTGGTCATAGTCAGCAGGATTGGCATCTTCATTGGGTATCTGGAGCATGATCGGTGTTCCCAGGGTTTTACCTTCAAAAACACCGGAAAGGATGCGTACGGTATCTGATTCTTTGCGCTGGGTAGTAATGGCTGACTGACCAGGCCGCCTACGGTCCATATCAGACTGTATGAACGCTAGATCTATCTCTAATCCTGCAGGACATCCATCTATGACTGCGCCTATAGCCTCACCATGAGACTCCCCAAATGTGGTGATGCGAAATACCTGCCCGAAACTATTACCTGCCATAGCCCAAAAGTAGAGAATAGAAAGCACACTTTGAGTAGCCTGCCTACGCGGTTAAATCGTAAATTGGCATCAGATTGTAATCTTATGTCGACCCTTATCACAAACATCAAAGGCCTCGTACAGGCGCGCCCAGAGGCAGTACAAACGGTAAAAGGTGCCGCTATGAAAGAGCTGCCTGTACTGAGCCAGGCATACCTGCTGATAGAAAACGGCCTTATCCATTCCTTCGGTCCGATGTCTGAGTGCCCCGAGCGAGCAGATATAGTCATAGATGCGACAGGTAAATATGTGCTGCCGTGCTGGTGCGATCCTCATACGCATATCGTATATGCCGGCAGCAGGGAGGGTGAGTTTGTAGACAAGATCAAGGGGCTGAGCTATGAGGAGATAGCGCAGAGGGGAGGAGGAATAGTCAACTCTGCCAAGAGGCTGCAAGCTGCGGCCGAAAGTGAGCTAATAGAATCAGCCCTGAGCCGCCTGACCGAAATGGAGTCCTTTGGTACCGGTGCCGTGGAGATCAAAAGCGGTTATGGCCTTTCTTATGACGGAGAGATCAAAATGCTACGGGCGATAAAAAAACTGAAGGATCGGTCACGGCTCAGGTTGAAGGCTACTTTTCTCGGGGCGCATGCCTATCCACCGGAGTATAAACAGGATCATGAAGGCTATATCCGCCTGATGATCGATAAGATGCTGCCGGCAATAGCTGATGAAGGATTGGCTGATTATATAGATGTTTTTTGCGATCGTGGATTCTTCTCGGCGGATGAGACCGCACGCATACTGGAGGCAGGCGCACGCTACGGCCTGCGGCCAAAGATACATGCTAATGAACTGGACTACTCAGGAGGCATAGAGACCGGGGTCAAATACCGCGCTCTCTCCGTAGACCATCTGGAGTATACAGGCAAGGAGCAGATCAAGGCCTTGCTTGAGTCTGACACTATGCCCACGCTATTACCATCTACGGCTTTCTTCCTTGGGCTACATGAGCCGCCTGCACGACAGATGATAGATAGCGGGCTGCCTGTAGCATTGGCTACGGATTACAATCCCGGCTCGTCACCATCCGGCAATATGCAGTTCATACTCTCACTCGCGAGTATCAAGCTCAAGATGATGCCCGAGGAAGCTATCAATGCCGCGACCATCAATGCGGCATATGCTATGGGTATAGAGCAGGAGATGGGAGCCATCACTCCCGGCAAGAGGGCCAGCATCATGATCACGAAACCGATGCCTTCACTCACATTTATGCCTTACTCCTTTGCCAATAATATGGTGGAGCAGGTGATCATATCCTGATATTATTGACCAGCTCGGCTGATCTTATTCTGATACGTGATGCCGCTCTGCATATCGGTCAGGCGCAGCATGTAGATGCCTGCGGGTAAGGCCAGCAGGTCTGCCGTGTGATCCGGGCGCAAAGGTTGATCAACGCAGAGCTGCCCACCTGAGGAGTATACCGCCAGGTGGTATGTGTCGCCTTCATCAGGCAGGTCAAATTTCACAAGTCCTGTAGTGGGATTTGGGTAGGCCTTTATAGTACTTAGCCGGGCTTCATCCAGACCGGTAGCTATCTGGCTGGAGCGCCGCATCAGCAGGCGGATCATAGGTGATCCCTGCGTCTGTACTCCGGTAGGCAGCCACACACCGTTAGAGTAAACGAACATGTGCTTGAATCCTTTGGTACTGTTGCGATCATACCCTATCTGCAGATTGCGAGTATCAGTCTGCGACCAGCCGAAATAAAAATGCGTACTCACCGGCAGTGGTGATATGCGGTACGTAGCAAAACCGCTCACTGAGTCTACATACAGAGGTACCTGATTGGAGGAGGTATAGCGCGGAGTATCATCTGCAAATGGGTTATTGACCGAAATACTGTCCCAGAGATTGAAAACAAAAACCAGGTCATGTACATCAGACTCTGTATTGGTAAACAATACCTGATAGCCTACTATCGTGTCAGGCTGGTGCAGATTAAATTCATAACCAAATTTCTTGAGATAGAGGTTTCTCAGGCCATATGCCATCTCCGCAGTACCGTCGTCATAGGCCAGCACATTATTCAGTGTTTGTGTGGCGCTGATCGTATCATTGAGGCGCAGCGCATTGGGTACATTGATGGTCGCCAAGGATCGTATCACGGTACTATCCTGACCTGGCGCCAGGCTATAAGTGGTAGAAGGGAATAAAGCTATTGTATTCTCCAGCGTAGCATTGAAAGAGCTGGTGCTGGAGTAAACGGGCTGCACTGTAGGGTAGAGTTCCGTAGCTACTATGGAATAGGAAGTAGCAGGAGGGTTATTGATGGCCTGGTCAGGATCGAGATTGGTCACATACAGCTCTAGAGAATCTATGCGGTCTGTACTATCTACATACTGCCAGGCCGGCATCTCAGTATAGTTTTTCAGGATGGATGGAAACTGATATTGGAATGCGATGTCAGTGATGGATGTGTCAGTTACCGAACGGGTTTTATCCAGCCTGACATAGTCTATGTGCCAGTGGTCGTTCATGCCAGTCGTAGAGGCGTTATTGAGAAAACGGAACTGGAAGCCTTTGTACATATAGTCCTGCGTAGGGACTATAGTGCTCGGTATACGTATCATCACCTGCCTGAAAGTGTCAGGAAAGGCAGGTGCCGATTGATATCCCGGTACACCCCATACCTGATCCCAGCTACTGGTATAGCTGTTATAAAATTGTAGCTTCAAAGAGTCATATAGATTGGGCCAGTCGCCAAAACCTCGCGGCTCATAGAAAAAGCTGAGATATACAGAATCAAAATCCTGCAATGTACTGAGATCTATCGGTTTTGAGGTCAACGTATCTGCAGACCCATATACAGATAGACTGCGGACATTGTAGGGGCGCCCCATTTCATTCAGCCCGTCTAGCGTAGCCACGCCTATAGAGGGAGGCAGGTAGGGATAGTTGTAGTTATGCGTAGCATAGTTATCCAGCCATTTGGTATAAGATGGCATCCTGCCGCGCAGGAGCATGGCTGCATAGGTGATCAGGGTATCTCTGGCTATGCTATCAAGTACAGGATGGTAGGCATTGCCCGCAGAGTCAAAGGTATAATGATACCACAGAGGATATAACGTGATAGAATCTGCCAGATGGTTAAAGCAGTCGGTACCGAGCTGAGGATAATAGTGAAATACAATGGGATCAGTAGGAGTAGAGTCTACGCGCTGTAGGGTCACATCATAGGAATAAGTATAAGACTGGATAGTACTCAGGCGGATCGTGTCCACGTTTACACCCATGATGCTATCGCAGGGGCCATAGGCGCGAAAGATGGTATCATAGATGTATTGGTCAAAGTGGAATGGCTTCAGCGTATTGTAAGAGAAATCATCTATAAAAGGGATTGGCAGCGTATCTGTCTCGATCAGGAAAGTGCCATGCTGTACTATCAGACCGCTTTTGTGCTGATCATGTGCCCAGGGCCTGGCCGGATAGGTGTGATAAAGTCTTGGATCAGATGGCAATGGACGCAGCTCCTCTACCTGGGCTGTAGCCAGCAGTACGGACACTGTACATAGGAAAGTAAAGACAAACTTCATTTTTAGGGTAGTATTAGACAGCATAACGAACGGCCAAGATAATTATTATTGGCGGTAGTAATCTTTGATGATCGACGCTAGAGCCTACTGACATGAGATAGATTTTAACAGTTTTATGTTATTAAGTACATCAGTGGATCCGCGCATACCGCTATCATTGTCGTACTTTTGTTAAAAGCAAAATAGTCTGTGGGCCTCTTTAGTAATCTGTTTAAGAAAAAGGAAATTCTATCCAACCTGACGGACCTGTCAGGGCTGGGCGTAGACCTACACTCGCATCTCATACCCGGTATAGACGATGGTGCTAAGACGATGGAAGAGTCGCTTATCCTGATCAAGGGATTGGCAGATCTCGGCTTTCGCAAGATCATCACCTCACCGCATATCATGAGCGGAGGCTATAATAATACTCCAGAGATCATTCTGAATGGCCGGGATATGGTGCGTCAGGCTCTCAAAGAGGCGGCTATAGATGTGGCATTTGATGCTTGGGCTGAATACTATCTGGATGAGACCATCATGCCTAAAATAGAGAAGCGAAACCTGCTGACCATGGGGGACAACTATGTGCTGGTAGAGTTATCCTACCTTATGAAATCCTTTAGTACCACGTCTTACTTCTACAATCTGATCTCCAATGGCTACAAGGTCGTTCTGGCGCATCCGGAGCGATATCCATATTACTACAGCGACGAGCTGGATGAGTACAAAATGCTAAAAGACCAAGGGGTCTATTTTCAGCTCAATATCTCCTCTCTGACCGGTACCTATGGGGATGGGGCACGGTCTACAGCCCAAAAGCTCATAGACAGCGATATGATCGATTTTGTGGCTACTGACCTGCACAATATGCGGCATCTGAATTATATCCGCCAGGCAGTGCGGCTGCCATACGTCGAGAAAGTGATCGGATACGACAAGCTGTTAAATAAAGTTTTTCTCTGATTTGTCAGAGCATAAAAAAAGCCGGACTGATCCGGCTTCTTACATTAGTTATTTACGTGTATCATTTGGCGCTGGCAGCAGCTTTTGCCTTCTTGCCAAATGGATCAGTAAAGATCTTCTTGCTCATATTGAACCTTACACCGACCGTGAAACCAAAGTTGGTGATATTGGCCACCTGACGCAGTACGTCATGACCCTTGTCTTCATTTACATAGTTAGGATCGCTATTGTGGCCACCTGAAGCATCACGTTGTTTGCCCAAGTCTGTCGTGTTGTTGGCATAGGTCAGGTTATCTACAAAGTTTGTCACTTTGCTATATGTAGTATAACCGGACAGCGTATTGGTAGCTGCATTATGGCCCAGAGCTAGTGTGTAGGCAGTCAGGTCAGACTGCTTGGCACGTGCCATCAGGTATTGAGCATTTACCTCGCCATAAACGGTGATCAGCGGTATAGGAGTATACTCTACACCCACGCCACCCTGAAACCCGAGGGAAACAGTCGATTCTGTTTTTACTTCTATATGAGCCTTGGCTCCGTTAGGATCGAGCAGAGTGTTGGGCAGGTCTATATCCAGAGAGTGATACAGTGCACCAAAGACAGGCAATGCTATCCCCAGACGTGCAAAAGGGGCTACTTTGGCTCCCGGCTTGGCTCCTCTGAAGTACAAGGATGGATTTAGGCTGAGGCCATTGGAGTGAGTCCTGGTCACGATCGTGGCATTACTACCCAGCAGGGTACCCAGATCTACCGTCTGAGAGGCAGAGATGGTAGAGCCCCAGAGATAAGCTCCATCTATTTCTACGCCGAAATACGGATTGATCATATACCCAAAAGAAAAGTCAATATGTCCGCCCTGTCCATAGGTGCCATATACATTCTTCTGATACCTGTTTTTGGCTGAGTCGGTGGTCGTGGTATTCAGCGCTACCAGTGGGATGATGGTAGCCTTGGCCGGATCAGGATCGGCTCCCGGCTGAAAGGTCAATACCGTAGTACTATTCTGCAGGCCCGGCCAGGAGTAGCCGCCGCCCAGTTTTACAGTGAAATACTGCCCGTATGAGTGAATAGCTACAGCCAATACGAGGATCAGGAGCAAGTTGAGTTTTTTCATAATTGAGTGATTTTGGTTTGCAAATCAGAATAGATAATGATAGATAAATTTTGCGGTTAAGTTTTCATAAATATAGAAGAATTCCCGAAGTAATCTACACAGCATTATGTGTATTACTTTCGTGAGAATGTGCCGGGGATTTGAGAGTTTAGACACGGATGATTCACAGGTACACCCGTTTGCTTTTTCTATCGCTGGCCGCAGGCTGTCTGCTGGTGATGCAGTCCTGCCGGGAGGATCACCTGCCTTTTGACAGGCAGGTCTTTCACTACAATCAGGCTGCCGGCATTGCCTCTCTCGACCCGGCCTTTGCGCGTGACCAGTCCGGCATATGGGCCTGCGACGCACTCTACAACGGGCTGGTGCAGCTGGATGATAGCCTGCGCGTGCGGCCATGTATAGCCTACCGGTGGGACATAGCAGACAGCGGTCGCACCTATATCTTTCACCTGCGGCGGGATGTTGCCTTTCACCCTGATGCCTGTTTTCAGGGCCGGGAGCGACACGTCACAGCTCAGGATGTGCTCTATTCGCTCACTCGTGTGGCTGATCCGCGCACAGCCTCTCCGGGTGCCTGGGTCTTTCACGATAGGGTGGACACGCTGCGACCGTTTGAGGCTCCCGATGACTCCACCTTTGTGCTGCACCTGCTGCGTCCCTTCCGGCCCATGCTCGGCATCCTCACCATGCAGTATTGCTCTGTGATACCCCATGAGGCCGTAGAGAAGTATGGGCCTGACTTCCGGTCGCATCCTGTGGGTACGGGTCCCTTTTACCTGCGAGTATGGCGTGAAGGCTCCGCTATGATCCTGGCCAGAAATGAAAAGTATTTTGAAATGGAAAACGGCGAGCGGCTGCCGCATATCAAGGGCGTACGCATTTCTTTCATTGGAAATAAAAAGACAGAGTTTGTCGCCTTCAAGCAAGGTAAGCTGGACCTGATCTCGGGCATAGATGCCAGCTTTCAGGATGAAGTGATAGATGAGAATGGAGCGCTGAAAAAGGGATTAAGTGAGCGCTTTGACCTGAGCAAAGTTCCTTATCTCAATACGGAATACCTCGGCTTTCTGATGACCGGAGACAGCACACAGCCGCTCTATGATGTGCGGGTACGACAGGCTATCAATTATGGCTTTGACCGCGCAGAGCTGATACGCTACCTGCGCAATGGCATTGGCCGTCCTGCGGAGCAGGGCTTCACGCCCCCCGGCCTGCCTAGCTTTGATGCCGGGATCAGAGGCTACCACTACGACCCGCAGCGGTCACAGGAGCTGCTAAAAGAAGCGGGCTATAGTGGCAAGGTACTGGCGCTGACACTCTATACCAACGACACCTACAAAGAAATGGCCCTGATGCTCTCCAAGCAACTGGAGAAGGTCAACATACACCTGAAGGTAGAGGTGACCGAACCGGCTATACTGCGCCAGCGCATGAGCGAGGGGCAGGTGGCATTCTTCCGTGGGTCATGGATAGCAGACTATCCGGATGCAGAGAGTTACTTCACGGTATTCTATAGTGGCAATACGGCTCCGCCAAACTATACCAGATTTCACAATGCCGAATATGACCGTATATACGAGCGCTCACTGACGGAGAATAATGACAGCCTGCGCTACGCGCTGTATCATCAGCTGGAGCAGATCATCATAAAGGAGGCACCGGTGGTGCCCCTGTATTATGACGAAGTGTTACGATTTACGCAGAAGCGGGTCAAGAACCTCCGCCCCAATGGCCTGAATCTGCTGGACCTGAAGCGCGTCAGGCTGGAGTGAGCTAAGCCCTACGTGGTTCATCTTTCTTTCTGCCCATCACGAGCAGGAGGATGAGCAGCAGGGAGAGGAGGCCCAGGCCCACGGCAGCATAGCGCCAGGCAGGCGATATACAGTCACCATTTACTGTAGATATATACGTGGCTGTAGAGCTGCTGGCTGCTCCGTTATCGTCTGCAGTAGTAGTGGCGGTCCCGGCGGTAGTGTCGGTATTGCCCGCGTTTTCCTTGCGCTCACGCTCTATACGTGCGTCCCTGGCCTCACTGGCGGCGGTAGGGGTGCGTTTGATCACCACTGTATCAGCATGGTCCTTTTTGGCGAGGGCCTTGTCTGCATCATATCTGGACACGGTGGAGGTGTCATTCTTCTTGTTTGTGCCGTGCATATAGCCTATGCCTGTATTGATCTGGGCAGAGATAGACAGGGTGACGAACACCATGATCACAGGCAGCGCTTTTGAGATGGTTGCTTTCATGACTTTGATTTAGCAAAGGCTAAAACGAAGGTTGTGCCAAAGCCTTAATTTCCCCAAAATGTGCAAGGGATATTATATATGAATGAAACCATTGGGTAGACCTAGTGAGATTCCGCCACTGCAAAATCTAACCTGGATTTCACCTTGATAAGAAAGGCGCTCACTGCAAAAAGAACAACGCCAAGTATCAGCAAAGCATAAACAAAAAGGCTCGCTGCGCCAGCCAGGATGCATGCTGTCACACTCACGGTGAGCAAGAGCGATAGCAGCCGGGCCAGCATCATAAAGAGGAACTTCTGGTGGTGAATATACCCTGCCAGGCTATAGCGGCTCTCATGGGGCAGTATGCGCGAACCATCGCCCAGATAGGTATGGTAGACCTCATGCGGGTGAAAGATCCACGGTGTAAAAAGATTGCCGCGAAAGCCCCAGGCACGGCGGAATATGCGATCCATACTATTGCGGCTATAGAGGACCAGACTGCTAAACTCCTTGTCAGGCAGCCTGTAGAAAACAAATGTCTTGACCAGCCAAAGGAAGGTACTACGGCCCCGTGGATGATCACTTTTCCCTTTGGCAAGGCCATAAAGGATCGATGCCCCTGTACGCTCAAACTCGGCTGTAAAAGCCCAGAGATCTGCCTCAGACAGGAGCACGTCATCATCACAGTGCAGGATGATATCCGTAGCGGCGCGCTGCACGCCCGCGCTGTAGGCTATCAGCTGGCCATAGCGTGTATCCAGCCGTAGCAGCAGGATAGGGGAGGCGAGGGTATCTTTCTCCCGGCAGAGGGTCTGCCAGGTAGCATCCGTACTACTATCATCTACTATGATCACAGCCTGCAGCAGCCCGCGCCTGAGCATCGCATCGTAGTGCGCTATGGTCTGCGCTATGAAGCTGCTGCTATCCAGCGTGGGTATGACGAGGGTGATGGGTACCATGCCCTGCGAATATAAACGAAGCATTCATTCTGTTATATTTGATATACTAAAACCCGCTACTCATGAAAATAGTCCTCCTCGGTGCGCTCGCGCTACTGGCGCATACCTGCACCGCACAGGCCAAGGTCACGCCACCTGCAAAGCCAACCAACATGCACACTCAGCCGGTCAAAGCTGCCACAGCTCCCGCCGGGAAAGACAGCGCTACCGCTGCCAAACTCCCCGTGAAGCCTAAGGCCGTAGAGTATGCCGACATAGACCTCGATACGGTCAATCCTCCGCTACCGTTTCTCATCAAGGCACCGGTGGGCTCTGCTGTCACCTTTGATCAGGGGGTGGTGATCACGGCTCCTGATACTACCTTTGCCATCATCATAGATATGAGCTACACGGAGATGCCCGCTACCATAGCCCAGCGCAGGAAAGACGCACAAGACAATCCGATGTCTGTCTTCTCTAAGTTCATCATAGATAAACCGGAGGCGCTGCTCTATGAGGCCAATAACATGGGCAAGAAGGAATACCACTTTGAGGTGGCGCGGGATATCAGGGGCGAGCGGTACTATATCCACGATCAGGGGGTAGATGGCCGCAGCTTTACCCAAAAGCAGATAGAGGCGATGATGAAGGCAGCCAGTGAGGCACATCCGAAGCAATAAGGTCCAAAGAGGACTAGAATACAACTCCCCGTAAGAGAAACTTAACAGCCTGTTCTGTAGTTTGTATTAAGTCTCCCTTTGGGAGGTTGGAGGGCATGAAAAAGCCCCTTACCGGGGCTTCTCTATTTCTTGTATGGCCAGCCAACTGTCACCAGTCAACAGACACCTTTTAGTTACAGTATGATCTTTAGCACCTGTCCCTTCATGAGGGTAGACCTGCCGGTGAGACGGTTGTCAGCTTTCAGCTTATTGATGGTGAGGCCCGGATAGTGCTGTGTGATGCTCCAGAGGCTATCACCACTCTGCACACGGTAGTAGCGGATGGCAGGTGCCTTGGAGGCCTGTGCGGGCGCAGCTTTCTTCTGCGGAGCAGCTACAGTTTTAGCAGTGTCTATCTTGTCCTGGCCGTAGTAGTAGACCACCTGCTCAGAGACCACATGACCCGCAGTGTCAGAGGCAGCAGCAGTAGCGCTGTCAGGCTTCACCTGTGTCTGGGCGGCAGCCTGCTGGTTTTGATAGCTAGGCACCTCAGGGAAGGTCAGTATCTTGAGGTTTTGCCCTCGGGCTATGTAGTTATTCTTCAGGTGGTTCCACTCGCGTATCTCAGCGGCAGATACGCCATAGCGGGCTGCTACGGTAGAGATATTGTCATACTTGCGCACCTTGTAGTAGACATAGCGTGGCACACGGACCATCACAGGGTTGGCATACATCTCGTTGATACTGGCTAGTGTGCTCAGCTCCGGATCATTCTGCAGTACATCTTTCTTGGCCTCAAAGCTCGCAAAGTAGTTGACCGGTATATTGAGCGGGTAGCCATTGGCCATGAGCGGCACGATAGAGGCCTTCAGCGCCGGATTGAGAAACTGTAGCTCCTCCAGCGGCATACCGAGGGTAGAGGCGATGTGCTTCAGCGTCACGTGGCCTTTCACAGATACCGTATCTACGGCGTACAGCTCACGGCGGGGCTCGGCAGAGACCAGCTTATAGTCGCGGTAGTAGTGCATCACGTAGACCACTGCCAGGTAGGTAGGCACATAGCTGCGCGTCTCGGCGGGCAGGAAGTTCTTGATCGCCCAGAAGTTCTTGACGCCACCGGCGCGGGCTATCGCCTTATTGACATAGCCGGGGCCCGAGTTGTACGCTGCCAGTGCCAGCTGCCAGTCACCATAGAGGTCGTACAGTTGCTTGAGGTACTTCACGCCTCCTTTGGTCGACTTGATCGGGTCGCGGCGCTCGTCATAGTAGCTATTGGCGTCGAGGCCCATCATCTTGCCGGTGCTGTACATCATCTGCCAGAGGCCGGTAGCGCCTGCGGGCGAAACCGCCTGCGGGTTCAGTGCAGACTCTATCACGGGCAGGTACTTCAGCTCGTCAGGCATCTGGTTTCGGTCCAGCTCCGCCTCAAAGAGTGGGAAATAGATCTGCGAGCTGGCCAGCAGCTTGGTCATCAGGTCCCTTTTGCGGAACGCAAACAAGTCTATAAAGGCCTGTACGTCAGCATTGTAATCCATAGAGACGACTGCGGGGATCATCTTCATCCGCTTCTTCATCTCGGCAGGGGGGTAGGTAGGGAGCTGGTCGCGAGGTATAGACACACAGCGCTCCAGCTCTGCGCTGGTGCCAAATAGCTTATCCCGCGTGAAAAGCTGGTAAGACATACTATCCAGCGAGATGACCACCGGGTCTACATCCGCCCGCATCACACTGTCTACGGTAAACGGATTGACCGCCCAGGCAGGTACGGATGCCATGACGGTAGCCACAGCCATAGGTAAGAGCCTCTTGAAGAGTTTGATTTTTAAAACCATTGTCATGATTTCTAAAAATTTTTCGGGTCAGTAAAATTCCTTCTGGTAGCCCGAAAATACATAAATCTGCCAAGGTAAAAAGCCCGTGGTTGCACGTGTTAATAAAAATTCACAGGCTGAAACCCGCGCCAGTGGCTGATCTGCGCATTTCTGGTAGCTACAATCCAGTGTCTATAAGGTATTTAACGCAAACAGGTGCCGAAAAATTTTATCCCTGACAGGAAAATCTAACGGCGGTAGAATTTTTGCACTTTCGCCGCAGGCGAGTGTCAATTTTTGTAGACTAAGAATGGGAAGAACCAAGAGTCAAGAAGCAAGAATAAAAAGGGGCGTCATTCCGTCCCGAGGCTTCGGGATTTCCATCAACAGAAATAAAACTGAAGGAACCCCCGAATATGCAAATGATGGTGAGCGCTACACCGGTCCTTTTGTAGTTTTGGACTCCTTCGAAAATATCACTCCTTTTTTTCACAGGAATTTTCTCGGATTAACGCCCTTGTTTACGCAAAAAGCCCCGCGATCAGGACGAACCATGACGGCGGGAACTTTTAAAACAAAACAATAAAACTAGTACACCAACTCGCTGTCTGCGAGTATGTCATTCATATGCTCCAGCTGAAAGGAATTGAAACCGGTATGTTTCAGATTGATCATTTTCACTGCTGCCAGCGCCTTAAAGTCGTCTGAGTACGTGGCCAGCTCCGGGTTGTGGCTCAGGTTGGCCAGGCGGAGGCTGGAGATGGTGGCCAGCTCCATCGGTATGGCTTTGAAGGAGTTGTGACTCAGGTCTATCTTGGCCAGGGCTACCAGGCCCGCTACAGAGGCGGGGAGGGAGGTCAGTTGATTGCCCGAGAGGGAGAGGCGCTCCAGCTGTGTGAGGCAGCCCAGGCACTCCGGCAGGTGGGTCAGCTTGTTATCGCTCAGGTTCAGGTCGCGCAGGCTCTTCATCTGTGCCAGCTCTTCGGGCACCTCGGTCATATCTGCACCGCTCAGGTCCAGACGGGCTATGTGCGTCATAGGGATGATCCTCTTGACATCCACCGCAGCATGCACGAACATATTTGACCCCAGGGCCAGCTCTCGCAGCTCACTCAGGGCGGTGATAGACTGTGGCAGCTCGGTGATCAGGTTACCATTCAGTTTCAGGATCTGTAGAGCGGTATTAGCAGGAATATTGGCCGGTAGGCCATCTATCAGATTGTCAGAAAGATCGAGTACTTGTAGCTTGCCTCCGGCGAATAGCTCTGCCGGTACCTCCGTCATCCGGTTGTGGCTCAGGTATAGCTCCTGTACGCGGCTCTGGGCTACGTTTCTGGGCAACTCACTGAGGCCATAATAGGAGAGGTCCACCACCCGCAGGTGCGGCAGGCGAAACAGCTCAGGGCTCACCGTAGCGGCCTCTGTGGTGGTATCCATAGGCAGCGCGGCAAAGGGCTGGCTCACATAGATCTCCTCCAGGCTGGTCAGGGCGCGTATCTCGTCAGGGATGTGCTGTATCTTATTGCCGCGCAGGATCAGCTTGCGGAGGTTGGTCATCTGGTAGACAGACGGCGGTATCTCGGTCAGCTGGTCGTCAGAGAGGTCCAGCATGACCACCTGGCGGCAGGCCAGCGGGTCGGCAGGCAGGTGCGAGGTTCCTTTCTGGTGCAGGTCCAGTATGGTAAATTGCTGGCTGTAGGCGCACATAGATGTGCCCATGAGGCACAGGAGTGCGAGGAGGGGTAGGCGGGTCAGTCTCATACCTGACTATACGACACAAGTCAGAGCTTGTTTCAGGTCGGATATCAACACCTCTGCACTCTCCAGGCCGATGTACAGCCGCACCAGATCGGGCGGATAGGTACGCACACCGTCATAACTCTCTGGATAGAAAGCGCAAGCGGGCATGATCAGGCTCTCGTGGCCTCCCCAGCTCACCGCCATTTTGAAGTATTGCAATGCCTCACAAAATTTTTCTATCCGGCTGATATCATCCGTAGCCAGGTGGATGGAGAAAAGGCCGCCACTCCACGTCATCTGCTGCCGTGCCAGTGCTATCTGCGGGCTGTCTGGGTCCCAGGCATAGAGCACTGAGCGCACCGCAGGGTGGCCCTTCAGAAAGGCTACGACCGCCTCTGTGGTCTCGCCTATCTGTCGCATGCGGATGGGCAGGGTACGCAGGCCGCGCAGCATCAGCCAGGCATCATGCGGAGAGATGATGGCGCCGAGATTCATAAACTCTGACCTGTATATGGCGCCGATGCGCTCATGGCTGCCTATGATCACGCCGGCTATCACATCGCTGTGCCCGTTCAGGTATTTGCTCGCGCTGTGGATCTCGAGGTCTATGCCCATGTTTATGCACCGCTGGCCTATGGGCGTGCTGTACGTATTGTCTATGATGGTAGTGATACCGCGCTGACGGGCAGAGGAGGCTAACGCCCGTAAGTCTTGCAGCTCAAAGGTGAAAGTGTTGGGACTCTCCAGGATAAGCAGCTTCGTATTGTCCCGCACAGCCTCTGTATAGCTCTCCGTGGTCAGCCCGTCTACAAAGGTCGTCTCCACACCAAAACGCTTTAGAATGACCCTGCAAAGCTTCTCCGTCCAGCTATAAGGCTTGCGTACGCAGATGATGTGGTCACCGGCCTTGACACTTGCTATCACGGCTGTGGCCATGGCTGCGGCACCACTGCCCAGCACCAGCGCATCCTCAGCACCCGCCAGTGCGGCGAGCTTCTTTCGCAGTATCTCCACCGTTGGGTTATTGCCCCGCGTATAGAGGTGCGCCTGCGTCTCCCGCTCAAAGGCCCCACGCAGCGACGCGACCGTAGGAAAGGCAAAATTGCTCGACTGGATCACAGGCGGCGCGATAGCGCCATAGTATTCCTCGCGGTCCTCGCCGAGGATGTTTAGAATATAGGAGATGTCCATGTTTTGTCTTTGTGTGGCGAAGGTAGCGATTGGTGGGATTTCGGATGTAGGATTTCGGATGTGGCACTTGATCCTCGTCTTTTTCGCCTATTTTCTTACATTAGCAGTATTACATCACCTAAAACCTACTAAAGCGTATGTTCTTTGTATTCGGATGGGGCCGTCGCACCCGCACAGACTATGGACAGACCGTACCGGTCAAATGCTCCAAATGCAATAATGATTCCTACTGGCACCTGGCGCGTATGCGCACCTGGTTCACCCTTTTCTTCATACCGGTCATACCCTATGAGAATAAGCACATACTATACTGTGATATCTGCTCCAACGGAGTGATACTGCCATCTGCCAATGTAGACCGGGCCATCGAGCTCAATACACAGACCAAGCGCTACCTCAATCAGGAGATCACGCGAGAGGAGTACGACCGCTCTATAGATCAGAGCCAGATACTGGCGTAGAGGGTAGAATCAAGAGTCAAGAAACAAGAATGAATACACAAGATATAGATCCGGAAAGGCAATAACGCCGGCTTCTTTCATGGTTTTAATATCTTGGTTCTAAATTCTTGATTCTTGGTTCTCCATACTCTTACCGATAAACTAGCCTTCAAAAGCCGTCTGCGGGCGCACTGCCTCGCACTGATACAGCAGCGTATAGATACAGCCACTGCCGCTATGGAGCAGGCTCAGGAGTCTGCCAATAGCGAGGACAAAAGCAGCGCCGGTGACAAGTATGAGACAGGCCGCGCTATGAGCCACATAGAGCGCGACAACTATGCCTACCAGCTCAGCGTAGCCATAGATGACCGAAACCAGTTCCTCGGGATAGACTGCGAGAAGCAGTATGATAAAGCTGAAAATGGGGCTATCATCTCCGGTGGTGATGTGCTGTACTTTATCGCAACGGGGCTGGGTGTCATGACCTTTGAAGGTTTGAAAGTAGTAGCGCTTTCGCCGAAGGCGCCGCTATCCGGCCTGCTGCGTGGCAAATCAAAAGGTGATACAGTGACCCTGAATGGCAAGGCGCTGATTTTATCCGATATATTCTAAATAGTATATTGGCAGCCTAAACCTGCTATCATGACCTCCAAAGAAGTACTGGCTGAGCTGGAAAAGCTCGGCTCGCCCTCTGTCAAGAAAGTCCTCACCAATCATGGTGCGCGGGAGCCATTCTATGGCGTGAAAGTGGAAGACCTCAAGAAGATCATGAAGCGCGTCAAGACCGACTACAAGCTGTCTATGGAGCTTTTTGACTCGGGCGTGTCTGATGCTATGTACCTGGCAGGGCTGATAGCAGACTCGTCTAAAATGACGAAGAAAGACCTGCAGAAATGGGCCGATAAGGCCTACTGGTACATGCTGTCTGAGTACCCGGTGGCATGGGTCACCGCAGAGAGCCCCTACGGGCTGGAGCTGGCGCTGGAGTGGATAGATAGCGACAAGCCGCAGATAGCCTGTGCGGGCTGGTCTGCGCTGGGCAATATCGCTGCGCTAAAACCCGACGCAGAGCTGGACCTGAAACTCTACAAAAGCCTGATAGAGCGGGTAGGCAAGGAGATACACAAAGCGCCTAACCGGGTGCGCTACTGCATGAACGGCTTTGTGCTCATGGCCGGAGCGTACATCACCTCCCTCACTGAGCTGGCCAGAAAGACCGGCGACAAGATGGGAGCCATACAAGTAGACATGGGTGGCACCGCCTGCCGGGTGCCAAATATCTCTGACTATATAGACAAGATAGATGCCCGTGGCAACCTGGGTAAGAAGAAGAAAACGGTACGCTGCTAACAAATAGGTACGTCATTCCGAAGTTTTTCCAAAACATAAAATTAACGAGATAAAACTGACCTGTCCCGCACCTCTGGTCGGGAAGGAATCCCCGAATACACAAATCCTGATGAGTGCATCACCGGTCCTGCTGAGCTTGGGATTCCTTAGAAAATAGCATGCATATTTCCACGGGAATTTTCTCGGAATGACGCGTTATGTTATCGTTTCATTACGGATCGCTACTTTGCACTTTTGTAGCTGTACTTTGCGAAGCGATAAGTAGAAGTGGAAGCCTTGTAGCCGCGATTGCCTTTGGGATAGCTATACTTTGACCGGGGCGAAGCCTTATCCACAAATGTCAATATTGAGTTACAGAACTTAAAAGCCATTGAGCCACTTTTGCGGTGACAAAACTGCCCGTCATGCTGACGCTCAATCTTAGCCGGATATTCAAGGCCCGCAATATCCATCAGCCCTACAAGTTTCTCGTAGAGAGCGGCTTCGTGCCGTTCATAGCACATAAATACAAGAATCATAAGGTCGCTCAAATACGCATTGACCACATCGAGCGGCTCTGTGTAGCACTAAACTGTACACCCAATGACCTCTTCGAGTGGTTTCCTGACAATCTGCTGGACAATCGGGAAGACCATCCGCTGCACAGTATACGCCAGCGGGAGAAGAAGACCGATATCAATAAGCTACTGGCCAAAATGTCCCTGCAACAGCTGGAGGAGGTAGAGAAGATGATCGTGGGGGCAAATTGATGAAGTCGTCATTGCGAGGAGGCACGACGAAGCAATCTGGAATATGCCTATCCTCTGGGTTCCCGTGTATACTGCTGAAATGCTACGATGTATTAAGTTCCGGATTGCCACGTCGTCCCGAGGCGGTACTCCTCGCAATGACGGATCATAAAAAAAGCCCCGCCGGTGGCAGGGCTTACTATCTTGATGTAGCTTCTATTATTTCTTGACCAGGAGCTTGAAGCCTGTGCCGTGTACATTCAGGATCTCTACGTTCGTGTCTTCCTTCAGGTATTTGCGGAGCTTGGCTATGTAGACGTCCATGCTGCGGCCGGCAAAGTAGCTATCGGTGCCCCATACCGTATTCAGCGCTATATCGCGCTCCAGCAGGCGGTCCAGGTGTACGGCCAGCATCTTGAGCAGTTCTGATTCTTTGGTAGTGAGCTTGAGCGGGGTGCCGCCATCCAGTGTGAGGGTGCGGCTGGCATTATTAAACACGTAGCGGCCTATCATAAATTCATTCTGCTCGCTCACTTCTGCCTTAGGCACGCGCTTGAATATATTGTCCATGCGCAGGGTCAGCTCCTCCATGCTAAAGGGCTTGGTCAGGTAGTCATCTGCGCC
Source organism: Bacteroidota bacterium (assembly GCA_018267385.1). Lineage (GTDB taxonomy): Bacteria > Bacteroidota > Bacteroidia > Chitinophagales > LD1 > UBA1941. The sequence goes on along the minus strand of JAFDYN010000009.1, from coordinate 155,978 downwards.
GATCTTGAGGCCTTCTATGGTATCTTCCTTGAGCACCTTGGCGGTGAGGAAGATGATAGGCACCTGAGAGTTGGTGCGGCGTATCTCTTTGGCCAGGGTGAAGCCATCCTTTTTGGGCATCATCACGTCCAGGATGCACATGTCAAACTTGCCTGCTTTGAATTCGTTCCAGCCGTCGTCGCCGTTACGTTTCAGCGTCACATCATAGTTTTTGAGTTCGAGAGAGTCCTGGAGCAGGTTTCCGAGATTGTTGTCATCTTCCACCAGCAGAATGCGCCTTTTGATTGCCATGGTAGGGGTTATTTTTTAACAAGTTAGACAAGGTTAAATTTAACAGTTTAACCATCATTAACCAATTAACAAAACTTTACAAAATTGTCGGCGAACGCCTTAAAAAGGTAGGAAAATCTCAAAGCGACTGCCACGGCCCAGCTCGCTGGAGACCCTGATCGTGCCGGCGTGGGCATCTACTATGATCTTGACATAGCTCAGGCCGAGGCCAAAACCCTTGACATTGTGGATATTGCCGGTAGGCACCCGGTAAAATTTCTCAAAGATCATCTTCTGGTTTTCGGCAGAGATACCTATACCATTGTCCTCTACGGCTATGGTCACACCGCGGCTATCGCTGGAGGAGGACACCTTGATATGCAGCATTTCCTCCTTGCGGTATTTGATCGCGTTCTCTATTACATTATAGATCACATTGCTGATATGTGCCTTGTCTCCGCGTATCTTGTCATTCACCGCATCCAGGTGGCGTGTCAGCTCGCCATTCTCTGAGGAGATGCGCAGCTCCAGGCTGTCGCAGATATCGCCCAGCAGCTCATTGATGTGTATGTCAGACAGGTTGAGCTTAAACTCTCCCTTGTCAAAGCGCGCCACCTGCAGTACATTCTCTATATGGCCGCTCAGGCGCTTGTTTTCCTCCTCTATGATGCCTGAGTAGCGTTTGATCTTTTCGGGATCGGCCAGTATTTTCTCATTCTTCATCATCTGCGTAGCGAGGGAGATAGAGGCCACAGGCGTCTTAAACTCATGCGTCATGTTATTGATAAAATCGGTCTTGAGCAGGTCGAGCTTTTTCTGGCGGAAGATGATGTAAAACGAAGTGCCAAAGGCCGCCGCGATGATCAGCACAAAGGTGATGGTAGTGGCCAGCATCAGCCACATAGACTGCAGCAGGTAGCTTTTCTTATTGGGAAAGTAGAGCACCAGGATGCCGGAGTTCTTGTACAGGTCATTGGCAAAGAGCGGCATGGTGTAGTAGTTCATCTTGACCGCCTTGGGCATATCTTTCAGCGTGCCTATGATGGGCACGTGGGAGAAGTGGTCAAACACCGCATAGCGGTAGGGTGTCTTGATGCCTGTCTCGACTATCTCGCGCTCTATCAGTGAGCTGACGCGTGCCGAGTCCACACGGTCGTGCAGGCACTTGTCATCCAGCATAAACTTGACGGCGAGATCCTGAAAGAGGGTATTGTATTTCTTAAACTGCTGCTCTATCAGCTTGCGTTCGCGCTCGGCCTTTGACATGGGCTGGGCGAGGTCGTATTTGTCTTCTACGATGGCCGAGGGGTGCTCCTGCAGATAGGTCACCGTCCCGATAAATTTGCTCACAAAAGCCCCTGACGTATCGCTAAAGCCAAACTTGATCGCGTGCTGGCCTACGGAGTCTATGAGGCGGAAGTTGGTATACTCCTTCATGCTCTGCACGGTGTCATACATCTTGCTGACCATCTTGCCCATGTTTGGGTAGCCGGCATTGTGAAAGTAGGTGTCGGCCTCATTCATCTCCAGATTGAGCGAGACCTGGTTCATAGCCTGCAGCACGCCCTGGTCAAAGCGGTCCTCCCTGAGGCGGTAGCTCTGCCACACCCAGGCCACCTGTATGCCTACGAGGCCTATGAGCACGAGGCAGGTACCTATCAGGATCGCGTTTATATTACTGAGCTTCATGTGCATGCGAATCTAACGTTTTCGCCGAAGAGGGCTGACGGGGCTTAACAGAGATTAACGGGGGAGGGAGGGGGGAACCCTTGCGTGATTTACAGAATTACTGATTTACGGAACTACAGATTGACTGGCAGCGTGAAGGCCCGCAGCTTTTGTCATGCTGAACGGAGTGAAGCATCTATATTGGCTAACAAAGTACCCAGCTCGGCGCAATAAAGCCACCCTTCATTCTTGTACCATAAGGGGAACATTTGTTTGAATATGAGGCTTGAATACTGATTTATGTTTATAAAGATTGCGAAAGACAATACATTACTCTTTATTTGATTTACAAATTTTGTGACTATGATATCTTTTTGCGATTTCTTTCAAATAGAAGAGACTGTGCTTGATCAATATGGCGCATTCAATATTTCATTGATTAATGATTTGCCTTTATTTATAGACCCCTTTCTACTATTTGCTAGTAAAAAGACTGAATACAAGGAAATACATAATGAAATAGTTACCTACCTGACTTTTTTAAGAGATAGAGCAGTAGAAGGAAGGAGCGAGCGTGGGGAGCTAATGAAATGGTATTATTTCCCAGAGGTAAAAGAAAACTGGCTAGGCTACTGTTTAGGTGGAAATGAAGGAAGTGGATTAGGTGAAAAGTTCGCAAAAGCTCTTTCCCAGAATCTGAAATATCTTTTCGAAAACACAGAATACACTCAATCAGTCCATCTTGAAAAGGCTGGACTATTTCATAATGGTGTTGGTAAGGACAATATAAGTGACTTTACGACTAATTTGATTAAGCACTATTTATGTCAGTATACAGAAACCTTTAGTAAGAAGAACATTAATCCAATATTCTTAAAGGAGTTTAATGTTCCAAAAGCTTACTTCGATTATGACCTTGAAAAGTGGATGTCTAAAAAGTTTCTTTTGCCTGTACACCCTCAAAAGGAAAATGAATTTATCTTGTTAACTCCATCAGACATTCTTACAAAAGATGATAACTGGATTAACCTTCACGATCTTGAAGGGAGGTTTAATGAGCTTTGTAATGCTGTGCCTAATATTCAATTGCGCAGTGAAATATCGGCTTATTTTAAGAGGCAACTACCCAAACTTCCGAAAGATAGAAAGGAACACAATAAGTCGGAAACAGGTGAAGCTATCAATAAAACACTTCAGCAATATCCACAACTATTCGATTTGTACATAGGGCAGAAAGAACAGGAAATTCAAAGTGCAGCGTATACCGCGCAGGAGAGGGTAAAACTGGTGAGGGATTTAATGCATGTTACGAAAAGCTTATCTAGTCTTCTTGAAACTTTAGGCTTCTATAATATTGCTCCTGAAAGAACTAAAGAAGCAGCTTTGAAACGAATTTTATTTCTAAAAAAAGTGATTGAGGAAAACGACGGCTATCGACTATTCTACAAGTACAAACAGGCTATAACAAGAGAAATAGATTTACAAATAATGTATCGTCTAACTTGGTATGCTTCTTCTTTCGACGTAAATCGTGAAGTAAACAATGGTAGAGGCCCTGTAGATTATGCAATTTCATATGGTTCGGAAGATAAAACACTGGTAGAATTTAAGTTAGCGCGCAACACTAAGCTTAAGCAAAATCTAGAGAAGCAACTTGAAATATATAAACAAGCTAGCTCGGCTAGTGCTGGATATAAGGTTATTATTTACTTTACTGGAAAGGAGTATCGCTCCGTGGAAAAAACATTGAGAGCGTTAAGTATGGTCAACGATCAAAACATTATTTTAATTGATGCACGACAGGATAACAAAATTTCTGCATCTAATGCCTAGCTTGATATTGACGTCCTCTGTCGTCGCTAGTGTTTAGCCTAGCGTCACCAACGACAAACATGGAGCGCCTTAATCTGTCCGTGGTCGGTGTCCCCACCGATCACAGGCTGGGCGCTACACTTGTGGCGGGCGGGGACGCACAACCACGGGCAGTCGGGGAGGAGAAATGTCGTTCATGCAATATCCCTTTCCGTTAGCCAATCCCACCACTCCGCCAACCCTTTCGCTCAAAAAACTTACCCTCGCGTTTGTGAATAAAAGTGCTGCCTTGATGACTGCAAAAAGTGCGTAAAAATACTATATTTGCACTCGCTCATGACGGCCGTCTGCAGCAGCTCTTTATTTACTTTAAACGCAAAAATTGAAACCATGAACACGGAACCTACAGAAGGTGATGAAACCCCCAAGCCCCGCCTCACACCCGAAGAACTCGATGCCTATCTAGATGCCGCCTTTGACTCGCTGGACAGTTGCCCTGACGAGCACCGCGCGGATGACCTCCGCCGCCATGCGGGAGCGGAGATACCCTCGCTGATACACCCCGTCTTCCCCAAGGTGGGCGTGGCCTGCCTGGCCGGCACCAGCGATACGGGCAAAAGCTCCCTGCTGCGCCAGCTGGCCATAGCTGTGGCCGCGGGCGATGCCGACTGGCTCGGCTTTGAGCTGCGGCCTACGCACCGCAGCGCCATCTACGTCTCTACCGAAGATGAGAAGGAGGCCACCAGCTACCTGCTGCGCCAGCAGACGCGCCGGTATGACGATGCGGAGATAGGGCGGCTGCGCTTCCTCTTTCAGGCGGAGGATATACTGGAGACGCTGCAGCGCAACCTGGCCCGCGTGCCTGCCGACCTCGTGGTCATAGACTGCTTTGCCGATGTATATACGGGCGACCTGAAGGACACGAATAAGATACGGAGCTTCCTGCTGCCCTTTCAGAAACTGGCGGGCGAGCATCAGTGCCTCATCCTCTTCCTCCACCACACGGGCAAGCGCACCGAGAACCTGATCCCGCACAAGAATAACCTGCTGGCCGGCCAAGGCCTGGAGAGCAAGATGCGCCTCGTGATAGAGCTGCGCCCCGACCCCATACGCCCTACCGACCGCCACCTCTGCATCGTGAAGGGCAACTACCTCCCGCTGACCTACAAGACGGAGAGCTTTGTCCTCCACTTTGACGGCCCGACATTTACCTTTACTAACACTGGCCAGCGCCTCCCATTCGAGCTGCTGGTGAAAGGCCAGGATGTGGATGATAGCAAGGCGAAGTGGGAGCAGGCGCGGGAGCTGAAGGCGGAGGGAAATACATTGGCACAAATCGCTGAGCTAATGGGCTACAATAGCCAGTCGTCTGTTTTTAACCTTTTTAAAAAGGCTAAAAAAATGGGCTGGGAGAGCCAAACTAACGACGAGGACAGCGAATAGCAGGTCGAGGGAAATATTCATTCATTCACTTCTCTTAGTGAACGTGAATGAATGAATATTCTTAGGAAACAGATTTAAGTACTTTTGTTCTTATTTTTGACAAGTTATATTTGCGGTATGCCAACAAAACCGTCAGCGAGAGCATTTCAGTTGAAAACGACAACTAGTAAAGCAAGAACAACAGCTAAGAAAAAGGTTGTTCCAAAACGCAAAAACGCCGTTGGGCTGGACTTGCCGCTATATACTATTGATATAAGTAATTTCAAGTCCATAAATAAGATATCATTCAAACCTGCTCGTGTAAATGTTTTCATAGGCGAGCCCAATGCTGGCAAATCGAATATTTTAGAGGCGTTAGCCCTTACAAATGTTCGTAGTGTGATGGAATTACCTAAGTTGCCATCAACTATGATAAGGTATTCGGATATGGCATCCTTGTTTTTCGATAAAAACTATGATAAGGATATTCGGATAACTGTAGGAGAGCACACGTTTATACTTGATCACATGAGAGGTAAGTTTTTCTTACGTTGGTTCAGTGAAATAAAGAACGAGTGGGAACTTTCTTTAGGATTCGATAAATCTGGAGGTATTATCGATAGAAGGATTATACCAGAACCTCCAGTTTTTAAGTATCATTTTCGAGGAATACCTGGAGAAGACAGAGGCACCGCACCCACTACTGCGTTTCGTGATAATTTAGATCCTGATGGTTGGAACTTATGGAAGATCATCAGACACGATTCTAGATTAAAGGAGTTTGCAGGCGATTTTTTTAGTAAGTTTTCATTCAAAATACTTTTTGAAAAGAATTCTAATAGGCTCGATATAATGAGAATAAGTGACGATCACTATTATCAGATCGACTTCTCAATGACACCGGATACGTTTCAAAGGATGTTGTACTATTTAGCGGCAATAGAATCCAACAAAAACTCGGTGCTTCTCTTTGAAGAGCCAGAGTCACAATCTTATCCACCCTATATTCAAATGTTGGCAGATCGAATAATAGACGACAAGCACAATCAATACTTTATCACCACGCATAGTCCTTTTGTGATTGAGAAAATGCTGGAACATGCTAGTGTAGAAAATGAAGTGAAGATATTTATCACCTATTATGAAGACTTCCAGACCAAAGTACGTGAGCTGACGAGGAAGGAGATCATCTTCATAATGGATAATAATGTTGATCTCTTCTTTAATATGCAGGCTTTTCAGAAAGAACCTAAAAAATAATGAATCGGAGATTATTGCCTGAGTGTCATGCAGACACTTTACTTGTACGTATGCTTGCCAAATCTGAACCTATTCACCAGCCAGGTATAGGCGATGTATTTAATTCGCTACAACATTCCGCCAAAAAGCTAAAGGCCATAGGTGTCATTGATGAAGGAAAACGTAATAAGGTGTTTACCTATTATCGTGAGTTTGCTGTTAAGAAAACCTACCCAAACTTTAAACTTCTGACACACCCTAATGGGCTTCACAGCCTGATCGAGACCAAAGGAGAAGGCTTTGAAAAGTTTATTACGCTTTGTGCTGATGAGGCGGTAGTTAAGCATAAAATCTTGGCTGACTTTAAAAGACTGCGTCAACTGGCGAAATCACCGGCCGCTGAATTTAATCAAGACCTGAAAGATCTCATTAATACTTTGATACAGAAAAAGTCTCCAACGCTTCTCAAAATGCGGGAGATACTTGCAGATTATGCCGACTAGAAATATTCATTCATTCATGTTCACTAAGAGAAGTGAATGAATGAATATATAGAGTCTTAGTTTGATAGCCGATCTGCCGCCTCCACAGCCCTCGTCCGGCACATTCTGGATTGCCACGTCGCTTCGCTCCTCGCAATGACGATGTTTTTTTGCGGTTCTTGATGCCCGCACACTACTACCGCAGGGCGATGCCCATGCGCTAAGGGCGTGCCGCCCCGTTGGGGCTGTGTGCCATGGCGCCCGGCGGTATATGAAGCCCCGAAGGGGCGATGCGCCTCCAGCGTATGGCACCGCCGTACGCTACAAGAGGCCGACCGCACACCATCGCAGGGCGATGCCCATGCGCTAAGGGCGTGCCGCCCCGTTGGGGCTGTGTGCAATGGCGCCGGCGCTGCATTGCCCCAAAAGGTACGCGTCCATAGGCCGCCCTTGCATTCCATTATTCTCTATTCGTTATTCCCTATTCCTTTTTCCCTATTCCCTAAAAAAAATCCTATGCAAAATCAACACACTGTACAATTGGAGAAATACGCAGGCCGCCACACGCGCCACATATGCCCGCGGTGCCATCAGCCGCACAAGTTTACCCGCTATGTAGATACGCAGACGGGGCAGTACATCGCGCCCGAGGTGGGGCGGTGCGACAGGCAGGAGAGCTGTGGCTACCACTACACGCCGCGCCGGTGGGCGGAGGACCATGCGTCGCTCACGGGCGTGGGCAGCGGCATCATCACACGCCACGCAGATACGCACAGGACGGCACGGCGCCCCACTTATAGCCGCAGGAGTAGTACGGCGAAGGTCGCGCCTGTCGTGGTGCAGCAGGCGGCTGTGGAGGTGCCGGAGCGCGATGATTTCTCCGTGATGCCGTACCGGGTGTGGTCAGATAGTACGGACCTCTTTCACCATAGTCACTTTGCGCAGTATATACTCGGGCGCTTTGGGTGGGAGGGGCTGAGCCGGGCGTTTAGGATGTATATGTTCGGCATCAGTGATCGCTGGCCCGGCGCTACCATCTGGTGGCAGATAGACGCGCAGGAGCGCATCCGCACGGGCAAGGTGATGCTCTACCACGCCGATAGCGGCAAGCGTGTGAAGGAACCCGAGGCGCGTATCTCGTGGATGCACAGCCTGGCGGGCATGGAGGGCTACCGGCTGCGGCAGTGCCTCTATGGCGAGCACCTGCTCTCTCAGCCGCGGTATAGCGGCATGCCGGTCTGCATCGTAGAGAGTGAGAAGACGGCGGTGATAGCCAGCCTGCTACAGCCGCGCCGCCTCTGGCTGGCCACAGGTGGCCGGGAGCAGCTCAACGCCGCGCGCATGGCCCCGCTGCGCCACCGGCGGGTGACCCTCTGCCCCGATACGGGCAGCTATGATCTGTGGGCAAAGAAGGCGAAAGCGATGACGGCTACCGTACCGCGTATGACGGTGCTAAAGGAGATGGAGGGTAGCCGCTGGGCACCGGGCAGCGATATAGCGGACTATCTGGGGTAGAAAACGTGAAAACCTGGCCGCCTGACACTGCCTTACCCTCCCACCTCCCTAAAACAGGGAGGCTTTAATACATATATATATGCGTGCAGAGGCTGTTTAAGTCTCCCCTGATTCAGGGGAGATTAGAGGGGTTAAAACGAGCTCATGGGGGCTGTCTTGATCGGTAGGCTCCTCCGCACACCCCGCGGTTTGTTACTTTTCTGTCATTTCTCGTTTATGGATTAGACAGTCTGATTTTTTCGCTGTAATTTCCGTATGGAAAAAGCGTTAGAGATACATCTATCACCTAAACAGATTTCAACCATGAAGAAACTTACCCTTACCATCGCTACCGTGCTGCTGCTCACCTCAGGCGCCTCGGCCGGTGTGATCAGTGACCTCTCATCTGCCGAGCTGAAGGCTACCGACCTCTCGGGCCACTATACCGGCAAGCGGTACCAGTACACTGCTGACCACAAGAGTATCATGCAGACCTTCCAGTATGAGTTTGAGCTGCGGCAGGAGGGGAGCGCCATCACCGGCACCTCTACTATCATCAAGGAGAACGGCGACTATGCCGATATCAAGCTGCGCGGCACCATAGTGGGCGATAAGCTGTACTTTGAGGAATATGAGATAGCCAATCAGATCAAGGACCAGAACATGGTGTGGTGCTTCAAGTCGGGCGCACTCAATATCAAAAAGGACGGCGACCGCGTCAAGCTGGTGGGCGCTACCAATAGCTATATGGCAGAGTACTACCTGCCCTGCACCGGCGGCGAGACCGACCTGACCAAAGTAGAGAGCAGCCCTACGCTGAGTCCTGACGTGCTCAAGGCTGCTACCACCGGACTGCCGGCATCTGATGTGCTGAGCGTGTACCCCAATCCCTTTGTAGACCAGACACAGATCAGCTATACGCTGGCCACTGATGCAGCCCATGTGACCACAGAGGTCTATGACATCACAGGCAGGAGGGTAGCTACGCTGGAGTCAGAGGCACCACGCAGCGCGGGTAGCCACTCGGTAGCATTCAGCGCCAAAAGCTACGGCCTGGCAGCCGGTGTGCTCATAGCCAAGGTGAGCGTAGACGGCGTGGTGTACAGCAGCGAGATGGTACAGATGAAGTAAAGCCCCATCCAAACCTTCCCCCAAGGGGAAGGCTTTAATACAAACATGAAGGTTATTAAAGTCCCCTTTGGGGTCCCGAGGCATTGGGATAGGGGCCACGATATACATCCCTTCGGTTTCGGCTGAGGGGATTTTTTATTGGTGGGAGGCCTCGCGTCAGTCGTTTTACCGACCGTATAAGTCGTTCGCTGTTAATATTAGAAGCTTAACAATTTCGTCTTTTGCCGCTACGCGGAAAGTGATACATTTAGCCACCTTTGAAATATAGTAAACCCATTTTTCACAAACCATTACTTACCCATTTATGAAGTCTTTACGCAAGATATTTGCGGCAGCCATGCTGCTCGTGGCCACCTGCTATACGGCGCAGGCACAGTACTGCGGCCACATCGGCTCCGGCTCCGGCTCCTCTATCTGTACCGCTACCACTAGCCTCTCGGTACCCGGCTTTTCACCTCCGGCAGATAGCGTGCCATGCGCTGTGCGCGGCGTGGCCTACTCTCAGGTAGTACAAGTGAAAATGCCCAACTCTGTGACGCAGAACGGCTCTACCTACCGCCTCAAGAATATCCGTATAGACTCCATCGGAAACCTGCCCTGCGGCCTCTGCTGGGCTACCAATAAGACCAACAATACCTTTGACTCCAGCGAGCAGTTTTGCCTGAAGGTGGCAGGTATCACCTATGACAATCCCGGCCAGTTCAAACTCAAGATCATCGTGACCGCTACCGTCTACATCGGCATCGGCACACTCACTACCTCGCAGCAGGCAGATGCCAGTGCAGCAGGGCTCAACTTCTGGCTGCGCGTGCAGCAGGCCAACGGCACCTGTACGCCTATAGATACCCTGGCCGCAGGCAATACAGCCATAGCCGTGGGCGCAGTGCCGAGCAATGCTGTGACAGCGGGCGGGCCATTGACCTTCTGCTCGGGCGGGTCGGTCACCTTTACCGCTACGGAGACGGGAGCCACGGCCTATCAGTGGTTTAACGGGACCAACGCCATAGCAGGCGCTACCTCGCGCACCTACACCGCTACAGCAGCAGGTTCTTATACAGTATATATAGAGAAAGGCTGCCACAGCGTGACCTCTGCCGCACAGACAGTGACCGTGAATAGCGCCCCTACCGTCTCTGTGACACCGGCAGGACCCGTAGTAGTATGTACCGGCAGCAGCCAGGTGCTCACTGCCACTACCTCCGGCGGCACCCTGCAGTGGTACAATGCCAGTGGCGCTATCGGCGGCCAGACAGGCACTACCTACACAGCTACCGCTACCGGCAGCTATCATGTAGTAGCTACGCAAAACTCTTGTCCTACCACCTCCAATACTGTGAGCGTACAGGTGACGGGCACACCACCTACGCCTGTCATCTCAGCTACTACACTCAGCCTCTGCTCCGGCGCTACTGACACGCTGGACGCCGGTGCGGGCTACAGCAGCTATGCCTGGAGCAATAGCCTCGGCACTGCTCAGAAGGCATATCCTACGGCAGCAGGCACCTATACCGTCACCGTGACCAATGGCGTCTGCTCAGGCTCTGCCTCTGTGGTGATCTCTGCCGGTCTGGCACCTGCTACGCCTACCGTTTTGCCGTCAGGCAGTGTAGCCATCTGCTCCGGCAGCAGCGTGACACTGACCAGCTCCACGGCCTCTACCTATCACTGGACCGGTGGTCAGACCACTCCGTCTATCTCCGTATCTACAGCAGGCTCCTATGCCGTGACCGTGACCAGTGCGGGCCGCTGTGGCACAGCATCGTCTACCGCTACGACCATCACCGTGACTACCACGCCGGTAGCAGGTGTCTCTCCGGCGGGTCCGGTCATCATCTGTGGCAGCGGCAGCCAGGTACTCACAGCCTCCGGTACAGGCACCTACCAGTGGCTGAAAAACGGCGCACCGCTCTCGGGCCAGACCCTGGGCACCTACACAGCCACTACGGCAGGCTCATATGCAGTCGTGGTGAGCAGTGGCAGCTGCTCAGATACCAGCACTGCGGTGAGCGTACAGATAGGCTCGGCACTCAGCCCTACCATCACCACCCCTCATCTCTATCTCTGCTCCGGCGCTACTGATACGCTGGATGTGGGCACAGGCTACAGCTCCTACGCCTGGAGCAATAGCCTCGGCAGCACACGCTACGCCTATGCTACTACAGCCGGTACCTATACGGTCACTGTGACCACGGGTGCCTGCTCCGGTACTGCCACTATCACGCTCACTGCGCAGGGTGCTACGCCCACGCCTACTATCGCCGCGGGTAGTGCTACTACCTTCTGTCAGGGCGGCTCAGTGGTGCTCACCTCTTCCTCTGCCTCCGGCAATGTATGGAGCAGCGGTGCCACCACTCAGGCTATCACGGTGACATCCGGTGGCAGCTACACCGTGACCAATGACAATGGCTGCGGCGCTGCTACATCTACCGCTACCGTGGTGACGGTCAATGCGATACCAAATGCCCAGATCAGCCCTGCCGGCTCTACACTGATCTGCGGAGGCAGTACTCAGACACTGACAGCTACACCTGCCGGATCCTATATATGGCTGGACGCCAATGGGCCTATCTCAGGCCAGACCGCCGCTACCTACTCAGCCGCTGCCAGTGGCAGCTACAGCGCCGTGGTGACGGTGAATGGCTGCTCAGACACCTCCAATGTGGCTACTATCTCTGTGAGCGGTACACCGCCTACACCTACCATCACTGCCACTGCCCAGACGCTCTGCCCCGGGGCTACAGACACGCTGAATGTGGGCGCAGGCTACAGCAGCTATGCGTGGAGTGGCAGCCTCGGTACAGCCTCTACCGCCACCGTGACCACCGGCGGTACCTACACTGTGACCGTAGCCAACGGCGTATGTGTGGGCACAGCTACGATTACTATCACGCAGGGAGCAGGTGCTACAGCGCCTACCATCTCACTGCAGGGATCGCTGCACCTCTGCGGTACAGATAGCGTAGTACTGACATCTTCTGCCGCCTCCGGCAATGTCTGGAGCAACTCTGCTACCACACAGTCTATCACCGTGAGCAATGCCGGTATCTATCATGTGACCGTGAATGGTGCCTGTGGCAGTGCTACATCGGCAGATGATACGGTCGTACACTTCAGCCTGCCGCTCGTGCAGATCACCACCGATACAGGCTCATGCGTGGGAGATACGATCGTGCTCACCGCTGGCAATGACGGCACCTCCTACCTCTGGTCCAACGCCGCTACTACCAGCATGACCGCAGTGACTACTACCGCAGAGTACCGCGTATCAGTCACTAAAAACGGCTGTACCAGTACCGATAGTGTACACGTGGCCTTTGATCCTGCACCGGTGGCTACCTTCACCGTCAGCGGCAATGTACTCACCGCCTCTGCGGGCAGCTCATGGCAGTGGTGGTACTCCAATGGCCCGCTCCCGGGCGCTACCTCTCAGACCCTCACCGTCACTCAAAATGGCTTGTACCAGGTGGTCGTCACCCAGGGATACTGCGCTGCCATATCAGACACGCAGCGCATCACCGTGACCGGTATATCAGAGCTGGCGCGAAACCTGTATGTCTACATCTATCCTAATCCTACCCACCAGGCGGTGACTATCAGCTATAGCCTGCTGCACAGCCAGCAGATGGATATGTACCTGACCGATATGATGGGACGTACCGTATCTGTGCTGGGTAGTGGTATGCAGGCAGAGGGTGATCATGAGCTGGCAGCAGACCTTTCCTCCCTGGCCGGTGGCGTGTATATGGTTACCTTCCGCTCCGGCGAGGGCACTGTGGTACGCAAGATCATAAAAGAATAAACCCAAGGATACAGAATATGAACACGCAAGGGCGGGCCATCAGGTCCGCCTTTTTTATATCATTGACTTACAGTACTATGTGAGGGGAAATAGGTATTGCCGATTTTAAAGTGTACCTTCATGTATGTCATATAAATCAGTCACCGCATACGGCCTCATGAAAATAGGCTTCGAACCGATCCGTCAGGATGGAAAACTTTGCTATAAGAAAGATAAAAATGTCTACTGGTTTGAGAACGGCGCTATAGCCGGTCCGGGCCTCACAGACTGGGTGGTAGAGCGTCTGGTCCTGCAGATAGACAAGGCCTGACTTTCATCCTCCCGATATATACTGAAATAAAAGAGGTACCCGTTGAGGTGCCCTTCTCTTCTGATATATCGTACATCTTATTGCTTGGTACCAGTGAAACTGCAATTAGCACCAGAGCTGCTACTACGGGCCAAATGATGGCTTGCATGAATTTATCAGCCAAACTGGTTATCTTGGATAAATGAAAACATCCTTAGATTCTTTGAAAAGGGCCGGTCTGATGGTCTGTTTCTTATTTTCGTTGGGGCTGACTATTCATGCCCAGCATTGGGCATTGCCATCGTCACACTGGAGTTATACAACATACAATTCAGGATTAGCCGGTCCGGGTTATACAACTTATGGCCCCATAGCACAGGTGGCCGGAGATACGCTGATCAATGGGACCTCATGCAGGCGCGTATTGATCACCTATGACCCGGTTGGCTATGGGTTCACAACACAATATACTTTTGAGTCAGGCGATACAGCATTTATATTTATAAATGGGGCCTTTCATCCATATATGTACTTTAATGTACAGGCCGGTGACACGGTGGGACTCTGGGCTGACACAAGCAGCACATTTGGTATACACAGAGGAGACGCTAGAGGAGTGGTTGACTCTGTTGATTCAGTTATACTGGATGGCAACTCCTTCAGGCAATACACCCTTCATTTCATAGATAGCGGATTTAGGCAGCTATTCCCATACGTTTATGCGGAGCGTCTGGGTGTGATTTCGACCTATGATGGTTTCTTTTACCCTAGTTTTGATTTCTGGCCCGATGGATACACTACCTGGCTTTGCGGATATAGAGATAGTACATACAGTACGGAATTAATAAATCAGACGTGCCGGTCTTTGCTCGGTACACATGATCTTTCCCATGATCTCAATATTAGTTGCCACCCTAACCCCTCCACGGGCACTTTCACGATCGACCTACCTATGCCCGGAGAGAAGCTGCTACATATATATGACATAGCAGGCAGGGAAGTCCTAAACCAAGCAGTCTCAGACCAGCAGCTCACTGCTAGGCTTACCGTGGCAGGTATGTATATGGTGGAGGTACAGCAAGGTCAAAGTCGCTATAGGTCCAGAGTGATGGTTCAATAGCTAATCTTCTTAAAATAGCCTTAAATGTGGAAAAATAGCCCTCCCGATACTTTGTCGAGGGGGTGTTTATTCTGTACATTCGTGCCTCAAAATGGCTTTAAATGCGTTTTTATGAAAAAATGCCGACCACAGCCCATTTGGGGATCATTGAAATTTCCTGACAACTGCCACCTGGCAACTGACAACAAAGCATGAGTGACGAGATCAAAGACGAAAACACCGAACTAACCCCCGAGACCCCGGAGAACCGTATCATCCAGATCAATATAGAGGATGAAATGAAGACTGCCTACATCGACTACTCGATGTCGGTCATCGTATCCCGTGCCATCCCTGACGCCCGTGACGGCCTGAAGCCGGTACACCGCCGTATCCTCTACGGTATGAACGAGCTGGGCATGGCGCCTAATAAACCATACAAGAAGTCAGCCCGTATCGTGGGTGAGGTGATGGGTAAGTACCATCCGCATGGTGACTCTGCCATCTATGACTCCATGGTGCGTATGGCCCAGGACTGGTCCCTGAGGTATCCTTTTGTAGACGGGCAGGGTAACTATGGCTCCATAGATGATGACCCACCGGCAGCTATGAGGTACACCGAGGCCCGCTTCCGCAAGATAGCCGAGGAGATGCTCATGGATATCGAGAAGGAGACCGTGGATATGCGTCTGAACTTTGACGATACCCTCGAGGAGCCGACCGTACTGCCTACCCGCATTCCAAACCTGCTGGTCAATGGCGCCTCCGGTATCGCCGTAGGTATGGCCACGAATATGCTCCCGCACAACCTGTCGGAGGCGATCGACGCATGCGTACATTATGTTGATAATAAAGAGGCTACCGTAGAGGACCTCATGCAATATGTGAAGGCTCCTGACTTTCCTACGGGAGGTACTATCCACGGTGTGGATGGTGTGCGCCAGGCCTTCATGACCGGCCGTGGCCGGGTGGTTCTCCGCGGCAAAGCTACCATCGAGCCGATGGGTGCCAACCGCGAGCAGATCATCATCTCTGAGATCCCATACCAGGTGATCAAGAGCGATATGATCAAAAAGATCGCTGACCTGGTAGAGGAGAAAAAGATAGAAGGTATCACCGACGTACGTGATGAATCTGACCGTGACGGTATCCGGGTGGTCATAGAGCTACACCGCGATGCTATGTCCAGTGTAGTGCTCAATCAGCTCTACGCGCTCACTCCGCTCCAAACGTCCTATGGAGTGAACAATGTAGCCCTCGTAGGTGGCCGCCCTATGCTGCTCAACCTGCGTGATATGATCCGTCACTTCGTAGACTTCCGTCACGACGTGATAGTCAGGAGGACCAAGTATGAGCTGCGCGAGGCTGAAAAGCGCGCCCACATACTACAGGGTCTCCTCATAGCCCTCGATCATCTGGACGAGGTGATCAAGCTGATCCGCGAGTCCCGTCTGCCTGAGGAGGCACGCGAGGGGCTGATCTCAAACTTTGGACTAAGTGATATTCAGGCTCGAGCGATACTTGATCTGAGACTACAGAGACTCACTGGCCTTGAGAGAGATAAGATACGTGAAGAATATGACGAACTCATGAAAACTATCGCCTATCTGAACCGTATCCTGAATGAGGAGCCGCTGCGCTACGAGATCATCAAGACCGAGCTGCTGGAGATCAAGGAGAAGTATGGCGACCTGCGCAGGACCGATATTGAGTTTGCCGAAGGCGATATCAATATAGAAGACCTGATCCCTAATGAGGAGGTAGTAGTGACGATCAGCCACCTGGGCTATGTCAAAAGGACAGTATCCAGCGAGTTTAAGACCCAGAATAGGGGAGGACGCGGGTCCAAGGGATCTGCCAGCCGGGACGAGGACTTTATCGAGCACCTCTTCGTGGCCAATAACCACAACTATATCCTCTTTTTTACCCAGTCTGGCCGTTGCTACTGGATCAAGGTTTATGAACTGCCGGAAGGGGAGAAGACCTCCAAAGGCCGCGCTATCCAGAACCTGATGAATATTCCTAAGGAGGATAAGATCGTAGCCTACCTGCCGGTACTCAACCTGAAGGAGGATGACTATTTGGATAATAACTACCTGATATTCTGTACAAAGAATGGTATTATCAAGAAAACCACTTTAAGGGCTTACAGCAATGTACGTAAAGGTGGCGTGAATGCGATTGAGATCCGCGAAGGTGATGATCTGGTGCAGGTAGCCATGACTGATGGCAAGGCAGAGATCGTGATGGCCACCAGTTTTGGCAAGGCGATCCGCTTCAATGAAGGCAAGGTCCGGTCCATGGGCCGTACAGCATCCGGAGTGATAGCTGTAGACCTGGACGATGAGGCCGGCCACAATGAGGTGATAGGGATGATCACGGTCAATCCGGAGAATAAGGAAGAAACGATCCTCGTGATCTCTGAGAAAGGCTACGGCAAACGTACCGACATAGAGGACTACCGCATTACTAACCGGGGCGGCAAAGGTGTCACTACCATCAAGCGTACTGATAAAACCGGTGATTTAGTTGGAATACTCAATGTGACTGACAATGATCACCTTATGATCATCAATAAGTCAGGCATCGCGATCCGTCTGGCAGTCGAGCAGCTGCGTGTGATGGGCCGTGCTACGCAGGGTGTACGCCTGATCAAACTGGACGCCAAGGACAGCATTGCAGCTATCACAAAGATAGTGAACGGCAAGCTGAACTATAATGCAGAGGAAGATGGCGAACTGGGTGCGGCTGATACCAGCGGCGAGAGCGCTGAGTAACTTTTTTGTCATAAAAACATAGATCATTGGTTTTCAGAGTGCTGGTCAATAGGTTTGTAGCACCATGAAAGCATATTCTAAACCATATTTTCATCCAAAAACAGCATTTTAACATGAAAAAGCTAATTTTTGCTTCGATTTCGGTGTTTTTTGCCGCATCGGCTATGGCCCAGAGCGGCAAGGTGATCTCCGCATTCAATGCGATGCAGTCCTATAATAATAAGGAAGGTGCGAGCTATCTGGAGGAAGGCGCAAAGAATATAGATGTCGCCATCACTGACGAGACCACATCCAAGGCTACTAAAACCTGGTGGTACAGGGCAGAGATCTATTCATATATCGCTTCTGATGAGGCTATTCATGCTAAGTATCCCAAAGCATCACTGGAGGCTGTGAGGTCTTTCAAGATGATGCAGCAATTGAATGAGCCGAAATTTAAAGATTGGTCTGATGCCACCGAAATGATGAAGGCGCTCACATCTGTTCTGTTCAATAATGGGGTGGAAGCTTTTCAGGCTAAGGATTTCAAGTCGGCGTATGAGTTCTTTATGGGGATCAGTGATGTAAACGACGTTCTGGCGGCTCACAATAGCAAAGTAACAGAGAACACCCTGAATACTGCGCTGCGCAATGCCGGCCTGAGTGCGGAGAATGCCAAAGACACCGTAGCTGCCATCGGAGCTTATAAGCGGTTTCTGGCGGTAGGGCCTGACTCTCTGAAGCCGGCTATGTATCAGACCCTGGTACTGCTCAATAAGAAGCATGATCTGGCTGAGGCCAAGAGGCTGACTGACGAGGCTTTGACAAAGTACCCTGATGACCGTGAGCTGCTCATTGATAAGATCAACTTTTTCTTTAGTGAAGGCAAACAAGGCGAGGCTATCGAGTTTCTAAAGAAACTGGCAGCTAAAGATCCTAACAATGAATCTATTCTCTACAATCTGGCTGTAGCCTATGAGAGTACCGGTGATACGGTGACTGCCCGCCAGGGCTATGAAAAAGTGCTGGCGCTGAATCCGAATAACTTTGATGCAAACCTGGGATTGGGTGCCTTGATCTTTAATAAGGCCAATGCTATCAATAAGGTTATGAATACATTGTCTATGAGTCCGGCTGATCAGAAAAAGTATGACACGATGAAAGTGGAGCGAAACGCGCTTTTCAACGAAGCCAAACCGTATCTGGAGAAAGCCAAGACCGTAAAGCCGGATGACCCGGAGGTCAAGAAGGCGCTCACTACGATCGAGGCGATCAGTAAATAG
Source organism: Bacteroidota bacterium (assembly GCA_018267385.1). Taxonomy (GTDB): domain Bacteria; phylum Bacteroidota; class Bacteroidia; order Chitinophagales; family LD1; genus UBA1941. The sequence continues at coordinate 137,234 of JAFDYN010000009.1, read as the reverse complement.
TCCAATGGTCTATTTTGTAGTATAATAAATCACGCAGGGCTAATACCCAAGTAGAGGTAAATTTATAGATTTGCTACAATCAGCCTGATAGCTTTCGTCGTATGATTCCAGTTACCAAAACCTTCTTACCTCCGCTGGAGGAATATACTGCCCAGGTGTCCCGAGCATTTCAAAATGAGTGGCTCACCAATAGGGGGGAACTGGTACTGGAGCTGGAAAGTAAGCTCAAAACCTATCTGGGAGTATCCAATATTCTGATAATGAATAATGGGACCATTCCCATACAGATAGCAGTCAAGCTATTAGGCGGGGGCGGAGAGATCATCACGACTCCCTTTAGCTATGTAGCCACTACTTCGTCTATAGTATGGGAAAACTGCACTCCGGTTTTTGTAGATATAGACCCGGTGCATCTAACCATAGATGAAACGAAGATCGAAGCAGCTATTACCTCCAGGACTACTTGCATATTAGCTACCCATGTGTATGGTAATCCATGCAACGTTGAGGTGATAGGAGATATTGCCAAACGACACAATCTGAAGGTAATATATGACGCAGCCCATTGTTTTGGAGTGAAATATAAAGGGAGAAGTATTTTCGAATACGGAGATATCAGTACATGCTCCTTTCATGCCACCAAAGTTTTCCAGACCGGTGAGGGAGGTGCGGCTTTTTGCGAAGATGAAGAGTTGAGGAAGCGCATCTTCTATAGCCATAATTTTGGACACAATGGTCCGCTGGATTTCCACGGCCTGGGTATCAATGGTAAGATCAGCGAATTGCAGGCTGCCATGGGACTAGCTGTTTATCCTTATATGGATAAAATATTTTCTGGTCGCAAAAGGGCGGTGGATCAATACAATAGTAGTTTAGATTTTAAAGTCTTACAAACTATGGCACTGCGTGATGGAACAGACTGGAATTTTAGTTATTACCCCATCATACTCGACACCGAATCAATTATGCTGCGGCTGGAGACGGCTCTAAAGGAGAATGGAATTGTACCGCGCAGATATTTTTATCCTGCCTTGAATACGATAAACTATATCCAGCAGGCCGGAAATACCCCTATCGCCGCAGATATAGCCTCGCGCATTTTGTGCCTACCATTATATGCAGACCTTGGTGAAAGTGATTGTGACCGCATCTGCGATATTATATCAAAGATTTTACAATAGCTGTGTCAGGACTAATCATACAAAAAGGAACATTGCCTGCCGATGAAATATACGCTTCACTTCAGGCACTCAATGGAAAGTTCTTTCACATCGAAGATTTATCTCAGTATGCCTCCAAGGTCGAAACCCTTGCTAAGGCCCTATTTTATCGGTCAGAGGATAACCAACTGATAACGTATATCCTATACTATGACAATGGTCCTGAAATTTTCATTACCATGGTATGGACTCATCCTGACTTTCAGAACAAAGGTTTAGCCACAAACCTCCTTTCCAAACTTGTAGATGACGCAAGACGCCCAATACAACTGGATGTACACAAAGCCAATCCGGCTCTCAGACTATATCAGGACCGGGGATTCAGACAGGTCAGGGCAAGCGGTGATATACTCACCTTAAACTATACACCTATGCTTGCTATCATGCAGCCTTATATTTTCCCGTATATAGGATATTTCCAACTCATGGCAGCGAGCGCTCATGTAGTTTTTTATGATGATGTCAATTTTATAAAAAAGGGCTGGATCAATCGGAATAAAATCCTCCTGCAAAATACTGAGTTTTTATTCACGGTTCCTCTCATTAAGGCCAGCCAGAACAAATTGATATGCGAACTGGAGATCCAGCCAGGTGGTGACTTTGAAGCAAAGTTTATGCAGCAACTTCATGATGCATATAAAAGAGCCCCTTATTACAATCAGGTTATAGGGCTCATCAAAGAGCTTTTTGCCAGGCAGCCAAAAATGATTTCCGATCTGGCTATTGAGAGTGTTTCCGGTATTTTCCAATATTTATCCATACCCTTCACCTGGTCCAAATCTTCCGTTGTGGCTGCGGAAACGAGAGGTATGGACCGGGCAGATCGCTTGATCTCCATTACCAAGCAGTTACACTTTACACAGTATATCAATAACCTTAGCGGCAGCGAACTATACGAAAAAGAGTATTTTGCCAATAAAGGCGTCAATTTGCATTTCCTTAAGGCAAAAGTAACCCCTTACAAGCAGTTTAATGATGAATTTGTAAGTGGATTGTCTATAATTGACATCCTTATGTTTAATGACATAAAAGCGGTCAGGCAGATGCTACACGAATATCAAATCTTATAACTCAAACAAAGTGACAATACAAAGTGATTCGCCACTAAGACCGCTTATAAGTGTATGTGTTATCACTTACAATCAGGAGATGCTGATAGGTGAGACTATTCGTAGTATTCTGATGCAGGAGGGTGATTTCGAACTGGAAGTGATCATAGGCGATGATGGAGCTACGGACGATACACCCGCCGTGATTGAAGCAATAAAGCGCAGCCATAGCAAAGGTAGTGCTATCCGCTATACCCGGCATGCAGTAAACAAGGGAGTAAATCAGAATTTCCTCTTTACAGTAGAGCAAGCTCAGGGAGATTTTATAGCAGTGTGTGAAGGAGATGATTATTGGACTGATCCTTTCAAGTTGAACAAACAGCTTAAGCTGTTTTCAGACAATAAAGAATGTAATTATTGTTTTACTGCCAAAGCTATTTTAAAATCCAATGGGGAGCTGACCAATACAAAATATGAACCTGCTTTGCCGAGATACTTTGATCTTCATTATTTGCTGAAAAGGAATATAATGCCTGCCACCCAAACGATCATGTTTCGTAGGCAATCCTTGGATCTTGTAAAGTTTCGTGAGTTTACCAATTACTTTCACGGTGATTGGATCATTCTTTTTTTAATTTGCGAGAACGGTCAAATCGGTTATCTGGATGAGTATACAGCAGTCTATAGGGAAGGTATTGGCATAGTGTCAAAGACTAGTGGACTGAAAATGTTTCTAACGGGACTAGAGACTAACAGGAAACTAAACGAAGTAACTCAAGGTAAGTTCGATTATCATATTGGAGATTATAAATTCCATTATACCAACCTAACATATGCTTACCTGACAGAAGGACAACGTCTGCGAGGCCTTTATTGGTTTTTTAAAACATTGATTTACAGTATATTCAAAAAAAAGTCAAAAATTGACAGAACATTTGTAAAGCACTGCATAAAGTTATTTTTCAATATCCATTAACACTATAATTAATATTATGTTAAGTAGTACTCTACCTAATTCTCACACTCTAAATCCTACATCATGAAATACCTTTCTTTATCTATCAATGCAGTTTTGGCGATCGCAATTGCTGTTCTATTCTACCTCCATTTCAAGGACTGCAAAAAAAGTAGCCCTGGCCTCCCCGCCCCGCCTGCCAGTGCCGGTGCCAATCCTATAGCCTATGTAAACATCGATACACTCGAGATCTACTACAACTATTATAAGGTCAAAAAGGCTGAGCTGGAAAAAAATCAATCCGGCCTGGAGGCTAGCCTGAAGGCAAAAGCAACCAGACTGCAAAATGACTACTTAAATCTACAGCAGCGTGCTCAGGCCGGTACCCTCACCCAATCTGAGGGCGAAGCCGCTCAAACCGACCTCCAGAACCGTGGAGCACAACTCGAGCAAGAACGTGACAATAGCGCAGCGCAGATCCAAGGCGAAATGGCCTCCTTACTGAAGGAGGTCAACGGCAAGATAGACACGGTGATCCGTGAGATCAATAAGGACAAGAAATACACCTATGTGATCTCCTACAGCTCCGCTACCAGCCTCATACTCTATAAAGATCAGGCACTCGATATTACACGTCCGGTCTTAGATGCGCTGAATGCCAAAGACGAAGCTGCGAAGAAATAGTCCGAATAGTTATGTTAAATAGAGTGGTGCTGCTTTCTGCATAATAGCCACACCCTCTGTGAAATGAGAAGCCCGATCTCAATAAAAGGATCGGGCTTCTCAATGCAATCATGTTCGACAGATTATTCGGGCTTTAATGCCTTCTTGCCTGACTTTTTAGTGGCGGCACCTGTACTGATCTTGGCTTTCCCTTTCTTCTCAAACACCCTCTCCCCGTTTTCATATTTGGCTACAAAGGCACCCTTCAGACCTAGCTTCCTGAGGTCTCCTGCAAAGTGCTCCGCATCCTCCTTCGAGTCAAAGTAGTTTACTACATACCTGTTCATTCCTTCCGTTTTCTCAAAGCCTACGATCTTTGGCTTAGCGAAGTCGCTATTGATGTCCAGTTTTTTGTAGAGTCCCAGTTGTACCTTGTAGACCGTGCCTGTCATCGGAGCGGCCAGTGGGTCTGCCGGCTCAGGGCACTTAGGTACAGGCTTATTCTGACATTCTTTGAGCTGGTTTCCCCGCTCGATCAGTTTCTGCTGAGCATCGGCAAAGTCATTTGTGAGCTGGTTGATCTGCTCTTTGTTCTTATTTATCGTAGCTTCTGCGGCGTCCAGGTCTTCCTTATTCTTATCCATCATCGCTTTAAAGCTGGCTGGGTTCTTCTTATACTGCTTCAGCTCAGCTTTGATCGCTTTCTTTTCCTCCTTAGTGAGTTCAGCGCCGTAGGCGGTGGACACCAGTGTCATAGCCACCAGAGATGCCAGGATGTATTTATGCATGGGTTGGTTTTATGAAAATCAAATATAAAAGGCTCCTACCTGTAACGAGATTTTTGTACATTGCTTTTCCTGACACTGCACCATAGTCAGTCCTAAATAATAGACTTAACCCATAATAAACTCTGTATGTACACAATAGAAAACAACCATCTCCGCGTGAATGTGCGCAGCAAAGGCGCAGAACTGACCTCTGTATATGACAAGGTAAATAGTATAGAGCATCTCTGGCAGGCAGACCCTGCTGTGTGGGGCTGGCACGCTCCTGTCCTATTCCCGGTGGTAGGGCGCTGCCTGGATGATCAGATCGAGATAGGCGGTCAGCATTATAATATGGAAAAGCATGGTTTTGCCCGGCACGCTGAGTTTGAGCTGGTCAATCAAACAGTGGATAGCCTCACCTTTGCCCTGCACAGTTCCCAGCAGACGCTGGCCATATACCCCAGCCATTTTGAGTTTTATATCAGCTTTGAGCTCAAGGAAAATCACCTCCATCAGACTTTTGAAGTGATCAATAAAGGGACTGAGCAGATGCACTTCTGCATAGGAGCTCACCCTGCCTTTGCTGTACCATTCAAAGATGGAGAGAAATATGATGATTATTACCTGGAGTTTGACAATGACACCGAGCTGGAGCGCGATCATATCAATACCGATGGTTTCTTTGACGGCCGCCGCTCCAAGGCTATGGTCGATACCAATCAGATCCCCCTGCACGGCAGCCTCTTTGATGATGATGCGCTGATCTTCAAAAACCTGAAATCACGCAAGGTAACTATCCGCTCAAACAAAAATCCGCATACCCTCTCGGTAGCATTCAAACACTTCAAGTATCTCGGCATCTGGGCCAGGCCTAATGCCAACTATGTATGTATAGAGCCGTGGCAGGGATGTGCTGATACGATGGGCAAATACACTAACTTTTCCCAGAAAGAAGGTGTGCTTTCCCTACCGCCGTTAGGGAAATTTGATAGGTCAATTATTATCTCCGTATCGTAGGTTTTCTCTACTTTTGATACACTCAAAAAATGGTGGATGAATACACTTGCAGACATTCAGTTTGAAGAAGAAGTATTAGTAGACGAGCTGGAGCTGACCACCAGCCGCCTGATCATACATAATGATGAGGTCAATACTTTTGACTGGGTCATACAGGCACTCATAGAGGTGTGCAAACATACGCTGGAGCAGGCTGAGCAGTGTAGCTACCTGATCCACTACAAAGGCAAGTACGCGGTCAAGAGTGGTGCACTCTCTAAGCTGAAGCCGATGAAGGACGCCATCACTGAGCGCGGTATCAATGCCACTATAGAGTAAAAGCACCACTACCCTACCTGCATGGCACATCAATACTTCACAGAGGATCACGAGCTCTTCCGCCAGTCAGTCAGGCAGTTCATACAAACCGAAGTCAAGCCCCACGTATTACAGTGGGAGGCCGATGGCCAGGTGCCGCGAGATATCTTTCGCCGGATGGGCGAGCAGGGTTTTCTTGGCATCAACTTTCCCGAAGCCTATGGAGGTACTGATAATGACTTCTGGTATTCGGTAGTCTATCTCGAGGAGCTCAATAAAGCGGGCTTTGCCGGTATCTCGGGCGCTGTGAGTGTGCATCAGTACATGGCTACCAACCACCTGGCACAGGCCGGTAGTGAAGAGCTCAAACAAAAATACCTCCCCAAAGCAATCTCCGGAGAATGGATAGGCAGTATAGCCATCACTGAGCCGGGTGCCGGATCTGATGTGGGCAATATCCGTACGACAGCCGTGCGTGATGGCGACCACTATGTGATCAACGGCAGCAAGACATTTATCACTAATGGCGTGTACGGCAACTTTGTGACCGTGGCTGTCAAGACCGATCCATCTGCCGGTATCGGTGGCATCAGCCTGATCATGGTGGATCAGGGCACGCCGGGATTTACTACCAGGGAGCTCGACAAGATGGGCTTCCGCTCATCTGATACCGCAGAGATGTTCTTTGATAATGTACGCGTACCCGCTACCAATCTGGTAGGCAAAGAGGGACAAGGGTTCTTCTATATCATGGAGAGCTTCCAGCTGGAGCGGCTCATAGCAGGTATACTCGGGGTAGCTGCTACAGAAGACATCATAGATATGACCCTGAAGTATATGCACGAGCGTGCAGCCTTTGGCAAGCCGCTGGCAAAGTTTCAGGTGCTGCGCCACAAGATCGTAGACCTGGTCACAGAGGTAGAAGTGACCAAGCAATTCGTCTATCACTGCTGCTGGAAGCAGGCCAATAATATCTTTGCCGTAAAGGAATGCAGCATGGCCAAAATGAAGGCCACCGAGCTGTGCAAGAAAGCCTCAGATGAGTGCCTGCAGATATTTGGCGGCTATGGATACATGACCGAGTATCCCATAGAGCGTGCCTACCGCGATGCACGCCTGGGCACGATCGTAGCCGGCACCACCGAGATCATGAAGGAGATCATCTCAAAGACCGTGATAGACGGTATCAACTATGAGAGTACCTATCAGAATATGCGCACCGCAGCTGAGGCTACGCCAGAACCTGCACCTGCAGCACAAACTACCAAACCGACTTCAAATACAAACATTAATAAAAACCAAACAACACAAACAATGAGCGACATGACAGCAAAGGACATCCTCTACTCCCTTCCTGGCCGACTGAAAGAAGACAAAGTAGACGATTCTACTTACGGCGTGTTCCACTTTATGATGGAAGGCGAAGGCGACTTCACCATCACGATCAAGGATAAGAAAGTGACCGTAGAAGAAGGCCTGCACGGCACTCCTACCTGCGAGGTGAAAGCCAAAGCGCAAGATTATGCCGATATCGAGACCGGCAAGACCAACCCACAGATGGCATTTATGATGGGCAAGATCAAGATCAGCAACCTGGGCGAAATGATGAAATTCATGGGCCTGTTCCGCAAGATGGCATAAGCTATTTTGCATTAGCATATCAGAGAGGCATGATGTATCATTGTGCCTCTTTTTTATTGCCCCTCATGAGCTCCACCTCTACCCTCTCCGCAGATGGCATCTACATAGCCCGGCAGGATAGCTACCTTGGCCGGCCTACGATCGTGTTTCTCCACGACTCGCTGGGATGTGTAGTACTATGGCGTGACTTTCCTCAAAAGCTGACTGATGCCACACAGTGCAATCTGCTGATCTATGACCGCCTCGGCTACGGACAGTCTGCGCCTATGCCTACTTATGAGCGACCCGTCAACTACATGGAGCTAGAAGCTGACAAACTCAACAACCTGCTTATCGATCAAGGGATAGATAATGCGATACTTTTCGGACACAGTGATGGTGGTACGATAGCGCTGATCACTGCCAGCAAGTATCCCGAGCGCATCAGGGCTGTGATCTGTGAGGCGGCGCATATCTTCGTAGAGGATGTTACGCTCGCAGGCATCCGTGCAGCTATGGAAACATATAAAACCACAGACCTGGCCCAGCGGCTGGCAAAATACCACAGTGACAAAGTAGAAACGCTCTTCAAAGCCTGGACCGAGACCTGGACCCGCAGCGACTATCGTGGCTGGAATATCGAATCGCTCCTGCCAGCTATCACTCCCCCTCTCCTCTTCATACAAGGAGATGCGGATGAATATGGATCACTAGATCAGGTGCGCCGGACTATCTCACAAGTCAGTGGTCATGGAGAGGAATATATACTAGCTGGTATAGGACATACACCGCATAAAGAGGCGACGGAAGCGACATTGAATGCAGCTGCCCGCTTTATCAATGCTCTCTGACCGATCACCGTGTCGCTAATATTTTATTCCTTTGTGCCATGCGCATAGACATCATCTCTATCATCCCCGACCTGCTTACCAGCCCTCTCTCCCACTCTATACTGAAGCGGGCACAGACCAAAGGACTGCTGGAGGTCAATGTAGTGAGCCTGCGCGAATATGGCCTTGGTACCTACAAGAAGGTGGACGACTACCAGTTTGGTGGCGGAGCTGGCCTCGTGATGATGTGCGAGCCCATAGCGGCCTGCATAGACGAACTGAAAGCTCAGCGCGACTATGACGAGATCATCTACATGACACCTGACGGTGAAACATTAAACCAGCGCATGGCCAATAGCCTCTCACTGAAAGGCAACCTCATCATCCTCTGCGGCCACTACAAGGGTATAGACGAGCGCCTGCGCCAGAGCTATATCACTAAGGAAATATCCATAGGCGACTATGTACTCAGCGGTGGCGAGCTAGGTGCGGCGGTGCTGGTAGACGCCATAGGCCGCCTGATACCGGGCGTATTGAATGATGAGACCTCAGCCCTCACAGACTCTTTTCAGGATGGACTGCTATCGCCGCCAGTATATACGCGTCCTGAGGATTTTCGTGGAATGAAGGTGCCGGATATCCTCCTCTCCGGACATGAGAAAAAGATAGCTGACTGGCGGCATGATCAGGCGCTGGAGCGCACTAAGACGCGCAGGCCGGACCTGCTGGATTAGCATTACCTCACCACCTCCATGCGTATGCTATGCTGCTCCTCTCCCGCTACTATACGCACGATATATATCCCTGTACTGAGATCAGATACGTCGATGGTCTGTGATGGACCTCTAAACTGTGTGCTCCGAAGATTCTGTCCTAACATGTTCTCTATCTGTATTGTGATCGCACATGTATAGCGGGATATCAGCGAAACCACAAATCGTTCTGCTGTTGGGTTAGGGTACAGTCGCCATGCGGACGATACGGGTATCCTCGCCAGACCAACTCCCGTCACAGCAAACACTTCTGAGGAATCGCGGCATCCATTTGTACCAGTCACTACTACCGTATAGCTACCGTTTTGATCGATTTGCAGCTGCTGTGTTGTGTCTCCCGTTACAGACCCATTCAGATACCACTCATAGCTACTATAACTACCAGTAGTTAACACACCACCGCTTTCTGAAATGACAGGAGCCGCGATACTATCTATGATCAGATGAAGCGTGATAATGCTATCATAATTGCTGCCACTTCTGCTATATGCAGGTGTGTCTGTACTGGCAGTGTACGTATGGCCGTCCCGCCATGTATAGCTATTGCATGCCTTTTGTGTATCTATAGCGATGACCACTACATATGCCTGCGAAGTATCACTGCATCCAGTACCATTCGTCACCACTACCGTATACCTGCCACTCTGAGTAGCAGGTATATGCTGTGTAGTACCTCCAGCTACTACAGCACCATTGACACACCAGGTGTAGCTGCTGTAGCTACCGGTACTTAAGACACCGGCACTCTGCGTGATGATCGGATCTATGATGCTATCTATGGTCAGGTGGAGCCTGATAATGCTATCGCAGCCGCTGACCGCCCCGCCCACTAGAGTGTAGGTAGGGCTATCAGTGCTGACAGTGTAAAAATGTCCGTCCAGCCATCTATAGCCGCCACAGGCAGTCTCCGTATCAATGGCGTATGAGGCCGCACAGTTAAGTTTCACCACCCAATAATCTTCATTGCCATGGTTTCCACTTATATCGATGTCATTTGACCGTGCCCAGCCTGCTACAGCGTAATCTCCATTGGGAGTAGATGTGACAGATGTGCCTATATCAAGATACGATCCTCCCAGATTTTTTTGCCAATTTATAGTACCTGTAGTATCTAATTTGAGTATCCAATAATCTGAGCTGCCATAAAAATTGCTCACATAGCCATTGCTTGATCCGATGTATCCTGCCACAACGTATCCACCATTGGGAGTAGGCGCAATAGATAAAGCTTCATCATCACCTGCACCTCCAAAGGTTTTTTGCCATTGTATAGTACCGACAGTATCCATTTTTACTACCCAATAGTCATAGTAACCGTTATTGCCGCTTACATCCCCATCATTTGAGGAGGTAAATCCAGCCATGACATAGCCCCTATCTGCAGAACATATAATGGAATTGATTCCTTCCTGACCTGTACCTCCTATGCTTTTTTGCCACTGTATAGTCCCTGCAGTATCCAGTTTTACTATCCAGCAATCCATATCATTATGATGTCCGGTCACATCGCCATCGGTGGAAGTCGAATACCCTGCCACTATATAGCCTCCGTCAGCAGCAGGTGCTATGGACCTGGCCTGATCAATAAGCGTCCCGCCCAATGTTTTTTGCCACTGTATAGTGCCGGCTGCGTTTAGCTTTACCACCCAATAGTCATAGATACCATGGTTGCCACTGACATCACCATTATTAGATCGTGTGAACCCTGCCATAATGTAGCCTCCATCCGCAGTAGGTGCGATGGAAGATGGCTCATCATCATCTGTACCTCCTAATGATTTTTGCCACTGCAAGGTACCTATGGAGTCCAGCTTTACTATCCAACAGTCGAAGCTGCCATGATTGCCACTGACATCGATATTATTAGAGTTTGCGAGCCCTGCCATAATATAGCCCCCATCAGCAGTAGATGCGATGGAAGCTGCTCTATCCTGCGCTGATCCTCCCAGGTGTTTTTGCCACTGTATGACGCCTATCGCATTCAATTTTACCACCCAGCAGTCAGATGAACCATAATTGCCACTGACATCTCCATTATACGACCCGGATGATCCCGCCACAATAAAGCCTCCATCTATAGTAGACGTGATGGAAAAAGCTTCATCATAATTTGTACCGCCCAATGACTTCTGCCACTGGATGGCGGGCTGTGCATGAAGACAGACAGAAAAGAATAGTATTAAAACACTAATAGGTAAAGACTTCGACATGTTTACGTTTTCAAAATGAATAATGGCCCAAATGGCAGAGGTAAATAGGTTGTATTACAAATATATATGTTTTACCGGATTTTCCTAAAGAATGAAATTCTGCTAATGCTCACTTTGGCCTCGCATTTGTACCATATTTCGCAGACCTACGCATTCTGATCAAGGCGGTATTTTTTAACCATTAAATCAGAAAATCATGGTACTCAATATTTTTAAGACCATCGTGCACCTGCCCATGGTCTGGGACTTCATCATCCCCATCGGTATCATTGCTATATTTTGCTTCGTACTCTTCTACGAGGGCGAGTGGGGAGGTATGATCCGCAGGAAAAAGAATCCCCATCCCAAGCACTAAAATCAGAAAAGGCTCCCTTGCTGCGTATCTGTAGGCGGGGCGCTTTTCTTCTTGCGGGTGGTTGATTTGGCTACAGGCCTGACCGGAGTTTTGACATCAGGTTCTGACTCAGGCTCAGATAGTGTCTCCTCTATAGGCACAGTTACCTGTGTTTCCTCTACTACTGTTGCTGCCTGGCTATCTGTGACCGCATCGGCAGAGAGGTCTACCTCCATGTGGTCGTCAGTTATATCCTTCGCCTCATCGTAGCCCTCCTCCCACGGCACGGATGCCGCAGTCACCCGACTGGCTTCGCGATCAACTGTCAGATCTACCTCCTTGGTAGCTATGAACTCCATCTGTGGGTCAGATGCGGGCACAGCGGCCTCGTCAGCCGGATCTACCACCGTCACCTCCTGTATCTCGGTCAGCGTCTCTCCTATCTCTTCAGCCGCTGCAGTCTCAGATGTCAATCTTACAGCGGCTGGTTCCGTATCAGCTACCGATACCTCTGCGACAGGTGCAGCAGTAACATCCGGCTTTTCTGCGGCTACTGCTATCGGCTCGGTATGTATCTCCGTGCCCCACTGGCTGCGGTAGTCCTCCAGCCAGAGCACTACCTCACTCAGGCGCTCCAGTCTGGCCTCACAGTAGCGCTCTCGACCCTTCTGGCGGATCTCTACCAGGCCGCATTGGCGCAGTATTTTGATATGCTTGGATATGGCTGGGCGGCTCACGCTGAAGTGGCTCGCTACAGTGTTCAGGTTCATCGATTCACGGGCTATGAGTGCCAGGATGGCCCGGCGGTTGGGATCTGCTATAGCCTGAAAGGGGTCTCTTCTCATCATACGCGGGCAAATATAGACAACCAATCGGTTTCGGTGTAAAACTATCTGCCTTAACGATACTGTACGGCAATGTCCGCTGAGGCATTAGTTCTTAAATTATTGTATTATTGGCTGACCGTAAGAGATATGTCCGGATATCGTTTTGAAAAATTAGATCGCAGCCGTCTGGCAGATGCCTCCCGTCTTTTCAAGGAGTGCTTTGGGATAAACTTTGATGAGAACTACCTGGACAGGAAGCTCAGTACCTATGCGGGAGGCCTGTCATATATCGGCTATATAGGCTACTCACCAGAGGGCGATCCTGCCTGCTACTATGCCGTATGGCCATACTATGCTGAGTACAATGGCAAAAGATACCTCATAGCCCAACATGGAGATGTGATGACGGCACCCGCCCATCAGGGCAAAGGCCTCTTTCGCCAGATAGGCGCACTGGCGCACAAAGACGCTATCAGCCAAGGTATTGACCTTTTCTATTGTCTGCCTAATGAGAAGTCCTATCCAGGTTACCGGGCCACCCCGGGGTGGGAGCATTATGATGATCTGCAGGTCTATCTGGTCCGGTCACGTACCCTGAGCTGGGTCAGATTGAAAAGGCTTCTAAATTTATCCTCAGCCCTTCATACCTCGTGGTGCAACATGATATTAAGTCGCCTGCCAAAAGGCGAGCCTTTTCAAAACTCTGTGATCGAGCCCGGTGTGGCCGGTGTAGTGAGGGATAAAGACTTTGTCCAGTACAAGAGTTATAATATCAACTATATGATCCGTGTATGCGGCATAAACCTATGGGTAAAATATGATGACGATTTCCTCATCATCGGAGATATGGAGCGCTGCGATGACGCCAGATTTGATAAGGTCATAGCCCGGTTAAAAAACATAGCTCAGTTGATGGGATTGCATCACATCCGGTTTCACACCAGCAGGGGCACTTTTCACGAAAGGAATTTTAAAAGACATGGACGCCTCTTTGAAAGGTCTTATCCTATAGGTGGTATCAACTATACCGGACGTGTCCCATTATCCAGCCTAAAGCTCACAAGTGCTGATAATGACAACTTCTAAAAGTGCTGGGATGCCTGTGCCCCCTGAGGTTTCTATCATTATTGTACATTATCGTACGCCGGCACTGGTAGAAGCCCTGGTGGCCTCTATACACCGATATACCCAGAGCACGACCTTTGAAATCATAGTGGTAAATAATGACTCCAGTACGACACCGGATCACCTCTTATCGCTCTACCCCGACACATTATGGATAGATAGTGGCTACAACGCCGGATTTAGCAGGGCCAACAACCTGGGTCTGGACCAGGCTAAAGGAAATTATGTGTTACTGCTTAACCCTGACGCAGAATTTCGCGATGATGTATTGGCACCCTTGGTGGCTTTCTACAAGCTGCATGACGCTGATGGCAAACTAGGTGCTGTCACCTGTCGCATACACTCATCAAAGGATGGGCATCTGCAAGTGGGTACCGGCATAGGATTCCCATCTTTAGGCCAGCTGGCAAAGATCAACCCGCTATATTTATATGCCTGCCGTGAACTGGGCATCAGTACGAGAAAAGTATATCAGGCTGATGAAATGCACTACAGAGACCATCCGGTAGACTTTGTGAGCGGAGCCTGTGCACTGATACGGAGGGACAAACTTGTAGCTAGCCGGCTACGCTTTGATGAAGATTTCTTTCTTTACTATGAGGATGTGAATTGGTCTCTGCGGGTGCTCCGGGCGGGATATCGCAATTATCATTGCGCGGGTATAATGATATACCATGTCAACTCTGCCAGCACGGGACGATCATGGGCCAAGGATATGCAAATGCAGGTGTCGTCCTATCTCTTCTATCTCCGGGCATATAGCCCGGTCAAGTACTGGCTCATAGGCGGTATGCTATGGCTGAACTACCGCATGAACATCTACCTCCTGACTCGCGCCGGGCAGAAAGAGGAGGCAGATGCCACTTTGAGCAGTTTCAAGGTGTTCCGCAAATATTTTCCATACGTGTGGCAAAAGTACTATCCCTCCTCTCCTCCTGACCATGCATACCTGCGCTATGAAGCGTATGGAGATCCGAGCTAGACACAAAAAGTACAAAAGTCTTGTATAAATCTACAAGCGTGTGGGCTGGCGTTTTTTTACATTTGTATGACAAATCATTTGTTATTATTTTTCGCATTCATATCACAAACCAAAACACAAACCTCTCGCGCATGAAATTTAAGTACATTTCTTTGTCAGTTTTTCTCGGGGCATTTGCTCTTTTGCTCTCCAGCAATAGTACAGGCTATACAAATAACAACGGAGACAGCCGCACTGGTGCTATCAGCTCCACGGTGGGCTGCGGCGGTAGTGGCTGCCATAGCAATGGCGCCACGGCAGGTATCACGATATCCGTAGAGCTCGACTCTGCCGGTGTGGCTGTCACCTCCTATCATCCAGGCGGATCATATACCGTCAAAATGACTGCTACAAATACTACATCTAATTCCCTTCCTGTCTTTGGCTTTGGGCTCGCGTCCGTGAAGGCTACAGGCGCCGGCACGTCATCGGCACAACAGGCAGGCACCTGGTCGGCCTCGCTGCCTAATGGTGTACAAAACTCTATCGAGCTGGCCGCTAACACAAACGTGATAGAGCAGCAAGTACAGCTCCCCAAGACATCCGGCACAGGTGCAGCCGGCACTACCTATGTAGAGTCTATAGGCTGGACAGCTCCTGCTGCAGGCACAGGCGCTGTGAAGCTCTATGCAGTGGTCAACGCAGCTAACGGTGACGGCACCAATGGTCCTGAAGACAAATGGAATAATACCAGTACTACAATTACCGAGTTTGGTACTAATGCCATCTCTGAGATAGCTGCGGACCTCGGCTCAGTAAATGTATACCCTACCCTGATCAGCAATACGATCATCACGGCATTTGACCTGCGCCGCGATGCGAAGGTGAGCATCGAGCTGCTCTCTCTGAACGGACAGACCGTGAGCACGCTACTCACCGACGAGGCTATGAATACAGGTACTCAGACGCGCACCTTCACCATAGGTGATCTCTCTGCCGGTATCTACCTCGTAAAGGTGCAGGCCGGCGACCACACTGCCATCTCTAAAGTAGTAAAGCAATAAGCTAAACGATATACCCGATATAAATCCCGGTCACTACAATGGCCGGGATTTTTTATGCCGGACCGATCCAATGAATATCTTTGACAGACCATGACGCCATCCGCATTCATCACAGCCTATAGCGCAGCGCTGGCCAGTCAGGACTGGCAGCAGGTGGCTCCACTCATACATCCTGAAGCGGTGGTTACCTTCTCTACCGGTGCTGTCCATATCGGCGCAGATGCTATCCGTATAGCCTGCGAGCGCAATTTCTCTCTCATCAAAAATGAGGACTATCACATCACTGATATACAGTGGATAGAGGCAAGTGAAGACGTAGCGGTATATGCTTTCGCCTATCACTGGCGCGGGCTGATAAACGGGCAAGAGGCCTCCGGTGCCGGAAGAGGTACTGCTATCATACGCAGGGAAGATGGCCAGTGGAGGCTGATAGCAGAGCAACTGACACGGACACCCTGATCTAGGCCTTAGGCTCCAGATGCAGCACCACCATGCCTGTAGATAGTTTCTGACTGGAGACGGTGTGCAGATCGGTACGCTTTGTCTCTAGCGAAAAGAATGGTAAGCCCTGCCCCAGCACTATCGGCGCCATAAATATCCAATACTCATCTATCAGGCCTAGTCCCATCAGCGAGCGGACTGTAGACGGGCTGCCAAACATCACGATATCTTTATCCTTCTCCTGCTTCAGTTGGCCTATCTGTGCGGTCAGGTCAGTGCCTATGATGCGTGTGCCAGGGCCTGCATCGGCTACGCTATGAGAAACGACTATTTTCTCTACCGCATTGTACCATTTGCCGTGCTTGCGGTCATGCTCGCTGGCGTCCGGGCCGTCTGCGGCGGTGGGCCAGTAGCTATTCATGATCTCAAAGGTGCGGCGGCCATACATAGCGGTACCGGCCCTATCTGTGAACTGGTGACTGTAGTCAAAGAATTCCTTATTGACAGGAAAGATATTGAGTTCGCCATTAGGCCCGGCTGCATAGCCGTCCAGCGTGAGCAGCAGGGAGGAAATGAGTTTTGCCATGTGTGGTTTATGTCTGTATAAATGAATAGCCAAGATAGTGAACTGCCTTGATAAAGTCGTCAGTCAGTCACTTCACTTATACAATAGACTGCTTGAAAACAAGTAGGCATCACCTATCAGTCTTTCGGGGTGAGTTGTTTGGTCGTCTTGTATTCTGGAGAGGCCTTGATGCAGTCCTGCACCACCAGTTCTGAGCGGTCCTTTGCTTTCTTCAAAAACGGATTTAGCGGTTTAAATTCAGGATGCTTCTCTACCAGCTCCTCCAGTGTCTCCAGATGGGCGGTGAAAAAGTAAACCGGACTCTCCAGATCCTTTGAGATATAATAATGGTCGCGTCCGCCATTGCCATAGCCCATACCACCAGAGGCCAGGCCAGCGTGATAGACCACTATCTCAAAGACGTAATAAACAAAATTGCCCTGTAGCATCACTACGGCCAGTGGGTCCTTCTCATCTGAGTGGGTGCAGCGGAATGTCTTATCCTCATACTTGAAGCCCCAGATGTCAGCCATCTTCCAGGTCTTCTTTTCGCCGCCCTGCTTCATCCAGACGTAGGCTTTGTGGCCATAGTCATAGTGTATGGACCCGGGGTCGGCAGGTATCATTTTATTGTCTTTGAAATCAGCATAGGTCAGGTAGACACCCTCCTGGGCAGAAGCACAGGCAGCTATCACAGTCAGTAGTAGGGCAAAAAGCATTCTTTTCATCTGTTATAATATTTGCGATGAAGATACTACTACTCTCCTATCCTTTTGCCTGAAAATATTTGAATTATTAAATGTCGGACAGTCAGACATAGACACTAGAGAAAGTGACTGTCTGCCCATCCTAACTAAATCTTCATTCATTCATTTTCACAAGAAGAACTGAATGAATGAATATACATCAGCTCCTTTTTCATTCTGAGTAAAGTAAAGGATCTATACCAGCCACAAAGACTCCTCACTATCGTTCCTAATAATAAAATAAGCGCTCTGTCAGTCACATACACTAGGGACAGTGACTGACTGAACGCTACTCCAGACGGACGGACGGACGCGGACACCAGGGAAAAAGTCCGTCCGTCCGTCCGGCGCTTCACTTTGATAAGCGCGTTATTCCGATTGTTTTTTCAAGGGATAGAAATAGATGTGCTAAAAAACTGAAGGATCCTCGCAAATACAAATGATGATAAACGCATCACTGGTTTGTTGAGCTTGGGATTCCTTCGAAAATATCACTCTCTTTTTTCACAGGAATTTTCTCGAAATGACGGTGTTGACACGGACAGTCAGACACAGACACTAGGGAAAGTGACTGTCTGTCCATTCTATCTCAATCTTCATTCATTCATTTTCATCAGGAGCACTGAATGAATGAAGATACATCTGCTCCTTTGTCACCCTATTACTCACTCACGCCCGGAATGACAAAAAAATAAGCGTTCAGTCAGTCACATGCACTAGGGACAGTGACTGACTGAACGGTAATGGCTGGGGATCAAGAGTCAATCATGGTAGTAAACACGATCCTTCCGTCTTTTCTTTTGCTTACTTCTATCAAAGAAACAACAAGGTTGTTGATTGTGTGACAACAAATACCGTATTTACCAGGAGATTTTTTTTCTGCCTCATATATATCATGATATTTTGCACTTATGATGCTGATCACCTCTCCTTTCGTGAATCCATTACCGGAGATAATAGTGAAAATGACAGGCTTGTCTAATGGATAATCCAGATATAATATCGCTGTGTCAGACTCAGTCAGCACTTTATCTTTTTCCAGCAGATAGTATAGCTGAGGTGAGTCTACAGGAATAGCGTGATATGCGATCGTATCATCAGGGTATTTACATTCTATTCTATATTCTCCGATTTTCTGCCCACTGTCAAAATTCTTGAATAGCGATGAGCAGGAGGTCAAACCGACCAAGGCGGCTATCAAAAACAAAAAACGTTTCATTGTTTGAAGATAGGTGTATTTATCAAGCCCGGCAATTATACAAACGGACAGTCAGACACAGACACTAGGGAAAGTGACTGTCTGTCCATTCTATCTCAATCTTCATTCATTCATTTTCATCAGGAGCACTGAATGAATGAAGATACATCTGCCCCCTTGTCACCCTGTTCCTCACTCACGTTCGGAATGACAAAAAATAAGCGTTCAGTCAGTCATATACACTAGGGACAGTGACTGACTGAACGCTACTCCAGACGGACGGACGGACGCGGACACTAGGGAAAAAGTCCGTCCGTCCATCGTCCACAAAACAAAAAAGCCCCTCCGCTATTCACGAAGGAGCCTTTGTATTCTTGGCTCCCAAACCCCCAAACGGGGCTTAAACAGCCGTTGTTTTTGTATTAAGTCTCCCCATTGGGGAGATTTAGAGGGGCTTGATTACATCATACCACCCATGCCACCCATGTCTGGCATACCACCGCCGTGGCTGTGACCTGCGCCTGCCGGAGCCGGCTTGTCAGCGATCACCGCTTCTGTGGTCAGGAGCATAGAGGCGATAGAGGCAGCGTTCTCGAGGGCTACGCGGCTTACCTTGGTAGGGTCTATCACGCCGGCCTTCTTCAGGTCTTCGTACACACCTGTGCGGGCATTGTAGCCTGTGTCACCCTTGCTTTCCTTCACCTTCTGTACGATCACAGAGCCCTCCTGGCCTGCGTTCTCAGCTATGGTGCGGAGTGGCTCCTCTATGGCGCGGCGTACGATAGCGATACCGGTGGTCTCGTCGTCGTTTTCGCCTTTCAGCTTGTCTACAGCCGCTTGTGCGCGGATATAGGCTGTACCACCACCCGCTACGATACCTTCCTGTACGGCAGCACGTGTAGCGTGGAGGGCGTCATCTACGCGGTCTTTCTTCTCTTTCATCTCTACCTCTGTAGGAGCACCGATGTAGAGTACTGCTACACCACCGCTCAGCTTGGCCAGGCGCTCTTGCAGCTTCTCACGGTCATAGTCTGAGGTGGTCTTCTCGATCTGAGCCTTGATCTCATTGATGCGGGCCTTGATCTGTTCCTTCTCACCTGTACCGTTTACTACGGTAGTGTTATCCTTGTCTATGGTCACCTTCTCGCAGGTGCCGAGGTAGCTCAGGTCAGCATTCTCGAGCTTGTAGCCTTGCTCCTCGCTGATAGCTATACCACCGGTCAGGATGGCTATATCCTTCAGCATCTCCTTGCGGCGGTCACCAAAGCCCGGAGCCTTGACAGCAGCCACCTTCAGCGTACCACGCAGCTTGTTTACCACGAGGGTAGCGAGTGCGTTGCTGTCTACGTCTTCTGCTATGATCAGCAGCGGACGGCCAGCCTGTGCGGTCTTCTCCAGTACCGGCAGGATCTCCTGCAGGTTAGATATCTTCTTGTCAGTGATGAGGATGAACGGCTGCTCCAGCTCTACCTCCATGCTTTCGCTATTGGTCACGAAGTATGGAGAGAGGTAGCCACGGTCAAACTGCATACCTTCCACGATCTTCACCTCTGTAGTCGTACCCTTGGCTTCTTCTACAGTGATCACGCCTTCGGTAGTCACTTTCTCCATAGCCTCAGCTATCATCTTGCCTATTTCGCTGTCGTTATTGGCAGAGATAGTAGCTACCTGCTCTATCTTCTTATTGTCTTTGCCTACAGTCTCAGAGGCGCTCTTGAGGCTCTCTACTACAGCAGCTACGGCCTTGTCTATACCGCGCTTGAGGTCCATAGGGTTAGCGCCGGAGGCGAGTGCCTTGAGGCCCGGGCCTACGATAGCCTGAGCCAGCACAGTAGCGGTCGTAGTACCATCACCAGCCTGGTCGGCAGTCTTGGAGGCTACCTCCTTGGTCATCTGGGCGCCCATATTCTCGATAGGGTCTTCCAGTTCTATTTCTTTAGCCACGCTCACGCCGTCCTTAGTGACAGTCGGTGCGCCAAATTTCTTATCTATCACCACATTGCGGCCCTTGGGACCGAGGGTTACTTTTACTGTATTTGCCAGCTTGTCTACACCCGCCTTGAGTTTATCGCGGGCATCACCTTGGAAAAGGATCAATTTTGCCATAGCTTGTTATTTGATTTTAGTTTTGTAATTAATAATGGTTTAGACGATCGCAAAGATGTCGCTCTCTTTCATGATCAGGTACTCGCTGCCATCGATAGAGATCTCAGTGCCGGCATACTTGCCATAGAGTACAGAGTCACCTACCTTGACTGTAGTTGGTTCATCCTTTTTGCCAGGACCCACTGCCACTACAGTGCCTTTTTGTGGTTTTTCCTTAGCTGAGTCAGGTATGATGATACCTCCCGCTGTTTTGGTTTCTGCTTCTGCTGCCTTGATGACCACCCGGTCTGCCAGAGGCTTGATCTTAACGTCTGCCATGATTGCTTGAGTTTTTATTTTGATTTAGTTAAAAATTCGGTGCGAATCTAGCAATCATAAGTTATGCCAATGGGTTTTGTCTGATTTTTTGTCAGTCATTGTGACAAAAGCTATCCACATCCGGCACAGAGCCAAGACTCCTACCCTGCCGCAGCACCTTTGCTATTATTTGAAAAAACGATACATTTGGCAGATATGAAGAAAGCTCTATCCGCTCTGGCCATCCTGGCAGCTATCCTGTGCCTCCTGCCCTCCTGCAAGAAGTGCTATACCTGCTCTACTACCTGCTATAGCTGCACACTCCGCGACAGCCTGGGTGTAGCAGTAGACCACCAGGTGATCTGCTCAGACTCGCTGCATACCTTCAAGACTCAAAAAGACCAATATACCGCTGCGGGCTACAACTGTGCGCAGACCACGCCTAACTACAGCCAGGACTATTGTGTAAATGTGAAAGATGGATCTGACCAATACGCCCTCTACTACGAGGGTAATGGAAGGTACACCTGCAAAGAGAAGTAAGCCACCCAAGCCCCTCTGAATCTCCCCAAAGGGAAAACTTGCACTAATTTCCCAAAGAACATTCTTTTGTATTTCTCCTCCCTTTTTTTTTGGGGGGGGGGGGGGCAGGGAGGAACCTATGACATTTTGTCACTTTTGCCTATCTTTGCAGCCCAATCAGAGTGCCAATGAGCAGCAATTTATATCAGAACGACATAGCCTTTGAGCTGCAAACCAAGAAGATGGATGAATCCCGGCAGGGTGAGACCCTGACCGCAGCCCGACCTACAGGCATCCGGAGCAACGGCAAAAAGTACTACATAGAGAGCTACGGCTGTGCCATGAACTTTGCCGACAGCGAGGTAGTAGCCTCTATCCTGGCAGGAGCAGGCTTTGATGCCACTACCGATCACAACGACGCCGACCTGGTGCTGATCAATACCTGCGCTATACGTGATAATGCCGAGCAGCGTATCCGCCACAGGCTCCAGCACTTCAACTCTGTGAAGAAGCGTAAGAAAGGCGCCCTCGTAGGCATACTCGGCTGTATGGCTGAGCGACTGAAAGAGAAACTGCTCGTAGAGGAAAAGATCCTCGATATCGTGGCTGGCCCTGACGCCTATCGCAGCCTGCCTGACCTGGTGCTGGAGGCTGAGACCGGCCAGAAAGCGGTCAATGTACTCCTCTCCCGCGATGAGACCTACGCTGAGATCAACCCCGTACGCCTCAACTCCAATGGCGTGACGGCCTTTGTATCCATCACCCGCGGTTGTGACAATATGTGCTCTTTCTGCGTGGTGCCGCACACCCGTGGCCGTGAGCGCTCCCGCGACTGGCGTACCATAGTAGAGGAAGCACGTGAACTGTATAATAATGGCTACCGCGAGGTGACCCTCCTCGGGCAAAATGTAGACAGCTACCGCTACAGCGATGATAATGGCCTGGTAGGCAAAAAGCTGGTAGACGCAAAGTATGATGACAACGTAGTGAACTTCGCAAAGCTCCTGGTGATGGTGGCAGAGGTAGCCCCTGACCTGCGAGTGCGCTTCTCCACCTCACACCCCAAGGATATGACTGACGATGTGCTCTACGCCATGGCAAAGTATCCTAACATCTGCAAGTATGTGCACTTGCCGGTACAGAGCGGCAATACCCGTATCCTTGAGCTGATGAACCGCAGCTATACCCGCGAGTGGTACATAGACCGTATGAATGCTGTACGCCGCATCGTACCTGATGCCGCTATCGCTACGGATATCATAGTAGGTTTCTGCTCTGAGACAGATGAGGAGCATCAGGATACTATGAGCCTCATGGATATGTTCCGGTATGAGCTGGTGTACACGTATGCATATAATGTACGTCCCGGCACCACGGCTGCCAAGAAGTATGAAGATGATGTGCCTGAGGATGTCAAAAAGCGCCGCCTGGCAGAGGTCATAGAGATGCACCGCGGCCATACCCTGGCCAGCAATCAGCGCGATGTAGGCAAGACGTTCGAGATACTGATAGAGGGCGTATCGAGCAAAAGCGAAGAGCAGCTATTTGGCCGCAACTCTCAGAATAAAGTGATCATCGTGCCCAGAGGCAATTTGAAGCCGGGTCAGTACGTCTACGCAAAGGTAAACTCCTGCACCTCCGGTACACTGATCGGCGAAGTGGTAGAAGGTATGTAGTAATTAGTATTAAGCCTGCCTGCGGCAAGCAGGTATTTAGAAAAACAATGAGCTGCACGGATTCAAATTGTACAGATAAAGCAGAGCTGACCTGCACGCTCACCTCTCCCGAATTGCGCCAGCGAAAAGCCTCGGTCATAGCCAGTCTGAAGCGGCAAGTACGGGAGAAAACAGAGCTGCCGGATGGTTTCAGGTATCGTTTTAGCGGTGGAGATAGCGTGGTAGATGAGCTGACAGATTTTATCAAAACGGAAAGACAATGTTGCAGGTTTTTCACGTTTGACCTATCGGTGAAAGGTGATCAATCCGCAGCCTGGCTCACACTGACTGGCCCTGATGGCGCTAAGGAATTTATAAAGACAGAATTAGAATTATAGTATTTAGTAATAAGTATTAAGTATTTAGAAAACACAAAACAATATCGCCGTCTCGTTGACAGTGGACCGTTGACAGACGACAAAGCAGACAAGAGATCATCTCATGTCTCATGTCTCACATCTCAAGTCTCATATAAATGGAAATTCAATCAATAAAAAACCGCTTCGGCATCATAGGCAACTCACCCTTGCTCAATCATGCCATCAGCATAGCAGAGCGCGTAGCAGGTACCAGCCTGACCGTGCTCATCACCGGTGAGAGCGGTGTGGGCAAGGAGGTCTTCTCCCACATCATCCACCAGCTCGGCACCCGCAAGCATAACCCCTTCATAGCTGTCAACTGCGGCGCGATACCGGAGGGCACCATAGATTCAGAACTATTCGGTCACGAGAAAGGTTCCTTCACCGGTGCGCATGACGCACGCAAGGGATACTTTGAGACGGTGAATGGCGGTACCATCTTCCTCGATGAGGTGGGTGAGCTGCCCCTGGGCACACAGGCGCGGTTGCTCCGCGTACTGGAGACGGGTGAGTACATCCGTGTAGGCTCGTCTAAGACCACCAAGACCGATGTACGCGTAGTAGCTGCTACGAATGTCAACCTGCAGGATGCGGTACGTACGGGTAAATTCCGCGAGGATCTGTACTATCGCCTCAGTACCGTGCCGATATATATCCCACCACTGCGTGAGCGTGGCGAGGACATCTACCTTATCTTCCGCAAGTTCTGCATAGACTTTGCCGAGCGTATGAAAATGGTCCCCGTCAAGCTGACCGAAGAGGCCCGCCAGCTCATACTCAAGTATCCGTGGCCCGGCAATGTACGCCAGCTCAAAAACGTAGCCGAGCAGGTGTCTATCCTCTCTGTAGACAAGGATATCAGCGCACAGGAACTGATCCAGATCGTACCCGATATCACGCAAAACAGGCTGCCTGTGGTCAAGGATCATATCTCTGAGGCCAGTGGCAGCATGTCAGAGCGCGAGATCCTCTACAAGCTCATCTTTGACCTCAAGAAGGACCTCAATGACCTCAAGCAGTTTGTCTTTGAGGCGACGCAGCACGGCGGAGGAATGGCCATGCCACCTCAGATGGAGCGCATGGAGCAGCCTGTGTTTAATGGTACATCCTCTTATATCCAGCCGGTCAGCACGGTACCTGCCGTGATGCCTGCACAGCCTGCCAATGACGAGCCAAGCTACGTGATCAATGCGCCGAACTATGACGCACATGAGACTATAGAAGAATCTCTTTCGCTGGCGGATAAAGAGAAAGAACTTATCACCAAAGCCCTGAAGAAACACCGCAACCGCCGCCGTGATGCTGCGGCAGACCTGGGCATCTCAGAGCGGACATTGTATCGGAAGATCAAGGAATACGATTTGGAGAAATAAGAGAATAGACAAGAGAACGCCAGACATGAGACAAGAGACCAAAGCAGGAAATACACTGATCACAACAATGACCCCTTGTTGCCATTCCCCCTTTTCAAAGGGGGGGAGGGGGATTTTGTCTCTCTTGCTCATAGCAATAGCCCTCTCCGGCTGCAAAGTCTACTCCTTCACAGGTGCCTCTGTGCCTGCCGATGTCAAGACCGTGACGGTAGAGACGATCAGAAATCTCGCGGCGAATGGTCCGGTCTCCCTCAATCAGACTTTGACTGACAAGCTGAAGCAGAAGTTTGTAACGGAGGCCAGCCTCACGCAGGTCAATACCGATGGCGATCTGATATTCAAAGGCTCCATTACCTCTTATACCTTCTCCTCGCAGGCGCCTACCGCACAGGTACAGTCGGGTGTCAATAGGCTCACCATCACCCTGCAGATGACCTATATCAATAAGAAATACCCCAAGGATAGCTGGAAGACGCCCGAGACCTTTAGCCGCTTTGCCGATGTGCCGGGTACATCCAATCTGAATGATGTGCAAGACCAGCTGATCGCAGATATCAGCAAGCAACTGATAGATGATATATTCAATAAGGCACTGGTCAAGTGGTAAAAGCAGCGTAGAATCCGTAATATTACAGTAGTGTCAAAGTCGCGCATATATAAAACGCCGCAGCGGATCCTCGGTCTCTCTCAGAATGAACTGGAGAAGATCAAGGAGCAGTTCCCTTATTTCCAGCCGGCGCGGCTGCTCGCACTAAAGCGTGATCAGACAGCCGGGCAAAGTACGGACCAGCAGCTATCCAGCGCATCTGTCTATAGCCACAACCGCAAGGCACTCTACGACTACCTCAAGAAGAAAAAGCAGACCGAAGCCCCTGCAGTGCCGGTAGAAGAAGTACAACCCGTCACCGAAGAACCTATACACGAGGAATACACTCAGCCGATAGCAGAAGTCATAACTCCGGAGGAAGAAAACCGTCCGGATATACCCGAGAATGATACCGCTGCGATCCCAACAGAACAAAGTCCGGTCACGGCTGATGAGCAGACACTGGTGGAGCAGGAGGTAGCACACATAGCCGAGGAGCAAACCAGCGCTATACAAGAGGAGGAGGCGATCGCAGAGGAGGCTGCCCTATCCCCTGCCACAGAGCCACAGGAGGAGGAAGAGGAAGAAGACGACGCACCATCAGAGATAGCGCCGGCAGAGGAGCGCCGCTTTATCATAGCAGATCATACCTTTGATGAGTGGCTGGATCATTTCAAAAAAGGCAAGCACAGCGTGAAGAAGACCATAGAGGAAATACCGCAGGCCCGTCAGGAGGCCGCAGACGAGCTGGACCGGCTCATAGAGAGCAGCCTGCCCGCCACCTACTTCCATGACAAGCTGGAGTCTGAGACCCAGTACGCCAAGGGTCTGGAGCACTTTATAGCCTCTGAGAAGAAGAAAAAAGCGCCTGCGGCAAAGCCTACGGACTACAGCCTGGTCACCGAGACGTTGGCTAAAATATACGAGCGCCAGGGGCTGGTGGATAAGGCCATTTCGGCCTATGAACAGCTCAGTTTGAAGAATCCCGAAAAAAGTGCTTATTTCGCCGTCCAGATTGAAAGATTAAAAAACAAATAGAAATGTACGTATTCGTCACTGTCATCCTGATACTCATAGCTGTCCTGCTCGGCCTCGTGGTCCTCATCCAAAACCCTAAAGGCGGTGGCGTCAACTCTACCCTCGGTGGCGCCAGCCAGCAGATATTCGGTGCCTCACGCACCACAGACGTAGTAGAAAAGACCACCTGGACACTCGGTGTACTGCTGCTCGTGATCAGCCTCTTCTCTGCTGCCCTGCTCCCAAAGGCCAGCGCTGTGACCGCTGCTACGCCTAATGGCAAAGCACCAGCAGCTAACACTGCTACTCAAAACGAGTCAGAGCCAGAAAAGCGTGCCCGCGAGATGGGTGCCAGTTCTCCGGTCAACCGTATTGCAGCACCACAGCAGCAACCAGCTCCTGCTCCAGCACCTCAGCAGAAATAATCTGTTCTCAGCAAAATATTTAAAGGCCTCCTTCGTGGAGGCTTTTTTATTTCCCCTCGTTCATTCACCCAATCATTTCCAGCCTTCGGCAAAAAAAGGAAAGAATTAACGCGCCTGCGGCTTTGCGGTAGCACCCATCTCACAGAGATACGCTAAATTCAGCGCCGCAAATCACCACCCAGATGAAATATACTGCGCTCTTGTGCCTCGTTGCTTTTGGCCTCAGCCTGTCTGCACGTACCACCAAGTCCGACTACCCTCCAATTGACCCCAAGGACATCTCCATCGTGCGCGATAGCTTTGGCATACCGCACATCTTTGCCAAGACAGACGCAGAGGTGGCCTACGGCCTGGCATGGGCCAATGCCGAGGACGCATTCAGCGAGACGCAGGACCTGATCTATACCGTGAAGGGCTACATGGGTCGCGCCAAGGGCATAGAGGGTGCCAAGGCGGACTTCTTTGAGCATGCCATAGGGGCGCGCAGGATCGTGGCGGAGCACTACGACCGTGACCTCACACCGGCTTTCAAAAAATACCTCAACGGCTACGTGCAGGGCGTCAATGCCTATGCTGCCTCTCACCCCGAGCAGGTCAGGATACGCAGGGCTTTCCCCATCACAGAGCAGGACGTGTGCGCGGAGTACATCACCATCATGAGCTTCCTGATAGGCGTGCAGGGCCAGGTGGGCGATATAGTGGATGGCAAGTATGACAGCACCGCCGTAGACATGCACCACCCGCAGCCACCTATGGGGTCCAATGCCTATGCCGTGAATGGCAATAAATCTGCCGATGGCAAGACCTACCTCTGTGTGAATCCGCACATGCCGATAGACGGTATCCTGAGCTTCTATGAGTGCCACCTGAGCAGTGATGAGGGGCTGGACTTCATAGGCAATATGTTTTATGGTGGTACGAGCAATGCGATGGGCACCAATAAGCACCTCGGCTGGGCCTTTACGTGGAACTACTTTGACCGCGTAGATGTGTACCGCCTGGAGAATGACCCCGGGCACAAGCTACACTACCTGCTGGATGGCAAAAGCGAGAAGCTGGAGAAGCGCCCCGTATGGCTCAAGGTGAACTGGCACGGCATAGTAGTGCCGGTGCGCAAGATGGCCTACTGGAGCAAATACGGCATGACGCTCAAGTCGGGAAAGTCTGACACCTACTTCGCCGTGCGCTACCCTGCTGACTGGTATGTCAAGGCCGGCCAGCAGCTCTACGAGATGGCCAAGTCTCAGAACTACGACCAGTTCTGGCAGGCCATGCGCAGCAATCACGCCATTGCCCTATTCAACATGGTCTATGCAGATGACCGGGACAATATCTTCTACGTCTCTCAGGGCGCCATGCCTGACCGCAAGCACCAGGAGTACAACTGGAGCGGCATCCTGCCCGGCAATACCTCTGAGACGCTATGGACCAGCCTCGTGCCGGTAGACAGCATGCCTC
Organism: Bacteroidota bacterium; assembly: GCA_018267385.1. GTDB lineage: Bacteria > Bacteroidota > Bacteroidia > Chitinophagales > LD1 > UBA1941. Next base: position 108,714 of record JAFDYN010000009.1, on the reverse strand, counting down.
ACGTCATAGACCCGCAGTGCGGCTATGTTTTTAATACCAATAACAACGTGTATGATGCCACCTGCGACGGGCAAAATGACAACCCAAAGCGCCTGCCGGACTATGCCAATCAGCGCCCCGGTGACAATAACCGCGCAGAGACGCTCAAGAACTTCTTTAAGACGCATGACCGCGTCACCTTTGACCAGTTTCGCGCTATCAAGTTTGAGAGCCACCTGTATGCCAACAGCATTTTTATGAAAAGCCTGCAGCCGCTATGGCAGCTCGATGCGGGCAAGTATCCCGACATCTCAAACTACATCGCCACGCTCAAAGACTGGGACCGCAATACAGACACCGCCTCTACAGGCATCACCTGCTTTGGCTGCTTCATAGACCAGATGTGGCACAAGCGCGGCTATGACGATGAGCAGTTTGCCATGGGCTTCCCGCTGTCAGAGCAGGATGCCGTGCAGTACCTGCGCGATGCCCAGCAGTATATGCTCAGCAATTTTGGCTCGATCAATGTCAAGTGGGGATCGGTACACAAGCTGCGCCGTGGCAATAAGGCCGTGCCTGTGGGCAGCTTTGCAGATATGCTCTCCCCCAGCTATCCCAAGCCGCACACCTACAATGGCAAGACGGAGTTTAACCCTGAGTATGGAGACACCTATACCATGTTTGTAAAATATGGCAAGGACGGCGCTGAGAGCATCGAGAGCCTGCAGCCGGTGGGCAATAGCCTCGACCCCAGCTCACCGCACTACAATGATCAGATGGAGCGCTTTGCCGCACACCGGACGAGGTATCAGACCTTTGACCGCAGCTACTGGCTCAAACACTCCGAGACCATCTACAGGCCGTCGTTTAAGTGATGACAGCCTGAGCAGCCCGCACCAGCACATCAGCTATATCCATGCCTCTCACTCCACTGCGCTCTACCAGGGCCCTCACCGGTAGCGGCACGATGTAGCTATGCGCTTTGGCCTTGTCCAGCCAGAAATCATAGGCGCCGGCATCCGGGTACAGCGTCACACTGCGGCCACGCAGCGGCAGTAGTTTTTGTTCAATAAAAAGGTCTTTGCCACCTGCGGTCATCCAGATGATATCGGGACGGTATAGGCTGGGTATCGCGGCACTCTTCTCCCCTTCTACGATGCCTACCGGAGCGTTTCACGCCTGTGCAAGATGCTCGCCAATAGCTAAAAGTCCAACAGCTCCAGTACACTATGTAACCTCGAGGTGTTTGAGAAAGGCTCCCGCACACGGTGGCCCGTAGTGCGGTCATAGAGCATGATCTTGCCCGAGCGCACACGCTGCTGCACCGCCGGCCGCGCCTAAAAGGCTCTCGTCACCGCTGGCAGAAGAATGGAGGGCTTACTCAGAGGTTTTGACGTCTTTGTTCCTGGTTCTTGATTCTGACATCTTGCATCTTCCCTCCTATTTCCTGACCTTCGCGGCGTCAATGGTCAATCTCATTCTGATTCTGGTCTGTATCTTTGCCGGCTGGCTGCTGCGCCGCCTGCGCGTGCTGCCTGCAGAGGCACATCGTGGCATCAATATCTGGGTGCTGTACCTGGCAGTACCTGCCGTAGCGCTGAAGTATGTACCCGCCATCCACTGGGGTCTGGAGCTGCTGGTGCCCGCCTTGTCACCTATTATCGTCTGGGTCGGTTCGTGGCTGCTGTTTCTGCTGTATAGCCGCTTCAGGCCTATCTCACCGGCTACGCGTACCGCACTGACACTTGTTTCTGGCTTAGGCAATACTTCCTTTCTCGGCTTCCCCCTCGTGTCAGCCTACTATGGTGAGCAAGCACTACCGATAGCTGTGGTCTGCGATCAGCTTTGCTTTATCATCATGGCCACCATCGCCTCAGTAATGGCTATGAATACGCCACCTGATATAGCAGATGGTACATCTCCTTCGGAGAAACCAAACGCCCTGACCGTGGCTAAAAAGCTACTCACCTTCCCTCCTTTTATCGGCTTTCTCGGGGCGGTCATACTGCCGCTGTTCGTAGACCTGACTACTGCCGTACCTTTCTTTGATAAATTTGCGGCGACGCTGGCGCCGATGGCTCTATTCTCCGTAGGCATGCAGCTTAGCTTTGAGGGCTGGCGGGAGGAATTGCCACTACTCTCCGTAAGTCTGGTGTACAAGCTATTGCTGGCACCTCTGATGGTGATGGTCGCAGTAGCCGGTCTGCACGCATCCGGTAGCTCGCGTCAGATCAGCGTCTTTGAGGCTGCTATGGCACCGATGATCACAGCAGGTGTGATAGCCACACAATACAACCTGAACCCACGTCTCGCCAATCTGACCGTCAGCATCGGCATCCTGCTCTCGCTGCTCACTACCGCGCTATGGTACTGGCTGCTAGGCTAGAGGCTCTTCTTCATGCACTGGTTCTGCTGACACGCAGATAGTTGATAAAGGCTACCAGCGAGGCTGCTGTCCACACACCCTCCAGCAAGATAAACGGTACGTAGACGATCATGACCGCAGCAGTAGTAGACAGTGCTCCACCGATCATATTCATCAGTATGTAGAAAAGACTATCCTGTGAGCGGATCTTAGCCAGATTGAGTACGTATGCCGCGAGCATCATGATCACGCCGGTCATCCCTATGATATCAGACAGTTTCATCCGGCAAAGGTAGCCAATACAGGCGCCTTATACCACCCCACCCATTATCGGGTCAGTCATGCTTTCCGCGCCGGTCTCTACTTTGCCCGCATAGCGCTGGTTAAAAGCATTGTCACCCTTGATAGCAAGAGATACATCATACCAGCCGTAGTATTTGCCGGTCTCCAGCACCACAGAGGCGGTGGCATTAGCGTTTACGCTTTTGGCCTGCGTGGCCTTGCTGTAGTGATCGTATAGCTCCACAGACTGAGTGGTGCCACTATTGTTTTTGATGATCAGATTGAAACTATCCCCGCCATACTGGCATTCTGTCTTTATCGTACCGTTTTTGTTTCCTCTATATAGGCGGTAGAAGCCATTGGGGCCGTATACCTCTATCTCCGGGTCGTCTGCTATGGTCCAGGTATCAGACACCTTGTCTCCGGGCAGCACAGCGTAGGAGCGAATAGACACATCGTCACCCTTTCTTGCATACACATTGAATGGTACACCTGCCGCCTTTGTGCCAAAGAACTTATTGCCAGCAGACATCATGATCTCAAAAGCTCCCTTATCTGCCGATAATCTGCCATCTGCGTGGATCTCATATGGCAGGGCGTTGGCCGGTTTGATGCCTCTCTCCTGGATCATCTTAGAGCTGCCCTCCTTGTGATCATTGATGGCTTTTATTTCTGCAGCCGACACTTTTCTGAAATCAGATGGCGGCGCTTTGAATTTTGCCTTGTGGATGCTCTCTATGAATAGCTCCTTATTCAGTGACTCCGGCATCATCATTTTTTCGCCCTTGTAAGGACGGAAGACGGAGGTCAGGTCCCCGCAAATAGCCCTGCGCCAGGCGCTGATGTTGGTTTCCTTTATCGCCTTGCCCGTGCGGTGAGCCAGCCACTTCTCCATAAACTGGAGTGATGATGTATGGTCAAAGACCTGAGAGTTGACATACCCGCCTCTGCTCCATGGTGAGGCTATGACCATCGGCACCCGGAAGCCTAAACCTATAGAGCTCTCGCGCATTGTGTCAGGGGCATTGGCGCGGTGCTCTTTTTCCTGGGCCATGCTCACATAGTCCACTGCCGTATTGATGCTGGCAGAGGTGCGCCCGGTATCAGCGTTGTGCGGGTCGGGTGCCACAAACGGCGGTAGGTGATCATAGTAGCCGTCATTCTCGTCATAGGTCAGTACAAATATGGTCTTCTTCCATACCTCTGGATTTTTGGTCAGGATATCCATCACCTCTGACAGATACCACGCACCAAACCAGGCTGAGCTGGGATGGTCTGAGAAAGCCTCCGGTGCGACGATCCACGAGACGGTGGGCAGCTTCGCCGTCTTTACATCTTCGCGAAATTGATACAATATATCGCCCTTGGGTATATTGATCTCGCGGTCAGTACCTCCATCCTTGTAGTGCAGCGTCTCCAAGTCGTGATAGTGCGAGTCTTTCACATTGGTGGTAAAGGCCTTATCGTGTATGCTCCTGGCAAATGCAGAGAGTTGGTCGTGTTTTTCGCGTGTGTACAGCGGCTTTTCTTTGATCACGCGTTGATACAGCGCCTGCAGATCTTTGAGCTCCTTTTGCAGCGCCTCATAGCCTTTGGCAGGCATGTCCTTCACAGTCATTTTGCGCTGCACCTCTGCGATCTCAGCAGGCAGCGTTGCTTCTCTCTTCTCCAGCCAGTCTATGTATCTCTTAGAGAGCTTTACATTGTATTGTTTGAAGAACTCGATGGGGTTGTCAGTGAAGTTGTCCAGCCAATAGTCCTGCTCACCTGTGACCAGGCCATCTACGCTGATGTCATTCTGGTATATCTTCCATGAGATACCGTTCTCCTCCAGCCTTTCGGGAAACGTCTTCCAGCTGGCCATCTCGGGGTAGTCTACCTGCTCATTCCACACATTAGCGCGGGACTTTTCATTTTGCTCGGCCCTGACAGTACCCGTCCAGAAGTGAAGTCGATTAGGCGTTGTGCCCGTGAGTGAGGAGCAGAAGTTGTGATCACACACCGTGAAAGCATCTGCCAGCGCGTAGTAAAATGGCAGATCTTCGCGGGTGTAGTAGCCCATGGTCAGCGGCATATCTTTATAATCACCACCTGGCTGTTTGGCCTGCAGCCATTTGTCATACCTGCCGCCATTGCGGGCGTCTACCTGATTGCTCCAGGAGTGTGGCAGGGACCCCATCCACGTAGCCTTAGTATTTTTGATATCCAGTCGGAAGGGAGCGTACGTCTCACCCTTGTCATTGGTCTGCAGCCATACCATGTTTTTATTAGGCAGGCGTATCGCACGTGGGTCGTTGTAGCCGCGCACACCCTTTAGCGTACCATACGTATGGTCAAAGGACCTATTTTCCTGCATCAGGAAAACAATATGCTCTGCATCCAGATAGCTGCTGCCTACCTCCGGATCTATGGCAAAAGCCCGCTGGATAGAGCCGGGCAGAAACTGCGTGACGCCTGCAGCTAAAGAATACATCGCAGCTTTCTTCAGAAATTCTCTTCTGGTATCCATGAGATAAAACGTAATGGTCTACCGTAAAGCTAAAAAGATAAACCGCTCCCTGGGCAGCCGGTAGTTTATCTTTTCCTTAAATCTCTCATGCGCGGGCGTAGGTAGCCGTGAGCATGGTCTGGATGATGGCCTCGCGGCCCTCTACCGAGGTTGTAGTACCCGTCATAGCCACGCAGAAGTGCTCATCGCCAAAGATCATATAGATAGCCGTACGGCTACGGGTGGTATCAGACAGGCAGATCACCGACGCCGGATAGCCATTAAAGCGGAAGTCCTTGTGATAGGCTACAGGCTGGTCGTCCCTCTTATCTTTGGCCAGGTACGCTATGTATTGGTCTATTTCTCCTTTCTTATCCATGTACGAACGCTGTCCATACTCTACCACGTCAATGGTCGTATCGGCATTGCCATATCCATTCATAGAGGCGAGAAGCTCGTATCCGTCAGGCGGCACGAGACTCACCCCTGTACCGGCTAGATGCAGATGCAATGGGCTCCGGTGCGTGGTGACCTGATCCGGTATATGGAGGTCTACCAGCAGTGGCTCCTGATAGCTCCAGGCGTCGTCCCGGCCTATCGTAGCAGTATGGTGACGGGTGCCATGGAAGATCAAAATACCTAGTATACTCAGTAGAAGGATAGTTCTGTGCCGCATTGGATCGATTTCTACGAAAAATAAGCAGTTCCTATGTCAAATGCAGTTTCCCTCCTATTATTTAACTCATATTTGCACTAGAGCAACCAGCTTCGATTCTGTCAATTCTTGAATTCTGCAAATTCTGATTAAAAATTCTTTGACCAGATATTTGGACATTTCAAAAAGAATCCTACTTTTGCAGTCCGTTTTCTAAAAGTAGAGAAAACGTCACCGTCCTCTTTGAAATGATTTCGCTGCTCCCGATCCTTCGGGGCCACAAGGTGTACCAACGCTTTGCGCACGACTTCATTTTTCTCAGGACACAAACCAAAAGAGATAGAAATGAAAGTCAAGGTACTCAACCAGGAAGGAAAAGAAACAGGCAGGGAAATCGAACTTTCCGATGCAATTTTCGGCGCTGAGCCAAACGATCATGCCATCTGGCTCGCTGTACGTCAGCACCAGGCTGCGCTGCATCAGGGCACGCACAAGGCTAAAGAAAGGTGGGAAATAGCCCGTACGACCAAGAAAGCTTTCCGCCAGAAGGGTACAGGTGGTGCCCGCCGTGGTGACATGAAGTCTCCACTCGTACGCGGTGGTGCTCGTGTATTCGGCCCTAAGCCTCACTCCTATGACTTTAAGATCAATAAGAAAGTAAAAGATCTTGCAAAGATCTCCGCCTTCGCTCACAAGGTAAAGGCCGGCAACCTGATCGTAGTAGACAATCTCTCTGTCTCTGAAGCTAAGACCAAAAGCTTCGTAGCGATCCTCAAGAGCCTCAACCTGTCTGACATCAAGTCACTCGTTCTGGTAAACGAAGAAAACAACAACCTCTTCCTGTCTTCTCGCAATATCGCTAAGACAAATGTAATGCCTGCTACACAGGTAGGTATATTTGATGTGATGGACGCCAAGAAGGTAGTCCTCACTGAGGGTGCTATCAAGGCACTGGAAGCAAATTTCACTAACAACTAATTAATCTGAGGCAATGAGCAATATACTGATCAAACCAATCATCACTGAAAAGTCTACCAAACTGGGAGAAAAGCTCAACCGCTATGCATTTCGCGTAGACCGTGAAGCTAACCGCCTCCAGATCAAGAAGGCAGTAGAGACAGCCTATAATGTAAAAGTAGAAGACGTAAACACAGCCGTAATACCAGGCAAACTGAAAGTACGCCAGACCAAGCAGGGTATCGCCCGCGGTATGAAGCCAGCCTTCAAGAAGGCATATGTGACCCTCAAAGAAGGTCAGGAGATCGACTTCTACGGCACTGTATAAATGACTAAGCGTTAATTAATTAAACAACTATAGCAGAAGCAAAACTGCTGATAAGACAAAGCAAGAATCAAATGGGTATCAGAAAATTCAGACCGACCACACCGAGCCTCCGTCATACGACGCTCGTAAACTTTGAAGAGGTAACCACCAATAAGCCGGAGAAGAGCCTCCTCGCTCCGATGAAAAGCTCAGGTGGCCGTACCTCATCAGGACGCCTCACCATGCGCTACACAGGCGGTGGCCACAAGCGTCGCTATCGTATCATCGACTTCAAGCGCGAAAACTTCGGCATAGAGGGCAAGGTGCTGACCATCGAGTACGATCCAAACCGTACATCATTCATCGCCCTCGTACAGTTCGGCAATGGTGAGAAGAGGTATATCATCGCTCCACAGGGCCTCAAGGTAGGCCAGACAGTAGTATCCGGCAAGGGTGCTGCTCCTGAGATAGGCAATACACTCCCTATGGAGAATATCCCACTGGGTTCTATAATTCACAATATCGAGCTGCATCCTGGCCGCGGCGGTGTGATCGTAAGGTCTGCCGGTGCGTCTGCTCAGCTCATGGCCAAGGAAGAAAGGTTTGTAGTCATCAAGCTGCCTTCTGGTGAGGTGCGCAAGATCCTCAAGCAGTGCCTGGCTACTGTAGGTTCTGTGTCAAATCCTGACCACAACCTCCAGTCTCTGGGTAAGGCAGGTCGTAAGCGCTGGCTGGGTATCCGTCCTCGTACAAGGCCGGTAGCGATGAACCCTGTCGATCACCCGATGGGTGGTGGCGAAGGCCGTGCATCAGGTGGTCACCCACGCTCACGTGGCGGTATCAAGGCTAAGGGGCAGAAGACCCGTACACCACGCAAGGCATCTGACAAGGTGATCGTACAGCGTCGCAAGGGGGCTATAGCAAACCAAAACAATAAATAATCCAGGCAAACCATAATAAAGTAAGACAATGGCAAGATCAATAAAGAAAGGACCGTATATCGCTCACCACCTGCTCGCTAAGGTAGAGACGCTGAATAACAGCAATAAGAAGTCAGTGATCAAGACCTGGTCCAGGTCATCTATGATCATCCCTGATATGGTAGGCCACACATTTGCAGTGCACAATGGACAGAAGTTCATCCCTGTATATGTGACGGAGAATATGGTAGGCCACAAGCTCGGTGAGTTCAGCCCTACACGTATCTTCAAGGGTCACTCTTCTAAGAAGGTGAAGTAATAAAGTAAGGACAAAGCATTAGATAAAAATAATGGTGATGAGAATCACCGATCAAAAACATAAACCATAATAAAATGGAAGCAGTAGCAAAACTGAGGAACAACCCATCATCTCCGCGCAAGACAAGGCTCGTAGTAGACCTGATCCGTGGCAAGAAAATCGGTGACGCCCTCGCTATACTGAAGTTTCACAAGAAAGAATCTGCAGGCAAGCTGGAGAAACTCCTCCTGTCTGCTATCAATAACTGGGAGCAGAAAAACAACCTGAAGGCTGACGAAGGCCATGAGCTGTATGTCAAGTCTGTGTCTGTAGATCAGGGCGCTACGATGAAGCGTTTCCTCCCAGCACCACAAGGCCGTGCATATCGCCTGCGCAAGCGGAGCAACCACATCACCCTGACTGTAGACAGCAAGGTGCCGGTAGAGTTCCAGTCTGCTGCTGAGACAGAGGCTGCTGACTAATCAGTATTGATATCAAATACTACTACAAAGCCCCGCTATGGGGCTTTTGTATTTTGTGGCTTTTGCGTTATTAAGTCTTCTTTGGGGATTTAATCGCCTTTTGCGTTCTTTACCCCGCAATAGTATAGACCATGTCCCGTCCACTTAAGATTATTTTTCTCGGCACACCGGAGTTTGCGGTTGCGATGCTGGATATCCTGCATCGTTCACAGCATGAGGTAGCCGCCGTCATCACCGCGCCGGATAAACCTGCCGGCCGAGGCATGCACCTTTCTGAGTCTGAGGTCAAAAAATATGCTGTAGCCAATCATATCCGCCTCCTCCAGCCGGAGAAACTGAAGAACGAACATTTCCTCAAGGAGCTAAGAGAAATAAGGGCAGACATTTTTGTGGTGGTAGCCTTCCGTATGCTGCCAGAGGCAGTCTGGAATATGCCCCCGCTCGGCACTATCAATCTGCACGCTTCCCTCCTGCCTCAGTACCGAGGAGCAGCGCCGATCAACTGGGCCATCATCAATGGCGAAAAAGAAACCGGGGTGACCACCTTCCGCCTGCGCCATGAGATAGATACCGGCATGATCATCTATCAGGATAAAGTCACTATACGCGATGATGAGACCGTAGGTGAGCTATACCTTGAACTAATGGAGGTGGGCAAGCACACGCTCTTGCGCACTATAGATGCCATTGCTGCCGACGACTACCCGCAAATACCACAGGACCATATCACCGACATCAAGCACGCCCCTAAGATCAATAAAGAGACCGGTAGCATAGACTGGAACAAAGATGCTGCCTCTATCTATAACCTGATCCGCGGCCTGAGCCCCTATCCGGCGGCCTGGACCAGCATCTATAGCAAGACCATTAAGATATACAAAGCGGAGAAGAGGGAGATAGCACACAGCATGCCTATCGGCGTGCCTGATACAGATGGCAAAACCTTTCTGCGCTACTACTGCTCAGACGGCTATCTGGATCTGCTGGATATACAGCTGGAGGGCAAGAAAAGAATGTCAGTTGAGGAGTTCCTTCGTGGTCACGGCAGCTCTATCCGCTCTGTTTAGTTCAGCGATATAGCGGGGAGCATCAGCTCCATAGAGTTGTGAAACATTAGGGGGAAAGTCTTGATAGTCACAAATTTTATCACCGGAAACTTATGCAGTACTTTCATCAGCTCTACTCTGGATTTTGCGGAAAAAACAATCCAAAGTTTTGACCTGTCCTCTGCCAGCGAATAGCTGAGGATCGTGCCCTTGACCATACATTCATTTACAAATGCGCGCTGCGCCGGTATTAGCTCCATAAACTCCTCCGTAAACTCAGGCAGCGTCATCTCCACCAGATATTGATCCATACTAGACTCCTTTCTTTTTTGAAACTAAGCATAAAACCTCTGAAATCTCAATCTTCACACAAAATATATACGTGCAAACATCAGAATGCTTACTTTTTAACAGACGAAATGGGAAGTAATTAATTGCGCTGAGGCCGATCAATGGCTCACCTTAGGCGCAGCAGCGGCCGATGGGCGCTCTAGCTGGTCTAGTATAGGCGCAGTCATAAAGGTAGTGATCAGCGCCATAAATACCATCATGCTGAATACCTCTTGCTTCAGTACTCCGAGGTCAAATCCGATATTAAGCACGATCAGTTCCATCAGACCGCGTGTATTCATCAGGGCACCAATACCGATGCTATCCCGCCAGTTGAATCCCGAAAATCTCGCTGCCACGGCGCTGCCTATCAGTTTGCCAGATATAGCTAGCCCCAATATAATGAAGAACACTGGCAATAGAGTAGGGTCAGTAAGTACATTGATCTTGGTACGCAGCCCTGTCAGTACAAAGAAAATAGGTAGTAGTAGTGATACGCTGACGCCCTCCAGACGCTCGGTCATATTGTGTCGTAGCTCCTTGCTACCCGGCAGCACGGCACCCGCTATGAAGGCGCCAAACAGAGCATGGATACCTATGATCTCAGAGGTCAATGCCGAGGCCAGTAGGACGAAGAGTGCGATGGCTATAAACTCTATACCGCGCTTCTGCTGTCTTTCGTAGTATTTCTGCAGCGCAGGCTTTACTACAAAGATCATCATGGAGACAAAAATCGCAGTCAGTATCACGGTCACGACTACCCCCTGCATACTTTCTGCTTTAGTGATAGCTACTACTACTGGCAGGATACACCAGGCACTCACATCATCTATAGCTGCGCACATCAGCGCCATGCTACCCAGGTAGCCGGTGGTCATGCCGCGCTCTTTCAGTATGCGCGCCAGTACCGGGAAAGCCGTAATACTCATAGCGATGCCCATAAAAAGCGAGTAGGCTACAAAACCCGACTTAGCCACACCAAACCTCTCATAGGTAAACCATGCAAACCCAGTACCCAGCAAGAACGGCACCGCAATACTGCTATGGCTGATCACCATAGATTTACCGAAATGCTTGTGGATAGCATCTATATCCAGCTCCATACCGATGCAAAACATAAAGATCAGCAACCCTAACTGACTCAAAATATTGAGATGTACGAGTGAATCTTTAGGAAACAATGAAGCGGAAAACTCTGGCGCTATCCATCCCAGCAGAGATGGTCCCAGCATGATGCCAGCCACGATCTCCCCCATCACTGACTGTTGCCTTATCTTGGTAAAGAGCCATCCCACTACCTTGGCTACAGCCAGTATCACTATGAGCTGGATCAGGATCATAGAGAGTGGATTGTGAAACGCAGCCTTCAGAAACTTGGCCGGATCGAAACCCGCTCCTTCTGCCGGCGACACCTGCGCCGGATGAGCATTGCCACCATAGTATGTGATCGCGAAGATACCTGCCAGCAGGGGCAATACAATAGCCAGGTAGAGACGTATCTGTTTCATATCTGTGGGGCTGTTTACATTACGATATTAGAAAACTAACTATCAGGTCACATGATTTTTAACATAACTCAGACGAATACTAATTAACTAACAATTGTTAGCCTACTCCCATTCTATCGTAGCCGGCGGCTTGGAGCTGATATCATAGACTACCCTGTTGATACCGCGCACCTGGTTGATGATCTCATTAGACGTTTTCGCCAGAAACTCATAAGGCAGGTGAGACCAGTCTGCAGTCATACCGTCTGTAGAGTTTACCGCGCGGAGCGCTACCACATTCTCGTAGGTACGCTCATCACCCATCACTCCTACTGCTTTGATCGGGGTCAGGATCACTCCTGCCTGCCATACTTTATCATATAGCTCATACTTCTTCAGATTGCCTATGAAGATATCGTCTGCATCTTGCAGTATGCGGACTTTCTCTGGAGTGATATCACCCAGGATACGCACAGCGAGACCCGGACCCGGGAAAGGATGCCTGTGCAATATATCGGGGTGCAATCCGAGCTCTTTACCAGCGCGGCGTACCTCGTCTTTGAATAGCAAACGCAGCGGCTCGACCAGTTTCAATTTCAGCCTGTCTGGCAGCCCACCCACATTGTGGTGAGATTTGATGGTCATAGATGGTCCTTTCACAGATACCGACTCTATCACGTCCGGATAGATGGTACCCTGAGCCAGCCACTTCACCTCGGGGTGTTTATTTGCCTCGGCCTCAAACACTTCTATGAACACGCGACCTATGATCTTGCGCTTCTGCTCAGGATCAGTGACCCCCGCTAGTTCTGAAAGGAATTTATCTCCGGCACGTACACCTACCACATTCAAGCCCATATCCTTGTACTGCTCCAGTACACCCTCAAATTCATTCTTGCGTAGCAGCCCATTATCTACGAAGATACAGAGCAAGTTACTGCCTACTGCCCTCTGCAGCAGCAGTGCCGCTACCGATGAGTCTACACCACCACTGAGACCGAGTAGCACATGCTCCTCACCTATCTGCTCTTTCAGACCGGCTACAGTCTCAGCCACGAAAGACGCCGGCGTCCACTTGTGCGCCAGGCCACAAACTCCAAAGAGGAAGTTGTTCAATATCTTATGTCCATCCGTAGAGTGATACACCTCCGGGTGAAACTGAATAGCATAAACGGTATGACCAAAGGCATTATCCTTCGCCTTGAAGGCCGCAACCGGTATCGAATCAGACTTTGCTATGATATCAAACCGATCGCCTACAGATGTGATAGAGTCACCATGGCTCATCCATATCTGCGAGTGGTCAGGCACCCCTTCAAATAGCTTTGTGCTATAGTCCTGTATATCCAGATGCGCACGGCCATACTCGCGCTTATCGCTCTTCTCCACCTTGCCGCCAAATTTCTGCGCCAACAGCTGTGCACCATAGCACACACCGAGTAGCGGCACCTGATCGGTCAGCTTTTCTATATCTATATCCGGTGCTGACTCGTCCCGCACAGAGGCAGGCGACCCGGAGAGGATCACGCCTTTGATATCAGGTGTCAGGGTTGGGATTTTATTGAAGGGAACTATCTCGCAGTAGACCTCAGACTCGCGGATGCGGCGCGCTATGAGCTGTGTATACTGCGAACCGAAGTCTACGATCAGTATTTTTTCTTGCATGGCCGCAAAAGTAACGTTTAGCAAGAAGACATCCCAGAAAGTTATTGGCCTGTATGTGGAATGTTACACCTACTTTCATGATTTGACACAATTAATCAGTTTATAGCAGTAGAATCAGTCGAATTTCCTTACGAAGAAGTAACGGCTATTAAGTCTCCTCTATTTTAGGGAGATTTAGAGAGGTTAACTAGCTTACACGGGAGAACCTTAGATTCACTCAAACCGCAGCGCCCGCACCGGCGTGATCCGGCTCACCAGCCGCGAGGGCACTATGAGCAGCACCAGGCATACCACCACCGTACCCACATTCACCCCCACTATCCAGAGCCAGCTGATGCTGATAGGCGCATACGAGATATAGTAGGACTCTTGCGGCAGCTTGATCAGGTGCCAGTGCTGCTGCACCAGGCAGATCCCCAGGCCCGCTACATTGCCTATCAATAGTCCCGCACCGATGATCACCAGCGCATAGTACAGGAAGAGCTTGCTCATAGAGGCATTGTTGCTACCCAAGGCTTTGAGCAGGCCTATCATATTGGTCCGGTCCAGTATCAGGATCAGTAGGGTCGTCACCATATTGATCACTGCCACCAGTATCATCAGTACCAGTATGATCAGCTCATTCATAGTTTGTAGATCCAGCCAGTCAAAGAGCCCCGGCTTCAGCTCCTTGATCGAGTTTACCCCCAGGTAGTCTGCATGGATCTCATGGTTCATGCGCGCGGTCAGGTCGTCTATCGGGTCGCGGTTCAGTTCATCGTACTGCTCCTTATTCAGCAGCCCGCCAAAGACCGACAGGTAATATGCCCGCGCCCGGCTTTTGAATAGCTGTCCATCCTTCAGGAAGACATCAAATCCACCTACTGAGTCACGCCCCCAGCCATTGATATCCTGTATCACCCGGATATCTACCATAGCTATCTCCTTGTCAAACTCCTCTATACCCGTCTCATAGATACCACGTACACGGAAGGGCCTCGCCCGCATCTCTTGTCCTATGAAATTGACCACCACCTTATCTCCCGTATCGAGCTGAAGTCTATCCGCAGTAGCCTTGGATATCAGTATCTGTCGCAGCGACTCCGTACTATCTGCACTTATGATCTGACCGCGCTTCAGATAGGGCTGCAGTACCGACCAGTCAAAGTCCTCTCCCACCCCTCGTAGTACGATCCCGTCAAAGTCATCCTTTGTCTTCAGCAGGCCGCCCTTAATGGCAGACACCTCAATGTGCTTGACATAAGGCAGCATCTCAGGGTGCTTGTAGAAGTCCTGATACTTGTACACCGCACCGGACTCATAAGAGTCTGCCATACTGTAGGGCTTGATGTGCATGTGCGCCCAAAAGGCAAATATCTTACCCCTTATCTCTTTCTGGAAACCATTGATGAATGAAGATGTCACGATCATCACTGCCACGCTGAGCGCTACAGCCGCTATCGCTATACGGATGATAAATGACGAAAAAGACCTCGACCTGCTAAAGGCGATCTTGCGGACTATAAAGAGTTCGGTATTCAAATCAGAAGCAGGTTGTAGATTCAAATATAGGCATTATGCTTTTGACCATAGCTCTGATGTCTTATCTACCTTGGTCAGGCAGCGCCAGCCGGTTGCTCACACCTATCTTTTAAACCGTACTGGTATCATATACAAAGACGGAACAGGTTCCCCGTTTCTGGTGGCGGGGGTAAATCTGGGCAGCGATTGAATGATCGTTCTAGCCTTCTTAGTATAGCTATCCTCTACTCCTGTATATGCCCCGACCTCCTTGACCGCACCTCGTTCATCTATCTGAACCATAAATACGCGTGTATCCTCTTGTCCTTTTTTGCTGTATCGCAGTGCTTTCGCGGAGATATAAGTCATGAGGGCATCATCCCCACCATTAAAGGCAGGTGGCATATATACAACTTCTGACCGGCCCGGTGGCGGCGGTGGTGGCGGCACAGGATGAGAGCGGACCTCTGTCTGCAAAAGATCCGGATCGGTGGCCAGCTTAAAATTTATCGGGAAACCATAGTCAACCTTGACGGCCTTGCTATTATGCCGGCCTGGTATAAAGTGAGGGAATAGTCGTACTACCCTGAGAGATTCAGAGTCTATACCATGAGATACACTTTTGAGGATTCTGATATCTGACAGGCTGCCATCTTCATTGACCACAAAACCGACTACAACGCGACCTTGTATGTCATTTTCACGCTCATAGTCGGGATAATTTATCGTATTCTGTATGAACTGCATCAGAGCCCCCTCTCCACCCGGATAGGATGGCATCTCCTCTATCATACTGAAAACACTGTCTCCGTTCACATACCGGGGTGGCATAGACGTCACACTATCAGACTGTGAGGCCTGCCCAAAACTCCAAAACGAGATAATTATACCGCAGAATACAAAAACGTGTTTCATATTTATCATTTCAAAATGAATGCTACCGGAAATATAAACGGTACACTTACAGGTATACCCTGTAGCGTACCCGGTATAAAATTAGGCAGTATACTGACCACGCGCGCAGCTTCCATGTCCAGTGCGCGGTGATTGCCCTTATCTACTACTATCTCGTTGGTACGTCCATCCTCTTCTACTTTAAATCGTACCACTACCCGGGCCTGGATACCATTTTCCCTCTCCAGTTCGGGATACCGTACTTGCGATTGTACAAAGTTCCTCAGGCTATCCAAACCACCTGGAAACCGTGGCATTGCAGAAAAGATAGGATTAGCTGCGATCCTGGAGAAAGTATCTATGACATATCTTACCCGCGTTTTCACGGGCTTGCCATTATATATTCCGGGCTTGAATTTCCCTATCCTCGCGATAACAGCTTTCAGCTGCGCATCTGTCACATCTGTGATACCACTAGTGATAGTGATACCCGAGATCGAACTGTCAGGCAGAGAGGTAAATTCTACTATGAGTCCTTTCATTTTATCTCTCAGTGAGTAAAAAGCGCTTAGATACTTTTCAAAGAAAGCACGCTGAGCCGGATATCCACCCGGAAATGAGGGCCACTCATCCAAAGCAGTACCGTTGTAGTTGCCTTCTGCATCTACTACGTAGCGCTCATCAAAAAAGGAAACATTCAGCATCAGCTGTGACGGCTCAGTATGTCCTTTTTGTTTAGCCGGCTGAAACCGCGGCATCGACATCACGACCCGTACAGCCTCAGAGTCTATATCTCCAGGCACACTGAGGCTACAATGGGCGTCCGATATATTGCCACCTGTATCGATAGTAAAAGCTACTGGCACGAGCCCGAGGAAGCCGCGCGCACCGTCTTTGTGCTTGATATTTGCCCGCAGATATTCCTTCATCGCTTGCTCACCACCCGGGAAAACGGGCAGCACAAACTCAGGTTCTAACGCGATCTTGAAAGTGACAGGTACAACCATGCTGACTTTCACAGCCTGGCCCCCCTGCATACCCAGATGCTGTCGCGGGAAGGACCGGACCACACGCATGGCCTCGGCATCCAGCAGTGGATGCACATGGCGCTTTACGTCTACATTGGATATGCTACCATCCCGGTTGACCACATAGCCTATGACTACGCGGCCCTGTATGGCGCTGTCACTGGCTTGCTCCGGGTAGTGCGTGTGCGTAGCCAGATAGCGGTTCATAGAATCCTGCCCTCCGGGAAACTCCGGCATCTGCTGCACCACTGTATAGACCTTGCTGGTATCTACCTGTGCCACTAGGGTGAATGAAAGAAAGAGCGCGAGCGCGAGGGAGATGATTTTCATATAAGGTAATGTCTGTAAAGCAGACAAATATAGGAATCGTGGGCTTTTATCTGTGTCACTTTATCCTGGCAAACTAGCGATAGGATGGATGGGGCACACTTCTGCTATCCGGATGTACAGTGTCTATCCGAAACATTATTGGCAGTGTATAGCGGACAGGAATAGGCTTACCAGATAGCATGCCTGGTTTAAAATTGTCCAACATACGAACGACACGCAAGGCCTCTTGATCAAGATCTGACGCCATGCCCCGGACAATATGTACGGAATCCACTTTGCCAGTCGCCAGCACGGTAAAACTCACGACAGATCTGCCCTGGATATGATGCTCATAAGACCAATCGGGATAGCGCAGATTGCTATAAATAAAGTTCATTAGTTTCTCTTCTCCGCCCGGGTATTCCGGCATGACCTCTACGTATGTGGTGTAAGTCTTTACTGAGCTTTGCTGGCTCGAAAGAAATAGAGTGGATAATATTAAGAAGCAAGTTTTCATGATCATGAGATGCGAGTACTTATCGCATTCCATAAAACACTAAGCATTATAAAAAAGGTGTATTTAGCCCTTCATCAACCCAAGCAGCTGCCCGATCTTACTCTTCAGCTCCTTGCGGTCTATGATGAAATCCAGGAAGCCATTCTCCAGCTGAAACTCTGATGTCTGGAAACCCTCCGGTAGCTTTTTGCGGGTGGTCTCCTCTATCACGCGCGGCCCGGCGAAGCCTATCAGCGCACCCGGCTCAGCTATATTGAAGTCTCCCAGCATGGCAAAGGAAGCTGTGACGCCACCGGTAGTAGGATTGGTCATCAGCGAAATGTAAGGTAGTTTGGCATCGGCCAGCTGCGTCAGCTTGGCAGAGGTCTTGGCCATCTGCATCAGGCTAAAGGCCGACTCCTGCATACGCGCACCACCAGAGCGGGATATGATCATAAAGGCCGTCTTATGCTTGATAGCATGGTCTATGCCGCGGGCTATCTTCTCTCCCATCACTGAGCCCATAGAGCCACCTATGTAGCGGAAGTCCATAGCAGCTACGGTGAGTCCGTGCCCACCGGTCGTGCCGGTAGCTACGCGCATAGACTCATTCAGCCCTGTCTTATCCTCTGTCTCCGTGATACGCTTGCTATACGGCTTAGAGTCAGTAAACTCAAGAAAGTCTACCGGCCTCAGCGTGCCATACAGCTCCTCATATTGCTCGTCATCAAAGAGGATGGAGAAATAGGCCTCTGCATCTATCCGCTCGTGATAGTTGCAGTGAGGGCACGTGTAGAGGTTCTCCTCCAGTTGTGTAGTTAGATATACTTTTTTGCAGCCGTTGCATTTATGCCAGACGCCATCAGGGGTCTCCAGCTTCTGCTCGGTGTTTGTCTCTACGCCCTTGCGCAGGCGCTTCCACCACGGCACTCTTTCCTGGCTCATATATACCTTTGGCTGGCCCGGCCTACGAGAGGCTGAGCCGGCACATTTATACAGTGAAGAAATACAATCACAGATTGTTTGATTTAGTGACTAAAACCACCTCCTCCGTCCTGCTGCTGCCGGTCAGGCAGCCACAGATTTTTAAAGATACGAAAGATTATGCGATGGTCACATCCTTGCTCAGGTAGACGTCCTGTATCGCATTGAGCAGGGCTACCCCCTCCTTCAGCGGACGCTGGAATGCCTTGCGGCCAGAGATCAGGCCCATGCCACCTGCACGCTTATTGATGATAGCTGTAGTTACTGCTTCAGCCAAGTCAGAGTCACCAGATGAGGCACCACCTGAGTTGATCAGGCCCACACGTCCCATATAGCAGTTAGCCAGCTGGTAGCGGGTCAGATCTATCGGGTGGTCAGTGGTCAGGTTGCTGTATACGCGCTTGTCGGTCTTGCCAAACTTCAGTGCGTTGTAGCCACCGTTATTCTCAGGGAGCTTCTGCTTGATGATATCCGCCTGGATGGTCACACCGATATGGTTAGCCTGGCCAGTGAGGTCAGCAGCTACGTGATAGTCCACACCATCTTTCTTAAAATTCTCATTTCTCAGGTAGCACCACAGCACGGTAGCCATACCCAGCTCATGCGCATATTCGAATGCCTTGGCCACTTCTACTATCTGCCTCTTAGACTCAGCTGAGCCGAAATAGATAGTGGCACCTACTGCCACAGCACCCATGTTCCAGGCATCCTTGATCGTACCAAACATGATCTGGTCGTAGCTATTGGGATAGCTCAGAAATTCATTGTGGTTGATCTTGACTATGAACGGGATCCTGTGTGCATACTTGCGTGCTACAGAGGCCAGTACACCATAGGTAGAAGCTACAGCATTGCAGCCGCCCTCTATGGCCAGCTTCACGATACCCTCCGGGTCAAAGCACACCGGATTCGGTGCAAAAGATGCGCCGGCAGAGTGCTCTATGCCCTGGTCTACAGGGAGGATAGATACATAGCCGCTATTTTTGAGGCGGCCCGTACCGGCTATAGTCTGCAGGCTGCGTAGGGTCTGTATATTGCGGTTGCTGTCCTTCCAGTAGCGCTCTACGAAATCCCTACGTGGGAGGTAGAGAGAGTCCTTTGCAAAAGTCTTGGATTCATGCGCCAGCAGATACTCAGCTTTCTCTTCGCCGAGGAGCTTTATTATTTCTTCTTTGGTCATTAGATTGATAGTTTGGTATGAGGTCGGCAAAGGTAGGATTTTTGCTCACAAAACCGAGATTTGAGCCCCTTTCTTAGCCAAAATCCGGTTTTTATGGGCTCTTTTCATGAAAGGATAACATATTCCCATACGTCTAACACTGTGTCAAATAAATGTATTTACCCTTTGTATTTGTCTAAAGTCTATTGTCCAAAGTCTATCGTCTATTTTACTACATTTGCTCCGCAATTTTTCTAAACCAAAACATATCATGAACAACGAAGTATATATCGTATCCATAGCTCGTACACCGGTAGGTAGTATGAGCGGTGTCCTCTCTCCTCTCTCAGCTGTCAATCTAGGCGCACAGGCCATCAAAGAAGCTATCAAGCGTGCCGGCATCACCGGAGATCAGGTAGATGAGGTCATCATGGGCAATGTGATCCAGGCCAATACCGGCCAGGCTCCTGCCCGCCAGTCAGCCCTCGCAGCTGGTGTACACGTAGGCGCTACCTGCACTACTGTCAATAAAGTATGCGCATCAGGAATGAAGGCCGTGATCTTTGGCGCGCAGTCTATCATGCTGGGCGATAAGGACATAGTAGTAGCCGGAGGTATGGAAAGTATGACCAATGCGCCGTATATGCTGGACAATGCCCGCAATGGCTATCGCTATGGCAATGGCACGATACAGGATGCCATCGTACGCGATGCACTACAGGATCCATATAGCGGTCAGATGATGGGCAGTAGCGGCGACCGCTGCGCTGCCAAGTATCACTTCAGCCGTGAGGATCAGGATGCCTATGCACTGGAGTCATACCGCCGTGCAGCTGAGGCTTACAAGAATGGCTGGTTTAGCGACGAGCTGTTTGACGTAGAGATCAAGGGCAAGGAGTCTACCTTTGTAAAAGAAGATGAAGAATACAAGAAGCTGAAGCCTGAAAAGGTCGCTACGCTCAAGCCCGCCTTCGGCAAAGACGGTACGGTGACTGCGGTCAATGCTTCTAAGATCAATGACGGCGCAGCAGCCCTCGTACTCATGAGCGGTGCCAAAGTGAAGGAACTCGGTCTCACTCCGATCGCAAAGATCACCGGCTACGCAGATGCAGAGCAGACACCTGATGAGTTCACTACATCGCCATCTATCGCCATCCCTAAGGCGCTGAAAAAGGCTGGTAAAGAAGTGAAGGACGTTGACTTCTTTGAAATCAATGAGGCCTTCTCCAATGTAGCTCTCGCCAATATCAAGCTCCTCGGTATAGACCATGCTAAGACCAACGTATTTGGCGGTGCGGTGGCCCTGGGCCATCCGGTAGGCATGAGCGGCGCACGTATCATCTGCACCCTCCTCTCCGTGCTAAAGCACAAAGGTGGCAAGATCGGCGCAGCAGGTATCTGCAATGGCGGTGGTGGTGCTTCTGCTATCGTGATCGAAAAACTGTAACTAATCAATCAACTGAGTGCCCGACCATTGATCTGGTCGGGCATTTTATTTAACCGTATGAAAAGATCGCTTCTCATATTCCTTATGGCGCTGTTTAGCATGATCGCTGCAGCCCAGGATAATGACAGTCTGGCTCGTGCAGCTTTTCGCAGGGCAGACTCGGCCTATAATGCACACCAATATGGCATCGCTCTAGACGCACTGACTGATGCTGAGACATACGCCGGCGGAGCCAACTCGCGTAGCCTGTACCAAAAGGTAAAAGCACTGGAGCTTTTACTCCCAAAAGATAGTACCGCCGCTCCTATGATTGTGATAGCTGGTCGGCGTTTCCTTGCCGCTACCGACACGACCATCTATCCTGCTGCAAAGTATTATGAGATTGCCGCAGCCGTAGCTACTTATCGCCCGATGGCGATGTATATGATGAGGCAGATGGCTATGGATACCGTTTTCAAAGTCTATAATGGGGAGGCAGAGGATTATTACATGGCAGTACGTGAAGACACAAAGGAAGGCTATAAGATATTTCTGGATAAATATTCCTTCACCCCGCACTACGGTGATATACGCCATAGATATGATGAAAAGGTAGAAGATGAAAAATGGTACCACGAGCATAAAGATAGGTCCGCCCGCAAACGATGGAGATGGTCCGAGTTTTCTTATCGGTATACAGATTACTGATAGTCACCCGAACCCTCTTGCAGATTTCTTGTTTACGTATTAATATAGTGACATCAAAAAAAGCAGAATAATGAGAAAAATACTCGCCATAGCAATGCTCTGCCTCACCATCGGAGGTACTGCTACCGCCCAGGACAATGACGACAAGGCCAAAGCAAGCTTTACTGCTGCCGAGATAGCCTACGCCAATGGCAACTATAAAGATGCTGTGAGCAACATCATGGAGTCAGAGCGCTATGCAGGGGGAGCCAACTCAAAGAGCCTCTACCTCAAGATACGCGCCCTGGATCAGGTAGCTACTACCGATCCGAGCTATCTGCCCCAGCTCAACTCGTCTATGGACCGCTTCTTTGAAGTGACAGACAAAAGTCTCTACCCCCAGGATAAATATGCCGAGATATCTGCTATCTACAACAGGCGCAAGGGAGGCACTGCCGCTCCTACCACTCCCGTGACTGTAGCCGCTCCTACCAGCAAAAATGCCCAGGAGGCAGCAGACTATGAAAAGGCGGTGAAGAAAAATACCTTAGAAGCTTATAAGGAGTTTCTGGATACCTATTCATACACTCCGCACTATGCTGAGATCAAACGCCGGTATCAGGAGCTGGTAGAGGATGACGACGAGTATCGTCATCACCATATCAATCACTAAATTTCAATTTGATAATATTGTAAAGCCGGGTCGTATGATCCGGCTCTTTAATTAAATCGGAACCTATATAAAAGTCATGAAAACGCTTACTCTTATATCTGCCATATTTTTTAGCTCGTACTTATTCGGCCAGGAGATATTTCCTGAGCAATATGAGGGCTGCAAATCAGATGTATTCACACTTGAGAAAGACACAACACAGACCCATACTGATATGGCTTCTTTCGTCGCATCGTTTCGTAACAATATCCGAAAGGATATATGAAAAGATACGTGGTGAATTAAGACTTCAGATCATTGTAGATTCATTAGGTACTCCTTGTCTGATGAGTGTAGAAAACCAAACTAACATACCGTCCTCCAGATTAGATTTGAAGGAGTTTATCAATAACAATACCCATTGGACCAAACCCGGCACCAAGGTATCAGTCATACTTTTTCTGAATTTTACTGACGACGGCGTGAAATGGCTACGACAAGGATATGGCTGCAACGGTTGGCAAATTATCCATTGATAATTGAAAAGCTGAAATCTAAAACTTCTTCAGCTCCTCATACACTCTATTGATCGGCAGGCCTACCACGTTGAAGTAATCTCCGTCAAATTTTCGTATCGCCACTGCTCCTATCCACTCCTGGCAGGCATAGCCACCTGCCTTATCGTATGGCTTATAATTGTCCACGTAGTACGCTATCTCATCTTGTGACAATGCATTAAACGTCACATAAGTTGTTTCAGAAAATACAACCTCCTTAGTTTTGTCAGCGATATATACACCGGTCACTACTTTATGAGTATGCCCGCACAGTTCTGAGATCATACGGATAGCATCCTCTCGATCCACGGGCTTCTCATATACTTTACCATCCAGTATCACGATAGTATCAGCACCTACCAGCACCTCATCATCGGCTAGTTCTGACAGCAGTGCCGAGGCTTTGAGTTTGGCCAGGTAGGCGGGCACTTCTTCAGGCGGTGTATTGGCCGGGTGTATCTCCGGCACATCCTTACTCCGCACCTCAAAGGTGAATCCAGCCATCTTCATTAGCTCACTCCTCCTAGGAGATTTAGACGCTAGTATGATCTTCTTTCTTGTCATTTTTTTGATTTCATTTTACCGCAGCGGCGGAAAGACACAGAGAATACAAAATGCTGAATAGCAGCAGACAGATACAAGCCATTCTATTTGTATTTCCTCTCCGCCTCTGTGACTCTGCGGTTAAACTTGTATTCTGGCTTTGGTATTCTTCTTAATACTTAATACTTAATACTAACTACTTAATACTCGCTCACTTCCACACCATGATAAACAAATAATAAACCGGCATAGAGAGTAGTCCGAAGAACATTAGCAGCTTCAGCAACACACTGATATTGTGATAGTCCTTGCTATTCCTGGCCGGTATCACGGTGAACATATTAGTCACCAGTGGAAATTGCAAAAAGAAGATGGAGAACCAGAAATGCTTCTTCAAACCATGCTGCCAGAAGAACACCTCCACATATGCTATGACTCCTGCCGTCATGAGCATGAGCAGTACTACTACTGTATTCACAGCCCAGAGTGGCAGCACAGCCGGTAGTGTTTTCATGTTATAGGCCATGTCTGCCCCACGGTCTTCGGCGTCCTTTACGATCTCACGCATCAGCGATACCATAAAGGCAAAGAAGCAATATAACTTTAGCTGTACATGAATGCTGTGTGCTGCCATCTCCTGATAGTCCGTCTGAAAATAATCAGACAAGCGGGGTTCAAAGAGTACCGGCATCACAAATACGATAGCCGACAGCGCAGCGATCAGCACATTACCTATCAGAAAGTACTTCTTCAATGTCTGCGAATACAGCCACAGCATCGCCACCGCAGTGATAAAGATGTAACCCAATCTCAAATGATCAAAATGCCAGGCCAGAAAGAAGCCAATAAGGATGCCTCCCACATTGAGACCCAGTTGCAGGTTGAAGGCTGTATCCAGCGATATATCCTTACCTATGATCACCCTGTCAGGACGGTGCTCCGTATCTTGCTCATAGTCCAGATAGTCATTCACCACATTGCCGCCGGCTGCGATCAGTACTACCGCCAGTACCAGCATCGCAAAGTATGGCGCGCTCATGGTAAGAGGTATATCTGCTGCATTCAGGTAGGTGTGTATCACACAATACTGAAAGAGCATCATGCTCAGCGCGATGATCACCAGATTGACCCAGCGCGTCAATCTCAGGATGGCATATATCTGTTTGATCATTTGATGGGGTAGAGATCCTGTATAGAGGATGTCAGTAGCGAATATACTTCTTTCAGGTTTTGATGCCGGCTCAAAAGATCGAGATGCACATCCATAGTGGAATGATCACGCCTGATAGCCGGTCCCGTCTGTAGATTTGCCGGAGATTGCTCCATCACCCGCTGTATATGCGCCGCCACGAGTGGTCGCAGTTCATCAAAGGAGAGGCCGCCCTCCTGCAGTAGCTGCTCGGAAACTGTATAGAGATAGTTGGTAAAGTTATTGGCAAATACAGCGGCCAGATGTAGTGACTGCCGGTCGCGTTCTTCTACCTGCTTCACTTTGCCGGAG
Organism: Bacteroidota bacterium; assembly: GCA_018267385.1. Lineage (GTDB taxonomy): Bacteria > Bacteroidota > Bacteroidia > Chitinophagales > LD1 > UBA1941. The sequence continues at coordinate 83,717 of JAFDYN010000009.1, read as the reverse complement.
AGTGTTTGCGCCAGTCGCGTCAATGCCTCCAGTGTAGCCTCATTATTGCCCTCTACCATCATCAGCACCTCACGAAAGTCGGTCTCGCTATCTTTAGTCATAGACACAAAGGGATAGAAGATACCATAGTGAGCCGAAGAATGTAGGAGGTCTTTGGATTTGATGCCGGAAGTATGCGCCAGTATCTTGCCGCTCAGAGGCAGCGCTTTTGCTATCTCTTCTATCGCGTCATCTTTTACCGAGAGGATATAGACATCTGCATCGCTGTTGATGCTTTGCAGATCGCTAGTCGGCGTAGCATTCAGCTCCCCGGCCAGTACAGTCGCATTCTCCTCCGTACGGCTCCACACCTGCACGATCCGATGACCTGCGTGGCGCAGCGCCCGCCCCAGCGCTGTAGCGGCATTGCCCGATCCTATCAGCGTGATAGCAGCCATAGATTATGCCTTAGCTTTGTTTTCGCCCATGCGGCGGTACATACTGAGCAGCACACCGAGGAAGGTGATGATACCACCTATCCACACCAGTTTGATACCGGGAAAGATGATAGCTTTCATGATGATGAAGTCGCTCGCCAGTTCCTTTTCATTTACCACAAAGGTGAACTTCTTGGTATCCGGATTGATCCTTCCTATAGAGATATTCAGGCCCATCTGTTCATTCTCAAATGGCTCTGAGGCTGTCGTATTATCAGCCATATTGATGATATAGACCGGCTCCGCCTCCATCACATTCCCATCGAGAGATTTGATCTCCAGTTTGGCACCCACCACCAGCTTATTATCCTTGTCCACTCCTGCGGGTAGCGGCGGCTTATTATCCAGCGCTTTAAACACTACAAAGTTCTTCTTGGTAAAGAATGTATCACCCACGGCCAGCTCAAAATTATTGCTCTTCTCTTTGAGTTTGGAGTTATCAGGCACTGATGATACATGTGTAAAGACATCCTTGGTCAGGTAGTGCTTGGTATCAGGATTTGCCACCATGCCCATCTTGGGATTGATCTGCGCATTTGGGAAGAGCGAGAACTGCTCATCTACAGTACCATCTTTACCTCTCCTGACATAATCCACCTCATAGAGGTTGTTTGGCTTCTCTACCTTGAGGCCTCTGTAGCTTATCTCATAGCCGCCCATTTTATAGACCGAGTCACGCAGCAGCAGCATATTCTCTGCCGTCTCCTGCGCTTTAAACTCCTTGCCAAAGTTCACTCCCGCGGTATTGAGAGAGATCACTTCCTTCTTGTATTGCGAGATCAGCACACCCACCAGAAAGACTCCAAATCCAAAGTGTGTCACAGCACCCCCCCATAGCTTTGCATTCTTCTTTAGCACCACCAGTGCATAGGCCGCATTGGCCAGTACCGCATACATAGCTGTCCACAGCATAAGGAAATACGGAGATATGAATTTGAATGAATGCTCACGTATAGACATCTCTATGATGAAGTCAATACTCATACCGTAGCAGATGCCGATGGTCACTACCAGCGAGGCGGCAAGCATATACCAGGCCCAGCGGATCACAGATGGCGCTTTAGCCGATTTGTAGGCCAGGTACTGTATCAGGGCTGTACCTATCGCCACCAGTATCGCCAGCCAGATCTGGATGCTATTGTAGTGGGCCACAGTATCCGCAGGTGTGGCTATATTTTTCATACCAGCAACAATGGTCAGGATAATTTTAAGCTCTAATAATATACCCAGAAGATAGAAACCCCTCCTGATCCATAACGATAATGAGTGTGCATAAACCTTTACCAATGCGAGACAGACAGGCACTGCCACCAGCAGCAGATACCATATCTTATTAATAGAGGCATGTTCCCGGTCTGTCGGTATCTCTACATGCATATATGGGGACACCCATGGCACAAACTCACTTAGCAGGGTATTCCATACCGGTATGGATGTAGTAAACGTCTGTTGCACTGCAGAGAAAATCAGCACCAGAGAGCCGATAAACATCCAAAATTCCCTCGATAACAGTTCTTCTTCTTTCTCCTGAGATGGCATAGAGCCGCTGCGAATAGCCAACAGGATAAGGGATGGTATAAGGAAAACGAAAAGATAGATCAAAAGCTGTCCTGTCATACCCAAATCGGTAAAGGCATGTACAGAACTATCTCCCAATATACCACTTCGCGTCAGGAAGGTAGAATACAACACCGCCACAAAGCCCAGGATATAAAACAGGAATGCGGAGAAGAGGCTGTGCTTCGTATACTTATAGACCAGGTGCATGTGCACGCCCGCTACTATCAGCAGCCACGGCACAAAGGACATATTCTCCACCGGATCCCAGGCCCAGAAACCACCAAAGCTTAGTGATTCGTAGGCCCATGCACCGCCCATCAGGATACCTGTGCCAAGTATAGCTATATTAAAAAGTGCCCACGGTAGTGCAGGCTTGATCCAGCCTGTATAGTCCTTGCGTACGAGTGCAGCCACGACAAATGCAAATGGAAACAATGCTGACGCAAACCCGCAGAATAGTACCGGAGGGTGTATGGTCATCCAGTAGTTTTGCAGCAGCGGATTCAGGCCGTTGCCATCTTGTATAAAGTTGAGGTACTCTGGGCGCTGGAAGATGGGTGCCTGCGCCATCTCATTGCGCAGCAGCATAAAGGGATTGCTGCCGATCTTGTAGCCCAGTATCGTGATGCCGAGCACCATAGATCCCAGGAAGGTCTGCGTGATAGCCGTGACAGCCATGACAGGGCTCTCCCACTCACGCCAGGTGCGCATTCCCACCCAGCCCAATACTACTATCCAGAACTGCCACAACAGGAAGCTACCCTCCTGCCCCTCCCAGAAGCTGGAGATGATGTACTTCATAGGCAGCTCCGTAGACGAGTGCCGCCAGGCATAGTGGTACTCAAACCAGTGATTGAGTATCATCAGGAAGAGCATCACAAACACGCCTAGCACAGAGACGCCATGTATGGAGAAAGCCCAGCGGCCTATGGAGCGCCAGGAGGCCTTATCCGCATGAGGCTTACTGAACTCAGCCGCCGTATATGCCACAAAGGCCAGTAAAGAGGCGATGAAGCTGACCACCAGAAAGAAGTGGCCCAGATGGCCCAGCCAGAGGTGCTCACCTACGAAACCATGCGCACCAAAACGATCTTCAAAAAAACTCATATATAGACCCTCTGCGCTATGACAGAGCCGGGCAAATATAGCCCTAAAATGTATAAGCCAGTGATATAAAATATCTATGAGTGACTGCGTGGCCCGGCCTGCTCCTCTTTAGTCAAAACAAAACAGCCCTGCACAAAAGTGGAGGGCCGTCATATTAGTAACCGAAGGGTAGCTCTAGTTGCCGGTATAGCAGACCAGCTCTACGCTATTGTAGTCTTTCAGGCTCAGAGAGCGTGCCACGCGGTCGCTTAGTTTCACCATATAGGCACCGGCGTCTACCTCAGGCACTCTGCCCACTACCACGGCATAGGTGCTCTTGCCATTGTTAGCATTGGTCAGCTTCAGTATCGTTCCTACGGTAGCATTGTTATAGTATGCTATGAAGGCCTGGTTATTATCCTGTGTCAGCTTGGCTACCCCCTTTTCCGCCTTTTTCGCCAGGCCCGAGTAGACGCTCTGATAGTAGACAGACTCATACTCACTGGCAGCATCATAGGCAGGCCGTGCGCTGGCACGGGCATTTTCCATACGGTCTGTGGCACTCTCTGTCTTCCATGATTTTACGGTCCTGCTTCCCGCCAGGCCTACAGACATAGACGAGGCAGTGGCATCACCGGAGTTAGTACTGACATTGGGCTCCTTTACGTTAGGTATGATATTGAGATATGGCGTTTTTTGTTTTGCCTCATCATCACGCGCTGGTTCATTGGTAGCCGATACTGCTTCCCTCGCAGCCTCCGGCCTTTTAGTCAGCACTTCATGCTGGGTCGGATATATCACCAGCTTTTGTCCCAGCTTCAGGTTCAGGTCCGCCAGTTCATTCCATGATTGCAGATCATTACGGTCTACACTGTAGAGCCGTGCGATACTGTAGAAGGTCTCTCCTTTTTTGACCGTGTGTACTATCTCGCCGGTAGCTGATGGCGCAGGTACGGCTACAGGTGTAGTGGCTTCGTGTTTGGCCGCGACCTTGACCGATGGTGCTGGTGCAGGATTTTCGGCCCTCTCCTCTACAGAGGCCGGCACACGCAGTTTCTGTCCTACTTTGATAGACATACTGGTGCCTACAGCATCATTATAAGAGGCCAGCTCGGCAGGTTTGATACCATACATACGGGATATGGAGTACATGGTCTCTCCTTTCTCCACGGTATGCCAGGCATAGTTAGCACCAGGCGCTGCACAGATGGCTGCAGCCGATAGGCCTAAAAAAACAAAGAGGGTACCGATCTTCATGACTATCGAGTTTTGTACAGGATACGGACACACCGTCTCCTGCCGCTACATACGATATTCAGTCAGATTGGTTACGCTATCAGGGTAGAATATAGCTCGATACTTCTACGAGAAACTTGTCCTCGCTTACCTTGAGCTGGCCGGCAGCCTCGCTGCTTAGCTTGAGTATGATGTCGCCCTGCACATCTGCCTGCGGCACCTTGCCTATCACTTTCACATAGATAGCTTGTTTGCTCATCAGGTTGGTCACCTTGAGTATAGAGCCCATCTCCGCATAGTTGTACAGCGCCAGGTATTGATTGCCGGGATTCTCACTCTTCAGAAATCCTCCTATACCCCGGTACACTACTTTACGGCGGCCCTTGGCAGCATAGCCGTCATAGACGGTGGCGTAGTCAGCCGGGGCTACGTCACTGTTCAGCACGGTCTCTGTAGGTTTGGCGGGTGGCATTTTCTCTTCCTTGACCACTTCTTTCTTCACCACTTCTTTAGGCTGGTCAGATACAGGAGGTGTGGTCGGTTTGTCATCAGTCACCTTTACGGGCGTAGATGACTCTACTATTTTGATCTCTTCTTCCTTCTTCTCCGGGGCTTTAGGCTTCTCACGCACCGGCATATCATGGCTCGAGAGATACTCATGGCCGGTGGGAGCAGGTGCCTTGGCGGCCTCGGTGGCCGCAGGCTTGTGGTCTGCCGGTTGGTAGGCAGCGTCAGGATTCTTAGATGGTATGGTCAGGCGCTGGCCTATTTTCACCCCCGCATCATCAGCCAAGCCGTTGGCCTCGCGCAGGTTTTTGACAGTCACGCCGTAGACGCGAGCCAGGGAGTAGAGAGATTCGCCCTTCTTTACCACATGCACACCAGCCTGAGCGGGCTCTGTAACCGGCGCATTGGCTTTGGGCTTTTCTGCCTCAGGCCTGGCGGTAGCAGCTGGTGCTTTACTCGCAGTAGTTACTTTGGGTTTCTCTGTGGCCTTGCTATCTGTCGCAGCCTTAGGTGCGGCAGCACCACCACCGGGTATGGTCAGCACCTGGCCCAGCTTCAGCTTGCTCTCTGCGGTCAGGCCGTTTGCTTTCTCCAGGGCTGCTACAGTCACATGGTACTTCTTGGCTATGGCATAGAGGGTCTCACCCTTTGCTATCTTGTGTGTTGTACCCTGTGCAGACATCGCCAGCACCGCACATCCCATCCATATCGTCAATACTATCTTCTTCATAAAACACCTGCTATATACTGTGCCCAAAAGTAACCTAACCCACCTACACCTACTGCCATGCAGTCATCACATTTCAACAACGCCGTACAACCTATTGTTGTTATAATAAGACAATTTATATATTTTACTTAATTATTTAATAATCATCACTTTAAAACCACTCCGTCGGTTAAAAAACAATTCTAACCAGCGGCAATTTAACCCATCTGCATTGAAGCCTCCTCCTTCGGGGATTGGTCCATCGGCGGAGGAGCGTTTAGAACCGATATCGTGAGGACCGGAAATTACATACCTACATACAGCTAAGACTGAGAGTGCGCACGGGCAGCCAGGGGCATACCGGCACCGGCAGGGCGCGCTATACTATACACCGTGGCCTGAACAGGCCTGTGCGGCAGGGAGAAGAAGAACGAAGTACCGGCACCGGGCTGACTCTCAAACCAGATATCGCCGCCATAGTGGTTCACTATCTTCTTGCAGATGGCCAGGCCGATGCCCGTTCCCTCAAACTGCTCCTCTGAATGCAGCCGTTTGAACATCTGGAAGACCTTGCCGCTGTACTGTGTGTCTATGCCTATGCCATTATCACGTATCCGGAAAACATACCTGTCTCCCTCTGTGGCATGGCTGATCTCTACCTGCGGATCCGCAGCAGTATTGAATTTGATACCGTTTGATATCAGATTCTGGAAGATATGGTGTATCAGTGTCTGGTGTACCTCACGCAGCCGTGGTAGCTCCTCTCGCACCAGTACCTGTGCATTGCGCTCTTTAAACTTCTCTCCCAGCTCCATCTGTATGATGCGGACTATGGCATTGGTATCTACAGTGCCGGCAGGTGGCAGGTTGCGGGCTACCTTGCTGTAGGAGAGCATATCCTCTATCTGCCGTGACATGCGCTCTGCACTGCTCCGGGCTATATCTATAAACTCCAGCGCCTGACTATCCAGGTCCGCCTCATACCTGCGCCGCAGCAGGGTCATAAAGCTGCTGATACTCCGTACAGGTGCGCGCAGGTCATGTGAGATGATCGATCCAAACTCCTCCAGGTCCTTGTTTGAGCGCTGCAACTCTGCGGTCTGGGCTTTCAGCTTCTCATTAGAATCAGAAAGCTCGCTCTCCGTCATATAGTTGTAGTATGAGAGGATATAGATAGCCAGCCCAAAGAGCGCAAACTTCATCCACAGGTTTACATTATAGATAGACTGCTGCATAGCAGGGTCCAGATTGTACACGGTGAAATACTGGTATGTATGATTGTAGATATAAAAAGCGCCGACCGCAGCCAGTACACCAAATACGATATTCCGGTAGTCGCGCACGCTGAAAAGCAGGAAGGGTACGATATATGAAATGTAGAAGAAGTCATGCACATGGCTCTCATAACCTATGAAGCACGAGTTGATATACACAAAGCCATTGACCACTAGTAGGTACGTATAGCGCGAGGCATTGGTATAGCCCAGCCAGTTCAGCCATATCACACTGAGCACAAAGAGCATGTCTATGGTCTGTAGCGCTGCCAGCAGGTACTGCTGTCGCCATATACTCACGGGTATATATACGAATACAGCCAGCGTAGTGAGCGTGGCTATCACATTGGTGAAGCGGACGTACTTGCGCTCGTTGGCTTCGAGGTTTTCTGAAGCGCCTACTGAGGTGAGGCAGGTCCAGAACTGATTGAATAGGGATAGAGTCTTTTGCATGTTGGGGTGAAACCATATACGAAAGACCCGCGCACAAGGTTTAGACTGTAAGGCTTTTTTATGATCTGCTACTTCGGCGGATTGTAGCCTAGCTGCTGTGTGGCGGAGGCCTGTTGATGGTTGCCTGCCGGAGCGCCCGTATACCGTGCTATGAGGGCTACCAGCAGGATAAAGAAGAGAGTGGTAATGAGTTTTGGGTAGATGGTACGCATGTCTCGGGTTTTGCATGGACAAATGTACGCCTCTCAGGTAAAGACTAAGTTAAGCTTCTGATACTAATAATCAAACAAATAGAGGTTAAAAAGTTCTGTCACTCAGAAATTTCAGCCAACGCTCATATTGCGCCCCTTTCATCACACGGGGAAACTTGACCTGGGCGCCTTGTTTGCCCAGCTCCGCCAGAAACTGAGTGAAAGCGTCATTGGGCAGAAACCATACCGTCACCTCTCTGAGGGCAAAATCCCGCTCCGTGGCATAATCATCATTCAGCTCCTTGAGCTTGTCATCCAGCATCCGGGTGAAGGCCTCAAGGTCCACCTCTCTATCGATACTCACATACCACTCATGCCCAAAACCTGACTCCAGCCTGATGCCTGCCACGCAGTACTCCTGGCAGTGCACACCAAAGGCAGCAGCCGTGGCAGCCAGTGCGTCGTTCATATTCTCTACAGAGAGGTGCTCCTGGCAGAGGCTCAGGTAGTGCTTGGTGCGACCGGTGATAGATATCTCCATATGCTTCAGAGATTCAAAGCGGATAGTATCCCCTATCAGGTACCTCCAGGCGCCCGAGCAGGTAGAGATGATCATGGCATACTCCTGTCCTTCTACGATCTCCTCCACATGGTGCGTCCTGGGGAAGCGGTCACGCAGGTTGCCATCCTCATCAAAGTACTCCTCGGTGAAAGGGATAAATTCAAAGTAGATGCCGTTGTTTGCGATCAGCTTCATACCCTCCGCATGCAGCCTGCTCTGGTAGGCAAAGAAGCCCTCAGAGGCCAGATACGTCTCAAAGAGGAAGACCTCCTCCGCGAAGAAAGACCGCAGCGCAGTGAGGTAGGGAGTGATGGCCACGCCTCCATGAAAGTATACCTTCAGGTGTGGCCATATTTCATGTACGGATTTGACGTTATACTTCTCACACATCTCCTCAAAGAGCATGATGATCCAGGCTGGTACGCCGCCTATCATAGATACATCCCAGTCCCGTGCCTGATCTGCTATCGCATGTATCTTATCCTGCCAGGCCATCTTTCGCGTCTGCACACCAGGCTTTGCAAAGGCCTCAAACCACAGCGGTATACGCGTGGTCACGATACCACTCAGGTCACCCTCCTGGTGCGAGCCTACATAGCGCAGGTTGGTACTGCTGCCCATCATCACAGAGCTATGGCTGAAGACCGACACCGGCACTTCTTTATCTTTCAGTATCGAGGCGTATTGTTTCAGGCTGGAGCGCTGTATGGCGCGTATCATGTGCCTGGAGACCGGTACATATTTGCTGGCACCCTCAGAGGTCCCTGAGCTAAGCGCAAAGTACTTGATGATACCCTTCCAGGTGATGTCGCGCTCGCCTCTTCGAGCCCGGTCCCACCACACCGCCATATCACTATAGGTATGTACGGGTACCCTACGGCGAAACTCCTCCATCATGTCCTGATGGTTTAATATATCAAAGAAGCCATGCTGCACGCCAAACTCCGTAGCAAAGGCTGTCGTCAGCAATTTCCGCAGGACCTTCTTCTGGTCGCGTATCGCTTTGCTCTGGCCGCGCAGGCTGAATGGGATCATATACTATCAATTGTAATATCTAATGACTAGCCAAAGAATGAAGCTCATCATTGAGAAAGGTCACTTTGTCCGCGTCTACTATAACGCCTCTTATAGTGTCAGACTTATATCCCCCAGCATTAAAGCAAAGGGTGTATGTACCAAGGCTGAGATCAGGCAATATATAGTTGCCTTTGCTATCGCATTTGACGCTTTTACCCGATGCTGTCTGGCTATAGATCACGATCACCCTGCTCCCCTTTATCGCAAAGGCTGTTTGCTTATCGGTCACTCTACCGGTTATACTTCCGCTTTGAGCACCGGCTGTCCCGATAGAAGCAATGATGCAAACCAGCAAAGCGACATACTTCATAATGATAGATTAGCAGATCAGACACCTATGCTCATCCGCTTCTTGATATCCTCCAGCTCTCCCTTAGGGATAGCGTTGATCAGTTTGCGGGTGTATTCTTTCTGAGGGTTGTTGTATATCTCGTCAGATGGTCCCATCTCTTCTATCTTGCCCTTATTCATCACCACCATGCGGTCACTCATAAACTTGACCACAGACAGGTCATGCGAGATGAAGATATAGGTAAACTTAAACTCCTCGCGAAGCTGTATGAGCAGGTTGAGCACCTGTGCCTGCACAGACACGTCCAGCGCAGATACAGACTCATCACAGATGATAAACTTAGGGTTTAGCGCGAGTGCCCTGGCTATACAGATACGCTGACGCTGGCCACCTGAGAACTCATGCGGATACCTATAGTAGTGTTCCGGTTTCATGTTTACCTTGGCCAGCAGCTCCATCACCTTTTCTTTGCGCTGCGCCTCATTGGCATGGATACCGTGTACGCTCATAGGCTCCTGTATCGCAGCGCCGATACTCATACGTGGGTTGAGCGACGAGTACGGATCCTGAAAGATGATCTGCATATGCCGGCGCAGGTCCTTGAGTTCATTATTGGGCAGGTCGAGGATATTGCGCCCTTCGAAGAGCACCTCACCACCGGTAGCAGGCGCGAGTCTGAGTATGGTACGCCCTAGCGTCGTCTTGCCACAGCCCGACTCTCCTACCAGCCCCACAGTTTCTCCCTCATGCACATTGAAGCTCACATCATCGACGGCCTTCACGTATCCTGTCACTCGGCCAAAGAAATCATGCTTGGTCGGGAACCATGTCTGCAGCCCTTTGATCTCCAGGATCGGCTTGCGGCTGAGCAGGTCCTCGCGGCGGCGGTCGGTCTCTGCCTGAGTGATCACGTTGGCAGCTATGGCCTCCTTCACAGTAGTAGGCAGCTCTATGATCTGTCCATCCTCTTCGCGCATAAAGTCTACTACCGTAGGCAGCTTGCGCAGGCGGGTCTGCAGGGGCGGGCGACAGGCCAGCAGACTCCGCGTATATGGGTGCTTAGGATCACTGAATATATCCATCACAGAGCCCTGCTCTACGATCTTGCCCTTGTACATTACTATCACATCATCTGCGATCTCAGCTATCACACCCAGATCGTGCGTGATAAAGATGACTGACGAGTCTATCTCATGGCGCAGTTGGTTCATCAGGTCCAGAATGGTAGCCTGCACCGTCACGTCCAGTGCGGTAGTAGGCTCATCTGCTATCAGAATGCTAGGATTGCAGCTCATGGCCATCGCGATCATCACGCGCTGCTTCTGCCCGCCGGAGAGCTGGTGCGGGTAGGCATCCAGCACACGGGCCGGGTCTGGCAGGCGCACCTTTTCAAACATCTTCAGCGTCAGTTCGCGGGCCTCCTGTTTGCTCTTCTTCTGGTGCAGGATGATCGCCTCCATCACCTGGTCACCGCAGGTGAAAACAGGATTCAGTGAGGTCATCGGCTCCTGGAAGATCATTGCGATCTCATCCCCCCTGAACTTCCGCATCTCAGCCTCAGATATTTTGGTCAGGTCTACCGTGCGGCCATCTTTGGTGTGGTAGATGATCTGGCCCGATGCAATACGGCCTGGTGGGTTAGGTATGAGGTTCATGATAGAGAGCGAGGTCACAGATTTGCCCGAGCCGGACTCTCCTACTATACCCACTGTCTCCCCGCGGTAGAGGTTAAAGCTTACATCATTGACCGCCTTGACGTAACCATCATCAGTCTTAAACTCTGTGACGAGGTTCTTCACCTCCAGTAGCAACTTTCTTTCCATCAGGGTAAAAATAGGAATAACTCCATCAAATCAAACCCGGGCAGATGTGGAGAGTTCAGCTTGCCATACACCAGGATGGTATCGGTCGGTATCGCCGCTTAGGTGATACCCTTCAGTAGAAAACTATATGTCGCCTTAACTGTTCAAAAGGATGCCATAATGTCACAAAAATACGTGTTGGCACGCTTTTTAACGAATCCTACAATATTATTAAAACGTGGTCGTCTAATACAACAATTCATGCCAAGTAAAATGACTACTTTAACCCTCCCGATGGCCTCCGATCCAAGTAACGTAAAGATCGTTCAGACTTTCTCCAAAGAGAGCAAGAGGCTACTGAATTTTATCAAGCAGCGTGTACCTACTACAGAGGATGCGGAAGATATCCTGCAGGATGTCATGTACGAGTTTGTCAATACATTTCGCGTCATGAAGCCTGTGGAGCAGGTGGCATCATGGCTTTTCACCGTAGCGCGCAACAGGATCACAGACTTCTACCGCAAAAAACGTCCTGAACTGCTGGAGGATCAGACCTTCGGCTATAAAGATGACGGCGATACACTCTCTCTGGCCGATATGCTGCCCTCTCATGACGGTACAGCCGAAGGCAAGATGATGAATGACCTGATCATGCAGACCATCACAGAGAGCCTGAAGAAGCTGCCAAAAGAGCAGAGCGAGGTCTTTATCATGCACGAGCTGGAGGACAAGAGCTTTCAGGAGATCGCGGAGATCACCGGAGCCAATGTAAATACCTTACTTTCGCGCAAAAGGTATGCGGTGATGTTTCTGCGCAATGAGCTGCAGTCCCTGTACGAAGAACTCTTCCAGCAATCATAATAGCATATGGATCGCTCAAAACTCATCGGTAAAGGAATAGGGATCGGCGCGCTGGCCATAGTGGGCTTCCTGTTTTTTGTTTACGCTTTCCAGTACATCTGGAATATCACCATCCCCGAGGTTTTTGGGCTGAATACGCTCACCTACACGCAGGCCCTCTGCCTGCTCATCATCTCCCGCATTCTCTTTGGCGGTTTTGGGTTCCGCTGGGCCAATAGCGGCAAGAATAAATTCTGGAAGGAGCGCGTCAAAATGAAGATGCAAAACATGTCTCTCGAGGAGCGCGAAGAGTTCAAGCGCAAACTCTCTCAGAAGTGCAAGGAGTGGTAGTATTTTGAGCCTGTCAGTTGGATAGGTATACATGTATTGATCTCGACACATCCCATTTGTATTTTATTGGGCCTTGCGCAGTTAGCCGTTAAGAAACAATTGCATAGCGGGGCAAGGTTGGCGGTCACTGTTTGAACCATACGGCATTATCTCACAAGTGACTTTTACAGTAAATTTACCTCCGGCACCAAACGTAGACGGCGAGTTTGACCGGCAGCGGGTGGGTGCAATTGTTTTAGGCTGAGTGCGCAGAGCATTGATTTTTTGTTTCTTTTGAATCAAGACAAAAGAAAGGAGAGAACAAATTGCAGGGGTATTAGGCCAGCATACACTTTTTAACGACCCTCGTTATAATTAATTCTGCTATTCTCCGTTACCTTTGCTGATCATCAAACACCAGACATGAATCGCATTACCCTGCTCGTCTTCGCTCTCTTCGCTCTGACCCTTTCCGCATTTGCACAAAAGATCCCCTCGCCTACCATCCTGCAGGAAGGTAAAGGTTATGACGCCTTCCAGCCTAAGGACTGGGATGTAGCGCTCATAGACTCGGGCGATTTCAATAATGACCTCTATGAGGACTACGCCATCGTATACCAGGCCGGCACAGACTATCTCAATACCAATCACTTTGACACAAAGTTCAACGGCAACCCGCGTATCCTCGTAGTATTATTCGGCAAGGGGAATGACTCTCTGGTATTTAATATGAAGTCAGACAGTATCATCCTGCGCAATAACAATGGCGAGGGCGATCCTATCACCAATACCGTAGATGGGCCGCTACACACAGATGGCAATCAGATCATCCTCAACTATGCCGGTGGCGTCTCCGTACAGTGGACTGCCCAGTACAAACTGGCCTGGCGCAATAAAGAAAAGGAGTGGGTACTGCAGTCCTACAAGGGCACCGAGTATAACACTAATGAAGAAGATGCACCGATCAAAGTGACCGAGGTAGACTTCGGCAAGAAGCTGATGAAACAAGACAAAACCAAAACACCACTTCCCAACCTACCCAAGATAGACCCACGTACCTTCCGCCCGCGTACTCTGGAGGTAGCACCGGGTGTGGTGCTGTAAATTGGAATAACGTCTATAGCTTTGTAATCGTGTTTCCACATTTGAAAACGTCTATGAGCATGAACTATCCCGTACAAAAGCTTTTTTTTCTAGCGTGTATACTCACTGTGCTTATGACATCAGGCCAGCAGGTGAATGGCCAGATCATGCGTGCAGATACATCTCCGGAACGGTATCAGAAATTGATCTCAGAGATTGATTCTGGAGACCTATACACATCTCTGCATAATAGGTACATTGCGTACTATCATCTAAACGCTCCACAGGATACCGTACTTAAATATTTGCGCCAGGTCCTTATTCATTCTCCTGTACAAGAATGCAGCGCACTGCAAAATCCTCCTTTCCCCGTTCTATCTATTTTGAAAGATTATGATTCCTTTCAATTATCCAAGCTCAGAAGGTTTTGTGACTCTATTCATAGAAATATGGATAGTACGGTGATCAGAGCGATAGTAGCGATGGATGAGAATGATGGTAAATATCGGGCTAATGCAGCTGACGCTCCATGGATAAAAGGGAATGAAAGTAAATGGCAACAGCAGAATTTATTGGATAGCACAAACCAACGGGTTCTATCTGAAATCATGGACAGAACAGGACAATATCCGGGTGCAGAAGTAGTCGGTCCTGAATTAAAAAAAGTTGCCTTTCAGGTGATCATTCATGCCGATCTACCTTATCAGGAGAAGTATTTGCCCATGGTTAATGAGGCTATCAAGAATGGCCAACTAGGTAAAAATTCATATGCACTGCTGGTAGATAGGATCAATATGAGAAAAGATCAACCTCAGCAGTTTGGTACACAGCTGGTATGGAGCGCACAGAAGAATAGAATGGAGCTATATAAAGTGCAGTCCTTCACGAATATAGACATTCTTAGAAAAAACTATAACCTTCCGCCACTGGCAAAATATTTGCAGGACAATGATGCAGCGATACCTGCTGGGCTCGATAGTAAATAATTTTGCGTGTAAGACTTTACTGAAAAAAAATTAAGCCGGCCAAGCTGAAACTTAATGCCTAAAATGACAACATACATCTTCCATCCACTTAGCCAGAGGATAGCGTAGGGCGCAGTGCTGTAGTGTAAAAACGCGTATTATTTACGTTTGTAAAAGCACCGCTCTGTAAGGTACGGTACTCATCCATCCGTAACATGTCATAATAGCCGTTGCGCTTATCGACAATAGTTATCCCCACAGCACCATCTCTCAACCATATTTCTGGTAATCCCATGGCGTAGCCTTTGAGTGCAGAAGTATCATTCAGAAAATCCGGGCTGTAATTTTCCAACACTAACCGTTAGACCTTTATATCATCCACGCTAGTCATCACTCCATGATCAGCCTGAGCAGCAAGAGCCCAACTCATACAGCAAAAGATCATTAGGCCTATTAAATTCATTGTTGACCATTTACAGGCGCCTGTCATACGGACGGTTTGTGTGCAGCTTATATTCTTGCATCAGATAGGCAGTAGTGAACCAATCCCAGTCACAGGCACGGACAGCTGTAGCAGGTACATATAGGCCAGAGCACCACCCACCAGAATCAATGACTCTGACATCATTAGATATTGCTTGCCCATGGAGATCATACAGAACGTTTGAAGTATTACCTTCCGATATATACTGAGGCAGAACATGTATATCATCCAAACTAACAGGCATCAACCTGGCCGACTGGGCGCAAGCACTCAAGCCACAGCTAACGATGATAAGAAGTAAATAAAAGCGGCGTTTCATATATGATGGTTATCTAAAGATAGTACAAATAGGACAACTCTTTTCATCCAAGTTCAGTGCTTCGCTTTCCGGAGTATCATCCGCTTCATCCACTATTTAACACCAGGTTAAAAATTTCATATAGTGCCACTTTGGCACCTGCATTGTTTCCTTACCCATCATTAAACTTTTGGTCCAAAGACCAATCACACTATTATGAAAAGAATAACGATCATCCTCGCACTCGTGGCTCTTGCGCATAGCGCCTGGAGCCAGACCTCTACAGACGACACCTACTATCAGGACGACCAGTCATCCGTGACCGTACAGGCACAGACTGCCCCTCCTCCCATCCCTGACTACGTACAGCCACCTTGTCCCGTAGATGGCTACATCTGGACTCCGGGCTACTGGTATTGGAATGGCAGCGCATATACATGGATTCCCGGCGTATGGGTGGCCCCTCCATCTCCAGGCCTGCTCTGGACACCCGGTTATTGGAGTTTCTATGGCGGCTACTACGGCTGGCATAGGGGCTACTGGGGTGCCAGCATCGGCTACTACGGCGGCATCAACTATGGCTTCGGCTACTACGGTACCGGCTTCGTAGGCGGACGCTGGGATGGTGGCCACTTCCTCTACAATACTGCCGTATGGCATGTAGGCGGCGGCATACACAATGTCTATGTAGACAAAACTGTAGTAGTAAATCATACCGTCAATCACGCCAGCTTCAATGGCCCTAATGGCGTACACTACCGCCCTACCGGCCACGAGGTAGAGGTCATGCACGGCACCAATCACACAGCACCAGTCCAAAATCACGTAGCCCACGAGACGACATTCTCAGGTGAGAAAGGCCAGATACATAATCCTCAAAGTCATCCTGCAGTACACAGCGTTAGCCAGCCCGGCGGCCAGCGCTTTAATCAAGGCGGTCATGCCGTCCGCATGAGCGGAGGCGGTGGTGGCGGACATCCCGGCGGTGGCGGAGGCCACGGAGGTGGCAGACACTAAAAAGAATGTAAAGCAAAAGCCCCTGCTCATGGAGCAAGGGCTTTTGTATTTCCAGTCAACTGCCAACCGGCAACTGACACCTGATGACTAGCGGATGAAGAGCATCTCCCTGTACTTAGGCAGAGGCCATACATTGTCGTCTACGATCAGCTCCAGTGCATCGATCTCATCACGGATCAGGTCAAAGGTAGGCTTCACCTTATCGCAGTATGCCTTGGCCTCGTCTGATACACTCTTTGCCTTGTGGGCAGTAGCAATAGCAGCCTCCAGCTTAGCCACACCTTCCTGTATCTTATTGATATGGGTAGCGATCTTGGTAGCGAGATCCTTCTGAGCCTTGGTAGCGGTAGCAGCTACACCTATTTCCTTCAGGCCCTTGATGTTTGTGATCAGGGTATTGAGGTAGTTCAGCGCAGCAGGCACGATCACGCTCGTAGCCATATCTGCCAGCGTTTTGGCCTCGATATCTATCTTCAGTACATAGCTGTGGTTCATGATATCGTAGCGGGCTATCAGCTCACGCTCAGAGTAGATGCCATTCTTTACGAAGAGGTCCTTAGCCTTCTTGGTCACGAAGAAATCAAGTGCATAAGGAGTCGTCTTCACATTGTTCAGGCCGCGCTTTTTAGCTTCTTTCTCCCACGCCTCAGAGTAGCCATCTCCCTCAAACCTGATGCTCTTAGAACTGGTGATATAGCTGCGAAGTACACGCATGATAGCACCGTCCTTGCTCTCTCCGTCCTTGATGAGCTTGTCTACCTCCGCCTTGAATGCGATGAGCTGATTACCCATGATAGTGTTCATCACGGTCATAGACTGAGCACAGTTGGCCGATGAACCTACCGCGCGGAACTCAAACTTATTACCCGTGAAGGCAAACGGAGAGGTACGATTGCGGTCAGTGTTATCCAGCATCACGTCTGGTATCTTATTGTGGATATCAAGCTTCAGGTTAGCATTGCTTAGCTCGTCATACTTGCCTGCAGCTACACGCTTCTCTATCTCGTCCAGCACGTTGCTCATGTACGATCCGATGAAGGTAGAGATGATAGCCGGTGGCGCCTCATTGGCACCCAAGCGGTGGTCGTTATTGGCTGAGGCTATAGAGGCGCGCAGGAGGTCTGCATGCTCGCTCACAGCCTTGATCACGTTTACGAAGAACGTGAGGAAGAGCATGTTGTTCTTTGGTGTCTTGCCCGGGCTCAGGAGGTTCTTACCCGTGTCGGTGCCCATAGACCAGTTGTTGTGTTTGCCGGAGCCATTGATACCTGCAAATGGTTTCTCATGCAGCAGCACGCGCAGCTTGTGACGGCGGGCTACACGCTCCATCAGGTCCATCAGGAGCTGGTTGTGGTCTACTGCCACATTCACCTCCTCAAACATCGGTGCGCACTCAAACTGAGCCGGCGCTACCTCATTATGACGGGTACGGACAGGGATACCGAGCTTGTGGCACTCTACCTCCAGGTCCAGCATGTAGGCATACACGCGCTCAGGGATAGTACCAAAGTAGTGGTCCTCCAGCTGCTGGCCCTTGGCCGGAGATGAACCTACGAGGGTACGGCCTGTGAACATCAGGTCAGGACGATTATAGAACAGCGCCTCGTCTATCAGGAAGTACTCCTGCTCCCAGCCGAGAGTAGCTGTGACGCGGGTAGCGTCTTTGTCAAACATATGTACCACAGGCAGTGCGGCTTCCTCCAGGAAGTGGGAAGACTTCAGCAGCGGTGCTTTATAGTCAAGTGTCTCGCCAGTGTAAGAAATGAAGATAGTAGGGATGCAAAGGGTCTTGCCATCACCGATCTCCATGATGAATGCCGGAGAGTTTGGGTCCCAGGCAGTATAGCCACGCGCCTCAAAAGTAGCACGGATACCGCCACTCGGGAAGGAAGAAGCATCAGGCTCCTGCTGTACCAGCGCATCTCCGCTGAATACCTCTATAGCGCCATCACCCTTTGGAGTAAAGAACATATCGTGCTTCTCGGCAGTAGCGCCGGTCAGTGGCTGAAACCAGTGCGTGTAGCTATTGGCACCCTTGCTCATAGCCCAGGCCTTCATACCCTGCGCTACAGACTCCGATATCTCGCGGCTGATCTTTTTGCCGGTCTTGATCGCCTCGCGGACTGCCTTGTAGGCATCATCAGAGAGGTGATCGCGCATGGCCTTGTCGGTGAAAACATTGGAGGCATAATAGTCCGACACCTTGGTACCTGCCAGCATAGGCGGCACTACCTCACGGTTGATCACGGTGTCTACTGCTTTTTTCCTGGCACTTGACATAATAAGTATTGTTTTTGGTTGGTGAAATGTTTAGAAAGGGAAACTGCCGATTGCGCCGCAAAGGTAGAATTAGCCTTTCAGAAAAAAAATAGAAAGACGTCGATTTATCCACTTTTTGTAAATAAAAACAAGAAATCGGCTACAGTGTTCTGTTAAAAACAAACTTTGCGCTACCAGCAAGCCATTTTTCTGCCGCCGGAATCCTTTTTATATCAGATATAAATTTTCTTATACTGACATTTGAGAGGGTCAGGATCAAGAAGAAGAGTAGTCCGAATACCTTGTACCGCACCAGTGCTCCTATGATAGGGATTGTGATGCCCACCACTCCATAGTTCAACACTACAAAGACCAGACAGAAGGCTGCTAGCTGCATCTTGACGCGTTTGGGCTGCTTGAAATACCGGAGGGATACCAAAGCAAAGATCAGCACAAGGGTATTTTCCAGGCCAAAGAGCTTATTCATAGCGCCATGGCTCCAGAGGGCAGGCTGCAAAAAGACATTATAGATAGCCGTCGGGATCAGTTTAAAGGGCTCTGTGCAGGTAGCATCCCGGATAGTAGTATCTGCCAGGCTGCCGGCATTCATAGCCATGCCGAGATGTATGAATTCATTACGCTTCACTATGAGAGAAGCCATCGCCTCGCATATAAAAGTCTGGTGCAGGTATAGCACTCCTAGTGCAATAAAGATGCCCAGGAGTATTGTAATGATCCGCGGCAGACCTTTGAAGTTGACCGTAGCCATGACGTAAAACCCGGCCAAAAAGCTCAGCGCTATGAAAGGTTTGACCAGATACATGAGCAGTACCCAGATGACCATCAGGACCAGATTGGTCACTATATTCTGGAAACTCAGTACACGGAAGGCTGAGAAGGCCATGAGCCCCAGAAAGCACATCACCAGCGTCTCCTTGAGCATCCCTGATGTCCAGAAAAGGATAGAGGGCACCAGGAAGACAGGCACTATCAAAATGCGCCCCTGACCATATTCGAAGAACGGCTGCAATGCCCTGTACAGAGCCACAGAACCCACAAAAGACAGAAAGCAAAAAAACAGGGTGTGGATGTACACATTGCCATGAGATATAAAACGCAGCAATACATGGAGACGTATCAAAAGCCTGTTATTGGCCTCGCCAATCCCTGCGTCCTTTTTATCAAAATGTTGTGTATTGGCCAGCACCGCCTTGAGCTCAGGGTTATCCTTGTCGTAGCCTAAACCTGTGATCACATGAAAGCAAGTACGCGGGTGCTCTCCTATCGCGGCATAGATCACCCGGCTATCGTCAAAGTATTTGTAGATATCTGCCGTAGCCCGGTCCGTATAATAGTAAGTATAGACCAGTACAGTAGCTACGCTGAAAAGCAGTTTGAGGCTAAAAAAAGCAGTCAGGCCACGCCGGGATAAAGAGCTGTGTGCAAAAAGTGGTAGCCGGTCAAAGGACCAAAGCATCAGCGCCAGATACAGCACAAAGAGGGCAAGGTCTATCAGGTACTGGCTCATGGTGTGCCCGACGGGCAGCTTCGGTTTGGTGAATCTTTATAAATTGCATCCACAGGGATGATGGTACTAAGTTAAATTTAATTGAACTTCTTGCAACAGAGCATTACAAACACATCGCTATTCCGCATACTGTCTACAGTATCAAACTTCCTGATAGCCCTCCTGCTGTCCCGCTTTCTCGGGCCAAAGGTAAAGGGCGAAGCTACTATCCTGCTCACTACGATCACCTTCCTTGTCTTTTTCTGCAGTTTCGTAGGTGGCCAGGCGCTGGTATATCTGGTGCCCCGCTTCCGGGTAGAGCGGCTCATCATTCCGGCTTATATCTGGACCATACTGGTAGCCGCGCTATCTTATATTCTTCTGCGCCACTACCATGTATTCACCTGGCGCCGTTCACTTAATATATGCCTACTATCTGCACTGGCCTCCACCAGCAATATACACGGAGCAGTACTCCTGGCAAAACGGGAAATACGCAAGTATAATATCACCTTCCTGCTACCTGTTTTACTCACCCTGGCAGGCCTAGCCATATACATTCTGATCTTTCATCAGAATGATATATACGCCTACCTCTACCCTCTCTATCTGGCATATGGCATTACTGCGGCGCTGAGCTTCCTTTACTGCTTCCGATACATAGCTTGGGGGCCGTCAGCCGAGGTTTTTGACGATCTGGATAGTTCCTTCAAATATGGCTTGGGCTACCAGATGTTTGAGCTATTGCAATTGCTTAATTTCCGTCTGTACTTCTACCTGCTGTATCATATACAGGGCGTCTCTGACCTCGGCCTTTACTCTATCGGAGTCTCCATGCTGGAGGTGGCGTGGATACTGGGCCGCGCCGTCTCTGTGATACACTACAGTGACTTCTCCAATCATGACAATGAGCGCGTGGCCGTAGAGCAGACCCTCCGGTACCTAAAGGTAGTTTTCATCGCTTCGGCAGCCATCCTCTTTGTGATAGCCATCCTGCCTGTAGAGTTCTACAGCATGGCCTTTGGGAGGTCATTTATGTATGTGAAATATCAGGTCAAATGGCTCTACCCAGGCATCCTGATGTACAATCTCATGCTGGTGATACAGAGCATCTACCTGAGCCGCGGCGCCTATGGCAGGCTGATCTTCGTACAACTGCTGGCGCTGATCTGCTCGGTAGCGCTTTGCTATACGCTGATCCCGCATTATTACTTCTCAGGCGCGAGTGGCGCGGCCTCGGTAGCCTTTATTATCTGCGGGGTACTGATGCTGGCCATTTTTTTGAAAGATTACCGTATTGCTATCTCCAGGTTACTGATAGACAGGTCTGATGTCCTATTTATCAACAATACTTTAAAATCCCTGCTGCGGTTTAGAAAGGATGGCTAAATTCGCCGCGACTTTAGTAGTCAGTAGTTAGTATTAAGTATTAAATCAATACCAATACAATCATACAGGCTATTTCTGTCTCAGTCTAACTACTTAATACTAACTATTTAATACCAGCACTATATGTCTGACGCATCACTAGCCCCTACCACTGTAGAAACCGCACAGCAACTCGGCCTCCGTCCGGAAGAGTTTGACCAGATCAAGAAGATACTCGGTCGCGTGCCAAACTTCACCGAGCTGTCTATCTACTCTGTGATGTGGAGCGAGCACTGCTCGTACAAGAACTCTATCAAATGGCTCAAGACGCTGCCACGCAAGGGCAAACACCTGCTGGTAGAGGCCGGCGAGGAGAATGCAGGCCTGATAGACCTGGGCGACGGCCTGGGTTGCGCCTTCAAGATAGAATCACATAACCACCCATCTGCACTCGAGCCATATCAGGGTGCAGCGACAGGTGTAGGCGGTATCCATCGCGATATATTCACCATGGGGGCACGTCCCATCGCTGCGCTCAACTCGCTCCGCTTTGGCGATCTGGAGAATGACCGCACCAAGTATCTGCTGAAAGGTGTGGTGAAAGGTATAGGTGACTACGGCAATGCCTTTGGCGTGCCGACCGTAGCCGGTGAGGTGTATTTCGACCCGGTCTATCAGACCAATCCGCTCGTAAATGCGATGAGCGTAGGTATAGTAAAAGTGAATGAGACCGTATCTGCCACCTCTCATGGTGCAGGCAACCCTGTATTCATCGTAGGCTCTGCTACGGGTAAGGATGGTATTCATGGTGCCGCTTTTGCCTCAAAGGATATCACAAAGGACTCAGTGAATGACCTCCCTGCGGTACAGGTGGGTGATCCATTCCAGGAGAAGCTACTGCTGGAGGCCACGTTGGAGGTGATCAAGACAGGTGCCGTGGTAGGTATGCAGGATATGGGTGCTGCGGGCATCACCTGCTCTACCTCAGAGATGAGCGCCAAGGGTAAGTCAGGTATGAAGGTATGGCTCGATAAAGTGCCTACCCGCCAGCCTAACATGAAGGCGTGGGAGATACTGCTCAGCGAATCTCAGGAGCGCATGCTGATCGTGGTAAAGAAAGGCATGGAGGCAGAGGTGAAGGCAGTATTTGACAAGTGGGACCTCCACTGCACACAGATAGGTGAAGTAACTGATGGGGGGATCATAGAGTACTACATGGGCAGCGAGCTGGTGGGCAAGATACCCGCCGAGTCCCTCGTCCTCGGTGGCGGCGCACCCGTCTATGATCGCGAGTTTCGTGAGCCGGCATACTTCGCCAGCGGCAAAGGCTTTGACATGAACTACATGCAGGAGCCTGAAGATATGAAGGAGGCAGCGGAAAACCTGATCCAGTCCCTCAACATCTGCTCTAAGAAGTGGGTATATGAGCAGTACGACTCTATGGTAGGCATCCCAAACATGAGCACAAACAGCCCTAGCGATGCGGCTATCGTGCGCATAGAGGACTCTAATAAGGCCCTGGCTGTGACCGTAGACTGCAATGCGCGCTATGTATATGCAGATCCGTTCGTCGGTGCGCAGATAGCGGTAGCTGAGGCTGCACGTAACATCGTTTGCTCTGGTGGTGAGCCGTCAGGCGTGACCAACTGCCTCAACTTTGGCAATCCATATAATCCGGAGGTTTACTGGCAGTTTGTCAATGCCATCAAGGGTATGGGCAAGGCCTGCGAAGCGCTCGGAACGCCCGTGACCGGTGGCAACGTAAGCTTCTACAACCAATCTACTGATGGTGGCGCAGTATTCCCTACGCCGACTATCGGCATGGTAGGTATACTGGAAAACAAGTATGCTGCCATGAGCTTGAACTACAAGAACGATGGCGATAAGATCTACCTGATTGGCGAGAACCGCGATGACATCTCATCTTCTCAATACCTGATCCAGAATTTCGAGGTACAGAACTCTCCTGCTCCATACTTTGACATAGATGAAGAGCTGGCGCTGCACAAGGCTATCAAGGTGCTGATCAAGTCTAACCTGATCAACTCTGCTCATGACGTATCAGAGGGTGGTATCTTCGTGACGCTGCTCGAGTCGGCTATGTCCGGCAATAAGGGCTTTAACATAGAGTCCGACCCTAATGTGCGCAAGGATGCTTTCCTCTTTGGCGAGTCTCAGAGCCGAGTGATAGTCACAGTCCCGGCAGACCGCGAGAATGCTTTTATCAATCTGATGATGAAGCAGGACTCAGAGTTTGCTATGCTGGGAGAGGTGAAAGGCACACAGGTGATCATAGACGGCGAAAAGTGGGGTACCGTGAATAGCTGGAAAGAGAAGTATGACAATGCACTGGAGAGCTATCTGGTAACAGAGGAAGTTGAAGCATAATCACCAGATCAGACATAATGAGAGGCCCGGGTTAGCACCGGGCCTTTTTAGTAAGGTCAGCTTGTCAGATTTGATAATAATGTTTATCTAGTACCGTCATCAACGCTATAAATCCTAAATCGTAAAAGCAGGTTTGCTCAATGCTCTTCAATTCATTTGAGTTCTTTATTTTCCTTCCGATTGTATTTATCTCGTATTGGTATCTGCTGCGCCGGAGTCTGCTGCTACAGAATATGTTTTTGCTAGGTGCCAGTTATTTCTTTTATGGATGGTGGGACTGGAGGTTCATGTTTCTCCTTATCCTCTCTACAATGATAGACTACGGGTTCGGACTATTGATATACCACTCTGAGAGGCACAAGAAGTTTTACCTCATTCTGAGTATTATCAATAATCTAGGTATACTGGCTTTCTTTAAATACTATAATTTCTTTGCGGAGAACTTTGAACATATGGCCAATGGACTGGGTTGTCAAGTTCATCCTTTTATCTTGAATATAGCCCTTCCGGTAGGTATATCCTTTTACACCTTCCACGGCATGTCTTATGTATTTGACATTTATCGCAAGATCATAAAGCCTGAACGAAATTTTGTAAACTACGCTGTTTTTGTCAGCTTTTTTCCCCTGCTGGTAGCAGGTCCTATAGAGCGGGCTACTCATCTCCTGCCCCAGATTATCCGGCCACGTAAGTTCAACTATGCGCAGGCACGGGACGGCATGCATCTTATCTTGTGGGGGCTTTTCAAAAAGGTAGTGATATCTGACCAGCTTAGTAATTTTGTAAACCCGATGTTTGACCATTACAGCTCATACTCGGGCAGCAATCTTGTCTTGGGAACGGTTTACTTTGCGTTTCAGATTTACTGCGATTTCTCTGGTTATTCTGATATCGCTATTGGCACTGCCAAGCTTTTTGGATTTGAGCTATTGACAAATTTTAAATTCCCATATTTTTCCCGTGACATCGCGGAGTTTTGGCGCCGCTGGCACATTTCTCTTTCTTCCTGGTTTAGGGACTACCTCTATATCCCGCTGGGAGGGTCTCAGCATGGTCGCTGGTTATCTATCAGAAATATTTTTATCATCTTTTTGGTGAGTGGCTTCTGGCATGGGGCCAATTGGACATTTATAGTCTGGGGAGGAATACATGCTGCTATGTACCTGCCGATATTTTTGGGAAACCGACACCGCAAGCATACTACAGAAGTGATAGCCAGCCACAGTGTGCTACCTGCCCTTTCCGAAATACCGGGCGTCGTCCTCACCTTTGCATCAGCGTGCTTTGCCTGGATATTTTTCAGATCACCAGACATACAATCTGCTATAGGCTATATCCAGCATATTTTTTCGCGCAGCCTGTTTACTCTACCTGATAGCAACAGGTTAGGCATATTGTATGTGGTAGTGATCGTGATCATAGACTGGATCAACAGGCGGGACGAGAGGTCTACCATCTTCAGTAAAATAAATAACCCGATACTACGGTGGCTATGCTACCTCCTTTGCGCCGTACTTGTCATGACACTCATCCTAACCCAATATGAGCAAAAATTTATCTACTTCCAGTTCTGACCTGAATAGCTTCCTGGCAAAAACGGGTGTATTCGTGGCGGTTATTCTCGTTAGCAACCTGATATTGTTGGCAGCTATCCTATACACTCCGAAAATAGGATTAAGCGAGGCCGGCGCAAATGCGACTAAGATATCCGTACTCGGCGGTTCTAATGTCGGGTATGATATTGATCCCGAAAGGCTGGATCATGCTCAAATCCTATCTACTGCAGAACCTTACGGATTTTTCCTGTCATTTGAGAGATGCCGTCAGGAATGCGTTGGTAAAGTCCTGCTGCTGGATATGCCCTACTCGTGGTATACCCCTGAGAAATATGCCCCGGCTAGCTATCCTTTCTACAGCAGCGTTACTCCACAGCTTTACTTGAAGCTCTTGTGGAAGAAACCGGGATTGGCCATCCGGAATTTCCTGTCTACCAGTATATTCAATACTGAGGTTCTACTCTATTGGAAAAATATCATCGCTGCCCATGGCTCCAGAGCTAATGCCGCTACCCCTGCGCCATCTGGCGGTGCCAAGAACCGGGACGCCTATCACACGTGTGCCAGCCATTACAATCCGCAAAAACATTTTATAAGCCAGATGAGTTATAGCCCTGAGCACATAAAATTTATCCGCTCTGAGGTCATGGATTTTGCGCGATCCAAACAACTGGAGGTACTGGCAAAGTACCCTGAGCTCAATAAGGATAACTACCGCATCAATCCAGAACTCGTGCAGACCATAAACTTGAACTTTGAAATGATAAACCAGATGGAATCTTGGCCTGACTCACTCATGTACGATCAATGGTACCATATGAACCAATGCGGCAAAGAAGCCAATACAGAAAATATAAAAAAGGCGCTGACCCGCAAGGGAGTATTAAGTACACCAAGAGAGCCGGCAGGCTTATAAACTCAATCTCAAAGCAGCATGTGTACGGCGCCTCGTCTCAAGAGCCAGCTCTTCATCATGAGCCAATGACTGGCCATAAGTCGGTATCATCTCTTTTAATTTAGACAGCCAGGCCTCTGATTGCATCTGCTCATGAAAGCAGCGATGAAGTACATCGAGCATGATAGATACCGAGGTAGACGCACCTGGTGAAGCACCGAGCAATGCGGCTATGCTGCCATCTGCCGCGCTGACCACCTCGGTGCCAAACTCAAGGATGCCTCCCTCCTTCTCGTCCTTCTTGATCACCTGTACGCGCTGGCCGGCTATGGCCAAGGTCCAGTCCTCGGGCTTCGCCTCCGGGAAGTAATCCAAAAGCGCTTTGAAGCGGTCTTCATCAGACTGAGTGACCTGCTCTATGAGGTATTTAGTCAGGTCGAGATTGTGAGCGCCGGCGCCCAGCATAGGTATCAGATTGTCTAAACGCAGAGAGCCGGCAAGATCAAAGTAAGATCCTTCCTTAAGGAACTTGGTAGAGAAGCCAGCATAAGGTCCAAATAGCAGGGACTTTTTGCCGTCTATCACACGAGTATCGAGATGTGGCACAGACATAGGCGGTGAGCCGACGGATGCCTTGCCATAGACCTTTGCATGGTGGCGCTCTATGACTGCTTCATTATGGCAGACAAGCCACTGACCGCTGACAGGGAAGCCGCCAAAGCCTTTGCCTTCGTTTATGTGAGACTTCTCAAGTAGCGGCAGCGAGCCACCACCGGCACCTATGAATACAAACCTGGCTCGCACGTGCAGATCCTCATCAGTAGAGAGGTCACGGATGCCCAGATGCCAATAGTCATCCAGACGATCAATATGGTGTACCTCGCGATTGAGATTTACCTCTGTGCCGTGGCCTTCGCTCAGATGCCTGAAGAGGCTCCGTGTCAAAACGCCAAAGTTGACATCCGTTCCGATGGTGATACGGGTAGCCGCTACTGGCTGAGCCGGGTCCCGGCCCTCCATGATCAGAGGTATCCACTGCCGTAGCAACTCGTGGTCCGTACTAAACTCCATACTGCGAAACAAATGGCTCTGTATCATGGCTGCATGCCGTTTTCGCAGGTACGCTACATTCTCCGCGCCCCAGACGAAACTCATATGGGGGGTGCTATTGATAAAGTCCGAAGCCGATCCCATATAACCATGCCCGAGCAGATAGGACCATAGTTGCTTTGACACCTCAAAGGTCTCGGCTATTTTAAGAGCCTTGGAGATATCTATAGTACCGTCGCCAAGCTCAGGAGTGTAGTTTAGCTCACACAGGGCCGAATGGCCCGTTCCCGCGTTATTCCAGGCGTCTGAGCTCTCCCCGGCTATGCGGTCCAGACGCTCGAAAACACCAATACGAAGATCGGGCTGCAGCTCCTTGAGAAAGACACCGAGCGTAGCGCTCATGATGCCCGCGCCTATCAGGACCACATCGTACTCTGACGCAGGCAGGTTCTCATATGTAGCCATTGAGTTACTTATTAGCTGAGGTCAGGTATTTGAGTACTTGTACCTTTTCGGTTTCATTTAAGTGGGCCTTTGGAGCCATGCGGTCCATTGTTTCGCCCCATCCGGCATCATCATGCTTGCGCGGGCTAGGTAGCTTATGGCAGGCACCGCACTTATTATCAAAAAGATCGTGCCCGGCATTGATCTCGGCCATCTCAGGCGTTGGCTTTGCTGGTTCTGCAGTAGTGGCTGCCTTCTTGGTTTTACACTCAGAGAGGAAAATAGTAGCTGCTATCAGACTGGCAGCCAGCAGTAATGACTTTTTCATGACAATTCCTTTTCATCAAAGATAGGAATTGGATCAGGTATTAAAGGGGATGTTTAAACAAAGAAAATTAGGACTATCCTATTTATTATACTTATTCATAGCGCGCTCAAGGCCTTCAAACATAAAACTATTCACAACCTCGCAGGATGCTTCGATACGGGCATTGAGATCCTTCATCTCCTCCACAGTCCATTTGCCCAGCACATAGTTGACCTGGCGGCCTTTCTCAAACTGGCTACCAATACCGAATCGAAGGCGTGCATAATTATTGTTGCCCAGTGTAGCATCGATATCCTTCAGGCCGTTGTGCCCACCATCAGAACCCTTGCCGCGCAAGCGTATGGAACCAAATGGTAACGCAAGATCGTCCAGTACAACCAGGATATTTTGTTGTGGTATTTTCAGCTCCTGCATCCAGTAGCGGACTGCCTTGCCACTTAGGTTCATGAATGTAGTCGGCTTGATCAGATGCACATTCTTGCCCCGGGTCTTGTAGCTCGAGTAGTGGGCCAGCCGGTCCAGAGTGAAGGTGCTACCATTTTTAGACGCGAGCGCCTCTACTACCTTGAATCCTATATTGTGTCTGGTCTCTGTGTATTCATCGCCTATATTGCCCAGGCCGGCTATGAGAAAATTCATAGGCGCAAAGATAATAGAACCAAGAGTCAAGAACCAAGACAAATACTCAAGCGGCAGGAAATAAAAAGCCCCGAAGGTTTTCCTTCGGGGCGGTATGACTTACGAGTGTTAGTCTTACTTTTTAGCAGCAGCAGGTGCAGCAGCAGGTGCTTTAGCGGCAGCAGGTGCCTTGGCAGCAGCTGCAGCTTCTTCCTTCACCGCACGGGTCACCTGCAGGCGGGCTACAGGGATATTTTGTGAGTGCAGGATAGTGACGCCAGATACGCTCAGCTCCTTGATACGCTTGATATGACCAAAGTCCATATCAGATACGTCCAGCATGATCACGCTAGGCAGGTCCTTTGGCAGAGCCAGAATGTTTAGCTTGCGCATGGTTTGCTCTACTTTACCACCCATAGCAGCAGCCTTTGGCGTACCGGTGAACTTGAGCGGCACAGCTACCTTTACAGGCTTATCTTCTACCAGCTCCTGGAAATCCAGGTGGTCGATCCTGTCAGTCACAGGCTCAGCCTGCAGATCCTTCAGGATAGCGCGATATGTCTTGCCGCCCAGAGATATCTCAGCGATCTTGAAATCAGGCGTAAAGATGATCGACTTAAAGCTCGATGCAGGAGCGTAAAAGTTGATGTTTTCCTTACCGCCATAAAGATTGCAAGGGATGTTTCCTTGCTTGCGCAGGCCTTTAGACGCCTTCTTGCCCAGGTCAGTCCTGAGTTGCGCTTCGATTTTTACTACTTCCATCTTTTACTTCGGTTTTTATGATTAAAAAATAAATAAACAAACTATACAGACGGTGTCAGAAACAGGTCATTGATAGACGTGTGCTCATGCGTATTCCTGATAGCTGTCGCAAAGAGCTGAGCTACAGAGAGCTGCTTGATCTTTGGAGCATCCTTGCGCACAGGGAGTGTATCAGACACTACCAGTTCCGTCAGCACTGACTTTTCTATATTCTCATATGCCTTGCCGGATAGCACCGGGTGGGTGATCATGGCACGTACGCTTTTAGCGCCTTTGCGCATGAGCAGATCGGCAGCATTGCAGAGCGTGCCTCCTGTATCTATCAGGTCGTCTACTATGATCACGTTTTTACCTTCCACATTGCCTATCAAAGTCATTTCAGCTACTTCATTGGCACGCTTGCGGTATTTGTCACAGATCACCATATCAGACTGGAAAAACTGGGCATAGACACGGGCCCTCTTCACGGAGCCTACGTCCGGCGCAGCAAAGCACATATCGTCCAGCCCCAGCTCCTTAATATACGGTATGAAAACCGCTGAGCTATTGAGGTGATCTACCGGTATATCAAAGAACCCCTGTATCTGCCCGGCATGGAGGTCCATGGTCATGACCCTCTGGATTCCCGCTGCACGCATCAGGTTGGCTACCAGCTTGGCAGCTATAGCTACGCGCGGGCGGTCCTTGCGGTCCTGGCGGGCATAGCCGAAATAAGGCACCACAGCACAGATATAGTCTGCTGAGGCTCTGCGGGCTGCATCTACTATGAGGAGCAGTTCCATCAGGTTGTCAGCGGGTGCGGGTGTATTCTGGATGATGAATACAAAGCTGCCGCGCACAGACTCATGTATCTCCGGCTGCATCTCCCCGTCACTAAAGCGGTGCACGTCCATACGTGCCAGTGTGCTGCCATAGTGTTTTGCCACTTCGCCTGCCAGATATTGTGAGCAGGTACCGGCCAGGAGCTTGACTTCGGAGGTCATATCGTGATGTGTCTTTTTGGAAAAGAGCCGCAAATATAGTGTTTTGGTTTACAAAAAGTGGATAAATTCTTTCAATTTCAACGTAAATGACTTCCCCCGATTAAATATCCACATTGGCCGAAAAAATGTAGTATATAGCAGACTGAAAACAATCAAATAACATACTTTTAACCCCGAACAAAATCACTCACCATGAGAAATCAATTTCTACCTAAAATTGAATCTTTGAAAATGTGGTGTTTCCTGGTAGTCATGCTATCATCCGTCTGGATGGGGGCCTCGGCTCAAGTTTCCACCTATTATGTCTTTTCCCAAGCCAACGGTACCTACACGCCGATTACTGGCACCAGCCTTTTGGGATCAAGTTTTGATGACAACACATCAAGTCTTGTCACGATCCCATCCTTCAATTTTAATGGCTCCGTCTGCAAACGCATGTTTGTCTGCTCAAACGGCTGGCTGGCGCTACGCACTTCTAACTCAGTGACCAGCACATCTACTACGCCGCTTCAGTCCACTATGACTGCTACAGGTGTGATAGCTCCGATGGGAGTAGACCTCGTCAACGCAGCATCGGGATCTCCATCCGTATCCTGGGCTGTAGTAGGCACAGAAGTAGTAGTGCAGTGGCAAAACGTTGCCCGGTATATTTTTGGTGGCAGCTCGGAGTCATTCAGCTTTCAGGCCCGTATGGATACGGTGACAGGTACTATCAAATTTGTATATGATGCTGTCTCCGGGGCTACTACATCTACACTGATGCCGGGTATCGGTCTCAGGGGTGCCAGCAACTCGGATTTTAACGATCGGAGTCTGGCATCGGGGGCATGGACAAGCACTGCGCTTGGTTCTGCCAACTCGTCTACTGTCTTTATGGACAACACTACAAGTTCGGTGCCTACCTCTGGCCTGACTTTTATCTATTCTGTACCTAGCTGCTTCCCTCCTTCGGGCGTCACAGCATCTAACATAACTATCAACTCTGCCGACCTCAGCTGGACGGCTCCCACGAATGGAGTCCCTGTGGGCTACGGCTGGGAGGTAGTGGCCCATGGCGCTGGCGCTTTTTCTACTCCCATAGCTTATAACTATGTGGTCGGCGCTACTACTACCAATACCGGTACTGTACTGACACCTAATACTCAATATGATGTATATGTAAAGTCCGGCTGTAGCCTCACTAACCTCTCCGATACTAGTATATGGTCTACGTTGGGCACCTTCACGACCCTGGCGACATGTATCACACCATCGGCCCTGACTGCCAGTGGCGTGACTGCGACAGGAGCGACCATCTCATGGACCGCCTCTCCATCTGCTCCAGCCAATGGGTACGTATATAAAGCGGTAGCTGCCGGAGCCGGCTCAGGTGGTACAGCTGTAGAGTCTGGCGCCGTAGCTGCAGGAGTGACTACAGCTACTTTTTCCAGCTTGTCTCCGAGCACCTCTTATGATCTCTACGTACGGGCCGCATGCAGCGGTACGGATAGCAGCTCATGGATAGGACCGGCCAGCATCATGACTACATGCGTAGCAGTCACTGCACTGCCATATACTGAATCCTTTGAAAGTGCTACACTGGCAGCAGACTGCTGGAGTGCTTCGGCAGGTGCTGGATATTCTTACCTGTTCGAACCGGTGGCCGCAGATGCCACCTATGGTGCCGCAGGCCCCGAGACAGGATTGCAGTTTGCCAGGCTCAACGTATTTAACGCACAGACGGCCTACAACCCTTATATAATGACCTCCCCTAGCATTGTGCTCCCGGCAGCTATGCAGCAGGTCAGCTATTACTACTTCCTCGGCGCAAACGGTAACACTACCAATCCGCTCCGACTCCTGATCTCTACCAATAATGGCACTACATGGGATACCATATATACTCATACTACTGCCAATTCATCTTTTGCGAGCACTAATGCTGTCAGCAACTGGCATAAAAACACCATCTATCTGCCGGCTTATACTAATACGACAGCTATCTTCCGTTTTGTGGCTATATCAAACTATGGCTCCGGCGAATGCAACATGGGCGTAGATCAGTTTACTATTTCTGCCGCCCCTACTTGCTTCCCGCCTACAGGTGTGACTACCACAGGAGTGACAGCTACTTCGGCCACACTGAGCTGGACAGCTCCTGCGCTGGGCTCACCTGCAGGATATGCATGGGAAGTAGTAGCTACAGGTGCCGGGTCAGGTGCTACACCAGTAGCCAGCAACGTGGTGACCGCTCCGACCACTACTGCCTCTACAGGATCGGTACTGACCCCTAGCACTACTTATGATGTGTATGTAAAGACCGGATGTAGCCTGACCAACCTGTCGGACACCAGCACATGGTCGTTAGTATATACATTCAGCACACCAGCTGCCTGCGCTGCTCCGACGGCGCTGACCGCAGGGGTAGTGACCAGTTCTTCGGCTGCCTTCTCCTGGACAGCATCTGTGACTAACCCTAGCAATGGCTATGTATATGAAGTGGTAGCATCTGGTGCGGGCTCTGCAGGTACGCCTGTGACTACAGGCGCTGTAGGTGCCGGTGTGACTACCGCTACAGTATCTGGCCTCAGCGCTCAGACATCATATGATATCTATGTACGCTCTAATTGCGGTGCCGACTCCAGCGCATGGGCGGGTCCATTGTCTATCGCTACTCCGTGCAACGCGATTACTACGCTGCCTTGGACAGAGGGTTTTGAAACACTTCCGGCTACAGCTGGTACGAATGTATACCCTGCCTGCTGGTCATATACTAATATCACCACTACCTATACTAACCCGAACTATACTTGCTCAGCTACCTGCAACAGTAACACGGCTCGTACAGGTACAAACTTTATGGGTGGTAGCTGGTATTTCAACGTATGGGAGTACACCCCTGGCTTCCAGCTCACTGCCGGTACCAACTACGATTACTCCTTCTGGTACCGTACCACAGATGCTACCAATGGATATGTAGTAAGCTCCGCATATGGTACAGCTCCGAATGCCGGTGCCATGACCACTATCCTGGGTACTATCACTAACGCAGTATCATCAGGTTCTTATACGAAGGTGACCTATACCTTCCAGGTACCTACTACTGGCGTGTACTATCTGGGTCATCATGATTCCTGCCCTACTTATTCTCCGAATGGTATTGCATTTGACGACTTCTCTCTGCAGCTGTCACCTAACTGCGTAGCAGCAGGCACACCTACTCTGACCAGTGTCAACTCCGGCGGTGGATCGATATCATGGACTGCATCACTGTCGTCTCCGGCTAACGGATACATATGGGCCGTGGTACCATCAGGATCTGGTCCATCTGCTACTCCGGTTGCTACCGGCACTACTGCAGCTGGTGTGACTACAGCCACCATCACCGGTCTGAATAGCAACACTGCATATGTAGCCTATGTACGCGCAGTTTGTAGCAGCACTGACAGCAGTGCATGGACAGACTCGCTGCGCCTCGTGACTACTTGTGTCAACTCTTCTCTGCCTCTGATAGAAGGCTTCAACAGTACTACTATACCGGCCTGCTGGTCTCAACAGTACCTCACAGGTACGTCACCTATGTTGTATGTAGCTACTATGGGCAATCCGACTACAGCACCACAGGAAGGTTCTGACTTTGTACAGTGGACTTCTTATATCTATCCAAATACGGCAGGTAATGAGACAAGGCTCATATCCAAGCCGATCACTACCAGCGGTGTACCGAGTGTAGACATCAGCTTCTACTGGCTGCATGACGCGACTAACTATACTACAGGCGCCTATCTGAATGAAGGTATGACTGTACAATACTCTACCGACCTGGTCAACTGGACCGACGTTCAGTTCTTCCCACGCGTAGACCTGACGCTGCAGCCTACCGGTAGTGCATGGTTCCAGAAACTACTGACCCTGCCAGCCGCTGTAGCTAATCAGCCGACGGTTTACATCGGCTTCAAATTCCATTCAGAGTACGGCAACAACTGTGCTTTTGACAACCTGCATATCTATGCTACACCAGCATGCTCAGGTGCACCATCAGCTCTGGCTATCGGCGGTGTGAGCTCGACCACAGCTAGCGTCAACTGGGCAGATGCCTCTCCGGTGCCTGCAGTGGGCTATCACTGGATCATCACTCCTGCAGGTGCAGGTCCGGGTGCAGGTATAGACTCGGGAGATGTGACTGTAGATACAGCCAACATCACCGGCCTGACCCCTAACACAATGTATGATTTCTACGTGCAGTCAAACTGCGGTGGCGGATCAGGCTTGGGTAGCCTGGCTGGTCCTATCACAGTGCAGACCACATGCGTGAATGCTACCCTGCCACTGATAGAGGGCTTCAACAGCACTTCTATCCCATCTTGCTGGTCTCAGCAGTACGTAGTGGGCAATGATGATCTCCAATACCTGGCATCTTCATTCAATCCTACTACCACACCACAGGAAGGTACAGACTACGTTTACTGGAATGGATACGGGATCACAGGCGGCAATGAAACACGCCTCGTATCCCCAGGTATCACTACTACCGGTATACCTAGCGTAGACATCAGCTTCTATTTCTATAATGAACACAGCAACTACTACAACTCAGGTAACTACCTGAATGAAGGTGTGACTGTACAGTACTCCACTGACCTGGTCAACTGGACTGACGTTCAGTTCTTCCCTAGAGAAGATGCGTCATTCGCACTCGGTACAGGCGCATGGCGTCAGAAATACCTGACTCTCCCTGCAGGTGCGGGCAACCAGGCTACTATCTACGTAGGCTTCAAGTTTCACTCAGAGTTTGGAGACAATGTAAGCTTTGACAACCTGCATATCTTCCAGAGCAGCCCGTGTGCTGGTGGCCCTACAGCTATCAACGTAGCTCCGCAGTCTACTACCACCGTGGTCGTAAGCTGGGCAGCAGGCTCTCCGGCTCCGTCTAACGGATACAACGTAGTAGTAGTAGCCGCCGGCGACAGTGTGAACGGTACCGTACTGGCTAC
Organism: Bacteroidota bacterium; assembly: GCA_018267385.1. Lineage (GTDB taxonomy): Bacteria > Bacteroidota > Bacteroidia > Chitinophagales > LD1 > UBA1941. The sequence continues at coordinate 48,344 of JAFDYN010000009.1, read as the reverse complement.
CGGCTCTACTGCAGCAGGTGTGACTACCGATACTATCACAGGCCTCACTGCCAATACAGCATATGATGTCTATGTACGCTCTAACTGCGATACTGTAGGCGTAGGCTACTGGGTAGGCCCTACAGGCTTTAGCACGCCATGTAATGCGATCACATCTATACCTTGGCTAGAGAACTTTGAAGGTATGACTACAGTAGGTCAGGACATAGTACCTAGCTGCTGGCTGCCTACTCCTAGTGGCAGGTGGGAGTCTGAAGACGCACCATTCATCTTCCCTACCCTGGATGCCCGTAGTGGTACCCACTACCTGACAGACAGGTACAATGCTGATGATACGATCTACACACCTAGCTTCGCCCTGACCGGTGGTACGCAGTATGAGTTCTACTTCTACTATCGTACAGATGGGTATACAGGTTGGGATTCACTCTACGCCCTCATGGGCACCTCGCAGTCTCCATCTGGTATGACTCAGGTGATCGGTACTCCTGTAGCTGGTCCTACCAATACACAATACATGAAGTACTCTGCGATCTTTACTCCGGCTACCAGCGGTGATTACTTCTTTGGTGTGAAACTCCTCGCTTCTTTCTCTCCGGATGATATTGCATTTGACGACTTCGGTCTGCAAGAGGTAGTACCATGCCCTAACCCACCACTGGCTGGTGTGATCAGTGGCCCATCGAGCGTATGCTCTGGCAACCTGGCCAGCCTGTCTCTGACCGGCTACTCGCCATACACTCAGCTGCAGTGGCAAGGTTCACTTGACTCTATCAACTGGCAGGATCTGACAGGAGCTACTAACGACTTCTATCAGGACTACCCTACCAGCGTGACATACTACAGGGTAAAAGTAAACTGCGCTGACTCTGCATATTCCCCTGTATTTACTGTGAATATGAATGCTCCAACTCTGTGCTATTGCACCAGCGGCCTGGGTGGCTTCTGCGGTGGCAATGACATAGACACAGCTCGCATACTGGGCACCAACTTCAATGTGAACTACACTATATGTAATACAACCTCCGGTGGTGATGCCTATACAATATTCCCTGCCATAGGAGATTCTACCGCTACGCTGCAGAGAGGTGGTGCATATACCTTCTACCTGCACATGACCGGTACATCTATCTCTTCTATCTGGATAGATACAAACCAGAATGGCGTGTTTGACACATATGAATGGATCCAGCCTACTGTAGCAGCTACCAACGGTACTGCAGTATTTACTATCCAGGGATATACCAGGCTAGGTACTACGGGAATGCGCATCAGAAGCCGCAATCAGGGTAATACTAACAACGCATCTTCCGCGTGCCTCAATTTCGGATCAGGTGAGACATTTGACTTCCAGATCACGATAGTAGATACCAACTGTAACCATACTCCTGTAGTGACTCCTACAGCTACTACGCCTACCTGCTACGGCAGCAGCAATGGAAGCCTCTCTATCGCCCTGAGCGGTGGCCTGGCACCATTCACGCACATGTGGTCTACCGGTGATACTACTACCAGCCTGAGCAACCTCAGCGCAGGTGTGTATACTGATACCATTACATTCGCAGGTGGCTGTACATATGTTTACACTGATACATTGACTCAGCCTGCTATGCTATCTGCTATGGATACTGTGACACCGGTACTTTGCTACGGCGGCGCTACCGGCACTGTGACTGTGACTGTATCTGGCGGCACACCGACCTACACTCACACATGGAGCACGGGCGCTACAGGTGCCCAGCTGACAGGTGTAGCTGCGGGTAGCTATACAGATACTATCTCAGATGCTAACGGTTGTGCACTCATCCTGCATAGTGATACAGTGACTCAGCCTGCTGCTGCAGTCTCTATCGTACTCGACTCTGCTAAGGCGGCCAAGTGCAACGGCCAAAGCAACGGTGCTATCTATACTACAGCAAGCGGCGGTACAGGCGCATATACTTACGCATGGACCGGTACCTCTCAGACTACAGATGACGTGACCGGCCTGGCAGCAGGTGGCTACGTAGTAGTAGTGACAGATGCCAATCACTGCACCGCTACACTCACAGACACTGTGACACAGCCTGCCGCTGTGACCATCGTGACTGACAGTGTAGTAAATGCGAAGTGTAACACATCAAGCGACGGATCTATCTATGTACATGTGACAGGTGGTACTGTACCATATACATACCTGTGGACTCCGGGCAATACTGCTACATCGAGCCTCTTCTTCAAGCCTGCCGGTACATACACCCTGAGTGTGACAGATCACAACGGATGTACCGCTACTGCATCTAATACTATCACGGCTCCTAGCGCTATCAGCCTGACCACCAATATCACTAACCAGGTACAAAATGGTACAATGGGTGCTATCTCGGTGACTGCTTCTGGCGGTACACAGCCATACGCTTATCACTGGACTCCTGGTGGCGGTACTACTGCTACGATCTCAAACCTGACATCAGATCTATATACCGTGACAGTGACAGACGCTAACGGCTGTACTGCCACCCGCTCAGACTCTGTACGCCTCATCCTCGGTCTGAAAGATGTAAACGGTGATATCACTGATATCTATGTGTATCCTAACCCGTCATCGGCTGTATTCAATGTGACTGTGAAACTGTCTCATTCTATGCCGGTAGATCTGGATGTATATACAGCGACCGGTCAAAAGATCGATGTAGCGACCAAGGAAAACAATGCTACCGGCACCTTTGTACTGGATATGACAAATGAGGCCTCAGGCGTCTATATCGTAAAGGTGAAAGCCGGTGACCAAGTGGTAACACAACGTGTGACCCTCGTGAAATAACATACAGGATCCCACCAGATCCTCAGACCTCAGGCCCCGCCTTTATTGGCGGGGCCTTTTTGTTTGCAGCGATACAGCCTTTGGGGGCAAAACGACGTCTTTTGTTAATATTAAAGTAATGTATATCAACCCTGAAATGCTATTTTTGCAGCACCTGAATAAGCAGATATGAAGTGGAGGCCTTTACACGTAATTAGTGTCTTTTTAATTTTTATTTCTCTTTTTGGATCAAGGGCTTATGCTCAGCTCCCGACCCATTGCTTTGAGATATCATCGATCCTGGTCGATGCCTGTGGTAGTCCTGAGGGTGAAAATGAAATGTTCCGCTTTCAGGTAGGTCCCAATCCTCTGACAGTTTCGGACCTGACGGTCACCTGGCCCAACAATTCCTTTCTGGGATGGTGTGCGGATCAAGCTCTGATAGATAGCCTCAATGCCACCGTAGGTGGATGTGGCTACCTGCTCCCTCCGGTGGGTGGCACTACCCTGCCGGCCTATGCACAGGTACTTGTAGTGACCAGCACCAATATGAATGTGACCTTCAACTCCTTTGCTAACCTCAGCGACACAGTGTATATCCTCTTCCAGTGTGCTGGCAATACCAGCGGACACTTCGCTAATTACAGCACAGGGGGAGCTAGTCAGGCGCGTACATTGATACTCCGCGACAATGCCTTGGGCTGCAATGACACAGCGACATATATGAAAAACCTACTGGTCAATGCAGCAGGAAACCATGCTGCGGCTGACGGCGCTACCGTTAATTTTGACTTTGCCGGCAATGCCACATATGTCAATATCGGCTGTAATGCTCCATTTGTGACACCATCAGTCAATGCAGGCAATGATACAACTGTCAACTTCTGCCATGCACCGCTCACTGTGCCGCTGCACGCTACAAAGTCTGGGTCTTTCCATCACTTGCACTGGACTGGTGGCAACGGTACATTCTCGCAGCCGGACTCTCTCAATACTATATATACTTTTTCACCTCTGGACATTTCACCCCTCACGCTTTATTTCTACGGTACACTATGTCCGGATACACTCCGCGACTCTCTGGTGGTGACCGTCATACCACCTGCTCAGACCAGCCACTCTGCCACTATCTGCAATGGCAGCAGCTATACCGTAAATGGCCACACGTACACAAGTACCGGTCTCTATCACGATACCCTTACAGCCGTGAGTGGCTGTGACAGCATAGTCAATACTAACCTTACGGTACTCACCTCTTACAATCTCGCCACACACCCCACAGGCTGTGGCAGCGTGTCATACAGAGGCAATACCTATACCACCAGTACCTCTTTTACCGATACTATCAGAGGCTCGCTGGGTTGTGATAGTGTACTGATAGCTGTATCTATCACTGTGAAATACCCGAGCTCCTATACACAGCGGGTAGCCCTCTGCCAGGGTCAAACGCTGACTGTAGGTGCTGCTGTGCATAGTACTGCGGGCACATATTATGACACAATACCCAATGCAGCAGGATGTGATAGTGTCATCACTTCTGTCCTGAGCTATGCTCCTGTCACTGTGGACGCCGGGGCCAATACTGCCATCTGTCACGGCACCTCTACTAACCTGCAGGCCACAGGCGGCCTCAGCTATACCTGGACCCCGGCAGGTAGCCTGAGCAATGCTAACATAGCCAACCCTGTAGCTACTCCAGACACTACTACTACCTATACTGTGACATCTCAGGTAGCCTCGGCCAATGAGATCCTAAACGGAGATTTCAGCAGTGGTAATACCGGATTCAGCTCCAGCTATGTGTATACTACAAACAATACGAACGAAGGCCAGTATACAGTATCAGGTAATGCCAGCACCTGGAATGGCGGCATGGCCCCATGTGGCGATCATACCACAGGATCAGGCAATATGCTGATAGTAAATGGTGCTGTGACGGCTAATGTCAGCATCTACTGCCAGACTGTAAACACAGTACCCGGCACTGACTATGCTTTCTCTACATGGCTGCAAAGCGTCACTGCGTCAAACCCAGCCCAGCTGCAGTTCTCTATCAATGGTGCACTGATCGGCTCCGTATTTAATGCGCAGCCCACCAACTGCAACTGGCAACAATTTTATACTACATGGAACTCCGGCACAGCTACCTCTGCTCAGATATGCATCGTAAATCAAAATACCATCGCCTCCGGCAATGACTTTGCCCTTGACGATATATCTTTCTCTCCACTCTGCGTGCAGACCGACACTGTACAGGTGGTGGTAAATCCCACCTACCGCGATACTGTGAGTGTGACTGTCTGCGCTGCCAGTACTCCATATACACTGCCTGACGGCGCTACCACCAGCAACACCGGCACCTATACCAGTAACCTTCATACAGTAAATAACTGCGATAGCATAGTCGTAGTAAACCTGACGGTAGACACCGTGATCCGTGATACTATCACGCTGCCTACAGCCTGTGGTCAAACCACCTATAATGGTACCACCTATACCAGCAACAGCACTGTCACAGAAAACTATCAATACACCAATGGCTGTGACAGCCTGATCAAAACTGTCTATGTGGTAGTGAACCCTATCGCGACATATTCTCAGACCGCTACGATCTGCCTGGGGCAAAGTTTTGCGGCAGGCAGCCACAGCTACACGACCAGCGGCACTTACCTGGATACAGTAACCGGAGGTTCGTATCTGGGCTGCGATAGTATTGTGACGACCGCCTTGACTGTGGTATCTCCGGTCAGTACCTCTACCAGTGTGAGCGGTACCTGCACAGTATCATACCTGGGCAATACATATACCGCTGATACCACCCTGCTGGACACTATAGTCAGCGCAGCTACTGGCTGTGACAGTATCTACCATACTACCACTATCACGGTCGCACCTATAGTGGTGACTACCGTACCCAATAATGTCTGCATCAATACAGGACAGACTTACTACGCAGGTGGACAGAATCAGTCTGCTGCCGGCATATACCGGGATACCACCCGCTCAGTAGGTGGCTGCGATAGCGTGGTGCGCATCACAGATCTGCAGGTCATCACACCATCTACAGTGACCCATCGCACCGATAGCTGTAGCCAGGCCACAGTGGGCGGTGTCATCTATAGCAGCGATACGGTACTCTCCTTCACGCAGACATCTGCGCTGGGTTGCGATAGTATCATTATCATAGATAGCGTTTATATACACAGCCCCGGAGGTATTACGCTATCGTCCTCCGCCTCACTGCCTATAGAGGAGGGTGACTCTACTACCATCACTATCATTCCATCCGGTACATATCACAATATCGTCTGGACACCTGACTCTAATATCAGCAGTGTGAGCAGCGTAGCACCCGTCGTATCCCCACTGCATACCACTACCTATACCGTCAATGTAGCTGACAGTAACAACTGCACTGCTACTGCATCTATAGAGATATCTGTCACAGCCAGCTCGCAGCTCGACTTTATCATGCCTACCGCCTTCTCTCCAAACGGAGACGGGCGCAATGACGTCTTTAAAGCTATTTTGCGCAGAGGCGCAGAGATCACGATGTTTCACATCTACAATCGCTGGGGTGAGCTGATCTACGACATCAACCTCAGCTCAGGTGACGGATGGGATGGTACGTATAAAAATGTAGCCCAGCCGATAGGTGTCTATGTTTATTATATCTCAGTGAAAAGCGCCGGCGGCAATACTACCAGTCAGCAGGGCAACCTGACTCTGGTAAGATAAGCAGCAGATCAGTACAGGTACCATCTTTCACATTTTTTGCTAGATTGCAGTTTATCAATCTAATCTACAGCCTTTTTATGCAGAGATTCACGGGACTATTAGGCATCGCGCTGATACTGGGCGTTGCCTTTTTGTTATCAAACAATAAGAAGAAGATCAACTATCGCCTGGTGCTGAGCGGCCTGGGGCTGCAGCTCGCGCTGGCACTGCTGATCCTGAAGGTTCCTCCTGTACAGGCATTCTTTCAAACCTTAGGCAAAGGCATGCAGAAAATAGAAGCGTTTGCACGTGAAGGAGCCAAATTCGTTTTGGGAGGTGTGCTGCCTGATGCCAGTGAGCTAGGCAAAGTCTTCGGTCCGAGCAACGGATTTGTATTTGCCTTTAATATCCCTGCTACGATCATTCTGGTCTGCGTGCTGGTAGCTATACTCTATCACATAGGCCTGATGCAGCGTGTGGTAGCCATCATAGCCAAAGGTGTCAATGCCATCATGAAAGTGAGCGGAGCAGAGGCATTGAGCAATGTGGCCAGTGCATTTGTGGGGCAGGTAGAGGCGCAGGTCATGATCCGTCCCTATCTGGAGGGCATGACCCGCAGTGAGATACTGACCTCTATGGCGGGCAGCATGGCCTGCATAGCCGGTGGTATCCTGATCGTGTATGTAGGCTTTGGTGTCAAGGCTGACTACCTGATAGCCGCCAGCCTGATGGCTGCACCGGCTGCTATCGTGATATCTAAGATCATCTACCCGGAGACTGAGGTGCCCCAGACGCAGGGCAAAGTATCTATAGAGGTGAAGAGCCACTATGCCAATGTGATAGACGCCATCTCTCATGGTGCAGCAGATGGCATGAAGATATCTATCAATGTCATAGCCATGCTGATAGGCTTCATAGCGCTCATAGCGCTGATCAACTATCTGCTGGTCAAAGCAAACGGCCTGCTCGGCAATCCCATACCCGACCTCAGCCTCAATATGATCTTTGGCTGGCTGTTCTGGCCTTTTGCGTATGCTATGGGTATACCCTATGATGATGTGACCAAGTGTGCCACGCTGATGGGCCAAAAGATGACCATCAATGAGTTTGTTGCCTACCTCAACTTTGTACAGATCAAGGCGACCATGTCAGAGAAGGCGCAAGCCATCGTAAGCTTTGCACTCTGCGGCTTTGCCAACTTCTCATCAGTAGGCATGCAGATCGGTGGTATAGGTGAGCTGGCTCCCAGCCGCCGGGCAGACCTGGCTCAGCTGGGCATCCGCGCGCTCATAGCCGGCACACTCGCCTCCTATCTCAGTGCTACCATAGCAGGTATCGTGATAGGCTGATACCTTCGCAGATATTATATATATCTTTTTTGCTGTTTTATAAAAAATGCGGATACTCATTTGATATATCCGAGTGATAGGCTACATTTGCCGCGCAATTTAACAACACAAAAACACTATATAATGGCAAGCAATATCACCCTGACGATGATCAAGCCGGACGCAGTAGCAGCCGGCAACTCCGGTAAAATAATAGACCTCATCATCCAGTCAGGATTCAAGATACAGGCAATGAAGCTCACCCGCCTCTCCAAGGAGAAGGCCGAAGAGTTTTATGCAGTGCACAAAGAGCGTGGCTTCTTCGGCGACCTCGTTAAATTCATGACTGAGGGCCCTATCGTAGCCGCAGTACTGGAGAAAGACAACGCTGTAGAAGATTTCCGCAAGCTGATCGGTGCTACCAACCCGGCCAATGCTGCAGAAGGTACTATCCGCAAGCTGTATGCTACAGATATCGAGCGCAATGCCGTACACGGCTCTGACTCTGATGAGAATGCTGCTATCGAGGCATCATTCCACTTTGCCGGCGTGGAGAGGTTCTAAGCTTCTTTCCTAAAATATACTAACCCATCTACTACCCTATCGGTACTTTGACGGTTTTTGCCGAACTTTAGCCCTATGATCACACGGCGAATAATCCTGCTATGTATGCTGCTCTCCTCTGGGCTGGCGCAGGCTTCTTATGTCCTGATCCCTATGGACCTCGCGCAGAAGAACCACCTGAAGGCCTATGGCATTGCTTTCTGGATACTAAAGAATGGCGGTGAGGTAGACTGGCTGCTCAACTATCGCGGTGGCAGTTTTGCTACCAAATATGTCTCTAATATCGAGACCGAATGCACCGTACGCGGTGTCTCTGCTGAGGTGATAGCCGATGGTCAGTACACGGGAATACTGAATGAAATAGCCAACCCGGAGGCCAATATGGACGTAGTAAAGCTAGAGAAGGCGCCGCGCATGGCAGTCTATCAGCCGCGCTCCATGCAGCCGTGGGATGATGCGGTCACGATGGTGCTCACCTATGCTGAGATACCATACGATGCTATCTATGACGATGAGGTGCTGGATGACAAGCTGGCAAAGTATGACTGGCTGCACCTGCACCATGAGGACTTTACAGGGCAGTATGGTAAATTCTACGCCTCCTACTCTACTGCCAAATGGTACCAGGACCAGGTAGCAGACCTCGAGGAAATAGCCAAACGCCGGGGCTTTGCCAAAGTCTCCAAACTCAAGCTGGCCGTGGCTCAGAAGATACGTGACTTCGTAGGCGGCGGAGGTTTCATGTTTGCTATGTGCAGCGCTACTGACTCCTATGACATCGCTCTCGATGCATATAATACCGACATCTGCGATGTGATGTATGACCACGACCCGCAGGATCCCAACGCGCAGCAGCGCCTGGATTTCACACAGGGTTTTGCATTTGAGAACTATCACCTGCGCAGCAATCCATATGAGTACGAATACTCTGATATAGATGCCAACTTTGGCAGGACGGTGCAGAAAGACCTCGATTACTTTACGCTGTTTGACTTCTCTGCCAAATGGGACCAGGTGCCTACCATGCTCACTCAGTGCCATACCAAAACTGTAAAGGGCTTTCTGGGGCAAACAACGGCCTTCAACAAGAACTATGTCAAGAAGAATGTCCTGATCATGGGCCAGAATAAAGCAGCAAATGAAGCGCGCTACATACATGGAGAGTTTGGCAAGGGAATGTGGACCTTCTATGGCGGCCACGACCCGGAGGACTACCAGCACCTCGTAGGTGATCCCAAGACAGACCTCAACCTGCACCCGAACTCACCGGGCTACCGGCTGATATTGAATAACGTCCTTTTCCCTGCTGCACGCAAGAAAAAACAAAAGACATAACCCTCCACATGAAGTTCCTAAAGTATATCACGCTGCTCCTGCTCCTGTCCGCCAGTGCCGCTACGCTCCACGCGCAGGAGGCCGAAACTCCAAAGGCTGACAAGAAAAAACACAAGAAGCCTAAGACGGAGAAAATAGAGACTGCAAAGGAACAGGCCGAGGGTAGTGATACTGCTGAGGTAAAACAAAAGAAGGCCCCTAAAGACCCATCAGAGGCTACCAGCGTGACCGGCAAAAAGCGGCATAGCAAACCGGCAACGGCAAAGTCGATCCGAGCAGACTCTCTGCGCAATGTAAAGATCATGAACAACGCTCGCAAAAAAGAAGCGGCTACCAAAGCAGCTAAGAAGGCCGAGCACGACAAGATAGAAGCCAAGAAAGAAGAAAACCGCCCTAATAGTAGCGCAGAGGAGAAAGCTAATGCTGCGGTCAAAGACCCCGAGGACCGCACGATGAAAGGCCCCAGCGGCCAGAAAGTATACAGCTCGCCCAAAGGTGGCAAATACTATATCACGGGCGCAGGCAGCAAGGCATGGCTGAAACATGACAGGAGATAGTATTATTCTATGTTGGTAAAGTATCCTCTGCTTATCGCTAATGCAGGTATCAGAAGCAGAGTTCCAATCGTAATGGTCTTGTAGTGCTGAGTAATAGTACTAAGATCCATACCGATCACTAAATCTGTAGTAGCTGTGCCAAGAATGAATGATACCAATACCAAAGCCGCTATTATCCTGTATCGTATCGTTTGTTTTTCCATTGGATACTGTGCCACCAGATATACCATGAGACAGGATATAGCCGGTAGTACAAAATAAAATGCATACTTCATCTGGTGAGGGAATATAAGGGGGATCAGCAGCATTATGTAGCTTAATTCGTAAAGCTGATGCGATCTATTGATGACTTTCACAAATGGTATTGTAGACAGAAAATAAAGTGTGAGCAATATTAGGAATGCTATTACAATCCATATTATGACTGTAGCCTGACTGTATGTCAGGTTCAATACAGGGTGCGCATACGGAGCACCGGTATTAACCAGCAGTCTGTATAGTAGCAGGCTTAGGTTCTGTGGAAGGTGCCAACTGACTTCAGACTGAAACTCCGGGCTATCCGGCCTGAGTATGCCATACCAGCTCTGATTCATCTCCCAGAACAAGGAGCGGCCAATAAAAACCAGCGGAATAAAAAAGCATACCACCACAGTGGCTATAGCACTACTTGCCGCGACAAACCTTCTACGATATATAAAGTACGGTATCATAACTACGGGCATCACCTTTACAATGGTGCCGATTCCGATCAATGTTCCCGCTATGATTTCTCGCCCCTCACACCGATACAAGGCCTCTATCATTAGCCATGCCAGGAATATTGTCATCTGAACGTGGTGAAAGTTCAACTCCAGATAGCGAGATATATAGAGAAGTATAAAAAGCCAAAGCACCTGATCTAGCTTGTGGTCCGATATTCTTACATTAAATTCATGTCGCAACAGCCAAATTGTTCGAATAAAAAGAATAAGACTAATGACCAGCCACATAAATGCGCCTACTGCGGTAGGCAGCAACGCAAAAGGTATCAGTATCATAGCCCAAAAGGGACTATAGCTATACCTAAGATTGATGTAGGGCGGAGAATAAATATTTTTACCCTCCCACATTTTAGTAGCCGCCTCAAGAAACGTAACAAAATCGCCTCCCTTGCGACTACATGCGGCAAAGTAAATTATCAAAAGCACTAATACCGCCAGTACCAACAAGACCTGGAGAGCTAAAACCCAATCTCTCGAAGCCCCTTTATTTTTATACATATCCATCCAAATGTATAGAATATCGTCTTCATAGTAGATATTCACAGCGGCAGTACTGAATATTTAGGATTAAGTCGTAATTTAGTCGAAACTAGAACTTTAAGGTGACCAAAAGAATTAAGCACATCTCTCTATTGTCGTTTATTGCATTGATTGCGCTTCTTCCCTCTTGTAAACGTGACGGGACCGGATGGGATACAGGATTGGTAGCTCCTCTCGCTACGACCAATGTAACCATAGCTAATCTGGTCAAAGATTCTATACTTAAAACTAATTCAGATAGTTCGCTTACGATATCTTATCAGAATACGGTTTATGAGCTAAATCTGGCGGATCAGTATATACACATACCTGACACCTCTATAGGTCAGAAATACAGTGTGGACTCGCTTAATATACCCAATAGCTATACACAATTTAGTGTCTCTTTAGGAGCTATGGCTCAAAACCTTATTAATAACGGACAGCCTCTCCTTGGCTATTATCTGATCAGCAAAAATGGCCAGCAAGATTCCCTTTCGTCAATATCAAATTTGCCCCTTTCCCCCTTTAACTTTAATGCTTCCAGCTACTTTAATACTGTAACTATTGCCAGGGGGTACCTTGAGATATTTATATACAATCATTTGCCAGTTGAAATTCAAAACCTCTCATATCAGATCATCAACACTGACTCCAATACAGTAATTCTGTCTGATAATATTCCTTCTATTATGCCCGGTGCACATGCCTATCGGTATTATAGTTTGGTAGGAAAAACCGTGAGCAGCAATGTATCTTTAAAAGTAACCAATTTCTCCTCCCCTGGTAGCAACGGTCAGTTAGTCACTATAGATACCTCTAACAATATTTTTATCACCGCATATATTGGCGATGTAAGGGCAAGCGATGCAATAGCAATTTTCCCATCACAGGATCTGATCACCCAAAATCAGGAGCTAACACAAAACGTAGGCGAAAGAAAATTTACATATATAGATTGCAGCCAGGGGGAACTGGATGTACATATAACTAGTTCTATCCATCAGCCTATCAAGCTCACTTACCAGATGATCGGAGCCTATGATAGGTCAGGCAACCCACTCACTGCTACCACTAATATTGCAGCTGCCCAAGGAAATCAGTTAGGTAGTATTGATCAGAGTTATGACCTTACAGGATATTCCATCAATCTCACCGGAACTGATGGCACTAAGTTTAATACTTATACTCAGATCGTGAAGGTGCATATTGATTCTAATGGAGTACAAACTCACATTTCAAACTCAGACAGCATCCACATCCAATACTTTCTGCGCAATATCAAGCCGAGATATATAAAGGGCTATGCAGGGCGGGATACGATCAATTATACCGGGACTTCTCCATTTACGATAGCTGATCTGTTTGCTGGCAACACTTCTGATGCACTGAAGTTTGATAAGGCGTCCCTATCCGTATCAGTAGAAAACGGCATTGGTGTGGATGGCCAGGTATTGATCAATAGCCTGACGGGTATCAATAATAACGGTACCACAGTATCGCTGGCAGACCACTCATCCAGCCCTGTCATAGGCAGGCAGCTATACGTAGGCAAGGCGACCGATTTTCCTCTTACGCCACGCACGACTACTTTTAATATCAATAGTACGACATCAAACATTGCAGACTTTATCAGCAATCTGCCCAATCAGATAGCGTATGATGTCAAGATACAAACTAACCCTAACGGCAACCGTGGCACATACGACGATTTCGCCTACATAGACAGCCGCATGAAGGTGAACCTCGATATAAACCTGCCGCTTAGCCTGATAGCCAATAACCTGACCCTTCGCGATTCGTTCAATTTCAGCCTGGGATACAGCCAAAAGGACGTAGCAAATATCAAAGATGGCGTGCTGCACGTGATCCTGTACAATAAATTTCCGCTGCAGTCCAATATCACGCTGGTAGCCTATGACAGTGCATGGAATAAACTCGACACCATTCTGAATAATGCACAGGTAGATGCGGCTCCGATCAATAGCAACTGCAGGGCTACCGAATCAAAGAAATCAATGATCAATGTCAACGCCAGTGCAGACGTGATAGACAAGCTACGCTTTGCGCAGCACGCTATCATGACAGTAGTATTCAATACGAAGTCCAGCAATGCTACCTGCAACGGGCAATACCTGAAAATATACAGTGACTACAATATCAACGCTACGATCACGGGCGATTTCAATTACAAAGTAAAATTCTAACGCAGCGGGACCAAGCATGAGAAACTTCTATACGGCCTTTATCCTACTCATTATATCAGTTTGTACATCTCTGGCGCAGGACACAGCCACAGCAAATGCTGCGGACATGGTCTGCCACTGTGTGAAGGTGATGCCACCGGTACCGACATTCCATAACGACCATGTGTATAGCTCGCTCAGTCCTCTTCTATCCGAGTGCTATGATGCCAATGAGATACAACTCGACTTCGACTTTCACGTCAACTCAAATGCTATCGTCACGACATTTGCCGGTGCATTCCTCACTGGCAAAGAGATCACCGGCACGCTCAAAGACCGCGTAGCAGGCTATGCGCCGCGGCTGATGAAGTACGAAGATGAAATGAAGGCAGGACTCGCATACAAGCATTATTTCAAAAAGCCTTCAGTCTCCCTATACGTGTCCTATTACCACCGCAATATGCGCTTTCTGACCACAGATCGCGATGCGTTTGAGCTGCTGTTTTACGGCAATAAGCGCTTTGAGGACAAAACTGCTAGCCTTAGCAATATTAACTTTGAGAATCTGATGTATAATCAGTACTCTATCGGCGTGAGCAAATCGGATGGTCACTTCTTTGGTGGTGTAAACGTGTCTTTCCTGCAGGGTTTTAGCGACCAGCAGCTCAAAAACCCCAAGGGCAGCCTGTACACCGCTCCATATGGCGAATACCTTGATGTGGCCTATAGTATGACATTCAATCAGGCTAATAACGGCGCCTCCGGTTTTTTTGATCTGGATGGCAAAGGCTTCTCTGCAGATCTGCAGCTCGGCTATAGTGCGGAGAACTGGCGCCTCAGTGTGACGGTACAGGATTTGGGATATATCAACTGGAACCGCCGTCCTACCAACTATGTCGGCGATACCGCGATACGGTATAATGGTATAGTGATCAGCGACCTGACCAATCTCTCAGGCAGTGGCCTGGCAGGATTGAAACTTGACTCCGTATTTGGCGTGATAGGGCCTAAGAAAAGCAACAATCCATACGCTACCAATCTGCCTACGATTTTTCAGGTCAACTATTCACGACTGGTCAAGCTCAAGAAGCACAGCATGATCCTCACTGCGTCGGTAAATACCAGACTGCTGAAAAACTATTATGCCTATGGCTATGTGAAAGCCGCCTTCCTCCTGGATCATGACTGGACCACATCTGTCAGTGCAGGCGCTGGTGGTTATTCACTGTTCAATCTGGGTATGGACGTGGGCAAACGGTGGAAGAACCTGGACTTTATCATAGGCAGCAATAACCTGATCGGCTCTCTGCTCCCTATGTACTTTCCCGGATCATCGGGTTACTTTCGTGTAGCAGCGCACTTCTGACATGGCATCCTCTGACATCCTGATACTCGGCGCCGGTCCCGGCGGGGCTGCTACGGCCCTCTTTCTGGCTAAACAGGGCATACCATGCACCCTTATAGACAAAGCAAAGTTTCCTCGTGATAAAATATGCGGCGATGCACTGAGCGGCAAGGTAGTCGAGGTGCTGAAGAAACTCGACCCGACACTGATAGAGCAGTTGCAAATGCGCAATGAGTTTCTCGGCTCATATGGTGTGACCTTCGTAGCGCCTAATGGTGACTCACTGAGGGTACCATTCAAAAAAGACATCGGTGAAAACACCCCGCCGCCTGGCTTCATCTCAAAGCGCGTAGACTTTGATGACTGGCTGATAGAGCAAGTGAGAAACCAGCCGCTCATCACGCTACGAGAGCAGACAGAGATCAGAAAGTACGAGCGTACGGAAAATGGCTATCGGGCGATCGCTAAGTCAGGAGAGAGTTTTGAAGCCAATATCATCATAGCTGCAGACGGTGCGGGCTCTACTTTCACTAAGGACATAGCCGGACTGGCCGTAGAGCCGGAGCATAATTGCTTTGGGCTAAGGGCTTATTACAAAAATGTCTCCGGCCTGGATCATAAGAACTTTATCGAGCTGCATTTCCTCAAAGAATTCCTACCGGGGTACTTCTGGATATTTCCTCTGCCCGGTGGCTATGCCAATATCGGTGTAGGTATGCGTGCCGATGTGATGAGTGATAGGAAGCTCAATCTTAAAAAAGAGTTTGAAAAGATAATCACCGGTCACCCCGCTGTACGCATGCGCTTTGAGCAGGCCGAGATGATCGGAGATGTGAAACTGCACGGCCTGCCGCTGGGCAGCAAGAAGCGTCAACTATCCGGAGATCATTATATGCTGGTAGGCGATGCAGCTATGCTCATAGACCCCTTCACCGGCGAGGGCATAGGCAATGCGATGATGAGCGGCATGCTGGCAGCCCTACAGGTATCGCGCTGTATCGCCACACAGAAGTTTGACGCTGCTACAATGGCGCAATATGACAAGGCTGTGTACGACAGGCTATGGAGCGAACTCCTGCTGAGCTACCGTATGCAGCAATTGGTGAATTATCCATCGATTTTTAACTTTGTAGTGCGTAAAGCCAATGGCAATGCGGTGCTGCGCGAGACGATCATGGCCATGTTTGAAGACCTGGACATACGTGCGCGGCTCAAAGACCCGAGGTTTTACGTCAAATTGTTATTCTCATAAACACCTCAATACAAAAAATGAAAAAGATAGTGATCATCCTCTCCGCAGCACTGCTCACTGCAGGCTGCACCTATGCTCAGAAAGGCCAGACATGCGACCCCGCCAAAGAATCAAAGTACAAGTCACTCAGCAATGCGAATAGTGCTGGTGGCTATGGCGCTGTGATCACAAAGGAGAAGGCAGTGACAGTGGCACAACTGGAGAAAGAAATGAAGGAACAAAATGTATCAGAAAAGAAAAATGTAAAGATATCAGGCAAAGTAAACAGTGTCTGCAAGATGAAGGGCTGCTGGATGGAAGTGGCAGATGGCAAAGGTGGTACCATACGCGTACGCTTCAAGGATTATGCCTTCTTCGTGCCACGCGACTGCGAAAACCAGACTGCCTATATGCAGGGTACAGCTCGCTATGATACCACGTCTGTGGCTATGCTGAAGCACTACGCAGAAGACGCAGGCAAGTCTAAGAAAGAGATAGCTGCCATCACACAGCCGGAGGTATCACTCACATTTCTGGCCGATGGTGTCCTTTTCGACAAAAAATAAATTGTCCACAGGGCTATAAAAAACCCTGAGAGATGATATATTTGCATCCGCTTTAAAAAGCAGGTCGTTTCCGTAGCTCAGCTGGTAGAGCAATACACTTTTAATGTATGGGTCTCGGGTTCGAATCCCGACGGGAACACAAAAAGCCACCACACGGTGGCTTTTTTATTTATACCCCCTCTTCTACAAAATATTTCTGCTGCAAACCTATATGATGCAGATATCCTGCTCTAACTTGCGCGCGATTTCTGATCGTTCTTCACTTTTTAAATACTCGCACTATGGATCAAACTAAGAGACAGCGCGTAGAGCTGGCAGTCATAGTACTGTTCATCATCGTCATTTCCCTCCTCGTCTGGAATATCACACCCTACTCCTCCACACCGGCCCGTGTAGAGCCGCTCTCAGAAAATTCGTCACCTACCTCCACGTCATCAGCCCCAAAGGCCCCGGCAGATCCACAATGGCAACATGGCAGAGAACTTTTCAAAAGTAACTGTGCATCCTGCCACAATCCCAAAGTAGCCCAGACCGGCCCGGCCCTGATAGGTGTGACCAAAAGATGGGAAGATGCCGGAAGCTATCAAGGTAAAACAGGTAAACAATGGCTCTATGCCTGGATCAAAAACTGGCACGAGCCCGTAGACGCGAAGTATCCGTATGCAGTCAGCATTCAAAACTACAGCCCGTCCTTCATGAATACTTTTACCAGCCTGAAGGATGAGGATATCGATGCGATCCTCCACTACGTAGAGACACCGGCACTGGCGCAAGCGACTCAGTAGCAGCGCACACCTGTGTATAGGGTATTTGAGGGATTTGTTTATTTTGCCCGCCGTAAAACAACAGCATGGATCTCAAAGGCAAGAACGCCCTCGTGACTGGTGGCTCCCGTGGTATAGGCCAGGCCATAGTACGCAAATACGCCGAATATGGCGCCAACGTGGCTTTTACCTACCTGAATAGCGCCGAAAAAGCCCAGGCACTCGTAGATGAGCTGACAGCCCAATATGGCGTCAAGGTCGTAGCTTACAGATCAGACGCGGCCTCTTTTGCAGCCTCTGAGCAGCTGGTCAATGACGTGGCTGCCGAGCTGGGTCGCATAGATATACTAGTAAACAATGCCGGCATCACGCGTGACAACCTGATCCTGCGCATGAGTGAGGAGCAGTTTGACGAGGTGATACAAGCCAATCTCAAATCGGTATTTAACCTGACCAAACAGGTGGCCAAACTAATGCTGCGCCAGAAGTCCGGCTCTATCATCAACCTGACCTCTATCGTAGGCCTGCGCGGCCAGGCGGGCCAGAGCAACTATGCCGCTTCCAAAGCTGGTATCATAGGCTTTACCAAGTCCATAGCTGACGAGTTTGGCAGCCGGAGCATCCGCTGCAACGCTATCTCCCCCGGCTTTATCGAGACAGATATGACCCATGTACTGGGAGAAGATATCAAGAAAGGCCTGCTGACCCAGATACCTCTGGGCCGGATGGGCAGGGCTGACGAGATAGCCAATGCCGCACTGTTTCTGGGCTCCGACCTGTCTGCCTATATTACAGGACAGACCCTGTCTGTGTGTGGAGGTATGAGCCGCTGATATTCAGGCTAACTTTTTCGCCCGGATATGCGGATTTTCCGTAGAAAAGGATATATTTGCATTCCGTTTTCAAAATCTGAGTAAAATAATCTGAATATGAATCCCACTATCAAACTAGTGAACGACACCTTCAACCAGGCCAACAAGCATCCAAAATTTGGCCCTGGTGACAACATAACTGTAAGCTATAAGATCACCGAAGGAAACAAGGAGCGTATCCAGGAGTTTCGTGGTGATGTGATCCAGCTGAACGGCAACGGCACTACTGCCACTTTCACCGTGCGTAAGATATCTAACGGTGTGGGTGTAGAGCGTGTTTTCCCTCTCTACTCACCATTCGTAGATGAGATCGCTGTCAATAAGGTAGGCCGCGTACGCCGTGCGAAGCTGTACTATCAGCGTGATCGCAAGGGTAAGGCAAGCCGCATCTCTGAGAAAAGGCAAGCTGTGGCAGAATAAGCCTCAACTAATATATTACGAAACGCCTCCGATACCGGGGGCGTTTTTGTTTTATGACGTCGTTGAGGATATGCCTATTTAGGCACTATGATAGTGTAGTATTTAGCGGCATAGCCGGCCCAGACACCTACGGCACTGTCGCCGGTTATATTGGATTTGACACGCAGCGGAGCAGAGAACGGGCTACCGCCGCCGTCATTCTCCAGTGTATTGTAGAAATCAAAGGTGCGGCTGTCTATGTTGGCCCATTTCACAGTGACAGTATCTCCTTTCCAGAAATAGCCATAGGTGACCGGGTCGGGATTGGTAATGTAGCCCGGTATGCCCCTCTCCAGTGGTAGGGTCAGCGTTTGCCCCAGCCATAGCTTGTCATCATATACAGAGCCGGAGTAAGGTGTGTAGAATGGTTCGTCGTTCCTTTGGGTCCAGTAGCGGATAAAGTGCCCGTTGCTGGGCGGCACAGTGATGGTGGCCATGACATTGACCAGACTGTCATTATTAGGTGCATCCCGTATGCTGAGGCCGTCTATACCCAGTGCCTGAGGGATAGTAGTATAGGCGGTGAGCGTCTTGCTGCCTACCTGTATATTCAGATGATAGGTGTGCTGCTCTGCGCCACAGTGCGGGCAGCTGCCGGTATTGTAATAGACGGCCAGCTCACTGAGTGGCAGGGTATATACGCACACATCGGGCACCGATGATGAGTCATACACTGTCACCCCGAGGGAATATAGTAAGGTCCACTTCATAGAGTCTGGCACAGCCGTGAGGTCACGCAGGCATATCTCATCCAGCGGTATCCTCGTACTATCATTGTCTATGGTCATGTACATCACAGCTCCATGCAGGAAGAAGGCGCCAAGATCATTGATATTGAGATCACCAAAGACGCGTGTGCTGCGCGTGAGCAAAACCACCGGGGGCTTACCGCTTTCTATATTGCCGTCTACTACCGTGCTGGTACCCAGATCCGGCAGGTCGCCGGTTATGTCCTTGGTACAGGAGCTAGTCAAGAGGCCTGCAGCTATGGCTAAACAAGCGACGTACAATTTGCACGCTGATGATACGGATAAGACTGTGTGGCTAAAGAACTGCTTTCTCATACTTATCCTCCAAATTTAAAGTTCCAGGTAATAGATGGCAGTATCGGGAATAATGACACCTGCTTCAGAGACGTTTTGATACTGCCGGTATATGGATTTCCCTGCACATCTACATAGACGAAATATGGGTTTTGACGGCTATATGCATTGTAGATAGAGAGATTGAGATCTGAGTGGAGCTTTGGAAAGCGCTTATGCTTGAAGCTGTAGGTCACACTGAGATCCAGTCGGTGATAAGCCGGCAGGCGATAGAAGTTTCTGGGGCCATATATCTCATGGATGGTCCCCTCCTGATAGAATAGCTGTACAGGCAGTGTAGTCGTATTGCCTGAGGCATAGACGAATGTAGCGCCCAGCTTCCAGCGCTGATTGATTTCGTACATCAGTACCACATTCAGGTCGTGGCGGCGATCATATTTGGCTGCAAACCACTGATCGTTATTGATGCTGGGAAATTTGCGCTGTGTCCATGCCAGCGTATAGCCTATCCATCCCTGAAACTTGCCCCTCGCCTTCTTGAGAAAGAACTCAGCACCATAGCTCCTCCCCTTGCCGAAAACAAAGAAGTCTTCTACATCCTGATCTATACCCGGTACATTATTATCGCCATACTCTATCTGATTAAAAAGCTGCTTGTAGTATCCCTCTATCGACGCTTCAAACATGTTATCGTGAAAATTCTGAAAGACACCCAGCGAGTACTGTAGCGCCATCTGAGGCTTTACCTTCAGAGTGCTAGGCACCCAGAGGTCAAATGGCAACGTAGTAGTAGAGTTTGAAACGAGATGTATATACTGCTTGGTCAGGGAGAAGCCGGCCTTGATGGAGGTGGCTTTCGCTACCTTGATCCGGGCACTGGCACGCGGCTCCAGACCGTAGTAGGTCTTGACCGGCTGGTCTAGTGCATAGTTCAGGCTATCTACCTTGGCCCCGGTCGAGTCAAAAATACTCTTCTTGTACGGCCCCGCCAGGCAGAAGAGGGAGGCGCGCAGGCCCAGATTTATTTTGAGCCATTTATTGACCTCAAAGTCATCGGCCACATAGGCAGCCAGCTCATGGCCATACTTGGATGAGGTGTTGGTATTTTGTATGCTGACAGAGTCAAAGACGCCCTGCGTCTGGTATGGTGTGAGCATGTGATTGGTATAGTCTAAACCAAACTTCACCATATGCCCTACCAGTGGCGAATAGTCAAAGGCCAGTTTAGCGCCGAGGTCGCGGGTATCACTGCTCACCCCAAATATTACCCCGCGATAGTCTGACTTGATATCAAATCGGTAATCATTGTAGATGAACATGGCATTCATGAAGAGCTTATCGCCAAAGATGTGATTCCACCGGCCGGTCACGGTGCTATTGCCCCACGGGAAGTGAATATTAAAGTCACCCTCCGGAGCCTTGAAGTCAAAAACATCCCGCCCAAAATACGCACTAACAAATAGCCGGTCTTTGTCAGAGATGATATAGTTCAGCTTGGCATTCAGATCATAAAAGTAGTAGCCGTCTTTTTTGTATTTGCCTCCCTGATATGTAGCCAGAAATGGCTTGGTGAGAAGATCAATATAGGTGCGCCTGCCGGAGAGGATGATGGAGCATTTATCCTTCTTCAGGGGACCCTGCACAGTGAGCCGTGAGGCTATGAGGCCTATGCCGCCCGCTACTTCCCAGTGCTTCATATTGCCCTCGCTCATCTTCACGTCTACCACAGACGAGAGGCGTCCGCCATACTGTGCCGGCATAGCTCCTTTCTCTATCGCTACTGACCGCACGGCATCAGAGTTGAATACCGAAAAGAAGCCGAACAGGTGGCCTGTATTATACACCACGGCCTCATCCAGCAGCACGAGATTCTGGTCAGGACCGCCACCGCGCACATAGAAGCCTGTATTGCCCTCGCCTGCCGCCATCACCCCCGGTAGCAGCTGTATCGTCTTCAGCACATCTACCTCACCCATAAAGGCAGGTATGGATTTGACCGTTTCAATGGTCAGCTCCTGCCGGCCTACAGATGTACTGGTCACATTGGCATCTTTCTTTTCTGCGGTGACCACTATTTCTTTAGTAGCCATAGCAGCGGTGTGCAGGTCAAAGTTCATTTTGATATTGCCGGCGAGATCGAGTGGTATGGTCTCAGTCTCATATCCCACATAGGATACCTTGAGCGTGTAGTGGCCTGCCGGCAGATCAAGAGAGTAGAATCCGTAGTCATTGGTATTGGTCCCTTTGGTCAGCTCCACCACAGCTATGGTAGCACCCAGCAGTCCTTCACCATTGGCGGTATCTCTGATGTACCCGGATATCGTGTACCTGGGCACAGACTGTGCTTGTAGTGTAGAGATAGCAGCAAGGCTCAGGAGAATCAGGAAAAAGCAATGTAAAAATCTCAGCATAGGGTGGTACTTCGGACTGCGAAAGTAAACCAACAGGATGATATGTAGCGATACCATTCTATGATATTCAATCGAATGCAGTTTAAATAACGGTGAAAGAAAATGACAAGGCAGCGCCCATCACACTGCCAATGATAAGATAACAATGAGTAGTTGTTTTGGTTCGCCCGGCCTCAGGTCAGCGTGTCCAGTATGCTATCACGGAGCAGGGATAGGTACTCTGCCGCCTGCCTCAGGCGCGAGCCGTACCAGGAGAACATCTCGCCGTCTACTATCATGACCCTGGCAGCCGGGCATAGCTGCTGAAACTCTGCCATATGTCTCTCTGTAAAACTGTAAGGCTCAGAAGATAAAAACACGAGGTCTGGCCGCGCCTCTGACAGCTGTGCAGCTGTGACAGCAGGATACCTGCTCAGCTCTGCAAATACATTCTGTACACCTAGTGCGCCGAGCATATGGTCTATAAAGGTATGATCGGCTGCCACCATATATGGTTTGCGCCAGATCAGGTAGGCAGCAGTCAGTCCCTGCGGTAGGGCCCTATGACGCACCAGCGCAGCAAATTCATTTTGTATCTCGGCTACCAGGTCGCGAGCAGTCAGCTCCGTAGCTGTCATCTGCCCGATAGCCAGCATCATCTGATAGGCATCATGCAGTGTATAGATATCACTCATCCACACCGGAAACTTCTCTCGAAGCGCTGCGATGCCCTCGGGATAGTTTTCCTCTTTATTGCCCAGGATCAGGTCAGGGGCCAGTGTCTCTATTTTTTCAAGATCAAAATCTTTGGTGCCGCCTATGCGTTCCTTGGCTCCTACTACACCTTCGGGATGGATACAAAAACGGGTCACCCCTACTATCCTATCGCCCAGGCCGAGATCAAAAAGCAACTCAGTCTGAGAGGGCACCAGAGATATGATGCGCCTGGCAAATGGAGGTACATCTACCGACTGACCCATTTGATCTATATATTTGCTCACTGACGGAATTGTAAGCTCTAAAATTGGCACAAATTCTGATATATGCTATCAAACATTTCAACCGCTCACACATGAAAAAGCCCCTCATCATCGTCACCACTATGCTGCTACTAGCAGTAGCTGGTTCAGGATGCCGCAAAGACATATATGGCTGCACCGATCCATACGCAGCCAACTATGCACCTAATGCTAATGTGGACAATGGATCATGTCGATACGTGCGCTACGGAGATGTCATGTTCTGGACCGATAGAAATGAAGGTAATGTACAGATCACGATCGGCGGACAAACTGGTACGATCACCGGCTATGTGACCGGAGGTACTCCTGGCTGTGGCAATGCTGTATCAGCCAACTTCTCACTGCAGGAAGGTTCCTATACCTATAGTGTAGTAGCTGGCCCCTCTCAGGCGTACCCACAGGGCTACACCTATACCGGAACTGCTGTGGCACAAAATGGCGTTTGCAACGCCTATCAATTGTAATATCAATCAGGCCAGAGCCTCGATCAGGTCAAACTCTGTGATGATGGTCCAGTCGCTCGTTGGGAGCTGCACCATCACTGCTGTATTATCCTTAGATATCTGCCGGGATATGTCTGATACGGATGCGTGATAGGCCACTGCCGGAAACTTGCCGCCCATGACCTGACCCACCTCGCGCTCGCGAGACTGGTGGTCATCCATCAGCAGCTGCAGGATCAGGTTCTCTGACATGCTACCTACCAGTTCATTATTCTCCATCACCGGTAGCTGCGTGATGCCTTTTGCTTTCATCACTTTGAACGCCTCTGCCACCGTCTGCTGCGGAGATACAGACACGAGTTGCTGATAGCCCTTTTTGCGCTCTATGATGGTCTTGGCTGTCACCACATCATCTACCAGAAATCCGCGGTCGCGCATCCAGTCGTCATTATATATTTTGCCTACATAGCGGCTACCGTGATCATGCAGGATGATCACTACCACATCTCCTTCTTTGAACTGGTCTGCACGCTGCAGCACACCCTGCACAGCTGCGCCCGCCGAGTAGCCGGCAAAAATGCCTTCTTCTGTAGCTAGCCTGCGGCACATGATGGCGGCGTCTTTATCTGAGACCTGCTCTACGGCGTCTATGACATTAAAGTCAAAGTTGCCCGGTATGATGTCCTGGCCGATGCCCTCTATCAAGTACGGATAGGCCTCCTTCATGTCCTTTTCACCGGTTTCTTTATACTTTTTGAGGATAGAGCCATAGGCATCCACTCCTATGGTCTGAATGTCGGGATTCATTTCCTTCAGGTACATAGAGGTACCGGTCACGGTACCCCCGGTGCCGATAGTGGTCACATAGTGGGTCACTTTGCCATCTGTCTGATCCCATATCTCAGGGCCGGTGGTGAGATAGTGCGCCTTGCGGTTAGACAGGTTCTCGTATTGATTGGCAAAAAATGAATTAGGGATTTCCTTAGCCAGCCTTTCGCCCACCTGATGGTAGTTGCGCGGATCATCATGAGCCACATTGGTGGGGCAGACTATCACCTCTGCGCCCAGCGCACGGAGTATGTCCACCTTTTCCTTGCTCTGCTTATCTGTCGTACTGAAGATGCACTTGTAGCCCTTGACCGCCGCAGCCAGTGCGAGTCCCATACCGGTATTGCCCGAGGTACACTCGATGATAGTACCACCGGGCTTCAGTTTGCCTTCTTTCTCCGCATCTATCACCATCTGGTAGCCTATGCGGTCCTTGATGGAGTTGCCGGGATTAAAGTATTCTACTTTCAGCAGCAGGTCTGCCTTGATGCCCTTGCCTATTTTATTGAGCCTGACCAGAGGGGTGTGGCCTATCGTTTCCAGGATATTACTATAAACCTTCATTTCAATTCACTTTAATACGGGCGTAAATATCACAAAATCCCCCAAATGGCCGACCATCGGTAGACATATTGTAGATAAGTAATGAGAGGAGAATGAGACCGGCTGAAAATAAAAATGGCCACCTCTTTCGAGATGACCACTTTGAACCTATGAAAACGTAGTACGAATATAGTGATCAAGATGACTCTTTTGCAAATCCGTACATCTATTTTTACATTTTTTTTAAAACCGTTATCCTAAAAACTTACTGCACAATTACATGCAAAAAAAATGGCCACCTCTTTCGAGATGACCACTTTGAACCTATGAAAACGTAATGCAAAGATAAGGGGTGTACCCGTAGTTGCAAGTTTTTTTCTGAAATAATGAGGACTTTCATCCACAATATTTAATCATCCACCGATTTTATGATTCAAGTCAAGCGTTTTCAGCCACTACACGTTCCAGATTTTCCAGAAAGCTGAGTGTAGCCGGACAGCGAGGTGAGTTATTGATATATAGCTTCTCACTGACCTGATGATAAAAGTCCCTGCGCACATGATGCGGGAACCCGCTGCAATCTCCGGGGCGGATATCATATACGCGGCACTTATTGTCCCTGCCCAGATGCTGGCAGGGCTGTTTTTTATTGACTATATCGCCGTTGTCTTCGTCTACTGTCAGGTACTTGTCAAAGTACTGATCGAATGTCATACCTACACGCTCCGCTATGCGCTTGACCTCGGGCCTGGTAAAGGTAGGCGTCATGGTCTTGCAGCAGTTGGCACACTCCAGGCAGGCCACCTCCTGCCATGCTGCCTGATCAGCCTGCTTCAGCATTTTCTGTAGATTCTTTGGCTTCTTGCGGGATAGCTTTTTCAGGAAGAGGGCCAGACCTTTTTTCTTCTGATGGGCGCGGCGCACTCTGGCGGCGACATTAAATTTGGGCATGTACGGGGAGATATATTGAAGCGATAATACTAAAAAAGTTTTTCGAGGTCAGCGGCAGTATACTTATGATTTCTTTCCACAAAGAAACTACCGGGAGCGCCTTTCTTCTTGCCACGCGCCGATAGCCGATAAAAAAATGCGATGGGCGAGAGAAACACTACAAACACAACACCGAGTATGATACGGCTGGTCACAGCACCTATCTGCTCTCCTATCCACTTCCACCCGGAGGTTACTTTATCCAATATCCAAGGGGACGCAATACCAGCTAGCAGTACGACACCCGCTGCTACCATCAGCCAGAGCTGATGCAGCCGCCAGCCTATCAGCGTGAAGCCGGCCCAGATGATGGCGAGTGCCTTATACTGCTCTTTGTGCTTCTTGGTCATCGATCAGAACATAGGATAGACAAATGGTGCTACGGCAGAGTTGCCCCCTATCACTATCAGCACACCTATGAGCAGCAGCACGATCACTATCGGTAGCAGCCACCATTTCTTCCTTACCTTCAGAAAATCCCACAGTTCTTTCAAAAACTCCATCAGCTATATTTTCAGTCTAATTTAAATCGTTTTTTTGGTAAGGTACTACTCATGTCCGGTTGCTCAGATTTCAGCAATACATGGGAGCCCAGCACCAGCACATCCATCTCGGTATGCATGAAGCACATAAAGGCATCTTCCGGTGTCAGTACCGGCGGCTCCCCCCTGACGTTGAAACTTGTATTGACCAATACGCCGCAGCCTGTTTTCGCCTTAAACGCACTTAGCAACTGGTGATACAGCGGATTTGTCTCCTTGCCCACAGTCTGTACCCTGGCCGAGAAATCTACGTGCGTGATAGACTGCAGGGTGGAGCGCTCCGTATATAGGCGCTCCATCATCGGCTTGCCGGTATATCCCGGGGACATGGGCTTCCTTATATTACTATTCACATCGGCTACCAGGAGCATATACGGCGACTCACGGTCCAGGTCAAAGTACTCCGCCACATCTTCCGCCAGCACACTGGGAGCGAATGGCCGGAAGCCTTCGCGGTATTTGATTTTCAGGTTCAGCTTTTGCTGCATATCGCCATTTCGTGGGTCTGCCAGGATGGTGCGGTTGCCCAGAGCCCTTGGTCCAAACTCCGCCCTGCCCTGATACCAGCCCGACACCATACCCAGCTCTATCAGTTCTGCCACAGCGTTACAGAGGCTTTCCATAGTGAGATAGTGTGTAGAGATGGCTTTGTACTTACTGAGTACTGCTTGGATGTTTTCATCTGTATAGGCAGGGCCCAGATATGCTCCCTGCATACCATCATGCTGCCCATCAGTAGTACGTGCCGTGCCTGCGTAGATGTACTCCGCGGCCAGGGCTGCGCCCAGTGCGCCACCGGCATCACCGGCAGCCGGCTGTATCCATATATTTCTAAATATCCCTTGCCTAAGGAGTTTACCATTGGCTACACAGTTCAGCGCTACGCCGCCAGCCAGGCAGATATTGTCAGACCCGGTCAGGCGTTTGGCCTCAGCGGCCATTTTCAGTACGATATCCTCTGTGACCTGCTGTATAGCCAGCGCCAGATCGCAGTGCTCCTGAGTCAATGGCTCATCTTCCTTCTTGCGCCTTTTGAAACCGAAAAGATCAGCCCAGCGTGCATCACGAGCCATGCGCAATCCTACAGCATAATCGAAGTATTGCTGATCCAGTCGTATCGAGCCATCTGCACTGATCTTTACCAGTTTCTCGCAGATGATCTTCTTGAAATGCCCGACCCGTTCAGAACCGTCTATGCCGTATGGTGCCAGGCCCATGAGCTTGTACTCCCCGCTATTGACTTTAAAGCCCAGATAGTAGGTAAATGCGGAATACAGTAACCCGACAGAGTCAGGGAAGTGTAATTCCTTGAGCACGGTGATATCGCTGCCCTGACCGTGAGAGATGGACGCTGTAGCCCACTCTCCCACTCCGTCTACGGTGAGTATCGCAGCATCCTGATAGGGAGATGGGTAGAAGGCGCTGGCGGCGTGAGAGAGATGATGCTCCGGGAAAAGTATCTTGACTTTCTTGCGGTCATACTCCATCACCTCCTCCAGTTCATCTTTGATGATATTGCGGAGAAAGAGCTTCTCTCTCATCCATACAGGCATAGCCTTCAGAAACGATATGATCCCCTTAGGCGCATAGCTGTAGTAGGTCTCTATCAGCCGCTCAAATTTGATAAAAGGCTTGTCATAAAACACGACGGCGTCCAGCTGATCTATGGTCAGACCGGCATGCTCCAGACAGTAGCGTACTGCGTGAATAGGGAAGCTATCGTCGTGCTTGATACGGGTAAAGCGCTCCTCCTGCACAGCAGCTATGATCTGCCCATCTATGGTGAGAGCAGCAGCGGAGTCATGATAGTAAGCTGAGATGCCAAGAATCCTCACCAGCGTTTTTTGATTCGCCTAATGTAATCAAAAGCGTAAAATCAGGCGGGTGTACTTTCCAGGTATTTTTTCACGTTGCTCTCTATGCGCTTCTGTATGTCAGAATTATCTGCGTGCTGGAATTTCTGTCCCGTCACGCGCTCGTACAGCTCTATATAGCGCTCTGTGATAGTATGCACAAAATCATCCGGCATGAATGGCATGGTCTGGCCATCTTTACCGGCAAAGTTGTTTGCCATCAGCCACTCGCGTACAAACTCCTTGGAGAGCTGCTTTTGTGGCTCACCCGCAGCCTGACGCGAGGCATAGCCCTCTGCATAAAAGTAGCGTGATGAGTCCGGCGTATGGATCTCGTCTATGAGGTATACCTCACCATTATAGAGACCAAACTCGTATTTAGTATCTACGAGTATCAGGCCCTGTTTGGCAGCCATCTCTGTACCCCGCGCAAAGAGCCCATAGGTGTACTGCTCCATTTTCGCATATTGCTCAGGCGTCACGATCTTCTTGGCCAGTATCTCTTCACGACTGGCATCTTCATCATGGCCTTCCATAGCTTTCGCCGCAGGCGTGATGATAGGCGTAGGAAATTTATCATTCTCCTTCATCCCCTCCGGCAGCGCTACTCCGCAGAGTGTACGCTTGCCCAGCTTGTACTCACGCGCTGAGTGGCCGGCCAGGTAGCCGCGTATCACCATCTCCACCCGTATAGGCTCGCACTTCTTGCCTATAGAAACATTGGGATCCGGTGTGGCCTCCAGCCAGTTGGGGCAGATATCGCGTGTCGCATTGAGAAAGTAGGCCGCGATCTGATTCAGCACCTGCCCTTTATAGGGTATAGGCTTCGGCAGGATGTGATCGAAAGCCGAGATACGGTCAGAAGCGACAGCTATCAGTTTATTTTTTAGAAAATAGACATCGCGGACCTTGCCATGATAGACATCCGTCTGGCCGGGAAAATTGAAAGCTGTATCTTTTATAGCGCTCATCTTGTCGGAATCAGAATTTACAGAATTTTAGAATTTACAGAATAATACAACCTACCGGCATCAGATTTTTGTCGCCGCATTGTATTGGCTATTATTATTAAATATTAGTTTGTACTGCAAGCTTGTCGCGCCGAAATTAATAAGAAGTCCCTTTTGAAACTGGTATGCTACAAGATAATTTTTGGCTTGGGCCAGGTGTACATCTTCAAGATTGATTATAGCCTTTAGTTCGACCACCAATTTACCCTCTATGATAAAATCGGCTCTTCTGGTACCTACCTCAATATCATCGTAAAAGATAGGATGTTCTATCTCACGTGCAAAATTCAGTTTTGTCTTTCCTAATTCAATGGCCAGGCATCGCTGATAGATGACTTCCTGAAAGCCACTACTCAGCTTATTGTATACCGTCATAGCACAGCCTATGACCGTGTATGTCAGTTCATCCTTCTCCATCTCAGCTAGTCTGCATTAATTCTGTAAATTCTAAAATCCTGCAAATTCTGATTCAGAATATTCTGCTCAATCCTTCTTCAACGTATCATACGCCTTGATGATCTCGCGTACCAGCCTGTGGCGTACTACGTCTGAGTCGTTGAGATGGATCATAGAGATACCATTGATATCTTTTAATATGCGCAGGGCTACCGGCAGGCCGGACTCATGCGCACGCGGCAGGTCTATCTGGGTAGGGTCGCCTGTGATGATACACTTAGAGTTTGGCCCGATACGGGTCAGAAACATCTTGAGCTGCGGTGAGGTAGCATTCTGCGCCTCATCGAGGAGGATAAATGAGTAATCCAGTGTACGGCCACGCATGAAGGCCAGCGGGGCTACTTCTATCACGCGGTTTTGCATATAGTAGGCCAGCTTATCCATAGGGATCATATCCTCCAGGGCATCATAGAGCGGGCGCAGATAGGGGTCTATCTTCTCCTTGAGGTCTCCCGGCAGGAAGCCGAGGTTCTCGCCTGCCTCTACGGCAGGGCGCGTCAGGATGATCTTGCGCACGGTCTTTTCCTTTAGTGCCTTGACAGCCAGTGCTACTGCTGTATAGGTCTTGCCGGTACCGGCAGGGCCTATGGCAAAGAGCATGTCATTCTTCTCGCACTCCGTCACCATGTGCTGCTGATTGGCAGTGCGGGCGCGGATGATATGGCCGTTATTGCCGTGAACGATGACGTTCTTGATCTCTTTATCGCCCGGTACTTCTTTTTCTTCGCCGGTGAGGATACGCTCCATCATATCCTCGGTCAGTTTGCCATGGCGCTCTACGTGGGCTACCATGCGGTCTACCTTGTCGCGAAAGATACTCAGGTCGTCATCTATCCCCTCGGCCTTGATCGTATTGCCGCGGGAGACCATGCGCAGGGTAGGGAAAGACTTTTTGAGGAGGTTAAACTTGGAATTATTGACCCCGAAGAAGTCCAGCGGGTCTATACCGTCTATGTGAATTGAAATTTCTGTCAAGTGCTGCGTTTTTAGTATTTGCAATCTATAACAATATTAGTGTCGGCTAATCAGGTCACGCTATCCACTTTCCCACAAGTTGTCCACCTGTCCCTTCTGACCGATACAATATATTTGTAGCATGCAGCATACCGCGTGAAACAGATCGTCACCATCACTACCGACATGGGCGAGTCCGACTACTACCTCGGCGCGCTGAAGGGAGCACTACTCTCCCGCTGCATAGATATACAGATAGTCGATATAGCCACACGCATCACACCATTCAAACTGCGCCAGGCTGCACACGTATTGCGTCATGCGTATCCTTACTACCCCAAGGGGACGATACATGTGATGAATGTCAACTCTCCGGAGTCCAAAGGCCGCATGCTCTGTGTGCACCATCACGAGCAGTACTTCATCTTCTTTGATAATGGCGCGATCACGTTGTTATTTGACACGGTGCCGCCGGAGACTTACCTGATCAATGACGATGTAAGTGAAAGCTCCAACATGCTCTTTGCCGAAGGCATCACTAATATCATCAATGCCGTCACCTCGGGTCTCGGCCTGTCTATCATAGGCCACCGTATACAGCAGGTACGCAGCCAGCGGCTCATGATACCGCAGCACTCTGCGGGCTTTATCAAGGGTACTGTGATCTACTTTGACCAGTATGGCAATGCCGTGACTAACATCACGCGGCCTATCTATGACCAGTGTATAGGTGACGGCCGGGTGCGTATAGAGTTTGGTATCTATGAGATCAACCGGCTGTGCCGCCACTACGGCGAGGTGGACGAAGGGGAACTGCTGGCCCTCTTCAACGGGGAGCAGCGTCTGGAGATAGCCCTCAATAAATATAACGCTGCTAACATGCTCTCCCTCAAGCTGGATACCAGCTCTATATTGGTGCAAAAGGTCAATTAATATATCTCTGATATTTGTGTGAGATATATTTGTTAAATATCCCTTTTGCGTTTGTTTTTATCCTTAATTCGTAACTATTCAATAACTGGTGCGTAAAAACAACAAAAACAAAAGAATGAAAGTAACACGAGCCCTGTTTGTAGCAGCTTTTGCTGCCTCTTGCTTCTTTGCTAACGCTGCATCTATGGTCAGCGTAGAGTGTACCCAGGTAGACGCCAAAACTTTCCACATCGCAGCCACAGGATCTGAGGGCCCTGTAGCCGATGCGCTCATCAACTATGATGTCAAAAACACCGAAGGCCGCACGCTGGCCAGTGGCTATGGTAGCAATATCAACTTTGACGAGACGACTCTCGCCAAGGGTGAGGCCTACTCCATCACCATCTATACCCTCTCAAACGGTAACGTAGAATCTCAGACTATCACCCGCCACGCCGGAGTGAAGTAATCCAAGATAGTTTTAAGTCGACTGAAAGGCCTGGTGTCATAGCCGGGCTTTTTTATGCCCTACCACGCCAGTGACAAAACAGGTCGCACCTCCTGCTGCGATCCTGATAAAGGATTGATCTTGCCATCTGGCGCTACCTGGTAGTAATGTGTCGCGAGTACTTTGCGGTCCACTACTTTATTGCCCTTGTAGCCGGCGCTCAGCGGGTTTTTCTTCCAGATCTGCTTCAGGTCTGTAGAGGTGATGAGGCCGGAGCTATCTACCACGGCGGTGGTGATATGTATCGGGCTACAGGAGCAGCCTATCTTCTGCTCGCCCAGTTTATGGCCGGCCCTGTCGATATTGATCAGTACGAAACCACTAGGTGCGTCAAAGGTCTCCCAGTCCCAGCTATTGCCGTCTACATTTACCAGGTCCTGATCAGCGTAGATGTAGGTATAGAAACTGTCACTGAGATGTAGCGAGGCGACAAAATTGACACTATGATCTGTAGAGCGGGAGAAGTACCTGTCTCTATTGCCACGGATCAGGTCGCGCATGGCATCGTCACTCACATTGTATACATGACCATTAAAACCTTCCTCATTCTCATAGCCATGCTTTCTGAAGACTTCCTCCGGTGTGAGATCATACGGCAGCGCGGTGTGGGAGGAGTGCGCCATAGTACGCAGCGCAGCAGCCTGTCCCTGCCTGCCAGACAGGTGCTCATCCATGAGCCTGTAAAAGGGCTGATAGGCGTCCAGCCGCTGAAAGTAGCTATCAGCCGCTATCTGCCCGCCTACAGTAGAGTCGTCTGCCATGGACCAGCCGAGTAGACGGACACATACGTCGCTATCGCCCTTGGCCAGCGCATATCTGGCAGCAGAGAGATAGTATGAGGGTGGCCATGAGATACTATCGGCGAAGGCCCTTAGCTTATTGTACACCACCTCTGTAGCAGGGTTTCTGTCGTTTACAGCATTGGATAGCGTCCAGTATAGCTGCCGTGCCGGGAATAGCCGCACTGCCCTGGCCATCAGCCGCTGCATCTCATACGTGTCCTGCATGGTGTCGGTCATCACATCTAGCCGGACAGCCTCTGTCATCGCTGCGGGGTCAGGTTTATACCGATGGATGGCCGCGAGATCAAAAAGCCCGGCAGTATCTATCACCAGCGAGTCGTTATTATCGTTAGCTGCATAGGACGTAGTGGTGTCACTCGTAGTGACAGTCTTTGTCCATTGCGTAGTGTGTGTCGGCCGGGAGAAAACATACACACCGATCACGATCGCCACCAGCGCGGCAGCACCTATCAGCATCCTTTTCATGGTCATCGGGTTTAGATCATTAATACGTTATCCGGCCCATCTTATTGCGTATGAGCGTCCAGAGGTACCGGCTTCACACTTTTTAGCATAGATGACAGAGCGGCTTATTTTCCATAAAAAGGACCACGGACGACTGACTACGGACGACGGTTAATACATTTGTTCATAGATTGTACTCCCTTGTCCTGACTTCCGCATTTGCATTTGTCCGTAGTCTGTTGACCGTCGTCCCTTGCCCATTATTCACATTCTGTCTACTACCTCTCCGAAATCTCCCCTTTTCTCCCTATTTTTGAGCGTGAGCGTTTTGAATGAAGAAACATACCGGGAGGTGCATAGCATCTTCTCGGCCTACCTCGAGCAGAAAGGACAGCGCAAGACCACAGAGCGCTACGCGATACTGGAGGAGATATACAGCCGCACAGATCACTTTGAGGCAGAGCAGCTATACACAGACCTCATGGCCAAGGGCATCAACGTATCCCGCGCTACGATCTACAATACACTAGAGCTACTCGTCTCCTGCGACCTGATCAAGAAGCACCAGTTTGGCAAGAATCAGGCACAGTACGAAAAATCATACGGCTACAAACAGCATGACCATATTATTTGTGTAGATTGCAAAAAAGTTGTCGAATTTTGCGATCCGCGCATACAGCAGATCAGGACGATGATGGGCGAGCTGCTCAACTTTAAGATCACCCATCACACCCTCTACTGCTACGGCGTCTGCGGCACCTGCCAGGTACGGAGAGAGATGGAGCACAAGGCATCTAAAAACTAAACGATATGGAGATAAAGAAAGAAGTAAAGGACGGCGTAGCCGTGATATACCTGAGCGGAAACCTGCTGGGTGAGAATGCCAACGGCCCTGTGCTGGAATACGTAAAGGAGCAACTGGAGGGTGGGGTAAAGAAGGTCCTCTTTAACCTGACTGACCTGAAGTATATCAACAGTACCGGCCTCGGCATGCTGATGACATCACTGGCCAAGGTCAAGAACGCAGGTGGCGAGATGTACCTCTGCAATGTGCCTGAGCTGATGACCAAGATCCTGAAGATGATGAAGCTCGAGAGCGCCTTCAGCATCTCCGCGTCTGAAGAGGAAGCGGTGAAAAGCCTCGCGTAAGCCAATATCCTGACCCGATGAAAAGGCCGCATCACGCGGCATTTGTGCTTTATAGAAATGAAATAAAACCGGGTGGTTGCCCATTGTCTCAATACGCACTACTCAATACTTTATACTAACTACTTAATACTTTCAGAAGAAAATGTTCGTCGATATACTTTTAGGACTGCAGTGGGGAGATGAGGGCAAGGGCAAAATAGTAGACTACCTGGCCCCGCAATATGATGTGATAGCACGCTTTCAGGGCGGGCCAAATGCCGGCCACACACTGGTGATAGATGGCGAGAAGACCGTGCTCCACACCGTACCTAGCGGCATCATGCACGGCAAGCCTGTCAATATCATAGGCAATGGCGTAGTGATAGACCCCGTGACCCTCGTACGCGAGATCACCACACTGGAGAGCAAGAATATACCGGTGAAGGGCCGCCTCTTTATCTCCAAGAAGGCGCACCTGATACTGCCTATGCACAAGGTGCTGGACGCTGCCTCAGAGGCTGCCAAAGGCCAGTCTAAGATAGGCTCTACCCTGCGCGGCATCACTCCTACCTACATGGATAAAACAGGCCGCAATGGCCTCCGTATGGGCGATATCCTGTCCTCAGACTTCAAGGGCATGTACCAGCGCATCAAGGAGAAGCACCTCCACCTGGCGAAGCAATATGACTTCGCATTTGACGTGACGGAGGAGGAGAATAAGTGGTTTGAAGCGATAGAGACGCTGCGTTCTTATGAAAACCTCATCGACTCCGAGTACTACCTGAATGACATGATCAGCAAGGGCAAGACGATCCTGGCCGAAGGCGCACAAGGCACGATGCTCGACATCGACTTTGGCACCTATCCTTTTGTGACTTCGTCAAACACCATCAGCTCCGGTGCCTGCAATGGCCTCGGTATCTCACCGACCAAGGTGAAGGAAGTGATCGGCATCGCCAAGGCCTACTGCACCCGCGTGGGTGGTGGCCCCTTCCCTACCGAGCTGGACAATGAGACCGGTGAGCGTATCCGCCAGATAGGATTTGAGTTTGGCGCTACCACGGGCCGCAAGCGCCGCTGTGGCTGGATAGACCTGCCTGCCCTGCGCTACGGCATCATGATCAATGGCATCACACAGATAGCCATGACCAAGGCTGACGTGCTGAATGACTTTGACCAGATAGAGGCCTGCACGCACTACAAAATAGATGGCAAGCAGACAGATGCGATACCATACGATATCAATGACGTGCAGATAGATCCTGTGTACCGCTCCTTCCCGGGCTGGAAGCAGGACCTCGGCGGCTATGGCTCTGTAGAGGAGCTGCCTGAGAACCTGCGCAGCTACCTGACATTCCTCGAGAGTCACCTGGCTACTCCTATCACGATGCTCTCTACCGGCCCTGAGCGCGAGAAGCTGCTCTTCAAAAATAAGCTGGAGGCGATCGCGTAGTACGGGATTTACGGAATTACGGATTTACAGAATTACTGATTGCAAAAGTCAATCTAACAAAGTATGTCTATACCCAATGGGCGTCATCCGAAGTTTTTCCAACTATAAAATAGGCGCGATAAAACTGACCTGTCCCGCACCTCTGGTCGGGAAGGAATCCCCGAATACACAAATGACGCAGACTGACCCATTGAGGTTTGGGATTCCTTCGAAAATATCATATCTGTTTATCAAGGGAATTTTCTCGGAATGACGCGCTCTTGTTTGCAAGCGTTTAATCAAAAGAAGTTTTCCTCTGACCACACCAGCCTGACGAGAGCGACGTACCCGTTTCCTGTTTCCCACGCCGTGAGGCTGGGACAACAGGACAACGGGTACTAGCCGAGTCAAGGCTTTATCAAATAAAAAAAGTCCATATCCACTAGCCGTCAGGCTTGATACAGACTTTGCGCAGCACTTCGTGCAAATATCAAAAGCTAGTTACTCTTTTCAGTAAAATACCCACCCATATACACCCATATATATGGATATAGCAGTTCGCTTTCAATACGATGCAAATATAGCATTTTTTGCGTATTTCACCATATCAAAGAGTGTGTAGTTATTCACAAAAGCAGCAGTTGGTTGTTTCCTGTTTCCGTTTACTACGAAACGGAAACAGGAAACACTGGATTGGGTCAGTTGGTTTTGTTGCTTGTTGCTCTTTACTAGCAAACAGCAACAGGCAACAAAAGTACATAGTCACTCCTCGCGATGAAGATCATATTACTGCCAATAAAACCGATTGATTACATCTTGCCCAGCACGATCATCTGATCGAGGGTAGGTCCTGCACTGCCGCCCTTAGGCTCTATGGTGATAGCAAATGCCTGAGGCTCAGTCACATCATGCATATGTGCCAGAATGGTTTCCTGTGGGCCGAGCGGCAGCACACCGAGGTCTACCGGCTTGCCGTCTACTATGGCCCAGAGCTGGTACTGCTTGCCCTCTGCCAGTGGCGGCAGGCCGGCGGTATTGATGTAGGTAGACTTGCGCTGCTTATCCCAGTAGATCAGAGCTTTCGCCGCAGGCGAGAGAGGCAGCCCGGCCAGCTCCACCTTCACATTAGATGGATTGGACAGGATGGTCAGGTCCTCCGTCACGGTATTGATCTGCCTGGTCAGGTGGGCATTATTATCTGCCATCACCGTCTTGTCAGACTGGAGCTGTGCCAGCTGGCCGTTCAGGTCTTTATTCTGCGAGTACTGGTAGTAGTTGACACCCAGGCTGAGGACAAAGAGCGCTACCGATGCAGCCGCCAGCCACATGTAGGTGCCACCCGGAGGGGCCATCTGCACCGTGCGGGGCTCTGCCGCGTCAGACAGGTCCAGCTGAGACAGGATACGGTCTCTCAGTGCCGCAGGCGGGGTGGCAGGCACCGCGGTGGCATAGCCATCCATAGCGGCCTGTATGGCCTCCAGCTCTGCCCGCACATCAGGGTGGAGCGCAGCCATAGCCTCTACCTCCCTGCGCTCAGCCGGTGACAGCTGGTCGTAGACGTAGAGCTCCAGCACTCCTGATTCTATGTATTCCCTGGTTTCCACTTTACTTTATCCTTGTCGTTTATCTTCTGTTTTCCTTAGGCTATTTAAATAATTTACGCAAATTCATGGTAGCACTGCGGAGACGGGTTTTGACCGTACCGAGTGGCAAGTTGTATTCCTCCGCTATTTCTGCTTGTGTGTATCCCTTGAAGTACATCAGGTCTATGAGCAGGCGCTCGTTGGGATCCAACTTGCCCACTACCTCGCGGAGACCTATCTGATCAGGCTTGATAGACTCCGATTGCATCTGACCTAACTGATTTACGGATTTTTCTGTACTCTGGTTTTTCTGACTATTGCCATAATCTTTTGACCTTGTCTTGTCTATGGCCAGATTGCGGCAGATATTGAGCATCCAGGTGAAAAGTTTCCCCTTGTCAGCATCATATCCCTTTATATTGTTCCATATCTTGACAAATGCCTCCTGCAGCACATCGCTGGCCGTCTCCTCATCAGGTATGATGCGGTTTATGACGCCAAAAAGTGCTGTGCAATAATTGTCGTAGAGATGCTCATATGCCACGCGGTCATTGCGCTGGAGGCGTGCCACCAGTTCCTGTTCAGATATATTCAGACGCGTAGGCAATGTGAGGTCGGATCGAAGATCTTGAATTGAAAATACTGATAAAAATCATAAAACAAGATATCCGCGCTATTAGTTCGTCCACTCCGGCGAAAAAATATCAGAGATTAAAGGTTTCTATCTTCCTGTAGAGTGTATTGAGGCCTATGTCCAGGACACGGGCTGCCTCGGCTTTATTGCCCTTGGTGATATTCAGCACGCGCTTGATGTGCTGCTTCTCCACCTCCTCGAGCACCAGAGAGTTGGTACCACCCTCCTGAAAGGTCAGCTCCAGCGGGAGAAACTCCGGCCGCAGCTCACCATCGCAGAGTATCATGGCACGCTCTATCACATTGCGCAGCTCCCGGATATTGCCCTTCCAGCTGTGTTTCTTCAGCGTATCGAGAAAAGCCCTGGTCACTTTGGGCTTCGCTATAGCCATCTTGTCTGAGAACATACGCAGGAAATGCTCTGTGAGCAGGTCTATATCCTGTATGCGCTCACTCAGTGAGGGCAGTGTGATCTGAAATACAGAGAGCCTGTAGAAAAGGTCTGCACGAAACACTCCCTTTTCTATTTCCTTATGCAGGTCGCGGTTGGTCGCGGTGATCACACGCACGTCTACAGTGGTGGGCTTTGAGTCCCCCACTTTGTAGAACTGTTGCGTCTCCAGCACGCGGAGCATTTTGGCCTGCAGGTCTATACTCATCTCTCCTACCTCATCGAGGAATATAGTGCCTCCGCTCGCCTCCTCCATGAGGCCCTGCTTGTCCTTGGTCACACCGGTAAAGGAGCCCGCCTTATGGCCAAACAACTCACTCTCCAGCAGCTCCTTGCCAAAGGTACTACAGTTGACCGCTACAAATGGTTTATTTTTGCGCTTGCTCGCGTAGTGTATGGCCTGTGCGAAAACTTCCTTGCCTGCTCCCGTCTCTCCGAGCAGCAGTACGGTAGCATCGGTCTGCGCTACCTTCATGGCCAGCCCTTTGGCAGCCTCCAGCGCCGGAGAGGCACCTATGATACTGTCAAAGCCATACTTATCTATGATCTTATTTTCGAGCTGATCTATACGGGTCTGCAGTTGCGACTTCTCTATCGCTTTATTGATCAGCGGTATGATCTTGGTATTGTCGTCACCCTTTACCAGATAGTCAAAGGCGCCGTTTTTGATAGCCATCACACCGTCTGCTATGGTGCCATAGCCGGTGATCACGATGATCTCTGTAAAGGGGTATTTTGTCTTGATGGTCTGCACCAGCTCTATGCCATTGGCATCGGGCAGGTTCACATCACTCATCACCACCATCACCTTCTCTTTCTCCAGCACTTTCAGTCCCGACTGCGCATCGCCTGCGGTCAGTACATCAAAGCCCTCCTTGCTGATGATGCGTGCCAGCAGCATCTGGAGTGCCTTGTCATCGTCTATGATGAGAACCGTTTTGTTCATTACTCACAAACATAGACAAATTAACTTATACGAAAATCCCCTTTTCTAGGTATAGATGGACTCGTTTCCCCTCGGGGAAAGTGAATATGAAGTAGCAGCTATACATTCGCGGTGAGTACCTGCACGATACACAATAAATAACTTGTGTATCGCAACACTGCCGTGACAAAACTGTGACAAAACGATCACATCATGAATGGACAGAAGACGGCGCGAGGCTTATGCTTGGTCGTGATGGTGTACATCAGGGCTACCTCCGGCGCGCCAAATGTAGAGGAGGCGGTGCGGAGTTTCGACACGTTGATATCATACGAGAGGCCGAGGGTGAAAGCCTTGTAGTCCAGGCGTGTCTGTACGATCACTGCATCGCCCATTGGCGTCTCCAGGCCCTTGGCTATACGTGCCTGCAGGCCCAGCGAGAGGAAGGTCCTGCTCATAGCCTTTGAGCCGAGCTGCATCTTTACGTGCGTACCGATGTTGTACTGCTGTGCAGGTCCTTGTATCATCACAAAGAAATTTGGTATGATCCACACCTTATCACTCACCGGCGCAGACACACCACCATGCAGTGTGGTCTTCATGTAGAGCTTGTCTGCGGCGGTGTTGTTATTGCCGGTGGCAAAGAAGGAGATAGATGGCTGATTGAGGTGATTGAAGCTGAGGCCAAAGTAGAGGTCTGTGCGCTTCTTGATGGTGGTAGAGAAGAAGGTACCGATGCCCACATCGCCAAAGTAAACCTTGGTGCGTGTAAACTGCTCCTGCGTACCATTGGTGCTGCTGCTGGTACCTGTGGTAGGATCGTAATAGGAATCATAGGTGGATTTGCTTGGGTCAAACCCCCTATGATTGAAGGCACCCTGAATGCCAAAAGATAACGATGTATTGTGACGCTTGCTCAGCACAAAGTGATAAGCAAAAGTGAGGTCTACCCTATTGGTCTGAAAGCCTGCCGTACCTGCCTGGTCAGAGAAGAATGACACGCCGAGACCCGCAAAGCTGCTGAACTTGGTGGCCTTGCCCAGCGCTGCATCCAGCCCTCCGGCAAAGGTGCGGTAAGCACCGGAGCCCGCCACAGTATTCCACTGCGTGCGAAAGTTGGCATACATGCGGATATCGCCGGAGCTGAAGCCTGACAGTGCAGGGTTGAGCATCATGGGCGACATGGCAAACTGTGAGAAGTGTACATCCTGCGCACGGACCACAGAGGTGGCCAGGACTATCAGGAGGATCAGCAAGGGTTTCATTCTTTTCATGTGAATATTGCTTTATACAGGGGTCTTAATGCTTTCTTATACGGCAAAGCCATGAAATAGCTACACTTTGCACCATAAAAAACACAATGAAATGCTTGTGATGGTGCGGCTTTGGTACCCTTGCCGGCAGGCATAAAAAAAGGCCGTCCTGAGACAGCCCTTTATATAACCCGTTACCCTTAAAATCTTTATCTCACGAGTGTGATCGTTCCGTTCTTTTCGAGTGTGTAGCCGCTATCGCATTTGCCGCGCACGGTATAGAGGTATACCCCCTGCGGAGCTGCCTCACCGCTTATCGTTCCGTCCCATCCTTCTGCCACATCATGGCTCTCAAAGACGATGGCACCCCACCTGTCATACACGCGGAAGTAGTCGAGCTGCGTGAGCGTGCGCGAGTGCAGCAGCACTTTATCATGCAGGCCG
Source organism: Bacteroidota bacterium (assembly GCA_018267385.1). Taxonomy (GTDB): domain Bacteria; phylum Bacteroidota; class Bacteroidia; order Chitinophagales; family LD1; genus UBA1941. Next base: position 6,768 of record JAFDYN010000009.1, on the reverse strand, counting down.
TCGCCATTTGGCGTGAAGGTATTGGCCACAAATATCTCCTCAGGATCGCATGGCAGTACGTGTATCAGCATCGTATCGCTGGCTGTACAGCCGTATTGATCGGCTCCTGTGAGGGTCACTACCTGGTCCTCTGCCGGTTTGAAGGTAGGCTTCATACAGTCTGAGCAGGATAGCTCTCCCCTGCCGCTCACCGACCAGTGATAGGTAGATAGCTCACCTGACTCTATGTGCAGCGGTATTTCACCATTCACCACTACGGTCATCTGCTCCGGCAGCTCTACGTGTGCACTGCCACGCACATGGACGGTGATAGCTGAGGTATCAGGCCAGCAGGTACCGCTGGTGGTCACTACGCGGAATATCTCCTCGCCCGTATGCAGCTGTGCTGTGACCGTCTGGCCGGTAGTACTGCTCAGGTCCGGCGAGGCATACCAGTGGTACTGTACGCCACTCTGCACAGATGAGTCTATGGCTGCCACATGCAGCCGTATGGCAGCGTCAGGGCAGACTGTAGTATCAGGCGTTATAAGTACGCGGACCTGCTGCACCACCTTCACCGGTATATCCTGTGAGTAGGCACAGCCCTGAGCATCATATGACAGGGCACTGTAGCTCATGGATGATACAGTATAGCTGACCGGTGATGGCGAAGTAGAATCACTCAGGTAGATAGAGGGCGTCCATATCACACTATCCCCTGTCACAGGGCCGAGTTGCGCATTTTCACCGTGGCATATCCTGACAGTATCACGGGCAGGCAGTACCTGCAGGCCTTTCACATTGATATGAAAAGTACCCGTAGCGCTACAGCCCAGGTTATTGGATGCGTGGATCGTGTAGGTAGTATTGACCGCTGGCGAGAGCAGCGCAGTAGAGATCGTATCTGTGGTAGACGGTACACGGCCACAAGTATCACATGCCGTAGCGGTCCAGGTATAGTGATCAGTACCGAGTGCCATCTGCACCGTCTGACCATAGCAGATAGAGGTATCATGCACATCCAGCACAGGGCTGGTCACCGCCAGGATAGAGTCAAGATCAAAAGGTATGCTGCAGCCTACCTGGTCTGTGAGTACAAACCTCGGATAATAGACACGCGGATCAGTATAGGTATAGGTGAAATTCATCGCGCCGGTATGCAGGATACCATTGCCCAGGTCACAGGTCACGGTCTGCACACTGGATGGCGATGAGCCGGAGAAAGAAACTGTCAGTGGCACGCAGCCCGAGTTGCCGCTCACTGAGAAGTGACCCGTAGGCCCTTGCACGGTGATGAGGTTATTATAGACCACAGAGTCCTTGCATCCCTGGGTGGCAGTAGCTACCAGGCTCACGGTATAGACGCCGGGCTGTGAGTAGATGTGCGTAGGATTGGATGCGGTATCGGTAGTACCATCTCCAAAGGTCCACTTGAAGCGCAGGCCGGACCTATTGGTCATGCTGTGAAAGGTAGTGACCAGCGGAGGACAGGTACTAAAAGACTGGCTGGCGCGAAAGTCTACCACCGGAGCGGTCACGTGTACCACTACTGAGTAGAGAGAGTCGCAGCCGGTACTATCCATAGCACGCAGGCTCACAGTATAGTCTCCGGAGGTATGAAAAATGTGAGCTGGCGTCTGGCCTATAGCTGTATCACCATCACCAAAGTTCCAGTAGTAAAAAGAGGCATTCTGGCTACGGTTGATAAAACTGACCCTGGTACCCGGACAGGTGGCAGTATCGCAGAGGAACTTAGGCGTAGGCCGCCCTGCAGTGATGAGGCCGGGCACCGCTGTGCTGACGGTACAGCCATTGGTATCGGTCACAGTCAGGGTTACATTGTATGTAGAAGGCACTGTATAGGTAGTAGTAGGATTGGCAGTAGAGTCTACATGGCCATTATTAAACTGCCATGCGTATGTAACAGGTGAAGTGGCAGATACCTGGCTGGTATAGTGCACTACAAATGGCACATCGCATGAGCGGCGGTTGTCAGGTGTAAAGGAAACCGCAAAGCCGGTATTCACAGTGATAAAGTGAGCGCGTGTGATAGTATCCGTACAGCTGCCATCGCGGATGATAAAGGTGACATCATACACGCCGGTAGTAGTATATACATGTGTAGGATTCTGGCGGGTAGAGGTCGTACCATCTCCGAATAGCCATAGCCAGCTCGTGCCGGCCATAGGAGAGCGATTTTCAAAGGTGACCTGCTCACCTGTACATACCGTTTGCTTATCTGATCTGAAATCAGCGGCAAGGTTGATCACTGCTACACCTTTTACTGCGCTGGCGGTACATCCATATGTACTGGTCACGGTCAGTCGCGGGTTGTACCTGCCGTAGCTGTAGGTGTGAGTGGTATTGGCGGTAGTAGCTGTGCCACCATCGCCAAAGACGAGCGCGTAGCTCAGGCCTGTACCCTGAGACATATCTGTAAATGTCACCGTCTGTGAGGTACCACAGGTAGTAGCCGGGGTCAGGCTATAGTTGGCTACCGGAGTCGGCCATACCCTGATATAGGCTGGCTTGGTCAGGCTGGCGGTACAGCCATTGGTATCGCGTGCTACGAGTGTCACGTCATAGAGGCCGCTCTGGCTGTAGCGGTATGAAGTATTCATGATGCTGCTGCCTGCTCCGTTGCCAAAGCTCCATGCGAAGTGATCTATCGGCGCCGAGCCGGCAGTGCTGATGCTGGCAGCAAAAGCTATGGAGTCGCCGATGCACGCTGAATTGCGGCTTGCGTTGAAATCTATCGATGGGATCCCATTGACTACGATCGTCTGGGTAGAAGAGTCTGTCTGCGTACCATTGGATGCTATCAGCGTGATGCGGTAGATGCCCGGAGTAGCGTAGGTAGCAGATGGATTTTGCTGTGTAGAGGTGTTGCCGTTGCCCAGGTTCCAGCGCCAGGTGGTGGCCCCCGTGGAGTGGTCGGTCATGTGCACCAGCAGCGGCGAGCAGCCATGTGTCACATCACAGATGAAAGACGCTGTGCCTGTGGCCATAGAGATAGCCGAGATGAATAATAAGCAGGTAAGGGTAACGAGCTTCATAATCTAGTTTGATCGGGTATACGGCTGATGCTCGGTTCGGGGTACTTTTCGGCGCATTGTTTATCACAATCACACTATTGTACACCTAAAGGGTATCGGGCGTATGGCTAGGTATACTCCGATCCCCGGATTAAGTTTCAATGCAGGGGGGAATAATTCTAAATTTCTGGACAGATGTAGTAAAAGCTATACAGGATCTAGCGAATGAGTGTCACTGAGCCCTGGGCCTGAATGTCATAGCCGGCTTCGCATTTGCCCGCCAGGGCATAGACATAGACTCCCTGCTCAGCAGGAGTACCATTGGCAGTACCGTCCCAGCCGTGCTCCAGGTCCTTGCCTTCAAAGATCATGGCTCCCCAGCGATCAAAGATCCTGAAGGACTCCACCTGAGCGAGAGTGCGCGAGCGTACGAACAGCACGTCATTGGTACCATCACCATTAGGCGTGAAGGTATTAGGTATGAATACTGAGCTAGGATCGCACTGCTGCACCTGTACCTGCATGGAGTCGCTGGCAGTACAGCCATATTGGTTGGCTACCGATACTGCTACTGTCTGAGGGCTGTGCGGCACCAGCGTAGTGATACGACAGTCTGCACAGTTCAGCGTGTCCTGAGCGGTCCAGCGGTAGCTGGTGGCACCGATGGCCTCTGCTGCTATGGTGATCTCTGCCCCAGCTGTAGCCAGTGTATTGCCCGGCAGTTTCACAGATGGAGACGGGTTCACATGGATAGTGACCCTGTCAGTATCAGGTACGCAGGTACCACTCCTCGTGATCACTTGTACCACCTGAGTCGTCTGGCCGGCGGTGATCACCGGATCCGGGCCATTGTGCGTCAGCCCTTCTGCCTGCCAATGATAGGATACACCGCTGTAGGATGTGTCTATCAGATCGAGGTGCAGCTGCACCGGCATGCCACTGCATACGGCAGTATCTCCGGTCAGTGTGGCGTATACATGGGAAAGTATCTTGAGTGGTATCTGTTTTGATACTGCACAGCCGGAGCTATTGTATGCTGTCGCTGTGTAGGTGATAGATGAGGCCGGCGTACACACCGGTGCCAGGGCTGTAGGACTGCTCAGGTATGATACAGGAAACCAGCGCACACTATCAGCCTGTATGGCAGGAAACTGGATCGTCTCATTCAGGCAGGCACTGAGGCTATCAAATGCCGGAAATACCGGCGGAGCAGCTATTTGCACGGTGAAGCGATCGGTCGCACTGCAGCCTCCGGTAGTAGTAGCTGTGACAGTATAGGTGGTCAGGACCGACGGACTGGCTGTCAGGATCGCGGTGGTATCCTGTATGTTTGGCACACGACCGCAGGTATCACAGGCTTTGGCTATCCAGCTGTAGTGATCCGTGCCGAGTGCTACCCTGACCGTCTGGCCGGGACAGATCACGGTATCGCGCAGGTGCATGACCGGCAGCACACCTACAGTGACTGAGTCCAGGTCATATGGTACCGAGCATCCTATGGCATCTGTGAGTATGAATTTAGGATGGTAGATGCGTGGCTGAGTATAGTTGTAGGTAAAGTTCAGGGAGTCATTATACAGATGGCCATCGCCCAGATCGCATACGATGCTTTGCGTATTGCCCGATACCGTACCCGAAAATTGTACCGGTACGATACCACAGCCCCTGTCCGGTGTCATGGAGAAATTGCCCGTAGGGCCCAGCACAGTGATCAGGTCGCGGTAGATCACCGTATCGGTGCAGCCCAGCTTGCTGGCTCCTATCAGCTTGACAGTATAGACGCCAGGGTGAAAGAATATGTGTGTTGGGTTGGCAGCAGTATCCCTATATCCGTCACCAAAATCCCAGGTGTACTTCAGGTCGCTCCGGTTGCTCATGCTGCTGAATACGGATACCAGCGGCGGGCATGGTGAGAAGGTACGGTCTACGTGAAAATCCACAGCAGCAGAATCTACCTTGATCAGGGAGTTCTTTGTCAATGTAGAGTCGCAGCCCGCTGTATCTATGGCGGTCAGGCTCACGCTGTAGCGTCCATAGCTACGATAGACGTGTGTAGGATTGGTCAGCGTAGAGGTATCTCCATCACCGAAGTTCCAAAGGTACTTGCTGGCACCGGTAGTCCTGTTTGTAAATCGGACTGCCGCGCCGGGGCAGGTCAGTGTATCTGCGGTGAACTTTGTCCATGGCCGTGAGGTGGTGATATAGCCGGGCATTGACATTACCTCCTTGCAGCCATTGGTATCTACTACGGTGAGGCTCACGTTGAATGTAGAGGAGGAGTGATAGACATTGGTGGGATTTGGATCGTTTGAGGTATGTCCGTCGCCAAAGTCCCATGCATAGGTGGCGCCGGCACCATTGGTCTGGCTCGTAAAATTGACTGTAAATGGAGCCACACAGGAGCTGCGGTTATCTGCAGCTACGGATACAGAGAAGCCCTGTGTGACAGTGATATAAGCTGTGCGCGAAATAGAATCACGGCAGGTCCCATCCTTTATAGTAAAGGTGACGGTATAAACACCCGGTGTAGTATAGATATGCTTGGGGTTTTGCTTGTTAGAGTTGCCGCCATCTCCAAAGGTCCACCACCATGAAGTACCGGACATAGGTGAGCGGTTTTCAAAGTTCACCTCCTCCCCTGCACATATCTGCTGCTTGTCAGCTACAAAGTCTGCCCGCAGATTGATCACCGCGATATTCTTGCTGATGCTGGCGTGGCATCCGTTAGTGTCAGTCACAGTGAGGGTGGCTTTATATTTACCGTATTGATACAGGTGTGCCGGAGCCATACCAGCAGAGAAAGTACTATCGCCAAAGTTCCATGTGTAGCTCAGTGCTGCACCGGTAGATTGATTGGCAAAATTTACATTCTGGCTCAGGGCACAGACAATAGCAGGACTAGGTGTGAATGCAGCTATCGGCGCCGCCCAGACATGAATGTAGTTGCGGCGTGTGAGATTTGCGGTGCACCCGTTGGAGTCTTGCACTACCAGGGTCACATCGTAGTCACCCGCCACTGCATAGCGATAGCCGGGGTTCACAGAGCTGCTTGCTAAACCATTGCCAAAGCCCCACGCATACTGGCTGATGCCTGCGCTACCAGGGGTGACTAGTGAGGCAAAACTGACAGTATCACCGGGGCAGGCGTTCCGCACGTCAGATGCAAAGTCTACGTTTGCCTTTGCAAAGACTGTGATCCTGCGTGTCATCGTATCTGTATACTGACCATCAGAGGCAGTCAGTGTGATAGTATATGTACCAGGGGTAAAGTAAGTAGCAGATGGATTTTGCTGTGTAGCAGTGTTACCGTTGCCCAGATTCCAGCTCCATGAGGTGGCACCGGTAGAGTGGTCAGTGATATTGACCACCAGCGGTGAGCAGCCACTCACTACATCACAAGTGAAAGATGGTACTACCCTGCCAAAGGCAGATATAGTACAAAAAATAAGTAGGGTAAAAAGTCCGGATCGCATTGCTCTGGTTTTGCTTCCGTTTACGCGTGAAAGCCAATACCAGAGCGGATTTCAGGATTGTAAGAAACAATGCAACGCTTGTGTGCAAAATACCTGACTGGTATGGCACAAGCACCGATTTGTAACCACTCCTTCTTGCAAACAACAAGGCCACCTTTTGGGTGGCCTTGTGTGTTATGTTTGGATAGAGTAGTCTTTACCTGATGAGGGTAATGCTGCCGTCTTTGACGCGCTTGTGTTCATTGAGGTAGACCAGGTCTACCACGTAGATGTAGATGCCC
>JAFDYN010000008.1 GCA_018267385.1 Bacteroidota bacterium | reverse complement strand
GTGACACCTCCGGCAGAGACACCTGCGGCCACACCGCCTAAGACCGAGACGTCACCACCTGCTACGGAGAAGCCGGCAGAGACGCCTGCTGCTACGCCACCGGCAGAAGCTCCTAAGTCAGAAGCGCCTGCGGCCACACAACCTAAGGCCGAGACGCCACCGCCTGCTGCGGAGAAGCCGGCAGAGACGCCTGCTGCTACACCACCGGCGGAAACACCTAAGTCAGAAGCACCAGCGGCTACACAAACCAATGCCGCAACTCAAGCGCCTGCTACTGACACACCGGCAGCTACACCACCTGCAGAAACACCGGCGGCCACGCCTCCGGCTACACCTGCCGGCAGTCCTGCTGATAATACAGCCGCACCTAAATAGAATGACCGACTATCAGAATGGCCTTTCCCGTCAGGGAGAGGCTATTCATTTTAGCGGGCGGGGAGTATTCGGAGATTTTTTCATTTTTACAGTCTAAACAAAAAGCAGATGGCAGATCAGAATCAGAACCCAGACCAGCAGAACCAGATCAATATAGAACTACCGGAAGAAATAGCAGAAGGCATCTATGCCAACTTTGCCATCATAGCACACTCCAATCAGGAGTTTATAGTAGACTTCGTACGCCTCATGCCGGGCCTGCCCAAGGCCAAGGTCAAGTCCCGCATCGTACTCACGCCGCAGCACGCCAAGCGCCTGACCAAAGCGCTGGCAGATAATGTGAAGAAGTATGAGCAGCAGTTTGGCATGATAGAGGATAGCGAGACAGTGCCATATCCTATGGGATTCGGCCCGCCGGCACAGGCCTGATCCGGCGCCTGTACCATAGGGCTTTGCACACTTTGGCTCTGCTCTATTCTGTACACATCCACCCCGTGTAGTGGGCAATTTGCCTTGATTTAACGTCTATTAAGCAAGAGGTTTGTAAATACTAAACAAATCCGGCCTTACGTTAAATCATTAAATACACGTTCATGGTATTACTTCAGATCGCAATGGATACAGCCGCAAAAGCTGCTGCTACCATCACCAGCCAGACTCCGCAGGGATCACTCAGCCTACTGGAGCTGATAGAGAAGGGAGGCTGGATATTGCTCCCTATCGGTATCCTGTCTGTGATCGCCATCTTCCTGATCATAGAGCGCTACCTGACCATCAGCAAGGCCGCTAAAGTGGATCCCAACTTTATGAATAATATCCGCTCCCTGCTACTGGATGGCAAGACCGATGCCGCGCTGACCCTCTGCCGCAGTACCAATACGCCGATCGCACGCCTGCTGGAGAAAGGTATCAAGCGCCTGGGCCGCCCTATCAAAGAGATAGAGAGCGCCGTAGAGAATACAGGCCGCCTGGAGATATACAAGCTGGAGCGCAATCTCTCCTATATCGGGATCATAGCCGTCATCGCGCCGATGTTTGGCTTCGTAGGTACAGTGTGGGGTGTGATCAAGATCTTCTACAATCTCTCTATGGCAGATAATATCTCTATCAGCCTCGTGGCGGGTGGCCTCTATGCCAAGATGATCACCTCGGCGGCAGGCCTCGTGGTAGGTATCGTGGCGCATATCGGGTATCACTACCTCAGCGCTATGATAGACCGTGTGTCCTATCAGATAGAGAGCACAGCGGTAGACTTCATAGACCTGATACAGGAGCCGACCAAGTAGATGTGAGATAATAGACTTGAGATAAGAGAATCAAGAAACAAGAGCCAAGACAACAGCCATAGATACGTGATACCGGAATAGTTAGTTGCCTTAGTCTTAATACTAACTACTAAATACTAAACGACAAGTATGCAGTTCAGGAGAAATAGCAGGATGCGAAACCACAGCGAGATGAGGGCAGACTCGCTCAGCGATATCATGTTCTTCCTCATGCTCTTCTTCCTCATCGTATCTACCATGGCAGCGCCGCAGGTGATCAAGATGAAGCTGCCTAAGGCCGATGCAGGCAAGTCAATCACCAAGAAAAAGCTGATACAACTATCTGTCACTGCCGATGGCAAATACTATATAGACAAGGCTGAGGTAGCCCCGGAGGACCTTGAGGCACAGCTCACGGCAGACCTGAAAAATATCAATGAGGAAGTCATGGTGATCGTACGCGCAGACAAGGATACACCATGGCAGGATGTGGTCACACTAGTGGCCGTGAGCAATAAACTAAAACTCAATGTGAGCCTGGCAGTAGAGAAACCTACCAGCTGATGTGTGGAAAGCAAGGACCTTTGACATCTATTGATAGTATAAATGAGGAGTAAAGGAGATTATGTTCTCGCGTCCGTTTGAAGCAGAAAATAAAAGCGCCGAAAATAAAAACCGGCTGGCGGGGCTTGTGGTCACGATAGTGGTCCATGCGCTGCTGTTACTGATACTCTTCTTCCTCTACATCACGCCTCCTGACCCTCCCTATCAGGATGATGCAGGTGGTATGTCAGTCAACTATGGCACCTCAGATATAGGCACCGGAGATGAACAGCAATACACAGCAGTCCCCGTGAAAGTAGCAGAGCCGGAGCAGGTCAATACCCCTGCGCCACCGCCGGCACCTACCGCCAGCACCGAGGATCTCGTGACCCAAAATGAAGAGGACGCGGCTGTGGTAGAGACTAAAAAGCCGGTCAAGAAGGAGAAGCCTGTGGTAAAACCTAACCCGGACGCTACCTACAAGCCGGTGAAAAAACCGGTGGCGGAGAACAAACCTGTAGAACCCAAGCCTACCGTAGATAAGAATGCCCTCTTCACACCGGGCGCCCAGGGCAAGCCCAATAACTCTAAGGGAGATGGTGAAGGTGGAGGCAAAGGTGACCAGGGCAAACCCAATGGCGATCCTAACTCGCGCAACTATCATGGCAATGGTACCGGAGACGGATCAGGCAATGGGCCGGGATCAGGTCATGGACCGGGTGGATATGGAACCGGCGGCGGAGGACCATCTAACGTACGCCTGACCGGTCGTAGCCTGCGTAGCCGCCCTCCGGTCAAGAATCCATGTGAGAATACCAAGGGCAAAGTGGTAATAGCGATCAAGGTGGACCGCAGCGGTCATGTGACCGACGCACGCTTCACCCAGTCAGGGTCTACCACTGCTGATGACTGCCTGATAGCTACTGCCCGCCAGGCCGCGATGAAGTACGTCTTTGACGATAACTCTACGGCAGCCGAGACGCAGACGGGGTCTATTACCTTTATCTTTAAGGAGGACTAAGCTCTGCAGAACTGCTCCATCAGGCAAGTTTTCCGACTATAGCAGCTTTTCGCCATCTACGGCTCTATGACCTGGGTCATCGTCATGGCTGAGTAAACTCAAGCGTTTGATGGCCTTTGTGACAATTCTATGACAGTCAGCGTAGGGGTATGATTTACCTTTGGCCCCGATATATGATCATTACTAATTCCCGGTTTTGTAATGCGCTACTGTTATGCTTCCTGATAACCTTTTCAGGCCGTATCATGGCGTCCAATACATTGACTGTGAGTGTCTATGACAGCCTGGATATGCATCCGCTGTCAGACGCTGTGGTCAGGGTCATGCCGCTATCGGGTACGTCAGACTTTGCCCCCGTGACAGATGTGACCAATAAGAAAGGGCAGCTGACTGTAAGCTGTGCCGGGGCCGCCGTGATATACATCACCCACCTGGGCTACCTGCCTGTATATGATACCGTCTATGACGGGCGCAGCCGCGCCTACTATATCCGTAGTACTACGTCCAGCATGGAGGATGTAGTAGTGACCGGCCAGTACACGGCGGGCAGTGCGCGCAGCTCTGTGTATGATGTGAAGGTCTATACAGACAAGGAGTTCCGGGCCAAAGGGGCCACCAATCTCAAGGAGGCTCTGCAGGGCAGCCTAAATGTAAACCTGACACAGGATGCTGTCTTTGGCAGCGGTATCAGCCTGCAGGGTATATCAGGCCAGGGAGTCAAGATCATGGTAGATGCGGTACCTGTGGTGGGCCGTATCAATGGCAACCTGGACGTGAGCCAGATCAACCTCTCCAATATCGAGCGCGTAGAGATCGTCAAGGGGCCCATGTCTGCTATCTATGGCAGCGATGCGATGGGCGGCGTGATCAATCTCATATCCAAAACCAATCAGAAAGAGAAGTACGTGGTAAACCTCAAGGGATACTATGAGAGTGTAGGCCAGTACAATATGGAGCTGAATGGCGGCATCAATATCAAGAAGTCACAATTTTACATAGCAGGAGGGCGCAATTTCTTTGGCGGCTACTCTGCCGTAGATACGTCGCGGCACAAAGACTGGCTGCCTAAGGAGCAGTACTTTGCCAATGCAAAGTATGTGTACACCTCAGGGCGGTACCGGGTAGGCGCGCGGCTGTCCTTCTTTCGTGAGCTGATGCTGAACCGGGGCAACCTGGAGCCTAATACCACCTACGCCTATGATGACCACTCGCTGGTATACCGGCCGCAGGCTACGGTGTTTGGCACTATACCTATCAAGGGCTTCTCAGAGCTGAACCTCATGGTGTCATACACTGGCTTTGTGCGATTCTACAACTATTACAAAAAGGATCTCGTGACGCTGCAGGAGAGCCTGCTGAAGACAGAGCAGCAGGATACCTCTATCTATCACGATATCGTAGCGCGCGGTACCTACACCCTGACCACTGCCAATCAGAAGGTCAGCTTCCAGTTTGGTACGGACATCTCTCAGGAGTATACCACGCAGACACTCCTGGCCGGCGGCAAGCACCAGATGGGAGACTATGCGGTCTTTGGCAGTGTGAGGTGGCGCCCTGTCATAGGGCTGGATATACAGCCCGCGCTCAGGTTTGGCTACAATACGAAGTTTCAGAGCCCGCTCATTCCTTCCTTCAACGTGAAGTATGACTTTGCCAAATACTTTAATGTACGGGCGGCCTATGGCATGGGCTATCGCGCTCCGTCCTTATATGAATTGTATTTCAATTTTCACGACTCAAACCACAACCTGAATGGTGACTCAACGCTGAAAGCTGAGAAGGGGCATTCTGTCAATCTTTCCTTCAGCTACCAGCAGCTGTACAGGGGCAAGCATCATTTCAAACTGACGCCGTCCGGATTTTTCAATACGATCAGCAATAAAATAGACTTCATACTGGTAGATGCCTCTCTCTATCCGCTCACGTATCAGTACGGCAATATCAACAGCTACATGAATGCCGGTGCGGAGTGTACCGCAGAGTATGCCTGGCAGCGCCTGGCCCTCACAGCGGCCTTTGACTATATCTGGTACCATGCCGAGGTGCTGCAGCCTGTGCAGAGCCAGGTATCCTTTGCCAGTCCTGATATAGCCCTGCAGGCGCGGTACAAGATACCGAAGGCTGAGATCACGGTGAGCGCCTACTATAAATACACAGGCAGCAAGCTGAACTACTCCCTGACCAACTCATCAGAGACAGGTACGCGCAGTCCTTTTCATGGACTGGATATCTCCCTGTCACGTGATTTCTGGAAAGACCGTATCCAGCTGACCTGTGGTGGCAAAAACCTCCTGAACGTGACTAACGTAGGTAATAATGGCGCTATCGCCTTTGGCCATGGCAGCAGTGGTGGCAGCACGCTGGTAAACTGGGGCCGCACATTCTTTATTTCTTTAAATTTGCACTTCGCGAAATGACCCGTAAGCGTTTCAATATAAGATCCGGATCTGTACGGATGTTCGCTCTGAGCCTGCTACTCGTAGCAGTGGCAGGGCTGTCTTCCTGCTTTAAGGAGAAGCCGATCCCTATGCCAAAGATCTATGATGGGCCGGATGTTTTCACCGCGCATATCGGCCCCGGCTATATCAAGCAGCTATACTTCAATGCTCAGACCTTCCAGTTTGTAGACTCAAACTCACACTTCCTGTATGACATGGCCTTTGACTGTGCGCCGGGTAGCTACAATGTCTATATCAATGGCTCCAAACTCATGTTTGCCTGCCATACCGGCAAATACAACCTGCAGGATGTGACCAGCCTCAATGATACGTTGAGCAATGGCTGGAAGGAAGAATTTGGCTCCGGACTCCCCACACAAAGGGCGATAGGAGACTGGGGTGCCAATGGCGTCTCTGCCGGCGAGGTGTACCTGCTCAATCTCGGTACCGACTCTGATGGCAATAATATAGGCTTTAAGAAAATGCAGATGGGAGACTGCGTGGGCAATAGCTATACTGTCACTTTCAGCAACCTTGATGGCAGTGACCAGCACAAAGTATCTGTACCGCGCAGGTCTGGGCGCAATAAAGTGTATCTGCTATTTGCAGACCAGCAGGTGCGCGACCTCGAGCCGGACAATACCAACTGGGATATGCTCTTCACCCGCTACAGTATATATTTTACCGACCAGAACCTACCCTACCTCGTGACCGGCGTGCTGACCAATCCTAATAAGTCTGCTGCTTATTTTATGGACTCTACTTCTAATTTTGATAGCCTGACACTGAATAATGTAGACGCGTCAAGGTTTACACCCGCTCTGGATAATATAGGATATGAGTGGAAGCTCTATGGCCTGGGCACCAGCGGTCGGTATACTATCAAGCCATCTTATATCTATGTGCTGCGTTCTGACTCCCGCTATTACAAGATGCGCTTTATAGGCACCTTCTACGATGACCAGGGCAATGAAGGCTATCCGCAGTTTCAGATAGATGAGCTGAAGTAGGACATCATTATTCATATTATTTCTATTACTTAGTGCCTCTAAACCATTTGATTTATGAGGCGTCTATCTATCCTTTTGCTGGCCATAGTTTTATGTGGTGCCAGCTCCTGCACTAATAAACCAAAGCCGTCAGGCCCTGCACTGGTATATGTGCTGCGGGTATCGTATCCGGAGCTCCTTATCAGGCTGTCAGATCATAGTACGGACTCAGCATTTCGTAGGGCAGTACATATAGCGGCAATAGCTTCAGATACGGGTAGCAGGACTGATTTCCTTACAGTCTTTGCACAGGCATATCATGAGGTAGCGCCATCCCGCCACCTCGCATCAGTCTTTGCCTATGTGCCACGCTATCAGCGGTTGATCAGCGGGCAGAGTACGGATGATGAGATCATGGCGGTACTCAGACAGTCATTTGCCCAGAGCCTGGATCAGAGTACAGAGATCCTTCGTAAGAGGTTTGAAGTAAAGATACCACCTATCACATGGAGAGACATAGTGAAACTGCATATACCCAAAAACCAAACACCCTATGTAGGTGAGGTGACCACGCGCCTGCTCAAATCACAAGGCGTCATAGAAGTATCAGTGACTGGCGCTGACGATCCCGATCGCATCCGCAAAATGATGCTGGCCAGAGGTGACCTGGGCCTTTGGGATACCTATGAGAATGAGGAGATCTACCCAATGCTGATGAAGGTAGACCAGGCCTTGGCGACTGTGATGGGGCCGTCTAAAGTGAAGACCGCAAAGCAGAAGCAGTCTGAAACAAAGGAGTTTTTTAAAGATGCTGTAGTAATGGACAAGAATGACACCACATCGGCACCGCCCGCTACACAGGAGCCTGAGGAAAATGTTACAAATAGCAATCCCCTCTTCATGCTACTCAATCCTATGGCAAATGGACAGGGTCAGCTCATGCCGGGACCGGCCATAGGTATGGCCTTTGGCAAAGACACAGCAACGGTAGACCTGTATATCTCTCTCATGCAGCGGCTGCTGCCCAATGATCTACGGCTCATGTGGTCCCTGCGGCCTCTGGGCGAGAAAGATGTATATGAGCTATATGCTATCCGCACACGGGCAGGGCAGGATGGGGCGCCGATATCAGGCGGCATGATCACTGATGCCAGGCAGGGGTATGACTATTCTGGACAGCCGGACGTCACCGTCACCATGAGTCGCTATGCCAGCGCTCACTGGGAGGCCATGACAGATGCTGCCGCTCACGGGTCAGTGAATGGGAGGGAGGCGCACCGGTGCATAGCCATCACTCTGGATGACAGGGTCGTGTCTGTGCCGAGGGTCATGAATAAGATAGCTGGTGGCAATACCGAGATATCCGGTATAGCCACAGTCAATGAGGCCATAGACCTGGCCGATATACTGCGCAACGGGCCGCTGCCGGCACCAATGGTACTGGTGGAGGAGCGGATCGACTCTAAAAAGATGGACCAATAAAGCTGCCGCGCTGACAGGACATACTCAAAAAGCTCGTTTTAAGGGGCTAAAAGAGGCTGCTTCAGCCTTTCTTTTATATTCGGGGATTAATCCTATATTTGCCGACCTATTTTTAGGCAAATTATCAAACCAATAAACCAATGGATTTAAAAGGCATTATCAGGTTCTTTACGATCGTTTTCTTCCTCGTATGTGCTTATGAGCTGTCATTCACGTTTGTAGCACAACGTGTGGAGAAGCAGGCAGATCAGTATGCTGCAAAAGGCCTGGCTGAGCCAAGTAAGAGTGGCCTTACCGGTGATGCGCTGGTGGCGTTAGAAGATTCTATAGATGCGGTCAAGAAGGAGCGCAGAAGGTACTATCTGGATTCTATGACCACTCGTTCGGTTGGTTTCCTCGGCTATACGTATAAAGACTGCAATGAGAAGCAGATCCGCCTGGGCCTCGACCTGAAGGGTGGTATGAGCCTGGTGCTGGAGATAGCTCAGGACGAGGTACTGCTGAAGCAATCGGGCAATAGCAAGGACCCGGCTTTTAACCTGGCTGTAAAAAACGCTAAAGCGAAGCTGCCACAAGGAGGTAATAAAGATTTCCTCACGCTATTCGGCGAGGAGTACAAGGCACTGGCACCGGACGGCAAGCTGGCGGCTATATTTGCCTCTCAGCCTAAATACCAGAAGTCTCTGACTTTCAATAGCAGCAATGATGATGTGCTCAAGGTACTGCGCGGTGAAATGGACAAGTCTGTCAATGCCACTTTTGAGACACTCAAGACACGTATTGACCAGTTTGGTGTAGCATCTCCTACCATCACGCTGCAGTCAGGCACAGGCCGCATCATACTGGAGCTGCCGGGTGTAGACGATCCTAACCGTATCCGCCGTATCCTCCAGCAGACCGCACAGCTTGAGTTTTGGGATACCTGGGAGAATACGGAGATCTATCCAAACCTGGTACAGGCAGATAAGTCGCTCAGCGCCTACCTGGCTGCACAGAAGCATAATAAGGACTCTGCCTCAGGTACGATAGATACCAATGCTACAAGCCTAGCAGATGGCCTGGGCCTGGGTACAGGTGCACCTGCAGATTCTACCAAGGGCGCAAAGAATGATAGTACTGCAGCTGCCAAGGCAAAGGCTGCCAAGGACACTGCGAATACCAACCCTCTCTTCCGCCTGCTGAATCCGGTAGCTGATCAGCAAGGTATGCTGCGCCCGGGGCCAGCCGTGGGTATGGCCTATGGCAAGGATACTGCACTGATCGACGCCTACCTGAATCTGGATCTGGTGAAGTCTAACTTCCCGCGGAATGTGAAATTCGTATGGGGCGCCAAGTCTATCAATCCTGAGCGTTCTGTATATGAACTCTTCGCTATCAAGACCAATCCTGCGCAGCCGGGTGCGCCTATGTCTGGTGATGTGATCACCGATGCGGGTCATGGCTATGGTCAGGACGGCAGCCCCAATGTAACGCTGACCATGAATGCTACCGGTGCAGCCAAATGGGAGCGTATCACAGACGAAGCAGCCAAGCAAAACCCTAAGAGGTGTGTGGCTATCGTACTCGATAATCGTGTTTTCTCATACCCTCGTGTGCAAAACCGCATAGCCGGAGGCAATACTGAAATATCAGGTATCAGCTCTGTGAATGAATCTGTGGACCTGGCTAACATACTGAAGTCCGGCCAGCTGGAGGCACGCACACGCATCATAGAGGAGCAGGTCATAGGACCGTCTCTGGGTGCAGAAGCCATCAAGGCAGGTCTCCTGTCTCTGTTTGTCGCATTTGTAGTGGTTTGCATCTTTATGTTTGCGTACTACTCTACCTCTGGTATCGTGGCAAACATCGCGGTGATCCTGAACCTCTTCTTCATCATTAGTATCCTGGCACAGTATGGTGCCTCACTGACCCTGCCTGGTATGGCAGGTATCGTACTCACTCTGGCTATCGCGATAGATGCAAACGTAATCATCAACGAGCGTATCCGTGAGGAACTGGCTAAAGGCAAAGGTACGCGCGCAGCGGTAGCTGATGGCTATAAGCATTCCTACTCTGCGATCATAGATGGCAACGTGACTACTCTCATAGTAGGTATTGTGCTCATGTTCTTCGGCTACGGTCCGGTGAAGGGATTCGCATATACGCTCGTGATTGGTATCCTTACTTCTCTTTTCACTGCGGTAGGTTTCACACAGGTGATATTTGATTTTATTTTCAAGAGGCACTGGGAGCCGACATTTGGCAATAAGTTTACCATGAACGTACTGAAGGGTATGAACGTCCAGTTTATGTCTTTCCGCAAGGTGTCTTATACCATCTCTGCTATCGCCTTTGCGGTATCATTTGGTGCGATGGTCTTCATCGGCTTTGACCTCGGCGTAGCATTCAAGGGTGGCCGCAGCTATGTAGTAAAGCTGGATCAGGATGTGAAGACAGCAGACGTGGCCAGCCAGCTGGAGGGCCCGCTGGGCAGCCGCCCGCTGGTCAAGACCTACGGTAGCAACAGCCAGATACAGATCACTACTGCCTACCTGATCAACTCAAATGAGTCTAATGTAGATAGCATCATCGAGAGCAAACTCTATGAAGGCATTAATAAGGACTTTACAACCAAGCCTACATTTGATAAGTTCCGCAGCTCTGCTATCAAGTCTATTACCAAAATAGATGCGACCATAGCAGATGATATCCGCAAGAGTGCCCTCATCAGTGGCTTCCTCGGCTGTCTGCTGATCTTTATCTACATCTATATCCGATTCCGCAAGTGGGAATATGCAGTAGGAGCTATCGCGGCTACTGTGCATGACCCGGTCATCGTACTGGGCCTCTTCTCCCTGCTGCGCCATATCATGCCATTCTCTCTGGAGGTAGATGAGAATGTAGTAGCAGCTATACTGACGCTGATCGGCTACTCGGTGAATGACACAGTGATCGTATTTGACCGTATCCGTGAGTACATCAAGCTGTATCCGGGCCACTCCCTCATACACAATGTGAATGACTCTATCAACAGTACCCTGAGCCGTACCATCATGACGTCTGTGGCTACAGAGGTAGTTTGTATCATCCTCTTCGTATTTGGTGGTGATGCTATCAGGCAGTTCTCTTTTGCGCTGATGGTAGGTATCGCTGTGGGTACTTACTCCTCTATCTTTATCGCTTCACCGATCACGGTAGACCTCCTGCTCCGCAGAAAGGATACCCTGAAGGAAGACGCGAAATAAGAGCAGGTCTGAGATAATACTGAAAGGGCACCTCCGGGTGCCCTTTTCTTTTAATACGCAAATGGATAAATTAGATATATGAAAACAATATTGCTCTGTCTACTACTGACTATGTGCTATGTGGGCCGTGGGCAGGAGTATAGGAACCTTAGTGAGTACGTGCGCGATAGTGCTATGATCGATCTGGGCTATGGCCTTAATAGGAAGGATAAGGTACTGCTCACTGATAGTCTGTTTACATTAAATCGATTTATAGATAAAGCGATTTACTTCCGGGAAAGCAAAGGTGATAGCATTATAGCTACAATAGATGCGGTATCATATGCTCTATGGGTGAAAAGAAATAGGAAAACAGGATATGCAAGATTCATCACTATATATCGAAATAATAAGCTTGTATCAGCATATAAGTATCCACGTGGGAGTAGTGACTGGCCGGTAGGGAGCTATCTTCTCAGGTGCAAAGGAAATGACTATTTCTTGGTTATGAGTGGTGTCAATTTTAAAGCATCTACCACCACTAGTATTTATTCCTTTGTGATGATTGACCTTCGTAGCTATCGGGCTATAGTTCCGCCGGATGGCTTGAGCACCTCCAGTCTGCTTTGCTTGACTGATTATAATAATGACGGGCAGCCAGATCTGATACTGGCTCAGGTACGATGGAATGATGAGGTCCTGTTTTATCAGAACAGGAATGGCAATTGGGAAAAGGACAGCAGGTATCATCTATCTACAAGGAGTCAAATAGATGGGTGGCTCAAAACTATCGATTGGAATAAAAGCAATATACCCCCCGGCTATTAGCGAGGCGATGGAGTTTTGCTGCTTTCTGATTTTTAAAAGGCTATACTTGATGTATGGATCAGGCGCGCAGAGATCGTGTATTCGGGCTGGATATATTCCGCGCTGTGGCTATATGGCTCGTACTGCTACTGCATAGCCGGTCTATATTGGATGGTACTGCGCTCGCCGGCTTCCCTTTTGTGCGTATACCTGATGGAGTAGAGCTGTTCTTTGTTCTAAGTGGCTTCCTGATAGGTGGGATCCTGCTACGCACTATGGAGCGGGGGACTTTTGACCTTCGAGCCTTATGGACCTTTTGGAAGCGCCGTTGGTTTCGCACACTGCCGGGATATTACCTCATTCTCGCTGTCAACTATGTAGTAGTGCGCTACAACGTGATCCATGAGGGCATTAATAATTTCAACTGGCGTTACCTTGTCTTCCTGCAAAACTTCGCGAAGCCCTTTGTCGGCTTCTACCGGGAGTCATGGAGCCTCTCTATAGAGGAGTGGTTTTATGTGATCGTGCCCGTCCTGCTTTTTATCCTGCTCAGGTGGCTGAAGCCGGGGAATGCATACCTCCTGGCTACCTGCCTCATGCTGATCATACCAGTTATTTTTCGCAGTATATGGATGGATACCAGCTATGACCGATTCTGGGTAGATCTGAGCATCCGCAAAGTAGTAGTGACCCGGCTGGATAGTATAGGCTATGGGCTGCTGGCAGCATGGCTGTGGCACTCCTATCCGGAGAGATGTATGCGCTACCGGTGGCCTGCCTTTGTCATAGGTATAGTGGCATCAGTCTTGTTATTGGCATACAGGCAGCCTCCGCATACGGTATACAGCCAGGTGGTCTACTTTACGCTGTCACCACTTTTTATGGCAATGCTCCTGCCTGCTGCTGCTGGTGTACGGCATGGCACCGGGCCTATAGCAGCTCTGATTACTTACACGAGC
The DNA here is from genome assembly GCA_018267385.1 of Bacteroidota bacterium. Taxonomy (GTDB): domain Bacteria; phylum Bacteroidota; class Bacteroidia; order Chitinophagales; family LD1; genus UBA1941. Next base: position 342,202 of record JAFDYN010000008.1, on the reverse strand, counting down.
CGCATATCGTATTCTCTTTACCTTATCAATTTCTCTCTGGTAGCAGAGGTGATACACGACCAGTTTCCACCGCGAGGTGGGGGGAATAGCCTTCTTAAGTACCTTGCATTCTGGCTGATAGTCTATGCCGCAGCCAGCTTGCTATACTATCTATGGGAAAAGCCAATGATGCAGCTGCGCGATAAGCGATCACTGCCAGTGGCGTGACGGTTCATATTTTTTGCGGGCGGCCATGGGTGTCAGTGACAGGGTGAGTCCGTAGCAGGCTTGGTTCGTACCCAGATTGACCGGCAGCATAAATGACGGATCGACATTCATAGAGAGCTTGTCGTCTACATTGAAGTGATAGAGATGGCCGTCTACCGCTGCATCTACCAGATTGAGCGTATACCATAGCGCCGTGACGATAGCCGCATAGTTCAAAAGATTCTTGTAGTAGTCACGGTATGGCTTTATAGTGGCATAGTTGAGTTCAGTCCCTTTGTAGACTGCTGTGCCCGTAGTGCTGCGTACTGCAGTACGATAGGCACTACGCGCCAGAGTGAACTCATGACTCTCAAAATATATCCAGTAGCCCAGGCCGCCCAGACCGGCATAGATGATGGGTATCTTCCAGTATTTTTTATTGTAGGCCTGGCCGAGGCCCGGCAGCACGGCAGACATCCAGACGGCCTTGACCGGACTATGTTTCTTGACCACCGGCACGGTGTCCTTGCCCGGCACTACTTTGTCTGTGCTAAAGGCTACCGTAGTATCAGTGATGACTTTTTTGCCATTGATATCAAACTCCTCTGTGGTCTGATGCTGTACGGTGTCCTTAGAGTATATACCGGCGGAATCTGCATATCCCTGCGCCTGCGCCTCGGCTAGATGTGCGAGGAGCAGAAAGAAGAATAAGAATATTATGCGATGAGCATACATCAGTCTGTCAGCAGCTCCACGAGGCGCTCCAGGTCGGTATCATTATAGAACTTGATGGCGATCTCACCCTTGCCCTCCTTTGTGCGGATGATAGAGACGCGTGTGCCCAGCGAGGAGCTGATCTGGTCCTGCAGTTTGCGCAGGAAGATATCGCCCTCTGACGAGCGCCTGTCGGCGGCCTCACGTGCACTAGGCTGGCTAGGTGTCTCCAGATTGATACCTCTCACGAGCTCCTCTGTCTGGCGTACACTCAGGCCTTTCTCTACAGTCTCCTTGAAGGCGCTGAGCAGGGTAGGTAGGTGGTCTATAGCGAGCAGGGCCTTGGCATGGCCCATAGTGATCCTATTGTCACGTACGGCAGCCTGTATATCCGGTGGTAGCTTCAGCAGGCGTATGAAGTTGGTCACTGTACTGCGGTTCTTGCCCAGGCGCTCAGAGAGCTTGTCCTGGGTCAGGTCGCACTCATCCATCAGGCGCTTGTAGTTGATGGCTATTTCGAGCGGATTGAGGTCTTCGCGCTGTATGTTTTCTATCAGGGCTATCTCTATAGATTCCTGGTCAGAGGCCAGGCGCACATATGCAGGTATGTCTGCGCGGCCTGCCAGCTTGGATGCACGCAGTCGGCGCTCACCGGCTATGAGCTGGTATTTGTTGCCTTCTATCTTGCGCACAGTGATAGGCTGTATCACGCCGTGTATGCGGATGGAGTCTGCCAGCTCCTCGAGGCTCTCCGTATCAAAGGTAGAGCGCGGCTGGAAAGGATTGACCTCAATCTGGGCCAGTGGTATGTATATCACCACCCCGGCCTGATTGGCTATGGAGGTGGTACCTACTTCTGTATGTTTGGTGGCAGAGGCTTTATCATCCGTGAGCAGCGCGCCGAGGCCGCGGCCCAGTCCTCCCTTCTTCTTATCAATCATTATCTATCAAATTTAGCTCTTTCTGTTCGTCAGGTATATTGGTGGCATTGTTTCTTTGCAAAATTTCACGCACGAGGTTCATGTAGTTTACAGAGCCTTTGCTTTCTGCATCATACATGATGGCCGGCTTGCCAAAGCTGGGAGCCTCGCCCAGGCGCGTATTGCGGTGTATGATCGTATCATACACGATATTCTCAAAGTGCTTCTTGATCTCATCCACTACCTGATTGCTCAGGCGCAGGCGCGGATCATACATAGTAAGCAGGATGCCCTCTATCTCCAGCTCAGGATTGAGTCGGGTCTGTACGATCTTGATCGTATTGAGGAGCTTGCCCAGGCCCTCCAGTGCAAAGTACTCACACTGCACCGGTATGATCACAGAGTCTGATGCGGTCAGTGCATTGACCGTGATGAGGCCCAGGGACGGAGAGCAGTCTATGATGATAAAGTCATATTCCTTTTTGACATCCTCCAGCATCTGCTTGAATATCTTCTCACGGTTAGGCTGATTGATCAGCTCTATCTCTGCACCTACCAGATCCAGGTGAGAGGGGAGGAGATAGAGGTTTGGCGTCTCGGTCTCCAGTATGATATCCTGCGGCTTTATCTCATTGACCAGGCACTCGTAGAGGCTGGTCTTGATAGCTCTGGGGTCAAATCCTACCCCGGAGGTCGCATTGGCCTGAGGGTCGGCGTCTATGAGCAGCACCTTGTACTCCAGCACTGCCAGGCAGGCGGATATATTGATAGCGCTCGTGGTTTTGCCTACCCCGCCTTTCTGGTTGGCCAGGGTGATCACCTTCTGCAGGCGTGGCTTTTTTGTATTATCCATATCTACTCCTTTACTTAAAATTCACGTGTTTCTCCGATGGTCATGAGGTGCAGGGTCTTTCCTTTGCCTGAGAATGCCTGCTTTGCCTTGTCGTGATCCATCTTTATCCATCCAAACGTATCATAGTGTACTCCTAGTACATTGTAGCAGTCTACAAAATCACTGGCCAGCACCGCATCTGCCACACCCATGGTGAAATTGTCCCCGATAGGTAGCACAGCCAGCGTGAGCTGCGGGCACATCATGGGTATGAGCTTCATATCCATGGTCAGGGCCGTATCGCCTGAGTAATAGACGGCTCCGCCGGCATATTCTATCACAAAGCCCATTGGGTTGGCGCCATAGCTGCCATCAGGCAACTGGCTGGAGTGTACAGCGTTCACACACTTCACGGCGCCAAAATCAAAGGCGAACCGCCCGCCGGTATTCATAGGATGCCCGTTGGTCAGGCCTTGTTTTGCAAACCAGGTCACGATCTCATAGCTGGAGATGATCTTGGCTCCCGTATTTTTAGCAATGGTCAGCGCATCTCCCGTGTGGTCACTATGCCCATGGGAGATAAGGATATAGTCGGCCCTGAGACTGTGGATATCTATGTGACTGGCCAGCTCATTGCCCGTGATGAAGGGGTCAAAAAGAAGCACCTTGCCACTGATATTCATGCTAAAACACGAATGGCCATAATAAGTCAACTGAATACTCATAGTTTTTACAAATATAACCCATGCAGGGCAAAGGCTTTTCCTTCTTCTCCACTTGTAAACCCGGATTTTGTTCGTTGTCTGTGGATAATAGGTGGAAAAGGCAAAAGCAGGCAGCGCTCTGGCGGTGATATAAAATAGCAAAGCCTCCCATGCAGGAGGCTTTGCCGAAAATATGATAAGAAACTCCGATTACTTAGTGATAGACAGTCTCTTAGTAGAGTTATTGTCTCCGTTCTGTATTTTCACGATGTATACACCGGTAGAAAGATCAGAAAGGTTATAAGCCTTTGCGAATGAACCATTAGCAGTTTCATTGAAAGTCTTGACAGTTTCTCCGAGGAGGTTAGTCACTGTGATAGTAGTAGCACCGCTCACACCTTCTGCAGAGATAGTCACTGCGCCAGTAGTAGGGTTTGGTACCATATTGAAGCTTGATACAGTGATATTATTGATACCTACGCCTACATCCTTCACGCGTATGATCTTGCAGGTCGTAGCAGTGTTGCCACCGTCAGTCACTGTCACACATACCTGCATAGAGTCATCTATAGCAGTGAGGGTGTCTTTCCAGATCTTGGTATTAGCAGTCTTGTAGTAGCCGCTTTGCAGACCTGTCACTACCCATGAGTATGCAGCAGTAGCCACATTGCCATTAGACTGGCCTGTGTACTGTACTATCTGGCCTACGTGCAGCGGAGATGTAGATGGGGTACGAGCAAAATCAGCCCAAAGGGTGTTGAAGCCGTGACCAAAGTTGACAGTGCAGTAAGGAGCATCTGTACTGCTGAAATATCCGAGGCTGCCTGGAGTGCCGCCGTCTTCTACTGTAGGGAAGCCATTTTTCTGATAGCTGGTAGTCAGAATCAGTATATTGCTATCTGCAGGATTAGGGCCACCGCTCACACCAAATATAGAGGCATAGTAGAGACCGGCAGGCAGGATAGGATTACCGTTCCTGTTGTCCATTCTGAGGTTAGCTGTCCTGAATGAGCTGGTGCTAGGAGATATTTCTGCAGAGGAGAGAGTCTTCTGCTCTGTTTGTGCAGCCAGGCCACCCAGAGAGAGCGTACCGGCATTGAGATCTACACTGACAGGATAGATATATGCCTGTACTACTGCACCGGCATGCGTATAGCGTGTACCACCCAGGAATGATGAAGTGATAGAAGTCACAGTATCATCATGCAGTACCTCGAATATAGTACCATACCTGTAGTCCAGGCCATAGTTTGCACGAAGCATAAAGTAGCCACCTGTGATGGAGTTGGTATTGATAGAATAGATGGAGTCATTGATGACGAAAGCAAAGCTATCAACGTTATTAGTAGGGTCGTAATCTGTAGAGTCAGAGCTAACTGTGACATACGTCTTATAGTTGCCTACACCATTCACACCGAGTGTAGCATAGTCAAACGTGTCAACGCCAGACGGTACTACAGAGTATGGTGGAGTAGTAGTATAGCTGGATACCAGAGTATTAGCCTTCTTCACAGTGATGTTTGATACCACATTTGGCTGATCAGCACGACCTGCGTTCTGATAATATACTACCGGAGTCACAGAGTCTATCTGAGACAACGGATAGGCATATGAAGCGAGGTTGAGACCCTGAGAAGTAAGGCTCACATTAGCAAAGTCCGTAATGGCCAGGTCATTGACCGGGAGCTCTACTACATTGATATCATCCAGCGCCCAGAAATAGTAGTTGCCGTCCCAGATAAAGCGGATGTAAAGCTTATTTCCACCATTGATGACACTAGATACATCTTTGGATACCCTTTCATTTGCCAGTTCAGTAGCACTGTTGCCGGATAGGCTGGCGTTCAGTGTGTCTATAGTCCAGTGGATGCTGTCATTACTATAGGCTACAGATGTCACAGCCTGGTAGTTGGCCAGATATTGATAAAATGACACGCGTACCCTGGGATAGCCGGCTACGTTGATGGCGGAAGTGGTCAGCTCGCAGTGCTGCGGACCAGGAGCTACACCTGATGACTCTACACCAGAGGTGCCTTCGTCCAGAGAGTCTGAGTCAAAGGTGATGTATCCGTTAGATTTAGTAGGAGACGAGATCGTACCGTATGAATTGCCATAATACCCACCAGAACCAGCAGTCTGATTGTGAGTGTAGTGGAACTTGACAGCTGCCGCATTGCCACCGGAAGCGGTACCTACATTGCTCCATCCAGCAGGAATGGTCCCGCTGCCAAAGTCCTCAGACATCAGCACTGTCTGTGCCTGTGCCACTCCGAAGCCAAAGGCGGCGATGAGGAACGTTGAGAAAAGTTTTTTCATTGCTTAATGCTTTTGTTGTTTAAATTTTTACAATTGCTAAAGTACAAATTAACGAAAAAAACAGCCCTTTTTCTTAAAAAGAATGACACTTTTTTGACAAATCTACCACCACAGCATGGCCGCTGACCATATTTGCGGTATGATTTTGGGCTTATTTACCACGTATTGCTTTATTTTTGGATCCAAACAGTGTGACATGTATTATTATGAAACAGTGACTGAGGCCGTAGCAGGCCTGGCAAAGCGGGGATACAATGCTAATTTTAACCTTAGCAAAGAGTACATAGCGTGCGAAGAAATGGGGCTGAAGCTTAGTGCAGAGGAATTTCACATCGAGGAGACCTATCGATTTGAGGGGCAGACGGACCCGGGAGATGAGATGGTAGTATATGGCATATCTTCAGACAAGGGTATAAAAGGAATCCTCGTCAATGCCTATGGACCCTATGCAGATGAGGCGTCTGCGCGTATCATAGAGAAATTGAAAGAAAGCCATTAGGAATGGACTTTGCTGATATCACCTGGCCAGGTATACGTGGTAGTCACGTATCTGAAACAAATGCATGGCCGTATTGGCATAGTAGTTAGTCACTATCTCGCTGGTAGTACGAGAGGCATGAAGTACAGGTGAGATGTGGAAGCTATATCCGAGGCCATCATAGGACTGACGCACCAGGCCATCTATGATGCTGAAGCCATATTTATCGAAGACGGACAGAAGGTAGTTCATGCCATCATACCCCATATAGGCATACCGCGTAGGTTTTGATGCATATTCCTCTGTATATCCTTTTTGAAAGTCAAGAGCGGATGTACTGGCACTATCTACGTAAAAATTATCCGTCACATATGGCTGTGAGCTGGTGAGATAGTCTGGCCTGAGCTGATCTGCATCCAGCCAGGTAGGCATACCAAATACTACCGTATTTTCTTTAATAGTGCGTAGCGTAGAGTTGACCAGCGGCTCCTCATAGGTGGTCATAAAGAGTACATTTTTTTCTTTGGCCGGCAGGTAGTAGCTGAGTAGTTTTTTTGCGATGGCCAGAGAGGTGTCTCCCGAGTTGAAAAGAGTGTAGTGCAGTTTGTGGGTGTTTACGGCATTGTATGCGCGAAAAAGTGTATCGAGCTGTCGCGCCGCGCTCAGGTCACGCTCGCGGTGTGTAGTATAGATCACGATATTGCGATCTGCAAAACTATCTATTGCCATCTCATACTCTTTCTGCAGATGAGCATCTATGGTAGGCATAAACCTGACCAGCCATGCATTTTCTGAGCCGATAGACTTAGCCGCTGTGAAGGGCTGTATATTGATGATCTGGTTTTGAGCGCACCATGCTGTCACCACTTTAGCCTCAGCAATAGAGGAGGGACCTATGATCAGCTGGCACTTCTTTAGGTCCGGCTCCTGCTGCAGCAGTACCTGTACCACAGAGTCGCTGCCCTGAGTGTCATATACGAAAAAACGGATCTTCTGGGCAGACTGCGTGTGCGCTGCGGCATAGCGCAGCCCCTGGTAGAAGTCGAGCCCTTCATGCACACTTTCCTTCAGACGGCACAGGTCGCCACGGGTCACATCATTCTCATTGAGGCAGCTGTATACCTTGGCTGATGTCGCCTCGCAGTCAAACGGTAGCAGGATACCTATCCTGATCGTGCTGTCAGGCGCAGGGCGAAACTGGATCAGGCCATGCGTGGTAGAGTCTGCCATTCTTTTGGATGGCAGGCCCTGCTGTTCTTTGGCGGTTTTGTTTTCTGCCGGCTGGTCCGGCGGCGGCAGTGCCTCCTTCATGGCATCCCTATTCAGAGGAGGCGCGTTGTCTATGAATTTTTGTCTTTGACGATTGGGACCCTGTGCGAAAGATGCCAGCACCGATACCATAAACGCTAAGACGAAAAAACAACGAGTCACTATGATGTAGTTTGAAGGGCTAAAGTAAAAAAAAATCAGAAAGGGCTAGCGTGCCACTACCGCCAGTCACGGCCAAAATCCTGCGTAGTACGCATGTAGTAATATCCCTCTACCGGCCTGTCTTCAAAAATAACTGCGCATCCTATCTTATCCAGCGTGGGATCCAGCATGTGCTTATTGTGGTCGTATGAGGTGCTGAGTTCCTTTACTATCATATCTGCTATCTGAGTGTAGGTTATAGGTTTCTCTACGTCCACAAAACTGCGGGCCAGGTTTTCTGCTATGCGCTCACCTACATATTTGCACATCTCTGTGCGGTTATTGGGCATGGCGATTGCCTTGTCGTACCTGTTCACGTGATCAAAGAAATTCCTTTTGACCATCTGGTAGGAGTGGATGCTGGCGGCATCGCGGAGCCGCGGTTCAAATTTGAGCGGCTTGATACCACGCGAGTCGCGGTATTTGTTTACAGCAAAAAGTACTGCGGCATTCATCAGGTCAAAGTCATAGTTATTGGGATCTACCAGGTCATTGGCTTCATCCAGATGGTAAAACTTCTCCCAGGTCATATCCTTGTAGCGCTCGTCTTCAAAAACAGAAGCCTCGTTGTACTTGCGTATCTCTGCCAGGTATTTGTCCGGGCTCTGCGCATAGCCGGTCACAGCATACACTGTGGCCAAAAGGATCAGTAGTCTTTTCATCCTGATGAAGTATATTAAGATAAACGTGTAACTTGAACTGTATATTACAAAGGTAATGCCATGAATGAACAAATCTATGCGCAAATAGAATCGCTGCAAAGCGATATAGCCAAAAAACGCAAAGAGATACTCGCGCTCCGCGCACAGGCAGCACCTGAGCCTGTAGCAGACTACACGCTGCATGATAGAGAAGGTAGAGCGGTAAAACTGTCAGACCTTTTTGATGATCGGGATGAGCTGCTCGTCATACATAATATGGGCGAAGCCTGCAAGTATTGTACGCTCTGGGCAGATGGCCTCACCGGATTTACCAGAGCGATGTCAGACCGCGTACCTTTTGTACTCATCTCTCCTGACGAGCCTGCCGTGCAGAAGGAGTTTGCTGACAGCAGGGGCTGGAATTTTGACATGCTGTCTGCGGCGGGCACGAGCTTCATCGCTGATATGGGATTCTACAAGGAGAAGGAGGGCTACTACCCGGGTGTCTCAGCCTTATTCCGAAAGGATGGGCAGATCTATCGCGCTTCTTATGATTTCTTCGGTCCCGGCGATAACTATGCTAGTATCTGGCACTTTTTTGACCTGCTGCCAAAGCGCGTCAATGGCTGGCAGCCCAAGTATGAATATCCACCACGGAAATGACAAAGCCCCTTTGATGTGATCTCCGGGGCCTCTCTACACACGTTTACTCCACTCTACTTGTATGCCGTTTTCGATGCGATGCTGTGGACCTGGTCCACCATGGTGATGAAATCATGCCTGTAGTTTTCTTTGTCATTGCCTAAGGCTCCTTTCGCGAGTGCCTTAGTCTTCTCAAAGGTGAAGTCACCTCTGTATGGCGACTGGCGCAGCTCCATGCCAAAAGACGCTACCGCCGCAGCAAAGCGGAAGTCATCTGACGTGCTGCTCAGGGCAGCAGCAGTAGTAGATACATGCTCTTCTATCAGTTGGCTTTTGTCTCCATTGGGGGCTTTGTAGCGGATGCGGAGTGCCATCAGGTCAGAGGCACTCAGCGACACATGGGCATCGGTGCCACTATCCTCCAGCGGTACTGCAGCCTCTGCGGCCTCCTGCGCCAAAACGACCTCATACAGTGCGGTCACTGCAGTGCCTGCTCCTATTTCACCTGCATCTATTTTATCATTGCTGAAATCCTGATTGTTCAGCTTCCTGTTTTCATAGCCTATCAGCCTGTAGGTGCGCACAGTGCCGGGGTTGAACACTGCCTGTATCTTCACATCCTTGGCTATCGTATTCAGCGTGCCGCTGAATTGTGTCACCAGGTTCTTCTGTGCTTCTTTCTCATTGTCTATATAGGCATAGTTGCCATTGCCTTTGTCTGCCAGGGCCTCCATCTCGCGGTCTTTATAGTTGCCCATGCCAAAGCCGAGCACAGACAGGAAGACACCGGTCTTGCGCTTTTCTTCTATGAAAGAGGTGAGTGGCCCTTCGCCATTGATGCCGACATTGAAGTCACCATCAGTACAGAGCAGCACGCGGTTATTCCCGTCTTTGATGAAGTTGTCCTTCGCCACTTTGTATGCCAGCTCTATACCTGCACCACCCGCGGTAGAGCCTCCTGCCAGCAGGCTATTGATGGCATTTTTGATCGTCTGTTTTTCTGCACCTGATGTAGATGGTAGTACCAGGCCCGCATTGCCGGCGTATACCACCAGTGCGATGCGGTCCTCAGGACGCATTTTATCTACCAGCATACCCAGTGCCTTCTGCACCAGCGGGAGCTTGTCCTCAGACCACATAGAGCCTGATACGTCTACCAGGAATACGAGATTTGCCGCAGGGATCCGGTCATCACTGATATGCCGACCCTGTATGCCTATACGCAGCAGGCGGTGTGTAGCGTCCCACGGGCAGTCGGCCAGCTCAGTATGCACTGCAAACGGCCTGCTATCAGTAGGATCTGCGTATTGATATGGAAAATAGTTTACCAGCTCCTCTATGCGTACGGCATCCTTCGGAGGCAGCATGCCTTCGGATATTTTGCGGCGTGTGATACCGTATGATGCTACATCTACGTCTATAGAGAAGGTAGACAGTGCTGCGGCGCGGGTACTTAGAAATTGATTGTCCGTGATCTCCTTATAGCTTTCATCAGTCTCAGGATCTTTTTGTACATCGGGTTTGATCTCAGGCTCGGGTTTGGTCTCCATATCAGGCGCATGAGCCATATCGTAATCTGCCATGTCATATCCCGAGACAAATGTATTGACGCGGTGCTTTGCGCTGGCCTGCGCAGATATATTGGGATTCCCAATCACACGGTGGCCGTTAACGATATATTGTACTTCATCGGGACGGCTTCCATTGACTGTGATGGTACCGCTGCCGGCATCTGTTTGGGTCACACCCACGACGTTGAGGCCACCGGAGTTTCTGATCTCTCGGGCCGATACATCATTGTCTATTTTGTACTCAGCTTTATCGATTAGTGGCTTCTTATACTTAGTCATGGTGACCACTACGTCCTGCGCTAAGGCATTATTCTGCTGCGGTTTCATACTGAAGTTTAAAAACGTGGGCTTATCTGCCGAGACAACTACACCCTTGATTAGTTGGGTCTCATATCCGAGGAAAGCGCACTTGAGATTGTAGACACCCGGCATCACAGCGGTGATCTCATAGTTGCCATCTATATCAGTGGCGCCGCCCTGGCCAGTGGTTTTACCATTGATATCTACCGCCATTACTGTAGCACTTATCAGGCCTTCGCTGTTTTCATCCAGTACTTTTCCTTTGATAGAGCCGGTAGTGAGTGACCAGGCTTTCATAGATAGTGATAGTATCATCAGTACTGATAGCAGTACCAGGGGTCTCATGGTTTGGGCTGATCTTTTCATGACTGAAGTTTTAAAGGATGACGAAATAGGAGGCAATACAAAGCTACGGCACAGTATGGCCTGCCACTGCATTTTGCTGGTCATATTACAGTAAGATTATGATGACAAAATTGTGATGATGTGCACGCTCATCACGCAGTACAGACTATAGATGTAGCAGCCCACGCAAATCCATAAAGCAGAGAAAAGTTTTTTGAAACAGATAGAAGTCGCTCTTAATAGTCTATCTGTACAGGCTTATTGCCGAGGATAGTGTCTATCCGCGTCATGACCTCGTCTGTCACCTTGGGCATAGCATCATAGCAGCGGAGATTGTCTTCCAGTTGAGATACTTTAGAGGCACCGAGTATCACGGATGATACATTCGGATTGCGCAGGCACCAGCAGAGGGAGAGGTGCGTCAGTGATACGCCAAGTTCTTTGGCCAACGCGTCCAGTTGTTTTATCTTTTCGAGCCTAGCCGTATCAGACAGTGTGCGGTCCTTGAGCCAGCTCATATTGCTCTGTGCTAGACGCGAGTCTGCGGGTATGCCGTTGAGATATTTGCCGGTGAGCAGGCCTGATGCGAGAGGAGACCAGATGGTAGTACCGAGGCCAAAAGTCTTGTATACCGGCAGATAGTCCAGTTCCACTTTGGTGCGTTCCAGCATGTTGTACTGAGGCTGCTCTACCACGTGGCCTATCAGGCCATAGCGCTCTGCCCAGTAGTGTGCCTCCGTGATCTGCTGCGCGGTCCACTCTGAGGTGCCCCAGTAGAGTACCTTGCCCTGCTGTATCAGCGTATGCATAGTGCGTACGGTCTCCTCTATAGGTGTATGTATATCTGGCCTGTGACAGTAGAAGAGATCCAGGTACTCCACTTGCAGGCGGCGCAGTGCTGCATGGCAGGCCTCTACCACATGCTTGCGCATGAGGCCTTTTTGATTAGGTAGCTGTCCGCCCCAGTAGACCTTGCTCGATACGAGGTAGGTGCTGCGGTCCCAATTTTGTTTTTTCAGGATATTGCCCATTACAGTCTCAGACTTGCCACTGGCGTAGGTCTCTGCATTGTCAAAGAAATTGATCCCGGCCTCGTAGGCTTTGACCATCAGCTCCTCAGAGATATCATCACCTATCTGGCTGCCAAATGTGACCCATGAACCCAGCGACAGCGCGCTGACCTGTAATCCTGTGCGTCCTAATCTTCTATATTCCATATATGAGTGGTGGTCTGGATACTAATGTGTGATAAGTGTGTGCTGTCGGCATCGCAGCAGAGATAAAATTACGTTATTATTGCTACGCAAACAGAAGTAAAAATATGTCTACCGGTATCACGAATCTAAGAGTCACAGTATCAGGCAAAGTACAGGGTGTTTTCTTCCGCGCCAATGTGAAGAAGGTAGCAGATGTGCTGGGTGTATATGGCTGGGTGCGCAATGAGCGCAATGGCTCAGTATCACTGGAAGCCGAGGGCCCCGAAGAAATGGTCTTCAAACTGGTAGACTACTGCCATCACGGTCCGGATACGGCTGTGGTAGAGAAGGTGTCTATCACAGGCGGGGTGATAGTCGGTTATGATTCTTTTGAGATCAGAGAGTGATTTAAAAGCAATAGCATGAGGACCTACATCAGCTGGAAGTATTATTATATCCTTAGCTGGATTGCTTTAGTTACAGCCATCATTTTCATTATCGCTGGCTTGCTTTTTTTTATTTTTCTTGCACTGTTCACTGCTGAGGTTAATGCACTTCCTTTTCTGGCGGTGTTAGTAGGCTTGAGTCAATACCGGCTCATCATGGCACGGAGCATCTACATTGAGGGTGACAAGATTGTAGCAAAAGGTTTATTTAAGATGGATACTTTCGTCATCAGCGAATTTAAAGAAGTAAAGGTAGACTGGTGGGGATTAGGAAATAATTTCGTCATCTATTTCGAGTATGGAAAGAATTTTACTTTTTATCCGCCTGTAGCGCCAGGCTTTCTTTTTTCTAATCAGATTACGGCGGAAAAGATCAATGAAAAAATCCGGAGTATGAGCCAGTGAATTTCATTATTTAGGCAGATCCTCCGTCACACTCCAGACATACAGTTCCTCCACTTTCTTGCGTGCCCACTCATTCTTTCGTAGAAACTTCAGACTTGACTTGATAGTAGGATTGTTGGTGAAGCAATTGATGCGGATCACGCGGCCCAGCTCGTCCCAGCCGTAGGCATGCTCCAGGTAAATGAGAATCGCTTCGAGTGTTTTTCCGTGCAGCGGATCTTTTGAAATGTGTTTGTCCATGTCTGTGCTACAATATTAGCAAACCATTTTCTCTTAACTCATACCACTCGCGACTCATAATGAGGTCATCAAATTTCTTTCCTGTGTAGGCTTCGTAGTCAGTACTGAGCTCCTTGTAGCCCATAGATGACTGGCCTGTCTGAATGATCAGACGGGGGAGGATATTCATGAGCCACTCACCGGTCTCTGCAGTGGTCTGTAGCTGCCAGTCTTTTTTCTTGTCGCAAAACTCAAGCTCCGCCATGGCTACTTTCTTATTGCCCGGTTTCGCTTCAAATGGTGTGAGCTCCGGGAGCTGGCCCAGCCAGACGGCTACAGTAGTGCGCTTGATAGGAGTGGAGAGACCCTCGTGCAGGGCATTTTCTACAAAGTCGGATGGGACAGTAGTATCCGGTACTTCGTGGTCAAACCAATCCTGCAGCGGCATCTCTAAACCCACGCCATGCATATAGTTGAAAAGAGAGCGCCGCAGGCCCTCGCTGTACTGGTCGTGATCGGCACCACCGGGATCATCGTGATAGAGATCATTATCTGCAAAGCCGCCAAAGTCAGGACCGATGCGCTCTACCTCAAACGTAGCAGGAGCTAGGCCCACAGGACTATGTGCCGTCATAGCAAAGCGATGCCAGAAGCCCGACTGCAATACTCCTGACTCAAACAGCTGGCGCACGCGCTCCAGGGAGTCTATGGTCTCCAGGTCTGTCTGTGTAGGGAAGCCGTACATGAGATAGGCATGCACCATGATACCGGCACGGGTGAAGCCATCTGCCACTTGTGCTACTTGTGCCACGGTCACGCCTTTTTTCATGCGCTCCAGCAGGCGGTCAGAGGCTACCTCCAGCCCTCCTGCTACTGCTATGCAGCCACTGGCCTTTAATAGACGCGAGAGGTCGGGGGTAAAAAGTTTTTCAAATCGGATATTGGTCCACCAGGAGATGACGATACCGCGGCGGATGATCTCCAGCGCTACCTCACGCAGCAGATTGGGCGGAGCCGCCTCATCTACAAAGTGGAAACCATTATTGCCCGTCTGAGCGGTCACGGCCTCTATACGGTCGCAGATCAGTGCGGCAGAGAGTGGTTCGTATTTATGGATGTAGTCGAGTGAGATATCGCAGAAGGTACATTTGCCCCAGTAGCAGCCGTGTGCGAGGGTCAGCTTATTCCACCGGCCATCGCTCCAGAGGCGGTGCATGGGATTGGCTACTTCTATCACAGAGAGGTAGTCATCCAGCGGAAGGTCACTATAGTCCGGCGTGCCGGTATCTTTGAATGCTATATCGGTCTCACTTGCCCCGTTGCTATAGACCACTTCTCCTGCACTGCCGCGCAGAAAAACCCTTTTGAGCTGATCTGTATCTCTCTTGCCGTCTATATGCTCCAAGAGATAGAGCAGTGACGCCTCCCCATCATCCAGGCAGACATAGTCTATGTAGTCAAACACCCGCGGCTCACGCAAGCTGCGTAGTTCAGTATTGGCATAGCCACCGCCGAGTACTACCCGGATGTGCGGGTGGTGCGCTTTGATATACTGCCCGCATTTCAGCGCGCTAAAAAGATTGCCGGGAAAGGGTACCGATAGGCAGACTACTGTAGGCTGCCACAGTTTTATTTTAGCCTCCAGCAGCTCGCAGAGGAAGTCTGAGATGATTGTGGATGGTGCATGAAGCTCTGCCTCCAGAGGTGCAAAATGTGTGGTTGTCCTCCCGAGCCTCTCCGCGTAGCGGCTGAAGCCAAAATGCGGGTCTATGGTCTCGCGGATCAGGTCGCCGAGGTCTTCGAGATAGAGTGTAGCTAGGTGGCGAGCCTTATCTTGTATACCCATCGTGCCAAAGGCCCACTCCAGATTCTCCAACTCACGGAAGCGGCCCGCCTCCGGCAGGAATGTGCGGTCACAGATAGAGTGTGCGAGTGTCGGGTTTTTATTTTGCAGGAAGCGGATGACGGGGCCTATGGTGCGGAGGTACTCCTGGCGCAGGTTGTAGATACGGTAGCAGTTGGCATCGAGCGTGAGGTCCAGCTGCTCCAGCCGGGCAAACATCTCCGTCAGTCCCTCTCGAGAGAATAGCTTTAGTATCACCTCTATGCCCAGATCTGCCTGATGTGACACGGTGCTGCGTGTATTCAGGAAGCCCTTCAGATAGCTCGTAGCCGGGTACGGCGTATTGAGCTGTGTGAAGGGAGGTGTCAGTAAAAGTACCCTGCTGGTCATCGCTGCAAGATAGGGAGAAATCAAGCCCCACCCAACCCTCCCCCAAGGGGAGGGCTAGTACAAATACAACTTGTTAGATGATTTTTAAGCCTCCCCTATGGGGAGGTTGGAGGGGCTGTTATTTCACCATCAGCGTCCTGATCTCTTTGACCGGAGCAGAGCCGTAGCTGAGAAACTGCTCGTGGAATGCCTTGAGGTCAAACTTGTCACCGAGCTTCTTCTTCATCTCATCGCGCAGCTCAAATATCTCAGTCTGACCAGAGAAGTAGCTGGCGAGCTGCACCTGTGACAGCGTGGCGCGCTTGTATTTCTCCTCCGCCTCTGCTGATTGCTGGAAGCCTTGTTTGACCAGCAGGTCCATGACCTGCTCCTTGCTCCAGCCATTGGCCTGTATATTATAATCCAGGAGGAAGTTGCACACCTCGCGGAGGTTCCACTTGTCATAGAAGAGCTGCATCTCCGGCGACTGGTGGTAGCCAGCCTCTATCATCATGCGCTCCACATAGCAGGCCCAGCCCTCTATCATGGCCCCGTTGCCAAAGATGGTCTTGATCATACTCGGGTTCCGATTAGAGTAGATGAGCTGCACGTAGTGGCCGGGGATCGCCTCGTGGATATTGAGTATCTGCAGCACATAGTCGTTGTACTCGCGGAGGTAGCTTTCTGCTTTCTCGGGTGTATAGTTGGTAAGTGGCGTCACATTGTAGTAGGTGTTGCCATCCTTGTCATACGGGCCGGGGCTGTTGATAGAGGCACCCGCTACACCCGCCATGTACTCCGGCGTCTTGCGCACCTTGAGCGGCTTGGTAGGATCGAGCGTGATCAGTTTCTTCTCATTGATAAATGCCACCAACTCCGGCATCTGATGCTCAATGGTAGCCATGAAGCTGTCGCGCTTGCAGTGCTTCTCTGAGAGTTTGTCTATCATCGCGCGGATGGCTACGAGCGTATCCTTTGGCATCGGTTTATCCTTCAGGTATTTTGGCCAGAGCTGCGTGGTGAGCGCATACATATCGCTATGCAGTACGGCCTTCCTGTCCAGCGCTTTCTGGTACATCTGGTCAGCAGAGATGCCACATTGGATATCGTAGTTGAATTTCTTTCCATAGAGTTCTTTGCCTATAGCAAAGGAGCGTGTATTGTCTTTGCTGAAACCTTTCTGCTCTGTCTTCAGCCATGTAGCATAGGCTGTGATTGCCTTCTTAGCCTCTTCGGCGTTTTTCTGAAAGGAAGCCTTATCCGCATCACTCAGGTGGGAGGCCTTCAAGGAGTCAGGCAATACATCTGTAAAGAAATACAACAGCCCCTCACTCTGCATGATGGCCAGCTTCGTATGTTCCTGTGTTGGCTTGCTTATATTCTCTTTTGCTGCTGTGTAGTAGGCTGGTACCTGTGCCAGGCGGGACGAGATATTTTTCAGCTTCTCATCCAGTGGGGCGGGATTGTTATTGATCACATAGTCTATCGCGTCACCTACATTATAGGATGCCGGATTCCACTCGTATTCTTTGAATTCATTTTCATAAAAGCGCGACGAGGCTACAAGGTTTGATAGCAGCTTATAATCCGTCTTATTGACATCAGATAGCTGATCATAGTCGTATGATTTCAGTTTGCTCTCTGTCCAGTCGGCAAATGCGAGCGCTTTTTTGCGGCCAATGGCGTCGGGAATGGAGAGTACTGCATCATACTTGTGATAGCCCTGAGCAGATGCCCATACCGGATTGGCAGCCCAGAGTGAGTCCATAAAAGCATTGTCTTTCCACTCAGAAAATGCCTTGTCTGCGTCGCCGCCGGCAGTGGTAGTCTCTTTCGGTTTATTCTGGCAGGCACCGAGCAGTATAGCTGCGCCGAGTGCAAAGGGCAAAAGTTGTTTCATATCTGATAGTTGTAGCGGTAAATGTATAAGAAAAATCAAAGGCGCACAGGCAAAGGCTTTATTGGCTATTTTCACTGTATGCTGCGTAGGGTGGTAGAGTTCATCTTCTTTGGCAATTACTTCGTGGGGCTGCTGGCCGTGGCGCTATCCATAGAGTTGTCTACTCAGCTACGCCTACCATACAATTCAGCCTTGTACTACCTACTCATTTTTTGCGCACCGGTCATGTACTATACGTACGCGTATACTGGCATACTACATTCTGATAGCCCGTCTAACCTGCGCTCCGAGTGGTACAAGAGCCATACAGCACTCACGCGCATCACGCAGCCTCTCCTGCTTCTGATATGCGTAGTCAGCGCCGTGGTGCTGCTGGCAGAGTATTGGCAAAACATCTTTCACCTGCCCGCTGCGTATTGGGTCATACTCGGGGTGATCGCACTGGCATCTGTGCTGTACTATGGCCTGCTGCCCAAGTCCCTTATCCGCATCAACCTGCGCAATACGGGTTGGCTCAAAGCTTTTGTTATAGGTTTCGTATGGGGTAGTTTTGTGAGCCTGCTGCCTATCATAGCCCTGCATATAGAGGGCAAGGCCGCTAACGTAAACCCTGTGATAGTCATGGCGCTGTTTGTCAAAAATTGGATGTTCTGCACTGTCAATGCGATCATGTTTGACATGAAGGATTATGAAGACGACTCCAATAAGCAGCTACAAACGTTTGCGGTGACATTTGGCATACACCGGACTGTTACGTTTATCCTGATACCGCTCTCGGTGATCGGTATGCTGGCTATGCTAGGCATGACCACCTACAGGCACTTTGGCTGGATAGCTATATCTATCAATGCGATCCCGTTCATACTACTCCTGCTCGTGTCCTGGTCTATGCACCGCGAGCGCAATATTCTTTATTACCTCATCGTGATAGATGGTATCGTACTAGTCAAGGCGCTTTGCGGTATCTTTGCCATGCACTTTGTGCACTAGTCCATGGCCACCGATTATGACCTCATAGCACGTATCTATGATCCGCTCAGCCGGATCGTTTTCGGCCGTACACTGATGCGGGCCCAGGAGGCATTGCTGCCGGCTGTAAAGATAGGCAGCCGTATCCTCATAGTAGGCGGCGGTACAGGAGAGATACTGGAGCATCTGGGTGCACTACATATCAGAGGCCTCGGCATACACTACGTCGAGTCCTCTGCCCGTATGATAGAGATGGCAAAAAAAAGGGACTATGCTGTCCATGTAGCAGGCTTCATTCATCGGTCTATAGAGGAGTATGATACGACACTACAGTTTGATGTGATCATCACGCCATTCTTGTTTGATAATTTCACACAGCCGCAAGCTGAGGCAAACTTTCACAAACTGTCTTCACTGCTGAAACCAGACGGTATATGGCTTTATACCGATTATCATATAGATAATGAGAGCACATGGTGGCAAAGGCTCTTGCTACGCACCATGTATCTATTCTTCCGCATCGTATCCGGTGTGGAAACTCAAAGTATGCCGGCTGTTGCTCCGCTTTTCAGCACGGAGTATCAAGTGGTGAAGCAGCATTCTTTCTGGCGCGGTTTTATTACTTCTATCATTTACCGTCGGAAATAATCGCCCCACCGCCACTCCTGTTAAGGAACTATAAAGACATTTTAACATTGGCACGCCGTTGGAATTATAGGCGGTGTCACACAAAATGACATCAATATGAAAAAGCTAATAATCCTCTCTCTGCTGATAGCCGGCCTGATGGCGGGTCATCAGGTCAACGCTCAGGTATCTGTATCCGTCAATATCGGCGCTCAGCCAGTATGGGGTCCGGTAGGGTACGATTATGTCAACTACTACTACCTGCCTGATATAGATGCGTACTATGACGTGCCCGCTCATGTCTTTGTGTATAATGAAGGAGGTATCTGGGTCAGAAGGGCTGCGCTACCTCCGGCGTTTGCCGGATATGATCTCTACCACGGCTACAAAGTGGTGATCAATGATCCTAATCCATGGCTGAGAAACCAGGTATACCATGACAAGTATATCGTCTATAAGGGGCATCATGACCAGCCCTTCATCCGTGAGAGCAGGGACCAGAAATACTACGTGATACACGATCATCCTATGCACGGCCAGTACCGGGAAGTAAATCACTCTGTAGGCCATGTAGAAAATCATCCGGCTGGTCGTGTGGAAAATCATCCAGCGGATCATGGCAATGGACACGGTGGCGGTGGTGGCCACGGCCACGGCAAGAAGTAAGAATATGATTTCCGTAAAAGAGTCCGGCTGCACCTGCGCCGGGCTTTTTATTTGTCGTACTTCCTCAGCAGCTTCAGCAGCGCCTCCAGATCATGGGGCAAGGGAGAGGTGAAGGTCATCTGCTCACCGGTAGCCGGATGGTGAATAGTAAGCGATGAGGCATGAAGGGTGAGCCGTGAGATGACAGGGCGTTCTTCTTCATCTGTCTGCTTATATTTCCTTTTGACGGATGACAGGAGAAACTTGTCATGCTGGCCGTAGACGCTATCTACCAGCAGCGGATGGCCGGCAGAGGCAAAGTGTACGCGGATCTGGTGCGTGCGGCCCGTCTTGATCTCCACATTCAGCAGGGCACAAGTGCGAAACTGCTCCTCTACTTCAAAAAGTGTCAGCGCTTCTTTGCCCTTGGGATGGATCATCATCGTGCCGGGCTTATTAGGCTTCTCGGCTATGGGGCTGTCTATCTCACCCGCGTCGCCCTCCATGCGGCCTGATACGACGGCCTTGTAGAGCTTATGCACCTCCCGGTTTTCAAACTGCTTAGACAGGTTTTTATGGGCTTCTTCACTTCTGGCAAATGCTACTAGACCTGTCGTCTCACGGTCTATACGGTGCACTACCCATAGCTTGCCACTGTCCTTTTCCAATAGAGACTGTACCGAGGGTTTTTCTATATTGTACCGCTCCGGAATAACCGTGATGCCGCTCGGCTTGTCAGCTATGAGGATATGATCGTCTATGTATATGACTGTGGGAGCCGGCTGCTTCATTGAGCTGCAAAAGTATACTAATCCCGGAAACCTGCCAGACGGGCCTCACTGCAGCTTGGCAGTACCAAAGTAGGTAGCGCCATCTTCAGTGATATATAGCGTCAGGGTACCTCCCCGCAGAATGGCATTGCCGCTCACAGTAGCCCGCAGCCCGCCGGTAGAGAATTGCTCCTGTACGTCAAACTGTTCTTTGCCTGTCAGCGTACAGACCACTTTGTATCCCTTATTGTTAAAGTTCTGCATGACCATTTTCACGGCATTGGTCGTATCGGAAAATTTGATCTGGTAGCTCTGTGAGTTGCCCAGCGGATCTTTGGAGGTACAGTTCCACACGCCAAAAAACTTCACTTTGGATGGGGTGGCACAGTTGTATCCCTCCAGGCCGAGTACGCAGGAGGTATCACAGTTTCTACCGGACCAGGGATCTACACAGGAGCAGCCGCCATTGCCATCGCACGAGCCGCCATGCAGGCAGTTGTCACAGCGGTGGCACCCTGCTGCCAGCAGCAGGATGATCGTTGTCATGAGGGCCACAAATATATTCTTCTGCATTATGGGTGGATGCATTACTAAAACGCTAAATTAGACCAGTTTTGTACATGAAAAGACTTTTACTGCACATCTTAGCAATCTTTGTGCCTATCCTTATATACGGTCAGACCTACACTTCTGTTTTAAAGGGCACCATCATAGACAAAGATTCACGCCAGCCGCTCGTAGGTGTCAATGTTGCAGTAGTTGGTGTTTCTCCTGTGGTCGGCGCTACCACAGACGACAAAGGTTTTTTTGCCATCCGGGGCCTACCCACAGGCCGTGTCAATATAAAGATGACATATATAGGGTATGAGGATGCATACATGGGGCAAATTCTGGTAGGTACCGGCAAGGAGACCTATGTCAATATCGAGATGCAGGAGAAGGTGAACAGCATGCAGGAGGTGGTAGTAGATGGAGGCAAGGATAAAAGCAGGCCCAATAACAACTTTGCTACGGTCAGTGCTACTTCCTTCTCCGTGGAGCAGACCAAGCGTTATGCTGGTACGCTCAACGATCCCTCACGTATGGTGCAGACTTTCCCTGGGGTGGTCTCATCGGGAGATGACAATAATGCTATCGTGATACGGGGCAACTCACCTCGCGGCCTGCTATGGCGTATGGAGGGTATCGAGATACCTAATCCCAATCATTTTGCCGGGAGCGAGGGCTCTACAGGGGGCGGTGTGAGCATACTGAGCGCCAATATGCTGGCCAATACGGATTTCTACACCGGCGCTTTCCCCGCGCAGTATGGCAATGCGACCTCCGGCGTATTTGACCTCAATCTCCGCAAAGGCAATCAGGATAAGCGGGAGTACACCCTGCAGGTAGGTGTGCTAGGCCTGGAGGCGGCACTGGAGGGGCCTTTTAGCAAGAAGTACAAAGGCTCCTATCTGATCAACTACCGCTACTCTACGCTCAATATCCTCGCGCTGATGGGCCTGCCCATAGGGGGCAATCAGGTGCCGAAGTACCAGGACCTGTCTTTCAACTTTTCATTTCCTACAAAGCATATCGGAAACTTCACATTCTTTGGTATAGGCGGTATCAGTAGCCTCGGCAATACGGCGGGTAGTGATACTAATAAGTTTGTCACACTCAGCGACCGTACGGAGGAGAAACTGGGCCAGAAGGTCGGAGTAGTGGGCGTGACGCATACCTTTCTATTCAAAGATCACAAGACGTCACTAAAGTCAGTGCTCTCTCTCAGCGGTACGGACAACGGGTATGGGGAAGACACGGTAGATAATCAGCTCATCAAAGCGCCCCTGCAAAATAACAGCTTCCGCTATGTCTATATCCGCGGCGCTACCAATCTGAACCGCAAGGTAGATACCCGCAATACCGTGATGGCCGGCGTCTCTTTTCAGATTATAAACTACCGCCTGCATCAGGATGGGCTGAACGATACAACGGGCGTATACTCCACGCAGATAGATACGCGCGGACTCACGTATCTGCTGGAGGGGTACTGGCAGTGGCGGCATCGTTTCTCTGACAGGCTTTTCTTATCCGGCGGTTTGCACTTCACCTATGGCGGTATCAATAATAAGTTCTATGTGGAACCTCGCGTAGGCGGCGAGTACCGCCTCACAGAGAAAATGAACCTCACCGCAGGTATCGGCCTGCATAGCCGCATGGATGCTGTGTCTACCTATATGTCGCAGCTCCCGGCCGGCTCTACCTATGACCTCAATCAAAACAGGCACCTGGACTTCTCACGTTCCGCCCACTTTGTACTGGGGTACAACTGGAACTTTGCAAAAGACTTTCGCCTGCGCGCAGAGGTGTATTATCAGTATCTCTTCAGCGTGCCGGTGGGTGTGGGGGCCAATGGCTACTTCTCAGTGATCAATCTCAATGACGGCTTTGTGAATATGCCACTGGTGAGCACGGGCAAGGGGCGCAACTATGGGCTGGAGATCACGGTAGAGAAGTACTTTACTCATAACTATTACTTCCTCTATACGCTCTCTCTTTTTGATAGCAAGTACAAGGGTACCGACGGTGTGTGGCGCAATACGATCTATAACTCAAACTACGTGATGAACCTGCTGGGCGGCAAGGAGTTTATAGTAGGCAAGCGCAAGATCAACCGCATAGGGGTAAATGCAAAGATCATCTGGCGCGGCGGTACACGCGATACGCCCATAGATCTCTCTGCATCTGAAGCTGCCGGCACGACGGTCTATGACAACTCACAGACTAACGCCATCCGCCTGCCGGATTATTTCCGCGTGGACTTCGGCGCCAACTATCGCCGCAATAAGAAGAAGTATGACTGGATGCTATCGCTGGATATACAGAATGTGATCAACCGCGAGAATGTAGCCTACCGCTCCTATGACCGCTATGCACACGCCATCGTGTACAAGCGCAATCTGGGTATCATACCTGTGCTGAGCTATAAAGTGGAGTTTTAAGAAAGGGGTGAGGGACGGAGGACGAGATAAAAGATCCAAGATTCAAGAGCCAAGAATCCAACTCTTTGTGTTATCCTGAGTTATTCAAAACATTCGGCAAATTCTGCTCACGCAGCCGAAGTATCGTAATACTTTAACCCAACAATACCTACCAATATACAAGCCGTAAAAGCGATCTGCTGAAAGCTGACACCTTCTTTGAAGTAAAGCACATCTACAGCCTTGATCATGACCAGTGCCAATCCCATCCATACGGCAAAGGCTGTCCCAGCCGGTATCTCCTTCATAGCGCGCGTGATGGCCAGCACATTGCTCAGGCCGAGGACGATGTACATAATGAGCGGGAGGAGCGCCAGGCCAGACTCTGCAGTGAAAAGTGTAGCAGGGCGTATGGCAAAAACCTTTTTCATGTCCAGCGCCTTCAGCGTGAAGGTCCAGCAGGTCTCCAGCACGGAGGCGAGGAAAAGGAATAGCCAGGCTGTTGTCATTTAGTAGTCTGAGGATCGGATGGCGTAGTCACGCTGTCGCCATCTTCCTTCACGAATATACGAAGGATCGGCTTTTTCCAATCAATATAAGTCCTGACCACGGGTATGGACTCGATCTTTTTCACATCAAAGCGATGGAAGGCAAACCAATGCTGCATAAAGTAGTCCTGTGGAAAATCATACGGCAGACCAAACTTCTCAGGCTTCATCACCTTGTATTGTCGCGGGCTCAGGCCGGGCAGGAAGCCTGTACCAAAGATCCAGTCCCAGAAAGCAAACTTGGTAGAATAGTTAGAGTAAAACACCTCCTGATGATCTGAATGGTGCCACTGGTGCATCTCAGGACCATTGATGATGTACTGCAGCTTGCCTGAGTGTACGTCTATATTGGCATGTATCCAGATGCCCCATACAGCATCGAGTAGTGCTTTGATGGGAACCACTATAGCTGCACTCTTGACATCGAGCAGCAGTACGATCGGGGCAAACTCGATGGTCTGATTGATAATGATCTCAAGCGCATGAGAGCGGGATCCGGCCAGCCAGTCTACCTCTTTATTTGAGTGGTGCGCCTCATGGGTACGCCACAGCCATTTGGTATTATGCTGCAGGCGGTGAAACCAATAGATATAAAAGTCATGGGTAAAAAGGAACAACAGTACCAGCGCCCATATAGGCCAGTGCGAGAGCGTCTCCGATCCGTGATAGTTGAGCTTGATCTTGATAGGAGCTATGATGTAGCTATTGATCAGGATACCCAGCAAGTAGCTCTGGATAAAAGTATACCAAACCATATCCAGCCAGAAACCCTTGCGAAAAAACTTGACGCCTTTGGTATAGGGATACAAATGCTCCAGCGTGACCACGATGCAGATCCAGCCAACCAATATCCCGGTAGTAATAAGAAATGTAGTATCAAACATAATGGCGCAAAATTAAAATTGAGGCCAGATATAGCTAATGATAGTGGTCAGCGTCTTACTTAACCCTCCTCAGCTTGGCACGCGGGCCGAGCTCGCTGTCGTAGACCTTCTTCACACCGTCGCCCATAGCGGCCTCGATGTCGCGGATGTCTTTCACCAGCTTGGCCATGCCTACCGGCTCTACTGAGGCCGCCTGATCAGAGCCCCACATAGCGCGGTCCAGCGTAAAGTGGCGCTCAATGAAAGTAGCACCCATAGCCACAGCCGCCAGCGTAGTAGCCAGCCCTGTCTCATGGCCTGAGTAGCCTATAGGCACATCAGGATATTTGCTCTGCAGGGTATTGATCATGCGGAGGTTTAGCTCAGAGATCGGCGCAGGATATGACGAGGTAGAGTGTGCTATCAGGAGGTTCTCAGTACCGATGTGGTCTACGGCAGTAGTGATCTCATCCATGGTAGACATACCGGTAGAGATGATCAGCGGTTTGCCCGTGTCCTTCTTCTTTTGCAGCAGTGGCATATCTGTCAGCGCCGCAGAGGCAGCCTTGTAGAGGGCCGGCTTGAACTGCTCGAGGAAGTCTACAGACTCCTCATCCCAGCAGGATGCAAACCAGATGATGCCTTTCTTGGTACAGTAGTCATCTATGGTCTTGTATTCATCCTTGCCAAACTCCACCTTGTAGCGGTAGTCTATGTAGCGCATAGTGCCCCACGGGGTCTCGCGCATCACATCCCATTGATCCTTTGGCGTGCATACCTCAGGTGTACGCTTCTGAAACTTCACGGCATCGCAGCCGGCCTTTACGGCTTCATCTATCAGTTGGAGGGCTATATCCAGTGAACCATTGTGGTTGAGTCCTATTTCGGCTATAATAAAACAGGGCTGTCCCTGTCCGATCACACGACCATTCTTTAATGTGTAAGTCTGCATTTATGTATTTTAGTCTCTTAGTGCTATGATGAGCTCCGCAAACTCGCGGAACGCGCCTGCCCCTCCGGGCAAACCGCAAATATAATCTACTGTTTCTTTAATCAAACTATTGCCATCCGCCGGGCTGGCGGTCAGGCCGGCCATACGGATCACCTCCAGGTCATTCAGATCGTCGCCAATGTAGGCTATTTCTTCAGCCTTGAGATTATGCATGAGCAGTATCTCGGCGAGACAGGCTTTTTTGTCCTTGATATGCAGGTAGAGGTGCTTGATCTGCAGCTTCTCTGCACGCTTCGATACGATAGGAGAGTTCTCTCCCGTCATGATGCCCGTGTCTATGCCACACACCTTGCGCAGACGCTCTACGCCCATGCCATCGCGCAGGTTAAACTTCTTCAGCTCTTCCCCCTCGGCAGATACATACACGCCCCCATCCGTCAGCACCCCATCACAATCCGTGATCAGGAGCTGGATCTTTGCTGCTTTCGCCCGAAGGGCGTCTGCGTTATGTGAGGAAAAGCTGTTCATGTATTATCTATTGTCTAACGTCTAAAGTCTATCGTCTCAAAATTTACATCGCCGTCCAACCCCCATCGACGATCAGGTTTGCTCCGGTCATATAGGCAGATGCATCACTGGAGAGAAATACCACCGCACCTTTATAGTCCGTAGGTACTGCCATCCGCTTCAGCGCTGTTTTCTTGCTATAGTTCTGCACAAAGAATTCATCCTGGCTATTCTCCACGCCACCCGGTGATAGCGTATTTACTCGCACCCCCTTCTCGCCCCAGTAGGCCGCGAGGAAGCGGGTGAAGTTCACCACCGCACCTTTGGTAGCCGGATAGGCAGGTGATTTATAAAACGTTTGTTCGCCCCTTTGATTTTGGTAGATGCTCTGGTCGGGGCCTACGATGCCGTAGGTAGAGGCCACATTGATGATGCTGCCCTTTCCCTGCTCGGCCATCACAGTGCCGAAGACCTGCGAGCAGAGAAATACCCCCGTTACATTCACATCGAGTGATTTCAGCCACATATCCAGCGGATAGTTCTCAAACATGGATTGCTTTGCAGCCATCGCCGGGTTTTCAAACATATCATTGATCGCTGCATTATTGATCAGCACATCTATGCTGCCGTATCGGGCCAGTATTTTGTCGCGGCCTGCTTCCAGAGATGCTTTATCCGTCACATTGATCGCGAGCCCCATGTGTGTGCCCAGGCTGACCTTTTCTTTTGGTCCGCGACCAGCCTCTACGGTATTATGCTCGGATAGCAGCTCTGCAAAGGCATCACAGGCATCCTGATTGATATCAGCCACTACTACATTAGCTCCAGCCTCCGCCAGTGCGCGGCAGTGCTCTTTGCCTATCAGGCCGCATGCGCCAGTGACGATTGCTGTTTTATTTTTGAGAGAGAAAAGTTCCATTGTCTTTTATTCGTTGACTGTGGACCGTTGACTGTCGACTGCATTTCAGTCGTTTGTAGTCCGTGGTCCGTCGTCTCTTTTAATACTTCGTCTTCCTAAACACCACATCCAGTACTTCGCCTTTCAGCAGTTCTTTAGCGTTGCCATCGGCCACAGCCTTTTTGATGATAGGCAGCACATCATCGTAGGCCTGCAGGGTGTAGTCTATGTCAGCATCTGTATGGCTAAAACTCATATTGTGTGAGCCGCCCCAGAGGATGCCGCGCTTGATCATCTCCTGCTGCATCAGCGTCTTCATCACGAGGCCATCGCCAGCTCCCGGCAGGAAATTGATCGCACCGCGGCAGTCAAAGCCACCCGCATTGGTGATCTTCTCCATGCCATATTTTGCTACGAGCGCGTTGTAGCCGGCCTTAAGTTTCGCACCTTGCTTAGCGAGATAGGCCGGTACATTCTTTTCTTTCAGTTCCTTGATCGTAGCGATCGTAGCAGCCAGAGACAGCGCCTCGCCACCAAATGTGGTGAAGATGAATACATCATGTTCGCCGCGCTCGATCACATCCTTGCGACCAGTGAGGAAGGAGATAGGCATACCATTGGCCACCGCCTTGCTAAAGCAAGCGAGGTCAGCCTTGATACCAAAATACTCCTGCGCACCGCCCAGCGCCACGCGGAATCCGCTCCACATTTCATCAAACACGAGCAGCGAGCCATTCTCTTTGGTCAGCCTCGCTACCTCTTCGAGAAATCCCTCCTTAGGTGCTTCAAATATGTATGGCTCCAGTATCACGCAGGCCACATCGCTATCCAGCACAGCCTTCAACGAGTCGATATTATTATAGGAGAAAGTTTTGGTCAGGGCTTGCACTTCTTCAGGGATACCGGCGTTGCGAGTAGTAGTACCTATGTACCAGTCATGCCAGCCATGGTAGCCGCAGCAGACCACCTTTTTGCGGCCGGTGTGTGCACGTGAGAGGCGCACAGCCATAGAGGTCGCATCGCAGCCGGTCTTGGAGATACGCACGCTCTCTGTATTAGGCACTACTGACGCCACGAGCGCAGCAGCCTCATACTCCAGCGGTGACATCAGCGAGAAGGTGATGCCCTTCTCCAGTTGCGCCTTGATGGCATTGTCTACCGCCTCATAGCAGTAGCCGAGAGACAGCGGGCCTACGCCCATTGTATAGTCTATATATTCATTGCCATCCACATCCCATACGTGGCTGCCCTTGCCGCGGTCCAGGTAGACCGGCGCCACGCCACGCGTGTGCTGGCCGGGACCCTTGGCGAGCGTCTGGCTCACTGGGTGCATGATCTGCTTGGCTTTATTGAGTATCTCCGTCGACTTGGTTATGACCGGATAGTTGGCATTCAGGGCAGGTTTATTGGCCATAGTGATTAGCTTATGTAGTTGAGTTTAAACAAACGACAATTTTTCGGGTGCGAATATACCGGATTGCTACGGGCTTTTATAGACAAAGTGTGGGAACTGTAATCTATTAACAATGAATGGTTTAAAAGCCTTTCCGAAGCGCTTTTGCAGATAAATACAAAACTTCTCTGTTTATTAACGCTCAGATAAAGACAATCATATGAAGAGAATCGCGACCATTGCCGCCATCGTGCTGGCATCCTTTACGCTCGGTTTTGCCGTTCGCTCATGGATAGCCGAGGCTCCCGCACCGGAGCGCAAAGTGACGGGCATAGGCGGCATCTTCTTCAAATGCAAAAGCCCCAAAGCCACCCGTGCCTGGTACCGCCAGCACCTTGGGCTGAATACAAACCCCTACGGCGCAGTCTTCCAATGGTATCAGGGAGCAGATTCTACGCAGAAAGGCTACACGCAATGGAGCCCTTTCAAAGACTCGACTGACTATTTCCTGCCGTCAAAGAAGGACTTCATGATCAACTATCGTGTGGTCAATATGGAGGCGCTGCTCAAAGAATTCAAACGAGACAGCGTAGTAGTCATAGACACCATAGAAACCTACTCATACGGCAAGTTCCTCCACATCATGGACCCGGACGGTAATAAACTCGAACTCTGGGAGCCGTATGATAAAGAGTATGGAAAGATAGGGAGTGGTGTTACGAGGTAGATTATACTTCTACTGCCACATGCTTTTGCACGCGCTCCGCTATCTGCGGACCGGTGAAGCCTTCATAGGCCAGCACCTCTGACAGCAGGCCCGGTTTGAACCACTTCTCATTCAGTGATATCGGCAGGACATTGGCAATGGTCCGGTTCTTTAGCAGTACCTCGGCCACGATGCTATAGAGGCCGCCAGTGAGGAAGTGATCCTCTACGGTCACTACTAGTTTAGATGTCGCCGCTACTTTCAGGATGGCCTTTTCGTCTACAGGTTTCAGGCTGCGCATGTTGAGCAGGCCTACAGAGAGGCCTTGGTTTTTGAGTATCTCTGCAGCTTTGAGTGTTTCCTCCAGCAGCATGCCGTAGGTCAGGAGCGTCACATCTGTGCCCTCGCTGATCACCTCCGCTACGCCTGTCTTGAATGGCGTATGCTTGCCATATACATCAGGGCGCACATTCACACGCAGGTACACGGGATCAGGAGATGCCCATATCTCTGGCAGCATAGCCACCATATCCGCATGGTCAGACGGACAGAAGACTGTCATCCCCGGTATCGTGCGCATCAGCGCTACGTCCTCTATGGCCTGGTGTGTAGGACCATTGCCATCTGAGAGGAAGCCCGCTATCCATGCACTCAGTTTCACGGGCAGGTGAGCGATGCCCACATCCGTCCTCACGAACTCATAAGCCCTGTAGATCAGGAACGGCGCCAGTGCATGGCAGATAGGAGTACGTCCCCTCAGTGCGAGGCCCGCAGCCATACCTATCATGGTCTGCTCCGTGATACCGGTATCTATGAAGCGATTGCCCAGCACTGGTGGCAGTTCCTTTACCACCGCGCGGTTCTCCGCCGTCATTACTATGTATTTCTCATCGCTGAGTGCTGTATGCTTGATTACTTCCTGGTATGTGGTCATGGTGCTCATTTATATTCTCTCTTTTGCTCTATTGATCTCTGTGTTTCCTCTGCGCTCTCTGTGTAGTAAATTAGCGGACGGTCAATGTCTCCGATGTCAGCGTAGTGGTAGCCGCGCCATGCAGTTCTTTCATCAGGCTTTCTACCTCTTCTGCATTGAAATTGCAGAACCAACGATCTGCACGTGCCTCTATACTCGGCAGGCCCTTGCCACGCACCGTATCTGCTATGATCACAGATGGCTTTTCTGCATGGAAAGGCAACTGTGTGAAAGTCTCTTCCAACGCGGCAAAGTCATGTCCGTCTATGCGCTTTACCACGCAGCCGAAAGCCTCAAACTTATCCGCCAGCGGCTCCAGCGGGATCAGGTCCTCAGTCTTCACATTTGCCTGAAAGTGGTTGCGGTCTACCACGATGGTCAGATTGTTCATCTTGTAGGCAGAGGCCACATGCAGCGTCTCCCATACCGAGCCTTCGTCCAGCTCACCATCACCGGTGATCACCACTACCTTATTGTTATATCCCTTCAGCTTATTATCCATCGCGATGCCGAGGCCAACTGCCGGCAAGTGTCCCAGGGAACCAGAGTGAAACTCGATGCCCGGGATATTCCTGTTCGGGTGCCAGTAGATAGAGTCGTTGCTCTTCAGGTGGTTTTTTAGCCTGTCCTTTTCTATCCAGCCCAGCTCGGCAAAGGTCCCATACAGCGCCGGCACATCATGTCCTTTGGACAAAAGCAGGAAGTCGCGCTGCGGGTCCTGCAGGTTATCCTTGTTCACATTCAGATAGCCTGAGTAGAGGTATACTATCAGGTCTGCGCAGGAGAGCGATGCTCCGGTGAAGCAGCCCCCATCCGTAGACATGCGTATAATATGCTCACGCACGGCAAAGGCGCGGTCTTTTAGTTCTTTATGTTTAGCGTCGGTCATGATCTTGAATTTACTACACAGAGTGCACAAAGCTTGTTGGCTTATCCTGCCATAACTATTGAGGGCACAGAGTGAATATGAACATTTAGCGGATGCGAATATAATGAGAGAGTTTGATGTAATAAGGAGTTAGTTTTATCAGTAGCAAACCTTGCAACGACGCCTGCCCAGCTGTGTTGCTTCCGCTTCTGTGACAGTTTTAATCTCATGTTTGCAGGCTTGCAAGCCCCGGCAGGTTTTAGAATTGTGATACGCTACAGACCCCTTACTATCGCAGATGTAAACACTTGCTGCTGGGGTCTTCTTGACTTTCATCTGCAGGTCCGCAGCAGCATTTTGACCTAGTGAAAAAGAACTGGCGAGTAGAAATAAGGCGACTATCTTTTTCATACTTGCTTCGTCTTATCGCTCGTGATAGTCTTGAGTTCATCCAAATGATTCCGATACCAGTTTACCCCGGCATACTTACTATTTAAAGCAAAAATATCCGGCCTGCGATCTGTCAGGTCAAGAATGTCTTTCAGATCAAAAGCAGGATTTAAAGGATACAACTCCTCATAAACCTTTTTGATAAAGTCAAAATCCTCCTGATAGTCTATGGTCCAGCGGTGGCTCATAGAGTAGTCTAGGCCAGACTCCCAGGTCAGGTTAGCGATGCGAAATAGCTCCGGACGCTCCCAGATGTATGGTGTGGTATGCTCCCGCTCCATTTTGAGCCTTGCGTTTTGCCAGGCGGTAGTGATGGTCTTCATGCTCATCACCTCCACATCATTGCCATCGGGATAGGTAGCAGGGTGCAGGTTGCTCACAAAGTCATAGTCGTGGTCCACATAGTATTGCAGCACGCGGTCTATGACTTTAGGATCTATGAGCGGGCAGTCGGATGGGATCTTCACCACTGCATCTGCATGATATAGTAGTCCTGCATGATAGTGGCGATCGAGCAGGTCATCCCTGCTACCGCGATAGCAATTCAGCCCCTCTTGCGCGCAGAGTTTCTCTATCACATCATCACTGCTCTCCGTAGTAGTAGCTATCACTATGGTGCCGGCCAGAGCAGCGCGCTGTACGCGCTCTACCATGCGCAGCAGGAGCGGACGGCCCAGTATGTCCATCATCACCTTGCCCGGCAGGCGGGTAGACCCGGAGCGGGCCTGTATCACCGTGACTATCTTTTGTGTCAAACCAGTATATTGCTTGCCTCGTGTATATGATCGCGGAGATACTGCGGGCCACTGCCCTCATACTCCATATAGCCGCGGCAAATATCTGCAATTCTTTTGGCAGATGTAGCGCCATTCTGCTCCGGCACGAGGCGGTAGAGTTCATTGAGGTCAAAGTAGGAGTGGACCTTCTTGCCCAGCACGATACCGACATACACCAGCGTAGAGAACTGTGTGATGAGCTCCGAGCAGTTGGCCACCATATGATTCGAGTTACCTTCGGTGTGGTAGATCAGTGTATCCTCGCCAAATACCTGGCGGATCTCGCTCTTGGCGCGGTCGGGTATTTCATTGGGATGCAGCTTGAATATCACCGGGCGGCTACCCACTATTTCTTTGCACTCTTTGAGGAAGCCCATGCGGTCATCCTTGCGGAAGCACTCACGGATATCAGAAGTAGCTATCAGCACATAGTCATGATATGGGAAATCATTATGGACAAAGGACGGTATATCGTCGAAGTTTGGTATACCGGTCACTACCATTTTATCGCGGTCAGTGCCCATCTTTTCAAAGAAACCTTTATAGCCCTCTGACCCCACACAATAGATATCGCAGCGGTTGGAGCTGCCATTCAGCGCGGTACCCATGGCAAAGTAGCGCGGTATCACACGGGAGGCTTTTACGACCTTAGACCATGGCGTCAGCTCGTCTATCATGCCCTCCTGCACCCAGATGGTCTTAGCCTTTTTGAGTTTGCGTGGTACGATCAGGTCAGTACAAAACACCGCCATATCATAGTCATTCTTCTGCGCCATATAGTCATTCTGCAGGCCGTGATCCTTCAGGTACTTGTCTGCCTTTGCCTTGAAGTGGCCCGACATGATGGTATTCTCCAGCAGGCCCCACTTTAGCGGCCATGTCTCAAACTCATAGTCCGGATAAAACTGCGTGAACCAGCAGTCATAATCATCCTTGAGAAAGGACGAGATCTGATGCATCTGGCTCGTCTGATTTGGCGAGCCTATGGTAAAGATGATTTTCTTCTTCTTAGCCACTGAGGTCGTTTGTATTACAAATATAGCCGTTTGCTGACGGGGCTAAAAATGCCATTTGTCATAAAAATCTTAAAGTTTTCGTTTATGTATGATTGTCAATTTGTTATGGGTTAATTTGTAGGGATATCTCATTCTGTTAAAATCCAAAATGATTTAGAACATATATAAAGACATCGGTAGGTGAAGGATAATATCGGTCAAAGCACATTGACGACCTTGCTGCTGGTCACCGCATAGATGCGGGCGCCCCGCTCATTACGCATGATCTTGAGCCCTGTCAGGTGGCCAAAGGCAGGCAGTAGCAGGCAGTTTTCATAGAAGTAAAAGCATGGTAAAGTCAGATATTGTCGCGCCTGGCCTCTGAGCTCTACACCGGGATGGATGTGGCCGGCTATATTGATATGGCCCTCTGGGATCTTCTTCATCGGCGAGTGGGTGTAGGCTATGCCGTGCTCGATCAGTGTATCCTCTATCAGCACCATATTCAGCTCGGAGTAGTGGTGATGCTTCAGTATGTCGTGATTGCCCAGCACGAGCACAAACTTTACTTCTGGAAAGGCCTTTATCGTGGCAGCAAAAAGGTCCCACTCACTATTGTGCTCACTATGAAACAGGTCTCCTAGTATATACACCTGCTGCGGCTGCATCCGGTGTATGAGCAACCGTAGTTGCGCGTAGTCTTTCATCGCGCTATCCATAGGCAGGTGTATACCCGCTTTGCGGAAATGCGTCGCCTTGCCCAGGTGCAGGTCGGAGAGGATGAGCGTATGGTCATGCTCTCTGTAGAGGGCCCTTTCACAAAGGAGTGTAAATGTAATGTCGTTTAAAGTCAATTGCATGGGTCGACAAAAATATTGATTCTGCAGTAAGCCCTGAAAGGGCGTGATATATTAGCGTTCGGCACCGCCGGACGCAATGGTCATTGTGCTTCATGCGCTCACCGGGCGATGCCTGGTTCTGTTATATTTTGCCTTGCAGGGCTTCACACATTAAAAAGGCGATTCAATACTTCACCTGGCAATTGGTGCAATAGTAAGTGCGCCGTTTCGACTTGCCTTTGTCTTTGACCTTGAAAGCTACATTACAGCGCGAGCATACCTTCTGCTCATAGGCTTGCCAGTTCCTGCTCAGTACGCCGTCCTTCTTCCACCTCAGGAAGTCAAATGCATACTTGTGCGTCTCGCGGATCATCTCCCGTAGCTTAGTGTCGGGTATCTTGGCCATCACTGCCTCGGGGTGCAGCTTCACCCGCCAGAGCACTTCATTCTTGATGATATTGCCCGAGCCGGAGAAGATATGCTGGTCCATCAGTGCATCGCAGGCCAGCATCTTGGGCTTCTCACGCAGGATGCCGTATACCATCTTTGCATTCCACTCGTCAGACATGATGTCGACGGCCCAGTCGTAGCTGTCATGCACATCGCCCTCTACGATCTTCACCGTAGATACATAGAAATTGACCTCACCATCCGCAAAGCGCAGGTGCAGGCTGGCATTGACCTTTTTGCGGTCATCTATCATGTAGCTGCCAAACAAACCCATGTGCACCCGCACGGTAAAACCCTTAAAGATAAAGAGCAACTGCTTGCCCCAACTGCGGATGTCTATGACCTTCTGCCCCTCTATGCGTGACATATCGATACCCTTGGCATAGCCGTCAGCCTCCAGGATCTTCTTACCCTTAAAGTGAGCTACTTTCTCCCTCAGTATATATAGCGATGGTCCTTCCGGCATATTTGTGTTTTTATTCAGTCATCAATACTATCTGCGGCCCATCAGCGTGCGGCCTGCAGGTGGCGCCTTTGGCGGCGCCTCTATCTGCGCTTTCATCTTCATGATCTTTGCCTCTACATCTTCCGTGCTAAACTTCTCACGGAAGCGTTCTGTCATGATCGGGAAGGCAAACGGGGTCGCCTTCTCAGGATACTTCAGGATAATGAACTGATTGCTGATGCGCTCAAAAGCCTCTCGCAGACGCGTGATCTCCAGCTCAAAGTCAAACACCTCATCATATGCCTGGCGTAGCAATAGGTTCTCGCGCTCATGGTCCTCAAAGACACGGAAGAAGAGCATGGCGCTCGCCTGCAGGTGCTTGGTCTTGACCTGCCTGCCGGGATAGCCAGAGAAGGTCAGCCCTGCTATGCCCGCTATATCGCGGAAGCGGCGGAGCGCCATCTCCGTCACATTCATGCTCTTCAGCACATCCTGCGTCAGATGTTCTGGTGAGAAGAGGTTCTCCTGCAGCAGCTCCTCTATCGGTACATCCTGATCGCTCAACAGCTCAAAACCATAGTCATTCATGGAGATGGAGAAGGTAAAAGGCTTTTTCTGCGCCATACGGTTGGCCAGGATATTGGCCATGCCCTCATGCACAAACTTGCCCTCAAAAGGATAGACAAACACATGCCAGCCCTCGCGTGTTTTAAACTTCTCTATCAGCAGTTCATTGGCCGATGGCAGGTGAGAGCGTTTGCTCTGCTCTACGAAGAGCGGCACGAGCATCTTCATCTCCGGATTGCCTATGCGGTCCTGCGTGTACTCATCCAGCTCGTGGCGGATGGTCTCGGAGAGCTGCGCTGACATAGGCAGGCGGCCACCCATCCACGAGGGTACGACACCACGCTTCTTCGCATTGCGCACCAGTGCCTCCAGTCCATTCACAGATACCAGCTCCAGATTGCGTCCGGCAAAGACAAACACATCGCCCTTCTTCAGCCGGGAAATGAACCATTCCTCTACGGAGCCGATGCTCTTGCCACCGATATACTTTATACGCATCATCACATAGCTCACGATGGTGCCCATGCTGAGCCGGTGGCGCAGAGCTACGGCTTTGCTGGTCACCTTATAGATGCCATCCTCCACTACTACCTTGTGAAACTCATCATAGGCAGTCAGTGATTGCCCCCCTATGGTGATGAAGTTCAGGCACCAGTTAAACTCCTCGCGGCTTACAGAGTTGAAGCAATGCGTGGTTTTGATCTCATTGTATATCTGCTCCGGGTCAAAGCCATCAGACACAGCCAGGGTGACCAGGTACTGCACCAGCACATCAAAGGAGCGGATGAAGGGAATACGGCTCTCGATCTTCTTATGCGCGATGGCATAGCGTAGTGCAGCGCCCTCTACGATCTCCAGCGAGTTGGTAGGCAGGAAGTGGATGCGGCTCGTAGCGCCGGGATGGTGTCCACTGCGCCCCGCACGCTGCATGAAGCGCGCTACGCCTTTGGCCGAGCCCACTTGTATCACCGTATCTACCGGTCGGAAGTCTACACCGAGATCGAGGCTGCTGGTGCAGACTACCACCTTCAGGCGGCCCTCGTGCAGGGCTTCTTCCACCCATTTGCGTGTGTCCTCGTCCAGGCTGCTGTGGTGCAGGCCTATAACACCCGCGAGGTCAGGCGCTATCTGCAGCAGGTATTGAAACCATATCTCCGCTTGCGATCTTGTATTAGTGAAGAGCAAGGTCGAGGTACTCGCCTCGATGATCGGCAGGACCTTCTCCGCCAGCTTGATACCGAGGTGTCCCGCCCAGGGGAACTTCTCCAGCGTATCAGGGAAGACCGTTTCTATGTCTATCTTCTTCTTCACATCTGCGCGGACCATCGCGGCACTTTCATTGCGCTCTCCGAGCAGTATTTCTTTGGCCCTGTCCAGATTGCCGATGGTAGCGGAGATGCCCCATATCTTTAGCTCAGGGTTGATCGTTTTCAGTCGTGACAGTGCCAGCTCTATCTGCACACCGCGTTTGCTGCCCAGCAGCTCATGCCACTCATCTACTATCACAAACTGGAGGTTCTTAAAGTTGTCTGCATATCCCTTTTGCGCCAGCATCATGTGCAGGCTCTCAGGTGTAGTGATCAGCGCCTCGGGGCTTTTCTTTTTCTGCTTCGCCCGCTCAGAGGCAGTCGTGTCGCCGGTGCGCAGGCCTATGCGGTAAGGTATGTTCAGGTCTTGCGATACCTGGTTGGTAGCCATCTCTATCTCTTTGGATAGCGCACGGAGCGGTGTGATCCAGAGGCAGTGCAATCCTTCTTTATACTCCTTTTCATTCTGCGTGATGAAGTCTTGCAGCACACCAAACCAGATGGCAAAGGTCTTGCCCATGCCAGTCGGAGCATTGAGCAGGCCACTGCGGCCTGCAGCGATTTCCGCCCAGGTCTCCTTCTGAAAGGCATGCGCCTTCCAGCCCTTTAGTTTGAACCATTCCTTTGCAGCATTCATCGGGTAGCCTCCTGCATTTCTATCAGTTTCATGAGGTCGTCTTTCGTATTGGCGTCCTCTTTCTTTTTGTCCTTGCGCCAGCGGAGGATGCGAGGGAAACGCAGCGCTACGCCAGACTTGTGGCGTGGCGAGCGGTTGATCCCCTCAAAGGCGATCTCAAACACCAGCTCTGCCTTCACGCTCCGCACCGGGCCAAATTTATCAATGGTATTGCGCTTGATCCAGTTGTCCACCTGTAGCAGCTCTTTATCTGTCAATCCAGAGTAGGCCTTGGTAAAAGGCACCAGCTCATCGCCATCCCAGATGGCAAAGGTATAATCTGTATACAGATTGGCGCGGCGGCCATGACCGCGCTGCGCATACAGCAGCACGCCGTCTACGGTGAGCGGATCTACTTTCCACTTCCACCACTGGCCTTTGCGGCGGCCTGTCTCGTAGGGGCTGTCCTTGTGCTTCAGCATCAGGCCCTCGCAGTTATTGTCGCGTGCCGTTTCGCGCGCTTGTGTGGCTTCTTCCCATGTGTGGCAATCTAATACCGGCGAGAGCAAGAGAGGCACAGCAGCGATCTCGTTCGCATCCTTCACCACCTGCTCCAGGAGTGCGCGGCGCTCGCGCATCGGGCGGGTGCGGATGTCTTCACCATGATACTCCAGCAGGTCATAGCACATCAGGATCAGCGGAGCCTCTTGCAGTGATTTCTTCGTCAGGTTCTTTCTCCCTATGCGTGTCTGCATGAGGTGAAAGGGCAGTGGCCGCCCATCGCGATAGGGCAGTACCTCGCCATCTATCACAGTGCCATCTGGCAGTATGCCTTTCAATATCTCAAACTCGGGGAACTTCTCAGTCATCAGCTCCTCCCCACGGCTCCATACAAATAGCTCCCCACGGCGCAGCAATAGCTGCCCGCGAATGCCATCGTATTTCTGCTCTATCTGCCAGTCGCGTACATCACCCAGTTCGTCTACCTGCTGCTCCAGCTGATAGGCGAGATAGAAGGGATAGGGGCGATAGTAGCTATCTGTATCGCCTTCGGCGGAAAGCAGCGTGGTGAGTGTGGTCGTGTCAGGGCTCCAGTCACCAGTGAGGCGATGCGCTACCGTATCTTCCTCTATCTTAAATTGCTTTGCCAGCGCCTTTATCACAAGTTGCTTCGATACGCCTACGCGGAAACTGCCGGTCATGAGTTTATTGAATACAAAGCGCTCGCTGGTGTCCATCTCATCCCAGTGCTGCTGTATGGCTATCTTCTTGTCCTCATCTCCATACTGATCCAGTGAGCGGAGAAAGGCAATGGTCTCTGTGAGCGAGTAGCCTGCAGACGAGGATGGTGGTGGCAGTATCAGCGTGATGGTCTCTGCCAGATCACCTACTATGTGATACGACTCATCAAAGATCCAGTAGGGGAGGCCTGACATCTCGGCGCTCCACTCTTTCAGCTCGCCGGAGCGGATGGTGCGTTTCGGGCTTTTGCCAGTGAGCATGGCCACGCACCAGAGCACATCTGTCTCCGGCGCTGCCGCGAAATACTCCACTAGTGCATCCACCTTTGCGTTGGTTTTGGTGGTCTGGTCTATGGCTGTATATAGCTCGGCAAAGGCTTTCATGCATCTCCATTTTCAGGTGAGGAAATGTCGCTTTGTGCTGTGCTAGTATCCGGTGGAGCTATGCCTGCTTCTGTATTCTCTGCGGCTGCTTCTTCTTTGTCGCCCTCTATGCTTTCGCCTTCGTAGAGGGTATCTACTTCTGTCGCATTGAGGTGCATCTCGTCGCGCAGCCATTTGGCGTAGATAGATTTGTAGCCGTGGGTCACGTAGACGTTCTCCGCACCTGTGAGCTTCACTGCAGTATTGAGCTGCTGCCAGTCGCAGTGGTCAGACATCACAAAGCCTCGGTCTACACCCCGCCTGCGCCGGGCACCGCGCAGCTGCATCCAGCCGCTGCAGATGCCTATGCTATATGGGTCAAACCTGCGCAGCCAGGGCGTGCCCACCGCAGACGGTGGCGCTATGACGATACAGCCCTGCAAGTCTTTCTTTGATAGTGAATAATCCAATGGCTTCGCATAGGAAAAGTCAAAGCCGCTCTGCTCCAGCGTACGGTTCATATTGACCACCGCGCCATGCGCGTAGATAGGCGCTATGGACTTATCCAGTCCATACAGTATATGCTGGGCTTTGCCCAAAGCGTAGCCGATGATGACGGAAGTCTTGCCGGCAGCGGTGTTCCTGGCACACCAGTCATTGATCTCGCCTTGCACCACCTCTACCGCAGGGAAGCGATATACCGGCAGGCCAAACGTAGACTCCGTGATAAAGTGCTGGCAGCGCACCGGCTCGAAGGGCGTAGCGAGGTGGTCATTCTGCAGCTTGTAGTCGCCGCTCACGACCCATACCTCACCTTGATACTCCAGTCGCACCTGTGCGGAGCCGATGATATGCCCCGCAGGATGCAGGGAAATTTTGACCCCATTTATAGTGACTTCTTCATTGTAGCCGATGCCCTGTACCTTGATATCCGGGCCGAGGCGCCAGCGCATGACGGGTACCGAGTAGTGATGCGCCAGGTAGTGACGCGAGCCCCACCGCGCGTGGTCTGAGTGCGCATGCGTAATGATGGCGCGGTCTACCTGCCCCCAGGGATCTATATATACATCTGCCTGCTCGCAGTAGATGCCTTTGTCATTGAATCTGAGCATGGACCTCTCCCTTCTGCCTTCGGCATCTTCCCTCTTCAAGAGAGAGGGAAGAACCTAGTGTGTTTGGTTGTTCCTTTATTGGTTAACAAAAAGAATGCCTTTTAGTTTGGGTGCTTTGGGCTGCTGCTTCGACCTCATCCCTCTGCCTTCGGCATCTCCCTTCTCTATTGCAGGAAGAAGGAGAACTATGTGACCCAATTTAGTCTTTATTACATGGCGTATTATTCATCTGTTTATTGCCTCGGCCTATACTTTATAATAACCCTCTTTCAGGTCTCCGATTCGGAAACGGTTGACGAGCTCGTGGGCGCGGCGTGTAGGCTCGGGAATGCGATACTTGCCGAGGCTGTGCTTTGCGATATCGAGTGAGTCCTCCAGACTGAGGCCCTGGCCGGGAGAGATGTAGACAGGAGTAGTCTTGTCCTTGCTGCGCAGGGCATAACCTATCGCTTCACCTTTATCATAGATAATGCTGGAGCTGCCACGCGTAGGTGCAGGCTCATCATACTTGCCACAGAGTATATTCTTTGCGCAGCCCATGCTGGCCTGCCCGGTCAGCGCACCGAAGTGAGCCGCGATGCCCATGCGCCGCGGATGCGCGATGCCGTGGCCGTCTACCACGAGCACATCCGGTTTAACCCCCATTTGCTGCCATACATCTACCAGCGCGGGCACCTCGCGGAAAGCAAGGAAGCCCGGCACGTAAGGGAAGTGGGTCTCAGCCTTCACCAGTGAATAGGCCAGTGGCCGCATGTCAGGATAGCTCAGCAGGATGATGCCTGCGTAGATGGTGGTACTGTGAAGGTTCAGAGAGATGTCTGCGCCTGCTATGGTAGTGACAGGAGTATC
Organism: Bacteroidota bacterium; assembly: GCA_018267385.1. Taxonomy (GTDB): domain Bacteria; phylum Bacteroidota; class Bacteroidia; order Chitinophagales; family LD1; genus UBA1941. The sequence goes on along the minus strand of JAFDYN010000008.1, from coordinate 301,016 downwards.
ACGGTGTGTGATCTGCTGCTTGCTGCGCAGGTCGTTTTGTATGGTAGTGGCCTCTGCTATGGTGAGGCCGTCGTAGAAGCCCTTCTTCATTTATGGATGTACAGATTTGAGGATTTATAGATTGCTTACAAGGATAATTGGAGTTAGTGTTGGCGCGGCTTTGAGGTCTGCTTAGAACATAGATAACTGATCACTGCCTTTGTCTTTCTTGGGTGGCTTTGCTTTGCCAAAGACGGTGCGGCCGCCGTAGAGGTGTGACTCGTCGCGCTCCTTCTGGATGGCACCATCAAAGTTGTCATTTGGGGTGAAGTCATTCTCCATCCATTGTATCACTTTGGAGAGGTTGCGGATGGCTTCGTTCTTATCATTGATGCCGATCTTAGCCTTATCTACAGATTCACGTAGGTGGTGTATAGTCTCATCATAGACCTTGGTAGGTACGGGGAAGGGATGGCCATCCTTGCCGCCGTGGGCGAAGCTGAAGCGGGCAGGATCATCAAAGCGCGAGGGTGTACCGTGTATCACCTCGCTGACCAGCGCCAGCGACTGTATGGTGCGCGGTCCCACGCCTTCCAGCATCAGCAGCGACTCAAAGCTGCGAAGGTCCTTCTCATGTGCTACGGCCAGGATGGTGCCGAGGCGCTTGAGGTCTACGTCTTTCATCCTGACCTCGTGGTGAGAGGGCATGATGATGCGCTTCACCTCGGGGAAGATGCGCGCCGGGCTCTCACGTATCAGCTCTACCATGCCAGCCTTGGTGTCTGCGGCTAGCGGATCTGTAAGGTTGAGTATCTGGCCCTGATTGCGGCCATAGATGAAGGTGTGAGGGTTCTCCAGGAAGGACTGAAACTGCTCGGAGTGCCAGTGGTAGCGCCGCGCCATGCCCGCATCGCCATTCATGCCTTGCTGTATCACGGCCCACTCACCGGTATCAGATAGGATAAAGGAATGCAGGTAGAGCTGGAAGCCATCCTGTATGGCAGTGTTGTCCACCTTGGCGCTGAGCTTGCTGGCGTGTACTAGTTTCAGCCCATCGAGGCCGGTCTTATTGGCGATAGCCATCAGCTCTGAGGGTGTCTGCTTGGAGTACTTGCCTTTGCCACCGCAGATGTAGATGCCCAGCTCGCGGCTCTTGGGCTCGATGGCTTTCTTCAGCGCACCCATGACCGATGTAGTGATGCCGGACGAGTGCCAGTCCATGCCCAGCACACAGCCGAAGGATTGAAACCAGAGCGGGTCGCTGAGGCGGCGCAGGGCTTCGCTTTTGCCATAGTCCAGCACGATGCTCTCTATGATAGCACCACCGAGGGCGCTCATGCGCTCGGAGAGCCACAGGGGCACCTTGCCATAGTGCAGGGGCAGGTCTGCAGTACCACGACCGAAGTATAGCTTAGGCATACGTAAAGGTAACGGATGAAGGGGAGAAAGCTTACAACGTGTAGCGCTGGAGACAGGTGATAATTGTCCACAAAGAGATGGGCTGACAGCCATGAGGATGCCTTCATATTTTGCCTCATAATGATACCTTTACAGCAACCAAAACCTTTCAACATATGAAAAGCATCCAGACCTGTCTTCTCCTTTCTCTCACTGCCTTTATGATCACCATGTCTGCCTGTAGCAAGAAGGGCGACACCGGCCCGCAGGGCCCCCCAGGTAATGCCGGCGCTACGGGTGCCACGGGCGCTACCGGCTATAGCGTGCCGGTGATAGTGGAGGATTTCGGTGTAGGACCTACTGACTGGCAACATACGGGTACGGCAGGCAGCGCGGGAGCCCACGACTACTACTATCACACGTCTTCTAACCTGACCACAGATGTGATGAATGGTGGCGCAGTACTGCTCTACCAGCAGACCACTGTGAATAGCAGCAACGGCTACAGTGCTGTGCCAAACAGCTATTACAGCACCTCAGGCCGTATGGTGTCTGTACGCTTTGCCTATACTACACACGAGCTGGATGTGCAGTACTACCTAGATGACTTCAGCTTTGCCACCTTTAGCTCGGCGGTCAACTTCCGTATGGTGGTGATCCCTAATGTAGGCAAGACCTCATGGCCGGTAGACCTTACTGATTACAATGCTGTAAAGGCATACTTCCACCTGAAGGACTAGGACCTAAACATAGTATCTGTATCGGGGCTTTATGCCCCTCTTTTTGTTTGTGAAGATGGCTATAATGCAAGAACCCTCTCCGTGGGGAGAGGGTTCTGTGCCCGAAGGGAGACTCGAACTCCCATGCCCTTTCGGGCGCTACCACCTCAAGGTAGTACGTCTACCAATTTCGCCATCCGGGCAGACAATAAAGCCGGAGCCTTATTCCTTGAGAGGCTGCAAATATAGACGTTTTGGGGGAATGTGCAAGAGGGGGGATGTCCAAGGCTGCTGAGTCCTATCGCACGAGCGTCACATTGCCTGCCTCACTATGATGTATCATGGTGTATGGGTCTATGTAGCGCATGTACCAGACGAAGACCGCTAGCGGCTGTACCTGCCCCTTGTAGGTGCCGTCCCACCAGTCGGTGATGTTATTGGAGCTGAAGACCTGCTCGCCCCAGCGGTTGTAGATGAGCAGAGAGAAGTCCAACGGAGTGCAGGGGCTCACGGCGCCGTACTTGTCATTGATACCATCGCCATTGGGCGAGAAGGCTGTAGGGATGAGTACGATGCACTGGCATACCTCCACACCTACGATGATCGTATCAGTGGCCTGGCCGCAGGCATTGGAGTCGGTCACGATGTAGGTGCCCGCGCTGTCTATGCGCTGGATGGGAGAGATGGAGCCGGTGTTCCAATGATAGTAGGCATCCGGCTGGTATACATTCAGCACCAGCGGGAAGATAGAGCAAATAGTAGTATCCGGCCCAAGTGAGAAGGCTGTAGGGCGGCGGATGAACTTCACATTGATCGCATCAGCGGCAGAGCAGCCGTTGACTGTCACGGTGGCGCTATAGCTGCCGGTAGCAGTGGTGGTGAAGGTCTGATCTGTAGACTGGTCCTGCCAGTGATAGGTGGCGCCTGCATTGCCGGCATTCAGCGTGATAGTGCCGCCCTCGCAGAGCATGGTGTCACGCCCGAGGGCGATGACGGGCAGCGGCTTTTCCACGATAGTGGTAGTGGCTGTAGAGGTGCCGCAGATATTGCCTGCGGTAGCAGTGTAGGTGCCCGGGGCAGTAGCGGTGATCTGTGATGCTGTCTGGCCTGTAGACCATGTGGTCATAGGGATGCCCGTACTCAGCACCCTGCTGAATGGCCCGCAGTAGACAGTATCGGGCGGCAAGGTGATGCTGTAGACCGGCAGTACGGTGAAGCTGCGCGTGATACTATCTACGCATAGAGTAGCAGAGGTCACGAGGAGCCGGACTATATAGGTGCCTGTGGCAGGAGCTGTATAGGTAGTGTCTGTATAGGCTGCGCCATTGACATACCACTGATAGCTGATGCCTCCGATGCTGGCATTGTGAAAGGTAATGGTACTGCCGGGGCAGGTGATAGTATCAGAGAGCGCGATGCCCGGATGTGGACAGCCTCGGCAGGTATCGATCGTATGCGCATAGGCCGTATCGGCACAGCCGCTGGGAGAGATGACCACAAGCATGAGCATATTGCTGCCAGCACCTGAGATGAGCATGGTATCCTCCGCCTGGCTATATAGAGCGCCATTCACATACCAGTGGAAGACGGTGCCATGCACGCCGCCACTCCTGAGCAGCACCGTATCTGCCGCACAGGCAAAGGTGTCAGGCAGGTCTATGGCTGCGTAGGGGCAGTCGGTGCAGGTGTCTACGATATTGAAGGTGAGGCTGCGGCTGATGCCACAGTTGTCATACACGATCATGGTATAGGTGCCAGCCGCGCGTGTAGGGAAGATACCAGTATTGGCCGCGAGCTGTACCGTGTCAAAGCCCGGTATCTCTACCGTGTAGGGTATAGAGCCACCATAGACCTGATAGGTGATAGAGTCCGCTGATACCACAGAGTCACACACCAGCGCTACAGAGGAGAGCAGGTAGGGTACCTGCGTATTGGCCATGAAGACGGAGCCGGTGTCTATGGGGCAGATAGAGTCATAGCGCATGGCAGCTGAGGTATCGAGCGGATTGACTGCGTAGATCCGGTAATGGTAGGTGCCGGAGCCTACGATATTGGCAGTGACATCGGTGTCTGTAGAGGCATAGATATTATACAGCATGCTGCCCTGATAGTAGACCCTGATACGGATCATGGATGCCTGTGCTGCGCCATAGCAGTAGGTATATGGCGTACTGTGAAAGGTGATGACCGGCTGGCCCACGCAGGGCAGATAGGCCGCGGCTGTGACGGCAGGTGGGTCTGCTGCAGGTGTCATGAGGGTCTCGCTGCAGCCGCTGTCTGATATGAGGGTATAGCTGGTGTTGGTAGCCAGGTTGTAGAAGTTGGCATTGAAGAATTGGATCGAGTCGGCGGCTATGGTATCATGCGGAGGGTAGATGAGGGAGTAGGTCTCAGAGGTGGTGACACTGGCAGACCACTCCCAGGCATTGTGGCAGGTGGCATCCTTCATCAGGGTAAAGCAGCCAGCCGCGAAGTAAGGAATGGTCACGTAGGCGCGGGGGGTATCATTGCATAGCGGGCCGATGAAGGCAGTGACGATATAGAAGCCATCAGGCATGTGCTCAAAGAGGCCTGTGGTATTGGCGGCTACGGTAGGGCCGTAGAGGGTATGTGTGAGCACGAATGAGTCTACGGCTACGGTGGCACCATGATTAGACACTGATGCCTGGAAGCTGCGGCAGCTCAGGAAGTGGATGTCCAGCGTGATGTCTGTACTGATGCCCGGAGGGGCATGCTGTATGGTATCGCCGCCACAGGCAGAGCTGAGGACGACGATATTATAAGAGGTGCTCTGCGGCTGGTGCAGGAAGAGGCTATCAGCTATGATAGGGGTGCCGTTGTACACGCGGGTCACGGTCTGCGCGGGGGTACAGTTGGTACAGATGAAGGTGAGCGTATCAGGCACTACAGGCGGCGCTACGCCCGCCAGGTAGATGATGCTGTCTGACGGGCAGTGCTGCGTGAGAGACACGGTAGGCGGCGGGATGTACAGATCATAGTGCTGGCCGCAGGCATCAGTGATGTGCAGGGTATCTGTATAGTAGGCGGGCAGGCCGGAGAACTGGCCCGTGCTATTGCTCTGGCCGGCTATGCTGTAGGTGTAGGGAGCGCGGCCTCCGGAGGCTGTGACACTGAGGGTGCCCCTGGAGAAGTTGAGGCAGGCTATGGAGGCGCCTACGGGGTCTGAGTAGGTCACCTCGTTCGTGTAGATATTGCCGCAGGAGTCTATGACGCGCACCCAGTAGAAGCCCGGGCAGAGGCCCGTGAAGCTATCTGCTGCCTGATAGGCGCTGAAGCCAGTATTGGAGCCGGTAGAGGAGATGGCATAGAGGTATGGCGCGCGGCCCCCGCTGACCGTAGCTGCTATGGTGCCGCTATGGACGCTAAAGGCCAGCGTAGGGAACTGATACGTGCCCGGCACGGCGCCCGTGACCGTGCCGGTGGCGCCCCCGGCGTCAGTGATAGAGATACTATAGCTACCCGCAGGTAGTCCGCCAAAGGTGGTAAGCCCGGCGGCGAGGGTGACAGGATAGGTGATATTGGGGTCGGCGGGGCCGGAGAGGAGTGTGAGGGTATAGGGTGCAGTGCCGCCAGAGGGTGTGACGGTGAGGGTGCCATCGTCATAGCAGAGGGAGGCGGTGCTGGTCACCGTAGCGGCCAGCGTAGCCGCATGGAGGCTCTGCCCGCTACATAGCAGGAGGACAGCCCAGAGCAGGCTGCGCAGCAGGTGGTGGATAGCCCTCAACAGTGGTGTCTGTGTATGAGACAAAGGTGTGATTATTAGGTTTAAAGTACCTCATATCACAGACGGAAATGTGGTGTACGGACGATGTATGTAGGTGAACGGAGGGCAAGTTTTCCGACTATAGAGGGTTTTGGGTTCCGAATCTAACGTATTGATAATCATTTATATGTGTGAGTCGACGAATGGCGCAGTCTTTGGTGGATAAAAGGCTTAAAGTTATATTTGCTAATTTGGCTTATTTTTGCTTTATTTGTAACATGGTTGTTTAACAGCAAAACCGCAGAAAAGCAAAAGCTTTTAACGGCAAAGACGCGGAGATGCAGTGGGGATGTAAAAGCGTTGGAATACGTTTTAACCGTAAAAGCGCGGAAACGCAAAATCGGTAAATGGATAAGGGATCAGGTGCCAATGCTTGGTCGTAGTCGTAGGGCGATGCCCTACTCTGGGGGCGGGTCGCCCTTTCAGGGCTTTAATACAGAATATTTTTTCATTTTTTTAAATCAAAACTGAATCTATGTCAGCTGAAAACGGAAACCGCTATGCGGAAAAATGGACCTACGAGGCGACCATGAAGGCGCTGGAGAAGATCAACACCTTTGCCATGATGGATGATACGCTCTACCTGGGCATGGCGCTGGCGCGCGCGGGCTACTATGATGATATCTGGCGCTACTGGCGCAAAAAATGGGCGCGCAACTATGAGATCATCCATGAGATGAAGATGCTGATGCAGCACTTTGAGGCGCGGATATATACCAATACGGCGCATGGAAAGATACCGCTGCGGCTGGGTATCTTCACGCTGCAGCATCACTATGGCTGGGGCAGGGAGCCGCAGCAGGAGGATATAAGTTATGTGGCGGAGGCGGATAGGCACCTCTCCCAAACCCTCTCCAAAGGAGAGGGCTTAATGCAAACTGCGGGTGACTCCCTCGCGACAGTTCGGGACTTCCCCGAAGGGGAAGGCTTAATGCAAACAGCCGACCTCTCCCAACCCTCTCCAAAGGAGAGGGCTTTAATACAAACAGACGGTGACTCCCAAAACTCCACTACGACGGACAGGCTCTCCGAGGGAGAAGACTTAATACAAACAGGCGGTGACTCTCAAAGGCATTTTAAAGAAGAAGATTCAAATGTGAAGGCGGTCAGTGTAGATGAAGTCACAACCAAAGCGCAAAATGAAGTAGCAGCGCCTGCTGCGTCAGCGAAAAGTACGAAGCGCTATCCTATGGAGCTGACGCCGGAGGAGCTGGAGATGGAGGTGGGGATCTCTGATGTGCGTGAGATAGAGCGTCGCCTGCGGGAGGAGGATCCGGAGCTGGCAGAGTTTGACGATCTGGATGAAGATCTGGAGTGGGAGGTGGAGACGCCGGAGACGTATAAGGGGTAGGAGTTGCCTGGTAAATGTGCCTTGTAGCGGTTCAAACACTATGCAGAGGTGCCAAGCGATGTAATCGCACGGCAGTGAGCCGGAGACGTATAGGAATTAGGTTTTCATTTGTTGCGTGGGTCTTTGACGACGCTGCAGAGGTGCCACGCGATGGAACCGCGCGTCAGTATGACTTTGCACGCGCTCCCGGGCAAAAAAAAGCCCTCGCTGTGAGGCGAGGGCGATAAGGGTCGTATGCGGTGTCAATTAATAGCGATTTCCACCGCCACCGTATGACTTCTTGTAGCCACCGCCACCATTGCCGTAGCTATTGCTTTCGGTCTTAGGGCGCGCTTCGTTTACGGTGAGCGTCTTGCCCATGAAGTTGTGACCATTCAGCGCGTCTATAGCGGCCTGTGCGGTCGTGTTGTCATTGATCTCTACGAAACCAAAGCCACGGGACTGTGAGGTAAACTTGTCAGTGATGATACGGGCAGATGATACCTGACCATGTTGAGAAAATAGATCATGGAGCTGATCTTCGCTTGCAGAAAACGGAATGTTAGCTACGTAAATGTTCATTGTAAAAAATTAAAAAAGTAAAAAATAATTGAGAGATAGCTAACCCGAGAGGTGCAGAGAGATATATATCAACAGCACAAAGATACGAAAGATATTTTCATTTTAAAATTTTTTCTAAAATATAATTCCGGAAGTGAGCTACCGTCGGGCATCAGGGTTACTTTTTACAGGCTTGGGAAACCTTCAAACATTCCTACCTTAGTCTTACTAAACGCATAGATACATGAAACGAGTAACAGGCTTGGGCGGGATCTTCTTCAAATGCAATGATCCGGAGAAGGTACGCGAGTGGTACAAGAAGCACCTGGGCATAGAGTCTAATCAGTGGGGCGGGCAGATCACATTTGAGCAGCGCGAGGGGGATACGGAGGCACCGAGCACGGTGTGGACCCCATTCAAGGCGGATACGAAATACTTTGAGCCGTCTGCCAAGGACTATATGATGAACTACCGCGTGGCTGACCTCGTGGCGCTGGCCGCTGTGCTGAAAGAAGAGGGCGTGACGATACTCGATGAAGTGTCAGACTCGGAGTATGGCAAGTTCCTACACATACTGGATATAGAGGGCAATAAGATAGAGCTGTGGGAGCCGCCGGTGGGAGGTTAGTGTATGGTGTGGCGTAGCAAACGCTATGCATGGTGATGACGCGATGTAATCGCGTGGCAGAGGTTGTGGTATGAAATTTTATAGAAGCATAGATAGCTCCGTGTAAGGGCGCCGGCAGATGAGAGAAAAAAGAAGTGCATCATTTTATCAGAAGATAATAAAGGTCTGGCGGCTGATGGGGCCGGGCCTGATCACCGGTGCCAGTGATGATGATCCGTCAGGTATCGCTACCTACTCTCAGGCAGGCGCGGCATACGGCCTCGCTACGCTGTGGACAGCGCTGATCACCTTTCCCCTCATGGCGTCTATACAGGAGATGTGCGCGCGCATAGGCCTGGTCACGTCTCAGGGCCTGTCAGGCACGCTCAGGACGTACTACCCACGGGCGGTGATGTATGTCATGCTGCTCTTCAGCTTCCCGGCTATCGTGATGAATATAGGCGCGGATATAGAAGGCATGGGTGCCGTGGGCAATCTGCTATTCCCCTCCATACCGCCGTTTTATTTTTGTGTGGCCTTTACCATCCTGCTGCTGGGACTGATCATCTACCTGCCATATCCGCGCATGGCGGCTATATTGAAATACCTCTGCCTCGGGCTGCTGGTGTACCTGGTGGTGCCCTTCCTCTACCGGCAGGACTGGCTGGCGGTAGTGCGGTCTACGGTGGTGCCTACCATCCGCTTTGACAAGGATTTCTTTAGCATACTGGTGGCTATACTGGGTACTACGATATCGCCGTACCTTTTCTTCTGGCAGGCTACGATGGAGGTGGAGGATATGAAGCACCGCAAGCGGCGCCTGGTGGTGGACAAGGCGGTGATGACCGGCGTGCAGCGCGATGTGACCTTTGGGATGTTTTTCTCCAACCTGGTGATGTTCTTTATCATACTGGCTACGGGTACAGTGCTCTACCAGGGCGGCATACACCGCATAGATACGGTGGAGCAGGCAGCCAAGGCTATGGAGCCGCTGGCGGGGCGGTCTGCGTACCTGCTCTTTGCGGTGGGGGTGATAGGTACGGGGCTGCTGGCCATACCGGTATTGAGCGGATCTATGTCGTACGTGCTGTCTGAGACCTTTGGGTGGGAGGCCGGGCTGGACAAGAAGTTTCACGAGGCGCGGGCCTTTTATATCGTGATCATCGTATCTCTGGTGCTGGGCCTGTGTATGAACTATCTGGGTATCTCTCCGGTCAAGGCACTGATCTACTCTGCTATCCTCTATGGCCTCACGGCACCGGTGCTCATAGCTATCATCCTGCATATTTCCAATAACCGCAAGATCATGGGAGAATTTACCAACGGGATATACTCTAATGTATCCGGTGTGGCTACGCTGCTGCTGATGACGGCGGCGGCAGTGGCGCTGGTCTACTTTCAGGTGGTGGGGGGCTGAGTGAGCGGATTCTCCGTGAGGATGGGCATTGCTTTTGCAGTAGCGTGATCTAAAACACGCACTATGCCCCGTATCAAAATGCTAATCACCGCGCTCGCGCTACTGCTGGGCGGTGCTGCTATGGCGCAGTCTGACGGCCACTCTGAGAGCGCGCCACCCGTATCCGGTGGTACCAGTACGCCGATGCCTGCCGGCTATATCCCAAACAATGCGCCCAGTAATGGTGTGCCTCCCGGTGCTGCCGCGGTGACGCAGCCTGATCCTACTATCAGTCAGGAGGACAATGGCCCCACACGGCTGCGCAAAAATCCCAAAGGCGTCAAACCTCCCCGCCGGCATCCTACCAAGGCGGGTAGCGCGCGCAGGGCTACGGCTCCTGAGCGGCGCGAAGCTGCCGGTGCGGCACCTGCGAAGGTGAGCGGGGAGTAGCTAGTGCGGTTCAAGCGTGGACGCTTGAAGTAGCGGAGAACTTGGAATAGTGGGGAGCTTCGCTCATCAAAAAATGCTGTTCGTAGTCCGAAGGAGGGGGTGAGGGTATGCGACTACGAACCTTCTATTAAAACCTTCTCTCACCACAAAAACTCTATGTCTAATAGACCCTTTGCGCCGGTATAATCAATGGCGCTGCTAAAAAGATAATCCTCCGGGCGGGAGACTATCTCCGCCCGAACAGGATTGAGATGGATATAGTTTATCTTCTGCTCTGTGAACTCCCGACTGTAGCAGTGCTTAGGATGATTGTCCTGTATCCAGAATTGGTTAGAAGTATTTCTCACATTTTCATTACCAGCCTGGGAAAAGATGTCCAGCATCCATGTCTGCCTGCTTTCTTTGTCATGTTTTTGTATTGCCTTGATGATATTGATAGCGGAGTATTTTTTAATCTCGCGGAGTATATCGCTGAGTGCAAATCCTTCTTTGGCAGACATGACGCTGTGAAAGTGGTTGGTCATCAGCACCCATGCGTGAAGGGACAGACCGCCATCCTGCTGGCTTTTTCTGATGTGGTCCAATAGTATATGCCTATAGTCTGCCCGGCTGAATACATCTACCCACTCGACTACGCTGAATGTGACGTAGTGCACTGCGTTTTGATCTCTGATCTTATATCCTCCATCTGGCATGGGGCTAAGGTAGTAAGAAGGTGGGTAGTTGTGCAATTGAAGGTTCGTAGTCGCCTACCGCTGGCCTTCCTTCGGACTACGAACAGCATTTGGGAGGGTTCGTAGTCGCACACCCACATCCCCGCCTTCGGACTACGAACAGCATTTTTTTATTTTTGACTACGGAGAGCTGGGGCTGATGTGTTCATAGCGGAAGCTTTATTACGAATATAGTGATAAGGTGATAATCAGCTGGTCTCTATGGTAGAAGGGTTTACGCCTAGCTTAGGCACGGAACTAAGTTCCGAGTCAGTGGGGAGCCTGTACTATTTATTTTTGTTTTTACCAGTATTGTTAGTAAATTTGCAGCAAATCACAAATTATGGCAGGTTACTACCCTACACCCTATACACATGAACAAGAATATGAAATGCAAGCCAGTTCGTTTCTTTCTTATGATCGAAATATGGCAAAGGCTCTAGCAATAATTGCAGAATCGGGTAAATGTGATATCAATTGTCTATTTCATAAATTGAATTTTACACTTACGAATTTTGTTCAGGTTTCAACAAATCTATCAACGAGTCACAGTTATCTAGTAAAAAAACAATTAGATCCTCATTTTAGTGAAGGTGAACGGCTAGTATTTTATTGGACAGGTACTAAAGAAGAGGCAAATAGAACAATAGATTGGTGGAATAACTTTTAATCGAAAGGTTGACCCAATTAAAGCTTTCTACAAGAGCTTTTAGAATTTTACAACCTATAATTGCGCAATATGTCTTTTTACAAAATCATATCTATTATCAGCTTCTTACTCCTTACTAATTTTGGAGAATGTCAATCATCTAAAAGCTTCTTTAGTTTAGATTCAGCTCATAATTATAAGAATACTAAACTTCCAGATACTATTATGAAGAAGGTTTATCTGTCGCTTCTTGTTATTATGACTGTTAGTGATGGAGATACGGAGAAGGCGGCTGAACTAGTTGCTGGAGCTGTAAATATACTTGTTGACCAAGAGCGCTTTCATAAGACGGATCCCGCGTTTTATTCTTGGCGTGCAGATGGTAGGCAATTTTTAGGCGATTATATTGAAAGCATTCAAGATTACACGAAGAGCATAAGTTTAGATGCTTCTAATTGGCGTACATATTATGATAGAGGAGTATCCAAGTCTAAACTTTTCGATTATCGCGGTGCTATAAGTGATTTCAATATTGCTGCACAACATGAACATAATTATCCAAAGCTTTTTAAAGAAAGAGCTTATGCAAAATTTCGCCTTAAAGATTTAAATGGAACTATTGATGATTGCACAAAACTAATAAACCTTGAAAGTGAAAATAGTTATGGGTATTATCTCAGGGGCGGAGCTGAATTGCTATTAAACTATAAAGATTTAGGTTGCACAGATTTAAGTAAAGCAGGTGAGTTAGGTTTCACTGCAGCATATGGCATGATACAAGAATATTGCCAATAAAAAAAGCCAGTCCTCAAGACTGGCTCTCTAAAATATCTCAGTGTAAGCTCCGTGCCCTCTGTGTAGTAATCCCGTTTAATTCAAACTACTAAAATTCACCGGCACTACCCGTGACACACCCTGCTCCACCATTGTCACGCCGTAGATGGCTTCTACGGAGCTCATGGTTTGCTTATTGTGGGTCACGATGATGAACTGGGAGTCTTTGGAGAACTCCTGGATGATCTTGTTGAACTTGGCGATGTTAGTATCGTCCAGTGGGGCGTCTACCTCATCGAAGATACAGAACGGTGCCGGTTTGAGCAGGTAGAGGGAGAAGAGCAGCGCGGTGGCTGTGAGGGTCTTCTCGCCGCCGCTGAGCTGGTCTATGACCGTCGGGCGCTTGCCCTTAGGCTTGGCTATGATCTCGATGCGTGACTCCAGCGGATCATCCGGCGTGGTGAGGAAGAGGTCGCACTGGTCCTCCTCGCTGAAGAGGGTGCGGAAGACGCGGATGAAGCTCTCGCGCACCTTGTAGAAGGCGTCAAGGAACTGTGTCTTGGCCGAGTCGTCTATCTCCTTGATGGTGTCCATGAGGGAGGTCTTGGCGTCCTCGAGGTCTTTCTTCTGCGCTACGATGAAGTCAAAGCGCTCCTTCATCTCATTGTACGCCTCTACGGCCATCGGGTTGATCTCGCCAAAGCCCTCGATACGCTTCTTGATCTTCTGGTGGTCCTGGTCTATCTCGTCGCGGTTCCACTTAGGGTCGAGGTCCTCATTGATGATGTCATTCACATTGACGTTAAACTCTACACTGAGGCGCTCGCGCAGGCCGGCGAGGTTCAGCTTCAGCTCGTTAAACTTCTCTGCGATGTCGGCTATCAGCACATTGATGCTGTCACGGCCGCGGGCCAGCTCGCGTATATTGGCATCTATCTCATTGATAGCGCCGCGGGAGGCGTAGTAGTTCTTTTCGGTCTCGGCTACTTCTTTCTCTATGGCTTCTTTATTGGTATAGCCCTCCAGGAGGTGGCTCTCTATCTCTTTGAGCTTGGCCTGGCTCTCCTCTATCACCATCTGCGACTCGATGATCACGTCGTTATTGCGCGTGAGCTGCGTGGTAAAGGACTCTACCTGAGAGTTCTTGAAGTTCAGCTCCTGCACGATGGTATTGACACGGTTCTGCTGCTGGTGAAACTCGATGTTCTTCGCATTGAACTTAGCCGAGGCCTCGCTGAGGCGATTGGTAAAGTCTACGAACTCCTTGTCTGTCTGGTCGAGTGCCGCCTTGGCATCTGCCTGTGCATCGCGCAGGGTGGCGAGCTGATCATTGATCAGGTCTACCTCGTCTGTGAGAGCCTGCAGGCGGTCTGCTATATTCTTGCTCTTGCTATCAGATGACTCGAGGAATTTCTCCAGGCTCTGGATGCTGGCCTCGGTGGCAGACTGGCGGTTATTGACCTGATTGAGCACAGAGCGTTGTAGCTCTATTTCTTTGCCCTGTGTGGCGGCTTTGAGGCCGTTCACTTTGATGAGGGCGTCGGAGACTTTCGTATGGAGCGTGTAGGTAGTGCGCTCCAGCTTCTCGATCTCTTCTTTCAGCTTCTCGAGGTTCTTGGCGCGGCCTATCTTCTTGCCCTCAAAGAGGCCTACGGCGCCACCGCTGAGGGAAAAGTCGCGGCGGATGTATTTGCCCGTCTTGGTCAGCAGCACGACCTTCTGGCCGTTGGTATTGAGCTTCTCAGGATCAAAGCCCGCAGAGTCATCTATCATGTAGACACCATCCAGCAGGAAGGAGCTGAGTTTGGCATACGCCGCATCAAACTCTACGATCTGCGTGGCAGGGATAGCGCCATCTATGGCTGCGGTCTGCTTAGGCTCATACTTCTGTATATCATCCATGATGAAGAAGTTGGCGCGGCCCATGGCGGAGTCGGAGAGGAGCTTGACTGCCATGATCGCCTCCTCTATGTTTTGCACCACGTAGTAGTTGAGGTATGGCTCGAGGTAGTTCTCTATGGCCACGCGGTACTCCTCAGAGGTGTAGAGGATATCGGAGAGGAGCGGCGCCTCCTGGCTCCACTTGGCATTCTTCTTCAGGAACTTGATAGACTCAGGGAAGCCCTCGAGGTTCTCGACGAGGCTCTTGGTCAGGTCATACTCATTGCGCTTGGCATCGAGGGTGCGCGTCTCCTGTGTGAGCTCGGCGCGGGTCTTTTCTATAGACTGCTCCAGCTCGGCTATCTGCTCCTTGCGGGTTTCTTCTTCTTCTATCAAAGTACGGAGGCGCACATCGCTGCGCTCCTGCTCTGCGCGGTAGTCTGCCAGCTGCTGCTGCAGTTCTTTTAGCTCATTGCGCTTGGCGATGGTGTCCTGCTCGCTCTGGCCTAGCTCGCGGGTGAAGGCCTCTGTGCTGCTGCGGTTGACAGCGAGGCGCTTCTCCAGCTCAAATATCTGGCGCTCCTGCTCGGCGTAGAGCTTCTGCTCAGAGCTGAGGCTTTCCTTGATCTTATTGTGATGGTCGCGGATCTCGTTCAGCGCGTCTTCCAGTACGGTCAGCTCAGCCTTGCGGCTCTCGAGGATCGCACCCTCGGTGGCATTGTCTGCGTCCAGCTTCTCGATAGATATCTTGAGCTTCTCTACGTGGTCATTGGCATCTATGATCTGCTTCTGTGCCGTGTCGAGCTTGTCATGAGCAAATTTCAGCTGCGAGTTGAGCAGGTTGCGCTCGTTCTCGCGCTCGCTTACGCCGCTCACGAGGGCGTTGAGCTTCTTCTGCACCTCCATGAGGCCTTGCTCTTTGTCAACATTGTCGAGCTTTTCTTTTTCCAGTGCAGCCTCGGCAGTCTTGATAGCGGTCTCGAGTTCCAGCTTGCGGTCGTCCTCGGTCTGGCGGCGTGCCTCCAGATCTTTGAAAGACTGCTTGTACTCCTGCAGGGAGAACTTGGCCAGGATCAGGGAGAGGTTCTTGTATTCGTCTTTGAGTTCGTAAAATTTCTTGGTCTTAGCGGCTTGCTTCTCCAGCGTTTTGAGCTGGCCTTCTATTTCAAAGAGGAGATCCTTGACACGCTCGAGATCGGCATCGGTCGCTTTGAGCTTGTCTACGGTCTCTTTCTTGCGCTTCTTGTATTTGGATACGCCGGCAGCTTGTTCGAAGAGTTTGCGGCGGGACTGGTCGCGGTCATTCAGGATCTCGTCTACCATGCCCAGCTCGATGATGGCGTAGCTGTCAGGGCTCACACCTGTATCCATGAAGAGGGTGGTGATATCCTTGAGGCGGCAGGCTACATCATTCAGGCGGTACTCGCTCTCGCCATCGCGGAAGAGGCGGCGTGTGATGGTGATCGTCTTGTAATCAGAGGAGACGAGGTTCTTGGTATTCTCAAAGGTCAGCGATACCTCGGCGAGGGCGGAGGGTTTGCGGTTGCGCGTACCGTTAAAGATCAGGTTCTCCATTTTCTCCAGACGGAGCATGGAGGTCTTCTGCTCGCCCAGCACCCAGCGGATAGAGTCCACTACGTTAGACTTGCCGCAGCCATTGGGCCCGACTATGCCGGTGATGTTATTATTAAAGTGGATCGTGGTCTTCTCGGCGAAGCTCTTGAATCCTTTGATCTCGAGAGTGGTCAGCTGCATATGCTTGCTAATTTGAAAATTTGGCAATTTGAAAATTTGAAGATGGAACAGCCTTGATGCTTTGTCCTGACGGACAAAATGATGCAGGCGGTTTCCTCCAAACTTTTAAAGGGATGGCGAATTTAAAAAATAAGGGAGAGGATAAATGACCGTGTGGATAGCTTGTGCACAGATGTGAAATATCCACCGCTTTTCAACAAGTAAAGGAGGTTTAAGTAGTTGTAATTTAAGTATTTGCGAGAAATAGTGGGCGGACTGCACATCTTTTTGTGTATTAAAAGTCGTCTTGACTGAGACCCTCGTGGGGCTCGCACATTAAAGTGCATTTCTTTCCCTAAAAATGATATATTTGAACATCACTAAGTTTTTCAATGAAAAGAATACTACTCGTAATCCTAGCCCTCTTTGCGCTCACTGAGGGATACAGCCAGGTGGGTATCAATATCCTGAACCCTGACTCCAGCGCTGTGCTTCAATTGGAATCCAACAAAAAGGGCCTCGGCCTGACGCGCCTGACCTCTGCGCAGATGAATGGTATCGTCAATCCGCTGAAAGGCCTGACGATCTTCAACACAGAGGATAGCGTGGTGGAATACTGGAACGGCGAATGCTGGCTCAAAGCATGGGAAAAGAACTGCTACTACTGCGACTTTCAGATGACTATCACACCACCGGCTGATACGCTGGACCGTGTGGTAGATGACTCGATCTTTGCCACTGTGACCCTGTCTCACACGCACGGCACCGGCCAGATCAATACTACCTGGACTGCCGTACCACCATCAGGTGTGCAGATCTACCAGCAGGGGCCTAATATCATCGATACATCGGGCAGCTTCCAGATCGTGGTGAAGGCAGACGTATTTGCCGGTAGCGGCAACGTGCCGATCCTGATCACGGCCTACTGTGGTGACCAGGTACGCTTTGTGACCTACAATGTCTATATCAAGCCATGCGTGATCGTAGACATACCAATGGATGACTACAACTATGACGTGCAAAGCCGCAACTCTACGCTGCTGCCTCCGGGCGCCCGTGAGTGCGTGCTACTGACAGTATACAGCGGTGTGAATGTACACTCAAACAACCCTGCACAACCATCTCTGACCATAGGCAACCTCGATCCGCTGTCTATAGTGGGTATCACTAATAATGGCTCGATACTGGGCCGTGGCGGCGATGGCGGCGGTGTGACCACTACTACTGCGGGCGGCCAGCCGGGCGGCAATGGTGGCAATGCACTGGACCTGACCACGCGTACGGTGATGCATAACTTTGGCCAGATCTATGGCGGCGGCGGTGGCGGCGGCTCAGTGGGCTACAGCTGGACCTCTCCGAGCATACCTATCATCGGCTCTATCTCCCTGGGCTTTGGCTCCGGTGGTGGTGGTGGCTCAGAAAACGGCCAGGGCGGTGCTACGCCATCTGGTGTATCACTGGGCTTCTACAGAGCGGGTAATGCTGCTACCAGCGGTGTGAACTCAGTGCCGGGACAAGGCGGCCAGATCACTACTACTATACCGATCTCTATCAGCGTAGCTACGATCAATATCACGCCAAACGTGGTGGGTGGCAACGGTGGTGCATTCGCACAGCCGGGTACGGGTACTACTTTCAACGTGAATGTGCAGATCTGCGTATCGATACCATTCATAGGTACAGTATGCCCTGTGAGCCTGAACCTGCCTATCCCTACCGGTGGCGCACCGGGTACTCCAGGCCTCGCTGTGAAGCGTAACGGTAACCCAATGCAAGGCCTGGCAGATGGCATCTATAACTCATTCCAGGTGAAGGGCTCCGTAGCTCCGTAATCATTACTAAACTCAAGAACAATATCATATCATGAAACTGAAACTAGCTATACTGCCTCTCTGCCTGATCGCGATGCATGCATTCGGATTTGAGGGTACTGTGAAGCAATCTGTGACTAACTTTAACGGCTCGGGCAGCAACGCCACCATGACCTGGTACATAGGCGCAGGTGCCTGCCGTATAGACATGACCATCATAGACAAGGAGCTGAAGGCTAACAATACGGTGCTGCTGATGAATCCCTCCAGTCAGTCTATCACGATGTACGAGACCAGCGGTACAGGTGAGAAGGTGTACTACCAGATGAATGCCTCTGCTGTGAGCGGCGATGCGATGAATATCATGGTCAATAAAACTACTGAGACAAAGAAGATAGGCGGCTACAACTGCGAGAAGTGGACCGTGATGAATAACGGGGGCACCTATGATGTCTGGATCACAAAGGACATAGACTTCAATGCTGCTCAGTACAAGGACTTCTTCAAAGGTAGTATGGAGATACAGGCGCTGGCACAGCAAGGTGTGAAGGGATTCCCGATGCTGACCGAATCCCGCACAGGCGCTAATGCATCTGTAACTAACACCGTGACGCCGGGTGCAGTATCTGCTGCCACGCTGAGCGTACCGGCTGAGTACAAGCTATTCAACCCGCAGGTATCGCCTAATGTAGCGGCTCCTAAGAAGTAAGAGTCTAGAAGTAAGAGACAAGAACCAAGAGTCAAGAAACAAGAGTCAAGACTTTAAGAAATAGCAAATGCCTCCTGACGGGGGCATTTTTGTTTTAAGTAAGAAACAGTATTGATTGAGTATATTGTAGCATGAGAAGGTAATACTGATAGTGCTCCTGTGCCTGGCAGGTATGGGCTATGGGCAGAGTGAGCTACGGGAAATCAGTACCGGTGACCTGCAGGTATTTCGCATAGACACGGGAAAGCTGGCCACACATCCCTTTTCTATCCGCTATCCCAAGAGCTTCCGTATGGAGCGCGGGCATGGCAGGGTGCCTATGGTAGGCTTTCACCGCTACACGAGTCCGCTATACATCGCGGTGTGGGTGTGGGACCTGCAGCGGCCTGAAGATAGCATAGCAGCGTATAGCGATACCTCCACGCTACGCCACTACCACACCTCGTGGATGAACGCTCCACACCTACTGGCGGACAGCGTAGATACGATCAATGGCCGGGCCTGGCAGTACCATGAGTATACCGTGGAGACGGAGGCCAGAAAGGATCTGACCTGGTACTACAAACATGGTGCTTATAGCTGGCGGGAAGGTACCTGCCGGATAGACGTGGTTTTCTCAATTTCACTTTATACTAATGCCATCCAGACAGCCAGTATTTTTGAAAAGTATAAGAGTGTATTCCGCAAGGAGATGGAGACTTTTGAATTTACCACCGGTAAAAAGTAGCACAGGTATTGGCAGAGTATTTGGATTCTGAAGAGTCTAAATCATCTGCTATGAGACCCATCTGGACAGGAGCTATCAGTTTTGGCCTGATCAATATACCGGTGAAGATATTCTCTGCGGTGCAGGAGAGCAATCTGGACCTGGATATGCTGGATAGCCGTGACCATGCGAATATCAAATACAAGCGCGTGAATGAAAAAACGGGGAAGGAAGTTCCCTTCAACCAGATCACGAAAGGCTACCTGTATAAGGATAAGTATGTGGTGCTGGAGGAGGCCGACTTCAAAGCAGCCGATGCCAAGAAGACGCAGACGATAGAGATACTGAGCTTTGCCGATCAGGCGGAGATAGATCCGATCTACTACGAGCAGCCCTACTACCTGGCCCCGGATAAGTCAGGCACCAAGACCTATGCGCTGCTGCGCGAGGCGCTGGAGGCATCAGGCAGGGTAGGGGTCACGACCTTTGTGATGCGCAATAAGGAGGCGCTGGCGATACTGAAGCCGTACGGTAATGTGATCGTGCTGAACAGGATCCGCTTTGACCAGGAGATACGGGATACCAAAGACCTGACTCTGCCCGCACATATGAAAGGCAAAACGAAGGAGCTGGACATGGCCAATAAACTGATAGACCAGCTCACGGAGAAATTTGATATCTCAGCGTATAAAGACACCTATACGGACAAGCTGCTGAAGACGATCCACGAAAAGGCTAAGTCCCCTAACAAGAAAGTGAAGGCAAAGCCTATGCGTGTGATACACAAGAAGGAGGAGGACGATGACCTGATGTCAATGCTGAAGGCGAGCCTGGGCGGAGGGAAGAGTGCGCCTGTTAAAAGGAAGAAGGCTTCGTGATGTGGTGGCTGGTGGGAGGTGGCGGTTGGCTGGGAATGCAGGATGCATTTCACGCATAGGCGCAAAGGTTTTAAGGAATACAAAAGTGTTCTGACAAGAACACAAAAGTTCAATAAAATGCAGAATGACATTTGGCCGCAAAGACACGAAAAGGGCATAGGTCATGATGGTCTTGTGCTTAATGCCCCAAGTGTGAGAAATACAATGGAAATTGAAGATTGCTTCGTGAGATGGCACGCTTATTTTTCATTTGAATCTCACTCGCAAATGACTTTAGTTTATTGCTGCGCATTATTGAAGACCCTCTAAAATTTTCAAGGCTTTTTTGAGGTCGTTTCCTTTGGAGAGGACGCCCTGCCAGAGGTCGCCTTTTTTGTCGAGGCGTTTGAGGATGTTTTTCATTGTGAAGGTGCGTGGGTCGAGTTTGTTGTTTACCTCGCTCCAGTCCAGTGGTGTAGAAACTGTGGCACCAGGGCGGGGGCGGAGAGAGTAGGGCGCCGCAAGGGTCTGTCCTTTGCTGTTTTGCAGGTAGTCTATGTATATCTTTCCTTTCCTGTTTTTGGGCTGGCGCTCCAGGCTGGTAGTGTCAGGCACCAATGTATGTACCTGACGCGCTACGAGCTGGGCGAAGTTGCGGGCGACATCATACTCATACCTCGCGTCTAGTGGTGCGAAGATGTGTATGCCTGTAGCGCCGGATGTTTTCGCATAGCAGTCCATACCGAGCTGGTCAAAAACCTTCTTAGTAGCCTTTGCTACTTCTACCACTTCAGTGAATTTATTGTCATCAGGGTCGAGGTCTATCACGAGCCAATCAGGATTGTCCAGATGACCTATGCGCGAGTTCCACGGGTGGATCTCTATGCAGCCGAGGTTGGCCATGTACATCAGTGTCTCGCGGTCATTGCAGATCAGGTAGTCTATCTCTTCTTTATTGGACTCAGAGTAGACCTTCTCACTGCGCAGCCAGGATGGTATCTGAGCGGTGTCCTGATCTTTCTGATAGAACGATGGTCCGTGGATACCATTGGGGAAACGATGCAGCGACTGGGGACGGTCTTTCAGGTAGGGTAAAATGAAAGGTGCAATATCTGAATAGTATTGTACCATCTCACCTTTAGTGATACCCTCGTCGGGCCAGTAGAGCTTTTGTGCATTGGTCAGTTTGAGTACGGCGCGGCCTACTTTGACCTCAGTCGCTTTGCTTTCTTTCCCCGTGGCGGGGCCGGGCTCTGCGTCCTTACTTTTGTCCGAGGGCCTGGCTTTGACTGTGGTCTTGGTGCCAGCTTTCGCAGCTTTTTTTGCAGGTGCTTTTACAGCTTTTTTTACGGCAGCCTTGACAGGCATTTTCTTAGTGGCTTTTGCGGTTACCTTTTTCATATCTGCTGGTTTTTCGCGGATCACTTCCTTCGGTTTCTTGTCTATGCGGAGGCCCATGTAGACGGGGTGGCGCATACTATTTTCATCTGTCCACTCGGTGAATTTGACCTGGCAGACGAGCTTTGGTTTGAGCCATTGTATCCGGCCTCCCGGCCTTTTTACCTCATTGGCAAAGGGAGAGCGGTCAGTGAGCAAAGGCTGAAACTTATCAAACAACTCGCGCAGCGTTTCATCATTGAAACCTGTGCCACAGTTGCCGGTATAGATCAGCTCGCCCTCAGTGGTATAGGCACCGAGCAGCAGTGAGCCGAAGTGGATGCGCGCGCCCTGCGGCATGGTGAAGCCACCAATGACAGCCTCTTCCTCCTGTGTGATCTTGAGCTTGATCCAGTCTTTGCTGCGCTTGTCTATCTGGTAGATGCTGTCGGCACGTTTGGCCATGATGCCCTCCCAGCCGCGCCGGGCAGCTTCTTTTAGGTACCTGATGCCGTGCTCCTCTATATGCTTTGAGTAGATGATGTCTTTGAATTTTTGCTTGCTGAGCAGCTTTTCGAGCAGTTCTTTGCGCTGCAGGAGGGTGAGGCGAGTCAGGTCTTTGCCATCCAGACTGAGCAAGTCAAAGACGTAGTATTTCAGGTTGCCCTGCCGGGTTTTATTGTACTGTTGCAAGAGCTGAAAATCAGAGCGGCCCTTGCTGTTTTCTACCACCACCTCTCCATCCAGGAGGCAAGGATATTTTATGCTTTCTAATTGCTCACGGACAGGTGCATATACTTCATCAAAAGAAAGCAGATTGCGACTATAGAGTTGCACGCCACCCTGGCCATCACAGAGGGCCAGGGTGCGGTAGCCATCATACTTGGGTTCATAGATCCAGTCGGGACTGTCAAAGGCCTCGCTGCCCAGCGTGGCGAGCATGGGTTTTAGCGTAGGGACTTTTTTTTTGACCCAGAGGCGGTGCGTGAGGAGGAGCGTGGTGCTGGCATATCCGGTTCTTTAGTTACGCCCTTTTTTGCAGGGCTTTTCTTTTTGGTTTTACTGCCGCGGACATCGCCTTTTTCATTGCCATATTTCGCGGCCAGCTTGTCCAGTGTGGCATCAGACAGCACAGACTTCGTCCTGATAGTGATGTCTTCTTTAGATGCAAATTTATCATCTGCTTTGACCAAAAGCCAGGCATTTTCCTGCCGGCCACCCCTGATCTTTATCAGTGCAAATTCGCCTTTTAGTTTTTTGCCGTGGAGGATGAAGGTGATGTGGCCCTTTTTCAGGCCCGCCAGCAATGACTTCTCATCGCTATCACCATCGTAGGTAGTATAGGTGCCGGTATCCCATACGATCACATTGCCGGCGCCGTAGTTGCCCTCCGGGATATTGCCTTCAAAGTCCTTGTAGTCATACGGATGATCCTCTACCATCATAGCGAGGCGCTTGTCATCAGGATTGAGAGAGGGCCCTTTGGGCACGGCCCAGCTCTTCAGCACGCCCTCCATCTCGAGGCGAAAGTCATAGTGCAGGTGCGAAGCGGAGTGCTTCTGCACCACAAAGATGAGCTTGCCTGCCTTGCCTTTGCCACCTTTGGGCTCGGGCGTTTCACCAAAATGGCGCTTCTGTTTGTACCTGACGAGGCTCATAGTTTTTTACCTGTATGCAAATAGCTGTGCCACTGCCTTGTAGTGTTTGCTGGTAGGGACGTGGCCTGAGGCCATGGCAAAAACACAGAGGGAACTGATCCCGATGGCTGCTACTGCTTTTAGAAAATTGCGGATCATCATATGGGAGCGGGTTTAGACGCTCATATACCCAAACACTGTGCCAGCAGATTTATTGTGACGGAGACGGTGAAACATAGCGATACTGCGGCAGGCTGCTCCTCAGTTTGCGCAAATATCGCCCTCAGCACTGCGGGTATGGTGTTTGTAGCTGAAAAGACAATAAAATCAACTGTTATGGCAAAGTATGGAAAAAAGGCCGGTGAAAAAGTGGAGAAGGCCATGCATGAGATGCATGAAGGCAAACTCAAATCCGGCAACAGCGACAAGAAAGTGACCAGCAAGAAGCAGGCGATAGCGATAGGCCTGTCTGAGGCCCGCAAGGAAGGAGGCAAGGTGCCTAAAAAATCGAGCTCATCAAAGGGCTCGTCGAGAAGCCACTCCTCATCTCCGAGGTCGTCGTCCTCTGGCAGGTCTTCTTCTCACAAGTCTGAAAAATAAAATCGGAAGGTCCGGCATAAGGCCGGACTTCTTTTTCATTCATCCATCCATAAATCTCATATCATGAACTTTTTAATCATGCTACTGATGATAAGCAAGGTCAGCTTTCCGCTCACGAGCCCGGCGTTCAAGGCCAATGGCGATATACCCGTGAAATACACCTGCGAGGGTGAAAATATAAGCCCGCCACTACTGATAGGCGAGGTGCCCGCCCATACCAAAAGCCTGGCGATAGTGGTGGACGATCCGGATGCGGATAAAAAGGTGGTGACCCACTGGATAGCCTGGAATATACCCGCTGATACCCGTATGATAAATGAGGGTGCGCGGCCCGGCACACAAGGGAAAAACGAGCGCGGTGAAAACCGCTATATGGGCCCGTGCCCGCCCAAAGGGCAGCATCACTATTTCTTTAAAATATATGCACTGGACCAAATGCTCGACCTGAAGGAAGGCTCAAGCAAAGAGGAACTGATAAAGGCGATGACAGGACACATACTGGCAGAAGGTGAGCTGGTGGGGCTATACGAGAAGCAGGCAAAAGCTAAGTAAATTGATAACTGACAATTGATAATTGAAAACGGGAGGCTGCGATGGAAGATAAAGAAATGATCATATTGACGGCGGATGTCGTGATACGGCTGGCAGATGGATCCGTAGTGCTGGCCAAGCGCAAGAGCGAACCGTACAAAGGCGAATGGGGCCTGCCCGGTGGCAAAATGGAAAGTGGCGAGACGATAGAGGCAGCAGCCATACGCGAGGCAAAAGAAGAGACAGGCCTGACCATCGCGCTGGACCATGTGATAGGCGTCTACTCTGATCCAGACAGGGATCCGAGAGGGCGGTATGTGTCGGTAGCATTTCTGGCACACCCGGTATCCGGTGTGATGGAGGCGGGCTCTGACGCGGAGGACCTGGTGCTGACACGCGAGCCGGAACAATTTAGCCTGGCCTTTGATCATGAGCGTATCGTGCAGGACTATGTGGCGCTGATGGCTGCCGAGAGATAGATATTTACCAAACCAGATAAATGTGAAATGATGGGACAAAATAAACTGACTGAGCAACTGATGGAGTGTGCTGCTACGTGTGACTACTGCTTTAGCGCCTGCCTGAATGAGGAGAATGTGATGATGATGACCCGCTGTATAGAGCTGGATCGTGAGTGTGCGGATGTCTGCCGCCTCACATCGTCTATCCTGAGCCGGGACTCTGAGAATAAAGAAAGCTACCTGAAGCTATGCGCAGAGGTGTGCGAGGCCTGTGGGGATGAGTGCGGCAAGCATGACAATGATCACTGCCGCAAGTGCAGTAAGATGTGCAAGGAGTGTGCGGAGGCTTGCCAGAAGTTTCTGGAGGGATAATGATCTAACTGCAAAAGCGCGGAAACGCAAAGCATACAGCGTTACTAATGTGACTTTTAGTGTAGAGAATTTATACTCTGCCTTTCTTTTGGCTTGATCCAAAAGAAACAAAAGATCAAGGCTCTGCGCACTTTGCCTAAAACAACTGCACCCACCCGCTGCCGGTCAAACTCGCCGTCTGCTGACGGAATTTAAGCCGATGCAAAGCTTTTTTATCTTTTGATTTATTCTGCAGGATGGCTCAAACAGTGACCGCCAACCTTGCCATGCGTCGCAGTTGCTTCTTAACGGCAAAGTGCGCAAGGCCGGTATTAATTCAAATACAAGAATGGTAGAACAGGAAAGCCAAATATAAAATTTATTAATACTACTATCAGAGTATCCTCCTGATGATCTTGAGCTGGTGGGAGTACTTATTGGTCTCAGCGTTGAAGATGCCGAAGTGGTCAAAGGTGTCTATGCGCACGCGGCCGGAGGCGTGGATGATGCGCTTATCCTTTAGTATCATTCCTACGTGTGTGATCTTGCCCTCCTCATTGCTGAAAAAAGCGAGGTCGCCGAGGGTAGCCTCCTCCGCAAAATTGATGACACGGCCTACCTCGGCCTGCTGGTAGGCATCGCGCGGGAGCCAAGTGCCGATACACTTGTAGAGTACCTGTACAAACCCCGAGCAGTCTATGCCCAGCGGGCTGCGACCACCCCAGAGGTAGGGCGCATTGAGGAAGCGCAGGGCTACTTTCTCCAGCATATTGACAGTGCGTATCTGGTCGCTCATCACGGCCTGCCCGTTGTAGATGTATTTTTCCTTACCGAGTTTGAAGTTGATTCCGTCAAAGAATGGGAGGGAGGCGCCCGTGACCAGGGTCACAGACT
This sequence comes from Bacteroidota bacterium, assembly GCA_018267385.1. GTDB lineage: Bacteria > Bacteroidota > Bacteroidia > Chitinophagales > LD1 > UBA1941. Next base: position 275,107 of record JAFDYN010000008.1, on the reverse strand, counting down.
TGTCACTGGAGGTGGCGGAGTAGAAGAGGTCTATGGCCACACCTATATTGTCTATGGTCACCAGGCGAAAATCCTTCTCCAGCATAGCGGTATGTTGAGCGGCATCTATCCAGCCCTCGTAGCCATCGAGCGTGCAGCGGATCTGCACCCAGCTATTCTTGATATCCAGCACCTCATAGGTCTCGCCAAAGAGGAGCTGCGATACCATCTCACTGCGGTGGTTTGGGCCCTGCCGCATGGGTATGATGCTGAGAGATGCGATGCCGTGTTTCACGTACCGGGAGATTTTTAACAAAGGTAGGGCTTTCCGGCGGGTGTCGCGCTTTGCAGCCATTTGTATATATAGGCCGTCTATGTGTTAGTATCTTGTTTTTGATACAATTAGCGCTATGGCTAAGTTTATTCGCGGTTTTTTTGTAACAAATCCTTTTTTCTGCTGTAAAAATCAAAGATGAAGAATCTCTGCTTTAAGATATTTCTGGGCCTGACCAGCCTGCTGCTATTCACCGCCAGCGGGTATGCCCAGGCGCTCGGCGCGACCGTGACGACCACCTCCAGTTGCGGCCCCAGCAGTGGTACGGCTACGGCCAACGCCACCGGCGGGACGGGCAGCTACCAGTACCACTGGTATCCCAGCGGCCTCACCACTACTACCATCAATAATCAGCCTGCCGGCTCGGGTACAGTGACAGTATGGGACGGAGTAGACTCGGTGAATGTACCCTATACGATAGCCTCTACCCCGGCTGCCGCAGTGAACATCACAGCGGCGAGGGATACTTTCTGCACGAGCGGTGAGGATACACTGGTAGCCACAGCCAATAATCCGACGGCTACCTACACGTGGAGTGGAGGTACACTGACCAGTCCATCTACCACTGATCCCCTCTATGTATCTACTGCCACATCCGGGGTCTACACCTTCACAGTAGTCTCAAATGACCTGAATGGCTGTACAGCTACTGCCAGCAAGACCCTGATAGCAGTTAATTTTACGGCGACCAGCACCTCTCACAACCCGTCCTGCAACAGGAACAACGGCGATATCCAGCTAACCATCAATCCGAATTCTAATTTCCGGGTAGATTTTTATAGTGCTAACGGACCGACACTGCTGCAATCGGGCAGCTCACCATATCTTGGCAATTTACTGCCGGGGACCTATTATGCCAACGTGCTCAATATGACCACCGGATGCAGTATCACTACCAGCAATATCGTACTGACCGACAATAGCACTACGCCGACCTTTAATAATGTAGTAGTGACACCGGAGCAATGCTACGGCGATCAAAATGGATCTATCACTCTGAATGCCGGCAACTGTAATGGCGGCTGCGTATATACCTGGAGCAACAGCAATACTAATCATACAGACTCGGCGACGCATCTGGCCGCCGGCACCTACTATGTATCAGTGAGCAATAGCGGATGTACCAATGTGGTAGACACGATCGTGGTGTCAGGCCCCTCGTCTAAGCTGACCGATACTCTGAATGTGACCCCCGACCACTGCCACAGGCATGATGGTACCGCAGTGGTCTTGAGCCATGGAGGTACCCCGCCGTACAGTTTTGTATGGTCTCAGGGAGTACCGGCTACGCCGGCAGACTCTGTGAGCGCGCTGGTAGGCGACTCTTCTATCACAGTGATGGTCACTGACAGTCATGGCTGTGCTGACACGCTGCGTGACACGGTACTGACCACCGCAGGTCCATCTGCGCGTATGAATCCTGCCGATACCATCTGCTCTATAGAGCATAATGGCGCATTGGTAGTAGTAGCTACGTCAAATGATGGCCCCTTCTCCTATCACTGGAGTAATGGTAGTACTACCAGCGTAGCAGGTGGACTAAGTGTAGGCACCTATGTAGTAACGGTGACTGATGCTGTAGGATGTGACACTGTACTGGCAGGTACAGTACCTGGATACAGTGCTTATGTGCAACTAACGGCTCCGGCGTCTGTATACCGGGGCGAGACAGTGGAGCTGCACGCATTCAATAATGTACCTGTGAAAAATGCGTTTTGGGTGCCATACGTAGATGGCTCTACAGGCAGCACAGATGTATATGACAAGCCACAGGTATCTACTACCTATACAGTCACACTGATCTACGGCCAGGCATGTGAGCTGCATGATACGGTGACTGTAGTGGTGCTGGAGGACTCGTCTAAAATGGTGGTGCCCAATACCTTTACCCCTAATAATGATGGAATAAACGATAATTTTAAGCTTATACAGTACCAGAGCACTCTTGAGGCCTTTCATATCTGGATATATGACAGATGGGGCAATAAGGTTTATGAGTCTACCGATCCGGATTTTTACTGGGATGGCACTGACGTATATAATACGAACCGGCCACTGAATACAGCCGTATTTACCTATGCCATAGAATACAAACTGGCCTATGAGGATCACAAGCGGATACAGGGCGGCAATATATCTTTAATCAAATAAAAAGCAGGAATGAAGAAGGTTTTATACCTGATATTACTATGTGCCGGAGCGGTGGGCCTGAAGGCTCAAGACCCTCACTTCTCACAATATCACATGATGCCGACATACCTCAATCCTGCTATGACCGGATTTTTTGAGGGAGACGCACGTTTCGGATTTATTTACCGCCGGCAGTGGTTTACAGTAGGCTCTCCGATGGGGGGCACGAAGTATGAGACCTATGGTGCCTATGCGGATGGGGATATACGCCTGGGCCGGCGCAAGCAGGACTACCTGGGTATAGGCGGCAGTTTCATAAGAGATGCCGCAGGTGACCAGGCTCTCACGCTGACAGATGGTACTGTGAGTATCGCTTACTCAAAGGCATTCGGATACCGTGTCAAGCACTCTATAGCGCTGGGCCTGGCAGGGGAGATCATGGCTAAGCAATTCCGGAATGGTAATGCACTTTTCCCCACGCCGATAGCTGAGTCTATAGGCAAACTGAATATGGCTTTTGATGCGACTGTAGGTATACGCTACAATGTCGACTTCAAGAAGAGGGTCAGTATGTACCTGGGCTTTGCGTATGCTCACGTATCCCAGCCTAAGGAGTCATTTTCCGATGTGAGCAGTGAGCGCCTGGCTTCTAAGTTTGTGGGTCATGGCGGTGCCGTGATAGCCATCAAAAACAGGTGGAACCTGGTGCCCACAGTGCTCTTTATGGCCCAAGGTCCCAGCTTTCAGGCCAATGTAGGTGCCGCGGGTCAGTTACTATTTGGTGAGCGGTATAACTCGGTTAATTCATTTACCTTCGGATTCAATGCCCGGTTTGGTGGCCAGGAGGGAGGTGATGCCCTCATCCCTAATGTGCGACTGGACTACCGGCAGGTGTCGCTGGGGGTAGCATATGATATCAATGTGTCTAACCTGCGCAGGGCGTCTAATACGGTAGGTGCGATAGAGATAGGCGTGATCTACATTTATAAGAAGAAAAAATATGTGCCTAAGACCAATGTGTCTTGCGCACAATGGTAAAGGCCTGATCCCCCAGGTTTGCCGATAGAAGATGGTAATACGCCCGTGCATATTAGGGGCGTATTACCATTTTTAATTATGCTTGTGATCTGTGTGAAAAAAAACGCATTATTGAAGAAGATAAGGTGCAACTTTAAAGTTGTTTATGTTATCTTTATCAGTATACCCTGGTTAATGAAAATTTCTACATGAAGAGTTCTACTTTAAGGAAGAATGTATTTTATTCTTCCATTTTGTTGTTTTTGATCCTGGTAGCAGGTGCGATGAATGCTCAGTGCACCTTTTCGGCAAATCAACGATCAGGCTGTCAAGGTAGCTATGTACTCAATCTGGAAAATACCACCCCCGGCGCTACCAATACGAACTGGGTGATCAAGTTTCTATCCAGCTCTACGAGCATCGCGGTAAATAACAACTATCAGGCATCAGCTACTATGAACGTTTGCGGTAGGGTGAAAGTAACGATGACCACTGTTGTAAACGGAGTAACCTGTACAGCCGTAGATAGTAACTTCATAGTGCACTGCCCGCCGGTGATCAGGGGGACCTTCTCTCCGGTCAATACCTGCCTGGGAGGGACGGTGACCTATACCGATGCGAGTACCTATGATCCGGGCTGCGGTCCGCTGAGCTACATCGTAGACTGGCGTCAGGGGCAGATAAGCACTCAGGTGCCTGCCTCACATACCTATACCCTACAGGGTACCTATCACCCCGGTGTGATCATTACGGATGCTTGTGGCTGTACTACTGACTCTAATTTTGCTCCCATCAATATCCAGGCACGTCCCGTGGCTAGTTTTACCGGTGCACCGCTCAACGGGTGCGCCTCACCGATGACCAGTACGATGACCGCTACCGGCGGTACAGCCGCTACCCTCTACTATTGGTATGTGGATGGCAGTACAACGGCCGCACAGACAGGCCACTCCAATACCTTCGTCCATGCCTATACCACAGGTGTACATGGTGTGAAACTGATAGCTATCGACTCTGTGACCGGATGCTCTGATACGCTGAACAGGCCATCGTATGTGAATGTGGGTAGCTATGCGGCGGCGTGTTTCACTGCTACTCGTAATACTCCATGTGTACCGGGTACTGGCACGTATTGCCCATGCACACCGGGCGCTCTTTCTTATAACTGGAGTTTTCCCGGTGGCTCCCCATCTACCCTCACCGCTACCAGCAATAGCTGTGTGAACGTATCGTATACTAATCCCGGTAAGTACGGTGCTCAGCTGGTCGTCTATTACGCCGGAGGGTGTGCTGATACGATGACAGTAGCTGTGGCAGACAGTTTTGGTCAGGTGCTCCCCATAAATTTTACAGCCTCTCCGACCTACTCCTGCACGGTGCCGCTCACGTCGACCCTGACCTATACAGGGCCGTCATGTCCATCTTGCGCGTTTAGCTGGAACCCACCCGGTAATACTACTCCGACCAGCCATACCGGTACGTCTGTAACGCTCTCTGCGTACCAAAACTATACACCTGTACTGAGGGTCACTGATACACTGGGATGTATCTCGACATTGATACAAAACAATCTGATCGCCGCTCAGCCACTGCATGCTACTGACAGAGTGCTCCAGCTAGGCAACGGCTGTGTAAATGATACTTTCCTGCTGGTCAATACGACCACTGGGGGGCCTTTCAGTTCTACGGTCTGGAGTTTTCCTGGTGCAGTCACGATACCACACGGTCAGGACTCGATATATGTAAAGTATACTACCAAAGGCTGTCACAAGTACACCATGGCGCTGCGATCTACCTCCGGGTGTATAGATACGCTGAGAGATTCGATCTGTGTGACAGGCAAACCATCAGTCAGCCTGTCTATCTATCCACGCGATGTATGCTATGAGCAAGAGTGCAATCACTTCCGCGCGGTAGTCACCTCTGGTACTGATACACCCACTACAGTCATAGTATGGACTGAAGGACTAGGTGCACCATCTGTGACCACTAATTTGCTGGATTCGGCAGGTGTGTTTGTAAACTGCTATAAGTATCATGATCTTGGTGCTTTTCTACCATGCTATGTGGCCAACTCGGGAACCTGCCATGGTGATACTGTATGTCTGACGGCCCCTACAGATTCGGTCCATATATGGGCGCCTGCAGCTCAATTTACAAAGACGCTGGGATGTCCGGGATCTAACGTGATCACGCTGACCAGTACGACTGTGGGCGCAGACTCCATCACATGGTATGTAGACGGCCAGATCTATGTCAATCAAAATATTGTTCATTCCTCTCTTCTGGGACCGTGTGGTTCGCGACACGTGGTCAGATTAGTAGCAGATAATTTCACTACTGGCTGTGAACACGTCAAGGCCGATACCTTTTATACTTCCTGCTCGGGGGTCGACTTCATCTCTACTGGGCCAAGAGTATTTTGCAGTCCCAATGTGTATAGGGATACGATCAATCTAGTACTTGGGGCTGGAGTTTCTGCCCCCAGTGTAGTGTGGAGTGTCACGAGTGCCAATGCCCCACCAAATTTTAATAATCCGCCCGCAGGCTATACAGGCTATCCATTTAGGCCCCTAATCTCAAGTCCCAGTATTTATCAGGTTTGCGGCCAGTTTACCTATCAGGGAGGGTGTAAAGACACTATCTGTAAATCGTCTTACATTAAAATCTTCAGGCCATTTTCGCTATTCACAGTGAGTGATACCGCCGGATGTAGTCCGTTTGTTGTTCAGTTTAACGGTAATCCTCAGTACACATTTGGAGAGGTGCCGCGCTCTGTGATATGGAGTTTTGGTGATGGGAGTAATGTGGATAGCAGCGGTATACATGTCTCACACACATATTCCGGGTTGAACTCTTATCTGGCTGCTATGACTGTGATAGATTCCTTTGGCTGTAGCAGCATATCTACCAAGACGATCGTGTCAGATAGCGTCGTGTCAGACTTTGCGATGAGTGATACTATCACCTGCCAGGCCAATTCATCTCCTCTCAATCCACTAATATTTACGTCTACGTCTACAGGCTACATTGCCCACTATCAGTGGCTGCTGCCGGCAGCACTAGGACCTAGCAACCCTACTCCTGGCGATGTGCCATCTTTCTCTTGCCAGTTTGCCAATCAAGGGACAGGCAATGTATGCCTGGTAGCGATAGATAGGTATAATATCTGCCGCGATACCATCTGCAAATCAGTCACGGTCAGAAACCCCGTAGCTGATTATACTTTTTCAAATCTCCAGGATACGGCCAATCTATGCCCCCGGATCATTATCAATCCGTTTATGGATATGTCCACGAATAATATCTGCTCTTATTATTGGGATTTTGGCGATGGCAGCCATACCGATACGGCGCGCAATCCTTCTCACATCTACTACCGTCCGGGCAATTTTGTCATTACACACATAGTACAGTCATGCCACGGCTGCTCAGATACCTCCAGGAGATATACCATCCATGCCAAGGGGCCTGTGGTGCATATGACCTCTGAAAAGGCCGGTGGCTGCGGCTGCACCCCTGTGCGGCTTTTCATTAGTTCTTATGATGCAGATTCAATCGTGATCCAATCTGATAATGGTATTCCATCCTTTATCAATATGCCGATACCGAGGGGTACGCAGGCCAACCCTACGCTGGATACCGTGACCATCACCTACTGCAATATCAATGTGTACCGACCATATGTGCGATCGTGGCAGCTGCCTGATACGAGCTGTATGCAGCTATATACGCTGGAGGACCCTACGGGAGACTCTATACCCGTGGTCATAGATACACCTACAGTAAATTTTGCGGATACCTTCCAGGCTTGCGGTAACAATACGGTATGCTTTACCAAGCTGACCACCTACAACTCAATATACTCCCACTCGGTGCAGCGGGCGTGGGATTTTGGTGATGGTACTCCGGCAGACTCTACCCCTAATCCATGTCACACCTATGCTGCACCGGGTGACTATAATGTGACGCTCTCCGTGCGGACCAATCTGGGCTGTACAGGCAGCCTGACCAGACACGTACATGTACAGGCACCACCCGTGGCGCGGCTGGTCATGGATGATACCATAGGCTGTGTACCGTTGCTATTGCACTTTACAGACTCCAGTACGGTAGATGATAGTACATCTATAGTCAGCGGACAATGGAATATAGGCTATAATAACACCGTCTATAATACCTATCAGGATACATCATATAACTATACTGTAGGGGGGAACTATATAGCCTCGCTCACCATCACTGACGGCTACGGCTGCTCTGATACAGACTATCAGAATATAGTGGTAAAACCGATCGCCACGCTGACCGTGGGACCAGATCAGACTATCTGCCTGGGCAGCTCTGCTACGCTCTCCGCCAGCGGCTCGCCGCCACTACACTGGGATACGTATTATAACATAGATACTACCAACAATGCTGCTCCTGTAGTGACGCCGCAGACGGATACATTCTATATAGCCCGTGCCGGTGATGTACCGCGCTGCTATACCTATGACACGGTGCATGTCTCTGTATCTACCATCACGGCCAGCAGTAGTACTACCGGTCTGTGCCTAGGGCAGACGACTCAGTTTACGGCTACGGCACAGGTCACACATAGCAGCGCCTCTTCGTTCCTTTGGTGGTTTGGAGATGGCAGTACAGGATCGGGACAGACAGTATCTCACAGTTACTTTGCCCCCGGCACCTATCAGGATACGCTGGTAGTGATCAGCGCGCTGGGGTGCAGGGATACAGTATACAACTCACTGACCCTCGGTGACAAGCCACATGCAGCTCTGATGGTGGCACCGGCCTCAGTCTGCCTAGGCGCCCCGGTGACAGTGACGAATAACTCCACCGCAGGTATCTCTGCGCCCCTGGCTGCTTTTGGTATAGATATGCAGTCAGACGGTACACCTGAGTTTACTACCTCCCCTGATACATATACCTACAGTATAGCCGGAGCATATACTGTGACACTGGTGCAGACAGATGCGAACGGATGCATAGATACTGCCCGTCAGAGCGTGACTGTACACCGCATACCTACCTCCTCTACTGCAGCAGACACTAACTGTATAGACCGCCCGAATAGCATAGCTGGCAACTGGACCATAGGAGACGGCGCTATCAGTCACTACCACTGGAGTATAAACGGTTCCATACAGCCAGATGACTCTGCTGTGCTTCATCGTACGTTTATGACACCGGGTACTTATCATGTATGCTTCGCAGTGGAAGATGTATATGGATGCCAGAGCCCCGACGGCTGCAATGATATAGTGATCATAGCAGAGCCGATAGATACAGTATATCCTAATAAGGATACGACCATCTGTCTGGGCTACTCAGTTGGTTTCCACGTCACGGGGCTCTTCGGATCCGTGCAGTGGACACCGCCATCATACATAGATAATCCGAATGACACAGATGTAGTCATCACACCACGCCAGCCTATGCAGTACCTGCTGCATGTATACTTCGGGCACTGTACGCCAAAGATAGATACTGTGACTGTGTATGTGATAGACTCGGTACCAGTAGAGGCCTCGGCCAATCCAGAAAATATAGTGCTGGGCCTGAGCTCTGATGTGAGCTCTACCGTGAAGGGTACGATAGACAGTATCGTATGGGATCCGGATAGCACACTGAGCTGCCGTACCTGCCGTAACCCTATAGCCAGACCGCACCAGACCACCACCTACAATGCTACCATCTACTATAGCAAGAATGGCGTGACCTGCTCAAACCGCGCAAGCGTGACAGTGACGGTGATCACATCATGCGATAACTCGCTGATCTATATCCCTAACACCTTCACGCCAAATGCTGATGGCAACAATGATGTCTTCCGTATACGAGGGCAGGGCATCACTAAGGTCAACTACTTCCGTATCTATGACCGCTGGGGCAATCTGGTACATGATATATCCAATGCCGATACGCCTGAAGATGCAGCATGGAACGGAGGCAAGCGCAATGATAAGGCCAGGCCGGAAAACTCAGGAGTCTTTGTTTATGTATTTGAGGTAGTATGTACTACGGGTCAGACTATCTCGGGCAAGGGTAACGTAACCCTCATCAGATAAGGAGAAAACTATGCTACAAAGGATATTGAATAAAATAGGCTATACAGCATGCATCATAGCAGCCTGCAGCCTGCCATCCATAGCTCAGGATACACACCTCTCTCAGTACAACTATGCTCCCATGGAGCTGAACCCTGCACTGGCGGGCCTCAACGCCTGCGACTACCGCGTAGCGCTCAATGCGCGTACGCAATGGAATACGGTGTCCGGAGGGAATACCTACACCACCTTTGGCGCATCGGGAGATGTGTCGGTGGGCAGGCCTACCAAGGTACAGAGCTTCGCCGGTATAGGTATCTCCATACAGTCTGACGTAGCCGGTGCTACGGGCTACAATATGAACAGGGGAGATGTGACCGCAGCTTATCACTTTATGCTGGATAGGCGGGGCAACTCATCTCTCTCTGTAGGCCTGCAGATAGGAGTCAACCACAGAGGCTTCAACCCGAACAAGTCTACCTATGACGATCAGTATGATCCGGTGACAGGCAAATATGATCCCAGTCTACCGAAAGAGACCTTTGCGCGGAATAACATGATCTACATCGATGCTGGTGTAGGTGCGTTGTATTCTATCAGCTTCAAGCAGCGCCGCCACAACCTGTACTTTGGCCTGGCGGTGAGCCATGTGAACCAGCCAAACATCTCGTGGTACTCACCCGGCCTGTATAATAACACCGGAGGTGATAAGCTGTATATCAAGACGACTTTCCATGGAGGTGGCTCGTTTATGGTCGGTGATAAGGTATGGATCATGCCCAACTTTATGCTCCTCTTTCAGGGACCGGCACAGCAGTACAACTTCGGCTCACTGGTGAGGCTCAAGCTGGGCAATAACACCAGCACGACTTTCTTCTACCTGGGCGCACAGTTTCGCGCGCCGCTGGATGCTGTGATTCTGCAGACACGCCTGGATATAAAGGGACTGACGATAGGATTCAGCTATGATATCAACGTGTCAAAGCTGACGCCGGGTACGCAGACCTATGGCGCACCGGAGCTGGCCATCATGTACCAGGGCTGCCTGAAGAGGAAGCCGCGGCCATTCCTCTGTCCGGTGATGTAGAAGTTTTTAACAGCAAAAACGCAAAAGCGCAAAAAAATATAAAGGCCCGTAAGGGCCTTTATTATTGATGTGTTAGGTCATGTTTATTTGATGGCTGCTGTCACGATCGTCTGTGCTTCATCTAATATCTGTTTGAGGTGTGCTTCGCTTTTGAAGCTCTCGCCGTAGATCTTGTAGATATCCTCAGTGCCTGACGGGCGCGCGGCAAACCAGCCGCTTTCGCTCTCTATCTTGATGCCGCCTATCGGAGCATTATTGCCGGGAGCATTAGAGAGTATCTGTGTGATCTTCTCTCCGGCCAGGTCTTTGGTAGTGATAGCAGAGGGATTGAGCTTTGAGAGCTTTGATTTCTGCTCGGTGCTGGCGGCAGCCTCTATGCGTGTGTAGTGTGACTCGCCAAACTCCTTGGTCAGATCATTGTATATCTCGCCGGGGTCTTTGCCGGTCACGGCCATGATCTCTGCGGAGAGCAGCGCGGGTACCATGCCATCCTTGTCGGTGGTCCATACCTCACCATTCATGCGCGAGAAGATGGCCCCGGCACTCTCCTCACCACCAAAGCACAATGACCCGTCGTAGAGTCCATCTACAAACCATTTGAACCCTACAGGCACCTCATACAGTTTGCGGCCTAGTTTTTTGACTACGCGGTCTATCATCTGGCTGCTCACCAGTGTCTTGGATATAGCTGCAGATGCATTCCAGTGCGGGCGATGCATGATCAGGTACTGTATCATCACTGCGAGGTAGTGATTGGGCGGCAGGAGGCCGGTGCTGCGCGTCACGATGCCGTGACGGTCATGGTCTGTATCACAGGCAAAGGAGATATCAAACTTATCCTTTATGCCTATCAGGCTGCGCATGGCATAGGGAGAGCTAGGGTCCATACGTATCTGCCCGTCCCAGTCCAGCGTCATAAATTTAAAGGTCTTATCCACCTGCCCATTCACTATGGTCATATCCAGGCGGTACTGCTCTGCTATAGGCTGCCAGTAGTGCACGCCTGCGCCCCCCAGCGGATCTGCTCCCAGGCGCAAACCGCTGCTACGGATGGCCTCCATATTGACGATAGAGGCGAGGTCTGAGATATAGTTAGGCTTGTAGTCGTAGCTATGCGTGGTGGCAGCTTTGGCGGCCTGCTCATAGGTTATACGCTTTACGCCGCTGAGTTTAGCCTTCAGGTGTTCATTGGCCTGTGCCTGTATGATATTGCTGACCTCAGTAGAGGAGGGGCCACCATTAGGCGGATTGTATTTGAAGCCGCCATCGCGCGGTGGATTGTGGGAGGGTGTGATCACAATGCCATCTGCCAGGCCGTCTTTGCGGTCCTTATTGTATATCAAAATAGCGTGCGAGATGACCGGCGTAGGTGTGTACTCACCATCTGCAGCGATCATCGTTTCTACACCATTGGCAGCGAGTACCTCAAGGGCAGAGCGGTAGGCCGGCTCTGACAGTGCGTGCGTATCTATACCGATATACAGCGGACCATTGATGCCCTGCTTCCGCCGGTAGTCGCAGATGGCCTGTGTGATGGCGAGTATATGGTCTTCATTGAAAGAACAATCGAGAGACGAGCCGCGATGGCCTGACGTACCAAAGATGACCTTCTGCGCTGCTACGGCAGGGTCAGGTTTCTGATCGTAGTAGGCGGCTATGAGTTTATCCAGATCGATGGGAGGTTGCTGTGAGGCAGGCTGACCTGCCAGAGGACTGAGAGACATGATGCAAGATTGAGTTTAAGAGTCGTAAGATAAAAGTTTTCACGGTAGGTATGAAAAACAACAATCATTCCATGCTCCACTTTTAATGAGATCATAAATCAGGATGCCTGACCACAAAATGATCCGTCGCTATTTTATCTGAAGTCCCTTTTCTTGTATTTCTTTCTATCCCAGTGATCTGCGCCTGTCCTGACCACAAAGGGCCGGCTGTAAGTCTCCCGATCCGAATAGTGCAGGATATCGAGATAGCAAAACTGCGCCACACAGCGCTCAGGTGTGACATCTATAATGGTGTAGCCGTGCTTCCAGAATTGGACCCAGCGGTGGTGCGGATTGAGGTCTAGGCTGATGCGCTGAAAGAGCGGGATAAAGGCGCGTGGTATGTGCTCCTCGTCCATATTGCCGGCAGTGATACTCGGTGTGAGTACCTCTACGCCTACAGAACCCCGGCCGGTGCAGCGTTTATATGTTTTGCGGTCACGGGGATCAGGAGCGAGGTCTATGATAAAAGACATGTGCAGGTCACCCGTCAGTGTCACCAGATTGTGTATGTGTGCAGTATCGAGATACTGGTAGAAGCGCAGGCGGTCATCTGCGTAGCCATCCCAATCCTGCGGATTAAAATAAGTGCCATCGCCGGGCGGGTGCATAGATGAAGGTATGCCCTTGCTCAGCCAGCTGCCGAGCATCTCCTGATTGCCCAGCAGGTGCCAGGTGGTAGTAGACTGCGCGAGGCTATGCTTGAACCATGCATCCTGTACATTGCCCAGTATTGACTTTTTGCCTGCGGCAAAATCCTCGCGGCCACGGAATAGATACATGTCTATCATGTGCAGGTCTGCCAGCGCACCAAACTGGAAGCGGCGGAAGATATACTCCGGATGCGTGGTATCTGGCATGCGTATGGGGAGGTACTCGTAGAAGGCTGTGAGGCCATCTGCATTGTGCTCGAAGTTGCTGTAGTGGTTGTCATGATTATCCCACTCCGCTATCCAGGTTTTATTTTGCCGGGCCTGGCGCAGGTCCGGGTCCAGTAGATAGTAGAGATGGCGGTCGCGCCACTCTGCAAGCGTAGAGGGGTTTTGCGGCTCAGGGTCAGGCATGCGTACATGCTCATCTGGATCTACATCGTCATAGATATAGTCGCCTACATGCACGAGGTAGTCTATATCATCGCGCTGTGCTATGCGGCGATAGGCATTGAAATAGCCAGACCAGGCGCCGGAGCAGGAGACCAGCGCGAGGCGGAAGTGCCTCACTGAGTTATCAGGCAGCGTGAGTGCGCGGCCGGTTTGAGAGTTTTGGCCGGAGGCCGTAGTAAAGCGATAATAGTAATGATGGGTCGGCAGCAGGCCGTCTACATCTACCTGTGTGGTATAGTCACGGGCGGCAGTACAGTATGTCATGCCACTGCGCAGTATGTGCGTGAAGGCGCTGTCCTGTGCTACCTGCCACCGCAGCGGGCCCGCCACCTCAGCACGGGTCCAGATGATGACGCGGGTCTGCGCAGGATCTCCCGAGGCCACACCAAAGAGAAACGGCGCATAGGCACTATCTGCATACATGCGGTCCGGCAGCGTGCGGCTGTGGGTCTGCGCGGTGGCACAAACAGACCAAACCATCAGCAGTGCAGCAGCGAGCAGGCGGTAGGAGTATAGCATGGCAGTAAAAATAAGATTTGCTACTCATCCCCACGAGCTGAAGCCGGATATAATGAGACCCGTATGCAGAGAGATATAGAGTGTCTTGTGCCTGACTTCTTTGGTATCCTTGTCATAATAATACATCATGAGCCGCACGCTGTCACTGGGGCGGGAGGCGCGTATCACCTCTATGGCATCTGAGGGCAGAGATGATCCGGCTACATGATAGCGGTAGGTGTGGTGCCTGTTGTAGATCACGACATACAGCGAGTCAAATGTGGTAAGGGTAGTGTCCCGGTCATCATAGTTTTGGTAGCGGATGGGCTCGGCGGAGATGTCAGCCAGGTTGTGCCTTTTGATCATGGACCAGGACGAGATCGTCCTATTGTAGTACCACGCAGGATGGTACCACAAACGCGGGGCACCCCAGCGGAGGTATAGCCCCCTGCGCTGCCATGGTGGTGGGATATAGACTGTTTGATTGGGCTTGATATAAAACCGGCGCGAGACGGAGTAACTATCTACGCGGGCCGCAGATCGAAACGCGACAGTGACTACGAAAGAATCAAGGGTTTTCATACGCGCGTACGGCAGGCGGATGCAGAGTACGCTATCCTGCCTGTAGAGATGGCCGATAGTAGATGAGGCACCCTGTATCCACCGTACATCTACGTCACGTACGATCACCTTGTAGGTTTCATCCCAATTCAGCATTGGTATCTGATCGGCAGATTGGTCTATGGCTATCAGGTCGAGAGAGGGATGCCGCTTTTTGATAATGCGGATATCTATCTCGTCTCCATCTGCAGCGGCGCGCACTGTGAGCAGTAGTGCAGCCAGTAGTATCATTGGCCTTTTCGCTATCACGGGGCTATCAGGTTTTGAAATATGGCAACAGAACGGAAGCATAAAGCTCTTAGTCTTTATACTTTTTATTTTAACACTTATGGGCTTATCTAGGTGGCAGGATATTCACTAGTTTAGGGTATAGTTTTGATCCTCCTGTGATATCCGGCCACTCCACCGGATTTTTTATTCACCATACCCAGCATAGCATGACCAAACTATGGATAGTAGATGATGACCCGGCATATACTCATCTCGCCAAATTCCTCATCACAGATGTAGATGATGAGGCAGATATCACGACTTTCTCAGATGGCGACCATGCCATAGACCATCTGACCGCTCATCTCACTGATGCAGATGAGCTGCCTGACCTGATACTGCTCGACATCAATATGCCGCGTATGGATGGCTGGCAGTTTCTGGATGAATATGCAGCGCTACAAGACCGGCTACCCAAAAAAGTAACGATATACATGCTCAGCTCCTCTATAGCAGATGGCGATAAAAAGAAGGCCGCGGACAATCCTTTAGTCAAGGGATATGTTGTAAAACCGATGGAGGGTGACCAGTACCTGCAGATACGTGGGGAACTTTGAAACTTTGTCCGGCAGGACACGGTATATGAGCATCATTTCAGAATAAGTATGGAGAAAAGAGTAGAGATACTGCGCGAGTATGACCTGCTGGACACGCTGCCGGAGCAGGAGTTTGATGATATAGTAGAGCTGGCCTCTGTGTTTTTTGGTATGCCTATCTCACTGATCTCGCTGCTGGATTCGCACCGCCAGTGGTTTAAGGCCAAGGTAGGCCTCGGCGCGAGCGAGACACCCATAGAGCAGGCATTCTGCTATCACGCCATACAGCAGCCCGAGGAGGTATTTGTAGTGCCGGACTCTCTGATAGATGACCGATTTAAGACGAACCCGCTGGCTACAGGAGAGCCTCATGTACGATTCTACGCCGGTGCACCACTGGTCACGGATGAAGGCTACGCACTGGGCACGCTCTGTGTAATAGACAAGCAGCCGAGGGAGTTCACCCCTGAGCAGGGCCGTATCCTACAGATACTGGCAGCGAAGGTGACGGAGCGCTTTGAAGCGCGTAGAAACAGGCTGAGAAGCCAGCTGGCACTAACGGTAGCCAATAATAAAACAGCCAAGGCGCTCAACCGCCTGCTGGTAGCAGAGAAGGTAGCCGGCGTGGGCAACTGGTATGTGGACTACAAAACGGATGAGATATACTGGTCTCCGGAGATGTACCGCATTTTTGGTATGCCACAAGATAGTCCTGTAGACCTGGTGCGCTGGCGTGAGATGATACATCCTGACGACCTGGGGCTGTTGGTAAAAGCCAGAGAGACGATGCGCCCGGGCGATGCGGCTACATCCTTTGATATCCGTATCAGAAATACGGCAGGAGAGGAGAAGTGGCTGCGCTATACACTGGAGAGCAATGACACGCAGCAGCTGGTGGGTACCGCACTGGATATCACTGACAGCAAGGCTGCAGAGCTGCGCAAGGAGCAATATGTCAAGACGCTGGAGGAGATGCTCTTTGCCTTGTCGCACAAGGTGAGGAAGCCTGCGGCTAACATCCTGGGTATAGCGCAGGCCCTGCAGAAAGATACGGTGAAAGAGGCTGAGGCCAAATCCTTTGCCCCACTTCTCACATACTCTGCCGATGAGCTGGACGGCTATATACGCGAAATGAATGACTTTATCAGCCGGCACAGGAATGATATCCATAGCGGCAAATAAATAGTCTTAGCTCTTCAGTTCTTTCAGGGAGATCGGTGCGATGCCTACCTTGCGGCATACCTTGCCGGCGGCAGCGTTTGAGAGCTGCGCGATCTTTTTGAAAGGGAAGTCCTTTACAAAACACAATGTAGCGATACTGATCACAGTATCTCCCGCGCCTGATACATCTGCGGTCTTGATAGGGCGGGCAGAGACCACAAATGAATCTCCATCCTTGGTGTAGACAAAAACTCCATTGGCGCCGAGCGTGAGGAGAAGATTGTCAAAGCGGTTTTTCTTTTTCAGTTCTTCTGCTGCTTTGCGCAGGCTGGTGATACTCTTGGGGTCTATCTTCATCTGCAGCGCCTCGCCCAGTTCCTTGATGTTTGGCTTGAAGAGGTCTATCTGCTGGTACTCAAAGAAGTTGTACTCCTTAGGGTCTACAGCTACTGGTATATTGCGCTTGGTGGTCTGTAGCAGTACGTGCTTGATAAACTTTTTGGTCAGTACGCCTTTATTGTAATCCTGCAGGATGATGGCGTGGAACTTATGCTCGCGGATCACCTCGTCAAAGTCATTGATGAGCTGCGCCTCCAGCTCTGCGCTGAGGTCAGAGTCATCTTCCTTATCAAAGCGAACTACCTGGCGCTCGTCATCATAGATGCGTGTCTTGTGTGAGGTGGTGCGGCTCTGTGAGGTGATGATGTAGTCGTGGTGGATCTGATTCTTCTTCAGCAGCTCAAAAACGGTGCGGCCACTCTTGTCGTCTCCTATCACAGACATGAGGGTAGGCTTTGCGCCCAGCTCGCTGAGGTTGAGGGCTACATTGGCAGCACCGCCGAGGCGGTTCTCCTCATACTCTATATCTACTATCGGCACCGGTGCCTCGGGGGAGATGCGGTGTATCTGACCAAACATGTAATGATCGAGTATAATGTCTCCGATCACGAGTACCCTTACATTATTGAAGTCGAGTTTTTCTGACATTGCTATATTTTAGGCAGACGGTGATAGCCGCCGGTGCAAATAACGGTATTTAAGCCAGTTTGGCCAATGCCTCTTTCAGACGGCTGCAAACTTTTAGGAGCTTCTCCTCAGACGCAGCATAAGAAAGACGAATGCAATTAGGATCGCCAAAGGCTTCGCCATTCACCAGGCCGATCTGGCCCTCGCGCAATAGGTAGCCGCTCATATCCTCGGCGCTATTGATCACTGTATCGCCTGCTTTCTTGCCGAAGAAAGAGCTGATGTCAAAGAAGAAGTAGAAAGCACCATCGGGCAGGTTTGCCTTGATGCCCGGTATTTCTTTCAGCAGGCCGTACACGAGGTCGCGGCGCTTGCGAAACTCTGCGACCATATCATAGGTAGGCTGCAGGCTCTCAGTAGCAGCAGCTACGCCGGCCATCTGAGCTATAGAACAGGTACCTGAGGTGATCTGGCCTTGCATCTTGTCACAAGCCTGTGCTATCCATACGGGAGCAGCTATATAGCCGAGGCGCCAGCCAGTCATGGCGAAGCCCTTGCTGAAGCCATTGACGGTAATGACGCGGTCTTTGATCTCAGGGAAAGAGGCGAGGCTGGTGTGTGGCTGGCCGGTATAGTTGATGTACTCGTAGATCTCATCGCAGATCACGTAGACATTAGGGTACTTCGTGAGCATCTGTGCCAGTGCCTGCAGCTCGTCGTGGCTATACACGGAGCCGGTAGGATTGCACGGCGAGGAGAAAATGATGAGGCGGGTGCGATCAGTGATATGTTTCTCCAGCTGCGCAGGAGTCACCTTAAAGTTGGTCTCCAGTATGGCTGGTATCTCTATGGACTTGCCCTCGGCCAGATCTGCTATGGCAGAGTAGCTGACCCAGTAGGGTGCGGGGAGGAGCACCTCATCACCGGGGTTGATCAGGCTCAGGACCACATTGGCTATAGACTGTTTGGCGCCTGTGGAAACGACGATCTGCTCTGGGGTATAGTCCAGTTTATTGTCGCGTTTAAGCTTGGCAGCGATGGCCTTGCGCAGCTCGGGATAGCCCGGTACGGGGGTATAGTGGGTGTAGCCCTGATCTATGGCGCGCTTGGCGGCGTCCTTGATGTGCTGGGGGGTGTCAAAGTCCGGCTCGCCGATGCTGAGGTCTATGATGTCGAGGCCTTGCGCTTTGAGCTCGCGGGAGATCTTGGCCATTTTGAGGGTGGCAGATTCCTGCATGTGGGTGATGCGGTCTGAGAGATGCTGGGTCATAGTAGATTTGTGATTGAAAAAGTGCGGCGCTAAGGTACTAAAGAGAAGTGTTAAGGAGGCGGATTTTTTCAATACCCTATCCACAGCAGGCGCATATATCTGAGCGGATCATATGCATCAATAATCTTATCCGATAGCCCTTTTGAATTCAGTTTTTTATTCTACATTTGCAGTCCCCCGAAAGTGGAAAAAGGTCGGATGGCCGAGTGGCTAGGCTCAGCTCTGCAAAAGCTGCTACAGCGGTTCGAATCCGCTTCCGACCTCAGGTATCATGATAAGCCCTTGACAGAACATACTGTCAAGGGCTTATTTTTTTGGGCAATTGCACCAGCCATGACTCCTGATGATATTGCAAATGCTTATCTTAGTGACTGTAGGATTGTTTACTGGGTTCATGCGAGGACGCTTGAACCTGCGGGGGATGGATGGGTAAGAGTATGACGATGGAAGCGTATCTATATGAGGTTGCGGAACTAAATTCCATACCGGTGGGTCGAGAGTGTTTTAATGAAGTGCTACAAACGCGGAAGAGGACGGGAAAGCTGGCGCTATATGCGGCAATGCAAGTGCCTATATTACTGACACGGTCACTATGTCAGAAGGGTTTGTCGTTGTACCTTTCACTATAATATAGCGTCTCTTCACCGCCAAGGTGCCATTTCTGTTTTACAACTAGATAGGAATTGAAACTTTGACCCCTAAAGTGCACTAGGGTACTTTAAATATTTTTGGCGTCCGGATGGTGGGGTATGGTACGGTATGTGGGGCATATGACGGGAAAGTTTTAAACCGTAAAACTGCAGGTCATGAAAAAGCGAATCATATCTATTCTGATCCTGGTACTCACCATGATCGCGTCACTCACCTCCTGTACTACAGCGCACTATCCGCAGCGAGGGTATAGCTATCCGCACTCTCAGAAATGGGAGCCGCATGATGATAGCAGAACGGTGAAGTGACCGGGATGGGAGAGTGGTCCAGGGACACCAGATTCACGGACTTATCAGGGCTTACCGGGCTCGTTGTTTCAGGATGCCGGTTACGTCCTTTAGTGTCAGCCCCTTGGCCTGTAATAGTATCAGATAGTGATAGAGCAGGTCTGCTGCTTCATTGAGAAACAAATCCCGGTTATTATCCTTGGCCTCTATCACCAGCTCTACCGCTTCTTCGCCTACCTTCTGAGCTACTTTATTGATGCCTTTGGCAAATAACTGCGAGGTGTATGACGACTCAGTGGGATTATCCTTTCGGTCAGTGATAGTCTGCTCCAGCTGGTTGAGCCAGGAGAGCGGGGTCTCATTCTTCTCGCCCCAGCAGGTATCTGTGCCTGTGTGGCATACAGGCCCGGTAGGGGTCACCCTGATCAGGAGGGTGTCATGATCGCAATCTGATGCTATAGAAACGAGCCGGAGGTAGTTGCCACTCTCTTCGCCTTTGGTCCATATGCGCTGTTTAGACCGGCTGTAGAATGTCACTCTCTTTTCCTGTAGCGTCTGCTGCAGCGCCTCTGCATTCATATAGCCGAGCATAAGTACCGTGCCGGTATGCGCATCCTGTATGATACATGGCACCAATCCATCGTTTTTGGTAAAATCTACTTCCATTTTATTTGAGTTGTGGTCTTATAGAAATGTTTTGAGAGGATAAGTGATCTTTGAGATTTGGTATGCTGATCTGGCCAAAATGAAAGACGCTGGCCGCCAGCGCGGCATCTGCCAGGCCATCGGTAAAGACATCTCTGAAATGCACCATACTGCCCGCGCCACCCGAGGCGATGACCGGTATGCGGATATGCTCGGACAACTGTCGTAGCGCATCGAGGGCAAAACCATCGCGGGTGCCGTCATGATCCATAGAGGTAAAAAGTATCTCCCCGGCGCCGAGTTGCTCCGCCTCCGCAGCCCAGTCATATAGATCCATGCCTGTGCGCACCCTGCCACCATTGAGGTAGACTATCCAGCGTCTCTCCTCCTGACGGGCGTCTATAGCCAGCACCACGCACTGGCTGCCGTATTTATCTGCTATGCCGGCTATCAGCTTTTTATTGCGCACAGCGGCAGAGTTGACAGATATCTTATCGGCGCCATTAGAGAGGAGTATGCCTACATCCTCTACTGTGCTGATGCCGCCACCTACGGTGAAAGGGATATTGACCTCGGCGGCTACGCGGCCCACGAGTTCGTATAGTGTCTTGCGCTTCTCATGGGTAGCGGTAATGTCTAACAATACTAATTCATCAGCACCCTGCTGCGCGTAAATGCGCGCGAGCTCTACTGCATCACCGGCATCGCGTATATTCTCAAAGTTGATCCCCTTCACGGTGCGCCCGTCTCTGATGTCGAGGCAGGGTATGATACGTTTAGCCAGCATGTTCGGTAGCTTTTAGTTGTGAGAGGGTAAATCGGCCTTCATATATACCCTTGCCGGTAATAGCGCCATAGAGTCCTGCCTCGCGCAGCTGCTCTATATCTGTGATACTGCTGACGCCGCCGCTGGCTATGAGGTGCAGGCCGGGATAGCGCAGCAATATGCGATGGTAAAGTGATAGCGCTGGTCCGCTCAGCATCCCGTCTCTGGCTATGTCGGTACAGATCACATACTGTATGCCCGCTCGGGTATAGTCATCGAGAAAGTTCATCAGTGCTACACCTCCTGACTCCTGCCACCCCTGTATGGCTATCGTCTCATCTCGTACATCGGCGCCGAGTATGATCCTGTCTGCTCCGTACCGAGCCAGCCAGCGCATGGTCAGCTCGCGGTCTTTCACAGCTATGCTGCCGACAGTGACCTGATGTGCGCCGTGGTCAAAAGCTTTGGCTATATCCTCATCACTTTTCACGCCACCGCCAAAATCGATCTTTAGATTTGTGCTTTTGGCAATAGCATAGAGGACGTCGATATTAACTATACGGTGGGACCGTGCTCCGTCCAGGTCTACGATGTGTATACGACTGAGTCCGGCAGCTTCAAATTCTTTGGCCACCTCGAGGGGCGAGGCGCTATAGATGGTTTTCTGAGTATAGTCTCCCTGGGAGAGCCGGACGCATTTGCCATCTATGATGTCTATAGCAGGTATCGCAAACATCGTTTACAGTTTTAAAAAATTAGCAAGCAGCACCTCACCGGCCTTGCCGCTCTTCTCGGGATGAAATTGTACGCCATAAAAATTATCACGCTGTATCGCAGCGGCGAAACCTGTGATATAGTCACAGCTTAACACAGTATAGCTACTCAGCGGCACATAGTAGCTATGGACAAAGTAGTACCAGCCTGCCGGAAAAAGAGCAGTACCGTCACTGACTGCAGCAGTGTTCCATCCCATATGCGGCACTTTGCCCGACGCGGGAAACAGCTTTACCTGTTCGTCAAATATGCCGAGGCAGGGTGTATCGCCCTCCTCGCTGTGTGTGCAGAGGAGCTGCATACCCAGGCAGATGCCCAGGACCGGCTGCCGTAGAGAGGGGATGAGCGTATCCAGCTTTTTATTGCGCAGTACATCCATAGCGGAGCGGGCGTGACCCACGCCGGGGAATATCACCTTCTCAGCTTCGCGTATCTCGTCGGCCTCAGCAGTGAGCCTGGCATGTACGCCTATGCGCTCCAGCGCAAGCTGTACGGAGCGCGTATTGCCGGCACCATAGTCTATGATCACTACCTTCATAATATTCCTTTGGTGGTGGGGAGCTGCATACGGTCTAGGTCGCGGCGTACGGCCATCTTTATCGCTTTCGCAAAAGCCTTGAAAATAGCTTCGATCTTGTGGTGTTCATTGTCTCCTGTGGCAGAGATATTCAGATTGCAGCGGGCACCATCGCTAAAGGATTTGAAGAAATGAAAGAACATCTCAGTAGGCATATCACCTACTTTCTCCCTTTTGAATACAGCCTCCCAAACGATCCAGCTGCGGCCGCCAAAGTCCACGGCTACCTGCGCCAGTGCATCGTCCATAGGCAGGCAGAACCCATATCGCTCTATACCACGTTTGTCCCCTAATGCCAAGGCGAAGGCCTCACCCAGTGCGATACCTGTATCCTCTATGGTGTGGTGCTCATCTACGTGGAGGTCTCCCTGTACCTGTATGGTCAGGTCTATGCCGCCGTGGCGCGCTATCTGATCCAGCATATGATCGAAGAAGTGCAAGCCGGTAGAGATGCTGCTCTGACCTGTGCCATCCGGATGGAGGGTGATGGCGACCCTTGTCTCCTTCGTATTGCGCTGATGCGTGATGCTGCGAGATCGGCTGCTCAGCGTTTCTACTATCTGACGCCAATCCTTTTGTGCCGGATCAAAAATTATGATCTCGACATTGTCTGCCGGCTGCGCTGATATAAGGATATCTGTTTTAAGGTCAGCCGATCTTAGCTCTACGCCTTCTGATGCGAGTATATTTTTGAGTAAAGAGAAGCCGGTTTCATCTTTATCAGAAGAGCTAAGCCTGAGCGAATAGCCGAGATCCCGGGCTATGCGCAGGATGCCGGAGATGGCATGATCGTGAAAAGACCCGTCAGCCCGGATGATCGTATCTAGATCTATCAGGATATTTTTTTTCATGTGGAGTATGCTTTGAGTTGAGCTATGAGTGTTTGGTTTTCTTCCGGTGTGCCTATCGTGATACGGAGGCAGTTTTCACAGTGTTCTGCTTTACTACGGTCGCGCACTATAGTGCCATGACCGGCGAGATATGTATATACAGCATGGGCATCAGTTACTTTGACCAGTAGGAAGTTGGCGTCTGACGGATATACTTTTTGTATAATCGGCAATGATGACAGCGTATGAATTAATGCGTTGCGCTCCCGCACAGTGCTGCGGATCTGCTCATTGACCTGGTCTATGTGGGTGAGGGCCTGAGATACGAGTTGCTGGGTATTTTCACTGACATTGTAAGGGGGCTTTACTTTGTCCATCAGGTCTATGATAGCGGTGGAGGCAAAGGCCATGCCGAGGCGCAGGCCAGCGAGGCCCCATGCCTTGGAGAAGGTCTGCAGGACCACTACATTAGGATACTCGGTCAGCAAACTGATACAACTTGACTGCCGCGAGTAGTTGATGTATGCTTCATCTATCACTACCACACCCGGAAACCGGCTGACGAGGTATTCTATGTCTTCTTTGTGCAGGGAGTTGCCGCTTGGGTTATTGGGCGAGCAGATGAAGAGTATGCGACTCTGAGCATCAGTAGCGCGCAGTATCTCATGTATATCCAGCTCAAAGGATGGCAAGAGGGGCACCCTGCGTACTGCAGCATCATTGATACCGGCGCTCACTTCATACATGCCGTAGGTCGGCGGGCAGATGATCACATTGTCTGCTCCCGGCCGGCAAAAGATGCGGTAGAGAATATCAATAGCCTCATCACTTCCATTGCCGAGAAAGATATTTTCTACCGGAATGCCCTTGATCGAGCTGATCTTTTGTTTCAGCGTGTGCTGGTGAGGATCCGGATAGCGATTGTAATTTTGCGACAGCGGAGAGCCGTAGGCATTTTCATTAGCATCGAGGTAGACTGACGCATGGCCACTAAATTCATCGCGTGCGGATGAGTAGGGTTTTAATGCCAGGATATTGGGACGTACTATCTGATAGAGATCAAACATTATTTCGATTTTGAATTTTGTAAGCGAATGGAAACTGCCCGGCGATGTGCGTGCAGGCCCTCTGCCTCAGCCATCGTCTCTATAGTCGGCCCGAGGCGCTGCAGCCCTGCACGTGATATCTCCTGATAGGTGATCTTCTTGACAAAAGAATCTACCGATACTCCGGAATAAGTGCGCGCAAAACCTGCAGTAGGCAAGGTGTGATTAGTCCCACTGGCGTAGTCTCCGGCGCTCTCCGGGGTATAGTGGCCTATGAAGACGGAGCCTGCATTGTACACCCGGTCTGTATAGTATTGGGTGTCCGTCACCGCGAGTATCAAGTGCTCAGGCGCATAGTCATTGATGATCTGTACGGCTTGTTTCGGTTGCCTTACCAGTATTGCTTTGGAGTGCCGGAGTGCTTGTGCCGCTATCTCTTTTCGCGGTAGCTGCTCTAGCTGCAGGTGTAGCTCTTTGATCACCGCTTCTACTACGTATGACCGCGTAGAGACGAGTACTACCTGCGAGTCTGGTCCATGCTCTGCCTGAGAGAGAAGGTCGGCAGCTACGAAGGCCGGTGTGCAGCTCTCATCTGCTACGACCAGCACCTCAGACGGGCCAGCCGGCATATCTATCGCGATGCCTTGCTGGCTCACGAGTTGTTTAGCCAGGGTCACGTAGCTATTGCCCGGGCCGAAGATCTTGTCTACAGCAGGTATCTGCGCCGTGCCGTATGCCATGGCACCTATGGCCTGTACGCCTCCTGTTTTGTAGATCGTCTGGATACCGCACATTCTGGCAGCATAGCCTATAACGGGATGTATGCTCCCATCTGCCGCGGGTGGTGTGCACATGACCACCTCGGCGCAGCCTGCTATCTGCGCCGGTATGCCCAGCATCAGTACGGTAGAGAAAAGTGGCGCACTGCCCCCCGGTATGTATATACCTACCCGCTGTATAGGCCGGTTTTCCCGCCAGCAGGCCACACCGGGCATGGTAGATATTTTCCGAGGAGTCAGGACCTGCTCCTTGTGAAACTTATAGATATTCTGATACGCTACCTCTATGGCTTGCTTTAGTTTGTTATCAAGTTTTTTACCGGCTGCACTCAGTTCCCTCGCAGATACTTTCGGGTCGCTGATCTTTATTTTATCAAACCGCTCCGTATACTTTTCCACTGCCTTATCTCCATGCTCACGGATGTCGCTCAGGATGTCTAGCACGGAGGCTGTCACGGCGCTCATATCAGGGGGCGCAGGCCGGCGGAGCAGGGCAGGGAGCGACTGGCTGTCGGGATATTTTATTATCTGCATGATGGATGTGTTTTTTATAATACCATTTTCTCTATCGGTACGATCAGGATACCCTGTGCGCCGGCTGCGGTCAGTGCGTCTATCTTCTCCCAAAACTCGCTCTCACTGATCACGGAGTGGAGGGAGCTCCAATCGGGCTTGGCAAGTGGGAGGATGGTCGGGCTCTTCATGCCCGGCAGCAGACTGATGATCTCATCTAGCTTCTCATTAGGTGCATTCAGTAGTATGTATTTATTATTGCGCGCTGCGAGTACGGCATTGATGCGAAAGGTGAGCTTGTGCACCAGCGCCTGTGCGGCGGTATCCAGGTTTTGACCGGAGATGAGTATGGCCTCTGAGCGGTGCAATACTTCTACTTCTTTCAATCCATTCTTGAAAAGGGTAGAACCGGAACTGACTATGTCACAGATACCATCTGCCAGGCCTATATTGGGCGCTATCTCTACTGAGCCTGATATCTCGTGTATCTCAGCGGTGATGCCCCGCTCGGTGAGAAACCGTCGCAAGGTATTGGGATATGAAGTAGCCAGCTTGCGCCCGCTAAAGAACGATGGGCCGGGATATACATCACTCTTGGGTATGGCCAGGCTGACCCTGCACCGGCTAAAACCCAACTGCATGAGTGTGTCAACCTGATGGGGTTTTTCTATCAGGATATTCTCTCCTATGATGGCGATATCTGCTACGCCATCCTCTATATATTGCGGTATATCGCTATTGCGCAGGAAGAAAACATCCATCGGAAAATTGGGCGATGAGACTTTCAGCCTGTCGGCACCTGTATCTATGGCTATACCACATTCTTTGAGGAGCTTCAGCGAGTCCTCATTCAGCCTGCCGGATTTCTGTACGGCTATTCTTATCCTTTTGTCCATTTATATAAATTAAAAAACCCGCCGGTCAGGCGGGTCTGGTTATAGATTAAGGTATCGATATACCTTCGCTCTCCCACGCCTGTCAGGGTCGGTAGGTATGATGATGATGAGCGAAAAATATAGAGATAGCCATTGCTGTTTGATTAGTTTTTAAAGCTAAGTATAAATAGAGATATTCCCTGAAATACAAATAAATATTTTTATCTATTTAACGTTATGTATTGATTTTAAGTTAATTGTATCTCTTGTGAAGGTTTTGCTCTTAGTTGTATTGACCGGGAAAGAGCTGTAGTATCATCAGGTAGCGAAAGACATGCTTGTCTACAAAAATAAAAAAGGGCCCGTCTGCTGACGAGCCCTTGGATGATAAAGCTTGTGATCATTTAATTGGTGATGAGGACCTTCCTGGTACTGATGGATCCGTCACTCATTTTCACAGATACTATTACATACGCTATTTCTGCACCAGGTACAGCCTTCACGTAGGTAGTAGGCGCGTTGTGAGTTTCGTTTGACAGTTCCTGGCCTATCAGGTTGTATATCCTGATAGTGGCCTGTACGGTCTTGTACTGGCTGAAGTCCACCATTACCTTGTTTTCATATGAGAATATCTTCAGCAGACTATTGTCTGAAGGGATATCTGATATGGCGAGTGGCCAGATGACCGTATCCTGATGGGTAGTGGTAGAGGTACAGCCCAGTGAGTTGGTCACGGTGAGCGATACCGTATAAATACCTATAGAGTCATAAGTATGCGTCGGACTCTGGGCAGTAGAGGTACCTCCATCTCCAAATGTCCAGGCATAGCTGGTAGCTCCGGTGCTGTGATCTGTGAAAGTCACTACGTCTCCTGTATGAGCTGTAGGCAGGCTCGGTGTGAATGAAGCGCTGACAGGCATGACAGTCACATTGAAGCTATCGAGGTCGCTGTACTTAGCTATACAGTGCTGATCGGTCAGTACGGTGATCTTGATAGGACCGGATACAGTAGGAGTATCTGAGAAGGCATACGGGCTGGTAGTGGCAGTAGCTGATACCGGAGCACCATGATCTGTGGTGCGGATAAATGTCCATGGACCGGTGCCGGTGAAGCTGATCGTACCGCTGAGTATAGCTCCCGGGCATACAGTGGTATCAACGCCTGACAAAGTAGCTGTAGGACGCTGATAGACGATAAATGAATCTGTCTGCTGGCTGCTGCAGCCGGTAGTAGAATCATAGAGTGTCACCGTGTATGCGGTGGTAGCTCCCGGCCTACCATATACAGAGGCTGCATTACCGCCTGCATAAGGTGTGGCTGCAGTCGTATCAGTGTATAGACCGCTTACAGGTGACCAGGTATAGCTGGCATGAGCAGGGAGCGTAGAGGTGATAGCTAGTTGCTCACCGGTAGCGCAAACGTGCACGATGCTGTAGTTGAGTGTCAGTGCAGGATTACTATGCACTGCTGCTAGTACCGCCGTACCCGCAGACGAGCAGGTAGGGGAGCTGGTAGTGGCAAAGGCATAATAGGTCACATCTGACGAAATAGACTGAGTAGTAAATGTATCACCGGTGTATACCAGTGTACCGTTGGTCAGGGAGTCATACCATACGATGGTAGCGCCTGCAGATGGCGTAGCTACGAGTGTCGCAGTGCCAGGGCCGCAGAGGCTCGCGCCGGTAGTAGCAGTGACGAGCGGGTTGCTCACGTTCAGTGTGAATGTGGCAGTGGCCTGATTGCCTGAGCTGTCAGTCACAGTCACTGTGTAGGTAGTAGTGGCGGTAGGCAGTATGCTATCCAGGCTGGCTGTCAGCGTACCGGTACCATCTGACCAGGCATATACATATGGCGTACAACCTCCTGCAGCTATAGTGGTCAGCGTATATGGCATAGCGCCGCATACTGTGCCGGCAGGGCCGGATATAGCAGCCGTGAGCGGCGTAGGTGCATTGACATATACAGTATCTGTCATGGTGGCTGAGCATCCGGTGTTAGGATCGGTCACAGTCACGGTGTATCCTGTAGTGGCAGTAGGAGTGGCTACCGGATTGTGTATCGTAGCGCTATCCAGCGTGCCTGATGGAGACCATGCATAGCTCAGTCCGCTCGGCGTCACACCGCCGGTGATGGTGATAGTATAGTCGTCAGTACTACCGTATGTAGAGAAACCATCGCTATTGCCTGGTGTACATGAGTACAGGCCGTTGGCATCAGGTATAGTATCGCTACCCCAGCCCAGGCGCACGCGCATCTTGGTGACACCACTCAGCGCGGTAGATGGTATCGTGAACCTGCCGTTGTATGGCACACCGGAGGTGGAGTTGCCTGCATAGTGCGCATAGAGCAATTCACTGTTGTCGAAAATGCCGTTCTGGTTAAAGTCGATCCATATCGCCAGACCTTCGTAGATACCGCTGTAGACACCATTGAAATTATAAGCCGAATCTGCAGCCAGCGTACCGGTAGTAGCGGCTACACCGTGGTCTACATAGTTATTGGCTGTACCCGCAGAGCTATTGCGTGTAGTAGATACATATGTGGTCGTATTGGTAGTATCGGTGAGATAGAAGCTGCCCAGATAGTGCAGGAAGGTGCTGCTGATAGTAGGTATGCAATACGGCCCTACAGGAGTAGAGGCTACTACATCCAGCTGAGAGCGGTAGCCCTGGCAGATGCTTGGTGCCGATGGCATAGCTGTGACCATGCTGATGGCCGGAGGCTGAGCCAGTGTCACTGCAGCTGTAGCTGTAGCGCTGCAGCCGCCGGTAGTACCGGTCACTACATAGTTAGTAGTGACAGTAGGAGATGCATTGACTGATGCACCGGTAGTAGCACTGAGGCCTGCAGACGGAGACCAGCTGAAGCTGGATGCACCGCTGGCAGTGAGCGCGATAGGAGTGCTACCTGCACAGTAGATGATGGCCGTAGGGCTCACAGAGACATATGGTGTAGGTACTACTGTGACAGTCACTGAGTCGTGGAGCGTAGAGCCACAGTTGTCAGTCACATCTATATAGTATGTGGTAGTAGTATCAGGCACTACAGTAGTATCTGCAGATGACGATGCGAATCCACCCAAAGAAGATGTCCAGCTATAGGTGAATGGCCCACCACCGCCGGTCCTATTAGCTGCGAGATGGAAGGTGGTCTGGCGTGCGCAATGCGTGCCGGTAGCCGTGGTAGTGGCGGTAGGCGCTATAGCGAGTACGGCACCCACCGTATCGGTGACAGATGCAGAGGTAGAGCAGATGCCATTAGATACGGTCACGGTGTATGTTGTATTGCCCGCAGGTGGAGACGCCACAGTAGTAGATGTGTCTGTCCTGCTCAGGGTGCCGGCTGGGGACCATGTATAAGTCAGCGCCGGCTGGCCGGTAGTGTCTGCTACTACATTGAGCACGGCGGTAGAGCCCGCACACAGTTCGGTAGGAGTAGAGGTGATGCTGGTCACCGGAGGTGCCAGTATATAGTTCACTACAGCGCTGGCAGTACTGGTACAGCCGCCTGTATTCACTGCGGTCACTGTGTAGGTAGTAGTCGAGGTAGGATGCGCCAGCACAGCAGAGTCGGTAGTCGAGCCGAGGCCCGCAGTAGGCGACCATGCATAGGTGATGTTGGCACCGCTGGTATGTGCAGTGAGCACTACGCCGGTGTCGTTAGAGCAAAAATTGACCGTAGCAGGTGTCACGGTCACATTCACAGCCGGATTGATATTGACATTGACCTCATTTGAGGTGGCCGTCAGGCCGGATCCTGTACAGGTGGCCTCTACCACATAGTAGATGGATCCAGTAGATGTATTGGTATAGGTAGTAGATGTACCACCTGTGCCGGTAGTGACATTAGCATACGGGCCACCGGATGTAGTAGATGACTGCCACTGATAGGTCACACCACTGCTAGCGGCATTAAAGAGTGATACCGATGTAGCCAGGCCACCGCAGAATGATGCTGGCGTGGGCGTGGCGATGGTCACTGCAAAGATATTGACGATCTGGTTGTTTGCCGCTACAGAGCTGCCTGTATTGGTGATAGTAATGCTTTGTACCAGCTTCGCATAATTAGCCGGAGCCAGTGGCAATGGTATGTCATACATTCTAGGGTTATTGCCGCCTGGTGCACCGGCATCAAAGCCACCGCTGCCTACACGGCCAAAGCCGCCCTGGGAATATGGAGTACCATTAAACCAGTCTTTCACAGTGAGGTTAGTAAAGGTCTGTGATGTGCCATCAGAGAAGTGAACGACAGCGGTGATCGTAGAGGCACCATTGCCTGATACGCCGAGAAGGTATACCTCTGTACCGCTCTGAGGTGTCACAGCAGTGAGCGTACCTGTGAGCTGTGTGCCGCCGCGGAGCTGGAGTACATTGCTCGTAGTGGCACTCTGCAGCTGATAGAGCAGGCCGGTGATAGAGTTACTCACTACCTGGCCATTCACAGGAAGTGATGTGGCAGGGTAGGTAGTACCATTATATGAATAAGAAGCATCGTAGAAGTCATAGCCGTTTGGCGCATCTACCCATGTAGTAGTAGTGAGTGATGGCGGATTGGCAGTGTGATTGTTATTGCCATTGGCTATTACGTCCTGGTTGAATCCCGTCACAGCGAGTGGCGAGAAACCGGCGGCCTCTCCCGGAGAAGCTGTGACAGTGACGAATGCTGAAGTATCTGCTACACCGCTGGCGGTACAGGTCACTACACACCTGAAGTCTGTGACTGCGCCAGGCAGTGCGATCGTGTCAGATATATTAGCACCGGCCACATTTGTGAAAGCTCCCGACCCGGCAGGATAGCGCTGCTGCCACTGATAGGTCAGGCCTGTATATCCGTATGAGCTACCTGTGAGCGTCACGATAGCAGAGCAGACACCCGCAGATACGAGGCTCGCACTACCCGCCGCAGGCGTACCACTGCATGGCAGCGTAGTAGTAGTGAAGGTATAAGGACCTACCCATGTACTATTGCCCAGTACGCCACCGCAGTCAGACTGCACCCAGAGCTGATAGGTAGTCAGCGGAGCGAGTGCCGTAGTGCTGTCAGTAGTGCCGGCCGCATTGCCCGTAGCTACGATGCCTGTGGCGGTAGAGTCTGGTATGCCGCTGGTGCGTATCTGCCAGTTATAATCGTTTGGTGCGCCGTGTGCAGGCACTGTCCATGAGAAAGTCGCATTATTGCCGCCTACTACAGATGTGGTGAGTCCACTCACAGGATAGCAGGTAGGAGCGTTATTGATCAGAAATTCATCTATAGCCATATTGCACACACCGCTTCCCCAGTTTGATGTAGCTGAAAACTGGAACTGTACCGTATCACCCATATAGGTAGTCAGGTCTATCGTATTGGACCTCCAGAAAGAGGTGGAGCTGCTGGTGCCGAAAGTCGAGTTACTACTGGTGTGGCTATAGAGCGCTGTCCATGTATTGCCACCGTCTGTAGAAATATTTACGGTAAGCGGTGTAGAAGATCCTGATGTGCCGAGAAAATAATAGTATGAAACCTGCTTGGCAGCGCCCGTCAGTATAAATGAAGCAGTCGTCACTTTATAAGGGTTGCCTGCGGTATGCGCATTGTATACATCGAGATAGAGGAAGTTGGTCCCCGCCTCAGGGCCTGATACGCCGTGCGTACCATCTGCAGTGGTCACCGCCCAGTTAGGATCCGTGCTCGGGCCGTGAGAGACCGTCCAGCATGGAGGCAGCGAGGAACTAAATGACTGAAGGTACGGATAGGTAGTAGTAGGGATGCAGAGAGTCGTGAATGTGGCTACAGGTGACCAGTGGCTGGTATCTGTAGAGCTACATACTTTTTTTACATAAACATTATAAGTAGTAGAAGAGGACAAGGTAGAGAGCGTAAAATTGCTATCCGTACCAGCGGCAGTGCCTGTCAGTATCGGAGTGCTGTCTGCTGTACCATTGGCTGCTACCACTTCATATATATAGCTCAGCGGCAAAGTAGAAGGTACGGTCCAGTTGATCGTAGCTCCGCCGGTAGTTACATTGGATGCTGTGAGTGCAGACAGGTTGAGACAGGGTAGCGGAGTATATACAAATGTAAGACCTGCAGCAGGCAGCGTAGCCGTGGCCGAGTCAAATGCTACTGCGTCGCTATTGGAGGTGCCCGGAGCTGTAGCTGTCCATGGGTTGCTGAGTGCCAGCTTGCGGATATTGACATTCGTTGCCAACGTATTGTCCAGCCCGCGCAGGCCTACCTGAGGGTATGATGTCACAGTGCTCACACCATGCACGGCATCATACACGAAGCGCACGATACCTGTAGCAGTATCCATGCGTGCCTGAAAGCTGAATTTCTCAGTGACGCTGGTGCTGCTGCTATAGCGCCTGACATCCTGCCACTGCACTACTATCTCAGAGCCGACTACGGCCCAGCTCACAGAGGGGGTACCCGTAGTAGCCTGATTGAGGTCGCGCCCAAATGGCGAGAGACACCTGCCGGAAGTAGTATTTGAGAGGGGCGTATAGTTAGTAGTAGTGCCGGGATCAACACCGAGGTTCAACCATCCGTTGGTATTGACATACATGGAGGTGTAGGTCATACCGTCAAACGTAAAGGACGGTATGGTCTGAGCGACAGATGTGTTGTCGTCAAATGTACCTGTGTACAAAGAAGTGCCACCTGTAAGAGGCGTGTAGGTGCCGCTCGTTTGCGAAAAAGTGTAATTGTATGCTACCTGCGCATGCAGCGGCCGGAAGGCAATCATGCACAGTAGCAAAACAAACGCTCCCACAGAAACACGATTCGTGTACCTGGTCTGAGAGCCGGACGTAAATAGGGTAGAGACGCTCATAATTTTGTTTATTTTCTTAGTATAAAGCTAAGTGTTCTTTAGAGTTAACGATAAGGCACCATGTGATGGCTATATCTGGCTGAGCCATGTGAAGGCGTCTGAAACCATTGATACCACTACGTTACAGCGTATTGTCATGAAAATCGGTGAACAGGCTTATTATAGCCTTTATGCCGAGGTAATCGGATTTTTAACCGAAAACAAAAAATAGAATGTATTCATTTTCATGGATATAAGTTTGCCGACTTGCGGCCTGTCTATACTAAAATCTCTTTAAAAAAAGAGGGCTAATAATCAGCGCAAAACATATGGTCACATTTTTTTGTATTTGCCCCTTCAGGCATTTGAGTTACACTTCGCTCAGGACGCGATACAAATTATCATCTGCTGTCACATTGAGTTTTTTGCGTATGCGGTAGCGGTGGTTCTCTACGGTGCGCAGGCTGGTGACGAGTAGATTGGCTATTTCTTTATTGCTGAAATTATTTTTGAGTAGTGAGCATATCTTGGCCTCGGTAGCAGAGAGCTGCGGGAAGGTTTTTCTGACGCGTGTGATATAGTCGTTATTTACTGTTTCCATTTTCTCTATCAGGAGCTGCTGCTCGTATTCTATATTGATAGCAGCATTGATCTTGCTATCCAGCGCTTTCATGATCTCATTTTTCTGTATGTTCTCGCGCCTCATGTTTTTCATAAATGTTTTCATCTCTTTGAGCAACTCCATTTTCTGATTGAGAAAGTCTGAAGCCATCAGCAGTTCCTGTTTTTTCATGTCAATGTCTTTTTTGAGCAGGTCATTTTGCCTTTCTTTTTCTATCAATTCATACCTGGTATTGATGCTGGCTATCCGTTTGTCATAGTCGCGGCGGAGGCTGGATGCCTGGTAGGCTTTGGCCTCTATGAGCAGCTCATATGCCCGGCGGTAGTCACCGTGCCTGGCCGCAAAGGCAGCGTAGCGTTCCTTAAACTGCCACTGGTGAAAGTCTGAACCGGTTTCTGCCATGATCCCTTCCGCTTCTTTCACACACTTTGCAGCAGGTTTTGATCTGCCCATGCTGATGAGCACTGAGGCGCGGCAGAGGAGATTCTCGCAGAGGAAGAAGATCATATTGGACTCCCTGTGATAGGCCTCCGCCATGCGCAGATGGCTGAGCGCTTTGTCATACTCCCTGAGTGCGAGCATATTTTCTGCCATATAGCTATGTATGGCTGCGATCTCTTCATTCACCGGTTCATCTTTGAACTGATCCAGCAGCTCCTGCAGCACTTCTATGCTTTGAGCATATTGCTCTGTCTCGCAGAGGTACTGACCATAGGTGAGCATAGTGCTGAGCCGGGTGTACTCTCCAGCCAGCGCCAGCTCCGGCGAGTGGATGATGACCTGCAGTGCTTCATAGGCGCGATCGTACAGTTTCAGGTTGAGCAGTTCTACACAGCGTGCATTCATCGTGCTGCTGTAGGCCCGCGCGTATACGAAGGGCTCTACTCCTGCACTTTTCAGGATGCTGAGCGCCTCCTCAGATGTCTCGAGGTATTTTTCAAAGTCTGCGTACTTGAGATAGATATTGCTCAGTGTATCCAGTGCGGCTGCCTGCTGGTATGGCTGGCCTATGGCGGCAGATAGCTCTATGGTTTTGCGCAGGCAGCGCTCTGCCTCATCCACCTCGCCGGTGATGAGTAGTTCTGCTCCCAGCATACGTAGTGCCAGCGCCTCCATAGCTATATTTTTTTGCGCTATGGCCAGCTGCTCACCCTGGCGGTAGAGTGTGATGGCTTCTTTGAGTTTCCCTTTGTTGCGCTGCTGTGCTCCCCTGAGTATGATCAGGCGCGGGGAGGGCAGCAGGTGCGGGTTGGCACGCAGCACGCCCTCTACAGCCAGCATCTGGCGGTCAAAGTTGATATTGTCGCGCGAGACCTTACCGGCTTCAAATACCAACGTATCAAATTCAGCATCTGTGATCTTTTGCTTCTTCATGGCCATGCAAAGTTAGGTTTATATCACAAAGGATAAATCGTGCAGATGGTTTTGGATGTTTGCGCATGGGCAAGGTTATCAATGTATTGCGATGGTATTGAGTAATAATAGAGTATGCACTGTGTTATCTGAAACGCATCATATCAAGCATCTTCTATTGATGCAAATCACCATTCTTTTATGACGCGCGTCATGATCATTCATGCAAACAGCGACCACCTTTGCATGACAAAAGAGGGATACATGGACACCAAGAGGATAGTGATACTCGGGGCCGGTACTGCCGGTACGATGATGGCCAATCATCTCAGGCACCAGCACGCACTGCGCGACTGGGAAATAGTGATCATAGATGAGCGGGAGGTACACTACTATCAGCCCGGCTTCCTGTTTTTGCCTTTTGACATCTACCAGCCCGAGGATATCATCAAGCCAATACGCGAGTTCATACCCGATGGGGTCCATCTGGTCACCGGGAGGATAGAATCTATACAGCCCGACCAGAGTCATGTGCAGCTGGCAGATGGTACTCCCGTGCGCTACGATATACTGATAGTAGCTACAGGAGCCCACTCAGCACCGGAGGAGGTGCAGGGTATGCTGGGGCCGGAGTGGCGGCGCTCTATCTTTGATTTCTACACCTATGAGGGGGCGCTGGCCCTGAGAGATAAGCTGCGCAGATGGGAGGGAGGCCGCCTGGTGGTGCATATCACAGAGATGCCTATCAAATGCCCCGTGGCACCGCTTGAGTTTTCTTTTCTGGCAGACTCCTACTTTCATGAGCGCGGCATGCGCGATAAGGTCGATATCACTTTCGTGACACCACTGAGTGGCGCCTTTACCAAGCCACGCGCTACAGACACCCTGCAGCATCTGCTCACAGATAAGAATATCAAGGTAGAAGCGGACTTTGCCATAGAGCATGTAGACAACGAAGCAAAAACTATCGTAGACTATGGTGGCCGAACGGTGCCCTTTGACCTGCTGGTCACGATACCTACCAATAAGGGCGCTGACGCACTAGAGGCCTGCGGTATGGGAGATGAGCTCAACTTTGTACCGACCAATAAAGGCTCTCTGCAGTCTAAAGATCATCCCAACATATTTGTGATAGGAGATGCGACCAATATACCAGCCTCAAAGGCGGGATCGGTAGCGCACTTTGAGGCAGAGATACTCACGGATAATATCCTCCGCTACGTGAAGGGCGAGCCGCTCCTGGAGGAGTTTGACGGTCATGCTAACTGCTTCGTAGAGACCGGCCACGGCAAGGCACTACTCATAGATTTCAATTATACCCACGAGCCTGTAGAGGGCACCTTCCCCATACTGGGTGTAGGGCCACTGAGACTGCTGAAGGAGAGCAGAATGAATCATATGGGCAAACTGGCTTTCCGCTGGATATACTGGCACATGCTGCTAAAAGGTACGCACATACCTTTTGTGAGCGCTACCATGCAGGAGGCGGGCAAAGATTTCTGACATACTAAAACTTGAAAAATGGATAAGGCAATAGCCGGAAAGACAATACAGGTAAATGAAGAAGGCTTCATGACAGACTTCTCTCAGTGGGACAAAGCTGTAGGGGAATCACTGGCTGCGGAGGCTAATATCACACTGACGCCGCGCCACTGGGAGGTGCTGGGCTACCTGCAGTCAGAGTACAAAAACAATGTAGCGCTAAGCATACGCAAGGTAGGCAAAAGCGGCGTGGTAGACATCAAGGAGTTCTATGCACTGTTTCCCACTGCACCGCTCAAAACAGCAGCAAAAATAGCAGGGATACCAAAGCCTGCGAGCTGCATCTGACAGACTATAAACCAATCATAATATGGAAGAAACAAAAGGCCGTATCAGGAAGATGATGATCATCCTCTCCAAGGCCACACTGGAAAATGTCTATGCTGCATTTGTACTGGCCAATGGTGCCCGTATGGAGGGCATAGAGGCGGAGATGTTCTTTACCTTTTTCGGACTGGAAGCTATACACAAAAAGAAGCTGGAGCACCTGCACGTGGCCACGGTCGGCAACCCGGCTATGCATATGCCCACCATGCTGGGTGGCCTGCCGGGTATGGAGGCGCTGGCTACCTCTATGATGAAAAAGGAAATGGAAAAGATAGATATGCCCGATGTGCATGAGTTTCTGGAGATACTCAAGGCTTCAGGTGTAAAACTATGGGCATGCAAACTGGCCATGGATATGTTTCACTACCAGCGTGAAGACCTGATAGATGACCTGGATGGTGTGCTGACAGTGGGCGACTTTTACCATCAGGGGAGCGGTGAGGGCACTCATATGCTTTTCGTCTGAGGGCAAAAGTGGCGGGAGATTTGCTGCGATAATGCAAATCTCACAGCATGGAGCAGGATACCACACGCGAACTTCTCAAGAAACAAACAGCCAGCGACCACCTGGCCAATGAGCGAACGATGCTGGCCTGGGTACGCACGGGCATAGGTATCATAGCCTTTGGTTTTGCGGTAGTCAAGTTTTCACTTTTTATCAGGCAGCTATCAATGGCTCTGGGAGGGAATATGGTACGCCCGCGAGGCTACTCCTCAGAGATAGGTACAGCGCTCGTGGGCATAGGGACCCTGACAATACTTCTCTCATACCTCCGCTACAGGCGCACTGAGCGCCAGCTCAATGAAGGAGACTATCATCACTCGTCACTGCTCATACAGCTGATCACAGGTTCTATATTCATCATAGGCATAGCGCTTCTGATATACCTGGTGCTGACTGCCTAGTACCGGAGCTTTGAGGGCGGAGGGAATGTTCAATCATCAAGATATTTTGCACGGAGGTCTTTGATGGTAGCCTCCATTTGTTTCACACCTTCTATGATATAGCTGAGAAAGTCTATGTCTTCTGCATGCCCGGGCTTCTCCTGGTATTTCTTTTGGAGCAGCTGCGCAAAGCCGGCGATATTGCGTAGAGGAGTCTTTAATTCATGATAAGACATTTTGGTGTACTGTGCCATTCGTTCATTGGCTTTGCTGAGGGAGTGGACAGCCTGCTCGAGATTTTGCGTATAGCTCGTCAGTTTGCGCTGGGTATACCAGGCCAGGATAGCGTTGAAAAATATCAGCATCACTATGAGTACAAAAACAAGTGTGAACAGGTAGTTGCCCCTGTATTTGTATTGCTGTATCTCGCTACTGAGGTCAGCGCGCAGTTTGGCCGATGCTGCACGCAGAGAGTCCATCATCATACCGCCGGTAGCAGCCGAGACTATGGCCAGGGCAGAGTCTTTCTGCTGATGGTCATAAAGATCTATAGCTATCTGCAGCCGCTTCATACGGCGCTCCGCCAGGCCCTGCAGTGCCGCGATGCTATCTCTGGCTATGTCTATGGATAGCGTGTCATAATATGTCTCATTGCGCAGCAGTGCAGCGCTGGCGGAGTAGAAACTATCTCTGTAGCGCTCCTGGCCCGTGAGCAGGTAGCCGCGCTGTGCAGACTCTGCATAGGAGACGAAGCGGCTCGTATTGCGGAGGTAGGTGTCCAGCTGCGTATTGCGGTGCTCTATGATATTGGTTTCACGGATATTGCGATAGGCATAGAGGCCCAGGAGCAACTCTATGAGGAGCAGGACGGGTGTGACGGATAAGAGCAGTAGTGTCCTCCGGTTTGACTTATTTATCATGGCTGATCTGCGAGCGGTGAGGAATAAATATGTAGTGCAGACAAGCGGCATGAACGCAGTAGAAACGGATCGGGCATGGAGCAATGTATTTGGGGTGCGGCAATTTACTGGAAATGAAGTGATCCAAATGCTAAAAAGCATGATCACGGTCATGTCAGGCAAAAGGCCCGCGGATAGCTGCTGGCTTGTATATTATTTTTAGTCTATGTGATACACCCCTGACCGGCATTGTTGATATTAAAAGGGTCCAAAATTTTGCAACGGTGCTTCATCGGCTAAATTTACAGATGGTTAGCTGTGTCTGTGAGGTGATCACTGGCGGAGTTGGCACTGACTTTAAATTTAAAATATCGAGTATGACCAAACGTTTTACGGTCCTGAGATGTATTGCTTTCCTTTTTCTCGCCATGGGCACAGTGCCGCTATGGGCGCAGAATCAGCCGCCCGTGATAGTCAATGATACGGCTACGGTGGCGGAGAATAGCTTTGTGAACGGCAATATACTGACCAACGACAGCGATCCTGATGGAGCAGTGCTGACAGCCAATCCTTCCCTGGTGCAGGCGCCGGCGCATGGTACATTATTTATCCAGGCCAGCGGCTTGTATTCTTATATTCCTTTTGCCAACTATAGCGGACCTGATATGGCTATCATCACCGTGTGTGATACCGGTACGCCGGTACAGTGCGGCGCCGATACGCTCTACATCACGGTAACCCATGCCAATGTAGCGCCCGTAGCAAACCGCGATACAGGCACGACACGCAGCACTATACCGCTCACAGCGTCTGCTGCTACCAATGACAGTGATATAGATGGCCCATCTGCCATATATACGCTCGCCTCGTCACCTGCTCATGGTACGGCTAGTATAGACTCTGCCGGCACCTATACCTATACCTCGGGAGTACTATACACAGGGCTGGATTCTTTCAGCTATTCACTCTGTGATGGCGGTACGCCCAACCTATGCGATACAGCCTGGGTAGTGGTGACGGTGAATACGCTCAATCAACCACCTGTAGCGGTCAATGATACCTTTAATATCAATGAAGACAGCGTACTGACCGCGAATGTAGGTGCTAATGATACCGATCCTGATGGTCCGTCTGCCACCTATGGCATCTATTCACAGCCTGCGCATGGCTCAGTGAATATGCAGGTAAATGGTACCATGACCTACACGCCTGATGCCAACTACAATGGCACAGATAGCTTCAGCTATGTACACTGCGATGGCGGCACACCTAACCTGTGCGATACAGCCACAGTCTATTTCAATCTGGCTCCGGTGAACGACGCTCCTGTGGCAGTAGACGACTATAATACAACAACGGAAGATGTAGCGGTGAGCGGTGATGTGAGTACTAATGACAGCGACGTGGATGGACCGGGTGCCAACTACACGGTGGCGTCAGGCGCACATGGATTGCTGATGCTGAATAGTTCCGGTACATATACCTATACGCCTGCGACCGGATATACCGGCTGCGATAGTATGTATATATCTCGCTGTGACGGTGGCACGCCAAACCTCTGCGATACCTCTATGCTCGTGATATGTGTATCACTGCCCGTAGTAGCCAATGCTGACAGTGCTAGCGCTGTGCAGGGACAGCCTGTCGTGATACCTGTCACGGCCAATGATACTGTCTCTGCAGCTACCACAGTATCGCTGACTACAGCTCCGGGCCATGGCTCTGCTGTAGCCAATGGTGATAATACAGTCACGTATGCTTCTGCCAGCGACTACTACGGCGTGGATTCATTCACCTATACTATATGCGATACTGCTACATCTATCTGCGACACTGCCAGCATCTATGTGATAGTCACAGGTGGCCCGGGCTTTAGCATAGATCCTGTCACAGTCCTGCAAGATTCATCAGCAAATGTGTGTTTTACCTATGGACTTTATGCGGATACTACTGCGATTGTGACCTCCATTTCATGTACTGCGACTCATGGCGCTGTGACTGTGGTTTCTCAAAATCAACTAACCGGCCAGGCTTGCATACGGTACACAGCAGATACGAGCTATACAGGGGCTGATTCATTCTGTGTGACGGTGTGCGACACGGTGGCGCAGCAGTGCCATACGCAGACAGTACAGGTGTCTGTGACTGAGCGCAATACCAACTGCTATTGGCTGAAGGGTATCTCGCCAAACGGAGACGGGCAGAATGACAACTTTATGGTAAACTGCAATGACCAGTATCCGCAGGCTACGCTTAAAGTGTTTAACCGCTGGGGCGACCAGGTATGGGATAGCGGCAGCCACTATGCCAATAACTTTGAAGGAAAGAATGGCAGGGGAGAGGTGCTGTCCGATGGTACCTACTACTATATCTACCAGTACAATGACGGCAACAAGGGCCAGCATGTAGGTTTCATACAGATCACCAGATAATCTGCCCCACTCAACTCAAAAGCATGATCATGAAAAAATATTTCAGCATAAAAATCTCCATGATGAAGAAATGGATCCTGGCCTGCCTAGTTCTCTCTGCATCGGCCTCCGGCCTCTATGCACAGCAGGACGCACACTATGGCCTGTATATGTTCAATGGACTCTATCTGAATCCCGCCTATACCGGTAGCCACGAGGTGATCAACCTGATGGCTATCTATCGCAACCAGTGGGCCGGCGTAGACGGATCACCACAGTCTGCCAATATCAGTGTGGATGGTGCCCTGCGCCGCAATAGCTGTGCGCTGGGCCTG
The DNA here is from genome assembly GCA_018267385.1 of Bacteroidota bacterium. GTDB lineage: Bacteria > Bacteroidota > Bacteroidia > Chitinophagales > LD1 > UBA1941. The sequence continues at coordinate 233,411 of JAFDYN010000008.1, read as the reverse complement.
GTAGTGAGCGGCGATCAGCTGGGCCTCACGCGCTCCCTCAATGCGATGGCCTCCTTTGCCTACCGTATACCGGTGCGCAAGAGCAAGATAGCGCTCGGCATCTCTGCCGGCGGTACCTACTATATGCAGCGCAATACAGACGCCATACCATCTGAGCTGACAGCACAAGGATACGTGGACAATACTTTTGCAGTAAATAAGTCAGTCTTCGTGCCGAATGTAGGCGCGGGTATCTATATATACAGCCGCAAGTATTATGTGGGCCTCTCAGTACCGCATATCCTACCTATGAAGATCAGCAGCCCTATAGGCCTGAGCATGAGCAACGGACTATTCCGCCAGTACAATCACTACCTGCTCACTGCTGGTGTAGTGATAGGCCGTGAGACATCTGTCATCAAAGTGCGCCCATCCCTCCTCGTCAAATACGTGAAGGGCCTGGACAGGAATATACCGGACTTTGACGCGAGCCTGGGTTTACTCTTTGCAGACAGGTTCTGGCTGGGTGGTACCTACAGGCTGGCATCAGGCTATGACAATAAGAAGGGTACAGCCTTTGTGATCTGGACAGAGATGAAGCTGACACAGAGCCTCAAGCTGGGATACGCCTTTGACTGGGCGCTGACAGGGCTGAATACGGTAGCGAAATACGGCTCGCATGACGTAATGATAGGCTATGAGTTTATCCGCCGCAACAACCGCTACACTTCTCCACGCTATCTCACTTATTTCTAAACCCCGATACGCTAAAGACAATCCATCGTGAGTATGAAAAAGACAATCATAATATCGGTCGCACTGCTGGTAGGCCTCTCGGCTATGGCCCAGACCAAGGGATACCATACACGCCGCGGCAATAAAGCCTACAAGGTGTTCAACTTTCAGAGTGCTATAGACCACTACTCTATCCGCCTGAAGCGGCATAAGGGAGACAGCGTATACCTGCAGCAGCGCATAGCAGATGCCTACCGCCTGATGAATCAGCCGCAAAACTCAGAGGCATGGTACCGCAAGGTGGCCAATCAGGCTGATATGCCTGTCAATAAGTTTTACCTGGCAGATGCGCTCCGCTCCAATCAGAAGTATGATGAGGCGCGCACATGGTATGAAAAATACAAAGCCACCTCTCCGGGAGACAAGAATATAGACGACATCATAGCAGGCCTCAATAATGTGGGTGACCTGAGCAAGGACAAGGGCGTTTTCAAAGTCGAGCTGGCCAACTTTAGCTCCGGGGCATCAGACTTTGGCCCGGCATTCTACAAGGATGGCAAGGTTTTCTTTACCTCCAATAAGAATGCGCGCCGCGACAATAACCTGACCGACAACTGGACCGGCCGCCACTACTATCAGATATTCCTGGCTAAACCGCAATCTGAAGGCGCTACGACATATGATATCAAGAAGGTAGTAAAGTGCAAGCCTAATGGCAAGTTTCATGACGGGCCGGTGGCTTACAATGCTGCTACCAATGAGCTGATCTTTACCCGTAGCAACTATCGGCACTCTACTGCCAAACGCAGCGCAGACAAGCACACGGTGCATCTGCAGCTGTACTCTATGACCTTTACCGAAAAGAAGCGCAGCAAGATCACGCCGCTGATCGTGAATGGAAAGGATTTCTCTACGGCACACCCTGCACTCTCTGCCGATGGCAATACACTTTACTTCAGCAGTGACAGGCCGGGCGGATACGGCGGCGCTGACCTCTATATGTGTACCCGCAGCGGTACTACTGCCGGCTGGAGCGCTCCGGTCAATCTCGGCCCTGCTATCAATGGCAAGTACGACGAGAAGTTCCCTTTTATCGCTGCTGATGGTACCTTGTATTTTGCTACGAACGCACTGGGTGGCCTCGGTGGGCTGGATGTATATATGACGCACCAGGAGAATGGTGCGTGGACGAAGCCTGAAAACCTTGGTGCCCCGGTCAACTCTAACCGTGATGATTTCACTTTCATAGTAGATAGCGCCAATAAGAAAGGTTTTTTTGCCAGCAACAGGAGCGGTGGCTTGGGCGAAGATGATATCTATACTTTCACGATGAACAGGCCAAAGCTGTATAACGTGACCATGATGGTGATAGACTCTATGACCCACCAGCCGCTCAAGGAGGTGGCACTGATGCTGACCTGCACCAAGACCAAAGACCAGGGCTCCTTTACTACAGATGAAGGTACCCGTCAGCTCACGCTGGAGCAAGGAAAGAAATGCTCTGTGACGGCTACCAAGGATGACTACGCTCCGGTGTCTGTAGACATTACTCCAAAAGATAAGGACCAGGTGATCACTATAGCCATGGCCAAGAAAGCCCTGCGTCTAGTAGTATCTGTGAAGGATAAGGAGACAATGAAGCCGATCTATAATGCCGGTATCTATCTCACTGCTGCAGGCCAGCCTTCATATACTTATGGTACAGACTCCTCCGGCTGGTTGATCACCAATCTGCCGGTGGGTACATATACCGTATCCTCGCCGGAGTACAAATCTATCACAGGCACGGTCAGTCCTGCTGATGCTGACCCTACTACGGGTATCGTGACCAAGGAGTACCTGGTAGATCACAATGAGCTGAAGGTGATGGTGCCGCTCACGGCTAACTGCTTCACCTCTACGGTAGCATACACAGACCTCAAGACAGGCGAGCGCAAAGAAGTACAACCTAACAAAGAAATGTATGTACGCCTCGACCTGAACCTCGACCGCAAGTATACCATCGAGCATAATGGCCGCGTAGACACGATCTCTACCAAGGGGCTCATGCCTGGCCAGGTGATAGAAGGCCCGTGCAAATTTTATATCGGTCAGATATGGGTGGTGAACGATATCTATTATGATCTGGACAAATCTTACATCCGCAAGGATGCTGCGAAGGAGCTGGATAACGTAGCCCGCATCATGAAGGAAAACCCAACACTGGAGATAGAGCTCGGGTCTCATACGGACTGCCGCCAGACCATGGCTTATAACGATGCACTCTCTGTGCGCCGCGCAAAAGCTGCCGTCCTGTATATCGTATCGCGCAAGGTGAAGATGAGCCGTATACTGGCTGCCGGCTATGGAGAGCACAAACTGCTGAATGGCTGTGCATGTGAGCCGACCAATGTATCTGACTGTACAGAGGAGCAGCACAGTGTAAACCGGAGGACGGAGATCAAAGTCCTCAAGTATTGATCGTTTTCATTGCTTAGCTATATTAAAGCGGTAGGAGCAGTCCTGCCGCTTTTTTATTTCATGCGGAAATAACGGTGCCATGCTGATATATCCATGTTAAGAATCAAGGTCGCCATTGCAGACGCATATAGTTTTCCATATATTCAATACAACTAAATCCCCGATATGTCCCTGAAACTTACATCCCGGTTCCCCTCCAAGAGAGCTTTCATCACCGGTGCGGGTTCCGGCCTGGGCCGTGAGTTGGCGCTGCTACTGGCTGCAGATGGCTGGACCATTGGCATTACCGATATAAAAGCACAAAGCGCGCAGGAGAGTAAAGCACTGCTGGAGTCTAAAGGCGCCAAGGTGCTGGAGTATGCCTTTGATGTGTCTGACAAGACGGCGTATCAGGGGGCATTTGATGATTTCATATCACGGGCAGGTGGCGTGGATCTCATGATCAACAATGCCGGTGTGGGAGATGGCGGCCTGCTGGATGAGTACTCCCTCAAAAACTGGGACTGGATAGTAGGTATCAACCAGATGGCCGTGATCTACGGGACGTACTTTGCCATACCGGTGATGAAGAAGCAAGGCGCAGGTCATATCATCAGCATCGCCTCTGCTGCCGGCTATGCCAATATGCCGAATATGAGCATGTATAACATCACCAAGGCTGCCGTGATAGCGATGTCTGAGTCTATCAATGCAGAGGTGAAGCCATTCGGCATAGGTGTGAGTGTGGTGATGCCTACCTTCTTTCGCAGCAATGTGATGGCGCAGGGACGCGGGCCGGAGAGTGCCATGAGCATAGGCAGCGCCATGATCAAGAAGGCTCCGATACTACCATCAGAGGTAGCACTGAAAATACTCACTGAGGCCGGCAACGGCACCTTCCATATCTTTCATCCATTCCAGGCGCGGATGGTCTGGTGGGTGAAGCGCTTTATTCCAAACCTCTTCCTCACATTTAAGGCTAACAGCTTTGCTAAAAAGGGTTGGGTGCAAAAGAAAGTGCAGGAGGCGCGACAGAGCTAGGCATATTAGTGATGCTCGAGGCTGGTTTCTAGATATTGGATACCGGTTACCTGATACTTGTTCTGGTTTTTGAAGTAGTTACTAGTATCTAGTAACATGTATCCTGCATCAAACCTTTACTGGCAGAACTTCTTAATAGCTCTATCAGCTTCTTTGAAGCCTAGCTCGAGGGAAGAGGAGAGGTCGAGGCAGCCTTGTAATAGGTTATTGGAGAGTATCTTGGCAATACCGCGCTGGTAGAGAATGTAGCCGTCCGGGTCTTCTATCTCTAGGTACTGATTGAAGTCTACGATCGCATCTTCAAATTTGTGCGCTTCCATTTTCGCCAGGGCGCGGCCCTTGTAGGCAGGAGAGTAGTAGCGGTTTATGCTCAGCGTCTTATCGTAGTCCTGTATCGCACCCTCGTAGTCGCGCTCATCCATTAGCACCGTAGCGCGGCCCATATAGGCCAGCAGGTATTTATCATTCACATCCGTAGCTCGGGAGAAGTATTTGTAGGCTTTCTGGTTGTCGTTTGCCTTTGAGTAGAGCAGGGCAATATTGTAAAATACTTTCGGATTAGTAGAATCTATCTCGCTGGATATAGCGTATTCCTTCAGCGCTTTGTCGGCAGCGCCGGTGGTCAGACAGAGGTCTGCATGGAGCATCCAGGTAGAGGCATTGTTAGGGTCCAGCTCCAGGCTCTTGCGGAGGTATTTGTCTCCTTCCTTGAAGTCTCCACGCTCCAGCACCTGCCGCGCACGGATGAGATAAAACTCACCCTTGATCTTGCTCACGGAGTCTACCGGTATCAGGTAGCGAGGTTTATTTTTTACCTCAGTGATGGCTATCTCTTTGAGCTGCACATCTGTGGCCATAAAATTTGAGTCCGTCTTGTAGCTGGCCAGCGGATCCACATTGATCTTTTTCTCCTTGTACAGCATCGTAGAGTCATACTTCATATCCAGGGTCAAATATGGACCGGGCTTCACATATAATCCTGGTTTTTCGGTACTGATGGCAGGTACATATTCCTGCTCGTGCAGAATCTTGGAGGAATCTACTACTGCCACCTGATCCTGTGTGTCAGCGCCTTTCTTCTCTTTTTTGTTTTGTTCTTTTGGCTTTCTGCCGGGCCTGCCTGCACCGCCCGTAGCAGCATCAGCGTCATTATCTGCGGTGATGGCATCAGGTTTTTCCGCCTTTGGCTGCTCTTGTTTTTTAGCAGTATTGCTATGACTTTCTCTCGTACTCCCGTCAAAGCTATTATCCTCTGCCATGGAGAAGTTATTGTCTGCAGGAGCGTTGGTCTTTTTAGGCGCAGCAGGAGGGCTGGCAGCCGGAGCATTATTTGACGCTGCTGTTGCATCTACGCGCTTAGCTGTGTCTTTCGGTGTGATCGCGGCGGTGCTATTCTTGTGTGCGGTATCGGCTTTCACTACAGGTGGGATGCTGTGTAGCGTGTCAGCATGTATTACCGCAGTGTTATTACGTTTGATGGTATCCTTGAGCGTCGCAGTGACCACGGTTGCTTTGTGCGCGGAGTCGGTCTTAGCTACGATGGTTGGCTTTTTTACCGTGTCTGCTTTAGCCTGGATCGTATGAACTACTGTATCCTTTTTTAACGTAGGTGAAGCTGCGTGATGGATGGTGTCAGCTGTAGGTTTTATAGCGGTTGTTTTCGCAGTATCTACCTTGATGGCTACGACCGGCGTGTTATTGTTTTTAGATGTAGCCGGAGGTATAGTTGTATTGTCAGCTACGGGAGTGGCAGGTCTGGCAGCAGTCGGGATGATAGTCTGCATAGCCTCTCGTGGCAGGAGGACCAGGGTGCCTTTCTGATGAGGGCGCTCCGTGATGCTCACCTTAGCATGCCTGATCACCATCGGCGCTATATCTACGCGCTGCAGCAGTCCGAAGGGACCCTTGGCTGCCGTGGCAGGTGCTGGAGTAGCAGAAGGCGTGATGATGGGGGCTGGCTTAGTAGCCGGGGCCGGGGGCGAAGTGGGTTTGACAGTTGCCTCTGCTACAGGCGCAGGTTTAGAGACAGGAGGTGTTGTGGCTGGTTTGCTCTCGGTGGTGACAGGGGCCGGAGCTACTTTGACCGGAGGCACTGCCATACGGACCGGTGTATCTACTGCCACAGGAGCAGGAGCCGGCGAGGCAGGTACAGCAGGTGGTGCCTGTACCACGACCGGCGGTTTAGCCGCAGGAGTGTCTATGTGATAGTGCACGGCAGTATCCTCTACGAGCAGTTCATCGTGCTTAGCTTTGATACGTGCATAGTTGCTCTCATAGGTGATCTGATCACCCCAGTGGGTGTCTTTAGCCATTTCCTCACGCTCGTAGTTGGCCTTGGCGTAGGCTACGTTATCACGGAGGTATTCGTTTTCCGTGATCCTGTTTCGCAGGCGTATGCGGAGATTATTCAGTGTAGCCTTGACGCGGTGCAGGCTATCTATCTCTTTGCCCAGCGGACCATTGCTATAGTATCGGTCCCGGGCCAGGCGCATACGTCCCAGCACGGAGTTGAGGTCATCATCATGGCCAAATCCAAACTCTGCCTGCTTCAGCGAGTCCATGCGAAAGGAGACGACGTTGATACGCCTGTCCACACGCTGGATGTGATCGCCCACGCGTATGAACTGTACAGAGTCGTCCTGCGCCTCAGAGGCGGGGATGAAGTCGTCCTTGATGTCTAGATCAAAACCATCGCCTATAACCTCATAGTCTACAGAGGGCTGGCGATCCTGGCTGAGCATACCTGCATCAGAGCTGGCCTCCATGCCGGGATCCCACCCGCGGGGGCGCACCCGGACAGGTACCAGCAGGGTCATGCCGGGATAGCAGGTGAAGTTTTTCGATGAGAGTTTATTGAGCTTTTTGAGTGTTTTGACCGGCACCAGAAAGCGGACAGCTATATTCTTCAGCTTATCGCCTTTCACTACGATGTAGGGCACGTTGCGCACGGATACATCGTCCGGCCCGCCGGGAGTGCCGGATGTGAGGGAGGGCATACAGCACAGCACCATCGCTACTATCACTATCAGAAATCTATCCTTCAACTTTCCTTACTTCTTACTTTTAACCTGGACCGGAGCCTTGTCCGGATCATCTGCCCACTCATTGAGGTGGATGGTACTGACCTCTGCCTCCTCCGGGTGTGCTGCTGCATAGGCTGCATTGTCTACCAGGTTCTCATAGTCTGCCACACGGGCATTGATGCCACTTTTCTCCGTATTGAGCGCAGCCTTCTGCTTATTGAGAGAGTCTATCACAGCATCCAGTGCAGCATGCGGGTTGTTTCTCATGCGGGAGATCATCAGTTTCTTCTGATCGCGCAGGGAGAGGTCTGAGTAGGCTGCATTCTCCTCACGCAGCACAGAGTCGTATTTGATATACAGCCCGTTCAGTTTGCGGTCCAGTACCCTTATCTCTTTGTCTATCATGGCGCGGCGTACGGTATCCGTTTCTACATCCATCATGTTTACGAAGTCCTCGCTCACATAGGCATCCAGCGAGTCCTGGTCCAGTGCAAAGTCAGCTATGCTGAAATCTGACGACTCGCGCTGCTGGTGGCTTTTACGCTTCAGCCAGACCGGTATCACGAGCGCCTTGCCGGCATAGGCCATCTGCCTTTTGCGCAGGTGCGGATTCAGCGGCTTCATTTCTTTGAAACTCACGTGAAACCTGTCTGCAATATTTTTCACCCTGTCAGCCTTGCGGACTATGAAGGTGATATTGCGCCGCATGCGCTCCCGCTCCGCCATGGCAGGCATGGTAGCAGCCAGCATCAGCCAGGAGGTGAGCGCTATGGTCAGAAGTTTGATAGGTTTCATGTCAGCCCGGGTATCTTTGATTTATCAGTATATAAAAACGTCATTGATCACCTCTACGCCCAGCTCCTGATTGACCACATCTCGTATCTGCATACGTGAGTAGAAGAGCTCGCTGCGCAGCGGTGCAGAGTCTACCGTGATGTAGAGACGGTCTGCCTTGAGCCGTATGGCGGTAGTATGGCGCGCCACAGACCTGCCCATCACACGCTCCCACATGGCCTCTACGCGAGCCTCATATACGCCATGGCGCAGGTTCAGCTCGGCCAGCACAGACTGTATGGCTGCTCCTAGTGTCACTGTATTTGTCTTGCGCATGGTATACTATGGTATCTGGTATATATCAAATAGGGCAGTATCGGCGCCCAGCTCGTCAGTGATGTGCTGCTCGTCAGTATCAGTGATGAATATCTGGCCGAAATCCTCGCCCGAGAGCAGCTGTACCAGCTGGCGGCTCCTTTCCCCATCAATTTTATCAAAAATATCGTCAATAAGCAAAAAGGGATGGAAAGATTTATGCGCACGGATATAGTGGTACTGAGCCAGTTTGAGCGCTATGAGAAATGACTTCTGCTGCCCCTGGGAGCCGAAGCGTTTGAGCCGCGTGTCCCCCAGCATAAAGGCAATGTCGTCCCTGTGAGGACCGGCGGAGGTCCGCTCCAGCAGGATCTGACGGGGCAGGTTGTCTCGCAGCTGGTCTGCCAGAGGTCGCTCATTCATAGTACTCTCATAGCTAAAAGACGTCTGCTCTCGCTCCAGCGATACCAGCCGGTGATAGTGGCTGAAGATGGGCTCCAGCTCTGAGAGCGCCTGACGGCGGCGGCGGTACACAGACTCTCCGTAGCGCACCAGCTGCTCGTCGTAACCCTCCAGCAGCACTGCATCATGACGGCCACCGGCGTTCATACTCTTGAGCAGGGCATTGCGCTGGTCCAGGTATTTATTGTACCGCACGAGGTGCTCCAGGTACTCATGGTCGGTCTGGGAGAGGGTATTGTCCAGAAACTTGCGGCGCTCCTCACTGCTGCCGGATATCAGTACGCTGTCATCAGGGGCGATCATCACCACGGGCATCATGCCTACGTGGTCACTCATACGCTTGTAGGGTAGGTCATTGACGGTGAAGTCCTTTTTGCGGCCCTGAGGCAGGCGGCATACGATGCGATAGTCCTGCTCCTGCACGGTCACCGCCCCTGTGAGCCGCATAAAGTCTGCCCCTATGCGGATATTCTGCTGGTCTGTGCTGCTAAAGTAGCTCTTGGTCAGGGAGAGGTAGTGTATGGCATCGAGGATATTGGTCTTGCCCATGCCATTGGGGCCTATGAAGCAGTTGATCTTGCGCGAGAAGTCCAGCGACCGGTCGGCGTGGTTTTTATAGTTGGTGAGGTGTATCGAGCGGAGAAACAAAGCGGGGGTAAAGGTAAGAAAAAAGACCTCTACCAACCCTCTCCGAAGGATAGGGCTTAATACAAACTGCATTCATGGAAATGTTGGCACAGAACCTGAGGTAAAGGAAATGACAGAGATGTGACATGAAATAGACGGTACTATAACTCAATGTAATATCTTTATGTCAAGCATCTGATATGAAAGCTATTTGTACCTGTTTATTGTTCTGTCTGGCCATGAGTATGTCAGCTCAGGTCACCGGCCCTGTCCAGTCCGTCTGCGATACTACCTATCTGACGCGTGTGAGGGATGAAGCTATTGCATTAGCCATCATAGCCGCAAGAAATAATGGCGCTCCGGTCCAGGATTCTATAGAGCTACCTTACGTATCCTATGAGCAAATAGCGAAAGAGCTATCTGCTATTTATCGCCTGCACGATACTTTGCCGGATGTGGATACGATCTTCGATCACCTGAGCGATTCGTATCAACTGGTGAAAGGTGGCATTGTCCCCTCTTCGCAAAATGGCCTCCATACTCTGACCTTGTCTGCTGACACCTCAGTGCAGTGGGTCAAAAATTTTGCTCGTGGAGTCTATCCTACAGGAGATAATGGTGCGGACTATCTTATTTCCCATTACTCTCTTTCCGTCATACCTGGTAGCAATTGTTGTTTTAATCCTGCTGCCGTCATTCAGGTGAGTGTATCATCCGCAAGTGCATTCAATCCTTTCGCACTGGGAGCGGCGTTTAATGCTATGACGGGGATAAGCTGTTACTATGCTTCATTGCCTGAAAATGTCCCTGGCAATGACTGGAGCTGTGTGACAAGGGCAGACTCGGGAGCTTTTGTTTCCTACCTTTTTAAATACTCCTTTGGCGACTGCCATCCTGACTGTTCGTCGCATCATTATTGGCTTTTCAAAGTCTACACTGACTGTAGGGTAGAAGAAGACAGTAGCTGGGGTGATAGGTTTGTAGTATATACATCGATGGAACCAGTACCAGATAAGCGTACGACTTTTTATCCAAATCCTACCCATACAAAATTTATCATAGGACAAAATGTGCTGCCGGGCATTGTACATGCTACGGATATGGCGGGACATAGCTATGACCTGAAGTGTGATGGCACCGAAGTTGATACTTCACAGCTAGATTCGGGAATCTATGTAGTGCAACTGAAAGTTGGTCCTGACATGCTTTTAGCCAAGATCGTAAAGCAGTGAGCCTTACAGCGCCGCCAGCAGATTGGCCTCGAAGTGTACCGTCATATTGAAGTACAGGGTCATATCCTGCGTATAGCCGCTGGCGGTAGTGCCTGTCACTTTCAGCGTCATATTCTGGGCAGTGAGGTATGGCTTCAGCTCTACATCATTGACATCCATATCCAGTGCATTCAGCGTAGGGTCTATGTTGTGCTTTTGAGCGATAGCTAGATCTCCGGAGCCTGTCACTACATACACGTCTATATCCCGTATCACGCCAAAGGAGGTGCCCGCCGGATCAGAAATACTGAGGTTGAGTGATTTCAGTTTAGCGCTCTCCAGAAGGTTGCCATTGGTATGATTGGCCTCTAGTATGGAGTCTATATTGGTAGCCACTGTGACGGGTATCGTGACTGTGGTGCCCGGCACAGGTGCTGCCGGCACATTGATGTATTTGTGATAGCTATAGTCAAATGGAATATGCTTCAGCTTATTGCACCCCATGAGAGCAGCTACCACTAGCAGGCTGGCGACGACGGCCTTGATCTTCATAATGAATGATTTAAGAAGTTATACGAATTTTCATAAGCCTGGATACTGACCCAGCCGCAAAACCGTGCCAAAAGGGAGTGGTCAGAGCTTTTCTGACTGGCTATCAGGCTGCTCCTGATAGTACGGCAGCGTGACAAAGAATGACGTGCCCTCACCCACAGTAGACTCAAACCATATCTTGCCTCCGGCGCTTTCTACTATCTGTTTGCAGATGGCGAGGCCAAGGCCGGTGCCGCTCGATTTCGTGGTGAAGTTTGGCACAAATACTTTGTCATACGCCTCCTTGGAAATGCCGCTGCCATTGTCCATCACGATGGTCTTGATATGCCCCATTTCCTCCATAGTGATCACATTAATATCGCCACGCGTGCCATCAGGTATACTCTGTATGGCATTTTTGATCAGGTTATTGAAGACGGATACCATCTGGTTTTTATCAGCATAGACTATGGCCTGCTCCTTGTGCGTGGTGAGATGTATGCGCACGTTGTCCTCTTTCTCAAAGAGGCCGACGATACCACGCAGCAGGTCATTGAGGTCAAAGACCTCATTCTGCCCCTTAGGCATCTGTGCAAAACTGGAGAAGGCTGTAGCAATGGTAGAGAGATTGTCTATCTGCTCTACGAGTGTTTTATTGACGCGCTTGGCCAGCTCGGTCACGTCCTTGCCCTCGTCTATGGCGCGCTGGAGGTACTGTATGCTCAGCTTCATAGGTGTGAGCGGATTCTTGATCTCGTGGGCTATCTGGCGGGCCATCTCGCGCCAGGCCGATTCCCGCTCACTGCGAGCCAGCTTGGCGGCGCTGTTTTCCAGCTCGGCTATCATCTTATTGTACTCCGTGATGAGCGCTCCTACCTCATCGCGGCTGCGCCACTCTATAGGCTCATTGCGCTTGTTGAGATTCAGTATGCGTAGTTTCTCACTGATAAATCGCAGCGGACGCGTGATAGAGTTAGATATAAAGTATGCCATGACCGCGGCGCACAGCAGTAGGAAGACATACGCATTCATGAGGGTGATGAGGAAGGACGACACCTCATCCTCTATGGTCTTAGACTTCTCAAAGTAAGGTACATTCAGGTATGCGATCGTGTTGCCTGCCTTATTGCGGATAGGGGCGTAGGCTGCAGTATACTTCAGTGCGCCGATGTTTTCCTGCTGGGTGTATTGCGTCTCGTGCTGATCTGCCATCTCATGGTAGGCGGCAGGATTCATGCGGATAGAGGTCAGGCCATTGTCAAAGATAGACATCTGTGAGGAGGTGGCCAGGTCTCCCAGTGTGTCAAAGACATTGATATCTATATTCTGTATATCAGATATTTTCACCAGCTCTATGCTGAGCAGATCTCCCAGGTCTTCCTCTGCTATAGTACTATCCATCGCAGCGCGCTCCTCATATTCACGGAGGTAGTATTCCACATTGGTCAGGATAGCTTTCTCTTTGCGCACCAGCCGGTCATTGTAGTAGGCATCGTACTGAGACTTGAAGAAGCTGATAGTGATAGAGCCGATCACGACAAAGGATGCAATGATGATGAGCAGCATGGAGTAGTTGATCCGCGAGCGGAAGGATAGCACGATCTGCTCTGAGAGGGAGGCACCGGATACGATCAGGCGGAAGATACGCACGCCCAGCATGAGCACCCCTACTATGATGGCATAGATGATAAAGAAGTAAGAGATGGTAGCCACCGGCTCAAAGAAGCCCTCCTGCCTGATAGAGATGATCAGGCTCTGCCCGCCCGCTGTGCGCAGTACGAGGCTCTCCCACTCATTGTCCTCTACATAGGTGGGCTTATTGAGCGGCACATCAAACTTTTTGTCCCAGTAGTAGGAGTATGGGAAATCGCCATGCTGCACGATCATGCGGCCATTCTGATAGATCGCAAAGTCGTATTCACTTTTATCCAGAGAGGAGGAGATATTCTGGCCCAGCAGCAGCTCAGGGTAGACACTCTGGCCATTGTAGGATTTGGGTGTCATGTAGAGAGCCAGTATGCCCTTCAGCTTAAAATCTGATGACAGCGGTATGAGGGCCAGATAGGCAGAGTTGGTACTGGAGTCATTGATGTAGAGGAAGTCTGGCTTGAGCCTCAGTACGCGGCTGGTATCCAGCAGGGCCCGCATACCGGCATAGGGCACTGTATCTCTCATAGAGACAGGTACTCCAAATGAATCATAGGCAAAGACTTTAAGGTCATACTTGCTGAAATAGCCGCTGAGGTACAATGATGCGATACGGTCACGCAGCTCCGGGTGCAGCGTCTGCAGGTGTTGCCAGCTGTTCTTTACCACCTTGTCTGCTGTGATGCGCTGCGCTATATCATCAAAGGTGAACTCAGCCACATAATCATGGCCGGCCAGTAGTTTCTCTGCTACAAAGGCGCGCTTGCTGCGCTCTTTGACCTCGTAGCAGTTCTCTATCAGAAACATGGAGAGGATACTGTAGAGCAGGATAAAGATGACCACACAGCGGGCAGAGGTCAGTTCAGTATTGGTCACAAAAAGTCGGTAGCCCACCAGTGTAAAAACAAAGCTCCAGATAGCCGTGAATGCTATGGACTCCACAAACTGCCCGTCATAGGCTATAGCCACAAATGCCGCACCGCCTGCTATGGTCACACCTATCAGCACAGGCATGGACACGCCCAGATCTATGAGCCGCCGGAAGGCATTGATGCTAAGCAGGAAGTGGGAGATCAGTATCAGCGTGATGCATACCAGGCCAAAGATGCTATACTGATCCAGGCTGAGGATATTGTACACCTCAAAGGAGATAACAGAGTCTACTACCAGCGAGCGGAAGAGCCAGTAGATCACACCTACAGCCAGGTACTGGATCAATATGAGGACTATCTGCTCTGCCCTGCGCCAGCTGGCGGGCCAGAGCGACAAGCTGAAGCGGTCGTCATGCGTATAGTAGAAGGAGGTAAACCAGAATAGGAGGCCGCAGGTCATCAGCAGGTCGCCCAGTGAACCGGCCAGCAGATTTGATCCGTACAGAGAAGGATTAAAAAGGTCGAGCTTATAAAACTCCGCAGGGAAGCGCAGATAGGCCATCCAGTACCGGATGGTCGTGCCGATAGTCAGGATAAAGAAGAGGCCGACCAGTTTGCCACGGTGATGCGCGAGGAAGGTGGCTATCTCATTCAGGTAGTAGCCCAGTATGACGATGATGAGCAGGTAGACCAGCGCCAAGGCTATATTGGCATTATTATCCGTGCGGGTGTCATCTGCGTAGAGACAAAACAGCTCACGACCCTCGCGGCTATGCACCTGTATAGAGCCGGTGATAGCTGCATCACTGATATTATAGTTGGCCGGTATCTTGAAGCCTACGTCATATTCATTTTTCAGGAACCGGTTCTCAAAGCGGTACTCATGCTTCAGCAGCAGGTAGCCTATGGCTATCTGCCCGTCTATAGTGGCCCTTCGTAGCTGCAGGTACCATCCGTTTTTGAGCTTGACCACAGATACGTCAGGCTGGTACTGTGTAGGGTCAAATGGCGGGTAGACGCTGTTGTCATTGTACATGACCAAGTCACCCGTACGGGTAAAGATGAAAAGCTTCAGCCTCGCCTCACTCCTGATATCGAGCCGCTGGGTAGTGGTATCTTCTGTGCAGAATTTATCAAAGGAATTCTGAGCATCTGTGATGAGATTCTCGAGCCGGTGGGCGGATGTGGAGAGACTATCCTGCGGTGGCCGGGAGAAGGCAATACCGAGCAGCACTACCAGTATGGCAGGCAAAATAAAGACGCGGTATCTGGATAAAATTTCCAAATGCTGGTATTAGCCGATCCGATAAATTGAAATCGGATTCTATATTAGCAAAAATTGGGCCTAATCTTTCAAATTGGGTATTTTCTATCTATGTTACTTTGATAAAGGCCATGCATTATATCACAAATTACTTTCCGCGTAGCGGGAGGAGCAGCCCTTATAAACTATAAGTATGAGACAAACTATCATCCTACCTGCCATAGCTGTCACGGTCCTCAGCCTGCTGGCCTTTGCTGTTTCTCCACAGCGGCCACTGATCAAAGAGATCAAGCAACTCAGGCGGGGTGCTGATAGCCTGACCGGCAGAGGGACTACGAAGTTCTTTTATAATGCGAATGGAACCATATCCAAGCTCGAGAATTCTAACGGTGTAACCTCAGTATACCTCTATCAGCCTACTGTGATCTATAGGAAGACCAATGATCCGCGCACGAAGAAGGAGTTTACAGATACTTTCCTGCTGAATAAATCCGGGCTGGTCTCGGAGCGCAGGCTGAGCGGCCAGTCTATAGTAAAGGGCCGCTACCTCTATGAGTATGATGAGGCCGGTTATGTCAAAAATATCCACTCCGGCGTAGGCCTGCCGGCAGAAAGCGTGATGAGCTATACCTACAAGGATGGTAATCAGACAGCAATCAAGCAGCGCTACAAAAATGATCCGTGGGTGAGCCAGGCCATCTCGACCTATACAGATCAGGAGAATACGATAGGAAACGCGAATATGGGAATGGACTTTGACGGCCAAAGCTCAAAAAAGCTGGTGTGGAAAGCTAGTCAGATATTTGTAGGCAAGGATACAAGCCGCAGCGAGTACCGCTATCATTTTGATACGCAGGGCCGGGTGAGTATCAAAGTGTCTTACTATAATGGTAAGCTGGGAGACTCTACTGCCTATACCTACTACTAGTGGCCCCACAGCGGAGAGGCGACGCAAAGGGACGAGTGGCGAAGGAGGGGTGATGAGTGAAGGAGGCAAGCCTTTTTCCACATGCTATCTCCCTGAGGTAGGGCCTGCGGTCGCGGTTTTTGACTTTTTGCCGAATTAGAGTAGTTTTGCCCACCTTTGAGTAGATCAGATGTTATGGCAGCTAAACTCGACAAAGAAACATACCTGTACTGGTATGAGCTGATGCTCAGGCTCCGCCGCTTTGAGGAGCGCGCGGGCATGCTCTATGGCCAGCAGAAGATACGTGGCTTTTGCCATCTATATATAGGACAGGAGGCAGTCGCTGCCGGCACCATGTCGGGCCTGCGTGCCGACGATCGCGTGATCACGGCCTACCGCGATCACGGCCTGGCTATAGCCAAGGGCATCTCCTGCAATGAGGCAATGGCTGAGCTATTTGGCAAGGCTACAGGATGTACCAAGGGTAAAGGCGGTTCTATGCACTTCTTCTCCAAGGAGCATAACTTCTACGGTGGCCACGGTATCGTGGGAGCGCAGATAGGACTGGGTGCGGGTATCGCCTTTGCAGATCAGTACCTGGGCAAGGACAACGTGACGATCTGCTTCTTTGGCGATGGGGCTGCACGCCAAGGTATACTGCATGAGACATACAATATGGCCATGACGTGGAAGCTCCCGGTGATATTCGTTTGTGAAAACAACGGCTACGCCATGGGTACCTCAGTAGGCCGCTCCAGCAATGTGACCAACATAGCAGAACTGGGCAAAGCATACGAGATGCCATCTGAGACCGTAGACGGTATGAAGGCCGAGACGGTGCATGAGGCTGTAGCCCGTGCCGCCGAGCGCGCGCGCAAGGGCGAGGGGCCTACATTCCTCGAGATCATGACCTACCGCTACAAAGGCCACTCTATGAGTGATCCTCAGAAGTATCGCACCAAAGAGGAGGTAGAGCAGTACCGCAAGCAGGACCCGATAGAGACCACTGCGGCTACTATACTCAAAAAGAAATATGCTACGCAGGCAGATCTGGATGCTATCAGCGCACGGATCGATGCCGAGATAGATGAGTGTGTGAAATTTGCAGAGGAGTCACCATTCCCGGATGATAGTGAGCTCTTCAAGGATATCTATGCAGAGGAGAATTATCCATTTCTCGTAGAGTAAAAAACGGACAGACAAAAACTTAAAAACCAAATAGACAAAAACAGCAATGGCAGACATCGAAGAAATAGAACCAGAAGCAGTAGTAGGTGAACCGGAAGAGGGTAGCTTTTATTATGAATCAGAAGACTGGTTTGAGCGCAACAGGCAGAAACTCATGATAGGTGGCGGCGCGGCACTCGTGGTGCTCGTGGCCGTGATATTCATCTTTGCCAAGTGGCTGCCGGACCGCAATCTGAAGGCCAGCCGTGAGATGTTTATGGCTGAGGCCATGTTTGCCCGTGACTCTGTAGACCTCGCGCTGAATGGCAGCAAGGGCGCTATAGGCGGAGCAGCTCCGTTCAAGGGTTTCCTGGAGATCAAGAAGAGCTACAGCATGACCAAGGCAGCAAACCTGGCTAACTACTACATAGGCGCCTGCTACCTGGCCAAGAAGGACTACAAGAATGCCATAGACGCACTGAATAGCTACAGCACCAGCGATCCGATACTCGGAGCTGCCAAGCTGAACCTGATAGGTGATGCCTATGCAGACCAGAACAAGGCTGACGACGCTGCTAACTACTACAAGAAGGCAGCTGACTTCTCAGACAATGAGCAGTTCGCACCGATGTACCTGCTGAAGCTCGGCAAATACTATGAGCGTAATAAGAAGTACAACGAGGCAAAGGAAACATACAACAAGGTAAAAGAAAAGTATCCTAATACTGCTGAAGGCCGCGACGTGGAGAAATACCTCGCCCGCCTCAGCGTAGAGAGCTAAATATCTTATCTGAAAGAAACTGAAGAGGGAAGTGGCGACACATTCCCTCTTTTTATTTTAGAGATAAGACAATCTGATCGCCAGATACAAAAGGAACCGCAAAGGACGCGGAGAACGCAAAGGTTTTGAAAATATCTTCGCGTTCTTGGCGCTCTTTGCGGTTAATGATAAATCTCTTTTAAATTTGACCTGCATATATTTCAACGAACAATCATAAAGCATACATGGCTACTAATCTCAAAAACCTATCGAGCTACGACCCCAAGGAGATACCTGATGGCAGGACCTATACCATAGGCATCATCGTGTCAGAGTATAACAGCGACATCACCTTTGCACTGCGAGATGCAGCTATCAATACCCTGCTGGCACACAATGTGAGCGAGGACAGCATCATAGTGGACTATGCGCCCGGTGCCTACGAGCTGCCACTAGCTGCGCAGACGCTCTACCTGGGTGAGGAGTGCGATGCCGTGATCGTGCTCGGCTGTGTGATCAAGGGTGATACTGATCATGACATCTACATCAATAACGCTGTCTCACAGGCACTGATGAACCTTTCTCTGGATGCTAATGCGCCATTCATCTTTGGCCTGCTCACTACCAATGACCACCAGCAGGCCGTAGACCGTGCGGGCGGCAAGCATGGCAATAAGGGCACCGAGTGCGCCATCGCTGCCCTGAAGATGGTGGCCCTCCGCGAGCGCCACATACAGGACGAGGATATCGACGACCTGTTTGAAGATGAAGACTTTGATGAGGAGCTGAATTAAAGACTTTCAAACATGAAGCTACATACAATAGACACTGGACTTTTCAAACTGGATGGCGGCGCCATGTTTGGCGTGGTGCCGAGGAGTATGTGGATGAAGCTCCACCCCTCTGATCCTAATGGCATGTGTACCTGGGCCATGCGCTGCCTGCTGATAGAGGATGGCAAGAAGCTGATACTGGTAGATACAGGACTAGGTGATAAGCAGGATGAAAAATTCTTTAGCCGCTATGAGCCGCATGGCGAGGATACGCTGGACAAGTCTCTGGCGAAGCTAGGCTTCTCAGCCGATGATATCACAGATGTACTCCTTACGCACCTCCACTTTGATCACTGCGGTGGGGCGATCAAGAGGGAAGGGGAGAAGCTGGTACCGGCCTTTAAGAATGCTACCTACTGGAGCAATGCGCAGCACTGGGAGTGGGCCACCAAACCTAATGCAAGAGAGAAGGCATCTTTTCTGAAAGAAAACATACTGCCCATACAGGAGAGCGGCCAGCTGAAATTCATCAATGACGGCTCACGAGAGATACATCCTGATGTACTGATCAAAACCGTGAGCGGACATACGGAGAGCATGATCACGCCGCATATCAGCTATAATGGCAAGACGATAGTCTATGCTGCTGACCTGATCCCATCGCGCTGGCATGTGCCGCTGCCATATGTGATGGCGTATGACACGAGACCACTATTGACGCTCTCTGAGAAAGAGTCACTGCTACCCGAGGCAGCAAAGAATGATTATCTCCTCTTCCTGGAGCATGACCCTAGTGTAGAGATGATCAGCCTGGCTGAGACAGAGCGTGGCGTACAGCTCAAGGAGCAGCTACGGTTATCTGAAGTATTTGGATAATAGCCAGCCTTCTTTCGTTTTATCGTTCACTGATACCATCCCTGAGAGAGATAGACCATAGTTTCCGTATTAAGTCAACTTCTTCATTGTCTCAGTATGTGCCGCAGAGAGGTGCTGTTTGATTTGCATGCATACTGTAGTTTTGCGGCGGTAAACCATATACACCGTGAAGAATCTGACACTCCTCGTGCTCTCTATGCTGGCGCTGACCACCTACGCTGCCAAACCTAAAAATGACACTCCACATCATCCGGTCAGCAGGCCGGGTATCTACTCCGGCTATACTACGCCTGATTATGACGGATTCAAGTATAGCACGCACTACGTCTATATGCGGGATAGTACCCCGCTGGCTACCGATGTCTACCTGCCTAAGCATCTGGAGGAGGGCAAGAAGATACCGGCCATCGTCTACCTGACACGCTATGTGCGCGCCATACATGCCAAATGGCCGCTGAGTATGCTGCGCGACCCCGTCTTTGGTATGATACCGGAGAGCGAGGTGAAGTTTTTTACCTCGTACGGCTATGCCGTAGTAGTGGTAGATGTACGCGGCACTGGAGCCTCTCCCGGTGAGCGCAAGATGGAGTTTAGCCCGGAGGAGATAGCAGATGGCCGCCAGGTGGTAGACTGGATCATCTCTCAGTCCTGGTGTGATGGCAAGGTCGGTACCACAGGCATTTCCTACCTGGGCACCACGGCAGAGATGCTCCTGGCCAATCAGCACCCTGCGGTGAAGGCCTGCGTGCCGCGCTCTGCTATCTTTGATCTATACAAGAATATCATCTTCCCGGGTGGCGTGTGCCAGGGACCTTTTGTAGATATATGGGGCTATACCACACGCTCGCTCGATAATAATGACTTCCATCCATTCTCACCGCAAGCCAATCTCATAACCGGTATACACGCCGTGAAGGGGGACAACGGCAAAGCGATACTGGATAGGGCCATAGCACAACACAAGACCAACTTTGATATCACTGTGGGCCTCCAGCAGGTCAAGTTTCGCAATGACAAAGCAGGCACCGCCGGTCTCTGTGCAGATGACTGTAGCGTGCACCAGCGGCTGGACCAGATAGCACACTCAGGCACGGCTATCTACCGCATAGGTGGCTGGTACGATGGCGGCCTGGCACGTGGCAGCCTGGATGCAAGCCTCAATACAGATAATACGAAGAAAGTACTCATAGGCCCCTGGGATCACGGCCCTCATGACGATGTGAGCCCGTATGCTACCTCTAGTGAGGTCAAGTTTGATGTAAAGCTGGAGATACTCCGCTTTTTTGATCACTACCTGAAGGGCATAGACAATGGCATAGACAGGGAGCCTCGCTACAGCTACTATACAGTAGGAGAGGAGACGTGGCAGTCATCAGACGTATGGCCTCCGCGTGCGGCGGCTGCTACGCGTGTTTTCCTGTCCGGAAATAAGCGCCTCTCTACCGGTAGCGCTCCTATGACCTCAGGCGAGGTCAGGTATAAGGTAGACTACACTGCCACCTCAGACAGCACCTCGCGCTGGAATAGCGTGACCGATCTCTATCGCCATGGTGACACACACTACCCCGACCGCCGGGCAGCAGACCAGAAGCTGCTCTGCTATACGGGTGAGCCGCTGGCGGAGACAGTAGTGATCACCGGCCATCCTGTAGTAGGTTTGAACTTTGCTGCTGATGCAGATGATGCGACCGTATTCTGCTATCTGGAGGATGTAGCACCTGATGGCTCGGTGACCTATGTGACAGAGGGTATGATACGCCCTGTAGACCGCGAGATCAAGGAGGGTCCCTACAAGACCGCCTACCCCGACCACACCTACCGCAAAGAAGACGCGCTGCCCTACCATGCCGGCGAGGTGGTGCGCCTTACCTTTGATATGCTGCCGATATCCTATCAATTCAAAAAGGGGCACAGCATCCGTATGTCTGTGGCTGGGGCTGACACAGGCCACTTCAATCTGCCATCTCCGCAGCCCTCTGAGTTTCGGATCAGCAGCGGTGCGGAGGCCCCGTCTTATATAGAGCTTCCTGTGATCAAATAGACTGTGGCAATATTTAAAACAACCGATGCTTTTATCCTAACCGGCCTTGGGCTGGTTTGGACGGGTAGTATACATGGTGGCGATGTTAATACTGGTGACGTCATTTTGATAGATAAGGATGGTGAGGTCAGGGAACGTAAAATACTCGGTATAGGCTGGGGGCGTGCGCCAGGCGGTGAAATCTTTGGACTGGGTATAGCCACTATAGACGAAGCGGAGATGGAGGAACTGCGCCACTGGGATATAAGGGGGCGGGAGTTTCAAATCGAGTCTGCTGGCTGATATGCGGTGTGGCTGACTGCGCGTCCTGGCTAGCTGCCCTACCATGCCGGTGAGGTGGTGCGCCTGACCTTTGATATGCTGCCGATATCCTGCCAGTTCAAAAAGGGGCATAGCATCCGTATGTCTGTGGCCGGGGCTGATACAGGCCACTTCAACCTGCCATCGCCGCAGCCGTCAGAGTTTCATATCTCATCGAGTATGGCCGATCCATCTTATGTAGACCTGCCGGTGATGCGGTAATCCTGGGCTCCTTTAGTGTTGTATTTTGACACTGATAGGAGCCAGCACGCGCCTTTTGCTTTTCCCCATCGCGTCGCTGCTTTGGATTGATTATTAATAGTTTATATCCAAGGGGACAGCGCTTATTTTATACAGTTTGAGTAAATCCCACCCACAGTTTGTGGTGGGATATGGACGGATATTTCTCCACAAGTCGTGCCTTGTTATTGAAAATCAATACTAAGTATATGGTGTGAATCTTTTATGGCATAGTTATCGTATTAGTACAGAATGATATAATGTATTGAATTATAAAACATACGATGATGAAAGCCTCTACATTTTTTAGCAGGATAGCTGTGATGACCGGCCTGGTGAGTCTGGGTTTTGCTTCACATGCTTCTACTTATACAGCCAGCCAAAACGGAAACTGGAGTGACGGTACTACCTGGAGCACAGGCATAGCGCCACCAGCTATCCTGTCGGGCGGTGATTTCATAATCATTAATAGTGGTATCACGGTGACGATGGATCAGGACGAGACACTCAATAACTCTCAGGCCATCCTGACTGTATACGGCACGCTGACCAGCTGGCATAGTCTGGATATCACCAGCGGCAAGCTCAATGGTAATGGTACTATAGTACTGCATAGCCTCCGCATGGGAGCATCTAGTACTTCGCTCTTCAGTGGCAGTTTGACGCTGGATAATCTCTACAACTCCGAGTCTAATCTCTCGCTGCAAGGCAACGTGATAGTGGCAGATACACTGGGCCTGCTCGCAGGCAACCTCAACATTAGCCAGGGAGCTTCATTCACACTGATAGATAATGCGGTGCTGAATATGGGCGGCGGCGGCTTCAATAACTACCAGAGCTGGCACCAGGGCGGCAGGATCAATCTCTACTATACCAGTCCGGGCATCTCAGCCATGGGGATAGAGACCACCTTTGCCAACCTGCAGAATATAACTGTAAACCTGCCCACAGCTACAGACAGGCTCGATATGGGAGGCAATATGACCATCTCGGGTATCCTCTCTTTGATGGGGGGCAGGCTCAATATGGGTGCGTATAACCTCTCTGTCAGCGGGTCCATATCTGCGAGCGGATCGGGATGCCTCATGGCAGGCACCACCAGCGTCGTGACTGTGAGTGGTACTGCTGCTAATAGCATTGCCTTTGCCAGCGGTAGCAGCTCTGTAGCGGCGCTCAATGTGAATACGACCAGCGCCGGCTCTCTCACACTCGGGTCTGATATGACCTGCCACGGCACGCTGAATGTGCAGGCTGGAACATTGTATCTCGGTGGTGGCCAGCTCACTCTACAAGGGCCGGTGTCAGGCGCAGGCTACCTCAGTGCTACGGGCAGCTCTGGCCTGGTGCTGAATGGTACTACATACTCCCTGCGATGGGCCAACGGGGGATCTACTATAGGCCGCCTGACCGTAAATGTGACGGGAGCAAACAGTGGTGTCACGATGACGAATGATATGACGGTAGCGGGTATCCTCACGCTGACCAGTGGCTATCTCAAGCTGAACGGCAAGCACCTGACACTGGGCGGTACTACTACTGCCACTGCAGGAGCTATATACAGTGATAGCGTGGCATACATCACTTTGGCAGGAAGCGCTGCAGGAGGGATGGGCGCTCTTAAATTTGCAACAGGTGGAGACAAGGTGCAAAACCTGGAGATCAATACTACTAATAATAGCTGGGCTACACTGGCATCGCCACTCACTGTATCAGGCAGCCTGATGCTGACCAGTGGCAATCTGGACCTGGCCGGCAATGACCTGACCGTGCAGAGCACAGGTAGTATCAGTGGTGGGTCTGCCACCAGCTATATCCTGACATCAGGCACCGGCAGCCTCAGGATCAATGTAGGTGCAGGTGGCGCAGGGATGCTGCCTGTAGGTACTGCGGGCTACTATGCTCCACTGCGCGTGAGCAATAATGCCGGATCGGCTGCCAATTTCAACGCGGTGGCTCATACCGGTATCTATGCAAACGGTACGAGCGGATCTGATGTATCTGCCAGCAGGCAAGGGGTAATAGTAAGCTGGGATCTGGAGTCTGATATGACCACCGGTGCCAATGCTGCTGTAGAGGCATACTGGAGCCAGGCCATGGAGTCAACACAGTTCAATAGTGCTAAGGTCTACCTGAGCCACTATACCAATGGTGCGTGGGATACCTATAATGCTACCGCCGCTGTATCTCAGTCCGGCAATATGTGGTCTACCAGCCGTACAGGCATCACGTCATTCAGCCCCTTTGCGGTGCTGAGTTCTGGTACCTCTACCGGACCAAACGGTATCAATGATGTGGCGGATGCGGTAGCCTTTAACGCCTATCCTAATCCTGCCCGCAACGTGATCAACGTGACTACACCGGATGCCAGCGGTACCCTGCACTTGCATGATATGATAGGCAATGAAGTGGGCACCTATGCAGTCTCTCAGACATCCAGCAGGATAGACATCAGCGGGCTGACCCCGGGCGTATACTTCGTATCTCTGGATAGCAAGCATACGCAGAGATTCGTAAAACAATAGCAAAAGACATAACATCTGCTGAAGAGGCCACCGATGGGTGGCCTTTTTCTTTTAAGTCTGGTCAGGTGGTGGCGGGAGACCACTGTGGTATCACAAACTCGCCTGCATACTCCAGAGTACGCTGTGCCAGATACTCCGGTGCATGGGTATCCAGGTCCTGCAGCATCATGGGCAGGTCTCCATGGCCTGAGATGGCAAAAAATATCTCCTCAGTGAGATTGTCCATCAGGTGTACTTTGACATTCTCTATGATGGTGATGTAGTCGCTTAGTTTCTGCTGGCGCTGATCCGGTGTGAGGTCCGGCTGCTGCCTGAGGTGAGCCTCTATCCTTGCGTATAGGCCGCTCTTCATAGCGGCCAGGTCTCCTATCTCGAGTACTATCTTTTCCCGTGGCTCTTTCTTTTCTAGAGCCGGTGCGGCCTCAGGTGCTATGCCTGCCGCGGTTTTGATCCCTATGGCACCGAGCATCTTTGTGAAGATAGTGGAGTGACGTGCCCTGTAGCCGGCCGGATCCTCTATGCGCTCCCAGCTGTCCAGCAGAAATTTCTTATCCTTTGGCGTCCATGAGTTAAAGTATTTGACATACAGCGGGTCACCACAGTGAAAGGTGAAATCCCTGCGCGAGCGGCGTGCCTGCTCTAGCACATCCATCAGTGCCAGAAACCGCTCTTTCCTTTTATCCAGCGTGCTCTCCTCACTATGCCAGAGACCGGGTCTGCTGCCATAGTATGTGACCATGCCCGGCCGGTCGGTCATGTACTTGGCATTGGGGCCAAAAGAATTGGCGGTCACGTGTTTTAGCAGGCCGGGATTCTTTACAAACCACTGGAGTGTCTCGTCAAAGTCTGCATCGCTCTCTGTAGGATAGCCGTAGATGATCCAGGTCTCGGTAGCGACACCCTCACCGGTGAGCAGGCGGACCATTTTATCAGCATCATCATAGCGCGATGATTTGCCCATTTCCTTCTGCACGCGTGAGGAGAAACTCTCTATGCCCAGCGAGAGCCGGTTGAGCCCGGAGCGGGCCAGCTTATTTACAAAGGGCTGCGTGAGCAGTCTTTCTACGCGGGTGCCGTATACATTCCATGGCATAGCCAGACCCTCTGCCAGCACCAGGTCGGCATACTCATCCATGTGGCGCATGGTCTTGGAGGAGATCAGTGAGTCATCGTTAAACATGTACTCATTGATGTCATACTTCTTTACGATATGCTTCAGCTCCTCAAACACATTGCGCCCCGTACGGGAGCGCTGGGTCAGGTGGTTCCATTTATTCTCGCAGTAGTTGCAGTTTAGTATACAGCCGCGTGAGAATAGTATAGGTAGTTTGCGCGGATTGGGAAAGGAACTGCGGTCAAAGTCTGTGAAGTCCGGATAGGGTATCGAGTCTATATTCTGCAGGGAGGTATGGCCTGTGTAGATGGCGGTACCGGCGGCATCCTTCATCCAGAGTTGCTTCAGCCTGGCAAAGTCTCCCCGCTGCTCATAGCACTGCACGAACTCTACGAGCGCCTGCTCGCCCTCGCCCTCTATCACGTAGTCGGCAAAGGTGAGGACCTCCTGCACTGCGCCGAGATTCTCGCGCGTCATACTCGGGCCACCGGCTACTATCATCACGCCCGGCAGCTGGCGGCGCACCTCGCTGGCTATGAGGCCGGAGTTGGCCAGGTTTGAGCCGAGTATGCTGAGGCCTACGATGTCGGGTTTGGTATCGGCTATTTGTTTAGCCCAGCCTTGATAAAGTTTGGGGTGCGAAGCGATATACTCCTCGGCACCCTTATCACCCATGACAGATACCATAAAAGGGCGAAACTGGATGGAGAAGTCTATAGTGGTGCACTCATAGCCCGCATGCTGCAGGCTGCCCTTGAGAAAGGCCAGCGCGAGATGCGGTGTCACAGATTGCCAGACAGGGGCGAGTGCCAGCGTTACTTTCATGCTGCTATGCTATACAGGTAAATATAATGAAATCAACGGAAAGCGTGGGTAATGGGCCTAAGATGCATGGCAGGGCGCGCAAGTTTTCCGACTATGGAGCTATTGGTACCAGTAAGTTTGAGTGATAGCCGCAGGTGTAATGTACAGGGCCGTAAACCAACTACACCCGCTGACCATCATGTATACCAGCAGGATAGATAAGGGTGCTATAACCAGCCTTATACATGCCATTGATATCCAAATAGGAGAGCGGTATCGGATGGTCACTTCTGGCTCAGAAAGTCGCTGTACCATTTGCCGCTGGCCTTGACTATGCGCTGCTGGGTACGGTAGTCTACGCCTACTATGCCCAGGCGCGGCTCATAGCCATAGGCCCATTCAAAGTTGTCGAGAAAGCTCCAGATGAAGTAGCCATTTACTGGCAGGCCTTCTCGCTTGGCGCGGAGTACCTGGCGCAGGTAGTCCTGTATATACTTTAGCCGCTGGGGGTCATTGATCTCGCCATTCACCAGGGTGTCTGCTACAGCTTCGCCATTCTCAGTGATGATCATATTGCGGACGCCGGGATAGGCGCCAAATTTTTTCAGTATGCGGTACATGCCTTCTGCATTGACCTCCCAGCCCATCTGCGTCAGGTCACTGGTCAGCTGGTGCGGCGGCACCTGCAGGGCATGGATCACAGGTATGAGACCGCAGTATTTTGCTACATAGCGGGTATAGTTTTGTATGCCGGTAAAGTCAAAGTCAAACGGCATAAGCACCTCATCTCCCGGTAGCATCTGATCCATGACATGGCGCAGGGCGGGCAGGTCGCGCACGGGGTAGCCAATACCGAGTACGGGTTCTATAAAGAGCCTGTTGATGATCACATCCAGGCGGGTAGCAGCCTCATGGTCGCCGCGCGTATCACGCCGCGGGTCTACCATGCCGCAGGAGAAGGTGGTGCCTATGTTGCCATCTTTTACATTGCGGCGCAGTACGCGGCCACCGGCACCGTGACAGAGCACCGTGTGGTGGATGGACCTGTAGAACTCATGAAAGCTGATATGCCCCGGAGGGTGCACCCCGGCCATGTAGCCCGCGAGGGTAAATGACAGCGGCTCATTGAAGACCATCCAGTTTTTGACCCTGTCACCAAAGCGGCGTGAGATGAGATCAGTGTACTCTTCAAACCAGCGGATGATATCGCGGTTTAGCCAGCCGCCTTTCTCTTGCAGCCGTTGCGGCAGGTCCCAGTGGTAGCAGGTGACCCACGGCTCTACGCCCTGCTCCAGACACTTGTCTATGACGCGATGGTAAAAGTCGAGGCCTTTCTCATTGATACGGCCAGTGCCATCGGGCAGTACACGCGGCCATGAGATAGAGAAGCGCGATGCCGGTATATGCATCCGGTGCATCAGCTCTATATCACTGCTATAGCGATGGTAAAAATCATCTGCCACATCTCCGGTATCGTGATGTTTGATCTTGCCGCGGTGATGATGTGTGAAGTGATCCCAGATGCCCTCGCCCTTGCCGTCTTCATTCCACGCGCCCTCTATCTGGTAGCTGGCGGTAGCCGTACCCCACACAAAGCCGGGGCCGAAGTCACTGCGCCGCAGCGGCGCTGCTGTGGGGATCGCAGCGCGCAGCTCACGCGGCATAGCGCTATATAGGCCCAGGAGGGCAGATAGGCGCAGGTATTCCTTGCGGGTCATGGGTGGGTTGTTTATCCGAAGATAATACCTTGCTGTGAGCTGCCTGTGCTATTCAGAGTATGTAGTGAAAAGACGAACGAACGGACATTTGCATAACGCGGCGGCACAGTTATCTTTGTCCATCTCAAAACGATACTATGAATAACCTGACCGCGAGGCGCCTCTATACCGCACTGTCAAATCTCATCCCTGTCATCTTTATCGTCTGGCTATCCTATATGCTGTATCAGCGCTATGTGCGTCATGACCAGCAGCAGTACTTTGTACTCGGGCTGTGGGTGCTGATGGTAGCTGCTTTTAGCGTTCGGATCATATACCTCTATCGCCATGGATGGGATGCGGCGACCCGGGCCATGGATGATGCGGAGATCAAAAGAAGGCTGTACCTCTATACTGCGATCATAGGCATACTGGTCGTGCTGAACCTGGTGGCGGTGTGGCTGACATATTCATGAACTACAGCCGTATTCAGGTAAGCCAGATGCAATAAATTTCTATATTGCAAAAAAAGAAGGAGTTGAAGCAAGAAGCGGTCAGGGGTGGCAGATTAGAATTTCTCGATAGTGCCAGAGGGCTGGCGGCATGGATAGTACTGTTGTATCACTGCATCCAGTATTTCAATATGAACATCATGACACTCGAGACCCGTGTCATCGTACCTTTAAAAATCGTCTTCAATGGCACTCAGGCAGTTTCTTTCTTTTTTGTACTGAGTGGCTTTGTGCTGACTGCATCGCTCCGGGACCTTAGTGGTGATTTCGACTATGCTAACTATCTGGCCAAACGTGTACTAAGGATATACCCCTTGTATCTCTTTGCAGTGTGGACCGCTTTTTTTCTGACGCCCGCCGCTGGCATCTTCACACTTGTGCAGGAGAGTATCATCATCCTGCCACATCACAATATGCTGCCACCGGGCTGGACCATGGGAGTGGAGGTGATACTATCGTTTCTGATGCCTGTGGTTGTCATAGTACAGAGAGATCGGAGGATGTTCTATTTATTGATGGGTGTAGTGCTGCTATCCTATAGGTATATGAATCCCTTTACTTTTCACTTTATGCTGGGTGCCGCCCTATATGACGCCTATAGATCAGGCTACAGACCCGCGTGGCTGCTGCGCACGGGCACCCTGCTAGTACTGGTACCTGTCTGTCTGGTATTGTATTCATGGCGCGAGATAGCGCCGGTGGTGCCTGCCCTGATGCGCAAAGTAAATGTCATCCTGCAATTCATCAGCATGCCGGAAGATACGCTGACGTTTTATTTCTCAGGATTAGCATCCGGAGTATTCATATTCTTACTCCTGTGTGCAGACAGGGTACAGCGCTGGCTCAACCACGGCTTCCTCACCTTCATTGGCAAAATATCTTTCAGCCTTTACTTGCTCCATTGGCTTTTTTTGGAGGCCGTGGGGTACAGGGATTATGGCATCAGATATGTGCCGCACAACATGGCCGGGCTGGCCGGGCTCATGATATTCATATCTGCAGTGACTATAGCTGCCAGCTACCTATCCTATCGCTTCATTGAGCTACCCTTCATGCGACTGGGCAAACGAGTGGATCTCAGGCACCTGTTAGGTGCTCGGACTAAAGGTATTTGAAAAGATCGGTTCAAACGAGGACGCTTGAACCTGCGAAGAGGTGGAGAAGGTTCGTAGTCGCATGCCGCTGGCCTGCCTTCGGACTACGAACAGCATTTTTTATTGGTCTCCGTATAGCGGGGAAGCTTAGATCAGTAGGGGACGGTTTCCGCCCAGTGTTTGTTGCAGGTCAGGCGACCGGCAACGGCTTTGGAAAAATGACGAAGCGATGACCGGTGATGGCCGAAATCCCAGACTGCTTTTCTATATTGAGATATGAAAGCTCGTTTGGTATTTTGTTTTATGATGACCCTTTTCTGCGCTAAAGCTTTTAGTCAGGAAGAGAAGCGTGATATGATAATTTTTGTAGGTCAGAAAATTGAGATCACACCAATCGCAGGAAAAGGCATCACTACGAGATTTGACACTATTGTAAATGGCGCAGATACTACTTACAAGCTTAATTATTTCTCTTACGACTTCTATCAGAAATATTACGCCCGATATAAGGTGCTCCAAATTGTACAAGGCTCACTTAAGTCTGACACGATCAATTTTATCGTTTTAAATCACATTGGTAGCCCGTCATTTTCTCCATATGAGACAGTTTTGCTTTTTGTATATGAAAAGAACGACACCCTTTATCATGAATTGTACCAGTACTTTGACGTATATAAAACAAGTAATAACAGGTGGGCAGGATCTTACTCTAGTAGAGATTACCAAGGTAAGTATGATAGTATAACAGTCAAACCAGAAAGAATCAGTTTCCAAGATGAAGTTTCTTTCAAAGTCAAAAGCAATGATCCTAAATGGATACGCTACGTTTATCCCAAACCATACTACAAAATAAAAGATGGCCGCGCAATAGCTGTATATGGTAATTATGTCGAACAACTAGCCATACTTCGTCAAGAAACTGTAATCAGAGAGAGGCGAAAGCCTTTGGATTAAGCATCGTTTATCATCACACCCTACTAGCCATCAATCTCTCCAGCTCCGCCTCCTTCTCACGGAGTTCCTTCTGCTTACGTAGCTCGGCTACGGGTTCGAATTCGTTGCGGCTGATGTCGCCTAGTTTGGCGATGTCTAGGCTCTTGTCTGTGAGGAAGCGGATCTTCTTGCGCACGGCGTCGGTGAGTACGAAGCCGATGGTCACGGAGTTGTTGTTGTTATTCAGCTCCTCCATGGGGCGGAGGATAGAGATGGTCAGGTATTGGTTGCCGTTGCCATTCTCAGAGATCACGGCTTCTATCTTGGTGTCGTAGGCCTGCTTGTGCTCCAGTGTGTATTTCAGCAGGCTTTTGGTGATCCAGCGGCGGTAGTTCTGCTCGGTCTGCGTGTACTCAAAGTTGGCCGTATGGCGCGAGAGGTGCAGCTCTTTGGATATCTCCTTGAGGTTCTTCTCCGGCTCCTTGGAGCTGTAGCGGATGAAGAAAAGCTCATTGATACCAAAGTAGCGCGGCAGCACATTGGTGATGCGCGTGAGGAGCATCTCGGGAGAGGCGTTGTATTTATCCAGCAGGCCGATGAGCGCGCCTGAGCTGAAGCGCGGCGCATCAAAGAACAGCTCGAGGTCCTTGATCAGGTTATCCTTATTGATATGCAGCGCCTGCGCGAAGTAGGCCGCGCGGAAGTTATTCAGAACATGGTCAAAGGAGTCAACCTTCAGCCAAGGCGTGGTGTAGGGGCGCTTGTCCATCTTCATCCAGGTGAAGCCGATCTCGCGGCCATAGAGGAAGGCCTTCTGCTGGTCGGTCAGTTTCTTATTGTAGAGCAGTGTTGTCTTGCCATTGCGCAGTGTCACGGAGCGTTGGTTTTTTAGCTTTGGATAGTCTGCGAAATCTGTTTGCTGTAAGGTGTACCCTAACTGCTGTAGCGCCTGCTCGTAGGCAGGCAGTTTGACAGATGGATGGTTGTTGAAATTATTGGCGCGGATG
The DNA here is from genome assembly GCA_018267385.1 of Bacteroidota bacterium. Taxonomy (GTDB): domain Bacteria; phylum Bacteroidota; class Bacteroidia; order Chitinophagales; family LD1; genus UBA1941. Next base: position 201,744 of record JAFDYN010000008.1, on the reverse strand, counting down.
AAGTCTGCTACGGCGTCCTCTATGTCTTCAAAGTAGTTGTCATTCAGCTCCTGATAGGAGCGAAGGCAGGAGAAGAAGAAGTGCTCGAGCTTCAGGTTATAGTTTCTCGAGATCTCTATGAGGGCGTTGATAAAGGCGGAGACTTTCACGGGTTCATTGGCTACCATGTTCATCACAGTCGCTTTGTCTATGCCAAATGTCTCAAAGAGGAAGTCGTTGATCAGGTCGAGGTTGAGTATCTGGCCTACGGGGGCGAGGTTCTTATTGAGCTTCAGCGAGACGAGTGCGTCATAGCTGGTGCCGAGGGCCTTGGAGAGTTCGTTGATCTTGTCAGTCTTTGGGTACTTCTTGCCGTTCTCTATCTCGTTGAGATAGGAGATAGATATGCCGCTGCGCTGCGATAGTGTCTGGAGCGACAGGTGCAGGTCATTGCGCAGTTTTTTGACCTTGAGGCCAAAGATGATGCGGATATTTTCGTCGGTCAGGTTGTCCATACACCTCTCCCCTGGCCCGTCTCCAAAGGAGAGGGGAAGGCTAGGGTTGCCTTTTTTTTGTTTTACAAAAAAGTAGATGCCCAATGCCTGGGTACTACTATATCACTCTTATCCTATACTTCACTCACTAGGTTCTTCCCTCTCCCTCGGAGAGGGAAGATGCCGAAGGCAGATGGGTGAGGTCTATTCGCTTATCAGTCCTACATGGTTTCCAAAAGGATCTATTACTATAGCGACTTCTATCGTGCCGCCTACATTATTGATGTCGCTATATATGGTGGCGCCGGTGGCGGTGCACTTCGCTACGGCTTCTTTGATGTTGGCCACCTTCCAGTAGGCTACATTGCCGGGGTCGGTGGGTTTTGCGCTGTTTGGGTCGAGGCCCAGTTCGCAGCCGTGGATATCAAAACCTACATAGAAAGGCTCGTCAAAATAGGGCTGTATACCGGTGATAGCGGCGTACCATTCTCTGGCCTGCGCCAGGTCAGGGGCGTGGTAGATGATGGTACGGAGCTTCTGGAACATCTGGTTTGATTGTGGAAACAAAAGTAGCGAAATTTTTGCGAAAATTCATTTTTAGCGAAAATTCGCTTGTTTTTTTCGCAAACGGTTATCATCTTTGCCGCATCAAATCAAAGTCATGTCAGAAACTACTGCTGCAAAAGCATATGAGATAAAAGGCGAGGTGCCTCAGGCCTTTGCCGGCCAGTTTAGCGAAGCGATGGAACTAGTCGTGAAGCTGCATAATAAGTTTAACGCCCGCCGCCTGGAGCTGCTGGCTGCCCGCGAGGAGCGCCAGAAGCAGATAGACAAGGGTATCCTGCCGGACTACCTGCCGGAGACCAAGGAGATCCGCGAGGGTGACTGGGTGGCTGCGCCGATCCCTGCCGACCTGCAGGACCGCCGTGTGGAGATAACCGGCCCGGTAGACCGCAAGATGGTAATCAACGCGCTGAACTCCGGTGCGAAGATGTTCATGGCGGACTTTGAAGACTCTAACTCTCCTACATGGTCTAACTGTATCGAAGGCCAGATCAACCTGCGCGATGCGATCAATAAGACCATCGCCTATAAGAATGAAGCGGGTAAAGAATACAAGCTGAATGAGAATGTAGCTACGCTGCTGGTGCGCCCGCGCGGTTGGCACCTGCCTGAGAAGCATGTGACGGTGAATGGCGAGATCGTGAGCGGGTCGCTGTTTGACTTTGGTGTATTCTTCTATACTAATGCCAAGCAGCAATTGGCAAATGGTAGCGGTCCGTACTTCTACCTGCCTAAGATGGAGTCTCACCTCGAGGCGCGCCTTTGGAATGATGTGTTTGTCTTTGCACAAAATGAACTCGGCATACCGCAAGGTACGATCAAGGCGACGGTGCTGATCGAGACCATCACTGCTACCTTTGAGCTGCATGAGATCATCTATGAGCTGCGCGAGCACATGGCCGGCTTGAACTGTGGCCGTTGGGATTATATCTTCTCGTACATCAAGAAATTCCGCAACCTGGATAGCCGCTTCGTGCTGCCAGACCGCGCACAGGTGACGATGGCGGTGCCATTTATGAGCAACTACTCGAAGCTCGTGATACAGACCTGCCACAAGCGCCGCGTACACGCTATGGGCGGTATGGCTGCCTTCATCCCTATCAAGAATGATGAGGCTGCTAACAACGCTGCTATAGAGCGCGTGCGCCAGGACAAGCTGCGCGAAGTACAGAACGGCCACGATGGTACCTGGGTAGCACACCCGGGCCTGGTGAGGGTGGCGATGGATATCTTTAATGAGTACATGCCTACGCCAAACAACTACCATGTAAAGCGCGAAGGTGAAGTCTATACGCAGAAGGACCTGCTGGAGCTGCCTGCGGGCACGATCACTGAGGCCGGCCTGCGCATGAATATCAATGTAGGTATCCTGTATATAGAGTCATGGCTGCGCGGTGTAGGTGCGGCTGCTATCCACAACCTGATGGAAGATGCTGCTACCGCAGAGATCTCTCGTACGCAAGTATGGCAGTGGATCAAGAATGGTAGCAAGCTGGAGGACGGACGCACTATCACGGTAGATCTGGTAGAGGAAATCCTACCTTCAGAAGTCAATAAGATCATCGAGTATGTGGGCGAAGAAGCTTACGAGAAAGGTGAGTTTGATAAGGCTATTTCCATGTTCTTTGAGATGGTGACGGAGGAAAATTATGTAGAGTTCCTCACTCTGCCAGCATACAACGAAATCAACTAAAGCTTTTTAAAACAACAATAAACCAACAATAACAAATGGCTACAAAGCAAGAAAGAGCGGAGGCGCTCAAGAAAGACTGGGCTACTAACCCACGCTGGAAAGATGTAACGCGTGCGTACTCTGCAGAGGAGGTGATCAACATCAGCGGTTCTGTAAAGATCGAGTACTCTCTGGCCCGCAATGGCGCTGAGAAGCTCTGGAACAGGCTGCAGTCTGATGCATGGGTAGCGGGCCTTGGCGCGCTGACCGGCAACCAGGCTATCCAGGAGGTGACTGCTGGCATGAAGGCTATCTACCTCTCCGGCTGGCAGGTAGCAGGGGACGCTAACCTCTCCGGTGAGATGTACCCTGACCAATCCCTATACCCGGCTAACTCTGTACCATCTGTAGTCAAGAGGATAAACAATGCGCTGCTGCGCCGCGACCAGATCGAGTATATGGATGGCGAGCCACAGCGTGACTGGATGGTGCCTATCGTAGCTGACGCTGAGGCGGGCTTTGGTGGCAACCTGAATGCATTTGAGCTGATGAAGCAGATGATCGAGGCAGGCGCTGCGGGTGTACACTGGGAGGACCAGCTGGCATCTGCCAAGAAGTGCGGCCACCTGGGTGGCAAGGTACTCGTACCTACACAAGAGGCGATCAACAAGCTGACTGCTGCCCGTCTGGCTGCTGACGTCTGTGGTGTGCCTACACTGGTGATAGCTCGGACTGACGCTGAAGCTGCAAACCTCATCACTACTGATATCGATGAGAGGGATCACAAGTTCCTGACCGGTGAGCGCTCACCAGAGGGCTACTTCTACGTGAAGAATGGCCTGGAGCAAGGTATAGACCGTGGCCTGAGCTACGCAAACTATGCTGACCTGATCTGGATGGAAACTGGCAACCCTGACCTCGGCCTGGCACGTGAATTCGCACAGGCGATCCACGCCAAGTACCCTGGCAAGATGCTGGCATACAACTGCTCTCCATCATTCAACTGGGCTAAGTACATGGACGTAAAGCAAATGGCTAGCTTCCGTGAGGATATCGCTGCTATGGGCTACAAGTTCCAGTTCATCACCCTGGCTGGTTTCCACGCGCTGAATACAGCCATGTTTGAACTGTCTAAGGCATATGTAGACCGTGGTATGGCCGGCTTCTCTGAGCTGCAGCAGCGCGAGTTTGCACTGGAGAAGGATGGTTTCAAGGCTATCAAGCACCAGTCATTTGTAGGTACTGGCTACTTTGACGCAGTACAGCAAGTAGTACAACAAGGCAACTCCTCTACCACAGCCCTCGCAGGTTCTACTGAGGCGGAGCAGTTCCACTAAATACACTCTCTATGTAAACGGAAGGCGCGGACATTGTCTGCGCCTTTTTATTTTAGCCTGAGCATAAAAATTATAGGATGGAAAATTTTATGAAAATGGCGGCTTTACTGCTTTTAATTGCGGTAGCTGCTGGCAGCTGCAAAAGGATATGACAGTCTCTACATCAGCACTCACTCTGTCCCAGATAGTTCATAAAATAATAGGGACTTATCGTGCTACAGAATATTGCACAGCTTATAGTTCGGGTAATGTTTATATAGATACTATAACCGGTATTCCTATGACTGTTTCTACTTCAGATGATACCACGATCTTGATAGATGGGGGCGGGCATTTTTACTTTGTACAGGATCAAAGCACTAGTAGCAATTCTGCATTTTACTCCAATACCGGGAGTAGTCATCTTGCCGTTTTCGATTCCGCTTACAAAAGCTTCAATTTTTATTTTTACGAAACAGCTTTCGGAGGTCATTCTGGCTGCAGTGGCTCTGCCGCCAGATGAACCGGATGGGCTTAGTCCTTTACAAATACTACCACTGTCCTAGTACCTCCCCATGGATTTTCGTGCTGAAAAGTTTTCAGTTCTTTGAGGTCGGGTGTTTTACGAAGTGTGACCAGATGAACCCCGTGCTCAAAGTCGGAATAAAAATCATCCCAAATAATAATACTATGGTGTGGATACCCTCCAGATGGCAAGTGGTCATTGTTTGCGAAATGAGGATCACCAAAAATATCGACATCTAGCAACTCAGCTAAATAGGCTGTATCAAAAAAGAAATCATAGTCTCTATAGTCCTGGATATTCTTTTTAATGTAGTCTGCTGCGTCTTTGTCGCAAAGCTGATCCGGATGCAGCCCAAAGTCCATGTCTGGATAATAAGCATATTGAGTATGGCCTGCTGCCAAGACAAGGGAACTGATAAGAAGGCCCCCGGCAATGGCAAAGTTGCGAAATGGAATCCGTACAGTGAATGCGGTCAGGGCCTCGATACCGCCTACCATCAGCAAAATCATAGGTGAGGCTACGGCTATAAATACACGTACCAATCCAAAGGAACCGTAAAGACCCAAAGCCCAGAAAATAGTATGCATTGCAAAAAAGGCACAAAACAAAGTGGCAATCATCCATTTGTTTGCTAATGCTGACGAAAATGCACCGCGTAAGAGTGACCTGATGATGCCATATAAAGTATAAATAAGGCCAATGGCCAAAAGCAAAGAGTTGACAAATCCGGTTATGCCTGGCATCTGGATAAGATAATAGCTCCAGTCTCCGTGTCCATAATGCTGGTCTCCCGTGTGATAGGGGATATTGTGTATTACCCATAGCAGATCGTGAAATCGAGGATAACCCACTATACCGTATGCCAGATGCCCAACGGCTAGCAAAGGAATGTAGCGCCACTGTGCCGTTAATATCAGGTATACTGCAAAAACACCGCAAATGCAGATACCTTCAGATCTGACGAGGGGTAAAAATGAAATGATAACAGTGGCCCATGCAAACCTTCTGATGGTGACCAGATAAATCGCAATAGCCAGAAGAGCGGCATGCAATGGCTCAGTTAGCCCGGACAAACCTACAATAAGTAGAAGCTTGAAAAAGGTGGCTATAACAAAAACTGAGAGCGCCCATCTATATGCCAGTTTATGGGCTATCAAGTAGCTGAACCATACGGTGATACATGTGCACGCAACATTCATAAGCTTTACTCCCATAAATCCAGCCTGCGCAAAAGGGAAAGCCAGAAGCACAAAAAAAGGTTTTGCCCAATGATGAAAGAAGTGAAACGGATACTTGATTGCATATCTGGCAAACAGGTAATGGTTTACACTATCTCCCTCGTCTGCAGTACCATGTGTGCATAGCGCGAGTATTAAAATGCCTAGCGTAAACAGGCTCATTAGAATGATGGCATACTTATGCGTAGCCCAACTATTTTTTAGAAAGCTCTTCATATTACCAAGAAGCGTCACAGTACCCCATTATCTGCAAAGCTATAATAATCATTCTCACCGATAATAAGGTGATCATTCAGGATAATGTCTACGAGGCGGCAGGCTTCCTTTAGTTTTTGTGTCAATTCTTTATCCTGATGTGAGGGTTTGAGATTGCCGGAGGGGTGATTGTGCGCTACGATCAGGTAGCTGGCCAGCTTCTCTATGGCAGCCTTCAGGATGATCTTGGTATCTGCTACCGTGCCCGATACGCCGCCGCGGCTCAGCGTGTCATGGGCTATCACCTTGAGTGATTTATTCAGATATAGTACAACAAACTCCTCATGCTGCAGGTCGGAGAGCGAGGCCTGTATGTAGTCATAGGCCTTCTGTGACGACAGGATGATGGGTTTCTCCATAGCTGTGCTGCGCTGGCGTCGCTTGCCCAGCTCCAGCGCTGCGATGATGCTGATGGCCTTGGCCTCACCGATACCGCGAAACTTCTTGAGATCATTGACACTGAGCTTGCTTAGCTCCACGAGATTATTGTGTGAGGCATCGAGTATCCTCCGCGCCAGATCTACGGCGCTTTCTTCATCATTGCCCGAGCTGATGAGGATGGCTATCAGCTCAGCATCGCTGAGGGCAGCGCGGCCTTTGAGCAGGAGTTTCTCACGGGGACGGTCCTCCTCGGCCCATTGGGCTATAGAGCGGGATGTTTTATCAGGGATGATGCGTTCTTCAGCCATAGTTTCAATTTTAATAACCCCACGCTGGGGAATGGCAGATGTTTTGATGCCTAGGCAAGTATACGCTACGGCGGCTTTAAATCAAAAACTAAAACCACACACATGAAATATTTTACCTTGCTGCTCATCTCTATAGCTGCCCTCACGGCCAGGGCCCAGTACATAGGCCTCCTGCAGAGTGATACCTCGCTGCACTGGTTTGCCGCGCATGATAACACTTCGCTCAACGGCACTACGCACTCGGAGACCTCAGAGAATTTTATCGGCCACGACACGATGATCAATGGCAGGCAGTACGCTATCACGTACAATGGGCTGCAGCGCAGGCACTTTCGCGAAGATGCGCAGCACCGTATCTACGCCCTGGACCCGAATGACACCGTAGAGACACTGCTTTATGCCTTTGATGCGCAGCTGGGAGATACCATAGCCTTTCATGGTTTCATAGGAGATACCACACTCCAGTCCCATGAGTTTTTCTACGCTATAGATAGTGTAGACTCCATGATGATAGGTGGCACGCTGCGCCATGCTGTGCACGTGAGTACGGATATACCCAGCGGGCAGACAGGGCAGACCTTTGCGCTCACATGGATAGAGGGCATAGGCGATCAGCACTATGGCCTGCACTCTATTTTTGTAAGTGACATTTATAATGGCTACAGCTTCTGCGGGATACACGCGGATACAGGCTATGTCTATGCTGCATCAGTGTCATGCTATGAGCTGCTGAGTGTGAATGATCTCAGCGAGGCACAGAAGGTACGCCTATACCCCAACCCGGCTACAGCCATGCTCACCGTCGAGAATAATAGTACAGCGCTACTGGCGGGCTACCGCATAGTGGATATCACAGGGCAGCAGGTGGCAGATGGTATATTGGCCAACAGGGCCTCCGGCAGCATACCTGTGAGCAGCCTGGCTCCGGGTGTATACTTTGTGCTGCTCAGCGATGAGAATGGACATGTTTTCAAGCAACGTATCATAAAGCAATGATGAAAGGTACGATACACCTGCAATAAAAATATCAGTTATACGTGCTGCGCGGTATTGATTTTTCCTTCGCAGAAATATAGCAGGCGAACGTTGTATTTTATGTTTTGGTGATACAGGGCAATGTACTTTTGCGCCACTAAAATCACTGAATGAAAAAGCTCCTGACGGGCCTGGTGCTGCTCGTATCCTTATCCCTGTTTGCACAGAGGGACTACAAAGCTAATGTAGAGATCGTACGCGATAGCTTTGGCGTACCGCATATTTTTGGCAAGACAGATGCCGACGTAGGCTATGGCCTGGGCTGGGCTACCTGCGAGGATGATTTCAAAACGCTGCAGTGGATGTTTCTGGCGGGCAAGAAAATGGCCGGCCTCCACATGGGCAAGGATGGCGCGATCATAGACTATGCTGTGAACCTGCTGCGCGTGCGCGAGCTGGTAGATGCGCGCTATGAGCAGGACCTCTCCCCCCATGTGCGTGAGATCATAGAGGCCATGACCATGGCTGTAAATAAATATGCCGAGCTGCACCCGGAGGAGGTGATCGTAAAGAAGTCATTTCCGGCCTCGCCGCATGATATAGTGGCAGGATACGTACTGGCCGAATCACTACTGAGCGGTGTAGATGGCCCGCTGAAAAGAATAGTAAACGGTACGCAGCCTACCATACCTTTTGCAGAAAATGGCAAAGGGTCAAACGGTATCGCCTTCAACTCTGCCAAGACCAAGGACGGCGCCACCTATCTGGATATCAACTCCCACCAGCCGCTGGAGGGGCCTCTCTCGTGGTATGAGGTGCACCTGTGCAGTGAGGAGGGCTGGAATATCATGGGCGGTACTTTTCACGGCGGTGTCACGGTGTTTCACGGAGTGAATGAATACCTGGGCTGGGCACATACGGTCAATAACTTTGACGGGGTAGATGTATTTCAGCTGCAGCCCGATCCTAAGAAGAAGAACCACTACCTGGTAGATGGCAAGTCATATCCGCTGGAGGTCAAGACCGCCACGCTGCACGTGAACCTGTCTAAGAAAGGCAAGTTTGTACTGCCGGTGAAGAAGAAAGTGTGGTGGAGCATGTATGGCGCTACGCTGGTGACCAAGAAGGGCATCTTTGCCATCAGGCTCGGTGCCAATATGAATGTGAAGACGATAGAGCAGTACTTTCAGATGAATAAGGCGCATAACTATACAGAGTTTCGCCGTGCGCTGGATATACAGGGGGCTGCGATGATGACTACCATATATGCTGACCGCTATGATACTATCATGTGCCTGAGCAACGGCCTGCTGCCTGTGCGTACACCCGGCTATGACTGGCTGCATACCGTGCCGGGCAATACCGAAAAAACGCTCTGGACCACCTTCCACCCGGAGAAGGACCTGCCTCAGGTAGTCAATCCTAAGAGCGGCTATGTTTTCAACTTCAATAACTCGGCCTTTGACTGCACGGCACCGGAGGATGACCCCAAGCCGGCAGACTATGACCCTACTATGGGCTATACGCTCACGCCTACCAGCCGCAGCCTCCGATTCAATGAGCTGATACAAAAGTACAAGAAGGTGGACTGGAATGACTTCCTGACATTGAAGTATGATGAAGGATACGGCCATCATATCCACTTCTTCAAAGACTATCCGATAGACGATATCTTTGATATCTCTGCCAAAGACTACCCGGACCTGACGGATATACTCGGCAAATTTAAAGCGTGGAACTCGTACCGTATGGCACCTGTCACTGATACTAACTTTGCGCCGATCTACAAGACCTTCTGGAACCTCTACAGCGATACCAAGGGTGATATGGAATCGGTCTATGCCAGGGACTCAGTGAAGCGGCGCGAGTTCTTTGTATCTACCCTGCGCAAGACACGTACGGAGATGCTGAAAGACTTTGGTTCGCTAAATATACAACTGGGCGACCTGCAGCGGCATACGCGTGGTGATGTGGACCTGCCGCTGGGTGGTGGCCCTGACATGATCCGCGCAGCCTATCCCCAGCCGTACAAGAATGGCCGCTTCCGCACCTTTGTGGGGGACTCATACATCATGCTGATCAAATTTACCAAGGATGGCCCTGAGGTACACACGGTGGCTCCATACGGCGCGTCAAACAAGCCGGGCAGCCCGCACTACACCGACCAGATGAAGCTCTATGCCAATAAGCAGACGAAGCTCATGACCTTTGACAAGGCTAAGATCTATAAGACGGCAGAGAAGATCTATCATCCGCAGTAGGGCTTTGCTCGTTTCAGATCGGGCGACCTGAATGGGTGGGGTTCAAGCGGGGAGGCTTGTGCCTGCGGAAATTACGCTTGAACAGGCACTTCCATAAAATAATATTATTGAGACTGAGATTCTTGAATCTTGTCTTTGATAAAACGTAAATGAGATAAGGCTGTTTTTTTAACGATCATTTCCAGTTCACTATCGCTGGGTGTTTCAGTATAAAACTTGAATATTTTGTCACTGTCGGAGTTTACAATCTGGAAGCCAGTTGCGTGAAAATAAATAGTAAATTCGCTTGTATAGCGATCAATTTTAATGCTTCTGTTTGGAGGACTTATGAATCCCAAAAATAAGATTCTGATAGTCACACTTTGTGAGTTAAGCAAAAGTTTGAGAACTGCTTCTCCTGAGGATGAAATGATGTTAGGTTGAGCTTCGTTTAGCCAATTGTTGTAACCGTATATTTTTCCCTCATTCTGGTCTATAATAAGATTGATATGAATATTTCTGTAATGAGCGAAAAGGTTTTTCATGTAGATGTTACTCAAGCGAAGTATTTTAGAAAATTCGTTTTTCAAAACATCGCGGATAACATTCGGCGCTCTATAGACTTCAATCTTTTTTGTGGTTCCATTTAATTCGTGCTCTAATAATTGCAACTCTTTATCAATATCATCAGGTTCTTCAATGCTTTCGCCATTAGAACCTGCAATCATTATATCCAATGAGCTATTAAGATTCGCAGCGATGTATTCGATAAAAGGAGTAATGATGCCTGCGTCCGCCTGCTGAAGTGCCATATAATACTCCTCTTTGTTCTCAGTCTTAATGATGACAGGAGGATACCCATACTGCATCAATATAAAGTTCATCAGTATCCGGGACATGCGACCGTTACCATCATCAAATGGATGGATGCGGACAAACTTATAATGAAACTCTGCGGCTAATAAAATTGGATTAAGTGTGCCAGCTTTCCTCTCCTCACGATACCAAGCGATGAGGTCATGCATTTTGGCAGGTGTTTCCTCTGGAGTAGCAAAACGGAATGTTTCCCCAGTTTTAGTAATGACGTGATTGGGCTGCTTTTTATATTGTCCTACCTCTATTCGTCTTGTGGTGGCTTTGCCATCTGGAGTTATGGCTTCCTTGAGCGTAGGCTTTAGCAGTAAGGTGTGCAGTTCCCTAATGAAGTTTTCTGTTAGTTCGTGCTTGTCTTTTATCACATCCAGCACCCAGTCAATAGCTGCATTGTGACCTTCTACTTCCAGATAGTCTTTGAGTGGTTTTGCGCTTCCCGTTATCCCAAACAGAACAAGCGCTTTCGTTTCGCCATAGGACAGCGAATTTCCCTCAATATGATTGGAGTGGTAATTCCAATCCAGACGGAATTTTTGCATGATGATCTGCTCGCGCTCCGGATCTATGGGGCGGAGGCCGTCGAGGATTTCTTTTTTAGCGATGGCTGATTGTATAGCGTCCATATCCGTAAAAGTAGTAAAGTGTAGCTAATAATTTCCTATGAGGAAACTATAGACTAGTTGCCTTACTCCTCAAACTTGATATGCTTGCCCTGTGTACCTCTCCAGCGCTCGCTAAAGCTCTCGCGGTCTGAGAGGCGTACCCAGCCGCTGTCTGCTGCGGCTTCTTTGAAGGCCATTTTGGGTACTTCTTTCTGCCAGGCGCGGCGGTTGCTGATCACTGAGTCATAGACTATCGGTATCATGGCCATATTATCACAGCGGCGCTCCAGGAATTTGCGCAGCAGCTTGACCTGAAACGGGTCAGCCGCTATAGCCAGCTTTTTGAAGCCCAGCTTGTGGGCCATCTTCATGCCGTAGTAGGCATTCTCGGTGCTGTGCTCAGCCTTGATCTCGGCAAAGGTGTGCGCACTGGGTACGCCCAGTGAGTCTGCCATCAGCTTCATAGCACGGCCCTCGTAGAAAGGGGTGCTGACAGCTGCGCCGGAGAAGATGATATTCTTGGTGATCTTATGGTCATAGAGATACTTGGCCCAAAGTACGCGGGCGGCGAAGATGAGCCCCGAGTTGGTGCTGTCATTGTAAGGGATGCCTGTCACGATGATGCAGTCATAGGGTGCATCTGTTTTGGCCTTTGCGTAGTATTTGCGGGCAAATTTCTGATAGGCGCAGGAGCTGGTGAGGACCAGCGCCATGAGCGCTATGACGGTGAGGCGGAGTGGCTTAGACAGATCCATGAGAGTTGTGTATTGGTTGTAAAGATAAACAGGGCCGACGGTATTTTGTTCTTAAGGATAGTTAATGGCCTGGGCCATATCACTGGTACATACGATGTGTCCGGTGTTTGGGTTTGCCACAAAAAAAATGCCGCTCCGTAGGAGGAGCGGCATTTGAGATATGAGTTGTGTATCCGGTATTGTCCTGATACTAAATGCTGATCACGGGAAGATACCCATAGCGTAGTAGGCATCCTTGATCTTATTGATCGAGAGGGCAAAGGCTGCCGTACGGAGATCAGGTATAGAGCGGCTGGATTTGTACAGCTCGCGTATGCCATGGTACGCCTTGATCATGGAGTCCTCCAGGCCGGAGTTGACCAGGTCTATCTCATCCGCACCGTGTATCACGCGCTTGATCTGCTCCTTAGATGCTTTCTGGCCGGTCAGGTCCTCTACCAGGCGGATCATATTGCTCTGGCTCTCCTCCTCAAATCGCTTCTGCATACGACCGAAACGCACATGCGAGAGGTTCTTCAGCCACTCAAAGTATGACACTGTCACACCACCCGCATTGATATAGATATCTGGTACTACCATGACACCCTTTTTGGTCAGGTAGTCAGAGGCCGCAGGCGTCACAGGGCCGTTAGCAGCCTCGGCCACGATGCGTGCCTTGATCTTATGGGCATTCACGTCTGTGATCTGCTTCTCCAGCGCGGCAGGGATCAGGATATCGCAATCCAGCTCCAGAGCATCAGAGCTCTTCTTGAGATTCTTAGAGCCAGGGAAGTTCAGGATAGACTTTGTCTTCTGCCTGTGGGCCAGTACCTCATTAGGATCGAGGCCCTTCTCGCTGTATATAGCGCCCTCGGCTTCTGCTATGCAGACCACCTTGGCACCATACTGAGTGATGATATTGGCCGTGTGGAAACCCACGTTGCCGAGGCCCTGTATCACTACGCGCTTGCCGCCGAGGCCGGTAGTGAGGCCGAGTTTCTTCATGTCATCAGCATAGCTGCATATCTGATTCAGCGCATAGACCACACCGCGGCCTGTAGCCTCGGTGCGCCCCTTGATACCGTTCTGGCTCACGGGCTTGCCGGTCACGCAGGCGTAGCCATCTACCTCGCCCGGTTTCAGGGTCATATAGGTATCTACGATGATCGCCATTTCTTTCTCACCTGTACCGTAGTCTGGAGCCGGTACATCGAGGCCCGGCCCGATGAAATTCTTCTTCACCAGCTCCGTAGTGTAGCGGCGTGTCACAGCCTCTATCACCTCAGGTGGCGTATTGCGCGGAGATATCTTGATACCGCCCTTGGCACCGCCAAAAGGCACATCTACGATAGCGCACTTGTATGTCATCAGAGCAGCGAGGGCCATCACTTCATCCTGGTCTACATGCAGCGAGTAGCGGATACCCCCTTTGGTAGGCATGCGGTGGTGGGAGTGCTGTACGCGGTAGGCCTCGATCACCTTTATCTCATTGCCAAACTTCACCGGGAAGTTCATCTTGTATATAGAGTTGCAGACTTTGATCTGGTCCAGGAGGCCTGCCGGCGCCTGGGTATGAGGGGCTGCTTTGTCAAAATAATAGGACACGGACTGCGAGAAACTAAGCTCTGTCAGGTCAGGTTTGGGACTTTTCTTTTCGGCCATAACTGTTAATGTTTATTGATAAAAACGGCACGTATATAGAATATACGGACATCGAAGTAAAAGCGAATTTTTGGATTTCCAAATTATCCTTACTTATAAAAATAACTTATGTGATTGGATTTCATGTGAATGCCGGTAGAAAGCCGGTCCGATTCCTGCGCCCTAGTAATCATGAGCTTCACGGTACAGGCCTTGCTTGGCACATTGATTTATATTAAAATAATAAAGTATTCAAATGCATCTGATGTGTTCTGCTCCGCAAAGCGCAGATCAGGCATTGTTTTCCAGCTTTTTCAACCGGCTATCCAGCGCCATCAGGTAGATGATGATGCCCACAAAGATGATGGTCAGCACGCCGACCACCACATAGATCTTCAGGTTGCTCTCCATGAGGGTATTGATAGGTTTCTCATCCTGCGCCTGTACGGCCAGGGTAGCGAGGAGGGCTATGAGGAGCATGGAGGGTTTTCTCATTGAGCAGATTTTTTGAGTTGAAGCAAGCGCATACGCACCAGTATAGATAGGATCCAGAAGCTGAGCATGGTCCAGCCGATCACTGCAGGGTAGAAGAAGAGGCGCAGATGGCTATCGAGGTCATATTTGCTAAAGGCCGGGTTGCCGCCATTGCCGGGGTGAAGCGATGCGGTGAGCCTCGGGATGATAAAGATGAAAAGCGTAAAGATGACGATCGCAAAGATATTGTACACGGCACTGATGCGCGCGCGCTGTATCTCATCATTCAGCGAGCCGCGCAGCACGATATAGGCCAGGTAGATGATCACGCCTACAGCGGCGCCATGTAGTTTAGGATCATTGGGCCACGGAGAGCCCCAGGTGTAGGTGGCCCACATCATGCCTGTAGCCAGGCCCAGCACGCCAAAGAGCAGCGCGGCAGAGATAGCCTGTGATGCCATCACATCATCTACCATACTGCCGGTGCGCAGATAGCGGATGCTATATACCAGCGAGAAGATGACGAGAAACATCATGGTAAACCACATCGGCACGTGGAAGAATGTATTGCGGATGCTCTGGAAGAGGATCTCGCGGTAGGGGAAGGCAAACTGCGTGGAGCGTGCGTTTACGATCTCCGGCGTCACTGCCTTCAGCCTGGCTGTGCTACTGTCAGTGTGGCTGCCGGCTTTGGCTACTGTGGCAAAGCTCATGAAGAGCGTACCGTCCAGCTTGTCATTTACTACGAGGTCAAAGTTCCTATTGTGCTCAGGGCCGAGATCGGCGGCGGCTACATGAAACACCACACGGGCTGTACTATTGATAATGGGGATCACAGAGTCAGCAGCATAAAACGATACGCCATCTTTGAACCATACCTGCAGATCGCCCGCCTCCTGAAAGTGGGTATTGTAGCCGGTGATCACCAGGTCTACCGTGCTATCAGCGGGAAAAGTGACCGGAGTGACCGAGCGGAGGCCGGGACCCAGCGGCACCAGCATGCCACCTACCAGTACATATAGCAGGATAGCCGCTGCCGTGTACTTCCACCATTGTTGTCTGAAAAGATTGATCATAAGAGGCTGAACCTATGCAGTGTGGAGTAGCTCCGCGCCGTTTCGGATTATTCGCGCCAAATATAGGGAAAAAGGATATAGGCCAGCAGCAATTCCATGACGTTAAAGGCGGCCAGCAGCAGGAGGTTTTTCATCGTATCGGGGTCTGCTGCGCCACCGGCCATGCAGGCCGCACTGAGCCGGGTGACGAAGATCAGTATCGGGATGATGATTGGAAAACCGAGGACGGCGATCAGGGTGGCATTATTGCCGGCGCGGGAGGCGATAGCCCCCATGAGGGTAAAGAGGAACGAATAACCTGTGCCGCCCAGCAGGGCAGTGGTGAGAAAGAGCGGCAGGTGCTGCACCGGGTCTCCTACTACCACTGCAAACACTATAAAGGCCAGCAGGATGAGGAAGACCGTGAAGACAAAATTGTAGAGCAGCTTTGAGGCGATCACAGCCTGTGGACTGGCTATATAGTAGTAGTAATAGCTGCGCCCCGGAGGCTCGCGAAAGAAGCCATTGGCTATGGCATTGATACTGCTGAAGAGGATGATGAGCCAGAAGAAAATACTCCATATCACAGGGCTCATATCGCGTATGCTGTCATTGTAGTTGAGCGAGAAGTAGATGACCAGTACAGACGAGAGGACGTACAGCACGATGCCGCCCAGTGCATACCGGTTGCGAAACTCAATGAGGAGGTCCTTGCGGAATAAGGTAAAAGCTGCCTGTAGCATCAGAGCAAATATAACTGTCTGAATACGATAGGTCGGAAAAGTTTTGTGCAGACCCATGACCTGGCTCAGTCAATATCCCGAAAAGGCTTTGTAATTTTGGGTAAATGACACCCCGCGAAAGCGCCGTAAGCGGCATGGCATGGTTTTTCCTGAATGATAACTGTACTAAAAAGTAAGAAAGATCATGAAAGAAAAAACAAAGATAGCACTGGGCGTACTGGCCGGTGCAGCAGCGGGTGTAGCAGTAGGCTACGCACTCACAGACAGGGAAACTATGAATAGTATCAAGGACTCTCTGGCAGAGGCCGGAGAGCAGTTTAGCCTCAAACTACAAAATGCGCTGGAAAATAGCAGCGACTACTTGAGCGACCTGAGGGACAAACTGGCTGATACCAAAGAGGAACTGGCTACAGGGCTGGAGCGCCTGGAGCATACCGAGGGCTGAGAAATTTAACAACCATATAAATCAGATCATCATGGCAGGCAGAAAAAAACAAATGGAGGCTCCGGAGCCGAGCTCAAACTATGAGAAAATCAAAGATGAGGTCGTGACACTGATCACCGGCCAGCAGGCTGATAGCAAGGAGGAGATCAACTATGCCCGTGTGCTGACCCGCGTCACGCTCGCGCTCATAGCCCTGTATGGCGTAGGCCGGATCAAGGTTTTGAGGCAACTGGCCTTCTCTATCGCTACAGCGGCAGTCACTAAGTGGCTGGCGGACAAGGCAGCAGGAGCCATAGCTCCGGAGGCAGCCTAAAGATACCGTACGCCTGCCAGAAGGTGGCAGGGTATAGTTACAGCGGTGTGTATATCCTACACACCGCTTTTTTATGCCCGATATACATATAAGTAACACCGGAGCCATATATTTATAGGAGTAATAATATGGATGAACTCCTGGATAGGTTTCGCGCCACGTATTCTTTTCTGCCGGAGGAGAAAATGCAGGTCATACTTGGTATGGGTGAACTGGTCATGCTGCAGGAGGGCGATACCTTCGTGCGGCGCGGCGAGCGTGTGGGCAAGGTAGCCATGGTGCTGCAGGGCATGATGCGAAACTACCTCATAGACGCCAATGGCGAGGAGGTGACTGTGCTGCTGGCTACAGAGATGCAGAGTATCGCTTCTTATGCTACTATATTTTTGGACCTGCCGGCCACAGAGACGTCGGAGGCTATAGAGCCGACCATCCTCTTCACAGGAGATTTTAAAGCCTTTAAAGAAAAAGCGGAACAGGATCTGGACCTGATGCGCTTTTACAATATGGTACTGGAGGAGACACTGGTCAATGCGATACGGCGTATAGAGGACTTTACCCAAAGCAGCCCGGAGGAGCGCTACCAGCGTATCCTGCGCGAGCAGCCTGAGCTGATAGACCGGGCACCGCTCAAGTATCTGGCCTCCTATCTAGGCATCACACCTGTATCACTATCGCGCATCAGAAAAAGAATATCAGGAAAGTAGAAATTAACCTTTGTAAAGTGCCTTTGGCCGCGTAGAGCATAGTTTTGTCTCATTAAAACCCACCCACATGCTAGACGACCAATACAACGGCAACTAACCTGACCGGAAACGCTTTACCCACCCAGCTCATACCCGCCGCACCTACTCCGGAGTGGCGGGTTTTATATTGAGTGTCATATCGTGCCGCAGATAGCGTCTATCATGACGTTGCTAAATTTGTGGTCAGGATCCAGCCGGTCACGTAGCGCGCAGAAAGCATCTAGCTGAGGATATTGCTCGCGCAGATAGGCGCGGTCTATTTGGTACTCCTTGCCCCAGTGCGGACGGCCATTATACCTGACTGCCAGCGCCTCAAAGTCATGTAGCAGCGCATCCCAGCCGCGGTCTCCTATCAGGTAGCAGCCTATCCAGATAGAGTCGCGCCGGTAGCAGGGACTCAGCGCATATTCATCACCTTTTACGAAGCGGATCTCTCGTCTATCATCTTGCGGTAGGCTGAGAGCACCTCCTTTGCATCGCGCAGGTCAAATGCCCACTCCGCCTCGCGGTGGATGGGTGGATCGGCTACATTGAATACGCGGTATGACTTCTCGATCCTATCCAGTGGTGAACGGAAGGAGAGGACCAGTAGCTTATTGAAAGTGGGGCGCAGAGATGGTAGGAGATTTCCTATCCATACGAGGAAACGATAAACGAGTACAGACAGCACCTCATCCATCAGCCACTGGCGCAGGCGGGAGTCATTGGCCGTGGCAGTAGTGCGCTGGTACTGATAGAGCACAATATCATCGACATGGGGAAACCACCACATCTTGAAATGATCTGTAGTGGTGACGAGTTCATCGAGTCGGCCCAGCATCTCGTCAAAGTCCATAGAGTAGGTGCGGTCATGCAGGCGAAAGGCCTCACAGATATGTATGGTGACCTCAGACACTACTCCCAGAGCGCCCAGGCTGATGATGGCCAGGTCAAAATTTTCTTTGTCTGCATCGCGGTCCAGTGTGAGGACGGAGCCGTCTGCCTGTATCAGCGTGAAGCGCTGCACCTGAGAGGCCAGGACGCGATACTGTATGCCGCTGCCGTGCGTAGCTGTAGAGATGGCACCGGCCAGGGACTGCTGTGCTATAGAGCCGAGGTTGATCAGTGCGAGGCCCTGTGTGTCGAGATAGTCATTGAGCTGCCAGAGCTTGATGCCGGCCTTTACGGTGAGTAGCTTTTGGTCACGGTCCAGTGCGATCACGCGGTTGTAGAGATCCAGATTGATCAGGGCCTCATCTGTATGGCACAGCGCAGACCAGGAGTGGCCTGTACCTACCATGCGGACCTTGCGGTGGGTTTTGACTATTTCTATGAGTGCCGCCTCTGTCTCCGGCTGGTAGTAGTGCGGAGCAGTGTACTGCTGGTTGCCGGCCCAGTTGCGAAATCTGTACGCTCTTTGTGATATGATAGCCATGCGTAGTACCTGATGCGTGAATGTACAAAACTCTTACAGCGTTTAGCTATGTGCCGACCAGTCCCTGAGAAACCACTCTGCCTCGCGCGGTGAGCACAGCCGTATGAAAGTAATGTGTGCGTAGCGCGGATCTGCTATGGTGCGCTCGTATTTCACAATGTTGCTGGCGTGGGTATCGTAGGACCAGCGCACGATAGAGTCTTTGCCGAAGAGTTTTGCCCATGTCTCTCTATTGCCGGTACCGGGCCATAGCTCCCGCTGAGTGAGGATGCGGCTGAGCGCACGCGTGGTGACGCGATAGAGCGTGAGCCACAGTGGGAAATCCAGCCAGATCACGAGTTGCACGCGGGCCCATTTGATGGGTTGGGTACGCGTATAGTTGCCATCTATCACCCAGCTATCGCCACTTAGTGCTGTTTCTATTTTTGGAAAGAAAACATCGTCTGTCGGCTCTGTCCACTCCGGTCCCCAGTAGAGTTGGTCCAGCTCTATGTGCGGCGCATGCATCATAGCGGCCAGGCGGCGAGCAAAGGTGGATTTGCCACTGCCGCTGGTGCCTATCACGCTCACACGACGGAGATCTCCGAATAGTGTTTTCACCGACGCAAGGTACGTAAAACTGACGGTGCAAAAGATATCTCGCTGTGCCACAATCAATCAACCGAGCGGTCGGGAAGAAATAACATTTAATTATTCCCGGTGGCACAGGTCTTGGAGATATTTGCATGTACATTCTTTCACATAAAATCTAACAGGTATGAAAAGCCAACCTGAAAAGAAAAAGCCGGGTAGCGACGCCTCCGGCCTGGAGCTGAATGAAGTTTTCTCTGACGTAGGGCAGCAATTGCAAAATGCGGATCCCGACAAGCTGGCCATGGCGCCCGTAGAGGAGCAGGACCGCACAGAGCACGCTGCAAAGCCGCTGATCCATACCGAGCCGGACCAGCATCCCGGTATCTATCATGATAATATCTATGACCCTGCAGATATCAGCAGGCACCAATCAGGTGCGGTGGGTATCACACCTACAGATGCTCCCGCAGATGATGAAACTGATGATACCCAAACTGTAAAGGGGCTGAAAGACCTGCATCAGCGCGCGCAGGAAAATGCCGGAAAATCTCAGGATGACAATCCGAATGATGACCTGCTGCTGAATAGCCATACTTATTTGTAGATTGTGCTGGTATGAGTGATCAGGTCAAAGTATATATACTCCGTGCTGACGAAACGGAGTTTTTTGTGCGGGAAGATGCGCCAAAAGAGCCGCTGCTCTTCATCAGTGACGGCAGGTATGGCAAGTTGTATAACCGGATGGACTATGAGGTAGCGAAACCACTGCAAAACAAAATAGGAGAGGAGGCTGCGGCGCAGTGCTTCGAGGACTTTCACAAATGCCAGCGGTGGCTGGAGGACACTCCTGCCCCATGGGAGGAGGATGATAGTATCCCCCACTACGTGGAGTAATACATTTAACACCGCTAAAGCGCAGAAACGCAAAAGGATAAAACAATACTGGCATCTCGCTATGAGATGCCAGTATTATATCATGTGCAGGATCATCCTGCCGAAATCCGAAATCAAACATCTGAAATCCCTACGCCGGCACCTGCACGCCAAACTCCTGGAGTACCTGTGGCAGCCAGGCATTGAGGCGGCCGTTGGTCAGCTCGTCCTGATTGTCAGTGTCGAGGCAGAGGCCTACGAACTGGTCGCCGCGCTGTGCCTTTGATACGTCATGCTCGTAGCCCTTCACCGAGGTGAAGCCGCAGAGGGTGCCGTGGCCCTTCTCCACGATCTCGGCAAATACACCCAGCGCATCGCAGAAGTACGCCGCGTAGCCATACTGGTCACCAAGGCCAAAGAAGGCCACCTTCTTGCCCGTGAAATCTATCTGCTCCATCTCGGGGATAAACTCCTCCCAGTCGCCCTGCAGCTCGCCGTCATACCAGGTAGGCATGCCGATGATTAGAAGATCGTATTTGGCCATGTCTTCTTTCTTCTTCTTGTATATCTCCAGCAGGTCTACGGTGCCATCACCCAGTGTGGCTTCGAGTTTCTTCTTTATTTCTTTGCTTATGGTTTCCGTGTTGCCTGTATCTGTACCATAAAACAGTCCGATCTTGATCATAATTTATTTGCTCTTTTCGTCTTTTAGCATTCCTTGTTCTGTAGTCTCCAGGTTGATACCCTTTTTCTTCAGCTCCTTCTCGCGTTTTTGTATTTCTTTTTTGGTCGGGTTCAGCACAGCAAATTGTCCTTTGTCGTGCATCACTACGAGTGCCTTCTTGTAGGAGTCGTTCATGTCATTTGTCACGCGCCAGAAAGCCACATTGTCAAACATATCACGGGCTATGAGGCTCTTGACCTGATTGAGGAAGAGTGGCTTGCTGCGCAGCATCTCTGCTTCATTGCGCTTCACGCTGTCCTTATCGCCCTTCTTGTACATTTCCTCCAGTATCTCATCTGTGACGTGGAAGCCGGAGATGAATGCATCTGCAGTAGGATATTTAGCCTTCAGCTCACCGCGATGGCGGTCTACATACTCCAGGCAGAAGCTATTCAGGATGCCCTTGCCGCGGATGCCCTGATAGTACCCTGAGTTGAGAGACGTATCTACGGGTACAAATATTTCAGGCACCACACCACCACCGCCATACACCTGGCGAAGGTTTTTGGTATAGTAGGTCAGCGAGTCCGGGAATACCATATTGGTGTCAGCGCCGAAGAGCTCACCGGACTTGATACGCTTGGTATACTCATCGTAGTAGTCCTTCTTGCCCTTGTCATACGGGCGCTGGATGCAGCGGCCGCTAGGGGTATAGTAGTGCGCTACGGTGAGGCGTACTACAGAGCCGTCAGGGAAAGCATATGGCTTCTGCACGAGGCCCTTGCCAAAGCTGCGGCGGCCTATCACGAGGCCACGGTCCAGATCCTGCATACAGCCGGAGAAGATCTCAGAGGCAGAGGCCGAACCCTCATCGATGAGAACGATCAGCTTGCCGTCTTTCATCGTGCCTTTATTGTCAGAGAAGTATTCCTCCTTTGGCGCGTGGGCACCCTTGGTGTAGACGATCAGTTCCTTCTCGCCCAGAAACTCATCACAGAGCTGGATGGCGGTCATGAGATAGCCACCGGTATTGCCCTGCAGGTCCATGATCAGGTCTTTCATACCCTGGCGCTTCAGCTTCTCCACGGCGCCAAAGAACTCTGACATAGTAGAGGCAGAGAAGCGGAGCAGCTTCACATAGCCTGTAGTAGAGTCCGCCATATAGCTGGCATCTATGGAGTAGATAGGTATTTTATCACGCTGTATCACAAAGGTCAGCATATCATTGCCTGCAGAGGCGCGGCGGATGCCTACTTTTACCTTGGTCCCCTTGGGGCCACGCAGGCGCTTGATCACGCCGTCGTTGTCTATCTTGATACCGGCTACGGTACTGTCATTGATGGTGATGATCTTGTCACCGGCCTCTATGCCCACCTTCTCAGAGGGGCCGCTAGGGATCACCTCGAGTATCATGATGGTATCGCGCAGCAGCTGGAATGTGACACCGATGCCCTCAAAGTTTGCTACCAGGGGCTCATCAGATTTCTTGAGGTCTTTGGCCAGGATGTAGCTGGAGTGCGGATCAAGCTCTTCGAGTACCTTATTGATAGCAGCGTCGGTGAGCTTTTCTTTATTGACAGTATCGGTATAATAGGAGTCGAGCAGGTGTAGCAGCTCGCGGTATTTCTCACCCTGATCTATCCCTGTGGCCTGTGCCTGAGCGGTCCGGCAGCACAGTGCGAGTATCAGGACCCACAAAATCTTTTTCAATGACATTAATTTATACGTGAATAATTGCACCTTTGCCTCACGGCAAAAGGCGAAGTTAACAAACCTGTCTGACTTACAGCAAATTTCGGGTTTGATGCCCTAAAATGCACGGTTTCCGGCATATTTTCAGAGTTTTTGGCGATCCCCGCCTGATATTATACGGGTAGGCTGCTATTCTGTTATATTTATGCCCCTGTGCGGTCGGCATGTGGCTTTTTCGCATACTATCTGTACATATAAAAGATAAACAACAAACGATAAATGGAGTTCGATTTCAGAGCCATAGAAAAGAAGTGGCGCAAAGACTGGGAGGATAAGGGGATCTACCGTGTGACTGAAGATGCCTCGAAACCAAAGTATTATGTGCTGGATATGTTCCCGTATCCGAGCGGTGCGGGCCTGCATGTGGGGCACCCGCTGGGCTATGTGGCCTCTGATATCTATGCCCGCTACAAACGGCTCAAGGGATTCAACGTGCTGCACCCGATGGGCTTTGACGCCTTTGGCCTGCCGGCAGAGCAGTATGCCATAGAGACCGGTACGCCACCACAAGTCACTACTGACAAGGCTATCGCCACCTACAAGGAGCAACTGGGCAAGATCGGGTTCAGCTATGACTGGAGCCGCGAGGTCAAGACCTGTGACCCAAGCTACTACAAGTGGACGCAGTGGATCTTCCTCCAGCTCTTTGGCAGCTGGTACAATCGTGAAAAGGATAAGGCAGAAAGCATCGACACGCTGATCGCGCGCTTTGCGCAAAGTGGTACGGATGGTTTTGCGCAGTTTGATAAAGAAGACCATGCGCCATTCACCGCAGCGGAGTGGAAAGGCTTCTCTGAAGAAGAACAGCAACACATACTGATGCACTACCGCCTGGCCTACCAGAGCTATAGCGAGGTGAACTGGTGCGAGGCGCTGGGCACCGTGCTGGCCAATGATGAGGTGAAAGACGGTAAGTCTGAGCGCGGCGGCTATCCCGTAGAGCGGAGGAAGATGCGGCAGTGGTTCCTGAGGATCACCGAGTACTCTGACCGCCTGCTGCGCGGGCTGGACACGCTGGACTGGAGCGAAGCCATGAAGGATATGCAGCGCAACTGGATAGGCAGGTCAGAGGGGGCAATCATCCAGTTTAACCTCACCCAAACCCTCTCCAAAGGAGAGGGCTTAAATACAAATACAGGCAAGCCGGGTTTTTACCACACCGATCCTTTGTCGTGGAATGCCAATATTGAAAAGGCTAAAGAGCACAGACATGATCCGACAGAGGCCGAAGAAATAGTTTGGCAGAGATTAAGAGGTAATGCTACTGGTCATAAGATCAGAAGGCAACATTTGATCGGTTCGTATATCCCAGATTTCGTTTGCATTCTCAAACGTCTAGTAATCGAAATAGATGGTCCGATCCACAATGATCAACAAGAAGCTGATCAGGAGAGAACAAGTGACTTGAGACGGCTCGGCTTCGAGATAATCCGTTTCAAGAACGAAGCTGTATTTGCAAACATTGATAATGTTATCCAACAGATCAAGTCCAGGTTAGACTCTCTGCCGGATGTCCCTTACGATGGCGCTATCACTTCAGAAACTAATGAGGATGTATTAGCTCCCTCTCCTTTGGAGAGGGCGGGGGGTGAGGTGGCTGTTTTTACAACCCGTCCTGATACCATCTTCGGCGCGACCTTTATGGTCATAGCCCCCGAGCATGAGCTCGTAGCATCTCTGACCACGCCTGCACAGCAGAAGGAAGTAGACGACTACATCACCTACGTAAAGAGCCGCAGCGATATAGAGCGCCAGCAGGAGAAGCGCGTGACGGGTGCCTTCACGGGCAGCTATGCGCTGAATCCATTCAACGGCGCGCGCATACCGATCTACCTGGCGGAGTATGTGCTGGCGGGCTATGGCACGGGTGCCATCATGGCCGTACCGGCAGATGATGAGCGCGACAGGAAGTTTGCGGAGAAATTTGGCCTGCCGGTGATAGAAGTGATAGACAAAAGCATGTATCCCGGCGCGACCATAGAGGACAAGGTCGGCAAGATGATCAATAGCGACTTCATCAACGGCATGGAGGTGAAGGATGCGATCAAGGCCATGCTGGAGAAAGTGGAAGCGCTCGGCATAGGCAAGCGCCAGGTGAACTACCGCCAGCGTGATGCGGGCTACAGCCGCCAGCGCTATTGGGGTGAGCCATTTCCGATCGTGTACAAGGGTGACCTGCCATACCCACTGCCGGTGAGCGAGCTGCCGGTCGTGCTGCCAGACGTGACGAGCTACAAGCCATCAGGCGATGGCCGCTCACCGCTGGCCAATGCAACCGACTGGGTGAATACATCACATGGTCAGCGCGAGACTGACACGATGCCGGGTTATGCTGGCTCTAGCTGGTACTTCCTGCGCTATATGGACCCGAATAATCCGGATGCCTTTGCGGCGAAGGAGAAGATAGACTATTGGCAGAATGTAGACCTCTACCTCGGTGGCAGCGAGCACGCGGTGGGCCACCTGCTGTACTCCCGTATGTGGCACAAGTTCCTGCATGACCTGGGCTATGTACCTACAGAGGAGCCGTTTCAGAAGCTGGTGAATCAGGGGATGATACAGGGGGTGAGTAAGTTTGTGTATTTGCTAAGTTGGGAGTCAAGTGATTCTACAGTTCATAAAGTGCCATATGTATTTGTTTCAAAGGAATTCTATAATGACTATTTGAGTAATGGGAAAGTAATCACTCCCCGATTAACTACTCTAATTGAAGATTTAATAAAAGAGTATGGTGGAGATGCGAAAAATGTTTTTTGGGACAATGTCAAAATAAATGATTGGCACTTGGACATAAGGCTAGCGGAGGACGGCAAATTAGATATAGAAGGCTATAAAAAATGGAGACCTGATTTTGAAAGGTCTGTTTTTATCCTGAATGATAATCAGGAATACTTAGTGGATTTCGCTGTCGAAAAAATGTCCAAGTCCAAATACAACGTCGTCAATCCTGATGATGTGATAGAGAAGTATGGTGCGGATTGCTTCCGGATGTTTGAGATGTTTCTCGGGCCGCTGGATCAGTCTAAGCCGTGGGATGATCAGGGCATAGATGGCGTGGCGAAATTCCTGCGTAAGTTCTGGAGGCTATTCTATGATGATAAAGGCGCATCACGCGTGAGCGATGAGGCGGCTACCGATGCAGAATATAAAGTGCTGCACAAGACGCTGAAGAAAATATCAGAAGACATCGAGCGCCTGGCCTTCAATACTTGCGTGAGCCAGTTCATGATCTGTACCAATGAGCTGATCGAGCTGAAGTGTACCAAGCGTGCGATACTGGAGCCGCTGGTGATCGCACTTGCGCCATTTGCACCTTTCATCAGTGATGAACTGTGGGCGGCACTCGGTCACAGCGATAGCGTTCATAAGGCGACTTTCCCTGCCGTAGAGGAAAAGTACCTGGTGGAAAGCTCATTCAGCTATCCGATCTCTATCAATGGCAAGGTGCGGGCTAATCTGCAGTTTGATTTGAATATGGGCGAAGCAGAAGTGAAAGCAGCCGTGCTGGCGAATGATGTCGTACTGAAATGGACAGAGGGTAAAGAACCAAAGAAGTTCATTTTTGTGAAGGGTAGGATAGTGAATGTGGTTGTTTAAAAGGAATAGGGAATAAGGAATAGGGAATAGAAATGCAAATGGGGACTTATGAAGGATAGTATTACTAAGAGCAAATCGTTTTCCTTTGCTGTAAGGATCGTGAAACTCTATACCTATCTCTGTGAGACGAAGAAGGAATATGTGATGAGTAAGCAGTGCCTGAGATCTGGCACTGCGATAGGGGCTATGGTGCGAGAGTCAGAATCTGCTCAGACACGGCCGGACTTTATACATAAGTGCTCTATCGCGATCAAGGAAGCTAACGAGACTTTATATTGGCTGGAGCTTCTTGCCGTAACAGGATTTATAGAAGAAACACCTTTTGAATCATTGAAGAAAGATGTGGAAGAACTTTTAAAACTATTGACATCAGGCATCAAGACTGCAAAGGCAAAACTCAATAAAGTATGACGCGTCAAACATTATTCCTTATTCCCTATTCCTTATTCCCTGTATGCAGTTTATAAAGGAAAAACAAAACCGTGTCTTCATTTTCCTAGCAGCATTCTTTCTGACGAATGCGGTGGTGGCGGAGTTTATGGGCGTGAAGATATTCTCACTGGAGGACACCTTCGGCTGGTCCAAGCATACGTTTCATTTGTTTGGTCAGGATATCACGGGCTTCAGTCTCACTTGCGGTGTGATCCTGTGGCCCTTTGTGTTTGTCTTTACAGATATCATCAATGAGTACTTTGGTACGCGTGGGGTGCGGTTCCTTTCTTTCATAGCTGCGGCGATGATCGCCTACACCTACCTGATGCTGAACCTGGCCATACACGTAGCACCGGCAGACTGGTGGATACACACGTCTCAGTATGGACCTGACTTTGATTTCTCACATGCTTATAATGCCGTCTTTGGACAGGGTAATAATATCATTGTGGGGTCGCTCATTGCGTTTATGATCGGGCAGATCACAGACGTCTATATCTTCCACTGGGTCAAGAAACGCACAGGGGAGAAGTACATCTGGCTGCGCAGTACGGGGTCTACTTTCATCTCACAGTTTGTAGACAGCTATGTGGTGCTGTTTTATGCGTTCTACTTTGCGTATCGCGGTACCAATCAGCAATGGCCGCTCAAACTGGTACTGGCTGTGGGTACAGTAAACTATATCTACAAGTTCATCATGGCCTTTGCTCTCACGCCGCTGATCTACGTCATACACGGGGCTATAGAGCGCTATCTGGGGCATGATCTCGCCAAGCGGCTAAAGGATGAAGCAGCGAGGGCGGATGATTAGATTTAATACAGGTTTAACCGCAAAAGCGCAGAAACGCAAAAAGAATTCCTGAAAATCTTTTGCGCTCTTCGTGTTTTAACCGTTAGTTTCTTTGGGAGATTTAAGTTCAAATCTGTAAATCGGTAATTCCGTAAATCTGTAAATCAATCCATACAGAAACCGCTATCTTGCCCGTACAAATCGCCGCACTATGATCAAAGACCTGCGCAAATACGAGAATCTTCACGTCGCTTTCTGGCTGGTAAAGGATGCCTGCTGGTGCATGCTCTTCAAGCCGCTGGGTATGATCATGATCGTGCCAACACTTTTCGTAGCGATACACATCACCTGGCGCACGTGGCATGATGTGACGGATCGCTACCACAATATCGCCATCACACTTTGGATCTGCGCCAATGCTACGTGGATGACGGGTGAGTTCTTTTTCAATGATACGCTACGTCCCTATGCTATGATCTTCTTTGCGCTGGGGCTACTGGTGGTGGGTGTGTATTATACCTTTGTGGCGCGGCGTCTCAGGGCGCGGGGAAGTAATAATGAGTTGTTGTCACAATGAAGCTTGCCTAAAATAAAACAGGGAAGCAACAGCTTCCCTGCATACCATATATTGAGTTTGGTTTTTCTCCTAAAACCCGCCGGCTCAGCACCGGACAGGTTTTCTCGTCTATCGTGATACGAAGATACCTGTGGTGTTTTATCCGATGGTTATTGCTAGGCTAAGATTTCGCTAGTGTACTGTTATGAAATTGTAGCGTGGTATCACTCCTGATCCAGCACTCCACGCCGCTCAGCATAGATAAAATAAGGAGAGGCACGATGAGGCATTCTCCTAGAGCAGCCAGTGTATACCATCCGGATATATTTGCTACTTCCCTGCGCATAATGCGGTATACCAGTCCCATGCCCGCCAGTAGATATCCGGCAGCCATAGATCCGAGCACTATAGCTCCCAGCATATCCACCAGGATCTGATGGGTATGCTCACCAGACATGCTTGCTACCAGCGCCAGCAGACATGATACCTTTATGACGCCATTGGCAAGGATACATATCTTCAGTACTCTGTCCAGAGTCATTTATCGTGCTATTGTCACCTTGCAGTTCACTGTGTTACCTCCATATACTGCGCGTAGGCAGTACATACCCTCTGCCAGACCAGCAGTAGAGATCGTATTGGTTTGTGATGACTGAGATACAACTAGTGCACCCGCTATATCATAGAGGTAGACAGCGTCTACTATCTCTGGGGCGGTTATATGTATCTCATTCGCTGCCGGATTAGGGTAAATGTGTATCTGGTCATAGTTTACTGTGCTGATACTATTGGGCGTAGTGTAATTCACGAGTGGCAGCTCCACGTAGGATGCATTGGCGCTATTGGTATACACCGTATTCGTAGCGACTAGCGGATTGACCAGCGTATCGAGGCTATTGGCAGGATACATGGCTCCATCGGTATTCATGTTGCGGTTAAAGGCAGGATAGTTGCTCGATGTGACATCTATCCGTATGCGGTGGCCTGTGAGGAAAGTGTTGCAGGTATAAGGTACGGTCATGGTAGCATCATAGACCTGGCCGGACACTATGCCTGACGTATCAGCTGCAGTATTGCCATTGCGGAAACGCATGCGGAATGGTGCATGATTCAATATCATAGAGCGGCCATCAGGGTAGACATCTGTGAGCCGCACCTCAAAGTCTGTGTCATGCCGGTCAGAGGAAACCTTGAGATGTATCACTGCATTGCCACGCAGTACCACATCCTGGGTGAGCACCGGCGTGCTGAAGATCGCAATGTCATGCCTGCTCTCCACGGTGTCTGACTGGTCATACGGCCCCTGCGCCAGGTCACTGCGCAGGGTAGGGCCGCCATAGGTAGGTGAGGGATCTGTCGGGTCATAACCGTAGCTGATGCTATCCGTGGCTGCTGTAGGCGCGCTATTATCCAGTACTCCATCACTATGCATATAAAAATCCGTCACGACCGGACCTGCTGGTGGCCAGACCGGGCTCTGCTGCCAGGTATCTTCGCCCATCTGATAGTATTGCACTACCGGACTCTGATCCCAGCCATTGGACTGGCCGCGCAGATAGTAGTCAAAGTATAACAAGGCCAGAGAATCATTCCATCCTGCTGCATTTGCGTAGGTGAGCTGCCCCTGCGCAGCAGTGCCTACATGTGCAGTACTATGACCGCCGTGTGCCCATGGGCCCATCAGTAGCCGGTGCTGGCTGCGGATACCAGCCGGAGAGCGCTGCACGATAGCCGGGAAGAACTCCAGCATGTCTTTGATATTGTGGTCATACCAGCCGCCTATCATAAAGCAAGGCACGCGGATACTATCAGGATAGAAGTTTGTATTCTCGGTCACCTGCCAGGCCCCGTTGTAGACCTGGTTATTCATGACTGCTGGCTTCAGGCCAAAACCGAGTTCGTCCAGCTTATCCAGGTACTCTGTGCGCAGGTCACCATTAGGATAGTATTCGTAGAAAGAGAACTGCGGCGCCGCGACACTAGGATTGATACAGGTCAGGTGCGGGGGATTATACTTAGCCGTCTGGAGTTGTATTTTGCCCAGGGCTGATGCACCTGCTGTGCCGATCTTGCCATTGCTCCAGGTCTGTGATGCGATCCACTCTACCACATAGTAGCCATCGAGGCCCTGCGCAGGTGGACTGGGGGTAGCGGCATGTGCCGAGCCGTAAAAGCCGCGCCAGTCTACGATCACAAAGATGTAGTTACTACTGTTGATGTTGCCATTGACACCGAGGGGCAGCGCATTGGCCCTGTACAGAAGCCTGTTGTAAGGTGTCTGCACGAGTATCACCGGGCCTGAACTCATCCCTGAGGGGATGTAGATATCGCAGGCCAGTTTCTTGCCATCGCTCATAGGGATGGAGTCTACGATAGGCGTGAGGATAGCAAAGCTATGAAGGGAAAAGGCCAATGCGAGCGTGAGTAGCAGCTGCTTCATGGATGTATGTTTTCTGAGTATGACAGGAAGATAAAAGCAATGGTTTAATCTCCGCAAAGAAATAACACATCTGCCTATGAAAGAGACAAAAGACTGGATGAAAATATCAACGTGCTATGATCATGGCGCGTACCTGCTGCACCATGCCATTCTGGAAACGGGCATAGTACACACCCGTGGCGTAGTCTTCATTCTCAAATCTGACACTATACCTGCCTGCCGTCATCTCCTGGTCTATGGGCGTGCGGATCAGTTTACCCGTACTGTCAAAGACCTGGATCATCGTATGACCGCCTGCAGTGGTAAAGGTAATATCAGTGGCGGAGGTAAAGGGATTAGGATAGTTGCTGATCAGGTTGACGCCGGCCTGCTGGTTGATCTCGTGGACACCCGTAGTGCAGTCGGTGTTTTGTACGAGGCCGAGCTGCTGATAGTTGGCCAGCAGGATGGTAGATACATCAGTAGTAGGCACGCAGAACCAGTCCGTCAGTATCGATGCATATACAGAGCGGAAATCATACTGCATCGGTATGTTGTCATTATCAGTAGGATTGGTCGGCAGGTTAGGGCTATTGCCGGTGATACCTGAGACTACCTTGTTGCCAAAGATAAAGAGCGGCGCAGCAGCACCGTGGTCTGTACCTCGGCTCGAGTTGGATATGATGCGCCTGCCAAACTCTGAGAAGGTCATGCCTACCACGCGGTCTGCTACTCCGAGCTGCTGTATATCATCCTGGAATGTCTTGACCGCCTGAGAGAGTTTCGTCAGGAGGTCAGCATGCCTGCCCGTAGTAGTGTCAGCGCTATCTACCTGATCGGCATGCGTATCAAAGCTACCATCACTGGCCATGCTCACCATGTAGATGCGCGTCTTGAGCCCGCCCGCTATGAGGCGCGCTACCACCTTGAGCTGATCGCCGAGGTCATTGCCGGCAGGATAGGTGAGCTGTGAGGTGGTGACAGAGTTCCAGGCTGCGGTGATCACACCGGCGTATTGATTGGTCTGGGCCGCTACGGTGCGGATATAGGTCAGCTCATCTCCCGCAGGGGTGGCTGGTGCAGGGTCAGGTGCACCGCCTACCAGATTGTAGATGCTGGAGGGATCTGCTACGGCCATGGCCATATTCACTGCCGGTCCCTGAAACACCGGTGAGAGGAAATATCCTATCTGCATGGCCAGCGGGTCCGGCATATCTGTATTGGGATACCCGGTAGGGAAATTAGGGTACTCATAGCTCAGGTACCGGCCGCTCCAGCCCGTGCTGAGCACCTGCGTGGAGTCAGCGCCCGTGAGCCAGATATCCGTAGCGCGAAAGTGAGAGTAGTTTGGATCAGGGTAGCCCACGTCCCTGACTATATGCAGCTTCCCTGCATTGTATAGCTGCTGCAGCCCGGTCAGTGAGGGGTGCAGGCCCGCAGTAGTGCTGCCCTGCAGCGAGAGCACACGGTTTTGTGGTATCAGTATATTGCTGCGTGCAGCAGATAGCGTGCTGTATTCATCCAGGGGTATCACAGTATTGAGGCCGTCATTGCCGCCTACCATCTGTATGAGTACCAGTACGTGGTCATTATTGGCGCCAGCCAGCGCAGCCATCAGCGGCGATGCGCCAAATGCCTTTACTGACAGGCCATTCAGGAAGGCCGGCAATACTGCTACCGGAGCCGCTTTGAGGAAATCTCTTCTTTTCATGTCGCTTCTTTTTTAGGATTAGGCCAGATGGTATTCTGAGAGGTCCATGAGGTATTTCATCATGATCTGCAGCTTGCTCTGCACTACACTGCGCGCCGTAGGGTCGGTAGGGTTGGCTACGTAGGCAGCCCAGGCACTGGTCCAGTAGGCATTGGTGGTCTGGCCACCCAGCAGCCCGTACACGCGTATATAGTCTTTCGTGCTTTGAGATACATCTATCATGTAGAGGTAGTCTATGGTATCACTCACCACTGCCACAGGGTCAGTAGGGTCAGGCAGGTTGGCACAAAAGTCCAGTACATCGATCTTCACTGTGAAAGTATTGACAGGCACGCCTACATAGACCAGGCCATCGGTGATCTGGTTTCGCAGCGGCAGGGTAGAGTTATTGATCCATAGCTCGTAGTACTGAGGGTACTGGTAGTATGACGGCCAGCCGGATACACTCGGCGGGTCCAGCACATCCTGGCCGAGGATGATAGAGTAGTAGCCCAGCGTCATCCATGCCTGATAGGAGTCTACGATGGCAGTAGATGCCGGCATTGGCACACTGTATTCGCGCAGCAGCCCCACCAGAAAGTCCGTAGGTGATTTGATGATACAGCCACGGTTTAGCATGTCAAAGAAGTGCTCACTTTTGAAAAGCTGTGACAGCACACTGGTGATGTCGTAGCCACTCGTGCGTAAGGTATCAGCCAGCGGCTCTATGATATTGGTCTCTATCGTCGCATCTACATCAAAGTAGACAAAGTACCGGTACAGCTTGCGGCAGATAAACTTTGCAGTCTCCTGCTGAGTGAAGATCATCGTCAGCAGGTCATCCAGCTCGTTAGCGCCATTGGCGCCGCTCTGACCTGTGATCAGTGTATTGTTATAGAAAGACGAGAATTGCTTGTCCGTGCTATCATGCTGCGTAGCGTCAAAGTAGGATGTGAGCGTGAGTGGATTGATACGATAGCCGGTGAGCACGCGGGCCGCAGCACGCACATCATCTTCTGTATAGTGGTTCGGCAGGTCTTTGCCCACTGTGAATAGCTCCTGCAGCTCACGGGCGTAGTTCTCGTCCGGAGCGGTATTGGTATTGAGGTAGCCATTCAGGTAGAAAAGCATGGCAGGGTCCAGTGTCACTGCTTTTACAAAGTCTTTGAAATTTCCCAGCGCATACTGGCGGATGGTAGATATATAGCGATAGCCTGCTACAGGCTGTGTGTAGGAGCTGATCTGTGTAGAGAAGTGATTGTGCCAGAATAGCACCAGCTTCTCCTCTATGCTGCGGGACTGGTTGATCATATTGCCGTAGCACCATGCCTTTAGCGAGACAGCACGCGGCCCGAGTGCATTCGGCTGATTGCTCGTATCATTCACCCAAGTCTGGCCAAAGGGCACTACCGCATCGGTGAAGTTGGCATTGTTATAATTATTCACCGGAGGTGCGGGGGCGGTCTGGGGTGTGAGCAGTTCATCTACCGCCTGGCTCATAGTGAGTGTGAGCAGGTGGTCTACATCACTCTTCTTTGCCCCAAACATGGTGCGCTTCAGCAGGTGTACAGCCTCCTTGCGGCCCCAGGTGCCGGCATACGGCGTGAGCGTAGTGGTAGCGGAGCGGGCGGCAGCACCGGCATGGCGCGCGTAGGGTACATTGGGCTCTGCGGCGGGACGTAGCAGATCATTCATAGTGGTATGGTTTTATAAAAGCACCGACGTGCGAATACCTGTATACTTTGGATTGTATTAAAGATAATAAGTTTAACTAATGTACTCCGACAGAAATATGAACGCAGCATGGCATGCTGACCAATATCATTCTCAAGCAATAGTAGCACGGCACGCTAATACATCGAATAAATTTTAATTACGATATTAGGCGCATACTATCACTATGGGCATCGCATCCGGTATCATCAAACGTCTCATCCTGCCGCAGCACCTGTGGCGCGTCATCAGCCTGCAGCGCAATCGCAAGAAGGTCAACCGCACCTATGACGATGCACAGCTCAAGCTCTACCACCAGCTGCTGCCGGGAGACTTCCTGCACTATGGTTATTTTGAAGATCCGGCTATCGCGCCTCAGGATATCACCATCCGCATGATCTACGAGGCGCAGGAGCGCTATGGGCAGAATATAGTAGACCTGATCGCCGATCAGGATAGCGAGATACTGGACGTAGGCTGCGGCATGGGTGGCCTGCTGCGCCTGATGAATCAGAAAGGCTACAAGGCCATTGCCCTCACGCCCGACAAGAATCAGGTGCACCACATCACACAGACGTACCCCAACCAAATACTGGGCTGCCGATTTGAGGATATGGATATGACAGGCAATGAAGGACGCTTTGGTACGGTGATCACCTCCGAGTCACTTCAATATCTCAATCAGGATATCGCGCTCCCTATGATCCTGAAGCTGCTGAAGCCGGGTGGCCGCTGGATAGCCTGCGACTATTTCCGCACGGGAGAGGCTAGTGAGCAGAGCGGGCATCAGTGGCCGTCCTTTCTGGAAAAGCTGGACAAGTATGGGCTGAAGATCACCTCACAGCGTGACATCACACCGCACATACTACCTACTATCTCCTATGTACATATGTGGGCCATACAGATCGGCATGCCTATCAAAGAGTTTGCACTAGGCAAGCTGAAAGTGAAAGCTCCCGGCATACACTACGCACTGGAGGGCAGCCTGCCACTCATAGAGCAGAAGATAGACAAGAACATAAGAACGATAGACCCGGTCGGGTTTGCTGCTACCAAGAAGTATATGCTGCTGGTGATAGAGCGGGCGTAGCCGCGCTAAGCTATTTGCTTTTGCGAGCCTCCAGCGATGCCTTGATCATAAAAATAGATAGGAAGGCAGAGGTGTAGAGTACATAGCCAAATGGCAAGGGCAAAGTAGTAAGAAAGCAAACCAAAAATATCTGCAGGCCGCACAGGATGACAATGCCGGGGGGCACAGCGCGGAGATAGCGCCCCGCCATGGCAAAATAGCCTAAAGGTATAATGACGATAATGGCCAGATTGATGCCCCTGACGATATGCAAGGTATGCATCCCGCAAAACCATGCAAAGCCAACAGAACCCTGATACACGTGGCGGAAAGCACCGATAGACTTATCGTCTGTGAGAAGATCTTTGTATAGTAATGGTATCTGTATGAAATGAGGTAAGTCGCCCCATGTACGGCTCACACTCAGCAGGACCAGGACACTGGCGATAACGCCGGCAACTGCTCTGTACGCAGCTGCCCTGTGATATACGTACAGCCAGCCTAGACCCGCGCTCAGAGGAATGAAGATGAAATACCTGCTCATGAGGCATGACGCTGCTGCTATGCCTGCCGCAAACCAGTACTCATTTATCAATGCCCAGGCCAGGACGCCAACGTATAATAATACGATAGCTTCCTGTGTATGCATGAAATAAAAGGCAGCACCTGCGGTCAGGAGGTAGGTAAATGCCGCCACCGCTATGACTATCAATATATGCCCCGGTGTGAATGCTGACCGGCGCACTACTACCAGGCTGAAGATAGCAACGGCGAACGCGAGGAGAGATATCCACCTCATATCTATGTGCAGCGCTACCGGAATGCTGAAGGGCAAAAAGAAACCCGGAAGGTAAACTACCTGTATAGGCATACCATAAATATCTGATATGGGGGTGTACACGGGCTGATGCGCGATGTATCTGTCGCACATTTCCCTGAGCACAAGTAGCATATCTGTCATCTGCTCTATAGGAGAGGAGGCAATATGCACGCGGAATACATTAGTGACCCAGTTGGTAATAATGATAAAGGAAACGAGGTACACGACGTAGCCTGCTGAGACGGGCCACCGACCCGCAGAGGAGGTTTCTTGTTTTTCTCTGATCAGTGGCACTATACCCGTACCTAGTCCGCTTATAGTAAAAGCGACGGTGGCTAAACCTGTGTGATACCGCGTGAGCAACAGGCATCCGATGGATATCAGACAGAAGCACAGGCATAGCAATGCCTTGGATTGCCGGGTCATCATGTATAGACTAGGTCTGTATTACTCCCACATTGAATGGGCGCGTGATAGGTGCGTGATCTGCCATCTCGATGCCCATTGAGATCATCTTGCGGGTATCCAGCGGGTCTATGATACCGTCAGTCCAGAGACGTGCTGCGGCATACTTAGGATCGAGCGTGCGGTTGTATTTTGCTTTGATATCGTCCAGGATCTTCTTCTCTGCCTCCGGCTCTATGGTCTCGCCTTTGGCTTTGAGCTGGCTCACTTGTATCTGAAGCATCGTCTTCGCAGCCTGCTCGCCGCCCATCACCGCGATCTTAGAGCCCGGCCATGCGTAGATGAGGCGTGGGTCGTAGGCTTTGCCGCACATGGCATAGTTGCCCGCACCGTAGCTATTGCCCGCTATGATCGTAAACTTAGGCACGACAGAGTTTGCGACAGCTGCCACGAGCTTCGCACCATCCTTTATGATGCCACCCTGCTCTGAGCGTGAGCCGACCATAAAGCCCGTCACATCCTGCAGGAATACCAGCGGTATCTTCTTTTGGTTACAGTTCATGATAAAGCGCGCAGCCTTATCCGCACTGTCCGAGTAGATCACCCCGCCAAACTGCATCTCACCCTTCTTGCTCTTTACTACCTTGCGCTGATTGGCCACGATACCTACTGCCCAGCCATCTATGCGGGCATAGCCGCAGATGATAGACTGGCCATACAGCTCCTTGTAGAGTTCTATCTCGCTATTGTCCACGAGGCGTTTGATCACCTCCATCATGTCGTATTGCTTGGCACTATCCTCAGGTATGATGCCATAGATGTCTGCTTCTTTCAGCGCAGGTTTGGCAGGTGTAGCGCGGTCATAGCCGGCCTTATTGCCATGGCCCATCTTGTCTACCAGTTGGCGGATCTTCTCTATGCACTCCTCGTCATTCTTCATCTTGTAGTCTGTCACACCGCTGATCTCGCTGTGCATGGCAGCACCGCCCAGGGCTTCATTGTCTATATCCTCTCCTATGGCAGATTTCACCAGGAAAGAACCCGCGAGGAATACAGAGCCTGTACCCTCTACGATCAGTGCCTCATCACTCATGATGGGCAGGTACGCACCACCAGCCACACAGCTACCCATGATGGCAGCGATCTGCGGTATACCGGCAGAAGACATGATCGCATTATTGCGGAAGATGCGGCCAAAGTTCTCCTTGTCAGGGAAGATCTCATCCTGCATAGGCAGGAAGGCACCTGCACTGTCTACCAGGTAGATGATAGGCAGGCGATTCTCCATGGCTATCTCCTGTGCCCGGAGGTTCTTCTTGCCAGTCATGGGAAACCATGCACCTGCTTTCACAGTAGCATCATTGGCTACGATCATACAGAGGCGGCCCTTCACATAGCCCAGCATGGTCACCACACCTGCGCTAGGGCAGCCACCCTGCTCCGGGTACATATCATATGCGGCAAAGAGGCCCACCTCCAGCTGAGGTGCACCCTTGTCTGTGAGCAGGTCTATGCGCTCGCGGGCAGTGAGTTTTCCCTTCTCCTTGTGGCGCTCTATAGATTTTTTGCCCCCACCGGCCTTGATCTGCTCGCCCAGCTTGCGCAGGTCGGAGATCATCAGCTTCATATTGTCTTCATTGCGGTTAAACTCCAGATTGGCCTTGTCGCTCATGTACTGTGTAGATTTTTAGCGACGCTAATATAGAAGAATACTAAGGAATGGGTAAAAGGCCGGCACAGGCAATAAAAAAGGGCAGCCTGTTCATGACTGCCCTTCCGTTTTCATGGTCGATATCTTGGCGACCGTAGGTCTAAAGTGGTCGGCGTGACACAATAGTAGTACAGAGTATTGTCATAGGCAAGAATATTGATATACAATATGCTTGTGAATGTATAAGCGTGCAGATTTCTGTATAAGCGTGCAAAATCTGACAAAGAATTTTGCCCTGAGCCAAATGATGGTATTTTTAAAGCTATGAGAGAGGACCTGCTGCACTATATCTGGCGCTACAGTCTGTACGACACTGGCAGCCTGTACACTACTACCGGCGAGGCAGTGCAGATCATCAGGTCCGGGCAGCATAATACCGATGCGGGGGCAGACTTTACCAATGCACGCATCAGGATAGGAGAAGCGTTGCTGGCGGGCAACGTAGAGATACATATACACCAGCGCGACTGGTACACGCACGGCCACGAGCGCGATGCAGCCTACAATAATGTGATCCTGCATGTAGTGTATGATACAGATACTAAACCTACGCTCCTGCAAAACGGCCAGCAGGTAGCAGTGCTAAGCCTGAAAGATCACATTTCGCCCACACTGCTGCAGCGATATGAGTTGCTGAAAGGCGGCCTGGACAAGGTACCATGCGCCGGACTGATCCGCTCGCTGCCGGCTGGTACATCCTTCACTGCTTTTTTTGAGCGGCTGGTGATAGAGCGGCTCCAGGCCAAAGTAGCGGTGATAGAAGCCATGCTGCACAAATCGCACAATGACTGGGACCAGGTCGCCTTTCAGATGATAGCGATGTACTACGGCGGCACGGTGAATAAACAGCCCTTTCAGCGGCTGGCGGCCTCCCTACCACTGACCGTGATACACAAGCACAGGGCCAGCCCTGTGCAGGTAGAGGCACTGCTGTTTGGTCAGGCGGGTATGCTGGAGGCTGACCATGATGAGGAGTATCCGCGCAGCTTGAAGCGGGAGTATACCTATCTGAGGAAGCTGCACGGGCTACAGCCGCTGGCGCTGCATGAGTGGAAGTTCTTTCGTGTGCGGCCAGCCGGTTTCCCCACCGTCAAAATCGCGCAACTGGCTGCACTACTGGTACGCGAGCCGCACCTCTTCAGTGGCATACTGGCCAGCGGAGATATGAGGGCGCTGCATCATTTCTTTGAGGTAGAGATACATCCGTACTGGCATGATCATTATCAGTTTGACAAACCCACGGGCAGAGGGAGTGCCCGTATCGGCCATATGCTGACCGATATTGTGGTGATCAATGCGGTGGTGCCGCTGCTCTTCAGCTACGGCAGGTACAAGGATGATGAGAAAATATGCCAACGGGCGCTGGATATGCTGGCGGAGGCAGGAGCGGAAGACAATGCCATCATCCGTATGTGGGAGGAGCTGGGCATCCAGGCCCGGACGGCCAATGATACTCAGGCACTTCTACAGTTGCGCAATGAGTATTGCCTCAATGGTCGCTGCCTGCAGTGCCAGATAGGACACCAGTTGCTGAATGCTACGCACGACTAGATGTCGCGCCAGACAACAAATTGCGTTAGCTTTGGTTATATCTTTTAACAGTGCGGGCTTGCCGTGCTGCGGCGGTATGGTTATCTTTGGATGTATCAGGTGATATATGAAATTAGACACATTTAAATTTCTCGTAGAGTATAACGCTTTTGGTGTATGTACCAAGGTAGGAGAGAGGCTCGGCATGCCTATCAAGAATATCCGTCTTTTCTTCATCTACGCCTCCTGCCTCACTATTGGCTCACCTCTGATCGTGTATATGATCCTCGCTTTCTGGATCAAGCTGCGTGACTATGTACGCGGCAGTCGCAATCCGGTTTGGGACTACTAGGTACCTATGAACCGATGTGAAAATGCAACCCGAACAAATTTACTCTTACCTATACCAGCAGATACGTTCTATCACAAAGGATAAACCGGTCCGTATAGCTATCAATGGCATGGAAGGGACGGGTAAAACCACATTTGCCGAAAAGCTGACTAATTACCTTATCGCTCATCAATCGCGCGCTGTGCACGTATCTATAGATGGCTATCACCATGATCGTGCGCGTAGATACCGGCAGGGACGTGATAGTGCACTCGGATACTATGAAGATGCTTATGATGAAGATGCCTTTGTCAGGCTGGTCCTGCTGGCTTCACAGGGCGAAAGGCCCCAATATACTCCTGCCATTCACGATCTGGTTTCAGACAAATATCTCGATATGGAGCGGCTGGAGCTAGATCATGATGCTATCATCATTTCTGATGGCTCTTATCTTTTCAAATCAATATACAGACCCCACTGGGACCTCAAAATTTTTCTCAAGGCAGATCAGGCTATAGCAATGGAGCGCGGTGTCAGTAGAGATAGAGAGGAGCTAGGAGGAGATCGCGCAGCGCGGGATAAATATGTGAAGCGCTATCATGCAGCATTTGCTATATATCAGTCTGAGGTAAATCCAGAGATGCTGGCAGATATTGTGATAGATTATAATGATTTCGAAAATCCTTTCATTTCAAAACAAGTATATAAAGTTGTATTGTGAATTATAAATAATTTGTAGTATGAAAAAGCCATTCTTTTCCTGACTCTTGCGGCAATGATGGCATCTTGCAAGAAATCCAGCTATCCATCTAAAATATCCGGGAAGTACAGCGGCTACAAAGTATGCCAGACGTTCTCGCCTACCCAGGTCATTTATGATACATCATATATGGCAGTGACTGTAGATCAGATAGACGCTGACAATGCAGCTTTTGTAGATAGCTCCACTAACCAATATATTACAGCTTTGTCCCGACCTGCCAATGTTTCCTATCCCTTTTTCTTTGCCAATGCTGACAGTACTTACGAGGCATATTTTGACAGCACAGGTCATCATGTTTGGATGACCATTATGGGCAATTGTGTATTTTCTGGTACCCGATAGCGTGATTTGTATGGATTTCAAGTACGCGCTTGAAAATCTTCTCTTATCAGTTTTGTGATTTTACCCTGCCCGACTATTTGATTGCCTTCTCTGATTTCAAATTCCTTGCCGATAAAAAGTTTGCCTACATGGCACTCGGGAGAAGCAGTCTGCATTCTTACGTCTACTGACGCTCCGGGGACACATTGATCCTGGCCAATGAACTCCTGTCCGGCATCCCAGTCCGCATGGTCATAATAAAATTGACCTCTGTAGCCGGAGTGAACAGGAGTGGAGCGACCACCTTCTGCCGTACTCAGGTAATAAATAGTTGCTTCTATTTCAGGACTGCTGAGATGAAAGGCTTCACTCATGGTCAGAAAGGAGAGCTGGTACTGAGTTATCCGTTTACTTTCTTGTGATCCGCGAGAAATTTCTCCAGGCCGATGTCGGTGAGTGGGTGTTTGAAGAGTCCCTTGATGGATGACAGCGGGCAGGTAGCGATGTCTGCACCAGCCTCTGCGCACTGTATGATATGGAGTGCGCTGCGGATAGATGCAGCGAGTACTTCGGTCTCATAGCCGTGAATGTTATATATATTGACTATCTGACTGATCAGCGGCACACCCTCCCAGCCGCTATCGTCTATACGGCCTATGAATGGAGATACCATCGTGGCACCCGCCTTGGCAGCAAGTATGGCCTGCCCGGCAGAGAAGACCAGCGTACAGTTTGTCTTGATACCATTATCGCTAAACCATTTGATGGCTTTCACGCCCTCTTCTATCATCGGCACCTTCACTACGATATTGGGATGCAGGGCGGCGAGTTTTTTACCTTCTTCCACTATACCCTTGAAATCTGTAGAGATCACCTCTGCGCTCACCGGGCCGTCCACTATGTTGCAGATATCTACGTAGTGCTTGGTCACGTTTGCATCACCTTTGATGCCTTCTTTGGCCATCAGTGATGGATTGGTAGTGACGCCGTCCAGTATACCCAGGGCGGTAGCTTCTTTTATCTCGTTCAGGTTTGCGGTGTCTATGAAGAATTTCATGGCAGATGTATTGATGGTTTAGAAATAGTAAAGACAAGCAGCGAATGCGATGCCAAAGATAAAAACGACAAAAGAAAAAACGGCAGATGTGGACGAAAGGTGGAGAGAATCTTCGGCGAGGGGAAATAAAAATAGGGCAAGTAACTCATGTCGCACCGCTCAACCGCCTACCCTTGCTTCGTTTCCGACCTGGGGGAGTGAGCAGGAGCTGGTCGCATGAGGCTCGCCCCGCCGCGAATATAGTAATTCCGCTATTCGCTCCAAGAGCATACCGGATTTTTTATTTCTCTGCCGCACTCAGGTGGTGCTGTAGCGCCTCGCGTGAAATAAATTTTCCGCCCATGCGCTCCAGGTGCGGTGTGTGAAACTGGCAGTCTATCAGGTCATACCTGCCGCTGCGGCAGAGGTTTATCAGCGCCACTTTGGAGGCAGACGGGGCGAGGCTAAACATGCTCTCCCCGCAAAACACCCGGCCTACTACTACGCCGTAGATACCGCCTACCAGTCGGTCCGCCAGCCAAACTTCCACTGAGTGCGCGGCGCCGATGTCATGCAGCCGGATATAGGCGTCCATCATCTCCGGGGTGATCCAGGTGCCGTCCTGGCCGGCACGCGGCATATCGGCGCAATGACGTATCACGGCCGCGAAGTCCTGATCCTTCGTCACCGTATACTTGCCCGAGCGCAGCAGCCGCTGCATGCTGCCTGACACATGCACCTCGTCTGCATAGATCACAAAGCGCTCATGAGGGCTATACCAGCAGATAGGATCGCCCTCTGAGTACCACGGGAATATACCATGGCGATAGGCCAGCAGCAGGCGCTCCGGCTGTAGGTCGCCACCTACTGCCAGCCAGCCGTCATCATCTGCCAGAGAGGGATCTGGAAATATCAGCTCATGCCCCAGGCGGAATACCATGTGGCAAAGGTAATTTTACACAGGGAAATATTCCTGCACCAATGTCTTCACCACCTCCTCACTCAGTGGCTTGATGCGAAAGTCAGTGATGAGGTCGCTGTACTCTGCTGCCGCTCGTGCCCTGTCATCAGGATTTAGTGAGCCGGTCAGCATAAATATCTTGATGCCTTCCTTGCGCCCCCATGGATCTGGCAGCTCACGAAACTTAGTGAGTAGCTCAAAACCATTGATCGCAGGCATATTGATATCCAGGAAGATAATGCGCGGCATAGGGTACTGGCTATTGTCCGGGAGGCTCAGGCTTTTAGAGAGATAGTCATAGCCCTCTATGCTGCCCTCAGTGCTGTGCACATCATAGGGCACACCGGTACGCTCTATGATAAAGCGGTGGTAGAAATTGTCCGCATCGCTATCGTCTATGAGCAGTATCAGATCACGTGTACGCATGGTATACGGTTTTGATGGATAAAAATCACAGGATCGGATAGGGTGCGGTCTCAGGTCGGGAATGTGAAATAAAAAGTGGTGCCTTCACCCGGAGCCGACTCCAGCCAGATACGGCCTCCGTGCAGTTCTATTATTTTGCGGCAGGTAGCCAGTCCTACGCCGGTTCCGCTGTATTGGTTCTGGTTGTGCAGCCGCTGGAATATCACAAATACCCGTTCACTATATGCCTTATCAATACCTATGCCATTATCCTTTACAGCAAATAGCCAGTGACTATTTTCTGCGCGGGCCTCTATGCTGATCTGCGCAGCGATACCAGGTTTACTATATTTGATAGCATTGCTGATCAGGTTGAGAAACAGCTCGTGCAGCTCGGCTTTGTTGGCCCTGAGCACCGGCAGGAATCCCACGGTGACTTGCGCTCCCGACTCCTGTACGGAGGTATGCAGCT
Organism: Bacteroidota bacterium; assembly: GCA_018267385.1. Taxonomy (GTDB): domain Bacteria; phylum Bacteroidota; class Bacteroidia; order Chitinophagales; family LD1; genus UBA1941. The sequence continues at coordinate 157,873 of JAFDYN010000008.1, read as the reverse complement.
CCTGCAGCACGGCATTGACTACCTCTGCTGTGTCTATACTTTCCGTCACATGGTGGCGGCCTACGCGGCTGTACATCAGCAGGTCACGTATCAGCGCCTTCATCCGCTCAGAGGCATTGACTATATAGTCCAGGTAGATCTCAGAGTCTTTGTCCAGTTTACCTTGCTGCTTTTCCTGAAACATGGTCACAAAGTTTGTGATAGTGCGCAGTGGCTCCTGCAGGTCATGCGAGGCCACGTAGGCAAACTGCTCCAGGTTGTTGTTGGTCACTTCCAGTTTGCGGGCATAGTCGCGCAGCGCCAGGTGGTCCAGCTTTTTCTCGCTGATATCACGTATGGCAGAGGATACCCACAGGCCCTCCTCGGTCTCCAGCGGGCTCAGGCTGATCTCTACGGGAAACTCCTCCCCATTCTTGCGCCGGCCATACAGCTCCAGGTCCATACCCATAGTACGTATCTGCGGCCTGGCAAAATACTCCTGCCGGCGGGACGGGTGCGAGGCCTCAAACCGATCAGGTATCAGGATTTCTATGGGCTGTCCTATCAGCTCCCCGCGCGTGTAGCCAAAGACTTTCTCCGCCTGCTCATTCACCAGGCGGATCTTGCCCTCCTGATTGACTATGACCATCGCATCAGGGGCAGACTCCAGCATCCGGCGAAATCGGTTCTCCGCCTGACCTATCTCATCGGCCATATGATTGATGGCCTCTGCTACCATGCCTATTTCATCACGGCTGTAGACCCGCGCCTTAAACTCAAAGTCGCCGCCCGCGATCGCTTTGGACGCCCGTATGATCTGCTTCAGCCCCCGCTGTATGCTGCGGCTCACGGAGAATGCCAACAGCAGTCCTGTGATCTCTACTGTGAGGGCTACGGCAAATAGCAGCCTCAGTATCACAAACTCCAGCCAGCGCGAGCCTTCGCCCAGCGCAAAGGAGAAATTATCTTCCAGCACCGTCAGGTTCTCATTGGTGCGCTGCACCTCTGCCTCCAGTGCGTCTATCACCTCCTGGCTCGGGTGGTCAGAGGTGATCTCCTGGTGCAGCTGCTCAGCCAGTGGCAGCAGGCGCATGATCTGCGGGTCGGCCTCAGTCCAGGCATCTATGGCGCGCTTCAGGTGTGGCTCCGTGTGAAAGCGCACCATCAGGCGTATCATGCCGTCTATATCCTCCGGGTCATTGCGGCCCTGTATGAAGCCTGCGCGCGCACCCTCCCAGTCTATAGGGGTTTTGAGCATGGCCTCACGCGCCAGGTGGTCGCCTAGCGGGACTTTCATGAAGAGAAGAAAATTCTGGTAGTCTGCCTCGTGATGCGAGTGGCCGTACTTCTGCAGGTGGTATACGGCGTCTTTCTGGCCCTTAGACCACAGGCCCTCACCGCCTACGTAGGCCCGCACGGAGGAGAGGGTGTGAATGGCAAACCACAACGTGAGCAGCTCCACAGCTATCAGCGTAGCCATGATCCCTACAGTAAAATTCAGTTTGCGGGATATAGATATATCTCCAAACCACTGGAAAATGGATCGTTTTTGCGTCATGTATAGGAGGGCTCGGGGATAGGGTGGCTAAATCTATAATAACCAGGGGATCGGCAGGTCTTGCTCTATGCTAAAGATACGCCGAAAACAAGGAGTAAGGTGTACGCCTTCGGCAAAATCATGGTATTGTCAGCCTAAATCATTTATTACGGCGGCGAAATCACTTATCCACTGTACGGGCCGGATACAAGTTTATTGTTGAATTAGCTAACAATCAATTGTTTGGCTCTATGCCATAGGTGCGGGCAAAGCGGATCAGCGCCTCCGACTCTGACACGATATATCCGTATGCCTCCTGCTCACCCTCTCTGAACTGGACCAGCTTGCTGATCACCTCTTTGAGTATGGCATTGGCATTGCGGCCGGCATTGACCTCCGCCATGAGGATCTCATCCGCCAGCGCCGGGTAGCCATTGCGCTGCAGTATTTTTTTGATGGTCGATATGTAGAAGCGCCAGTTCACGAGAGTGGTATTTAGTAGTTAGTATTTAGTATTAAGATAAAATGCAGCAAACGAAATCAGAGGTACTAAGTGTATTAGTCTAAATACTTAATACTGATTACTTAATACTGGCTCAATATCCCCCCAGATACTTCCTCAAGAACCATTCCGCTGAGAGCAGCAGCAGGATGAGGAAGAATATCCATTTCAGGTTGATAGCACTCTCGGTCAGGAAGGTGTCATAGAGCACCGGTTTCAGCACATTCTTTGCCAGCAGGTCATCTGCTATCTTGTCAAAATCATTGGCGTGGTACATCTGCCCGCCATGTTGCGCGGCCAGTTGGTACATCACCTTGTGATCGGCTACGGTGCGTAGCTCCTCCAGTTGTAGCGGAGAGATGCTGAATTTGCCATCGGCCTTATAGCTGTTCGTGCCGAGCTTGACAGAAGCCGAGTAAGAGTAGGTACCTACCGGCAGGAAGCCCGCATTTAGCGTATAGTAGTTGTCCGTCTTGTTCATCTTAAACGGATATTCCTTGCCGTCTTCGCTGCGCAGCTTCAGGTCTACGTCAGGTGTATTGACCATCTCGTAGGCAGCATTGTAGAGCTGAGCATCAAAGGTCACCGCTTCATTATCCTGGAATATATTCTTCGGCAGGTTCACACGGAACGGCCGCTTGTCGCCTTTCACCGCCAGGTATTGTATCGTCTTGTTTACGATCTCGTCAAAGGCGTCAAAATTCTTATTCTGCATGTAGTCATACATGCGCCAGCGCCAGATGCCCTCACCTGCTATGATGCCTATCTTGCTATCCAGCTGGTCTGCAAACATCCACAGCGGGAAGTCTGTCTCCACGTTATTGATGCGCTGCGTGAGCAGTACCTGAGAGGCACCATTCACTTTAAACTCGCCAAAGAAACACTGCACTGGCGGGAACTTCGTAATAGCCTGCTGCGTGGCGTCTGACACGGTGAAGAGGTTAAAGTCCTTGCTCACCTTGGCAGTCACATCGTTCAGGCGGCTGCTATTGCCTGCTATGGTCAGGGCTGTTTCAGCCTTGGCCAGTGCCGATGGCGAGGTCTCAGAGCCTACTACAAAGAGCACTGACTTTTTCTGCGCTTTGGCCTGCGCCAGGATGTTTTCTGCATTATAGTTGACCGATGGCAGCTGATGCAGGATGATCAGGTTGTAGTCATTCAGCTTTCCGGCAAAGTCTGCTGCGTAGGCCACATCCAGCTGATAGTTCTTATTGGACTCGATGGCCTGCTTCAGTGCAGCTATGTCAGGGTGCGGCGAGGCAGCTACGATCAGTATCTTCTGGCGGCCATCCAGCACCTCTACGAAGATGTCCTTCACATTGTTCTTATACGTCACCTCACCGGGCAGGTTGGTCAGGGCGAGCTGGTAGTGCGCTATGCCCGCCTTGCCGGCTGGTATGATAAAGTCAAACGAGGCATCAAAGTCATCTGAACCGATAATGATATCCTTGCGGCTGAGCTGCTTCACGCCGCCATCTATTTCAGATACGGTCAGCGTAGCATTTTTGCCACTTAGGAAAGTAGCCTCTACATCAGCCCTCACGGCAAACTGGTCATTCAGGTACGTGATCTTGTTGTAGTAGACATTACCAAACTTCAGGTCCTTGGGTATCGTTGTATCGCCCAGCGCCACGGAGTAGATGGCGTAGGTAGACTTGGCTGCGCTGTATACAGGATTGATGCCCTGGTTATATATACCGTCAGAGGCTATCACTACTGCGCCGAGGTTCTGATTGTAGTAGAGGTCGTTGATATTCTCTATCGCATCGGATATGTTGGTCACCTTTGCGCCAAAGTTGTAGGCATCAGACTTCTTCAGCTCAGAGCCAAAGGTGTATGGCACTACATCATATTTAGCGGAGAGCTTGTCGGTCAGGTCTTGCAGCTTTTTCACATAGGCGGCAGAGTCGCCGGCCTTGAAGCCATTCCGCACCGACTCGCTGTTGTCTTGCAGGATGGCTACGATAGGTTTGTAGGTCTTCGTATTGCGGTAGCGGATGAAGGGCGACATCAGCAGCACCGCCAGTATGGTCACCGCCAGAAAGCGGAAGGCCGCCATGGCCCACTGCGCCCAGGGCCGCCGCGCGCCATCCTGACGAAAGGATCTGTCTCTGTAGTACAGCCCTGCCGCATAGGCCGCGCCCAGCGCGATACAAAGGATGATACACCACCAGGGATATGCGAAAGAGATGCCGGAATTCAAGTACGCGATTGATTTAAGGTTGCCGGTAAAGATGGTAAATATAGGGGAAATGGGGGAGGGGGTATACATGGATAATAGCTTTGGCCTTCGGACCGGGGTAGAGACGAGGCTATGTCCTTAGGGATCTCCCTGCCAACCAATTTGGCTCACGATATTTACTTTCCAAAACAAGAAATATAAGCGAGACTGAAAGTTTATCTTTATAGAGAAAAGTGGGAAGAAATTTACCAGGTATAACTTTTTAAACTATTAGATGAGGAAAACCGAGATTTCAATAGGTTTTGGAACAGATTTGTTTTTTTTACTAAGCACTTTGTTGCTTTTACACTCATGTACAGGAGCAAGTAAAAAAGATTTGCAAGGTGGTATTTACGGCACAGATATACTTCAAGTCCAAATCCAAGCAGAAAATTCTGATTCATATCAAGCCGATAGCACACCGTTTCTGAAAATTGTTTATGGCGGAAAGTTTCGCACAGTACGCTATAAAGGTGTAGAAGTTGATAGCTTTTGTAAAAACTTGCCGATCGCGTTTGTAAGCAGGGAAACTCAATCTCTCTATGGTGTCAGATTCGATTTCTATAGATTAGCTTATCCCGGTGATTATGTTCTTGATATTTACATCGAAAATCAGGGCGAAATATACAAAGACATTTCCCCTTTGGACTCTACAGAAAGAACATGGAATAAATTGAGAAGAGCGACAATCAATGATCTGATAGTTAGAAAAGGAAGGAGTAAAACACTTGACAAATCGCTGGATACCATTTTCCCGCACTAGTCTAAGCTTCCAGCTTAGACTTACCAATATGTTAAGCTTTCAGCTTAACCCTGATCGCATTCTTAAGCCTTTAGAATATTGTGGAGTCAGGAGATAATGGTCCGGTCCTTAAACCAAGAGGCGAATGAGATTCAAATCAGGTTCAGCTGAGATTATTTAAGTCTGCGCCATCGTTGATCACCCTGACCGACAGAGCATCGCGTGCATAGCCACGGGCCTCCAGGCAAAGATAGCGGACTGACTGAGCCGCGCACTGGACAAACTGAAAAGGCAAAGCCCTCTACGAGTGTAATGATATACCGTAGAGGGCTTTTAATTATCTGATCGATTTAATACTACCTAAGGTCAAACCTGTCCAGATCCATGACCTTAGCCCAGGCAGCCACGAAGTCTTTTACAAATTTCTCACGGGCATCGTCGCTCGCGTAGACTTCTGCCAGGGCGCGCAGCTCAGAGTTGGAGCCAAATATCAGATCGGCGCGGGTGGCGGTCCACTTCACGTTACCCGTCTGGCGGTCCCGGCCTGTGAATACCTGCCTGGTCTCATCAGCAGGCTTCCACTCGGTACCCATATCCAGCAGGTTGACAAAGAAATCATTGGTCAGGGTTTCCTTGCGTGTCGTGAGCACGCCCTTTTCGGAGCGGTCATAGTTGGCTCCCAGGGTACGCATACCACCTACCAGCACCGTCATCTCGGGTGCGGTGAGGGTGAGGAGCTGTGCTTTATCCACCAGCAGCTCCTCCGTAGAGAGCGTATACTGCGTCTTCTGGTAGTTTCTAAAGCCATCTGCCATAGGCTCCAGTACTGCCATTCCCTTCACATCCGTCTGGTCCTGGCGTGCATCCATACGGCCGGGGGAGAATGGTACCTTCAGCTTGTATCCTGCATTCTGTATCGCCTTTTCTATACCGGCATTGCCGGCCAGCACGATGAGGTCGGCCACGGATACCTTTTTGCCGCCGGTAGCTTTGGTATTAAAGTCCGTCTGTATCTTCTCCAGCACCGTCAGTACCCGATTGAGCTGCTGCGGGTTGTTTACCTCCCAGTTGCGCTGCGGCTGCAGGCGTATGCGGGCACCATTGGCACCGCCTCTGCGGTCGGAGCCACGGTAGGTAGAGGCCGATGCCCAGGCGGTGGTCACCAGCTCGCTCACCGTGAGCCCTGAGCTGAGTATCTGTGACTTGAGCTGGTCTATATCCCGTGCATCTATCAGTGCGTGGGTGCGTACAGGTATCGGGTCCTGCCAGATCAGCTCTTCTTTGGGTACCTCAGGGCCCAGATAGGTGGTACGAGGGCCCATGTCACGGTGTGTGAGTTTAAACCACGCCCTCGCAAAGGCATCTGCAAACTGCTCCGGGTGCTCCCGGAAGCGCTTTGAGATGGGGCCATAGATGGAGTCAAACCGCATAGACAGGTCTGTGGTCAGCATGGTAGGGAGGTGCTTTTGGGTAGAGTCAAAGGCATCAGGTATCACGGCCATACCGTCCTTGGCTACCCACTGCTGCGCACCTGCAGGGCTTTTGGTCAGCTCCCATTCATTGCCGTATAGCAGGTCAAAGTAATCTGTACTAAACCTGGTGGGTGTAGTGGTCCAGGTGACCTCCAGGCCTGATGTGATGGCATCCTTCCCCTTGCCGCTACGGTAGCTGCTCTGCCATCCCAGGCCCTGCTGCTCTATGCCGGCAGCCTCAGGCGCGGGGCCTACATTGGTAGCTGGTCCTGCGCCATGTGTCTTGCCAAATGAATGGCCTCCGGCTATGAGTGCTACGGTCTCCTCATCATTCATCCCCATTCTGCCAAAGGTCTCACGGATATCCCTGGCTGCGGCTACAGGGTCGGGGTTGCCATTAGGGCCTTCCGGATTGACATAGATCAGGCCCATTTGTACCGCAGCCAGTGGATTCTCCAGCTTGCGGCCCTCGCTGTAGCGGTGGTCATCCAGCCATTTCTTTTCGCTGCCCCAGTACACATTGTTTTCCGGTTCCCACACATCCACACGCCCCCCGCCAAAGCCAAATGTTTTGAAGCCCATATCCTCCAGGGCCACATTGCCGGTCAGTATCATGAGATCTGCCCATGATATCTTGCTGCCATACTTTTGTTTGATAGGCCAGAGCAGCCTGCGCGCCTTGTCCAGGTTAGCATTGTCTGGCCAGCTATTGAGCGGGGCGAATCGCTGCTGCCCGGAGCGCGACCCTCCACGGCCGTCGCCCGTACGGTAGGTGCCGGCGCTGTGCCATGCCATACGGATCAAGAACGGGCCATAGTTGCCAAAGTCTGCCGGCCACCAGGGCTGAGACTGTGTCAGCACTGCTTTGATATCTTTTTTCAAGGCAAAGTAATCCAGGCTGCCGAAGGCCTTCTTGTAGTCATAATGCCTGTCCATCGGGTCAGACAGGGAGGAGTTTTGCCGCAGTACTGACAGGTTGAGCTGATTGGGCCACCAGTCCTGGTTTGTGGTCGCCTTGGTATGAGCCATGTGCGGATTCTCTCCCGCAGTATGACCGAAGGGGCATTCAGCCTTTGGAGCCGCCTCCTGGGCGTAGCCCGTATAGGCTAGTATGATTGTGACAAAGAGTAACGTCTTTTTCATGTTGAAATATATTTAGCGTGATGAATGATTCGCAGGACAAATATTCACGCTAAATATTAATTGAAAAAATCAATAATATCAATAAGGTCATAGGTAGAATCTATCTGATGCTACTGCTATTGTTGGCGGTCCTTATGGACAGCTATACGCCTCGCCTTCAGTAAGGACTTTTGATTTTAAGGCTTTCCCTCCGCTGAGAGGGCGTCTAGCTATTACATATAGCTGGATGATTATATATTATTTACGCAAAGGCAAGGGAGATGAGTCAAACCGCTGCATATGATTGATAAAAATAATGGTGTTTAATTTTATTTATATCATTATATTATAAATGTGGTTATTAGTAATTTATTGTTATTATAGTCGGAAAACTTGGTATTCAGTCCGGTGACTTGAGATTCTTTTCGCATGTAAAGTATTTCTCACACCTCAAAAAGGGCAGCCCATAGGCTGGTCCTTGCTATATCCTCCTATAGTCGGAAAACTTGCTCCCTACGGCTGCCCGGCCCCACCTGACGACCCATAGATCTGCCCAGTGGCATAGCTCGCCCCGGGGTCTGCCAGCTGTACATAGATAGAGGCCAGCTCTGCCGGCTGTCCCGGCCGCTTGAAGGGAGTCTGCTCGCCAAACTTCTCCAGTTTCTCCTGGGTGGCACCGCCACTCACCTGAAGTGGTGTCCATATGGGACCAGGCGCTACCCCGTTCACACGGATACCTTTGGGGGCTAGTTGTTTGGCCAGGGACTTCACATAGTTCATAGTAGCTGCTTTGGTCTGGGCATAGTCATATAGGTCAGGCGAAGGGTCATAGGCCTGCTCCGAGGCGGTGCCGATGATCACCGAGCCGGGCTTCAGATGCGGCAGGGCGGCCTTGATCGTCCAGAAGGGCGCATAGATATTTGTCTTCATGGTAGCGTCAAAGTCGTCAGTAGTGATGTCCAATATAGAAGGGCGTGTCTGCTGGCGGCCGGCGTTATTGACTAATATGTCCAGCCCGCCCAGTTCTTTCACAGCCGTCTCCACCATCTTCTTGCAGAAGGCCTCATCGCGCAGGTCGCCGGGTATGGCCACTGCCTTGCGGCCGGCCTGGCGGATCAGCTCCACCACCTCCTGTGCATCCGGTTCCTCTGCCGGCAGGTAGTTGATAGCCACATCAGCGCCCTCACGCGCATAGGCGATAGCCGCCGCGCGGCCCATGCCTGAGTCACCTCCCGTGATCAGTGCCCTGCGCCCGGTGAGGCGGCCTGAGCCTACATAGCTCTTCTCGCCATGATCGGGGCGCGGGTCCATCTTGGAGACTAGTCCCGGCCACGGCTGCTTCTGGCTTTTGAAGGGTGGGCGAGGGTATTTCTTAGTCGGGTCTTCCAGTTCTTTGGCCATATTGGCGGGAGTGCTGCCGGCAGCGGCCGGGCCTGGGATAGCGGGCAGCACAGCGAGCGTAGCTATGCCGAGGCCAAGATTCTTTAATACGGTACGACGGTCTATGGTATGTTTCTCACTCATGGTGTCTGGTTTTGGTTACCGCCTCAAAAAGCATTCCCTCAGTCCCATACCCCAATTGGAGCAAGGAAGCGGTACAACTGTGAAGTGGGAGTGTCAGGCTTCCGATTTCCGGCCTAAAGTTGAGAGGCGCAGGTCCGCCGCGCGGTGTATCCTTGCACCGTATTTATTCTCAACAACAAAACACATCTATCATGAAAAAGCTCCTCGTCCTTTCATTCGGACTCTTCGCGGCCACTTTATCCTATGCACAAACGACCACCCTGCAAGACCTCGACCTGAGCAGCAATGAGGGTTTCCCTTTTATCACCAAAGCTCCTGCCGGTGCCACCTCCAAAGAGAAATACGGTGAGGTGCAGATCACACTGGGCAAAAGCTTTGAGATGACCATCAATACCATGAGCAAACCATACGACGTGACTAAGCGCAAGGCTGAGATCAAAAGCAACACTGTGAACATACTAAAAAAGTGGGTGGTAGATGCGCCGGAGGGTGGTATCTATGAGTCAGAGGTCTTTGGCAAGGCTCAATACCACTTCTTTTATACTGCGAAAATGGGTGAAGACTATGTGATGATAGAAGACACCAAAAACGGTGACGCCTATACGCTCGCACAGGCCCAGGCCATGTACGACGCCGCTAAAGCTACCCATCTGAAATAACCTCTTCACCCAATGAACCCCGGAAGGCTCCCCGCTCAGGCGCGGAGCTTTTTTATTTGCCTGATAGCTCGATCCATACCGGAGCGTGGTCGCTTGATTTCTCCCAGCCTCTGACGTGCTTGTCTACACCTGCTTTGCGCAGGCGTGGCACCAGGTGAGGGCTAAGCAGGAAGTGGTCTATGCGCAGGCCGGCATTGCGGCCATAGGCATTGCGAAAGTAGTCCCAGAAGGTATAGATCACCTCATCAGGATGCAGATGGCGTATCGCATCGGTCCAGCCCAGAGCTACGAGCTTGCGCCAGGCCTCGCGCGACTCGGGTCGGAAGAGCGCATCATCTACCCACCGCTCAGGCTTGTACACATCTATGTCCGCCGGCATTACATTATAGTCACCTGTCATCACCACAGGTACATCCTGCTTCAGCAGGTCTTTGGCATGCGCCTGCAGCCTTTTAAACCAGGACAACTTATAGTCAAACTTGGGGCCGGGGGCAGGGTTGCCATTAGGCAGATAGAGACAGGCTATGAGTATGCCGTCTACGATGGCCTCTATATAGCGGCTGTGCTCATCCTCCGTATCGCCGGGCAGCGCGCGGCGCACCTCCTGTATATGTGGGCTGCGGGAGAGAATGGCTACCCCGTTCCAGCTTTTCTGGCCATGCCAGACGGCATGATAGCCCAGCTCCGAGATCGCATCGAGGGGAAACTTCTCCTGCGGCGCCTTGAGCTCCTGCAGGCAGGCCACATCCGGTTTGGTCTCATCCAGCCAGCGCTGGAGGATAGGCAGGTGGCCGTTCACGCCATTGATATTATAGGTAGCGATCCTCATACGCGTAGTTTTGATATAAAGGTATCAAACTATCGTACCAAAAAGAGCACCTCACCTATCTGCCTTCAGCATCTTTTCTCTCCCAAGGAAAGGAAAGAACCTATGGCTAAAAATTGACTTTACTGGTCTTCCTGTAGCAAGCTAGCCAGCTTTTACGTTAGCCTGTATGCCTCAGAGCGCGTTGGGCACTATGACCCGGTCAAATGTGTCGCGGTCACGAAAGCCATCTCCCTTGATATACTTGATAAACTGCTTCTGAGAGGGGCGAAAAACGCAGCCGGTAGAGTCGCAGTGATAAGGGGCGAGCTGTTTCAGCCGCGCGATGTCTGAGGAGTCAGTGATCTTGCCCAGTACGATGGTATTATTCTCCGGTTTGATGGAGAAGACCATCCACCTGTCTCTCACAAAGCGGCTGATAAAGTAGTAACCCTTGTAGGTCTTCAGCACTGCTGTATCAGAGATCGTAAAGACCGTGTCCCGCTCGGTAGCTTTGAGCGTAAAGGAGTCCTGCTGTGCCACGCTGGAGATGATGATGGCATTGTCAGATATCTCCATCAGCTCCGGGCCCGAGCGGTGGGCATAGGCGCCCTGCAGTATATCCGGGAATGCCGGCATAGCTGCCGAGTCGCGCGGCTGGGCTTTGTCAAATGTATAGGTCTGGCAGCCCGTGAGCAGCGCCAGCAGAGCGAGGAGGACCAGTGTTTGCTTCATGATATATGGTTTTAGATGTGGTGAAAATACGATGAGACCGGCGGCTGTTGACCTATCTGAGTCATGCGGCTACCTGTCATTTATCATAAGGAGGGCGAGGTGGCCTGTCCACGCATTATTCTGTACATTTGGCGCTCATTCTACCAGATACTGACCACTGATGAAAGATACTGTCACACTATATATCACCGACCGCGCGGGCCTGGAGCACACTGTAGAGGCCCCTACAGATATGAACCTGAACCTGATGGAGATCTGCCGCATGGAGAATCTGGGCGTAGAGGGTACCTGTGGCGGCATGGCGCTATGTGCCTCCTGCCAGGTGTATGTGGAGAGCGGCCATGAGCTGCCGGAGCAGTCTGATGCAGAGCTGGATATGCTGGACCAGGCCTTTCACGTGCAAAAGAACAGCCGCCTGGGCTGCCAGATCAAGATCCACCCGGAGATAGATGGGCTGAAAGTACAGATAGCACCTAAGACGGATGTGTAAATCATGATCCAACAGGGAATAGGCTAATTGTTTGAATAGCAATGCATTTTAACCGATTTCCTGTCTTCCTGATTTCCAGATCACCCTGCATTTCTCTAAACTTCTACACATTTTCAATAACATTTGGGATTTTAAATTTAAATCCCCATATTTGCACTCCATTTTTAAACGATAACAGAGCTAATCATGGCACGTTTTTGCGATCTGACAGGAAAAGGACCAATGTCCGGCCACAAGGTCTCCCACTCTAACAGGAAGACTAAGAGGAAGTTCCTGCCAAATATTAAGACCAAAAGGTTTTTCATACCTGAGCTGGACGAGTGGGTGACCCTCAAGGTCTCTACTGAAGCGATCAGGACTATCAATAAGAAAGGCCTCTACCCATACCTCAAGGAACTGAGCCGTAAGGGTGAGATCCAGATGAACTAATTTTAAAGAAGCAATCTCAATAAGCTGAATCATGGCTAAGAAAGGAAAAGAGAACAGGATACAGGTGATACTGGAGTGCACTGAGCATAAAGACAGTGGCCAGCCGGGTACATCCCGCTACATCACGTACAAAAACCGTAAGAATACTACGGAGAGGATCGAGTTGAAGAAATACAACCCGATACTGAAGAAAGTAACAGTACACAAAGAAATCAAATAAGATAAGCAATGGCAAAGATATCAAAGAACGCGAAGACAGACCGTACAGCTCAGGTGGGCTCAAAGGATTATGTACGTGTGATCAAGGCCGTAAAAGGCAAATCTGGTTCTTATGGCTTCCTCGAGAAGATCGTGCATAAGGACAAGGTACAAGAGCACCTGAAAGAAAAGTAAATCCATGGCGTATAGCCTATAAACATATACCCCTTTCCTATCCGGGAAGGGGCTTTGTTTTTAAAAGGGGCAGCCCCTCCTAACCTCCCCAAAGGGGAGGAGCAGTACAAAAGTGGCGGAATAAAATAGTGTGCTAACGTGATTCGTCTCAATACTCAATACTAACTACTCAATACTATTCATGGGTATTTTCGGTTTTTTCAGCAAGGAGAAGAAAGAGGACCTCGACAAGGGGCTACAGAAGACCAATGAGGGTTTCCTGGGCAAACTGACCCGCGCCATAGCGGGCAAATCTACCGTAGATATAGAGGTGCTCGACAATCTGGAGGAGGCGCTCATATCCTCAGACGTGGGCCTGGAGACGACCATCAAGATCATCAAGAACATAGAAGAGCGCGTAGCGCGGGATAAGTTCACCTCTACCGGTGAGCTGAACCGCATCATGAAAGAAGAGGTATCAGCCCTTTTCGTCAATGACCAGAACGATGACTTCGCCAACTTCAACCTGCCCTCCGGCAAGAAGCCATATGTGATCATGGTAGTAGGTGTAAATGGAGCGGGCAAGACGACTACTATCGGCAAACTCGCTTATCAGTTTAAGAAAGCCGGCAAGAAGGTCATGCTCGGCGCGGGGGATACTTTCCGCGCAGCGGCAGTAGACCAGCTCGACGTCTGGGCCAAGCGCTCTGACGTGGGTATCGTAAAGCTGGAGATGGGATCTGACCCTGCGGCGGTATCGTATCAGGCTGTAGAGAAAGGTGTAGCAGATGGCGCCGACGTAGTGATCATAGACACCGCAGGTCGCCTGCACAACCGTGTAGACCTGATGAACGAACTCTCCAAGATCCGCCGTGTGATGCAGAAGGTGATACCTGATGCACCACATGAGGTGCTGCTCGTGCTGGATGGCTCTACCGGCCAGAATGCAGTGGAGCAAGCTCGCCAGTTCACCGCAGCTACACAAGTGACTGCCCTCGCTATCACTAAGCTTGACGGCACTGCCAAAGGCGGCGTGGTGATAGGCATCTCAGATCAGTTTAAGATACCTGTGCGCTACATAGGCGTAGGCGAGGCGATAGACAAGCTCCAGGTGTTTAATGCTAAGGAGTTTGTGGATTCGCTCTTTAAAGGAGTGTAATGATTTCGGATGTCCGATTTGGGATTTCGGCGGTGTCGTGCATTTCATCTTAATACTTAATACTAACTACTTAATACTCGTTTGAAGACCAAAAGCATACAGAAAGATAAGGTATCAGTCATCACCCTCGGCTGCTCCAAGAACCTCGTGGATAGCGAGGTGATGATGGCGCACCTGCAGGATGGCGGCTATGACGTGGTGCATGACAAATGGCGCAAGGGCCGCAACATCGTGGTGGTAAATACCTGCGGCTTCATAGATAAGGCCAAGGAGGAGTCTATCAATACCATCATGGAGTATGCCGATGCCAAGAGCAAAGGCAAGATCGAAAAGCTGTATGTGACCGGCTGTCTCTCGCAGCGCTATAAGGACAATCTGGAGGATGAGATCCCCGAGGTAGATGCTTTCTTCGGCACTGCCGAGCTGCCAAAGCTGCTCAAGAAATTTAAGATAGACTACAAGCATGAGCTGGTAGGCGAGCGGATGCTCTCTACGCCGTCTCACTATGCTTATCTGAAAATATCAGAGGGCTGCAATCGTACCTGCTCTTTCTGCGCTATCCCTCTGATGCGTGGCAAGCACGTGTCCCGTACCATAGACGAGCTGGTGGCTGAGGCAAAGGGCCTTGCCGCCAAGGGCGTGAAAGAGCTCATGCTTATCGCGCAGGAGCTGACATTCTACGGGCTGGATATCTACAAGAAGCGCCGCCTACCGGAGCTGCTCCAGGAGCTGGCCAAGGTAGAGGGCATCGAGTGGATACGCCTGCACTATGCCTATCCGGCACAGTTCCCCATGGAGATCATAGACGAGATGGCGCAGAACCCTAAGGTGTGCCACTATCTGGATATGCCGCTGCAACACGCCAGCGATCCGATCCTGACCTCTATGCGCCGCAATATCACCAACCAGGAGACCATAGACCTGATACGCGATATCCGTGCGCGCGTACCTGATATCGCCATCCGCACTACGATGCTGGTGGGCTATCCGGGAGAAACCGAGCAGGATATCCAAAACCTGAAGAATTTTATCGAAGAAGTGCAGTTTGAGCGCCTCGGTGTGTTTACCTACTCTCACGAGGATAGTACCCGTGCGCATATTCACGCCGATGATATAGATGAAGACACCAAGCAGGAGCGCGCAGCAGAGATCATGGCCGTGCAGGAAGGTATCTCCCTTGCGCTGAATCAGAAGAAAGTAGGCAAGACCTTCAAAGTGCTTTTTGACCGCAAGGAGGGAGGCTACTTCATAGGCCGGACCGAGTACGATTCACCAGAGGTGGATAACGAGGTACTGGTCAGCGCCGAAAACACCTACATTCGCATCGGTGATTTTGCCAAAGTGAAGATCACTTCTGCAGAAGAGTTTGATCTCTACGGAGAGGTGGTGGCCTGATAGCATAAAAGGCAGGGTTATTCGTCTTTCATCGGGCTTAGCGTCACTGACTAAAGTCTATCTCATGTCCATTGTTTCCACTATACCGCTTACTACTATTCCCGGCTTTAGCAGGCTGGTAGCCGACTATATCAGCGGCCACCCCGCGCTACGTCATCTTTATAAATACGACCTCAATATTGATGCCTTCGCCCAGGTCATGGCAGACAAAGCCAAAGACCCGATAGACCGTCCATTGCTCGTCTCTGTGCTGAAGAAGCAGTACGAGAATATAGACGCATCAGACAAGACGAAGCTCAGTATCGAGTCGCTGCTGTCTGCTGATACTTTCACCGTCACTGCCGCGCATCAGCCATGTGTGATGCTCGGGCCAGTCTTCAATATCTATAAGATCAGCTCTACGATCAATCTGGCCAACCAGCTCAAGGCTAAGTATCCGGAGAAGAACTTTGTGCCTGTCTTCTGGATGGGTAGTGAGGACCATGACTTTGAGGAGCTGGGCACGACCTATATCTATGGAAAGAAGATAGAATGGCCCGCGGCAGAAGGGGAGGGGGGTGCCTATGGCCGCCGGAAGCTAGATAGCTTTGTGAATGTGCTGAATGAGGCAGAGCTGATACTGGGAGAGGCTGGCAAGCCACTTATAGATAAACTGCGCGCGGGCTTAGACAAGTTCACGCGCTTCGGTGAGTATACGCGCTATGTCATCAATGAACTCTTTGCCGACACAGGCCTTGTGGTGATAGACCAGGATGATGCAGAACTGAAACAGCGCTTTGCGCCAATCATTAAGGATGAGTTAGAGCACTCATCGGCTATCAAGGTACTCGACTCTACCTTGCAATGGCTGGAGACAAACTATTCTGTGCAGGCTACGCCGAGGGAGATCAATCTTTTCTTTTTAGGTGAAAACTCTCGTGAGCGAATCACAAGGAAGGATGGATCATACCTTCCCCTCTCCTTTGGAGAGGGAAAGGGGGAGAGGTGGGGATCTATCAGCCCCAATGTCATCCTGCGTCCCGTCTATCAGGAGATGATCCTTCCTAATCTTGCCTTCATAGGTGGCGCAGGCGAACTGAGTTATTGGCTGGAACTAAAGCCCGTCTTTGAGCATCACAAGGTCAACTATCCGATGCTGGTGGTGCGTACCTCTATGACTGTGCTCAATACAAGCCAGCTGCGCAAACTCGAAAAGCTGGGACTGACCGTCGCAGATTTCTTCGGCAATATTGATACACTGATCAGCAACTTTGTCAAGTCAAAGCTCTCTGCAGAGATGCAATTTGATGAGGAGACTAAGAGCCTGGAAGCGTTGTACGACTCTATGGCCATCAAAGCAGAAACTGTGGACCCGACGCTGAAAGGTACGGTACTGGCTGAGAAGCAAAAGCAACTCAATGCACTTCAAGCGCTGGAAGGGCGTATAGTCAAAGCCGAAAAGCGCAAACAAGAAGACGCGATCAATCAGATTAAAGCCTTGCATGCTGCTATTGCTCCTATGAACTCCTGGCAGGAGCGGATAGAAAACTTCTCATCTTTTTATCTGAAAGATCCGCAGTATATCCGGCACATCGTGGATGCTGCTGATCCAATGCAACGAGCGATGCTGGTGGTC
Source organism: Bacteroidota bacterium (assembly GCA_018267385.1). GTDB lineage: Bacteria > Bacteroidota > Bacteroidia > Chitinophagales > LD1 > UBA1941. Next base: position 141,115 of record JAFDYN010000008.1, on the reverse strand, counting down.
AATCTCGATCAGGCATAAAAAAGCTTCCGGGCTAGCAGGAAGCTTTTTTATGCCTGAGATGGATCACATGACGTAATAAGGGAAGAGGCTTAGCTCCAGTACTTTCCCGTTTTTGCCCTCGGCTTTGAGATATACCAATCCAAATTTGTGATTGACCCGGAATGTTACTTTGCTCAATACGGGATCATCTACCGGAGCATTATACTCTACCTTGCTGGTCTTAATGTAGTAAAATCCATATGGCCAGTCATCCGCGCCGGTTTTCTCAGTGACCGTAGCCGTCAGTATGTCGCCGTTGGTACGCTTTACAGTGTAATTAGTGCCTACCCCATCTGCATACTTCACAGTCCATGGCTGTCCATCTACGAAGTAATTTTGCATGCCTTCCGAAGTGACTTTGATCGTAAACTGAATGGTCAGTGTGGTACCAGAAATATTGAAAGTGACATTTTGAGGATTGTAGTAAGTAATGAGCTGTGGCACCATGGTGGCCAGTGCAGTTTTGATAGAGTCGGGATAGGCGCTTAGGTCGGTAGTAGCTCCATAGGTCACCATACCATTGGAGTTGCTGATGATTTTCACTGTAGTGCCGGGCAGGCTAGTGCCATTGACAGTGAAATATACATTGGTCACACTGTCTTTTTGTGTTAGCTGGATATTGGTGTCGCCCGTCAAAACGTTAGGATCATTTTTCTTGCATCCCGGCGAAGAAACAAGGAAGAGAGATACGCCAGCCACAATGACAAAGCGTAAGAAGTAGTGATGTATGTGTTTCATAATGTGATTTTAAGTACAGCAAAGTTGGAGCAGGATACCCGTATAAAACATGATGATGATCAATACAGTAGTTGAGATAACCACATATGAACAGAGATCATTATGTTGAAATTTGCCGGATGTAGGATAATGTACCCCTGCGGCTGGCAACTACCTGTTATTTCCGATTATGCCTGCGCCGGCAACCTCTATTTGCTGCGATGTGTATGGGCCGGAATGGATTGACGCGACAGGTAAATGATCGTAATACGGGTGCTCCATCGGCACTTATTCTTTATGACGTATGTAGCGTCGCTTAGCGCCTGCTGCTGCAGCGGATGGCTAATGAAGTAGGGGCTAGGTTGTTTTCCTGTAGTTGAGCACCGCCCAGGTATTCAGTACTACACCCAGCGCAAAGACCGCACCCAGATGAGGCAGCACATCAGGCCAGGTACTACCTTTCAGGACGACCATACGCATGACCTGTGCGAAGTGACTGATAGGACTGATATAGGCCAGTGCCTTAGCCCACTCCGGCATACTATCTATGGGCGTGAAAATGCCACTGATAAAATTGAAGATGAGTACAAAGAAAAATGCTACCGATACCGCCTGCTGCTGCGTGTCAGAGTAGGTAGAGATGAGCAGGCCGGCACCGAGAAGCGTGAGAAGGTACACAGCCAGAAATCCATATAAGAGTGGGATGCTGCCTACAGGCACGATGCCATATACCAGCCGCGAGACGAGCATACCGATCGTAAACACGATCATGCCCAGGCACCAGTATGGGATCAGTTTGCCCAGCAGGAAATGATACTTGCGGATAGGGGTCACATTGATCTGCTCTATGGTGCCTATCTCTTTTTCGCGGACTATATTCAGCGAGGCGGAGAAGGCACCGATACCTGTGAGCAGTGATACCATGAGGCCCGGCACCATAAAGAGAAAATAGCTCATGTACGGATTATACCAGTTATTGGTCACTACATCTATGGTCTGCGCCTCAGCAAAGTGCCCCGGCTGTTTCCACTGCATCTGGATATCCTGATTAAAGTCGCGGATGATGGCACCCAGGTAGCCGCTCCCTACTCCGGCCTTGGTGCCGTTGATGGCATTTACGGCCAGGTATAGTTTGTCGTGGCTTTCACGCACGAGATTGTCTTCAAAGCCCTGCGGTATCTCTACGATGATATCAGCTTTATTTTGCTCTATGAGATGCATGGCATCATCATAGGAGGCGCTATACGGAGCAGCCTTGAAGTAGATGGATGAGTAAACGCGGTTGATGAGCTTTTGCGAGTAGGTGGAGTGATCGTGATCCACAAAGGCTACGTAGATGTTTTTTACATCATAGTTGGCGGCCAGTGGCATCAGTATGAGCTGGATGATCGGAGCAAAGACGATGGAGAAGATGATCGATTTGCTGCGAAATATCTGCTTGAACTCCTTCTGGAGCAAAAATTTAAGTGTTCTCATGCCAGGCGGATTTTAAAGCTTCTCAAATTGATCACCACCAGTACCGTAGTGATAAAGGCCAGGATCAGTGTCTCCTTCCATATCGACATAAAGCCAAGCCCCTCCAGCATCACAGCTTTGACTATGACATAATAGTAGTGAGAGGGTAATGCATAGGACAGCACCTGCATGGGGAGTGGCATATTCTCTATGGGAAACATAAAGCCCGTGAGTAGCATGGTAGGTAGCATGAGGCTCATCTGAGAGGTCATCATAGCGGCCATCTGCGACTCGGCACGTACTGAGATGAGTAGGCCCAGTGCGAGAGAGGAGATGATGAAGAGCGTACTCTCAAAAAACAAAAGCAGGAGGCTACCCTTGATCTCCAGGTGCAGCAGTACCACACTGAGTACGAGTATCGTGATCAGATTGATGATGGATACGATGAGGTAAGGGATCACCTTAGAGATGATCAGCAGGAAGGGCCGTATAGGGGATACCAGCAGTATCTCCATCGTGCCCATTTCCTTTTCCTTTACGATAGAGATGGAGGTCATCATGGCGCAGATCAGCATGAGCACGAGCGCCATCACACCCGGCACAAAGTTGGGCGCACCCAGCAGTTCAGGGTTGTAGAGCATCTTGACCTCGGGTGTGATCAGATAGGGTACCTTGGTCTGCTGTGCTTTCTGTGCCTGGTAGTCGGTGATGATATTATTCAGGTATGAAGTGAGTGTGGTAGCAGTATTGGGGTCGGATGCATCGGCTATGACCTGTATCTGTGCCTTATTCAGATGCGACAGGTCGTTGTAGAAATTGGCAGGGAAGATTACCGCTATTTTGATTGTACCTGTTTTGAATGCCGTTTCTATCTGGTCGTGAGACATATTAGACTTTACCACCTCAAAGTAGCGGCTCGCTTCGATCTTGCGGATGATCTCCTGAGAGGCATAGTCATGTGCATAGTCTGCCACGACTATACGCGAATTTTTGATCTCATTGGTCAGGGTAAAGCCAAAGAGCACGATCTGCGCTATAGGCACCCCAAAGAGCATGAGCAGCGTCTTCTTATCACGAAAAACGTGATAGAATTCCTTTCTCACAAATGCCAGCAATTGTTTCATATCCTTCTGTTTTGCTATTGATCAGTCCCCGCTACGCTTTGCGGCACGGGCCAGCTGATAAAATACCTTGTCCATAGAGTCTACACTAAACTGCTTTTTCAGATTGGTGGGCGTATCCAGTGCATCTATTTTGCCGTCTACCATCACCGTCAGGCGGTTGCAATATTCCGCCTCATCCATATAGTGCGTAGTGACAAATACTGTGATACCGCGGTCCGCAGCTTCGTATATCAGGTCCCAGAATTGCCTGCGTGTGACCGGGTCTACCCCACCGGTAGGCTCATCCAGGAAGACGATCTTTGGCTCATGTATCACCGCCACTGAGAAGGCCAGTTTCTGCTTCCAGCCGAGCGGGAGAGAAGCGACAAAGGTCTTTGCCTCATGGCTGATGCCGAGTTGGCTGAGCAGTGACTCTCCCCGGTCTTTGATCTCCTTATCTGACAGGCCATAGATACCAGCGTAGAAGGTGATATTCTCCATCACGGTCAGGTCATCATACAGAGAGAACTTCTGGCTCATATAGCCTATGTTGCGCTTGATCTTTTCGGTCTCCTTGTATACATCAAAGCCAGCTACTGTGGCAGAGCCGGATGTAGGCTTGGAAAGGCCGCAGAGGATACGCATGGCAGTCGTCTTGCCCGCACCATTGGCACCCACAAAGCCGAATATCTCGCCCTGCTTCACATCAAAGGTGATGGCATCTACCGCTACGAAGTCGTCAAACTTCTTGGTCAGTTTATCTGCTTTTATGGCTATCTCACTCATGTGCCGGTTCGCTTATCTGTATGAAATAATCTTCGATGCCCGGCTGGATCTCTTTTATCTCCAGATACTCGTGCGGGGCCTTATTTAGTTTTGCTTTGAGCTTTTCTATATTATGCGGATCGTCACTTCTAAAGGTGAAATGCATAGACTCGCCGAATGTGAAGCAACTGGCTATATCCGGATAGGAGCGTATCTCTTTTAGCAGCCTGTGCATATCATCAGATCTGGCGGCGTACAGCTTGGTCGGGTATTTCCTGACTGTATTCTCAGGTGTATCTACAGAGAGGATCTTGCCATTTTGTATCAGTGCGATGCGATCGCAAAGCACCGCCTCATCCATATACGGAGTGGATACGAGGATGGTGATACCCTGCGCTTTGAGCCGCTTCAGCATATCCCAAAACTCTACACGCGATACCACATCCACGCCGGTAGTAGGCTCATCCAGGAAGAGGACCGTAGGCTTGTGGATCAGCGCACAGCATAGGGCCAGCTTCTGCTTCATACCGCCGGAGAGCTTGCCCGCCCGGCGATCTTTGAATGGCTCGATCTGGACATAGATGTCTTTGATGAGGTGGTAGTTTTCCTCGATCGTGGTATTAAATATGGTAGCAAAGAATTGCAGGTTTTCCTCTACGGTCAGGTCCTGATAGAGGGAGAAGCGCCCCGGCATATAGCCTACGCTATTGCGTATCTTCGTATAGTCTTTTGCCGTGTCATACCCTGCCACAGATGCGGTGCCGCTATCAGGCAGCAGGAGGGTGGTGAGAATGCGGAAGAGGGTCGTTTTGCCGGCTCCATCCGGCCCTATGAGGCCAAACATCTCCCCCTCCTCTACAGAGAATGAAGCCCGGTCTACAGCGAGGACCTTCTTGTCTTTCTCCCCGTAGGTCTTTACGATATTATCCAGCGTGATAGCAGCCATGATCAGAATTTTACATCGGCATACATACCTATCTTGAGGTAGCCATCATTTTTTACAGTGATCTTGGTAGCCCATACCAGGTTGGCGCGTTCGTCTTTGGTCTGTATGGTCTTTGGTGTAAACTCTGCCTTGTCACTGATCCAGGTAACAGTACCGGGGTACTCCTTATATTTATCCGGGCCATTGTCTACCAGCACCGTCACTTTTTGCCCTAGTTTCAATTTTGTAAACTGGTCATTGGTCAGATAGGCGCGGAGGTATAGACTCGATACATCTGCGATCTTATACAAAGGTTTGCCGGGAGTGGCTTCCTCGTTCACCCGCGCGTATTTAGCCAGTACAGTACCTTGTACGGGATTGATCAGGTAGCATTTAGCCAGCTGGTCATTGATCTGCTGTGTCAGGGCCTTGAGCGGTACGGTCTCTTTATTGATGCTTTGAGTATTGATATCGAGGGTAGATAGCTGTGCGTCTATTTGCTTCTGGATCTGCTGCACCTGTGAGGTCTGATCATCGAGCTGTTTCTGAGTAGCAGCATCAGCTTTTACCAGGTTGGCTATACGGTTTTGCTCTCTTTTCGCAGTCTCCAGTTGTACCTTGAGAGCGGCTATCTGGGCGGAGATGTCCGGGCGGCGGCTGAGGCCAGCCTGTACCTGAGCCTCGAGGTTGAGCTTATTGAAGTAGAGCTGCGTGGTATCTATGTACCCTACATAAGCACCTGCGGCGAGGGTGTCTCCTTCCTGCACCTTAAACTCCTTGATACGGCCAGTGGCCTCGGCAGAGATGATGGTCTCCTCCGTCTCAAAGGTGCCTGAGGCATCAAATTTCTGTTTCTGCGAGCAGGAGCTAAAAAGTAGCAGGGCTACAGCGGCGAGTATTGTGATTTTATTCATGACTTGTTTACGGTTTTATATGATGGTTTAGTTGCCTGATGTGGTTTGATGATTATATTGTGCCTGGAGCAGCTGCACCTGATGCAGTATCAGGTTGAGCCGGGCCTGTGCCTCTGCATCTACCTGCGTGAGATAGTCGTGACCGGTGATCACCCCGTTTTGCAGCTGGGCATCTGATGCATTCTTTACAGATACGCGCAGGTCTACGATCTTCTGGTCATTTGACACCAGTTCATTATACTTGGCTATCTGCTCATCCTGCTGCGACAGCGTGATCTTTGTATTGAAAAGGAAGACCTCCTTCTGTATATCCAGGTCATTCTGATTGAGGCCGTAGACCAGTTTGTTATTCTTTCGGGTATAGAGCGCAGTCAGGCTCCAGTTTAGCTTGACGCCGGTGACCCAAAAAGCGCCAAAGTCATTGCTGACCGTATTTAGTGTAGGGCGGCCATACGACCCGTCAAAGAAGGCATTGAGCGAAGGCATCAGTGCTGTATTGAGCTGGCGTGACTGCACATCATAGGTTTTCTTCTGCAGGTCGTAGAGTGTCAGCTCTGGCCTGCGTATATCATTGCTGAGATTGGCTGGCTGCGGCTGTGCCAGCATAGTGTTGTCATCTATAGGTTTGCCTATGAGCAGGCTCAGGACCTGCAGGTAGGAGCGGCGGTTGCTCTGCAGCTCTACTTTGTTTTGCTGTACCTGCAGTAGCTGTGCTTTCAGTTCATCCACACTGCTGCGATAGGCAGATCCGTTGTTGACCAGGGCTTGTGCTTTATCTATACCATTTTGCACATCGTGCTGCTGTATATCATTCAGCAGCAGCTGCTGGTCTATGAGCAGCACGCCAAAGTAGACCTGGTTGACCCGATCCTTGAGGCTATATAGGTTTACCTCTACATTCTGCTCCTGTATCTCCGCCTGTGTCTCGGCGTTTTCCTTTTTATACTTGCTGGCCAGCCCGTCAAATACAGTTTGATTGACCTCGCCGGTAATACGGTACTGGTCCTTGCTATACACAGGGAAGCTGACACCGGAAGGGAAGAGGTTTCCGAACTTGGAAAACACGTCAGCAAAGTTTGTGGTCTGAGACTGATACGTAGCCTGGCCAAATACATTGAGCTGCGGTATGTAGCCGCGCCAGGCGTTTTGCACCGTATATTCTTTGGTCTTTTGTATCAGCTCATGCTGTTTGACCAGCGGATAGTTTTGCCGCGACAGGGCGTAGCACTGATCTATGGTCAGTGCCTGGCCTGATACGGCTATGCTGGCTGCTAAAACGAGAAGGGTGATGATCTGTTTCATCTATCTTTTTTTATCGTGTTTTTATAGTTTGTGGTTTTCTGACTGATCGTGCTGCACGTCTTTCCTTAGTGGCAGGTGGGGTACAGTAGGCTGCTATGACGCGCTCTTTGATCGCTTCCAGGGGGTACACCTCGCCATAGCGCATATAGTTTACCATGATGCCGTCTATGAGGGCATCCAGTATGAGCCCTTCTATGGGGTCATTGCTCTTCAGGTCACCTGATAGCTCCTCTATAAAGGCTTCATTCCGCTTGAACATTTTGCGGGCAAAGTCCCTTGAGTCTTTTAGTACCCCGTGCTGCATAGAGAGGACCAAAAGCAGCTTGATATACTTCTCCTGCCTGCTCGTCATATCAAAGACGTGCTCCAGCATTACCCTGCGGCGGTGGTATGGGTCCGGATCGTCACGGTGCTGGGCCATCATGCGCTCACCGTACTGCATGGCCTCGTCATAGATGGCCAGCAGGATGCTTTTCTTGTCTTTATAATAATTATAGATCAACCCCTTTGAGACACCTGCTTTTCTCGCTATGCTTTCTATAGACGTGGAGCCGTATCCTTTATTGGCAAAGAGCTCCAGTGAGGCAGAAATGATCTTCTTCCTGCTTCTGTCTCTCAGCTCTTCAAACTGCTCGGGGCGGCGCGGCATATTTTATTATTGACTAAATGGTCAGTCAAAAATAAAAACTTTTGATGAGACAGGAAAAAATATGTGCCGAAGCGGCTGAGATACCCACTGAGGCGATGGGTACAGGGGGCGGGCAAGTGAGCGGTTGGGCCGGTGCCGAAAAAAACTATTGAAAAAATGGAGGGGGCCTTGCATTTTTGGTAAACTCCTTTATATTTGCATTCCCTTTAGCAAACGGGAGCTTAGCTCAGCTGGTTCAGAGCATCTGCCTTACAAGCAGAGGGTCACAGGTTCGAACCCTGTAGCTCCCACACAAATGCCTCACAATAGTGGGGCATTTTTATTTTATGGCTCATTGGGTCTACATCATATATTCTTCTTCCATAGATCGTTATTATGTATGGCTCATTTAGCAGGGTTGATCGACTTTTATCCGGATTTCCCCTGCGCTGTTTTAACTTTACCCTTATTGTCAGTCAAAATATCTGGTATGAAGGAGCTTTTGCATCGCGATATCTTATCATGGGGAGCTGTTTCGGTCACCTTTGGCAGCCTGCTGAAAGCATTGATGATTTTCATTTTTACCTATGCTTTGCTCCGGGGCATCTCCTATGTGGTGCGCCGGTCTATCCGACGGAAAGATGATAGCATAGATGGCAGGCAGGCATCAGTCATACAGCTGATCCGGTATTTTGTCTGGGCCATAGCGCTATCGTTTATCCTGCAGACCATGGGCATAGATATTACCTTCCTGGTGGCTAGCTCAGCAGCGCTGCTGGTAGGCGTGGGTCTGGGCTTGCAGAATATATTTAAAGACTTTGTATCGGGCATTGTACTATTGCTGGAGGGTACCGTACAGGTGGGGGATATAGTAGAGGCCGACGGTATGATCGTGATGGTAAACGAGGTTTCACTCCGGACCTCCCGCGTCACTACGCGAGATGACAATGTCATCATCTTTCCCAATCATAAATTTGTGGAGGAGAAGATCGTAAACTGGACCAATAATCTTCATCCTACGCGTTTTTCTATACTGGTGGGAGTAGACTATAGCTCGGATGCTGCGCTGGTCACAAAGGTAATGCTGGACTGTGCCAGACAGCATACTGATATACTGGCCGAAGAAAAATACCTTCCTTTTGTGAGGCTGGAGGAGTTTGATGATTCATCTCTCAATTTCTCTCTCATCTTTTTCAGCTTCAACCTGTTTCGTATAGAAAACGTAAAAAGTGAGCTGCGTTTGAAGTTGTTAGATGCTTTCAGGGCCAATAATATAACGATCCCCTTTCCTCAAAGGGTCATTCATCGGGCTGCAGAGTAACCATCCTGGTATTACATTTTATTTTTCAGTGACTTGGAGATAGTCACGTGGAAAGTGGTACCCTGGCCATACTGAGAGTCAAACCAGATGCGGCCATCGTGCAGGTCGGCTACCTTTTTGCAGATAGCTAGGCCTATACCTGTGCCGGGATATTCACTATCTGTGTGCAGACGCTGGAAGATCTGGAAGACCTTGTCCTTAAATTCATCCTTGATGCCGATACCATTATCTGATACACTGATCCTCCAGTAATCCGGATCCTCATCACAGGTGATCTTTATGAGAGGCTTGCGGTCAGCAGGTATGAACTTCATTGCATTGTCTACCAGGTTCTGCATCATCTGCGTGAGCTGATACTGCTCCGCAAAGATCGTAGGGAGATTTTGGTATTCTATGGTGGCGCTCTTGGCCTCTATGGTGCTCTCCAGATTCTTGTTGACTACAAATAGCAACTCATTCAGGTTCACATTCTGGTATGGGCGAGGTACGGAGTTGAGTCGGGAGTAGTTCAGTAGGTCTGTGATGAGCTGCTGCATGCGCTTGGCCCCGCTCACCGAGAAGGAGATAAAGTCCTTGGCGTCTGCGCCCAGATCATTGAAGTAGCGCTGCTCGAGCAGCTGCAGGTAGCTGGTGATGGTCCGCAGCGGACCCTGCAGGTCATGTGAGGCCACATAGGCAAAGCGCTCCAGCTCCTCATTTGAACGCTTGAGTGTCGATGCTTTTTCCTCCAGTTCTTTCTGGGCTTTGGTCAGGTCGGTGATATCCAGGATGATCACCATACCGTAGATGATATTTCCCTGATCATCTTTGATAGGGAGGGCATTGGTCAGGAGGGTCTTATCACCTTCTTCAAACTGCTCCACCTGGCTATTGCCGAGCAGGATATTCTTGTACCTGCTTTCACGAGCTGGGATCAGTTCTTTGTCAGTCACCTCGTATATGGTGCGTCCTTCTACCTGCTCCTTGGGCAGACTGATCGTGCCTATCAGGCTACCCTCTGCCAGCACGTAGCGCAGGTCCTTGTCATAAATGAAGATCGCAGAATTAGGGACGTTGCGCGCTATCTGGCGGTAGAGCTGCTCAGACTGCTTGAGTTTCTCCTCGGCGGTTCTGATCTCCGTGATGTCTGTGATGATACCCAATATATTCTGCCCGGTGCTATCCAGTGAGGGTATAGGCCGCTTCACCAGCTGCACGTGTATATCCTTATCCATGCCCCGGTGATGCATCTTTTGGTCAGACTGCTGTATAGTTTCTCCATACAGCGCGATGCGGCGGTCTTCTTCTTCAAAGATCTTTGCCTGTGCTTTGTCATGATGAAAGTCCTCAATGTGGCGTCCTACCATATCTTTCGGCGTCGTATGATTGAAGTATGCAAAGGCTTCATTGACCAGCACGTACTTGCCCTCGCTATCCCGCACAAAGATGAGGTTGGGGTTCATGTCTATGAGCAGGCGCAGAAAGTCTTTTTGCTGTTCTATCGCTTTCTCGGCCTCTTTACGGTAGGATACTTCTTTTTGGAGCGTGGTGTTGAGGTTCTCGAGCTCTTCGGTGCGCTGTTTTACTTTCTGCTCCAGCTGTACGTTCATCTCTTTCAGCGTCTCCTGGTACCGGATCCGGTCTGTGATATCCCGCGCGTGCAGGAGTAGCGCAGGTTTATCATTGTACTCTATCACTGCAGTGCGGACAGCTACCGGTATCAGGTGGCCATCGCGGTGCCTGATGCGTGCCTCAAAGGACCCTATCGTACCTAGCGTGAGCTGCTCCTGGCGCATCTGGTATGCACTTTGGTCCTCCTCCGGCGAGAACTTGCGTACATTCTGCCCGATCATCTCTTCGCGCTGGTAGCCATGCAGCTTGGCAGCGGCATCATTGAGATCATATATATTGCCCTCAAAGTCCTCTACAAAAACACCCTCCGGAGAACTATAGAAAAGATCACGAAAGCGCTTTTCACTATTTTTGACTGCTATCTCTGCCAGCTTGCGCTCTTTGATCTCGTTTACCATCTGGTAGTTTGAGATGGTCAGCTCACGGGTGCGCTTTTGCACTTTGGCTTCGAGTTCCTCATTGGTGCGGCGCAGGCGGTCCTCCAGTTCGCGTTCTTTGGTGATGTCCTCTATGATCGCTATGGCGCCTATGTATATTCCTGCACTGTTGAAGAGGGGTTTGCCCGTGATGCGAACATCTATCAGCTCCTTGTTTTTGCGGTACATACGTGTCTCGTAGACATCAGATATACCCTTGCGGCGCAGGTCGGATTTAGCCTTGATAGTTGGTTTAAACTCCTCCGGGAAAAGCGTGCCATACGTATCATGTCCTACCAGCTCTGAGGCTGAGTAGCCGAATATCTTAGTATGCTGCTCATTGATGAAAAGCTGTATGCCTGCATCATTGATAATAGATACGGCATCTGTATACCATTCATCAAAGTACTGCTTGAGGTCTGCCGGGGTCAGACCGATCTTATTCAGCTTTTCATATTCGCTGAAAAAATGCGTAAAAACGGCGCTTTGCAAACCAGACTGGATCGTGTCCAGTAGTTTTTTGGCATCGGGAGATAGTTTACCCAGGTCTGCAGACTTTCCTAAGAGAGCTTTGAGGATTTCCGGGGTAGTAGAGGACATGTACAGCTATGATCTATAATAAAGTCTAAAATACAATTTTTGACAGTAAAAGTAACTGCAATGCTTAGTTTTGTAATAAACACCTAAATATGAAAAAGTGGCTGCGCCGTACCGCTATAGCATTGGCTTCCGTCTATCTGCTGCTATGTTTGGTGATGTATCTCTATCAGGAGAAGCTGCTCTTTCATCCCTATCTGATATCTCAGGATCATAAATATGATTTTGACGGCAGGTTTGATGAGTTTCGTATACACCTGACTGATGGTAGTGATCTCGATGCGCTCCACTTTTATGCTGATACTCCAGCCAGGGGAGTGGTGATATTCTTTCACGGTAATGGCGAAGCGCTGGACCGGGCCGGACACAAGGCTGGCTATTTTACCAGCCGGGGCTATGACTGTATGATGGTAGATTACTCCGGCTATGGCAAAAGTACCGGCACCATCTCTGAGCAAAATATCTTCAATACAGGTCTGGCGCTATATGATTCGGCCCGCGCACATTTTCCTACCAGCAGGATAGTGATCTATGGTATGTCTTTGGGTACCGGTGTGGCAGCGCATACTGCGCGCGACAGGGCCTGGTTCAAATCCCTCGTGCTGGAGTGCCCGTACTACTCGATCACAGACTTGGCTAAGAGACGCTATGGATTTATGCCTATTGGATTGCTCACCCGCTATCCGCTCAGCACCTACCAGTACCTGAAAGATATACAGCATCCTACCTACGTGATACATGGCACAGCAGATCGAGTGATACCTGTAAAGTCGCCAAGGCAGTTTCTGGATTTAGGGTTGCATCAATTCACCTATGTAGAAGTGCCGGGTGCCGGCCATGGCAATCTGCCCCGGTACAAGGAATACGATGATATGTGGAATAAAGCACTGAACTAATGGCTACAGATACCAAAGTATACCTCATACCAGGCCTGGGTGCCGATGCCCGGATGTATGAGCCGCAGGTGCGGATACTGGAGCGATATGAGGTGCTGGAGCATCAGAAACCCCTAAAGGGAGAAACGCTCAGGGCGTATGCAAAGCGACTAACAGAGAAAATAGATACCTCGGAGCCGTTTATCCTGATAGGTACCTCTCTCGGAGGGATCTTATCTATGGAGATATCACGCATCCTGCAGCCCGAGAAGGTCATACTGATATCGTCTGTGAAGCATCGGGCAGAGCTGCCACTCTGGATGCGTGTCATGAAGTACCTCAGGCTGCACAAACTTCTATCGGGTAAACGTTTCATCGAATTCAGTAAATCAAATATCAGACTACTGATCACCAGGCGTGACACACGAGTGGCAAAACTACTCATGGACATGCACGAAGATGCTGATCCGGACTTTGTAGAGTGGGCTATCAATGAGGTGGTAAACTGGGATGGCAGTGCCGATCACAGAGCAGATATCATTCATATACATGGTACCAAAGACAGGCTATTCCCCTTCGCTAATGTGAAAAATGCTATTGCCATCACCGGTGGCTCTCATGTGATGGGCTGTACGCAGCCCGGCGATGTCAATGAAGCTATCCTAAAAGCGTTGCGGTCGTGTCAGGAGAAAATCTCTTTCAGCTGGCTATGGTCCTTCACGTAGGGGCAGTGCTCTTGTTTCTCTCAGATAGGCAAAGATGGGCGCTCCTCACGCTGCTGACGGGCGGAGTCATATTGCGCTATTATTTTGCTACACTGGATCCTTTCCTTCATGACTGGGATGAGCGCTTTCACGCGCTGGTAGCCAAAAACCTCACGCAGCACTGGCTACGGCCTACGCTGGTAGAGCATCACATACTCAGCAATGTAAAGGAAGAGTGGACAGATAAACATATCTGGCTGCACAAGCAGCCGCTCTTCCTGTGGCAGATGGCACTGTCTATCCGCTTGTTTGGAGCTACTGAGTTTGCTGTGCGGCTGCCGAGCCTGATCATGACCTCTATCCTGATCCCGGCGATATACCAGATAGGCCGTATGGTTTTCAATCCTATAGCCGGTTTTATTGCCGCCTTCATATTGTCATGCTATGAGCCGCTGCTGGAGATGAATAGCGGCATGATGGGGATGGAGCACAATGATATTGCTTTCCTCTTTTATGTCACGCTGTCTATATGGGCATGGATCTGCTATGAGCAGCGGCAGCGCACGGGCTACCTGCTGATGATGGGTTTCTTTGCCGGCTGCGCGGTGCTCTGCAAGTGGCTGACGGGTATGCTTGTCTTTTCGGGGTTTATCGTTTACCATCTGCTGTTGGCAAAGGATTTATTTACAGCAGGCACCGTGAAGAATCTCGTGAAAGCCTTGGTCGTTTGTTTTGTTGTTTTCCTGCCGTGGCAGCTATATATTCTCTGGCAGTACCCGGTAGAGGCCCATTCCGAATACGCATATAATAGTAAGCACTTCTTTCAGGTAGTAGAGGGGCATGAGCACGAGACCTGGTTTTACCTGAATATATTGCCTGACTATTATAGAGGTTTGCAGTATCTGATCGGTTTGAGTATAGTGGTTGCTTTATTGTTTGCTCGTAGGCTAAGACTGGCTGCTTCTCTTTCTTTTACGTTTGTGCTGGTCTACTGTTTCTTCACAGTGGCTCAGACCAAGCTGCCATCCTATGTGATGGTAGTGATGCCACTGGGATTATTACTGCTATCAGCCATCATCTCGTGGGTCATGCGATTGATATGGCATTATAACGCGCTCCGCTACCTGCTGGGTAGTGTTGTTTTCGTCGCCCTTTTATTGCAGTTTGTCCACTGGCCCCTGATAGTCGAAAATCACTTTGATCCTGATACCTGGCAGGGGCATACCCGGACTGCTAAATTGGAGTATGTTGATGCATTTAAGAAGCTTACCGGACGCTTACCCTCAAATACGGTTATACTGGATCTCGGGAATATGAAAAATATTGATTTGATGTTCTATACCGGCGTGCCGGCCTATAGCGGTAGGTATGATTCAGATTATTATTTCTTAAAAGGTCATAAATACAATGTCGTTTTCTGGGCGGACTCCCTGCCTGTCTACGCGCGCAGAGATAGTACCACACATCTGATCAAGGACTATCTGCCCCGGTAGCGCACGGTATCTACCAGCCTTGCTATATATTGCCTATTTTAGCCCGGTATGCAGTTCCTATATCCGTCTTTTCTTTTTGCGCTCGCGGCCCTGGCTATCCCGGTTATCATTCACCTGTTCAACTTCAGGCGCTTCAAGACGGTTTATTTCAGCAATGTTTCCTTTCTCAAAGAGGTAAAGGAAGAGACGACGTCGCGCTCGCGTGTCAAGCACCTGCTGGTGCTGGCAGCCCGTATGCTGGCAGTCGCTTTTCTTGTGCTGGCTTTTGCGCAGCCATTTATACCAAAGAAAAATACCAATATCGCCTCCGGCAGAAAATATGTCAGTGTCTATATAGACAATAGCTTCTCTATGGGCGCAATGAGTGGCGGCATACGGCTGCTCGATAAAGCTAAACAGGCGGGCAAAGAGATCGTGCAGAACTATGCGCCCAATGACCAGTTTCAGCTGGTGACCAATGACCTGCAGGGCAAGCAACAACGCCTGGTGAGCAAAGAGGAATTTCTCTCTATGCTCGATGAGGTAGAGATATCCCCGGCAGCGCGCAGCTTCACAGAGATCACCCGAAGGCAGGAGGATGCGCTGAGTATGGAAAACTCCCGCAACAAGGTAGCCTACCTGCTCTCAGACTTTCAGCATAATATGGGCGATTTCACCCCGGACACTACGATCAAGTATAATTTGATCCCGCTCTCCGCAGATGTACAGCAGAATGTATTCATAGACTCTGCATGGTTTAATGAGCCGGTGCAGCTACCCGGCCAGGGCGCCCACCTGGTAGTGAAGCTGCGCAATAGTGGTGAGAAGGCCACCGATGAGAACCGCATCTCTCTCAAGATAAACGGTCAAAATAAGGGTATAGCAGACTTCACCATCGAGCCGGGATCCTATGCCTATGATACGATAGGCTTTGTGATCAACCAGACCGGGTGGAACAAGGCGGAGCTGACCCTCCAGGACTACCCGATCACATACGATGACAATTATTTCTTTGCCTACCATGTAGCTGACAAGATCAAAGTCCTCTCCATCAGCGAGAGCAAGACAAATGCATATGTAGATGCAGTATTCAAAGACCAGCCAGAGTTTGAGTATCAGTCTGCGCTATCAGGCTCTCTGGACTATAGCCGTATCAAGGGAAATCAACTGCTCGTAGTGTCTGGTGTCAATAGTATCTCATCGGGTCTGGCTACAGCTTTGAGCGGCTTCCTGGCAGATGGGGGTACAGTGTGCTTATTCCCGGCAGAAAAAGCGAATGCTGAGTCCTATAACGCCTTTCTCTCCGCTGTAGGTGCAGGGGCACTCGGCGCGTATAAGGAAACCGAACAGGATATAGCAAAGATCAACATGCAGCAAGGGCTTTTCAAAGATATCTTTGATAAAGTGCCGGAGAATATGAGCATGCCTAAAGCTAAGAAGTACTATACTATCGGCACACGGTCTACAGGGATGGATGAGGCTGTACTCTCGCTGAAGGATGGCGGCGCGTTTCTTTCGAAGACAGGCTACAAGTCCGGCGCGCTGTATGTATGCGCTGCGCCACTGGACAAGGCAAACTCTGACCTGCCTATCCATGCCATATTTGCACCTATGCTATACAAGATGGCAGTGATGGGTAATCATGAGGACAATCTGGCCTACAAAATAGGTGACAAGCAAGGTATAGAGATAGCCAGCAGGGGCGCAGGCACGGATAAGGTCTACAAGGTAAAGGGGGATAATGTAGAGTTCATACCGGAGCAGTTTGCACTTGGCAGCAAGGTGATCCTGGGTCTGAAGGACCAGATCAAAAAGTCTGGTTTCTACAAGGTGTCGCTGGAAAACTCCGACTCGGCAGACGTGATAGCGCTAAACTATGACCGCCGCGAGTCTGACCTCAATTTCTACAAAGTAGATGAGCTCCGCGCAAAGTACAACGCCAGCAATATCAATGTAGCCAATAGCGTCGGTATGGAGGTAGCCCAGGTGATCAAAGAGATGGATAGGGGAGTGTCGCTATGGAAGCTCTTCATCGTACTCACCCTGCTGGCGCTCGGTGCCGAGGTGCTGCTACTCCGTTTCTGGCGCACCTAGAAGATACGCGCGAGTGTCGCGCTGTCTACTTCATTTTTTAGAACATCATAGCGGTAGGGTTTACCTACTAGATTTTGTAAGTGTGGTTCTGCTGATGTGATGCTGCTGATCAGCCCGTCTTCTACCTCTATCGTCACACCATCGCGCATTATTTTTGTAGATGGATTGCGGCCCCAGAGCCAGGCAGCGGAGTGGTATTTTTCTGCTGTGGCCTGCACCTCCTGCCACTCTTGCTCAGATAGATCGTGCCTCGCCGATATATGGAGGGACGAGAGCAGATGCTCACGCAGTTCTGCAGCAGTCCTGATCTGGTCGCTGCTATCAGAGATATTCATCGCTGTGCTGCGCACCGAGGCGATCCCCTTCGACTCTATCTCAAATTCATTGCGACGTAGCGCAAAACGCAGGGCCTCTATGTCGCTATTCACCAGCAGTGTGCCATGAGAGAGGATGTTCTTCCGGTCTGTAAACTGCGCATTGCCTGAGATCTTTTTGCCCTGCCAGATGATGTCATTGCGCTTATTAAATTCCGCCTGTATGCCTGCTGCATGCAGCGCATCCAGGATGGGCTGATTGAAGTAAGCGTAGTTATTCACCCGCCGGTCGTCAAAAGCGCAGATGAATGCAAAGCACAGATTGCCCGGGTCATGGTAGACGGTGCCGCCACCAGAGAGCCTTCGTACGACGGTACCACCATTGCGCAGGTACTCAAAGCTCACCTCTTTGTATATCGATTGGTTTTTGCCCACCACTACGCTGGCATCGTTGATGTAGAGCATCACGTACATCTGATCTCCAGGCACCAGTGTGCGCACGAGGTAGTCCTCCATGGCGGCATTGAGGTACGGATCATGATGGTCGCGCTGATCTATCAGTATCATGCCGTGAATATAGATATACTGTGAGATAGTAGTATGTAGCACACTGATGTGCCGCGAGGGAATGACCCGTCTTTACTTGTCTCAGTAATATGCCGCATAGCCTGGTGATTAAGAGCGCCTATTAAAGCCCTCTCCTTTGGAGAGGGTTGGGAGAGGTGCGATTTTTATTTTTGTAAAAGAAGTCCCACCTTCATCCTCACTAAAACGACCTGGCCGAATGATCAAGCTGACAGAGTGCCCCAGAGATGCCATGCAGGGCTTGAAGTATTTCATCCCTACGGAGAGCAAGATAGAGTATATCAATAAGCTGCTCCGTGTGGGCTACTATGCACTGGACTTTGGCAGCTTCGTATCGGCAGAGGTCATACCTCAGATGGCTGACACCGTAGAAGTACTGGCCGGGCTGGACCTCTCAGCTACCAAGACCAAGCTGATAGCCATCATCGCCAATGAGCGCGGTGCGCAAAATGCCTGCGAGCATAAGGAGATCACTTACCTCGGTTTTCCTTTCTCGGTATCAGAGACTTTTCAGATGCGCAATACACACGCCACCATCCTCCAGTCTCTGGAGCGTGTGAAGAAGATAAAAGAACTCTGTGATCAAAACGGCAAAGAACTGATCCTGTATATCTCTATGGGTTTTGGCAATCCATATGGTGACCCGTATAACCCCGAGATAGTAGAGCGCTGGGTAGAGCAACTTAGCCACCTCGGCATCAAGATATTCATGCTGTCAGACACTGTAGGTGTAGCTACGCCTGACACGATCACACACCTGTTCAGTACGCTTATACCGCGCTTCCCGCAGCTGGAGATCGGCGCGCATTTGCATACCGCACCTCACAACTGGCGCGTGAAAGTAGATGCAGCCTATAAGAATGGCTGTATGCGCTTCGACTCTGTGATCAAGGGCTACGGAGGCTGCCCAATGGCAGATGATGACCTGATAGGCAATATGCCTACGGAGAATCTCCTCAACTATTTTGACCCATACAAAGACTTCGGCCCCGACTTTTCTGTCAAGGCATTTGAAGATGCGCTACGCGCGGCTAATAATGTATTTGTACATTAATAAATTTAATATAAATGAGTTTAAAGGAAACTACTTATGATTTTTTAAATCAGGGTATCAAACAAACCAGAAAGAGTATCAGAGATATTGATGATAGCTATAACAATGACTGGGATATTTTGGCGGAATTATGCCAGAATTCTGTTGATGCTATTAGGAAATCAGATATTAAAAGTGGACTCATCAAGATTATTATTGATTCACAGAATAAAAGTATATCTGTTATTGATAATGGAATCGGTATTGTTCCGGATAGATTACCTGAACTTCTTGCGCCATTTTCAACTGATAAGGAAGATGACGAAGATTCAGTTGGAGAAAAAGGGGTAGGGTTAACATTTGTAATATTCAGTTGCAATGATTTTTATATAAAAAGTGGAAATAAGTCTGGGGTTTCAGAGGGTAGAATTTTTGATGCTAACATTTGGAAAAGCAGTACTGATGATAGAAAGTTAGATTTAACACATCGGATTTTAAACGAAAAATTTCAGGGTACTGAAATATTGATGAAGAAGGTAATTGATTCTCCCCTTTTTGAGTTATCAATGAATCAATTAAAGTTTCTTTTAAGGACAAGAACATCAATAGGTAATACCAATTCTATTTGGGAAGATGATAAAAAAATTGAAGTCGAAATTACTCACGTCAATCAAGACGGCCAGCGGACCGTTGAAGCGCTTCCTTTCAAATATTGGTTGATAACAGAGTCGTTGAGTTCAAATGCTAAGATTGATATTGAGGAGTATTATAAATACATAGAAAAGGATAGAACGGATCAAGATAAGCGTGTCAAACTCCAAGGAAAGGTTATCTATAAAATATCTAAGATCAACCATAACGGACGTACAATTAAATATTTTGCATGTTTTGTACCTAAGCGGAAGACTTGGAATGATCTAACTGTCAGTTTTAATATTGCTACAGCGGAGCAACTTGAAAATTCAGATTGGTTGGATAAGAGAAGTTATGTTACTCTTCAGCCTGGAATTTTTACTTCAGTTAAAGGGATGCCAACAGGGATAAGTATAGATAATCCGATAACTGGTGCATCAGGAGCTTGGCCCCAGATATTCATTTTGTTTGATGATAGGCAATTAAAATTTGATATTGGTCGCAAGTCTATTCATGGAATGCAGGCTAGGATTTATAAACAATATGCTAGGCAAATCTTTAGTGAATTTCAAAAGTTGGCTAAATATTTCTCAGGCGAGGTGCTAATTGAATCTGATTGGGAAAAGGATAATATTTTTGCTGAAATAGATAAAATGCTTAATCTGGATATTTCTGGGATAAATTGGAAGAAGGTTCCAAAAGATCAAGAAGCTAGCGTAGCAGGGTTGTTTTTTGAGTGCATTGGAAACAAAAAGCTTTCAGGAATTGATTTATTAGTTGCGGGTTACAGAAACAAGTATGATCTCTATGCAAAATGGGGAAACAGAAAGGTTGTAATTGAGTTCAAGGCGCACCTTTCTTCTATACTCAAAGACTTCACAGATGCAATGAAATTGTTTAATGAAATTAATTGTGTTGTTTGCTGGAATGTTACTGAAGAAGATGAACAAGCTTTAAAGCAAAGCGGCATAGATATAGAAGAGGTGGATGCTGAATCTCTTTTACCTGGATCAACCACAACGATTTTCCCCAATGCAACTCATAAGTTATCTATTTCTGGTTTTGTTTCGCCTGTTTATGTAATAGATATGAAAAAGATCATCGGTGCGTCGTAATCACTCTACGGATAACACAAGCCCCTTCAGGTAAAGACCCTCCGGATGAAAGATACTTTGCGGGTGATCTGCCGGCTGATTGAGGTGGTCTATGATACGGATATTGCGGCTGCTCTCTATGGCGCCTGCCGCTACTGCCCCGTCAAACAGTTCCGGACCAACAGCCTGCGAGCAGGAGAAGGTAAAGACGATACCGCCCGGCTTGATCTTGTCAAAGGCAGCTTTATTGAGCCGCTTGTAGGCTTGTACAGCCTGATGACGGCTATGCTGATTCTTGGCAAAGGCGGGGGGATCCAGCACAATCACATCATAATAGTGATCCGGTGAGCGCTTCATGAATTCAAATACATCCTCGGCGGCAGCCTGGTGTACGCCGTCAGGAATATTGTTGAGCGCTATGTTTTGCACAGCTAGTTCTACAGCCTTCACAGAGCTATCTACTGAGTGTACGAGCGTAGCGCCCGCTTTCGCGGCATAAACTGAGAAGCCTCCGGTATAGCTGAACGTATTTAGTACGCGTTTTCCCTTCACATAGTGGGAGAGGAGTTGGCGGTTTTCACGCTGGTCTATGAAGAAGCCAGTCTTCTGGCCACCCTCCCAGTCTACGAGAAACTTATGCCCGTACTCCAGCACCTCATTGGAGGTCTTCTCGCCATAGAGATAGGAGCCTGTCACATCAGCTTTCTGCTTGCGCTCCAGCACTGCTTCGCTTTTGTCGTATACAGCTTTCAGTGCTTTGCCGAGTACCTTCTTTAGCGCTTCTGTGATCAGCTGCCGCTGGCTATGGATAAAAAGGCTGTGCGCCTGAAAGACGCAGGTACCAGCATAGTAGTCTATCACCAGTCCCGGCACGCCATCGCCTTCGGCATTCACCAGGCGGTAGACATTTGTCGCTACATTGTCTGTGATGCCTATGTTTTTGCGCAGCGTCCACGCCGACTGGATCTTGTCCAGCCACAGCTGTTCCATTGAGTCTACCGGCGTGAAGGACAGCACGCGCACCGCGATACTACCCGAGCTATAGTAGCCCAGCGCGAGAAACTGGCCACGTCCGTCCAGTACCTCTACCAGTGCGCCGTCAGTCACATTATTATCCTTGCGCTGAATAGCGCCGGAAAATATCCATGGGTGGAAACGTTTGACGGCCTCGGCCTTGTGCGGATGCAGGATGACTGCTGGAAACTTTGACATAGCCGCGAAAGTAGGACTAAAACCAGCAAAATAAAACTCAGACCAACTCAGCTACCACAAAGATGCTGCCGCTGACCACTACCAGGTCGTTTTTGCCGGCTTTGGCCAGAGCAGCTTTATATGCCTGTTTCACTGAGGTGTAGATAGCTCCTTTGAGTTTCTGCGCTGCGGCCTCCTGCTGTAGCCCCATAGCATCTTTGCCACGTGGTATGTCAGGCTTGCAGAAGTAGTAGGCGGCTTTCTTTGGCAGCAGTGAGAGGATATGCGTAATGTCTTTATCTGACACAGTACCGTATACGAAGTGCAACTGATCGTAGCTGAGTTTTCGTAGCTGTGCTGCCAGTTCTTTGATCCCGCCCTCATTGTGCGCACTGTCGAATATCACGAGCGGCTTCTTGCTCATCACCATCCAGCGGCCTATAAAGTAGGTAGACGTTTTGACCTGCTTCAGTCCTTTTGCGATAGCGTTGTCGGTTATCTTGACCCCGGCTGCTTGTAGCTGCTGTATAGCAGCGAGTCCCGTGGCGATGTTCTTCTTCTGATAGTCACCTGTCAGGTCGCTTTTATATGTCTTGCCTCCTACGGAGAAAACACTGCCTGTGGCCTCTGTTTTAAAATCAGATAGCCTGATCTTTTTATCAGCAAAGGTGATAGGTGCATTGTTTTTATCAGCTGTACTGATGAATACATCCTTTGTCTCAGGATGAGTCTCACCTATCACCACAGGTACGTGCGGTTTGATGATACCTGCTTTCTCTCCTGCGATCAGTGGCAGCGTGTTGCCGAGAAACTGTGTATGGTCAAAACTGATATTGGTAATGACTGACAGCAATGGTGTAATGATATTGGTCGAGTCCAGCCGGCCGCCCATGCCCACCTCTATGATGGCGTAGTCGACCTTTTTCTCCTGAAAATAGGCAAAGGCCATAGCTGTAGTGATCTCAAAGAAGGAGGCATTGACAGCCTTGAATTTTTCCAGGTTATCATTGACGAAACGGGTGATGAATGGACGGGTGACCAGCTGCCCATTGATCTTGATACGCTCGCGATAGTCGCGGTAGTGTGGCGATGTGAAGACTCCCACCTTGTATCCCTGCGCCTGCAGGATGGATGCGATGATGTGGGTCACAGAGCCCTTGCCATTTGTCCCCGCCACATGGATAAATCTGGTCCCACGCTCGGGGTGGCCGAGTATCTCAGACAGGGCGGTGATATTGCCCAGGTCTGCGCGATAGGCTGCCGCACCGATACGCTGAAACATGGGTAGCTGGTTGAGCAGGTAGTCTACGGCTTCTTTATATGTCATGATACAAATTGTTTCATCGCAAAGAACGCGAAGAATTCAATGATTTTTGCAGGTAGCTCTAATAAATACCATCTGCATATTTGAATCAAGCATCTGCTGCATCACCTTTATAAAACATAAGCAGCATAAACAAACCGAACAGCAGCATCACGCTGCCTGCGTAGAGGTTCATCTGCGGGTGATTGCTCTGCGTCACGGCAAAGTATGTACCTATCAGTACCAGACCCGACAGGCTGAAGAAAAGGCCGATAATAAAGCGGAGGTCGGTGAGCTTATCCATCAGAAGAAGAGGAGGTTTAGGATGATGCCGAGCACGATCATGGCAATGGCGAGATAGACCGGGTTCTTAGGGTCCTTGAGGCGTGGGGTGAGGCTGTAGACCAGGCCTTCGAGTTCTTTTTCCTCTTTAGGTTTGGTGATCAGGCTCACGAGGATGGTGAAGATGAAGCAGCAGGTCCACGCTACTGTAGCTACGCCAAAGGCCTGCCCCATACCGCTGTGAAATTCGTAAACGTTGAAGCCTAGCCAGCCGCCCTTGCCCTCGGCCACGGTGATACCGTGAAAGATGGCCGCGAAGACGGTGCCGAGCAGCAGTCCCCAAAAGGCGCCGTGGCCCGTGGTCCTTTTCCAAAACATACCCAGGAGAAATGTGGCAAACAGGGGACCATTCACAAAGCTGAAGACGAGCTGGAGGAAGTCATTCAGGTTATTAAATCCCGCCGTGAGATAGGCGGTACCGATAGAGGCGAGGATGCCAAAGACAGTGGCCATTTTGCCTACCAGCAGGTAGTGCTCATCGGTGCCATCTTTCTTGATATGCGCCTGGTAGATGTCAAAGGTGAAGACCGTATTGAAGGCTGTCACATTGCCCGCCATACCACTCATAAAGGAGGCCAGCAGCGCCGTGACACCCACACCGAGCAGGCCCGATGGATAGTAGTGTGCGATGAGTGATGGCAGCGCCATGTCAAAGTCAGTGCGACCGTCAGGTTTCAGCGGTAGTGAGAAGTCTGCGTGTGCATTGGTGAGCGCCATGGCGATGAGGCCGGGTGCGATCACGATGAATGGCATCATCATCTTGGGGAAGGAGGCTATGATCGGCGTGCGGCGCGCTGCAGACATATTGCGCGCTATCATGGCGCGCTGCACCACGAGGAAGTCCGTGCACCAGTAGCCAAAGGACATCACAAAGCCAAGGCCCATGGTCATGCCCCAGCCGTTTACGCCCATCGGGTTATCGTCTACGGAGCCCATATTCTTCCAGGTGTGCGTCATGGCTTCGGGCAGGTTCTTTACGATGCCTGACCAACCTCCTGCCTCATGCAGGCCGATGAAGACCACCGGCGCGATACCGAGTACGATAAGGAAGAACTGCAGCACCTCATTGTACACCGCACTGGTGAGGCCACCGAGGAAAGTATAGATCAACACGATACCCGCTGCCATGAAGACAGAGAACTCAAAGCTCCAGCCGAGGATGATCTTCATGAGCAGGGCGAGCGCGTAGAGCGAGATGCCTGACGAGAAGATGGTCATCACGGCAAAGGCAACCGCATTGAGGCTGCGGGTCTTGTCATCAAAGCGGAGGGCGAGGTACTCCGGCACAGAGCGTGCGCGGCTACCATAGTAGAAGGGCATCATAAAGATGCCGAGGAAGACCATAGCGGGTATGGCGCCGAGCCAGTAGAAGTGTGAGGTCATAATGCCGTACTTGGCGCCGGAGGCGGCCATGCCTATGACCTCTTGTGCGCCGAGATTGGCACTGATGAAAGCGAGGCTGGTGATCCAGAGCGGCACGCTGCGGCTGCTCATGAGGAAGTCGTTGGTGGTTTTGATCTTGTACTTGATCATAAAGCCCACCGTGAGCACCACGGCAAAGTAGAGCAGGATGATGAGGTAATCGGGTAGCGCTAAGTGCATAGATAAACTGGGTCGGGTTTAGAATTTGTGGTAAGGTACGAAAGTTTGGCAGCCCGCAAAACAGTACCGCCCATTAGGGCTTTTTATCAAAAATCACAGGCAGGTAATGTCATCCGCAGCCGGTATGACCGAGTCGTTAAGACGCTATTCTTTGCCGAGACCTAGCAACAGACGGTAAAGTGCTCCCGCCTGATTTTTTCTGGAGTACTGCTGATAATGGACGGTAGGCTGAGGCTGTGCCTGCCGGTAGCGCTCATAATGTGCTTTGATCTGACGCGCGGCCTCCCGGGGATCATTAGTGACGATACCCGCATGCGTGTCTGCTATGATGCGTGTCATAATATTGGTCTGATTGCCAAACATCAGGATAGTACGCCTGAGTACCAGATAGTCAAATAGCTTAGCATTGACCCAGCCGTCTGCATTAGTAGTGAGTAGTAGCAGCATGTGTGAGGAGCTCAGGTTTTTCATTACCTGCTTATAGTCTACCTTGCTGTGGAAGTGCACATACGGGTGCAGCAACTCGCTAAAGCCCAATATTCGTGCCTCCACCGCAGCCTCTCCTTTGATCCCCCAGAAATTTATCTCAAACTCTGCCGGTGTCAGTTGCACCTCCTGCAGAAATAATACTACAGCCTGCAGAAACAATTCAAGGTTTTGCATAGGGTATATGATGCCTGCATAAGAGATAATAAACTTAGAATGAGACACAGGTATCTGCGCCGTTGCTTCCTCTATTTCATCATCATAGCCGTTGTAAACTATCCCTACAGGTGCTGTCTGGGCCTGTACAGGTATATAGTCTGCGTAGGGTGGCGCCACGGTCATGATCATCCGGGCTGTAGGTACGTACTTTTTTTCCATCCAGGTGAAAAATACATTTAATACCCTGTTTAAAGGGCTATGGATGTAGTCGCTCTGAATATGATTGAGTGTCCAGCTATCCCGGTAGTCGGCTATCCAGGGTACATGGTGGCGGCCTGACAGCAAGCTGGCATAGCGGAAAAGGATAAATGGCTTGCCGGAGGCGATGATAAAATCAAATTTTTCATTTTGCAAGAGATGATCGGCAGCGTGGTAGATAGTCGATCCAGAGTCTAACCTTAGACTGAGGTACTCGAGATAGATGAAAATGTACGTAATGGCTTTGCGTATACCAGGAAACCTGGAGGCGAGTGTGGTGGCATAGAGCCGCTCCTTGATGCCACGGGAGAAACTGACTTTGACGATGCGGCGGCGATTTCCGGGTAGAGTATACCCGGTATCAACTACTCCCGTATCATGCTGCCAGTCACGAGTCACCACAGTGACATCTGCTCCAAAATCAGGAAGGTACTTGTACCAGCTATATGGCCTCAGCGCGCCTATAGATATGAGGGGAGGGAAGTCGTGTGCCAGGATGAGTATCTTGACTGGAGGGGTGTCGGAGTGCATGATAGTCAGAGCTTATCTTTGGCTGGCCAGCAGTTTTTTAGTGAATTTTGTCAGTACAGATGCCATCTGCTACCTGACCAGGGCAGAATAGCACGGTGTAGGCTAAGATAGAAACTTTTGATAAAGAGCAACAGTGGTCAGTGTCGCAGGCCTTTCAAAATAGCTTCTATCTTGAATAACAACTTATTTCTTTATAACATTGCCTGAGGGCGCGCTACGTCCCATACGTACTAAAAGTCAATCAATGCCCAGTATCATCATAGTCGGATCCTCTACCAAATCTGCCGCATATACAGTCAAGCAGCTAAGCAGGTATGGGCTGGATGTGACGGTCTACGCATGGATGAAGACCCCGCTGAAGCATTCCAGATATGTCCGCACCTTTGTGCAGGTACCCTCTCCTGACAGGGATGTAGCGGCTTTTGCTAACGGCCTGATACGCTACCTGGAGCTGCACCATACAGACTGCCTGTTGCCTATCAATGATCAGGCGCTGGAAATCTGCAAGCTGTATGAAAAGCAACTGAGCCTCCATACACAGGTAATAGGTATGAATGTTCCAGCTGCCGCCCGCTATGCGCATAGCAAGGCTGCGCTTATAGAGATAGCTGCCAGTACAGGTGTCAAAGCCCCGAAGACGATCCTAATCACGACGCTGGATGATCTGGAGCTTTATAAGGACCAGATCGTATATCCTTGTATAGCCAAGGCCGCAAGCTCGAGTATTATCAAAAATAATAGACTGTACTATTTCAAAGTAAGGCGTTTTAGTACCTATCCTGCCTTGCTTGACTATGTGCGGGAGAATATCAATAACATCAATATCCTGATACAAGAGACCATCACCGGATACGGCATAGGCTACAATATCATAGCCAAAGATGGTGTCGTGCTGAATGAGTATATACACCGCCGGCTATTTGAATATGAGGGGGAAAGTACCTATAGAGAATCTGTGCAGGTAACAGAGTATGGCCTGCGCGAGCAGGTGCACCGGCTCATCAAAGCCATCGGCTGGACCGGGGTGGCCATGGTAGAGTACAGAATCAGTGCCACCGGTGCTTATATCATGGAGATCAATGGACGATTCTGGGGTTCGATAGAGGTGGCTATACGTAGCGGGCTCAACTACCCGGTGCAGCTCTATGAGATGCAATACCTGAATAAGGAAATAGTGGCCGGCCTGCCTGTCAGGCATGTGCGCGTGCGAAACCTGAAGGAAGAAATAGTCAATACATTGCGTGCGGTAGCACATCAGCGCAGCCCGCGTCCTCTGCTCAGGTGGTTGGCTACCTTCAAAAATGCCTGGCGGAGCAATGAATTCATAGAAGACAATGTCTTTGACGATCCGGGTTTTGTGCTGGCCTGCTATGCAGATGTGATCAGCAGAAATGCGCTGCGCCTGCTGGAGCGGCTGCAGCTACGCAGCATATCACCGGCAAGGCACCAGGCAGTAGTATCATCAGGGAGCAAGGCCGTAATCGCCTTTGCCTGCACCGGCAATATCTGCCGTAGCCCTTTTGCTGAGTACTTTGCGCGTCAATATAATCCGACCCATGAATATTTTTCCTTTGGGACTGTGATAGCAGAAGGGCGCCTGAGCCCGGTCAATGCCGTAGCCGCTGCTGCTGCACTCGGTACTGATTTATCATCCTTCACTTCCTCTGTGTATGATAAGCGGGCAATAGACCGAGCTACACATATTTTCGTCATGGACAGACGCAATTTTGCAGACCTGTGTGCCCTGGGCATCGACGAGAAGAAGATATTTTTTCTGGGAGATGAAGAGATACCAGATCCTTATGGCAAACCGATCGATACCTTCAGCAGGATCTATGGCCAGATAGCAGCAGCCATAGAGCGGAAGCTACCACGTAGCTGATAGCCCTGAGTCCTGTCAGCCCCTGATCAATCGCTTCAGTTGATGTACCACTTCCTCTATTCGCAAAACCATATGACTGTATGGCTCGGAAATCATATTGAGCCGTGACAGGACCGTGACGCCATCTACCTGCCGTTCTCTACCACTGCTTTCGCCGATGCCGAGCAGGTACTTGTATCCGACCCGGGCAGCCATGCCGAGCACGCGCGCGTCATATATCCCGTTTGGCGGTGCTAGAATATTGATGGGGATGCCGAGGTTCTCTTCCAGCACTGCTTTAGATCCTTGCAGCTCTGCGACTAGTGTCTGCGGGTCGGCTACGCTGGTCAGGATAGGGTGCGTCATAGTATGTGAGCCTATCTCCACACCATGTCTGGCACACACGCGTATCTCCTCCCATCCCATCATCCGTGGCACAGGCATATCAGCACTGAATCTCCGGAACCAGCCATCCAAGACGCCGATACGGGCGGCCGGGTCTAGTTTGAAAAGCTCCCTCAGACAGATGATATAGCTTTGGTCCAGCGTACCGGCTCCTTGTAGTGATATCTCTGACTGGCCCACCTCCAGCCTGGCCTGTATCCGGTGCTCCAGAAAATAATTGAAAAGGAAATTTAACCGCTCGGTCCAGATCATCTGCTGCGTACCATCTGCTATAGCGCTTACTATATTGTGATTGGCAGGTATGGAGTACCGGCGCAGCACCGGCAGTACATTAGTATAAAAATCATAATACCCGTCATCGAAACTGAGTATGACGCGTGGCCGCCCGGTATCCGATGGGCGGTCTATATCGCTGACCGTTATGATATCATAGTGCAGCACGAGATATTGCACCAGCAGCTCAAAACTTTCCGGCCGGATCGGCTCCCAGAAATGATCTTTTTCATCAGATACTTTATGTAGGCACAGCACTGTGACCTGCCCAGTGTTCAATTTCCGGTTCCTCAGCCTATGATGGATCCCTAGAGTATGCAATGTATTGAAAGCGGTGGCTTTCACAAATGATGGTACCATTAATTGATGCTTGCCGCAATATATCAAATCATCGGCATAAATATCCCGGTACTAAAAGAATACGCACCGCCCTGCCTATTTTTAGTAGTATTATCATATGAAACAGTATTTGATCTGCCTCTACACTTTTCTGTGCATGCCCATATGCATGCATGCCCAGCAGTGGCCTAAAGAAAAGGCCGCGCAATGGTACGCCGGCCAGCCCTGGCTGGTGGGCTGCAATTTTATCCCAAGCACAGCTATCAATCAGCTGGAGATGTGGCAGGCGGAAACATTTGATACCGTGACGATAGACCGCGAGCTGGGCTATGCGCAAGGCATAGGTATGAATATGGCGCGTGTCTTCCTGCATGACCTGGCCTATGAGCAGGATCCGCAGGGTTTCAAGCATCGTGTCGATGTGTTTCTAGCTATTGCTGCGCGGCATGGTATCCGTCCGCTGCTCGTCTTCTTTGATGACTGCTGGAATGAGGCGCCAAAGGCAGGCAAGCAGCCTGACCCCATACCCGGCATACACAACTCCGGCTGGCTGCAAAGTCCCGGTAAGGTGATCACCCTCGATAGCAAGGAGCGCAAAGACTGGCAACGGCTGGAGCGCTATGTGAAGGATGTGCTGACAACCTTCAAAGATGACAAGCGCATCCTGCTCTGGGACCTCTATAATGAGCCGGGGAATAGCGGACGGGGTACGCGTACCCTTCCTTTGCTCAAGGCCATCTTTACCTGGGTGCGCGAGGTGAATCCATCGCAGCCCATGACTGCAGGGCTGTATAATGGTAATAAGACGATGAATAACTTTCAGACTGCAAACTCTGATGTCATCACCTTTCACAACTATAAGGATACGACAGCACTGGTGCAGCAGATAGAGCGGCTACAAGCCTACGGCCGCCCGCTGATCTGCACGGAGTGGATGGCCCGCACCACAGGCACCGGGGCTAAAACGAAACATAGCCGCGTAGAGACGCACCTGCCTATTTTCAAAAGGTATCATGTAGGCTGTATCAACTGGGGCCTGGTGTCCGGCAAGACCCAGACGATCTACCACTGGGGCTCGAAGCAGAGCACTGCGCCGCCCGTGGAGTGGTTTCATGATCTCTTCTATCCTGATGGCAGACCGTACAGGCAGGTGGAGGCAGATGCTTTTAGGAAGCTGACGGAGAGGTAGCGGATCTGTGTCTTGCTCTGCCGCTTGACTTTCCCCTGGCGGCGATTATATTCTGCTGTGGGGTACTCTCTCAAACATGACTCTAGCCCATACAAATGGAATGTAAGCCAAATGGTGTATCTTACATATCCTTTACAAAAAAAATGACTGCTATGAGAAAACTTTTTACACTGCTCATGCTGACCGCTGTGATGGAGCTATCCTACGCTCAGAATGTAGGTATAGGTACCACTACACCGCAGGCCAAACTGGATATATCAAGTTCTACAGACGGTGTACTCTTGCCACGCGTGGCTTTGACATCTACCAGTAACTTTGCTCCGCTGGCACTGAGCCCTACCACCTCTACACTGGTGTATAATACTGCTACTGCCGGTAGCGGAACGACTGCGGTGACTCCGGGCTTCTACTACTGGGATGGCACTCAATGGGTGCGCATCTCTGATGCCGGTGCCAGCTCAAAGGACTGGACCATAGCCAATACCTCCGCCAGCCCGGCAGTGACCACGAGTAATCAATATGTATCCGGTAATGTGGGTATAGGCAACTTCTCCGCCACTACGCCGTCTGTGGCGCTGGATGTGCGTACGACAGATGCAGTGAAGCTGCCAAACGGTACGACTGCCCAGAGGCCGCTCTCGCCATTGGCAGGCGCTACGAGGTTTAATAGTGATCTGGGCGTGCTGGAGTACTATGATGGTACACAGTGGCAATCTGTAAATGCACAAGTGCCGATTGGTACGATCACCAGCTACGGTGGCAGCACCCCGCCTCCGGGCTGGCTGCTATGCGATGGCTCGTCTCAGAGTACCACGGGTACCTATGCCGCGCTCTATGCTGTGATAGGGTATACCTACGGTGGCTCAGGTAGTACATTCAACCTGCCCGACCTGCGTGGCAAGGCGGCCTTTGGCCTGAGTGGCGTAGCCCCATACAGTTCGCTCGGCCTGAGCGGTGGCTCTACCAGCACTACGCCCACGCTGACGCACAACCTGCAATTCCCATCCTCTACTATCAATGCCACACTGCCCAATCACGTGCATACCGTGCCGGCTCACTCGCATAGCTTCTCCCTGAGCACAGGTACCGGTACCACCGGCACAGAGGCCTCGCATACGCACGTCGTACCGGCGCAGTCTTTCAGCACTACAGATGGTGCAGGTGCGCACCAGCATAATGTGGGCCTCCGGTCTAATGACGGCGGCTACGCTGCGGGCAATCCGAATACTTTCCACTATGGCATGAGCTCCGGCGGCGGTGGTGTCTCTACCTCAGACCGCGGCGCTACGTCCAATGCCAATACCGGCATCATCATCTCTGCAGGTAGTCATAATCACACGATCAATGTCCCTGCTATCACCTCCAATGTCGGCTCTGCTCACAGCCACAGTATACCGTCACTCTCTGTATCGGGTAGCATAGGCACTGCGGGTACGAGCGGAGATGCGACTTTCAATAGCGGCAACCCTAGCACTACGCCCAATATTCCTTTCACGGTGCCGACCACGAGTATATCAGGCAGTGTGACCGCACCTGCTATCAATACCTATGACCCATACCAGGTGGTAAACTACATCATCAAAGCATCTAACGTAGCTACTGCGGGTATCACCTCTGTGAGCCTCAGCAGCGGCACGCCGGGCCAGACCCTCTACTACAATGGCAGCAACTGGACGCCTACAAGCAACCTGTACAATGCCGGCGGTAATGTAGGTGTGGGTACCACCAATCCGCTCTCTATGCTCGATGTGAAGGGATCTCAGATATCGAGTTTCACAGGCACACAGAAGGGTACGATCACAGATGAGGCGTCTTCTTATGTCAATGGCAACTTTACAGCGCTGGATTTCATCAATGATGCCGGCAATAATCCTACGGCGCGTATCGCCTCACAGGCCAACGCGTCAGGCACGAAGCTGTATTTTGGTACGTCTAATAGCAGCGGCTCGGGCGTGACCAATAGTGCCATGGTGATCAATGAAAGTGGCTACGTAGGTATCGGTACCACCAGCCCGGCCAATAACCTGAATGTGGTAAATAGCAGTACCTCTCAGGCCATGAATGTAGACCTGAGCAGTACAGATGCGCTGGTGCAGCTCAAATCCAGCACCACCGGTAGCTGGGCCCGTATCGGCTCTAACGGATCCAGCCTGGCGCTGCTGACACAAGGCTCTGACAAAACTGCTACGACCAGTGCGCTGGTCAGCATGATGATACTCAATACGGGTAACGTAGGCGTCGCCACTACCTCACCCTCTCAGAAACTGGAGATAGGTAGTAACGGTGGCCTGGGATTTTCGGGTACGGGGCTCAATGCTACTGACAAAAAGCTCTACTCCCCGGCAGACGGCGACCTGGAGTGGATGACCAATAATGCTGCCGGCGCGCATGGCTTTGCTATCAGCAATCAGGGAACAAAGACTGTCTACCTCAATAGCTCCGGCAGCAGCTACCTGAACGGTGGCAGTGTAGGGATAGGTACCTCCGGGCCACTCTCTAAGCTGGATGTGAGCGGTGGGGTAGCAGTAGGCAGCTATGCAGGCACCAATGCTGCACCTACCAATGGCCTGATCGTATCCGGCAGTTTGGGTGTCGGTACGGCTAGCCCGGCATACACGCTCGATGTGACCGGTACCAGCAGGGTGAGTGGCAATATGACCAACGGTGGCTTTGACTTTATACTCGGTAATACCGACCAGAGCAGCCGGGGCAACTCCGGCTCCTCACGAGCACTCGTGAAGGATGGCGGCAATGTACTGGATGTAAACTATGGCAACGATTTCACTGGGGGTACGCGCATAGGCAGTCTGACTAATGGTACTGCTGGTAATAGGATAGTCTACAGCGACAATAGTGGTCTACTGACTAACTCTCCATCTAATGGTATGGTAGCGATGCTCTATGGCACTATCAACCTGGGTGACGTAGGAGGCAGCTTCACCCCGAGCAGTGCTACGGGTATCGTATCAGGGGCTACAAGAAACTACAGCAGTGGCAGCGATGCGTCAGTGACCATCACTCTCTCGCAAAGTATATCCAGCTATCTGCCACTGATCACGGTGATGTCTATCAATCCGGGTTCTAATACCTCCAGCGGAGGTCAGTGGAATGCTGATAATGATGTTTTCGCTATCGTGGGCAATATACAGACCAATAGCTTTGATGTCTACCTGCGCGAGGCGTCTTCTTCTACGCAGAATGTTGCGATCATAGTGGGCCTCATGGTGC
This sequence comes from Bacteroidota bacterium, assembly GCA_018267385.1. Lineage (GTDB taxonomy): Bacteria > Bacteroidota > Bacteroidia > Chitinophagales > LD1 > UBA1941. The sequence continues at coordinate 107,351 of JAFDYN010000008.1, read as the reverse complement.
GGTCATACTAGTCAGCTAAAATATATGTGGCGCCCCTCTGATATCGGTCAGAGGGGCATTTCTTTTTGGTAGCACCGATCAGCCGCTAAGTACATTTGGTAAGGAGATCAAGGGCTCGATTCAGCCTTATTGTCGAGATATGGCTTATAGCTTCGTAAACTGAAGATCGCTTTGAAAAATCTCACATCTATTTTATATGGAAATTTTTCTCGCAAATGAGGGGTTTATTTTTTGTCAGGTATGGTAGGGATAGTATCCTGCGCAGGCTCGCTCTCTACGGGTACATCTGCGGGTTCTACGGACTCGATAGGCTGCTTGGAGCCGACGATGCGGAAGGTGGTGCGGCGGTTGAGTACGTGTTCCTCTTCGGTACATGGCACGCCGTTCGCACATTTGTTTACGAGTTTGGTCTCGCCGTAGCCGGTGGCTATGAGACGGTCACGATTGATACCTTTCTCTACCAGGTAGTCCACCACCGACTGAGCGCGGGCCTGTGAGAGCTTGAGGTTGTACGCATCGCTGCCGCGGCTATCGGTGTGAGAGCCGATCTCTATGGTCAGGTCTTTATTGTCTTTGAAGAAGGAGAGCACCGAGTCGAGTACTACTTTGGACTCAGGGCGCAGGGTGGCCTTGTCATAGTCATAGTAAATATTAGGTATCACGATCATCTTCTGCTTGAAGATCTTGTCCAGCTCCAGATCCTGATGGAGGGTGATGTAGACAGAGTCCTGGTGGCGCTTGCCTTTGGTGGTGACGCTTTCGTTTTTATTGAAGTAATCATACTTGCTGCCGGTCAGTTTGTAGTCGCGCTCTGACTCAAGAGAGAAAGTATAGTTACCTCCCTTGTCAGACAGGGCAGAGGCTATGACGCTATCGGTCACAGGGTCTTTCAGCTCTACGCGCACACCGGGCAGGGGCAGTATGCCGAGCATCTTGCTGTCAGGATCCTCGGGGTTTTCGTATTGTTTAGCCAGGGTCTTGCCCTTCAGTGTAAAGTAGTTGACCCAGGGGTCCTGGAAGTAGTAGATGTCATCACCGCCTTTGCCACCGGGCCGCGAGGAGGTAAAGTAGCCCGCAAACAGTATCGTGTCATTGATATCCTTGGGCTTGTATTTCTCTATCACCAGGCCAAAGTCATCTGCACCGCTATTGATCGGTGCGCGGAGGTTGGTGGCGTCTTTCCAGACTGTTTTGCCTTTTACAGCCTTGAAGATATCAAAGCCACCCATGCCGGGCAGGCCATTGGAGGCAAAGTAGAGGTTATTGCGCTCGTCCAGCCACGGGAAGCACTCATCGCCCGAGGTATTGACAGCGTTGCCTGCGTTGTGCGGGCCAGCCCATCCGCTGTCAGTCTTGGTAAAGTAGTAGAGGTCACGGCCACCAAATCCTGCGCGGAGGTCTGATGACACAAAGAGTATCTTGCCATCACGCGAGAGGGCGGGCTCACGTACATTCACCGTATCATCAAAGAGGTGTATCAGCTCAGGCTCAGACCAGGTGCCGTTATTCTGGCGGCTATAGTAGATATGGCAGTAGGCATTGCCCGTGGGGCGATTCTTATTGTCATCATTATCAAAAACGCCGCAGCGGGTGAAGTACATCTCATTACCATCTTTGGTAAAGGTGCAGGAGCCTTCATCGTCTTTGGTATCTATGGCCGTGCTGAATTTATCAGCATGTGCGCGGGGATCGAGATCAGAGATGTAGAGGTCACCCGGTTTGCCGCCTGTCCATGCATCAGGTATGCCGCCTGTAGCATCCTCGCGGTCAGAGGCTATCACGATGCGGCCCTTGTACAGTATCGGGCTCCAGTCATTCTGAGGTGTATTGAGGTAGGATAGAGCGGTGATCTGTGTGCGGATCACATTCTTCTTCCAGTCGAGGGCGTTTTTGATATTGCGCAGCTGAGCGATAGCCAGGCTCTTGCTCACGGCGTCGCGCTGGCCATATTTTTCAAAGGTCTTTTGCGCCTCGTCATACTGCTCTGCCATCATCTGCATACGGCCCAGCATGTAGAGAGAGTGGTCATCACCGAGGTCGGCGGCCTTGCGGTACCAGTCAGCAGCAGTGCTGACATTGCCATAGTGGCGGTATGACTCTGCTATCTGGTAGGCTATCTCTCTTTTGCGCGTGGGATCGTGCTCCGTGCCAAAGTCCTTCTGGAGCATTTCGGCAGAGGCATTGTATTCCTTCAGGTCGTAGGCTACAGGGCCGGTGAGCGGCGCTTGTTTCGTTTTGCACGCGGGGATCAGCAGCAGGGATATGAAGACTACAAGAAGACTATAGCGGAGGCTCATGCTCGGTTTTGTAGTCTAAATATATCAAACTAAAGCCGACCTGTGAAATGGGTTAGGATTATTTATGCGGCGGGGCAAGGTGGGCAGTCGGGTACACGCCATGATGCGCCAGTGCGGCTACCACCTGATCGTATGAAGATACTGTAGCTGCATGCATCCCCATACCGGCGGCACTCGCTGTATAGTCCCTGTTATCATCCAGGAAGAGGATATGATCTGCAGGGAGCCGGAGATAGTCTGTCACCATCCGGAATACGTGCTGCTCAGGTTTCCTCGCTGCCATTTCATATGAAACGAAAACCTTGTCAAAGTGCTGTAGTACCGTGGCATATTTCCCCTTCCATACCTTTGCATGAATCTGGTTCGTATTGGTCAATGCTACGAGAGGATAGTCAGTATGGAGGGATGCGAGCAGCTGGTCCATGCCCGGTATCACATCATTGTAGATCGCATTCCAGCCCTTTTCAAAACTATCTGCATCAAATGTATGCCCTAGCTGAGTGGAGACAGATGCGATAAATTGCTCTGGTGTGATAACGCCACGTTCAAAGCGCTCAAAGTCCCCTGAAAAATGGAAGCATTCTTTGATCTCTGATGCCGGACGGCCTGTTATCGCAGACCATGCGTGATAGGCCTGCTCAAATGAATAGTCGAAAACAACTCCTCCCAGGTCAAATATCAACGCTTCAATTTTCACATCAGATGGATGAAAGGGTTTCAATAAAACAGAACCGCCAATGCGCTCATCTGGTCCTCCGGATATGCAGGGTGGCGATGGACGTGTGGCACTCTACATCATCTATCTGACCATTTTTGAAGTGGTAGACATTTCTATTGCCATCAGAGCTTTTGAACTCTATGACATTGGCCTGGGGAAAAGATAACTCATTAAAATCAGCCTGCGCCTCGTTAAAGAAACGCTTTTTATTTGGGGCATAGCCATCACAATACATCGTGCCTATGGAGTGGGTAGGCGCTTCGGTCCAGGTCTTCTTGCCCATATAGGTATCTGCATTGTACTGCCTGCCATCAAACCTGATATTACTCCACTTATCTTTCTTGCCGTTATTGATCTCATAGTACACGGATGATTGCAGTTTGCCATCGCGATAGACAGCCTCATAGTGGGTATGATTCTCGCGCGTCACCCAGAGTATCTTGGCCTTGGCATAGGTATCGAGCACATATATATCGTTACTACCTTCATGCTTCTTAGTGATCTTGCTATTGCCTATACTATCGCCAAATAGGTAAAGGGTGAAGGCAAGATTCTGGGCCTGCGTATGCAGCGCAGCTATGAGTAGTAATAATATTATGGAAGGCCTGGCCATGTGTGTATGTGGAGGTATATATCAGATGACGTTTAGCATATATACTTATTTTAAGGCAAAAAGGGATCTGCAAATCGTAAAAAACAGGTAAGTCGGGTAGATGTTCGGGCCAATAACCGAATAGTGTAGCATTGCGCGCTATATAAGTCTGACAGCCAGGACATATATCACTGAGGCGGGCTACAGGCGATGTGGTCAAAATACATCCCTGCGCCCGCCTGGAGGCCAGATCCTGACGTTTGTGTTTTAGCTGAGCCTGTACATGATGGGTAGGGTGAAGCGTACCCGTACCGGCTTGCCCCCCTGAGAGCCGGGTTTGAAGCGCTGTAGTTTGCGTACTACACGTATCGACTCTTCATCCAGGGACCGGTTGAGGCCGCGCACTACGCGCACATCACCCACATTGCCATTCTCATCTACTATGAATCCTACTACTACACGGCCTTGTATATCTAGCGCTTTGGCATCATCAGGGTAGTCTATCTGGCTGGTGATCTGGTGCATCATGGCTGGCTCACCCCCGGGGTATTCCGGCATCACTGATGCCCAGTCTACCGTCTCAGTGGCTGGCTGTACTGCTCTTGCCACTGTAGTCGCTATATCTCCGTTTGGATCACCCTTTTTATCGCCAGGCGTGGTGCCACTCTTATTCTGGTCGCCGGTGGCGGTGATGGCCAGCATATCATTGTGTGGAATGCTGTCAGTGGCATGCTCCGTATTGGTGGGGATCAGTATCGCGGTACTGCGCACAGTGGGCGGGTCAGATACACCTTTAGGTGCAGGTGTGGCCTTGGGCAGTGGCGGCGTTTTGGGTTTGGTCATCTCGATGGTCTCGATCTTTTCTACCGTCACGTTTTTGAGATCTGCTACCACCTGCTTGTGCTCCAGCGCATGGACAGGGTGGTAGAGGGCCATGAGAGACTGGTAGCTACAGAGCAGGGCGCTGAGTGCGAGTGCGCCGAGTAAACCCTGCTTGATGCGACGGTTGTAAGACTGGCGCAGCTCATAGGCGCCGTAGGCTTTGTTGCGGCCATCAAAGATGATGTCATCCATAGACAGGCCGTCGTAGTTGGTTGTGTTTTTCATGATTGCTGATTTGCCAGTATCATGCACGTAGGGGCCCTATTCCACAAAAAACATTGTCAGGATTTTGTCAGGAAAAAATGACAATAATGGTTGAGTGGCCGAGAATAAGCATGCAGCCGTAGGTAGCGTTTCAGCCGGCCTATGGATCAGCTGCTAAACGAAAACCTACATTGTAATAGTGACTATCAGGTGGTAGCGCTGCACGCACTGTGACGGCACAGTTTGAGGTAAAAATATTCCAGGCACAGCCACGTAATACTTTGCTCTGACCAGAGGCAGGCCCGCGTGGATCGACCACCGGGCTCTTACGGTAGTAGTCCTCCTGATACCAGTCGCTACACCACTCCAGCACATTTCCCGTCATATCATACAGACCGAGCTCATTGGGATTTCGTTTTCCTACCGGGTGTGACCGCTTATCACTATTATTATCATTCCACCCCACACTGTCTATCTCGTCGCTGCCGCTGTATAGATAGTCACCGCCTTTACTCCCCCCTTTGGCTGCATACTCCCATTCTGCCTCGGTAGGCAATCGGTAATTTTTGCCTGTCAGTTTGTTTAGTTTCAATATAAAGTCCTGTGCCTCACTCCAGCTGACTTTTTCTACCGGGCAGCTGTCACATATAGTAGAGCCACTGGGGTTGTGGCCTTCCACCACAGTCCAGAGATGCTGGGTGACGGTGTATTTGCATATCAGAAAGTTGTGCAAGTAAACGGTATGCACAGGCCTGGTATCTATCTCCGGTTCTTTATCCTTGGTGGCTCCCATCCGGAAACTATCCCCCGGCACTTTTACCATATTGCGCTGGAGATCATCCAGCAGGCGCCGCTCCACGGGAGTGAGACGATCCGTAGAATGTACAGACTGACCCGTCAGTGTAGATGACAGAAGTAGGCAAGGCAACAATATGATCATTAGTATTTTCATTATTCATAGATAAATGATGGCATATGTAGGATTTATCATCCGCTATCAGGATCTGAAAAGGTCTAATCTCTCCGGAGGAGCGGTGGGCAATATGGTTTTAATTTTTTCCTCGGGCAGGCCAAACCAGCCTTTGAGAACAGAGGCATAAACCGCCCTGAAATCTGTGTGATAAACCATATTGTCATTCACAGTCGGCATTTCGGGAAGTGCAGGCAGATCACCTACAAAACTTTTTTGCAGCCTGGTGCCAAACATGAATACAGCCTCTACGGTGCCATGGTCGGTACCACATGATTCATTTGAGACTATGCGCCGCCCAAACTCTGAGAAAGTCATGCCCAATACATTATCCAGTTTGCCCATCAGACGCAGGTCATCCTGAAATGCGACGATGGCTTCTGACAGATCTCTGAGCAGATCTGCATGCAGGCCCTTGGTAGTGTCTGTGCGCAGCACCTGATCACCATGCGTATCATAGCCGGTCTGATTCACTATATATATCTGGCTCCTCAGGTCCCCCCCTATGAGGCTAGCCACTAGTTTCAGCCGATCCGCCAGCAGGTTTTTTTTGCGCTCAGGATACAGCTTTGATAGATTCTTTTGCCTCCCCACGGCTGATGTGATGCCCGGTATGTAATGCTTTACCCGTTTTACCACAGACGTAATGTCTGTGACATGTTGGCCACCCAAAGTTCTGAATGCAGGGCTATCCGGAAAATCAGGTGCGAGACTTTCAAAGTCTGACAGATCATTGAATCCTATACCGAGGTCCACCGTATTGCCTGATGTTATTTTGGGAGATACATTTCCTATGCGCACCGCAGGTGGCCCGTCTCCCGTTTTTTTAGGAAAGCCGGTGGGGTAGCCTTCATACTGCGACTCAACGTACCTGCCTACCCATCCGGAGAGACAATGGTCAGAACCTTCGCCTTTAGCTATGTTTGCCGTTATCTTTATATCAGTGCCTTTGAAGTGCGAGAAGTCCGGATCAGGATAGCCTACTCCATGCACTATCGAGAGCAGTTTATCGTCATAGAGTCGCTGTAGCCCGGCCATGGAAGGGTGAAATCCGAATCCGACGGTGGCTTTGGGCAATAGGATTTTGTTTTCCGGGATAATGATATTTTTCCTAACCCTTTGGAGGACGGGATATTGGTGTAGCGGAATGATAGTGTTGAGCGTATCATTGCCCCCCTCTAGCTGGATCAGCACCAGTACGCGGTCCTGATAGGGACCCTGAAGGGATATATTTTCAAAAAACGAGGCATGAGATATGGCAAAAGACGGCAAACCCCAAATAAAGGGCAAGGTAGCACTGGTTTTTTTGAGAAAGGTCCGGCGGTTCATGGTTATCTTATTTTGTATTCGGGATAAGTCAGCAGGTGCTGAAAAATGTCCCTTAATCTCTTCTTTATCTCTGTGGCCAAGGCCTCATTATCTGTAGCCGCTATGTATCTGGTCCATACCTCACTCCAGGAGCCTGGGTATGAGTGGCTGGTGTCTGCCAGTTTTTGCAGATATTTCATAGGCTCTGCTCCCGGGGGCAGGGCATACAGCAGGTCTGCTGTCTCTGCCAGCCACTGCACGGCATCGGCAGGATGTGCCAGAGACCGCACAAATGATATAAGGTCAAGGTGGATCGTCTGCTCCGGGTCTGATCTATCCAGGCTCGTCACTCTATCTATCCATGCCGCCTGACCAAAAATACCAGAGGTAAGCCATTCCTTGTCATACAATGGATACTCGTAGTAGGCTGGCCACCCAGCCACAGTAGGAGGGCTTCCTATCTCCTGATCCATTTTGCCGGCCATATAGGCCGCCCAAAACGGCACTTTCATAGGTCCCGTAGGTTCTATATCGGCCGGGTCATTCTTTAAATCAAATTCCCTGATCAGGGCGATCATAAAATCGATGGGACTCTTGATGATACCCCCTATCAGATCGGGGTTGTAAAAAAAATCCGAGCTCAGCAGGGCACGCAATACTGGCTGGACCTCATAGCCTGATGCGACAAATAGCTTTGCCAGCGGCGAGATGATTTGCTCCTCTACGCGAGCATCGATATTGCTATTCACAAACCAGCGGTATAGCTTGCGGCACATAAACTTTGAAACCTCCGGCTGGCGGCAGATCATCTCTATGAGCTCGTCCGTCTCGGTCTGGCCATCGGGGCCTTCCTTGCCGCTGATCACATGATCGTGATAGAAGGATGAAAAGGTTTTGTCAGTAGTATCATGTATGCTGGCGTCAAAGCGTGCTGTGAAGTACTCATGATCTACGACCCAGCCTGTCAGTACTCTGGCTGCCGCATGCACATCAGCCTCGGTGTACCTTGACCCCGGTCCCTTGCCGAGGCTAAATAGCTCCTGCAGCTCTCTGGCATAGTTTTCATTCGGAGCATTTTTATTGTTCTTATTCCCATCCAGGAAGAGAAGCATCTGCACGTTTGTAGTGATCTCTCTGAGCAGTTGCTTGAAATTGCCGGTCACAAATTTTCTCAGCAGCTGGAAATATTGCATCGTGTATACCCCGCTCTCGGTAGTCTGGTAGCGTGTGACGAAGTGGTTGTGCCAGAAAAGGACCATACGCTCCCCTATGTTTCTGGGCTGATGCATCATAGGCATGAAGCAGGAGATCAAAACCGCAGTAAATTTTACAAACCGCTCACTGTGATGGTCCCATTGGTATTCCTTTATGGTCTCAGTTCTTTGATCGTCATAGTAGACCGGCGGGATGGCATTGGTAGATGTATCTAGCAGAATGTCAAGACATTCATCCATAGATTTACCTAAAAAAAATCTATGATCTGCAAGGGTGACACCAAAAAGTGTCCTGCGCAGCAGGTGCTTGAGCTGTGTATCCGTCCAGGGTCCTTCATATTTTTTCATAGCACAACAGGTATCGGTTTATAATACCTTTTCAATCAGGAAAGCTGAATAACCCTAAAGCAGAAGCTATCCCCTATCCTGTTTAAACAAACTCTTAGTCTTCACTATAAATATAGTAAAATATATATAATTTCAACCGTACGCTGCATTAATTTTTGTAATCAAGAGTAAGAGATGCCGACAGGAAAATGCAGTTCGCCTTATTACTTTATATCGGAAATATATTAATGTAAGCAATAGGATGAATTTCGGAGAAAAGTTTTTTTAAGGGTATCTTTTTTATATTTACCCATGAACAGCGGTTTTTTTCGAATCAATGATTGCTGTAAACCCTGAAGCCAGAGAACCATTTACACACATGTCTACGGAACCGAAGAAGAGGCGACCAGCGCCTGATCGAGTCACTTTTTTCAGCAGATACAAGTGGGAGTGCATCCTTTTTGTGTTTACCAGCCTGCTCTACGCCAACTCTGTCTTCAACAACTATAATATGGATGATGAGCTGGTGACCATCCAGCACCGTCTCACCTCACAGGGGATCTCTGCGATACCCGAGATCTTTACATCCAGCTATTATGAGGATGCCTCCGGCTATGCCTACGAGTACAGGCCCATGGTACTGGCCACCTTTGCTGTGGAGCACTCAGTGGCGGGGGATAATCCCCATGTGAGCCACCTGGTCAATCTGCTGCTCTACGCCCTCTGCGTCGTATTGGTCTACCGTATACTGAAGTCACTGCTGCCGGATCACTCCCGGCGGCTGTTGTTGTTTATCACGCTTTTATTTGCGGCGCATCCTGCCCATACCGAGGTGGTGAGCAGTATCAAAAACAGGGATGAGATACTGGCCCTCCTTTTTGGCCTGCTGGCCCTGTATGCGGCTCTCTGTGCCGTGAGCGGCAGGCGTCTGTGGTATATGGGCGTACCCGCCATGGCACTGCTGGCCCTGCTGAGCAAGAAGACCGCTGTGCCACTCATGCTCATCATACCGTGCGCACTGATCATATGCCGCCCCGTACGCCTGCGCCCGGTGCTGAATGTAGCTCTGCTGCTGGCGGTACCATTCTACTGGATCATGTCGGATAGTGCAGCCCATAAGATACTGCTGGCACTGCTACTGCTGGCATTTGTCATCCTGCTTTTCCTGCTGGTACATCCGGACTACTTTTTTGAGCGGGTAGCGCGCCTCCGGGCATACTACAGAAATGAAAAGGCCGCTGCAGTACCTTTTGCGGATCAGAATGACCTGAAGAGTTTTTTGGGAGCGGCGGCACGTGACCTGCAGGTAAACTTTGGCTGGCTGCCTATGACGGTCACCGTGTTTTGCCTCGGGCTTTTCTTTGCCGGGCTGTATATGGGCTACCTGCCCGCAGTAGCTACAGCGCTGGCGCTGCTGGTACTGGGACTCTGGGGCAATAAGATGATCAACTGGTGGGCTACCCTGGGCATCTATATATGCGTGACCGTATCTATGATATTATTCTCTCCGGGCAACTCTATCTACAGCAACCTGCTCTTTATCGCTCTCGCCTTTCAGATGCTGTATAGCAGAGGGCGCCTTTTCATACCTGCTCTTGTACTATATGCAGTGCTGACATGCTATGGTGATATAGCATCGTACCTCAATCTCGGGGTCGTGATACTGGTGCTGTACCGCTGGCCTCGCACACGGATACTCAGCTATGTCGTATTAATGATCGGGATATATGACTCAGTGAAATTATTTATGCTGCATGGCCTTTTCACCAGGGCCAGCCTGGGTAGTACTGCCTATAGTATATATATGGCAGTGGTATTCCTGCTACCCATACTGCTAAAGAGAAGCGACAGGCAACTGCGTAATGCTATCAGCGCCGGAGCGCTTCTGGTGCTGATGGTCTATACATGGCCTGATCTGAAGACCAATACCGCACGGCTGGTGCATATCGTCAATACGCAGGTGTCCATAGCAGGCACATTCACGGCACCGGTAGCGGCAGCGGAGCAAAACCGGCCGCTGGCCTATGTAGAAAATCCGGTGCCGGCAGATGCACCACTGGCTGTCAAGGCCGGTACGTCTATGGAGGTACTGACACATTATCTGCATAAAGTAGTGCTGCCGTATCCTATGGCGTTCTACTACGGCTACCGGTATATCTATCCGCAGCGGCTCACCGAGCCGTGGCCGATGGTGGGCCTGATCTGCTATCTACTGCTTGGTGCCGGGATGCTACTCAGCCTGCGGCGTAGCAAGGTGATGGCCCTGGGCCTGATGATATACCTGCTGTCCATATGGGCGGTATCCGGCTTCCTCTTTCCTATACCCGGTATGCTGGCGGAGCGCTACCTGTTCATTCCATCACTGGGGTGGTGTATAGTACTGGGCGCAGGGCTGGCATACCTGCTGCAGCGGTCACTGCTGTCTGACAGTCGCGAGCTACCGAGGCCCACAGTCAGGTATACTGTGCTAGCTATCCTGGTACTATATGCAGGTATTACCTTTGCGCGAAATCTGCAGTGGAAAGATGCCCTGACGCTGATGCGCCATGATATCAGCTATGTAGACAGCTCTGCTCATGCACATGACCTGCTGGCCGTAAAGCTCATGAAAACCTCCTATGAGATACCTGCTACTGCGCAGCACGATATGCAGCTAGAGGCGCTCGGCCACTTCAAGCAGGCCCTAGCCATCTATCCGAAATTTTACAATGCTGCCTATGATATGGGCAGAGTATATGCGGCTCTTCAAATGCCTGATAGTAGTATCGCGTACTTCGAGAGGGCCACGGTTATAGATTCGGAAAATACGGACCCGTTTCTTTTTATAGGTCAGCTAGATATAGATATGGGCCGGTATCAGGAGGCGATAGCTCCGCTGAATCATGTGATCAGGCACCAGCCTATCAATTACGTTCCTTATTCGCTGCTGAGCATGGCATATTTCAAGGCCGGAAGGCCTCTCGAGTCGATAGCTGTAAACCGTGAAGCGATAGGACGATGGCCGGCTACATCTGATGCCTATGTGAATATAGCCCGGGTGTACATGGCTCAGAGCAGAGTAGATAGTGCACTGGTATATCTGAGTGCTGCCCGGCAGATAGCGCCCGGAGATCAGGATATAGGTGCAATGATCAGAAGTGCGGAGGCGGGAGCAAAGCCAAAGTGACAGCACACCGCCAGAGTCAAACTGCGCGCTCCTTGTGGCTGAAGAGATAGAGCCCGGCCAGTGCTACGACGGAGACAATGGCCATAGTGACAAAGTAAGGAAAATCCGGAAACGGATCTCCGAGCAGGGCATAGCGGTAGCCGCTGATGACACCCGCCATAGGATTGAGATAAAGGAGCGGGCGGTAGGCAGCAGGTACGACGTCTGCAGGATAAAATACAGGCGTGACCCAGATAGCAATCCCTATCACCACGGGCATAAGCTGAGTGAGATCGTGAAAGCGTGCACTCAGTACACTCATCCAGATGGCTATGGCAAAGCCACAGATGACATTGTAAAAGAGAAACAGCGGCAGCGCGAGCAGGCCGGCAGAAAGAGAAGTGTCCGAGATGATGATCAGTAGGATCAGCATGGCCAGGGAGATAAAAAACTCAAGGGATGAAACTATGATCTTGGCGAGCAGCAGGATGACCTTGGGGAAGTAGAGTTTTGAAAATATGTCCTCTCCATGGAGGATGGCTGTGGAGGCAGTATTGGATATCTGGGAAAAAAAGTTCCAGGCGATCATGCCCGTGAAGGCAAAAAGGTAATAAGGAGACCGCGTAGGTACATGCATAAACAAACGAAATATCATCGTGAATATGAGCAAGGTCATGACCGGCCGTATGATACTCCACAGCAGACCGAAGTATGTTTGCACGTAGAGCATGCGTATCTCTTTGGTCGCAAAGACCCAGATGAGCCAGCTGTAAGAGATGATCTCTCTGCAGTAAGCACCAAAGGTGAGCGGAGCAGCCGAAAAGACGATAGGCGCCGTACGGCGGGTATCTGTCACAGAGGTCTCAGTAGTCTGCATGGAGGCATGGTTGTCACGGGCAAAGATGCACAAAATAACCGGGGTGAAAATCCGGCATTATGCCCTGAATTTGACTCTGTTTTTTTATTTTTATATCAGTAAGGCTATGGATAAGAAATTAATAAGGATCCGGTTTAAGGATGCGGTCAAAGAGCAGCAGTTCGAGCAGGATGGGTATATAGTACTGAAGGATTTTGCTGATGCTGAAACTGTGGCTAAAATGCTGTCCATATTTCACGCTCACTATGAGCCGCCTGCAGAGAAAATGGTCTGCTGGAACTCTGCAGTAAATGTGGACGATACCGAAAAAAAGCACATCAGCTCAGAGCTGCTGGCGCTGCTCACGCCCTGCCTGCAGCGGCATATCATAGCCTACAGGGAGCATTTTGCCTACTTTCTGACCAAGCCTGCAGAAAAGACAGCGACGAACCTGGCCATACACCGTGATGCCAGCGCGGTAGATGAGTCTGAGCACGAGTACCTCATATTCTGGATGCCGCTGGTAGATATCACCAGTGACCGCGGCTATTTGTATTTCATGCCCGGCAGCAATAAACTTTTTGACTACCAGCTGCCGATAGGTGTGGACTGGCCATACAAATACCTGAATGATGACCTGCAGAAGTATGCCGTAAATCTGAACCTCAAAGCAGGCGATGCAGCTATTTTCTCCGGGAAGACGCTGCACGGCTCATTTGCCAATCAAAGCGGGGAGGCGAGGCCAGTAGTATGCTGCGGGCTGGTAAATCCGGCCACAGAGCTGCTCTACTACTATTATGACCGTGATAGAAATAATGTGGATGCATATGGTGTCATGCCGGAGTTTTTCCTGCAGGGTGATTTTTCCGACCCTGCAGATAAATACCCCCTGAAGATGTCCTTCCCGTATCAACCGCCGAGGCTCACACCTCGCGATGTGTCTGATTTTTATAAAAAGAACTGGAGCCTGTACAAGGATAAATACGGGTTTCTGGATCGTATCAAAAAGAAATACCTCTCCTTCGTATGATGTGCCCGGATGGAGATAAGGACAAGCCTATCTTATTAATCAGTGCAGTGGCCGTAGGGTCTCCTGGCTTTACAGACTGCATATGAGAATATGTCTGATCCGGCCACCTAAGCTGATGATAAAGGATGCCATGTCTGTGGTGTCTTTCCCGCCGCTGGGCATGGCGCTCATAGCAGCAGTACTAAAGCAGCAGGGCCATACGGTGCAGGTGATAGATGCTGCCATGAGCAGCGGTGGCGAGCAGCACGAGTTTGATGCCCGGCAGATACGGGGCGTGCTACCAGCCCGTACAGCACTCGTCACGAGTGGACTGTCCTTTGATGTCATAGCTGATACCATCCATCCTGATACTGAGCTGATCGGATTTAGCTGCATGTTCTCTATAGATTGGGTGTCTGATCGCGCCCTGATCAATATGATAGCCGGCCGCTATCCGAGAGCTACTCTCGTGGCAGGTGGTGAGAGCGCCACGGGTATGCCTCATATTTTCCTGCAGCAGTGCGCGGGACTCACAGCTTGTATACTAGGCGAGGGAGAGGAGACATTCTCTGACCTGATAGATGCTATCACTACGGGACGTGCGCTGGATACAGTGAGTGGCATCATGCTGCGCCGTGATGACGGATGCGTAAAGACAGAGAAGCGAGAACGCATGCGCAAACTGGATGATATACCGGTGCCGGCATGGGAGGAGTTTCCCGTAGAGCTCTACCCGCGGCCCCTACGCCGCGCAGATGCGCCCAATCCTATCACGCTGCCACTGATCGCTACGCGCGGCTGCCCATTCCGGTGTACCTTCTGTACGAGCCCCGATATGTGGGGCACGCGCTACTTTCTGCGCACGCCGGAGAGCGTGGCAGATGAGATAACCTACGCACAGGAGCATTTCCACGCGGGCAATTTTGATTTCTTTGACCTCACGGCGATCATCAAGAAAAAATGGATACTGGATTTTTCGCAGATACTGCGCGATAGAAAGCTGGATATACAGTGGCGCTTCCCCGCGGGTACGCGGTCAGAGGCGATAGATGAGGAGGTGGTCGTGGCGCTCAGCAGCAGCGGCTGCCATGAGATCATCTACGCACCGGAGTCCGGCTCGGAGCGTGTACTGGAGATGATCAAGAAGAAGGTGAATATTCCCAATATGCTGCAGTCCATGCGATATGCCAAGGGGCAAGATATGCGCATCTATATCAATATGATCATAGGACTGCCGGGTGAGCGGCACAGCGATATTTTTCGTACATGCTGGTTTCTGATACAGTGCGCCCGCGTGGGGGTCAATGATGTAGGGCTGGCAAAGTTCCGGCCGTATCCGGGCAGCGCGCTTTTTGACCAGCTGCAGGAGCAGGGCCAGATCCGCCTGGATACGGATGATTATTTTATAGACTCCCTGTTTCTGGTAGATTCTATCCTCCTCAATAAATTTTATAATCCCGAGATCAGGAGCAATACGCTCTATATGCTTTATTATTTCCTGTACCTGGCGTCATTCTATACAGCGCAGTGCCTGTTTCAGTTTAGCAACTTCAAGGCTATACTGCGCAATGGCACCATGTATCGCTACGGAGCCAATCTGAAAAAGGATATCAAAGCTAAGCTCCGCAGATGAGCTAAGCCGGCCATAGTACTCACCTGCAGGTGATACCTATATAGTACCTCTCTATATCCTGCTGGTCAAACAATGGACCATCTACGCGCCAGTGCTGGCCTATACTATAGGCATTGTGCCCCTGTGGTATGATGTGTACATCCCGGAAGGTGGGAGCCCCCGGTACCTTAAAGCAGGGCCGCATGAGCCGCTGCAGGTCACCGCCCTGGCTGTGCAGATAGGAGCACAGCAGGCCGCTGATGCCCTGGTCATCAGCACTGCCAGACCTCGCACGGAGGGTATCTACATAGGCGTGGGAGAGGAGCATACGGGTATCGCCGTATATCCTGCGGGTAGCTATTGCCTTGTTATGCCCGTGGCCTTTGCTGTGCAGCAGTGTGTCATAGGTCACGGCAAAGGTGCCGCTGCTATCGGCAAAAACAGCGGGGTCATAGGGATCTACTATGTAGTCGCCGCCACTAAGATGTAGCACAGGGAATACGTGCACGCCATCAGGTATGGTGACGGTATACCCCTTGATATGTAGCAGCGTGTCTACCATCCTGAGAAAAAAGACGCTCCGCTGAGTACAGTAGAAAGACATGGCGTTGTGATTGCCAATATCATAGCAGGTGCGCAGTGGCAGCGTGTCCCATCGCTGCCATATATCGAGCATCTGGCTATCGCGCGCCAGGCCATACTTAGGCCCTAGAAACTGGTAGCTAAATGCTGCATAGACCAGGTCTGCTGCAGTGAGTGCCTTGAGGTATTGGCGTGTCTCTGGGCTGGTATGCAGCGTATCGATCTGGTCAAAATGCCTGTGCAGGTCTGCGATAGCTGAATCATAGGAGTAAGGAAGATTGGTATAGAGTGTATCAGTCGGTTCAGGCATATCGCATACAGTGGGATCCCAGGGTCCGAAGCCATCCAGTTCATGCACGGCGGTACGGAGGTCTGCTATCCGGATCTGTGCAGGCTCCTGCCTGCATCCGGCTATGAGCAGCAGGGCGGTGAGGCAGATGTAGTATTGGTAGTAGGTGCGTAGCATTATCTTGCGTTGTATCATTCTTTCGGCTGCTGCAGGCTCCACTGAAAGCTGGGCTTGAGTGAAAACTTTTTGTCATGCATACTCCAGGGTGTGACCCACATATGGTAAGAAGATTCGATCTCAAAACTCAGGCAGCGCATATTCTCATACAGCGAGCTATGGCCATCAGATATAATGAAGCCCACATAAAAGGTACCGACATTAAAAAAATTGTCCGGCATATGGCACGTACAGACATACTCACCCGTGGCGCTGACAGTATACTCAGGTGTGACCCTGTAGGAGAAGGAGTCAGACAGCAGTACATTGCTAAAGTCTGAGATATAGATCATGAGATTGTAGGTGCCGGGCTTATTCACACGAAACCTGATAGAGGCGCTGACCGGCTGTTCTATCTGTACGTGGTGATCTGAGACCCAGTAGTCCAGCACTGTGATGCACTGGTCCGGGTCTGAGCCAAAGTTGACCGAAACGTCTTCTTTCTGCCGCTTGAGGCCGGATCGTGCCTCATATGCATCTATCACAGACATAGTCTCACCATCAGCTACTATCCGGCCCTGGTCCAGTATCAGTGCCCGGCGGGTATACTCAGCTATCTCGCGCAGGCTGTGCGATACGATGATCAGGCTGGTGCCCTGCCGCAGTAGCTGCTGTATTTTCAGTTTGCACTTTTCCTGAAAACGGATATCGCCTACAGTCATGATCTCATCCAGTATGAGAAGGTCTACCTGCAGCAAGGTCTTGATGGCAAATGCGAGGCGGAGGTACATACCATTGGAATAATGGCGTACCGGCTGGTCTATAAAATCTCCGATCTCTGCAAAATCTATGATCTCATCAGCCATGGTGCGCATCTGCTGCCTTTTGTAGCCGGCCATGCTACCTGCCAGGAAAATATTTTCACGCCCGGTAAACTCGGGTACCATGCCAAAACCGAGGTCAAGGATCGCGGCAAAGGTGCCATAGATTCTCACCTGGCCACTATCAGGTTTTAGAATGCCTGAGAGTATTTTGAGCAGGGTGCTTTTGCCGGAGCCGTTTCTACCCATGATGCCGAGTGTCTCTCCACGCCCCAGCGAAAAGGAAAGCGGGCTGAGGGCATCTATGTACTCTCTGCCCTCCGCATTGTGGAGTTGAAATCTTTTGGCTATCTCCTCTACCTCTATTATTGCACCCTGCAAGCTCATAATATCATGGACTGTATACGTACATGAAAATAGGATATAAGTAGTTCTGTATGGCAGGAAACATGGCAGGCGCTTACAAATAGTTTTTACTCTTTAGCCAGGCATAGATCTGCTCCGTGCCCCCGGTGTGCGATAGTACATATTCGCGGGCTTTTTCGGAGCCGGTGCGCAGGTGGGCGCCGTCGTGCTCATAGAGGTCTTCTATAGAGTCCAGTAGCTGCTCATAGCTGCTCACGGTATAGGCTGCATGCCACTCGGGATGGCTGAGTAGCTCAAGGGCCTCGGCTGACTTCTGATGATTGGGGCCAAAGATGACCGGCTTGCCATATACTGTAGGCTCCAGGATATTGTGCACGCTGGTATCAAAGCCACCTCCTACATATACTACATCTGCATAATAATAGATGGAAGACAGCATGCCGATGCCATCTACGATGATCAGATCATAATCGTGAGCATTTTGAGTGGTCACACGTGAGAAGAGTCCTCGTCTCACCACTGTATTGCCGATGATGTAATAGTTGTTTTCCTCGTTCACATCATGCGGTGCGATGACGTATTTGAATGCACCCTGGAAAGGATCTTCATTGATGAGCCGGGCTATGAGGTCCACATCTTTGCTCCATGTGCTGCCGGCTACGATCAGTTTTTTGTCACCCTTGAATGCTGCAATGGTGTCATACTCTTTGCGCTGCGCGGCTATAGATGCCACCCTGTCAAAGCGTGTATCGGCACACACCTCTGCCGCAAAGCCCAGCCCTGCCAATAACTCGCGCGATGATTCGTTTTGTACAAAGATGTGGCGGAAATAGCCGAGCATCTCGCGGTGCAGGCCACCATACCAGCGAAAGAAGGGCTGATCTGGCCGGAAGACAGCAGATACCAATATGACCGGCAGGTTTCTGATATAAAGTTGCCGCAGGAAATGATACCAATACTCATATTTGACCCAGATGATGAGGTCAGGCCTGACAGTACGGATAAACTTGATGGCATTGACCGCATTGTCTATAGGCAGGTACGATACGTAGTCTACCCCCTCGTAGTAGCGGCGCACATCATATCCTGAAGGGGAGAAGAAGGTAAGCAATATCTTCATCGCGGGGTCTCGCTGTCGTATCATCTCTATGAGGGGGCGTGCCTGCTCAAACTCACCCAGGGAGGCACAGTGCACCCACACTTTTTTGCCATGCAGGCTTTTCATGTTATTGCGCAGGCGCGCGAATAGCTTGTCACGGCCAAGAGACCACCGCCGTGACCTGGCAGAAAATGGCGACGATACCAGTATAGCCGCCCGGTATAGCAGGATGAAAAGGTCGTAAAAGAAGATATATAGCCGCAGTGGTTCGCTTTTAAGGTTTTATCTGTAGTATTCCTCAGTATCCTTATTGATAAAGACAGGGATGATCCAGCCCACTTTGAATCCGATGAACATGTCCAGCCTGGTGTGGCTATCAGGCCCGCCTATACCACCTGTGGAGTCGAAGAAGTTCCATGCACGCCGGTTTTGGGTGATGCCCAGAGTATACTCTATGCCGCCATAAAAATTAAGGTACTTTTTGCGCTCGAGGTAGAGGTATCCCAGCTGTCCTTGCAGCATAAAGCCATTGGTGAGGCGGTCGTAGCCGGTCTTGTAGTCAGTGTCAAACTGCTTATAGGAATCTTTGGTGGCACGTATCCATATCTTGTGCTGTATAAATCCCGGTGCGAGCGTCAGCAGGATACCGGAGTTCGGATGCTTGTCAGACAGCTTGAATATCTTGCCCGTGCGCAGCGCCAGCTCAAAGCCACTCATCTCCAGGTTGATATCGCCCAGGTCTCCCGTGGCCTGTATAAACTGGCCCGTAGAGGTGCTGACAGGGGCGAGGATCTGGTTTTCCTTGACCCGGGAGCCAAAGAGATAAGCCCCCTCTACGCCCAGTAGCCAGTTGTGATTCATCTTATAGCTCAGATTGAGGGCTACACTATTGCAAAAACCAAATCGCTGCTTTAGCTCTCCTACGGGTATGAGCGCAGAGTAGGAAATACTGATCAGAACGGCATTATTGGTAGTCCGTGCACGTTTTTTCATAAACTCTGAGCGCTCTATACGGGCTATAAGAAGGGAGTCATTCTGTGCAAATGATTGATTATAAAGGCTAAGCAAGATGGCAAAAGTCAATAGAACCCGGAGGCGATGCATACAGCTACTTTAGGCAATAAAGGTAAAAATATTATTTTTGGACTCCCCTTTTTAACGATGATGAACAAAATAGAGATGGTCGATCTCATCGGCCAATACCAGCATATCAAATCTGAAATAGACAGCGCTATACACACGGTCATCGATACGGGGCGCTTCATCGGTGGCCCGGCATTGGAATCCTTTACAAAGAATCTGGCCGCCTATCTGGATGTGAAGCATGTAGTACCCTGCGCCAATGGTACCGATGCCCTGCAGATAGCCATGATGGCGCTGAACCTCCAGCCGGGAGATGAGGTGATCACGGCAGACTTTACCTACGCGGCCACCGCAGAGGTGATAGCCCTGCTGCGGCTGACACCCGTGCTGGTAGAGGTAGACCCGCTGACTTTTAATATTTCGCCGGAGGCGATAGAGAAGGCCATCACGCCCGCTACCAGGGCCATCGTGCCGGTGCATCTCTTTGGCCAGTGCGCAGATATGGCTCCGATCATGGAGATAGCGCAGAGGCATCACCTCTACGTGATAGAAGATACGGCCCAGGCCATAGGGGCCTACTATACCTTCCCTGACGGGAAAAAACAACGTGCCGGTACGATAGGCCAGATAGGCACCACATCATTTTTCCCCAGTAAGAACCTCGGCTGCTATGGCGATGGCGGAGCGATCTTCACCAATGATGATGCACTGGCAAAACGCCTGAAGATGATAGCCAATCACGGACAATCATCGCAATATGTATTTGATGATATAGGCTGCAACAGCCGCCTGGACAATCTGCAGGCTGCGATACTGGATGTGAAACTAAAATACCTCGACAAGTACTGTACTGCGCGGCAGAGTGCGGCCGCATATTATGACGAGCAGCTGGCATCGCTGCAAAATGCTACTATCCCGGTGAGGGCGGCGAACTCTACACATGTATTTCATCAGTATACGCTGACGCTGAAGCCGGGCACTGACAGAGTAGCAGCCAGAAAGGCATTTGAGCAGAGGGGTATACCCACTATGGTGTACTATCCGTCTCCTATGCACCGGCAGAACGCCTACAAATCCCCGCGATACTCCGATGCAGATTTCCCGATCTCTATCAGATTGAGCGAATGTGTATTATCATTGCCTATACATACAGAGATGACGAGGGACCAGCAGGACTATATCATCTCAGCAGCCAAGGAAATTATTCAATAAAAACAACCCAAACCAAAAGTAAATAAATGAAGATAGCAGTAGTAGGTACAGGATACGTAGGCCTCGTGACCGGCACGTGTTTCTCCGAGACGGGCAACGATGTAACCTGTATAGATATCAACCAGTCCAAGATAGATATGCTCAATAACAACCAACTGCCGATCTATGAGCCGGAGCTGGATGTACTCTTTGAGCGCAATAAGAAAGAGGGCAGGCTGAAGTTTACCACCAGCCTGGCCGAAGGTATCAAAGATGCAAAGATCATCTTCCTTGCACTCCCTACTCCTCCTGGTGAGGACGGCAGCGCTGACCTGAAGTACATACTCGGTGTAGCCAAAGACCTCGGCCCGCTGCTGCACCAGTATGTGGTGATAGTAGACAAGAGCACCGTGCCGGTAGGTACTGCTGATAAAGTGCGCGAGGCAGTAGCCAAAGGCGCCAAGGTGGAGTTTGACGTGGTGAGCAATCCGGAGTTTCTCCGCGAGGGTGTAGCTGTGGAGGACTTTATGAAACCGGAGCGTGTGGTAGTAGGCACTTCTTCTGACAAGGCGCAGGAAGTGATGGGCCACCTGTATGAGCCGTTTGTACGCCAGGGCAACCCGGTCCTCTTTATGGATGAGCGCTCTGCGGAGATGACGAAGTATGCAGCGAACTCTTTCCTGGCTACCAAAATCTCATTTATGAATGAAGTAGCTAACCTCTGCGAGCGCGTAGGCGCAGACGTAGACCAGGTACGCCGCGGTATAGGTACTGACAGCCGCATAGGAAAGAGGTTCCTCTTCCCGGGTCTCGGCTATGGTGGTAGCTGTTTCCCTAAGGATGTGCAGGCGCTGCACCAGACCGCTTCGCAGAATGACTACAACTTTGCCATCCTCGACTCGGTGATGAAGGTGAACTACGACCAGCGCAAGCTCTTCCTGGCTAAAATACTGGAGAAATACCCTGATGTAAAGGGAAAAACAATAGCACTGTGGGGGCTGGCATTCAAGCCAAATACAGATGATGTGCGTGAGGCACCGGCGCTCTACCTGATAGATGAGCTGCGCAGCCGCGGCGCTGAGGTGCGTGCTTATGACCCTGAGGCTATGGGACATGTGAAGCAGCAGTACGGCGACAAGGTATACTTTGCCAAAGATCAGTACGATGCCCTGACAGGGGCTGATTTCCTCGTGATCGCTACCGAGTGGAACACCTTCCGCTCGCCGGATTTTGAAAAGATCAAAGCGGCTCTTAAAGAAAAGGTAATATTCGACGGGCGAAATTTGTATAGCCTGACGGAGATGAAAGAGTGCGGATTTTACTATTATAGCGTAGGCAGAAAAACTGTAGAATGAGCAAAGCAAGAAAGAGGATACTGATCACGGGAGCTGCGGGCTTCCTCGGCTCGCACCTATGCGACCGCTTTATAGCAGAAGACTACCACGTGATAGCGATGGATAATCTCATCACAGGTGACCTGCGCAATATCCAGCACCTTTTCAAGCTGGAGAATTTTGAATTTTATCACCATGATGTATCGAAATTTGTCTTCGTGCCCGGTGACCTGGACTATATCCTGCACTTCGCCTCACCAGCCAGCCCGATAGACTATCTCAAGATACCTATCCAGACCCTGAAGGTGGGCGCTATGGGTACGCACAACCTGCTCGGCCTGGCGCGGGTCAAGAAGGCTCGTATCCTCGTGGCATCTACCTCTGAGGTATATGGCGACCCGACCGTACACCCGCAGACGGAGGACTACTGGGGCAATGTGAACCCTGTAGGCCCGCGCGGTGTATATGATGAAGCTAAGCGCTACATGGAGGCTATCACGATGGCATATCATACCTATCACGGACTGGAGACGCGTATCATCCGCATCTTCAATACCTATGGCCCTCGTATGAGGCTGAATGACGGTCGCGTGCTGCCGGCCTTTATAGGTCAGGCGCTGAGAGGAGAGGACCTCACTATGTTTGGCGATGGTAGCCAGACGCGTTCTTTCTGCTACGTGGCCGACCTCGTGGAGGGCATCTACCGCCTGCTGCTGAGTGACTATGTGCAGCCTATGAACATAGGCAACCCTGAGGAGATCACGATCAAAGAATTTGGTGAGGAGATTATCAAGCTGACCAATTCCAGCCAGAAACTCATATCACTCGAGCTGCCTAAGGATGACCCTAAGCAGCGCAAGCCGGATATCACCAAGGCGCGCGAAATACTGGGCTGGGAGCCTAAGGTGAAACGCGCCGAAGGGCTGAAGATCACCTATGACTATTTCAAAACGCTGAGCAAGGAAGAACTTTTCGCAGGTCATAGGGATTTCATCAATGGCAGCAAATAATTACTATGCACATGAGACGGCCATCATAGACGAGGGCTGTACCATAGGTGAGGGGACCAGGATCTGGCACTTCAGCCACATCATGCCCGGCTGCACGCTGGGCCGTGGCTGCAATATAGGCCAGAATGTAGTGGTCTCTCCTGACGTAGTACTGGGCAATAATGTAAAGGTGCAGAATAACGTATCTATCTACACAGGGGTGACCTGCGAGGATGATGTATTTCTCGGGCCGTCTTGTGTATTCACCAATGTGACGAATCCTCGCAGCGGCGTGAACCGTCGCGGCCAATATGCCAAAACACATGTGGGCAAGGGAGCGAGCATCGGTGCGAATGCCACTATCGTATGCGGTCATGACATCGGGCAGTATGCCTTCATAGGCGCCGGCGCGGTAGTGACCAAGACGGTGCCCGCATATGCGCTGCTGGTAGGCAACCCTGCGCGCCAGCTGGGCTGGATGAGTGAGTATGGGCATCGTTTGAATTTCGATGCTGCAGGAAAGGCTACCTGCGAAGAAAGCGGACAAGTATATGAGCTGAAGGATGGCGCTGTGAGGCGCGTGTCCTGATAAGACTGTGTGAAAACGGTCTAGTAAAAACCAATAACAATCCACTGAATAAGTCATGTACGAGTCGTTACTAAATAAAGAGAAGAAACTGGCCCTGATAGGACTGGGATATGTAGGCCTGCCTATCGCGCTGGAGTTTGCCAGAAAGATATCCGTGATCGGATTTGATATCAATCCAAAGCGCGTGGAGATGATGAAGCAGGGTATAGATCCTAGCTGCGAGCTGGAGAAAGAGGCGTTTGAAGGTTGCGATATCAAGTTTACATCTGATCTGGAGGACCTGAAGGAAGCCTCCTTCTTTATAGTGGCAGTCCCTACTCCTGTAGACTCACACAATGTACCTGACCTGAAGCCCGTTCTCTCCGCCTCTACTACCATAGGCAAGGTGCTGAAGAAGGGCGACTACGTGGTGTTTGAATCTACGGTATACCCTGGCTGCACAGAGGATGACTGCCTGCCCGTGATAGAGCAGGTGAGCGGCCTGAAGATGGGTGTGGACTTTAAGCTCGGCTACTCGCCGGAGCGTATCAATCCGGGTGATAAAGAACATACGCTGGCCAAGATCACCAAGGTGGTCTCCGGCTGCGATGCCGAGTCTCTGGACACTATAGCCAAAACATACGAGATCGTAGTCAAAGCCGGCACGCACCGCGCCAGCTCTATCAAGGTAGCAGAGGCTGCCAAGATCATAGAGAATACGCAGCGCGATGTCAATATCGCGCTGATGAATGAGCTGTCCTGCATCTTTGATAAAATGGGTATCAACACCTATGAGGTGCTGGAGGCGGCAGGTACTAAGTGGAACTTTCTGAAGTTCTTCCCGGGGCTGGTGGGTGGCCACTGTATCGGCGTAGATCCATACTACCTGACCTATAAGGCAGAAGAGCTGGGCTACAAGTCTGAGGTGATCCTCGCAGGCCGCCGCATCAATGACGATATGGGCGCACGCATAGCCAAAAAGCTGGTGCAGCAACTCATACAGCTGGACAAGACGATAGCACACACCAAGGTGCTGGTGATGGGGGCTACCTTCAAGGAGAATGTATCTGATATTCGCAACTCTAAAGTGGTAGATGTGATCAAGGCCCTCAAAGAATATCATGTACACGTAGAGGTCACCGATCCGTATGCTGATAATGAAGAATTCCAGCATGAGTATGGTGAGGTGCTGACCACTGATCTGGCAAAGGACTATGACGCGGTGATCGTAGCCGTAAATCATGACAAGTTCGGCGCGCTGGACGAGGCTTACTTTAAGACTATCATGAAGCCGGATGGCATACTGGTAGATGTGAAGGGCGACCTGCGTAAGAAGATAGCGGGGATCAAGTATTGGTCATTGTAAGAAGTTTTGAGCCAAGAACCAAGAGTCAGGAATTACCAAAAATGAGAAAAGCATTTATCATAAGGAGTTTGGGAGCGGCTGCGGTCGCTCTAGCGCTTATGGTGACGGGTTTGTCTTCTTGCAAAAAAAGTAATGACATCACCATATCAGGATATACCGCGCGGGATGAGAATGGCAACCTGGTAGGCGCTGCCGATACCTCAGATTGGAAAACTGATGTGGCAATCCCGGATATTGTCTTGAATACTTTCAATACCACCCCCTATACATCGGTCAGTGGCGCTACGGAATCTCATTTTAATAGCTCGATCACAGCATATCCCAATCCTGCTATAGGTCCGTTTGTCATTCATATCGTCAATAACTACTATACCGTATACGCGAGCCAATGGCTGCTGGTCGACCAAAAGCTGCTGGTGTTGAAGAGTTTTGAT
Source organism: Bacteroidota bacterium (assembly GCA_018267385.1). GTDB lineage: Bacteria > Bacteroidota > Bacteroidia > Chitinophagales > LD1 > UBA1941. The sequence goes on along the minus strand of JAFDYN010000008.1, from coordinate 81,939 downwards.
TTCTCGGTGGGCTCGGGCTACACCATCAAGACGATAGATATATCAGGCTTATCTTCCGGATTATACCGGCTCTATTATGTATTCAGGGATCCGCATGGTACTGTGGTAGCACAGGGCTATGGCGACATACAAAAACAATAACCAGCAATGAAGAAGATACTCATCACCGGCGGCGCCGGATTCATAGGCTCTCACGTGGTGAGGCTGTTTGTCAATAAGTATGCGGATACGCAGATATACAACCTGGATGCACTGACCTATGCAGGCAATCTGGAGAACCTGCGCGATATAGAGGGCATGGCTAACTACACATTTGTAAAGGGCGACATCACAGATGCGGCTTTTATCAATGAGCTGTTTCAACGGGAGCAGTTTGATGGTGTGATACACCTGGCTGCTGAGAGCCATGTAGACCGCTCTATCTCTGACCCGATGGCATTTGTCGTGACCAATGTGATCGGAACCGTAAACCTGCTCAATGCAGCGCGTACGATCTGGAAGTGCAATAAGGATTCTGATTTCCCTGCGGGAAAGAAGTTCTACCATGTGTCTACAGATGAGGTGTATGGATCGTTGGGAGAGGAGGGCTTCTTCCTCGAAACCACGCCGTATGAGCCACAGTCGCCATATTCAGCATCAAAGGCCAGCTCTGACCACTTCGTCAGGGCGTACTACAATACTTACAACCTGCCGGTAGTGCTGACCAACTGCTCCAACAACTATGGGGCAAATCAGTTTCCGGAGAAGCTGATACCGCTTTTCATCAATAACATCCGTAATAATAAGTCACTGCCTGTATATGGCGATGGTAAATACACCCGCGACTGGCTATGGGTAGAGGATCACGCCCGTGCGATAGATGTAGTGTACCATACCGGTGTGCTGGGCGAGACCTACAATATAGGTGGCTTCAACGAATGGCAGAATATCAACCTGATCAAACTGCTGATAAAGATCGTAGACCAAAAGCTGGGTCGCGCCGAAGGCGAGTCTGAGAAACTGATCACCTACGTAAAGGACCGACCTGGCCACGATAAGCGCTATGCGATAGACGCCACCAAGATCAAGAATGAACTGGGCTGGGAGCCATCGGTGACATTTGAGCAGGGGCTGGACAAGACCATAGACTGGTACCTGGCCAATGGCGAGTGGCTAAACAGTGTGACCAGCGGTGATTATCAGAAGTACTACGCCAATCAGTACGCGCATTAGTTAATTTGCTAATGTGCTGATTTGGAAATTTGAAAATGGAATGCAAATCAATGTTGCACATTGGCGGAAGCAAATAATAATACAACCCCGACTATAGACGCTAACGAATCCAACTACCGGAGTGCCATCAAGGCATTCACGTGGCGCATCATAGGCTCACTGGATACGACCATACTTTCTCTCTGGCAGACGGGAGACCTGACCATGTCCATCAAGATAGGGTCTACAGATTTTATCTCAAAGATCATACTCTACTACCTGCACGAGCGTGCGTGGATCTACTGGATGGGCGCACGTGTCATGACGCGTGGTATCTCCCTGATCAAAGCCGTGGTGTGGCGCATGATAGGCTCGCTCGATACAGCATTCTGGGGCTGGTGGTATACCGGCGATGCACTCACGGGACTAAAGATCGGCGGCTATGAACTATTGACCAAGATAGCGCTCTACTATCTTCACGAGCGTCTGTGGGCCAATGTACCTATAGGCACGGTGCGCCGCTGGATGGATAGCGCGAAGAGGCTCCTCAATATGTTTTAGTAATTTTCAATAAAAAAGCCCGTGCGATCTCACACGGGCTTAGCAGCTATTATGCTACAAGTATTATTGAATGGTGTAGACGAGTTGCAGCGTATAGTTTCTCGGTGCTTGAAACTGCCCCGGTCGGGTCATCCACTCTGTATTGGCTACATTCTTGACGATAAACGCCATCTTCAAGTTCTTGACCGGCTTGAAGCCCAGCGATAGGTTCAGGATGCTATATCCCTTGCTGCCCGCGGCGAGCTGGGCGGCACGATAGTTGGCCAGGCCGGCAAAGGCAGTAGACTGCGATGCGAAGAGCGGGCTGATAAATGCATAGTCAATATTCTCCTGGAAGCTGAGATACTGGTAGTCCAGATTGAAATCCCATTTCTTATATCCTACGTTAAAGATGAGCTTAAACTGATGGCGGGAGCGATACTTTAGCACGTTGCTCTTGCTCGATGAGGTCATAGCATATGTCAGGTAGCTGGAGTCAGGATTGCTCACTGGGTCGTGGTTGGCATCATTGCTCGTACGCACATCTACCGGGAATGTGACACCACCCACATTGTATGGCACCAGAGCATGTGTGCCGATGGTATCTCCGTAGATATTGGTCATGGTGAGACGCTTATTCCAGTCCAGGGCGCGGGCATCAGTGAATGCGTAGCCTGCTATGAGGCCCAGTTCAAAATTGCCGATCTTGCCTTGGATACCCGCTGTCAGCTCCGTACCGAGGATACGGGTATTGCCTATATTCTGAGAAGAGAAGCCGAGGCCACCCAGTCCCGGAGAGTTAGCATTGCCAAACTGTCCGAAGGTGAACTCCATCATGTTATTGTAATAATTGGCAAAGAAGGCTGCGTCACCATAGCCCATCCAGTTTCTACCGATCTTGAATGCCTGCTTGATGCCCAGCTCTGCACTATAGCCTTTTTCGGGCTTCAGGTTAGGATTGCTATACACGCCCAGCGGGCCTACATAGGTATGTACGTACAGCTCTGCCAGAGATGGATAGCGGAAGCCCATGCTACCTGAGGCACGGATAAAGGTACCCTCGGCAGCCTGATAGTTGATACCGATACGGCCCAGCGGATACTTCAGAGTGCTGAGGCTATTGGTACGACCTATCACTACATACCGGTTAGTAGTAGTCAGGCTATCTCGGTCATTATTAAAGTACTCCCAGCGGCCACCCACAGTGAGGCTCAGTTTGCCAAAAAACTTTTTGTCTACCTGGGCATAGACAGCCACATTGCCACGGTCATGATTGCCTATCAGTGAGGCGCTGTCTATAGAGCCTTTGGGCGCGCGGGCCAGGTCATACATGCCCACCAGCCCCGTGATAATGGTGAGGTCTATCTTCTTCATCATCTTGGCGTATTGAAACTCTATGTAGTTCTTGTGGCCTATAGAGCCCTGCCCTGTAGTATTGATGTTGGAGGAGTTGAGATACCGGTAGCGGAATGTGAACCTGTTATCCTTTTTATCATAATAGTTGATGAACGGATCTATGATATAGCGTCCATTGTGATAAATGGTGATAGTACCGGGCAGTGGCTCATAGCCTTTTTTGCCTATGCTATCCCATACGAAGAAGGTCTTGCCCCAGCTATAATAAGCCAATGCGCTGATGCCCATGTTGAGGCCTTCTATTTTCTTTGACCTCCAGCGCAGTTTGAGATTGGCGTGCATGTCATGACCGTCAGATGAGTCTAGGTAGCCGCGGTCAGTAGTGATACCGAGGCCTGTGATGATGTCAAACTGGCCCACCTTGCGTCGGTCAGCAAAATTGGTACCCATAAAGTACTGCTGCTGGCCGGGCAGCCACCACTTCATATCTTTGTCGGGTGGTGCCTGGTAGAAGCCGGCGTAGCTGGTCACTTTTGTAAATGGCTTATCAGTAGGCCAGGCGCTGATCGCATTGATGATACCATTCAGGGCACCGGAGCCATAGAGAGACGATGCGGCGCCTTTGATTACTTCTACCTGTTCCACATTTTCCATAGGTATCACTGACCACTTGGCATCATCTGCATCTGCAGTAGTGATAGGTATACCATCATATAGTACTGCCACACGTGAGCCGGCACCGTAGCTCCAGCCGGAGCCTGAGCGGATATTGGCCTGACCATCTGCTATGGTCACGCCCGGTATCTTTTGCACGCCGGTAGAGAGGTCAGTGATATTCTGATTGGCCAGGGTAGTGCCTTTCATCACCTCCATGGATACAGTTTCTTCGCTCAGCTTCTTGGCATATTTACTGCCGGATACGACCACTTCATCTATCATTTTGGCCTTATCTTTTATGATCACATTCTGCACCTGGTTTTCACCTTCTTTCAGCGTCACGGTCAGTTTGGTGTCTTCTTTACCTACGGAGTGGTATACCACAGTATAGGTGCCGGCGGGTACGCTCAGCTCATAGTTGCCATCATAGTCGGCTGTAGTGGCCTGATTTTTGGAGACATCTATCACTACTGTAGCTCCGAGCAGGGGTTCACCCTTTTCATCGGTTACCTTACCGGTTATTTTCCCATTTTGGGCATACGTCATTAGAGAGAGCAGTGTAAAACACAGCGCGTAAAAGATTTTTTGCATAAAATATGTTATTTGGGTTTTGACCGGTGCTAAAAAAATAGATTTTTTCTGACAATTAAAAATTGCCGTGTCCACCAGATTGTTAAATGCCAGTTGATATTAATTGGTAAAACCTACTCATATATTGTTGGGAAATAGTACCTTTACCATTCTAAACAAGAAATAACAGAATGAAAAAGTTTTTACTCAGCTGGCTGGCTATGGCCACTCTCTGCGTAGCTGCGTCAGCGCAGTGTCTGACCTGCACGCCATCTATGAATGGCTGTGCACCCGCAGGTGGCATATGTGGCCACTCAGCAGTAGGTATGGTAAACCATCCCTACACTACCAATATCAGCTTCTACATGCCCCGGACGATCAATGATCCGGCGTTTCTCAGCCAGTGCAGCTGTAGCCAGATCAATCTGAATGAGATCAAAGTGACAGGGGTAGGTGGCCTTCCTACAGGTATTGCGGCCTACTTCAATCATGCTAACCAGGATTATAACGTATCTGCCGGTGACTCTCTGGGTTGTGTCAATTTCTGTGGCACACCGCTGGCGGCTGGTACCTATCCAGTCACAGTGTACATAGAGGCACACGTACTGGCCATAGGTACACCCATAGGCAATGTGGATCCGGGTCCGCAAAACCAGACATATAAAGACACAATGGTCATCCTGCCTGATACATCTGGTGCGATCTCATCATTCAACTATACTCCCCACGTCAATAGCGATTGCGACTCTCTGACGCTCGGATTCAATGCGACCCTATCTGCTCCATACCCTAATCCTACCAGCTATGCCTGGGATTTTGGCAATGGTCAAACTTCTACATCGCAGGCGCCATCAGGTACTTATACCTTCAATACTCCCGGTATACACCCTGTGTCGCTCAAGACCACTTACTACCAATACCGTGTGAAAGACGTGTATATATACAACGTACCGAGCGGCTGGCAAGATGTCTGTGATATCTCCTGCACCGGTACCCCTCCTGATATTTATATCAAGCTCCCGCTGCTGGGCTACAATACCTCCAGCAACACCATTTCTCAGTGTTCTAATATCTCTATCAATAACATCAATCAGCTGATCCCGATGGGTACAGACTCCCTCTCTCTGGAGGTATGGGATAGCGATGCAGGCAGCCTGGCCAATATCTGCGGGGCTGACGACCTCATAGGGGTATATATGATGCATGTCACTCCTAACCTTTTCCCTCAGCGCGTGAGTTTTGCCAATAGCAATGCCAGTGGCTATATGGACATCGATACTGTGGCGCTATCTCCTAGCTTTGTAGATACCCTGAAAGTAAATATCCAGGGCCGCCCTGCCGTGCCGATGCTTTGGGCCAGTGCAGATTCGGCGTGCTTTGGAGATTCCATACGCCTGGCTATCACACCCGCCTATAGCAATGTGAAGTATGAGTGGTGGAGTGACTCTACCTACCTGCTCGATGTGACAGACTCTGTGTACTATGCCAAGCAGTCCGGCCTCATCCGGGTCAAGATCACCAATCTGACCACGGGGTGCTCTGTAGACATGGACACACCATACTACCGTGTCAGCGTGAGTGCCACGATGCCAAACTCTGCCAATCTGGTATACTCTGCCAATAATGCCCAGATATTTATCAATCCGCTCTTGCCGGGCAACGTAGCAGACTGGTACTATAATGGTACACTGATCACCGGCCAGCACGGACAGGTGCTGCCGATAGTAGGCAATGGGGTATATACCGCTACGGTATATGCGGATGGTTTCCCGCAGTGCAAATTTGAATCGCAACCACTCACTGTGACCGGAGTGGGTATCATAGAGCAAACGCCGTCAGAGGTCTCGGCCCTGACCGTCTATCCCAATCCTAATAATGGTAACTTTGCCATCCGCGCCAATGTACTGCAGACCGGCGATGTGACCATCAGTATCGCTGATGTGCTAGGCCGGGAGGTCTACCGCCAGACGGTGGTAAACCAAAACGGCGAGATAGCAGAGAATGTAGATATATCTGCGCTGGCCAAGGATGTCTATACCGTGACGGTGTCTAACGTGAGTGGCAAAGCTACCACCCGCATAGTCGTGAAATAGGCCTGCCCGCCCGGACATATAGAAAAGGCCGCTCCCAAGTATATGGAGCGGCTTTTTTTATTGGCAGATAATGAGTTTTGACCGAATATTGTGGAAAAGGTTATTGACAGATACAAACTCTTTTCCTACTTTTGAAACATTAGACAAACATTAAACAAACCAAAATCAATCATGAAAAAACTATTTACCACGCTCGCCCTGTCTATCGGTATCTGTGCAGCATCTTTTGCGCAGAATAACCCACTGTACTTCGATACAAATGTATTTCGGTCAGTAGACGGTGGCCAGACTGCTATCCAACCTGTGCAAGGTACTGTGCCTGGTCTCTCTCCGAGCGACTCTGCACTGCCATGCGGCGTGATCGGTACCACTATCAGTGATACTATCTATTTCAAAAACTTCACCAGCTTCAGCGGTTTGACTGTCCAGTCTCTCAAGATAGACTCTCTCTATCTGCCTGCAGGCCTTACATGGCATACCAGCAGCCCTACTAATACTTTCACTACCGGCCAGGATGGCGTGATCCTCGTGAATGGTACTACTAACGTAGCTCAGGGCGTTTACAAGCTCCGTATCGTAGTGACTGTATCTGCTCCGCCTATCAACCTGAGCAATGCTGATGCAGAAGCTCTGGCTCACCTGCGCTACCATGTACGTGTGATCAATAGCCCATACTGCCCTTGCCCTGCTATAGATCCTGCTGACTCTGCCAGCGTATACACTGCATATACCTGCTCTATCGGCGTAGGTGTAAAGGAAGTATCTAACAACATCACTGAGCTCTCTGTACAGCCAAATCCATTCAGCGGCGCTGCTAAGGTAGTATTCAACGCTACTGAGGCTGGCAACTACTCTATGAAGATGACTAACCTGCTCGGCGCAGTAGTAGCATCTAAGGAAGTAACTGTATACAATGGTGCTAACGAGCTGATGCTGGACCGCAATGGCCTCTCATCTGGCATCTATCTGCTCTCTATCTCAAACGATAAGGGTACGGTGACCAAGAAGGTGACTATCGAGTAATCTATCTCAGATAAATAATAGCAAAAGGCTCCTCAAAAGGGAGCCTTTTGTTTTTTTAATGGGATATAGTTACATTGATGTCAGATTTGAATATCACACTATGAAGAAGCTATTGGCCACGCTAGCCCTGTGTATCGGCATCTACGCCGCCTCTTTCGCTCAGAATGACCCGATGTACTTTGACTCCACCACTTTTCGGTCAGTAGACGGTGGTCAGACTTTTATCACTCCTATACAGGGCACGATGCCTTATGTCTCTCCGAGTGACACTGCCCTGCCCTGCATCATAGCCGATACGGTGATCAGTGATACCATCTATTTCCACAACTTCAGCGGCTTCAGCGGTTTGACCGTTCAGTCTCTCAGGATAGACTCTATCTATCTCCCTGCCGGCCTCACCTGGCACACCAGCAGTCCTACTAATACCTTTACGACCGGTCAGGATGGCGTGATCTTGATAAATGGTGCGACCCATGTACCTGCAGGTGTCTATAAACTGCGTATCGTAGTATCCGTAGATGCCCCGCCGATCTCCCTCAGCGATGCGGACGCAGAGGTCCTGGATCACCTGCGCTATCATGTACGAGTGATCAATAGCCCATACTGCCAATGCCCTGCTATAGATCCTGCTGACTCCGGTAGCGTTTATACTGCTGTCAATGATAATTGTGGGTGGGAAGAATTTCCAGGGGATACCAACGGTGTCAACGATCCCTATAGAATCTTAAATTTTTCCATACAGCCAAATCCTTTCTCCAACTCTGCCAAAATTGAATTCAATGCTACTGAGCATGGCATCTATACCCTCAAGATGACTAACCTCCTGGGCGCAGTAGTAGCATCTAAGGAAGTAGAGGTGTACAATGGCGCTAACGAGCTGATGCTGGACCGCAACGGCCTCTCATCTGGCATCTACCTGCTCTCTATCTCAAACGATAAGGGTACAGTGACCAGGAAGGTGACTATCGAGTAATCGATCCCTGCTAAGATAACTGCAAAAGGCGCCTCACAAGTGAGCCTTTTGTTTTTGCCCTATGCGGTATGTCATCTTTTTCGATGATCTGTGTCTTCTTGTTTTATCATTATATGCATACCTTAGCTACTCATCTAATCAAACATCACAACAATATGGCAGCTAATATCGGAATACCGGCGAAGCACCTGCAGTCCCTATCGACTATGCTCAATACGCTCCTCGCTGATGAATATGTACTCTACACCAAAACCCGCAACTACCACTGGAATGTACGTGGGCCGCAGTTTATGGACCTCCACAAGTTCTTTGAAGGGCAGTATGAAGAGCTGGCAGAGATCATAGACCAGGTAGCAGAGCGCAACCGCTCACTGGGTCACTTTGCCGTGGGCACTATGAAGCAATACCTCAACCTCACGCGCCTGACGGAAGATGATAAGGCTACCAACTCAAAACAGATGCTCCAAAACCTGCTAAATGATCATGAGACCATAGCCCGCGTACTGCGCAATGATCTCGTAGCCGCTACAGAGAAGCATAAAGACGCCGGCACGGGTGACTTCCTGACGGGCCTGCTGGAGCAGCATGAGAAAATGGCCTGGTTTCTCCGGTCATATCTGGAGTGAATCCCGACTGCAAAGGTCAAACAACTACGATAAAGAGAGCCGCAGTATTTTGCGGCTTTTTCCATTTTTTGGCTCAGGCAGATGGCCGGCGGCCTCCATATCTCCGCCACTATCCTTATCTTCCCTCTGCAAATTCAATTTATGAAGTCCATTTCGCGTATTCTCTCCACGCTGGTGCTGGTGGCGATAGCAGCCCATCTCCACGCAGCCTTTCCTGACCGCCCCGCTATTCTACGGGTACTGGAGCCACTGCGGATGCAGGGCGATACTGCCCGGTTCCTGCTGAGCGACTTCATTAGCGAGGACCGGCTGGTAGACTCCATTACGTTCTCCAAAGGCTTCATACATAGCTGGGACCGCAAGCATTTCAACCAGGTCACTCTGATAGCCACCACAGAGGCCAAACCGATAGCGGAGATGAAGCTCTGGATAGGCGGTACCGCCTACTCTGTGGTACTGGAGCGTCACCTGGCCTCGGGCGGCATAGATCCCCTCAGCCCTGTGCTACACACCGCGCGCCTGGGCCGTGGCAGCTTCACGATATCTGCAGAGTATTCAAGGTCTCCATTCTCCATAGCCGTATACTGGCAAAACTATAAGCTGGGACGTGACTATATCAAGCGGGTAGGTGAGGAGCTCATGATCACGATCCCGGCAGAGGCGCAAAAGATGAAGCGTAGTTATATCAGAGTTTATGCAAATGATGATATGAGCCGTGCCGCAGAGCTGCTCATCCCTCTGGATAGCGGCCAGGTGGTCAATGACCCCGCACAGCTCGGAGATATCAGCGCTGCACATATCTACGGCCAGCTCTCTCTGATCACCGGAGGCCTGCGCCCCCGGCACGACCCGGCTGAGACGTATCTGGCGGGCCGTCCTATGGATAGCGTCGCCCGCACCATACGCCAGGCTATGGATGCCAATGGTGCGGCGCACGTCTTTGCAGCGCTGCAGTTTCTGGGTAGGGTAGACCCTCGTGTCGCCGCCCTGAGAGATACGGCGCCAGACCGCGCCATCATGCTCATCGCACTGCTGGAGGCTCTCCCACTCCCTGCGGCAGATAGCAGCCTGGCAGGCATCTTTGCCACCAGCGGCGACCGCAAATACCAGGATATAGCCACCCGCCTCGCAGACCTGCGCTCGCATAGGCTGGCCCTGCTCTATGGTGAGACAGATATAGCATCGCACGGAGATATCCTTATGATCCGCCGCAGCTACTTCAGCCAGTCGGTACTTTTTGTCTTCAATCACTCACGGGACAAGCAGTCTGTAGAGACCGGCACTGATCTCAGCCATTTCAGCGCTACCTTTCACCATCCCATCTCAGGCAATCATGTGGAGCTGCCGCCAATGTCCTTTGAGGTGCTCACAAAGTGAGTCGCATCATGCAGCCTGCTGCTCCAGATGGCGTATAGCGATCTGTTTATAGATATTCAGGTCGGGCAGAGGCTGGTCGGTGAGTTTGGCCTCTTCGTCCCATTTCCTCATCGTGATATTGAGGTCAAACAGCGGGTCTTCACGAAAGGCTTTTGCTTCAGCCTCCTGCATAGGGCCACCTTGGTATTCCAGCGTCTTCTTACTCGCCTCTGATAGCCTGGCATAGTAGGCCGGGTCGGCATAGGTCAGATAGCGCTTGGCATTGACATGCTGCTCTGCCAGCTGCGCCACCCGCTCGCTAAAGCCCATCCTGCGCAGGAATGCACCCGCTTCTTTCTCATGGTTAGTACGGCCATAGTTGCCCATGGTATCTTTATTCTGACTGTGTATCAGGTATCCTATATCGTGAAAGAAAGCAGCAAGTATCACCTCATCATCATAGCCGCCGGTGCGTGCCAGCTCTGCACTCTGGCACATGTGCTCCAGCTGCGTCACCGCCTCGCCATAGTACTCCTCAGCACCGTGCCTTTCGTATAGGGCAAAGATGTCGTCTACTTTCTGCCGGATGGATGGAGTGGTCATGTGTGTTTGGATTTATATCAAAAGTAAAAGTATCATGTTCAGGTCAGCAATAAGCCACTTTAATTTTAAGTGAAGATTCACAATTCATACATCAGATTACATCCACGTATCTCGCTATTGTCCAGCCGGCCTAGCACTTCAAAAGACCCATCGGGATATACCTTGCCCAGATCAGACACCGCCAGGAAGGAGCAGGAGTGCAGGTTGGCCAGGTCGATGATGTTGAGAGAACCGGTTTTGCCCGCGGGCAGGTAGGAGAGCGGATCATAGGGGTCGCGTACTAGTAGCATCATCCACGGCGGGCAGCGAAAGATCCCCTCACCGGAGGAGTAAGCCTGCGAGAGCAGCTCGGTCATGCCGTACTCGCTATGTATGCTGCTGACACCGAAAGCAGTAGTAAGAACCCTGTGTATCTCTGCGCGTATCATCTCCTCGCGGCGGCCCTTCATGCCACCTGTCTCCATGATGATAGCATCTCCCAGCGGCTGAGGATACGCCTCTGCAAAATCCAGCAGGGCATAGGTCACCCCGAGCAGGAGGAGTTTTTTATTGCTGTTTCCTGCAATAGCGATACGGCGATTAAGTTCTGCAAAGTCTTTGTCTATGAAGCCACTGAGCGGGTCACCTGAGCGGCGCATCAGGTCGTCTGCCATATACAGCAGAGAGGAGGTGCCGCGCTCCAGATAGGAGGGCAGCAGGGACAGGATGCAGTATTGCGATGGATCGCCGTAAAACAATTCAAATGCCCTCAGATAGCTGCGCTCATACAGCGCCAGATCAGCTACATGGTGGCGGCTGGGCGTAGTACCGGTGGTCGTACTGCTTTCAAAGGTTTTGGCAACAGGACACAAGCTATCCATGACCGTGTGCGACTTGAAAAACTGTACCGGCAGGAAGGGAATATCTGCCAGCGCCGCCACTGTATCAGGAGTGCGGTGCATCCGATCACAAAAATCCCTGTATAGCTGCGTGTGCTGATACTGGTAGCGGAATACACTCAAGGCTGTGGCCTCAAAGGAGGCCTGATCAGCGTGGAATATCAAGTCTGTGAGGTGCTGCGGCACACAAAAATTTGACGCAAAGGTGCAATAAACACTTCAATTTTTAGTTTCTTAGCTACGGTGAAAAACTATCTACTCATAGCCCTGGTGGCAGCCCTGATAGGACTGAGCAGCTGTGTGAAGCAGCCCAGCTATCCCGTGGAGCCGCATCTGGAGCTGAAGAGCGTATCTAAGACACTGGTCAGCCTGCCCTCCGGCGGTCCTACCACAGATACGGTGCAGGTGACATTGTCATTCACAGATGGAGATGGTGACTTTGGGATACCGGATGGCACGATAGATACTACCTGTGCAGACTGTCTCTGCACCGACCACTCTACTGACAGCCGCGCTATATCCAACACTACATGGGATGTGTTCTACTATGCCTATACGTCCGGATTTCCGGATAGCTGCCTGAGCATACCGGGCATAGGCACTAAATATATACCGGTGGCTACCAAGTACCCGGCCCTGCAGGGAGATATCACTTTTCAGGTCAGTGTAGAGTGCCCCGGTACCGGCACGCAGGATACGCTTCGCTACTCTTTTTTCATCAAAGACCGAGCTGGACACCTCAGTAACCGAGTTTTGAGCCCCGGTATCGTCATAGACTGCAACTAATACAACATTTACTGCGTAAAGCCTTTCGTGGCTATCGTACCGTGCTCCTGCGGTAGGGCGGTCATTCCTTTATCTAGATCGAAGATCATGCTGAAATACCATCTCTACCTGCTCCCGGTGGCGCTGCTGATGACCCTCTGTACGCCGGGCCATGCCCAAAGAACGCCAAAGGACTGCCTGATACTTTTCTGTGATGGAGATGACAACTGTGGCTATAAAAGCAGTACGGGTAAAGTGATCATACCACCGGGCAAATACTCCTATCTGTTCACAGACTCCTTTTACAATACCGCTATCGTGCAGGACCCCACACAGGGTATAGTAGCCATAGACCGTCAGGAGCATGTACTATACAGGATATTTGTATTTGACAATGGGCCCAACTATATGGGCACGGGCCTGTACCGCATCTATGCCAAGGGCAAGTTTGGCTTTGCCAATATGAATAAGGTAGTGATACCGGCTAAGTTTGATTTCGTCTATCCTTTCAATGGAGACTATGCGGTGTTTGTGTCCGGGTGTACCTTTCGCTCAGATCCGAGCGGTGAGCATGTAGAGATCATAGGCGGCAAATACGGCTATATAGACCGCGACGGCAAGGTGATCAAGAGGGCCTCCTATGAGTCTGCCACGAGCTTTGAGAATGGCAAGGCGACGGTGATCTACCAGGGCAAGAAGATCACCCTGGATAACCATTTCAATGAGGTGGCTGTCTGGTAAATTTCCAATACAAGGTTAACCGCAAAGACGCTGAAACGCGAAAGCAATATTTTACCGCAGAGGAAGATATGGTTTAAGTGCTCAGGGAACATTTAAACGCTCCGATATTGCCAGATATATTTCTCGCAAAGGCGCAAAGGGTTTAAGGAAAGGCAAAGGGATGTATTTATGGCTTACCTATTAGTAGATTTACTTCTGTCAAAGCGCATGTCTCACCCTCTTACATTCTCCCGCAATGTGGAGCTTTAACACAAAATTCAAATAGCTGGATCGTATCTTCTCAAGGCCTTAGCCTTGGGAGGGAAGCACTGATCTAATCCTGCATTTCCTCCGCGCCCCTCCGCCTCTGCGGTTTAATGGCTGTTACCTTTACCGTATCAACGTAAAATTTCCCTCCCTGTAGAATGGCTTCTCAGGATAGATCTTCTGGTAGTACTTTACGAAGCAGGTATATATCTCTGCCGGCTGTGCTATGCCGTGATAGGTGCCGTCCCAGCCTGAGTTATCATTTGCTTCAAATACGGTTTCTCCCCAGCGGTTGTATATCGTGACATGGGCCACTACTGTACCATCTACAGCGGGTATGGTGTAGCGGTCATTGTGGCCATCGCCATTAGGCGTGAATGCACTCGGGAATATGATCTCTGCTGCGGGCACACCCACACCTATCAGCAGGCAGGCCTGCGCACTACAGCCGCTGGAGTCGGTCACATCTACACAGTAGTAGGTAGCACGCTGCGGCGTGGCCACTGTGGCCTGAGCGGTAGTACTGGTCAGGCTCGAATCCGGCGACCAGAGGAAGGTAGCGAGCGCTCCGCCGGATACTGTGAGCTGTACACTGTCTCCGGGTGTGGACGCACTGTCAGGCACAGCAGTGATGTGTGGCGAGAGGTGCGTGTAGTTATTGTCTATAGTAGCTGCCGCTGTGCCGGTAGCAGTACAGCCCAGGCTGTCAGTAGCTGTCACAGTATAGGTCGTACTGGACGCAGGAGTGATAGCCAGGGAATCTGCGCGGCTGCCGTCGCTCCATGCGAAGTGTGCACCACCGATACCTGCGGCGCTCACGTGCAGTATAGCACGGCCTCCAGGGCACACGGTATCGCTGACAGTAGCTACCTGCACCGAGTCTACGTAGACATTGATGGAGACTGTGCCCGAGCATCCGTCAGGGCTGCTCACCGACACGGTGTAGACCTGCCGGCTGGTCTGGGTCACGCTGATCTGCTGTGTGGCATCTCCGGTGCTCCAGGCATAGGTCACGTTATTGACATTGGGCACGTCTACAGACAGCAGGGCTGTGCCACCGGGGCAGGTAGTGGTATCGTCAGAGCCAAAGGCTCCCAGGTAGTCCTGCCGCAGGAAGAAACTGTGGGTAGAGATGCAGCCCGCATCATCCATCACCGTCACATCGTAGCTGATATCCTGAGTCAGGGTCTCTGTGATAGATGCAGTGATATCGCCTGTACTCCAGTCAAATGTCACATTGTTTCCAGAGAGCACATTGGCTGCGAGGGTGACCTGCTGGCCGGGGCATACGGCTGTATCATTGGAATATGATACGCGCAGCGTGCCTACATTCACACGGATAGTATCGGTAGCTGTGCAGCCCAGGCTGCTGCTCACGGTCACGGTATACATAGTAGGAGATGAGGGGCTGACTGTGATGGCCGGCGTGGCATCTCCCGTACTCCAGGCATAGGTCACCGGCGTGCCTGTCGTATTGTCTGCGTGTAGCGTCAGTGAGCCGCCGCCGCATAGGGCCGTATCAGAGGAGAAAGCGGGCAGGACACTCTGCACATCTACATGTATATCATGATGCGTGGTACAGCCGCCGCCTGCGCTCACAGTCACGGTATAGGTAGTGCTGCCCCCCGGAGTCACGTTGATGCTGGCGGTACTCTGTCCGCTGCTCCAGGCATAGGAGTAGGCCGCGCCCATAGCCGGGAAAACTGACAAGGTAAGTGGCTGGCCGAGGCAGATCGCGGTATCATTGGAGTAGGTGGCATTCAGATTGCCTACACTCACATTCATAGTAGCCGTGGCGCTACAGTTATTGGCGCTGCTCACCGTGACGGTGTAGGCCTGCGTAGAGTCTGCCAGGAAGGATATAGACGGGGTAGTCGCGCCGGTATTCCAGCTGTAGCTCACAGGAGTGCTACCTGAGTTATCCGCATGCAGGGTGATATTGGCCGGGCTGCACATGGCTGTATCGCCGCTGAAGTTTGGCAGTACATGCTCCACCGTCACGTTCATAGTTTTGGTCACGGTGCAGGTATTGCGGTCGGTCACATCTACAGCGTAGGCCGCAGTCTGCGTAGCCAGGAAGGTGATGTCTGAGCCGGTCTGCCCTGTGCTCCATGCATAGTACACACTATCTGATGAGGTGCCCGCAGCAGACAGGTGCAGCTGCTGGTCATTGCAGAGTAGTGTATCTCCCGAGGCCGTAGCCGAGAGCCGTATGTATGGTACTGATGACTCGGGTATCAGCAGCCCCATCACGCTGCCGCCGGTATCGCCGGGCAGGGCACCATTGGTCACACCGAGCGGGCAGAAAGAGGTATTTGCGAGGTTCTTGCCATTGATGCCGCCGGGAGCGGTATAGGAGATCGCGGCCGGCACAGATGCCTGGCTCACCCACAGCACTCCGCCGCCTCCACCGCCTGCAGGTCCCATACAGGAGCGCGTCAGAAAGTCATTATTGAGGCTACCCCCTATGCCGCCTTTGGCGCGTACGCCCAGGCTGCCGGTATACTGGCCTATTGATAGCAAAATTGTACCTCCAGCCCCGCCGCCACCCGCGCCGTCACTACCGGCTATACGGGTCTGGTCTATGCCGTCTGACACGATGCCTTTATTGTTTCCTATCAGGGTATTGGCCATGATGATCACGATCGCGCCACCATTGGTGCCACCGGTGCCTTCGCTGTTATTGCCGTGGCCGCAGCCGCCACCGCCACCCATGAATATCTTATTGACAGTATCACTGTATCCCAGCGCCAGGCCGCCTATACCGGGGTTATTGCCCGGGCAGGCTATGGTGCGCGGTACGATAGTGCCACCCAGGCCTCCCTGGCCATAGTTGCCACCGCCGCCGCCGCCGGTGTTCTGGTTATTGCCACCGCCGCCGCCGTTTACCGTTTTGCCACGGCCATAGATATAGGGTGCTCGGACTATACCCTCTCCCTTTGGCGCGCCCTGCATACTGTCACCGAAATAGTACCCGCTATTGGTCCCGCCAAAACAATTCTGTGAACTGTCATTATTGTAGTAGCCACGGAAACCCATACCGCTGACTTTTATGGAGTCATTCAGTACCAGTGAGTCAGCCTTTAGCAGCAGCACGCCGCCTATAGCTCCATTCCACGGGCGGCAGGTCAGTTTGCCCCCTGTCACTGTGGCCTGGTGGTACTCCGGCAGGGGGATGATCTGTACACTGCCGGTGGCATCGTAGAGCCGCTGCAGCTGGTAGCGAAACTTGAGGGTATCTGTGAGGATAGAGTCTATGGTCACGATCTCATAGTTGCCTGCGTCGGCGTAGCTGAGCAGGTCGCCATAGGTGGCACCATTGCTGGCATCCATCTGTGCGCCCTGCATCTGTATGACCAGGGCGCGCGTACCTACAGCGAAAAGGGAAGGGGAATCAACTACCATCCTATTGCCACAGCGCACTACAGCTGTCACCTTGCTATAGCGGTTGATCGTACCGGTGATGGTTGTATTCTGGGCCATACCGGCCAGAAACGTGACAATAGATAGGACGACTAGTAGAGTTTTCTTCATTACCAAACCTTAAACGCTTCATCGTGGGGTCCCGACAGACATAAAGATAGACGAACAAATCTATGCCAGTGATAGCAACGGTATATAAAAGTTTAACACAGAAAAGTGTAGATAGCGTTCATATAGAGGTCAATAGCGGAGTTGTGGAGGTTGGACAGGCTCTAAATCCCAAGGGGGACTTTAACAGCCGTTGCTGTATTAAAGCCTTCCCCGTTGGGGAAGGTTTGGATGGGGCCGAGGGCTTAGTGCTGTCCTATCTGCTGGCGTACCCTGTCCAGCGCCTCAAAGAACTTGTCAAAATCCTCCTGGAAGATCATGACCGTAGAACGGATGAATTCTTCACCATTCTTGCGGCTCTCTGTGATCTTGATCACGTGGTCGCCATTATGTTTTTCTTTGAAGTCGAGGAAATAGGTGCGTTTGCCTGCGGGTACTTTTTCGCCGTAGAGGTCTTTGTCTTGTTTTTCCATGGAGTGGATTGATAGACCAATATCAGTTTATCTGTGGAGATATGCAAATGATTGGCCTCAGCAGGAAATGCTACATTAGTGACATCTCAAAATGAAAATTTGAATGGAGATGAACCGAAATATGGTAAAGCCCGGTCGAAACCCATATATCATGAGTAAATGCCTGCAGTTAGTTTTAGTTATAACATTAGGTGTCCTGAAATGTGGCTCCGCTACGGCTCAACGCATTCCAGATGAGATTCGCTATGACTATATCAAAGAAATAGATGAAGATACTTTTGATGGGCGCGCGATTGTCCTGATCGATTCTTTCGATGGTGCTGCGCCTGAACTTTCTGATTACCATTACAAAAGTTATAGAAATAAAGGGCTGGTACTCCGCAGCGATAGGTATGATGGGGGCTATAATTGGCAAAGGAGTTTTTTTTCGTACGATACCACCGGCCGGTTAGCTAGTATCAATGAATATTATGATCACTTATCCCACAAGAAAAAGGATAAGCAGTATCCTACTTATCTGAGCCCCAATCATCTGATATTAGTGGCTACTATCGAAAATTCAGGTGATCATATCAGAGCATATTGCTCATTGAGCGATTACCTGGGGGTATATCTTTTTGTCAATGATATTTACATACAGGATACAATAATATCGGAATATGTCAGTATGAATAATAGGGTTTTAGACACTATCATCACAAAATTTGAGAGACATGATTCCATCTGCATCAGATTGGAGTCTCGAAGCGGAACACCTTTTACCGTCAAGGAACAAATTGTGTTTGACCAGCATCAGCGGCCGATTACCCGGTATATTTATTACAACTCAGACTCTGTACCTGGCTGTGTGATGCATTACGGCTACAATGCTGATAGGCGGATAATATTCCGGGAAACGGAGTTTACACCTAAAGAGGCCTATTTGTGTCGATACGAACTACATGAGTATTTCTACGAGAGGAGGAAAGATGTACTAATAACTAAAGAGAAATTCTCCAAATGTTTGAAATAACCAGATCGTTATAAGTTACCAATTGGGGAAGGGGAGGCAGATTGATGTGGAGATTGCAAGGGGGGTATGTTGCGATTTGTAGAACCGCAATATTTTGCGGCTTGCAAAGTCTTATATTAGAGTTTCGGGCATACAGATTGTGAGCACGGATAAAAGTCACGACTATGAAACCAAGAATCCTTTTACTTCTTATCGTACTACTGGTTAGCATTTCGCAAAAAGCTTTTTGCCAAAAGCCTCTCAATAAATTTGTGGTGCACTATGCCTGTATCCCGCCTGCTCATGAGATGGATAGTGCAGAGCGCGCCGTAATGGGAACATGGCTAAATAACTTTTCTGCGCAACATCATATTCCAGTCAATAAAATAAAGATCGAGATAGATTATATACCGTCCTCTGATAATAAACAGGAACTGGTCAAAGCCCGGCTGGCCGTACAGGATATGTCGCGGTTCTTTAGCTCCAAGGGTATAAAAAAGACCAAGATGACTTATGAGAAATTTAACAAACTCAATTCACCTGCCGAAGTATGCAAGGATATAGAGCTAGCCATCTGTTTATCGGCATAATACCTGCGGGTATTATGCCGATAAACCATTTACAACTTTGCAAATAGCTATTTTAGTAACCCAATGGACGCGATACACATGATCCTTCATACCTGGCTGTTCTAGCTGATCATAGTCCAGCCATGCCAGATGGGGCTGGTTCCTTATGTTTATCAAGGAGGCAACGATCAAGGGAACATTAAAAATGGTGCTGCTGATGATCCTGGGCGGCATGGAAGATTGATGATACTACCTATCTATGAGAAAAACATTCTGTAGCCTGGTTGTGATGTGTATATGCCTGGGATGCGCGGCACAGGATACGGGGCATGCATCTTATACGGGGTATTATGCTGGTACGGATAGTGTAGTCATAGATATAGACAGATCATTATTTCACACAGATACCTTTACGACCAGAGAAGGGCATGCCTATACCTTTTATCACAAGCGCGACTCCGTAGCGCTACTCCTGGCCAATATATCCCTCGCGGAGCTGCCCT
The DNA here is from genome assembly GCA_018267385.1 of Bacteroidota bacterium. GTDB lineage: Bacteria > Bacteroidota > Bacteroidia > Chitinophagales > LD1 > UBA1941. The sequence goes on along the minus strand of JAFDYN010000008.1, from coordinate 62,254 downwards.
GCTGCAGTGGCGGCAAATATCAGGAGCTGACCGCTACCCGACGTAAAGGCGCGATAGACCACCGTGGTATAGAAACCCCCACTGGCAGGAGATGGCGAGAGCTGGAAAGTGGAGATCTCAATATCATCTACTATCATGCATGTGATCTGTATGCTGCCTATTATGACAGGCTCTTTGATAGCATCAGCCTCCGTCTGGGCATCACGACTGCCAGGAAGAAAGCCACTCCAAAAAAATGATACTGGATATCAACGACTCTACCATCGCGGTTGTCTTTGGGCTGCTCATATTCATGGTAACGGGTATCGGGTATGCGCTATACAGCTCAGGTCACTATCTGGGTATCATCACCGCACAGACGAGCTGGCTCAGAAAGCTTTTGTATGTGCCAATACGCCTACTGGTAGCGATGGCCCTGGCGAGTGCCCAGTATGTGCTCATCGGCAAGGGGCTGATCCAATGATTGGGTGTGGCCTGAGGCAGCAGCGTCTTACTTTATTTTCACAAAAGAACTGTCATAATACTCATAAACCGTACCGCACATCACACCCTCCCGCCATATCTCTCGGGTAGTATAGATACCCTTCAGCAGGTAGCGGTTAGCGCTGTCTTTGTATTCATAGTCATAGGCCCCGGATTGGAGAGAGATATGGGTGTGAGTCAGGGAGCTGTCTCCTGTGAGTACCGAGTCTACCCTCCAGATACACCAGTAGGAGTCGCACTCCTCCATGCATGGCACCACGCGCAGCACGGTGTACTGTCGGTGCCTGCAGGAGGCGAGTAGCAGGGTGAAGGCCAGAATGACGAGCGTATTTTTCATGGCGATAAGATGGCCTATTATCAGCAAAAGCACTGTGTCTCTACGGGTATCCTATTGTGGCGGTAAGCAACCCCCACTTTTGTCCTTTCTGACAACATACCGGCGGGGTATGTTTGCCTTCGCATTCATTTTACAAAAAACAAAAAAACACCAACAATGAAAAAGCTAATGACACTCGCCCTGCTGCCGGTTTGCGCAGCACTACTGCTCACGGTTTCATCCTGCGGCAAGAAAACTTCATCTACCAATGGTGGAACGGTGACCATGACCTACGGAGGCAGTACGCATACTTTCAAAACAACGGGCGTACTCTCTGCCGTCAGTTCTGTCAATGAGATGGGCCTCTCTGCAGACGAGAGCGGCACCGGCAAGACCTTTACCCTGGCAGTAGTAGGCGGCCACACCAGCGGCACCTATACATATACTGCGAGCAACCTCATCGAGATCACCGGTAGCAGCAGCGATCCTATCTACTCTACTACCAATGCCTCTGCAGGCAGCTACAGCAATGGCAGCATGAGCATCACACTGTCAGGCTCTACAGCCACTGCCAACTTCTCAGGCACGCTATACAACCTGCAAAACGCAAATGACAGCATGCCTTTCACCGGCAGCTACAGCGGAGCCGCCTATCAGTATTAATATTCCTGAAACTACCTGACAGCGCTAGCGCAGCCCCTACGGCTGTGCTTTTTTTATGCCTGTGGGTATACTGCTTTTTTTAGGGCAGGGGATCAAATAATTTGCTCATCACAGACCCTGAAAGGGACCGTATGACTGACTGATAAACATCATGTAAGAGACAGAGGAAAGATAGCATTTGCTGCCAGGCAGGTAGGTAGGTTTGAGTCGTAATATTTACCAAACAAAAATCACCTGACATGAAAAAGATCATCACTCTGGCGCTGCTGCCTGTCTGCGCAGCCGTTCTGCTCTCCGTATCATCTTGCAGCAAGAAAACTACTACCCCGGCTACCGGTGGCACAGTGACGATGACGTACAGAGGGAGTACCCATACCTTTACCACCACCGGAGCGCTGGCTGCTGCCGCCCTGGTCAATAACATGACACTCTCTGCAGATGAGAGTGGCACCGGCAAATCGTTTGACATGGGGATCACAGGCGGCCATACCAGTGGTACGTATAGCTACAACTCGGGCAATCTCATAGAGATCACCGGCACGAGCAATGATCCCGTCTATACCACCACAAATTCATATGGCGGCTATAGTCACGGTAGCATGGTCATCAATATCTCGGGTAGCAGTGCCACTGCTCATTTCACCGGCACGCTGTACAGCATCCAAAACCCCGCTGATAGTATGGCCTTTACGGGAGACTATAGTGGCGCCGCAGATGTCTATTGATCATATTTTGCATCCATATCCCTTGAGCGCAGGCCCGGCGGCTGCGCTTTTTTTGTGCCCTTTTGTCCATTTCTCACGCCATTTGTGAATTACTTCCCGTTTTAAAATTCCACATCTTTTTTAATTTCGCTAAAATTTTTAGCAAATAAGAATGTAACCGCAAAAACGCGGAAACGCAAAACACAATAGGATCGCTCATGAATTCCTTTTGCGCTTTGGCGGTAAAACAATAACGATGGCAAAGGAAAAACACGAAGTAGAATATAACGAGGACAACATACGGACCCTCGACTGGATAGAGCACATGCGCCGCCGCCCTGGTATGTACATAGGCAAAACGGGCGATGGCAGCTCGATGGACGATGGTATCTACGTCTTGCTCAAGGAGACCATAGACAACTGTATAGACGAGTACCAGATGGGCCACGGCAAGAAGGTAGAGATCAAGGTGACCAAAGACCGTGTGACCGTGCGGGACTACGGCCGGGGCATCCCGCTGGGCAAGGTGGTAGAGGTCGTCTCTAAGATGAACACCGGCGGCAAGTATGACTCCAAAGCCTTCCAGAAGTCTGTGGGCCTGAATGGGGTCGGTACCAAGGCGGTAAATGCGCTGTCCACCTACTTCAAAGTCTATGCTGTGCGCGAAGGTGAACTGAAAGCGGCAGAGTTCGCACAGGGACAGCTGGTGAAGGAGCACAAGCTGGAAAAGACGAGCGAGGAGAATGGCACCTACGTAGAGTTCGTGCCTGATAATACGATCTTCAAAAACTACCACTACATCACCGAGTACGTGGAGCAGATGGTGCAAAACTACACCTATCTCAATACGGGCCTCGCCTTTATCTACAACGGTACGCGCTATATCTCTCAGAAAGGCCTCTACGACCTCCTTTCACGCAAGAAGGACGCAGAGAACCTCCGCTACCCTATCATCCACCTGGTGAGTGAGGATATAGAGATAGCTATGAGCCATACCAATCAGTATGGCGAGGAGTATTACTCCTTTGTAAACGGCCAGTACACTGTGCAGGGCGGTACGCACCTGCAGGCCTTCAAAGAGGCCATCGTCAAGACGGTGCGCGACTTTTACAAGAAAGATTTTGATACCGTAGATATCCGCGAGGCGATCGTCGGTGCGGTGTCCATACGCATACAGGAGCCCGTATTTGAGTCGCAGACCAAGACCAAGCTCGGCACGGACAAACTGATAGGCGAGGAGAAGACGATGAAGCAGTTCCTGCTGGAGTTCGTCAAAGAAAACCTGGACAACTACCTGCACAAAAATCCGGAGACAGCAGACGCCCTGCTAAAGCGCATCCTCCAGAGCGAGCGCGAGCGCAAAGAGATAGCCGGTATCAAGAAGCTGGCCAACGAGCGCGCCAAAAAAGCCAATATACACAACAAGAAGCTGCGCGACTGCAAAGTGCACTATGGCGATAAGAACGATAAGCACCAGGATACGATGCTCTTCATCACCGAGGGCGACTCCGCGAGCGGCTCCATCACCAAGGCGCGTGACCCGGACACACAGGCGGTCTTCTCCCTGCGCGGCAAGCCGCTGAACTGCTACAGCCTGACCAAAAAGATCGTGTATGAGAATGAGGAGTTTAACCTACTGCAGCACGCGCTGAATATAGAGGACGCGCTGGAGGATCTGCGCTACAGCAATGTGGTGATCGCCACCGATGCCGATGTAGACGGCATGCACATCCGCCTGCTCATCCTCACGTTCTTCCTCCAGTTCTTTCCCGACCTGGTGCGCAATGGTCATGTGAAGATCCTCGAGACGCCGCTCTTCCGCGTGCGCAATAAGCAGGAGACGATCTACTGCTACGATGAAAACGAAAAACAGAAGGCCATCGCCAAACTGAAAGGAAAGTGCGAGATCACCCGCTTCAAGGGACTAGGCGAGATCTCCCCGGAGGAGTTTGAAGGCTTCATTGGCAGCGATATCAGATTGAATCCTGTGATCATCAAAGACGACAAAGACATCAAGACCATCCTCGATTACTACATGGGCAAAAACACCCAGGACAGGCAGGATTTTATCATAGATAATCTGCGGGTAGAAAAGGATGTGGTAGAGCAGGAGATAGAATTAGAAGTAGCTTAAGGGTCAGTGTATTGTCACGCAAAGACGCGAAGACGCAAAGGAATACAATGGACAGAAGACAGGAAATAGAAGCTTTGGCATCCAGGCTGGTAAACATTGCATTCAAGATTCATACTGAATTGGGACCGGGTTTATTTGAATCGGTTTATGAAGAAGTCTTTTGTATAGAACTCATCAGAGAAGGAATACCTTTTAGAAGACAGCATCCTGTTGATATTTTCTATTTTGAGCATCACATCGAAAGTGCTTTTAAGTCAGACATATTTGTAGATGAAACAATAATTATAGAATTGAAGTCAGTAGATGAACTTCACAAAGTGCATTATAAACAATTGCAAACATATTTGAAGTTGACAGGTATCAGATTAGGCCTGCTTATTAATTTCAATGAAACCCTGATCAAAGACGGAATAAAGCGAGTAGTAAACGGCCTTTAAACTTTGCGTCTTCGCGTCTTTGCGTGAAAAAATTGTATTAAAATTCACGCACGATAGCGTGAACTATTAGAATAGAAAATGGAAGAAAATAACAATACAGGGATCAATGAGGCCGAGCATATAGACGGCATGTTTAAGAACTGGTTTCTCGACTATGCCTCGTATGTCATACTCGAGCGCGCCGTGCCCGCCATAGAGGACGGCCTGAAGCCAGTACAGCGGCGTATCCTGCATGCACTCTACCAGATGGACGATGGCCGTTTTCACAAGGTGGCCAACGTGATCGGACAGTCCATGCAGTACCACCCGCACGGCGACGCCAGTATCGGCGATGCGCTGGTCAATATGGGCCAGAAAGAGCTCATGTTTGACACGCAGGGCAACTGGGGCGATGTGCGCACCGGAGACAGCGCCGCCGCACCGCGATACATAGAGGTACGCTTGTCGAAGTTTGCCAAGGAAGTAGCATTCAACCCCGATACCACTGAGTGGCAGCTCAGCTATGATGGTCGCAAGAAAGAGCCGATCACATTGCCGATGAAGTTCCCGCTGCTCCTGTTTCAGGGTACAGACGGTATCGCCGTAGGCCTCTCGACCAAGATCATGCCGCACAATTTCAATGAGCTGGTCAAAGCCTCTATTGATGTATTGAAAGGCAAGAAGACGCGCCTCTATCCGGACTTCCCTACGGGCGGTTTCGTAGACGTGAGCGAGTACAATAGCGGCAAGCGTGGTGGCAGGATACAGGTGCGCGCCCGCATAGAGGTGGTGGATAAGAAGACCCTCTCCATCCGCGAGATACCATACAGCACCACCACTGGCTCCCTGATCGAGTCTATCCTGAAGGCCAATGATAAGGGCAAGATCAAGATCAAAAAGGTGACAGACAATACGGCCAAGCATGTAGACATCACCATAGACCTCGTGCCGGGCACCGATCCCGATGTGACCATAGATGCACTCTACGCATTTACCGATTGCCAGATATCCATCTCGCCCAATGCGTGCGTGATAGAAAATGAGAAGCCCGTCTTCCACAGCGTAGATGAGATACTGCGCGTCTCTACGGAGAATACAAAGGCCCTGCTCAAGCGTGAGCTGGAGATCAAACAGGCCGAGCTGAATGAGAAGTGGCACTTCTCCTCACTGGAGAAGATCTTCATAGAGAAGCGCATTTACCGCAATATAGAGGAGGCTGAGACCTGGGAGGCCGTACTGTCTATCATAGACAAGGGGCTGAACCCATACAAGAAGCTCTTCAAGCGTGAGATCACGCAGGATGACATCGTGCGCCTGACAGAGATCAAGATCAAGCGTATCTCAAAGTTTGATGCCTTCAAGGCAGATGAAGAGATACGCGGGCTGGAGGCGGCTATGAAGCAGGTAGCACATGACCTCGAGCACCTCAATGATTTCGCGATAGCCTTCTTTGAAGAACTGCTGAAGAAATACGGCAAGGGCCGCGAGCGCCGCACAGAGGTGAAGGGCTTTGAGACCATAGAGGTGAAGCATGTAGTGGCCAATAACTCCAAACTGTATGTCAACCGTGCAGAGGGCTTCCTCGGTACGGGGCTGAAGAAGGACGAGTTTGTCTGTGACTGCTCGGATATAGATGACATCATCGCCATCACCCGCGCGGGCAAGATGATGGTCACGCGCCTCGGTGATAAGAAGTTTGTAGGCAAGGACATCATCTACATAGCCGTATGGCAAAAGAATGATGAGCGCACCGGCTACAATGTGGCCTACTATGATGGAGGCTCCAAGCGCACGTTTGTGAAGCGCTTCAACGTGACTGGCGTGACACGTGACAAGGAATACGACCTGACGCAAGGCACCTCGGGTAGCAAGCTCACTTACTTCACCGCTAATAGTAACTCTGAGGCCGAGATCGTGCGCGTGCAGTTGCATCCTAATAGCAATGCGCGTATCAAAGAGTTCGATTTTGACTTTAGCACACTGGACATCAAGGGCCGCGGCGCGGTGGGCAATATCCTGACCAAGTTCCCGATACGGAAGATAGAGCTGAAGGAGAAAGGCAAGTCTACCATAGGCGGGCTGAAGCTCTGGCTGGATGAGAAGTACGGCCGTCTGGTCACAGAGGAGAGTGAGAAGTCGCGCTACCTCGGCGAGTTCCACACCGGAGACCAGGTGCTGGTCGTTTTCAAGGATGGTAATATCGAGCTGACCAACTACGAGATCACCAATAAATACGAGATGGACGACATCTACCTCGTAGAGAAGTTTGACCGCGAGCGCGTGTACAGCACCGTCTACTTTGACGGCGATAGTAAACAGTACTACGTGAAGCGCTTCCGCATCGAGCTGAAGAAAGAGAAAGAAAAATCCTCTATCATCTCCGATCATAAGGACTCTAAGATGGCCATCTTTAGCTCGCGCAAAATGCCGGTGGTGAAGTACTTCTTCCTGAAGGGCAAAGACAAAGAAAAGCTGGAAGGCGAAGCCAAGCTGCCCGAGGTGATAGATGTGAAAGGCTGGAAAGCCCTCGGCAATCGCCTCACACCATACCTCGTGACCGGCAAGATCACCGACATTACACCGGAGGAAGAGGAAGAACCGGAACTCGAGGTCGGCGACTCAGTAGAATGGGACGTAGAGACCAATCCGAAGGCTGGTGCTAAGGGAGAGCAGAAGGGATTGTTTTAAGATATTACAAATGCCATCCGGTTTGGATGGCATTTTTGATTGAATCAATCAAATTGTGACTATGAATATTGAGGATATAGATAAGATGTACCGCGATGTAAATCGCATGATGGAACCATTTAAAGCCAATGAAGCAATCGCTGAAGCTGCGAGACAAGCTGCACAATTCAACTACATAACCTCTGCTAGTGAAATAGCTGCTAAAGTAGCTATTGATGCTTCACGTAATTTATACGCGCAGAGCGTGATGGAGATGGCTTGGTCAAATATATACAGTCGAGAGGTGAGTGATTTTTCTCTCAGATTGGCTGATCTTGCAAAGGCAACGAATACTATAGGAAATCTCGGGCTTAATACTGAGGTGGGGCGACTAGTTGCGATGTTTGCGGATGTAAACAGATATAGCCATGCTTTTCGTACCTTAGAATTATTGGAACAGCAAAACTCTTATGCTGTCAACGTCGTGAGACAATTGGAGGATATGGCTTCCTTTAACTCGTTTCGATTTAAAGAGTATCTACTGAATGTCTACACAGATAAAGAGGCCAACGATCAGGAAAGTAGTCAACAAGAAAAATCAGAGAACTCATTAATCATTGTGGATGATAGTCATAGATTAAAACGAATAATACTAGATGTCTATAAGGATAACTCAATCTTATATACTTTAGAACCAAGAGCCTTTGAAGAAATGATAGCTGAACTTTTAGATGATCGAGGGTTCAAGGTTAAGCTTACAAAGAAGACAAAAGATGATGGATATGATATTTTGTGTATCGATTATAGCAATAAATTGTTTGAGTCTAAATTTCTGGTAGAATGTAAGAGATATAGCGAAAATCGAAAGGTTGGGGTAGAGATTGTTCGGAGTTTTAAAGAAGTTATCGCAACAGAGAAGGCCAATAAAGGTATAATAGTTACATCATCATATTTTACTAGCGGTGCGATCAAGAAAAAGGATGAGAATCCATGGCTACTTGATCTTAGAGATAAAGATGGTGTTATTGATTGGGTGAAATCTTATGGTAAGATTTAGAGTTCCCCACTGGTCTAACCCCGACTGGTCTATGCTTCTAGCTTAGACCAGCCATACCGTAAGCTTTCAGCTTAACGATCTTCTTTTGGTGTTTAGCGCGAGCGCGTTACCTAATTAGCCAGTTGTTATGGATTTTCCCACAGGTCAGCATCTTGAAAATATACCCCCACTGGTCTAAGCTTCCAGCTTAGACCTACCAATAGGTTAAACTTTCAGCTTAACGATTCTTCTTTTGGTGTTTAGCGGGAGCACATCACCTAATCAACCAGATTTTATGGATTTTCCCGCAGGTCAGCATCTTGAAAACATACTTCTAATACTTTACTATGAAAAGGCCCACCTTACTTCTTCTCATACTGCTGATGGTGATAGCTACAGGCAGCTATGCTGGCACCAGGATGAAAGTAGTCCGGTTCAAAATCAATCCATCCGACTGGACGCACCAGCCGCCAGACGTCACAGCCTTGAGTTTCAGGGTAGAGGATACAGGATTGACGCAGGAGGTTTTTGAAAACGGTACTGTCCAGATCTACTTTCTGGGTACGAGCGGTGGCGGGTGGTGGCCGCTTCCTTACACTTTTCCCACCGGCTCCGGTATGCCTATGTCATTCAACTACCTGCCCGGCTATGCCGAGGTGCGCATCTATGACAGACAGCCCAATACCACCTTCCACTATAAAATGGTGATCCTGTCAAATGGGAAGTAAGTAGACGCTCCGGTTCAAAATCAATTTTATCTCATGTGTAGGCACAGCCAGAGAGTGTAAGGGGGTAGTTGTTGAATATGTTTATGTGATTGATTCATAGTATTAAATTGGTGTTGCATCGGTTCAAAAACAATTCCTTAGCCCATAGCGGTTCGCCGTCACTAGCCGTCTTTATATCTTTGACCCATGTCCACCATCACCTATCACAAAGCCGGAGTAGCAGATATAGAGTTGCTCTTAGACCAGCGCGTAGCTTTCCTGCGCGAGTACTGGGGCCAGCCGGATGCCGCCGCCGAGGCTGCGCTCCGCTCTGAGATGCGTCTGTATTTCGAGAGGACATTGCCCTCGGGCGAGTATATCTCCTGGTATGCTCTGGCAGATGGTGTAGTGGCCGGTGTAGGCGGTATGGCCGTACTGCAGCGGCCGGGTAGTTTCCGCGTAGCGGATGGGCGCTGCGGCTATATCATGAATATGTATACACCTGCACCGTACCGCAGGCGTGGTATAGCCCAGAGCGTGCTGGATAGACTGGTGGAGAGTGGCAGGGAGATAGGGCTGCAGTTCTTTGAGCTGCATGCCACACAGGATGGTGAACCACTTTATATCCGAAACGAGTTTCAGAAGCATGGCGAACCGACGTACAGGAAGTTTTTCCCGTGACCGCTGCCACCGGTATCATCTGAGCGTCTCTTTCTTATTGATCTTGCCTGTAGCGGTATAGGCAAACTTGTCTTTCATAATGATGCGCCTGATCTTCTCATAGCGCGAGAGGTGTTCGTTTAGTTCATCCTGGCTCAGTACATGGCTGCCCTCTGCTACTAGCGTGACGGTCTGACCCAATACATTGTCTGCTGTACCGGTGATGAAGAACGGCACACTAATAAAAGGCTGTAGTTTGCGCTCTATCTCCTCCGCATACACTTTGATGCCACCGGTGTTGATCACATTGTCATACCTGCCCAGCCAGCGAAACTCTGTGGGGCTGTGCAGTTCGGCCAGGTCATTCGTCACTAGTTCTTTCTCACTCAGGTGCGGCGCGTGTATCACCAGGCAGCCGCGATCGTCGAGGTGCAGGGTCACATCCTGCATCGCTGTGAAATAATCAGAACGGTCCGGCCCGTTTAGTTTTTTCAATGCAATATGAGTGATCGTCTCCGTCATGCCGTAGCTCTCGTATACCTCGGCAGATAGACTCTGGAGCTGCTCGCGCAGTACCTCCGGCACCTCTCCACCACCGAGTATGATCTGGCGGACGTGCTTTAGTTTTTCTGCGGAGGCAGCGTGACTCAATATCCCGCTCATCTGCATGGGTGTAAAGGCTGTGAAGTCTATGGGTAGCATAGGGTCCAACTCGCGCAGCGGATCAGATGCCGGCTCGATACAGATCATGCGCAGGCCACGCACGATGCTACGGAGTACCATCATCTTGCCACCTATGTATTGGGCGGGCATGGCCACCAGCGCGGTATCTTCTTTTTTCAAACCAAAGAAATCACAGGTGCGCACGGCGCTGGCAGTCATCGAGGTGCGGCTATGCCAGATGGACTTGGGCGGGCCGGTAGAGCCCGAGGTACGCACCTCAAACTGTGGCTGGTCTGCATACCACTGCTCTATAAAATCAAAAACCGGGACCTCCCATAGAGAGTGGTCCCGGTCTGTGATCAGTGTCTGGATATCCTGCGCTGTGCTGAAGTCTACGGTGAGCATAGACCACAAAGATACAGCTTATCTGATCAAGGTCACTGTACCCTTATTATTAGCCGTATAGCCATCTATATATGATACTTTCAGGACGTACACGTATACGTTTGGCTCCATCATCGTACCCTTGTAGCTGCCATCCCAGCTGAAGTTGATATCATTGGACGAGTAGACGAGTTCGCCCCAGCGGTCAAAGACATTCACCTCTACAAAGCGCCATGCTTTCTTATTGCCGTATATCTCCCAGCCGTCATTGATACCGTCATTGTTTGGCGTGAAGGCATTGGGTACATAGAGCTGGTGCTCAGAGCGCACGGTCACGATAGCGGTAGCATCAGATATACAACCACTATCACTCACTGCATGCACCGTATACTGGGTGGTATGTATCGGGCTGGCTGTAGGCGTGGTGCAGTCCGAGCAGCTCAGGTAGCTATCCGGATCCCAGGTGAGATGCGCCAGTGTACCACTGCCTATGAAGTCTACATTCAGTATCACGGTCTCGCCCTGATCTATGGTCACTGTATCCGGTGAGATGCGCACGATAAAGGATGAGTCTATCTGCACGTGGAAAGTACTATCTATCATACAGCCGCGCGAGTCGGTCACGGTGAGGCTATAGTAGCCGGAGTCAAGGCCTGCTATATAGTTGCTGGTATTGCCATCGTTCCATATGTAGCTGTAGCCAGGTGTACCACCGGTCACAGGTACGAAGATATAGCCATTCTTCAGCGGACTGCAGAGCACGTCTTTTACCTTAGGTGTCATCACCATCGGATTGGCCGGAGCTACTACTGCAGTGGCTGATGATGTACAGCTATTGGCGTCTGTCACCGTCACGGTATAGCTACCGGCCTGGAGGCCTGACACGCTACCGGAGCTGGACGAGAGCGGTGCAGCCCACTGGTATGTATAGCCCGGCGTACCACCAGATGGCACTACGGTGATAGAACCATCACTATCTCCCGGGCATGAGATAGAGACCGGAGTGAGTACCTCTGTGACTGGTGTCGGCTCAGTCATCACGATATTGGTCTCTACATGCGTACAACCGCGTGAGTCGCGGATGGTGTCCGCATAGGAGCCTGCGGCAAAGTTGCAAGGGTTAGCGGTATTGTCACCATTGGACCAGCTGTGGGTGTATGGTCCTGTGCCACCGGCAGGTGTCACATTGATACAGCCATCGCTGCTGCCGGTACACTTGGTAGGTGTCACGGTGTAGGTAGCGGTGATAGGCTGCGGCTCAGTGACTACGCTATCAGCCGGGCCAAATACCTGACAGTTATTGGCATCGAGAATATAGACAGTGTATACGCCCGCAGGTATATTATTGATAAAGCTATCCGTCACGCCGTTAGGATTATGATTGTATGACCAGGCATACGTGAACGGACCAAACTGCCCGCCGCCTACGATATTGGCTACGATAGCTCCATCGCTGCCACCATTGCAGGTCACATTTGTGATCGTAGTGGTGTAGCGGTCATTTGGCGGTGCATTAGGTACCGTGATAGCGTATGTAGTCGTACAGCCGTTGGCATCTTTCACCGTCACTGTGACTACGCCAGGATACTGGCCGGTAAAGTGTCCGCTGGCCTGCCAAGTGGTGCCGCCATTAGCAGAATACTGATAGCCTGCGCCCGGTGTACCTCCAGATGCCGTGACCGTAAAGGTACCGTCGCCACCATTATAGCAGCGTGGTGCGAGGGAATCTAACGGTGCGAGAACAATCTGGGTCGGTTCATTGATCGTCACAGGTACGACCACAGAGCAGCCCTTGCGGTCCAGCACGGTGATATTGTAGGTGTTTGCACAGAGCGCGTTGAATGAATCGGGCTGGTAGTACACCAGTCCATCTAATGAGTAGGAGTAGTTTGGCGTACCGCCGCTGGCTGTGATCTGCACCATGCCATCGCAGAGGCCGTGGCAGCTCGCATCGCGCTGGGCACCGATCACCGCAGTGAGCAGAGGAGGGTCTACGATAGTAAAGTTCACCGTGTAGGAGCACTGATGGGCATCATAGATGGTCACGCTGTGTGGGCCAGCAGCGAGGTTGAGGAAGCTGTCTGCCGCCTGCGTAGGGCCTGTACCATCCAGCTGGTATACATATGGCTGTGTACCACCTGTAGCGCTGATAAAGACCTTGCCATCCGTACCACCGTGGCAGGAGATGCTGTCAGTAGTAGCAGTAGCGGTGAGCTGTGCCGGCTGTGTGATCACTGTGACTACCGTATCGCGGCAGCCGGTGGCATCAGTCACGTAGGCGGTGTAGGTAGCAGCAGGCAGGTTGTCTGCTATGCTGTCTGTATTGGCAGGAGTGACACCCGGCCATGAGTAGGTGTATGGATAGGTGCCGCCTATCACACCGAGGGTGATAGCACCGTCACTGAGGCCGTAGCAGCTGACCTGCGTAGTAGATATCGTATCTGCCGCGAAAAGCGGAGGCTGTGTCAGCGTGATGTGCAGTGTGTCATAGCATCCGTGCGCATCATACACGCCCACGATATGCATACCTGCCGTGAGATTGTTGAACGTACCCGTAGGCTGTGGAGTAGGCACATCTATGCCGTACAGGTATGGCCCCGTACCACCTGATGCGCTCACCACTATCTGGCCATCGTTGCCGCCATAGCAGGAGATATTGTGCGTACTGACGAGCGAAAGAACGAGCGGTGTAGGCTGAGTGATGGTCGTGTCATCTGTAGCAGAGCATCCATTTGCATCATGTACAGTTACGGAGACGCTGCCTGCACAAAGCCCGGTAGCTGTGCCTCCTATAGCTCCCGTGCTCCATGTATAGCTGTATGGTGGCGTACCGCCAAATCCTGATGCGCTTGCATCGCCATTGCATTGACCGCTGCAGCTATCATTATGCGCACCAGTGAAGCGAACCGTGAGCACGGTAGGCTGCGTGATAGTGGCAGATACCGTAGCTGTACAGCCCAGCGCATCTGTGGCTGTGACACGGTAGGTACCTATACACAGGCCTGCATCAGATGGGCCTGTCGCACCGGCATTGCTCCAGATATAGCTGTAGCCTGAGGTGCCGCCTGAGGCCGTGGCTGTGAGTACTCCATTGCACTGGCCGAAGCAGCTGTCATTGATCTGGTTTGCTATAGAGGTAGTGAGCTGTGTAGGCTGCGTGATGGCACTGCTATCCGTCTTGGTACAGCCCAGTGAGTCTGTGACGGTGACACGGTACATACCCACGCAGAGATTGCTGTCGGTGCGGCCTGCAGCGGGTATATTGCTCCAGTGATAGAGGTAGGGCGCCTGTCCATTGGTCACATTAGCCGTGAGGCGGCCATCGCATTTATTATAGCAGCTGTCATTGATCGTAGTGAAAGTGATCGACATAGGCAGCGAGTTGCGGATGGTGGTGCTGGCTGATGCCGTACATCCGTTTGCATCTGCTACGCTGATGGTATACGTGCCGGGGCACAGGAGGCTATCGCGGGTGCCGGTATAGCCATTGCTCCAGAGAAATGTATAGGAACCGGTACCACCCTGACCGTCACCACGGGCGTAGCCGGTACACTGGCCCGGGCAGCGCGGGCTCACACTATCCAGTATCACAGCGAGCAGCTGCGCCGGCTGTGTGAGTGTCACCGTGGCCGATGAGGTACAGCTATTGGCATCGGTGATCGTCACAGAGTAGCTGCCGATACAGAGGTTGTTAAAGCTATCGATATTGGCCGCGCTTTGTGCCCAGTGATAGGAGAAAGGTGCCGTACCACCTATTGCTTTTACCTTGATGGCGCCATTGCATTGGCCGTAGCAGGATGGCTGGATCACTTTGGTGAAATAAGCCTGTACACTGCCATTGGCACTGATAGAGGTAGAGGCGGATACGGAGCAGGTAGTACCCTGAGGTGTCACCGTGACCGTATAGGTGCCGGCAGGTTTATTGCTGATGGTCGCTGCATTCACCACCGGTGTGGTATTCCACGCATAGGTATAGGTACCCGATGGGCTAGGGAAGACAGTGGCGCTGCCTGTAGCACCGCACGCTGCCGGCGTGGTAGTGAAGGTCAGCGTAGGTGGCAGTTGCTTGGTGATAGTGATAGCTGTATCTGCATTGCAGAGGCCGCGCGGGCTGTAGGCAGTAGCGAGGTAGGTAGTGGTGACCTGCGGCGATATGTACACGTCTGAGCCGGTAGGATTACTGACACCAGCTACAGGTGCCCATGAGTAGGAGCTACCCGTACCGCTGAGTATGATGTGTACGCTATCTCCTGCACAGAAGCTGGTAGGACCCGTATAGCCGATAGTAGCATTAGGCTCTACGAGTATGTATGCCGTATCCCATGGCGACCAGCCGCAGCAGCTTGTCTTGATACGTGCTACTATCTGGAAAGTACCCACGGTATTAAAGGTGAGCCCGGTGAGGTTTTGGACATTGGCCCCGTAGTAAGTATTAGGTGTAGTAGCTCCGCCAAAGTTCCACTGGAATGTATCGCCGGAGGCTATCTGTATATTGAAATTGGCATTAGAGCCCTTGCACACCCAGAAAGTATCTGTATGCAGCACCGGCGCTGATGACTGGATCACCGGCACAAAGGTAGACTGGTTGAGCGCGATATTTACAAAGCCGCTGTATGTATTGGCATTGTACACTATATCCTTGCGGCCTGTGGTAGTATACTGCGTAGTGATAGATGCACCTGTGCCTGATGGTACAGTAGCGCCTGTGCCTGTATTCCAAGTGCCTGATGCGGCAGATGAGAGTACATCATCATGATTGGTACAGGAGATATCCTGAGCAGAGATAGTAGGCTGGCCTGATAGTGCAAAGCTGCTATCTGCCTGAGTCAGCGCTGTGCCTGATGCCAGGTAGATGCGGGCCCCGGTGCCATCGGCCCCCGTGCCACCATTTCCGCCCTGGCCACCATTTCCGCCATTTCCGCCATCGCCGTTATTGTTTTGACAGTTGGATCCGCTCTGGCCGCCCTGGCCGCCTATGCCGCCAGTACCGCCGGCGCCACCCGCACCACCTATACCACCAGTGCCGGGCACTACTGGTCCGATGTATGTCTGGAGAAACACTCCGTTGCTGCCGTTGCCATTCAGAAAGACCCCAAAGCTGCCACCGCCGCTGCCGCCACCGGTACCACCGGGACCGCCCAGGCCACCACTGCCACCACCGCCGCCGCCGGAGCCATCATAATTAAGCCCTGCGCCGCCATTGCCACCACCACCACCACCACCGGCACCGTTGGTACCAGCAGTACCATCTACACCGCGGCTACCGGCCAGGAAGAGGCCACCGCCTATCACGCCCGGAGTGCCATTGGCTCCGGTGCTGCCTATAGTACCATTAGCACCATTGCCGCCGGGCTGCCCGTTGGTAGCGCATATGGTCACACCGCCGCCGCCAGCGCCACCGGCACCTGCACCGGTACCTGTACCTGCTGTACCCGCTGTGCCCGAGCCACCGGATGTAGTACCACCACTACCTCCCTGGCCACCGTTGCCACCCGCATTGGGGCCGGCGCCACCCGGTGCCCCTGCCCGTGCACTACCACTGGCATTACTGCCATTGTGGCCATTGGCACCGGCACCTGAGGCTGCGATACCCGGAGTACCATTAGAGGCTGCACCCGGTATGATCTGGCAGCGTACGAATTTATAGTTAGAGCAATTGGTCATGTGGACCACATAGTTGCTCGATCCGAATGTATCTGTGGCCGGTGTAGCAGGACAGTTGGCTGTCTCGATGGTCAGGTCCTGAAAGCGGAAGTAGCTGCTGCCATTCATGTAGATGGCCACGAGGCGCTTGTTATTGGAGGCACCCTCCATATTGGCTGTGGTGCGATGTATCACAGTGAGGCCGGGTGTACTGGATTTGACCCAGGTCACAGGGTCCCAGCCACCTTCTATGGTCGTGTAGCTTGTGATATTGGTGATAGGGTTGTCGATATTGTAGGTGCCTTGTGCCAGTTTGATCACAGCATTATTACACTGCGCCAGACTGAGCGCTGTGGCCAGACTGGCAGGGCTGGATTGCGACCCACCGCCCGTACCATTGGTAGTGGCATATATCACGGAGCAGCTCTGCACCGGAGGCGGCGGAGAGAGATTGACAGTCACAGTGAAAGGGGTACCGGGGCAGCCTGCTGCGTCTATGGCTACCACCTGATAGCTGGTCGTAGCGGGCGGAGAGGCTTTAGGATTGGCGCAGGTGGTGCAGGAGAGGCCTGCTGTAGGTGTCCAGGAGTAGGTTACATTGCCCGAGGCAAAGGCTGATATCTGTATACTGTCTGAGCTGGAGCATATGGTGCTCGTGACCGGGAAAGCACTGATAGATGGTGGTACATCACGGGAAACCACTACCTGGTCCGTGAGCTGGCAGCCATTGCTATAGGTGGCGGTCACAGTGTAGATAGTAGTTACACTTGGGTTGACACTCCAGTTTTGGCCTGTGTGTGTAGTGGTGCCATCGCCCCATACATAGCTGGTCACAGAGCCGGTGCTGCTGGCATGTAGCGTGACCGTCTGGCCCGGACAGAGCGTCGTATCGCGGCCGGCATCCACAGGAGGATTGCTGGCTGCGGCCACATTCACCGTGAAGCCTTGTGAGGCAGTGGCATTATACGGGCAGGCATTGTCATGCAGCGCGATCACAAAGCTATGTGTACCCACATCTGCCTGCGTAGGCGCCCAGCAGATGGTGAGGGTAGGATGCAGGCCGCCTGACGAGGTGCAGGTAGCACCCGGCAGGTCATTGGCCAGGAAGCGCCAGTACGTACTGTCTGCCGCATTGGGGTCAGAGGTCTGCACGGTAAAGCAGAAGTTAGAACAGGCAGTGGTGTTGTAGACAAAGGAGGCAGGGTTGGTAGATGGCGCACCATTGATACCACCGGCCACTGGCGGACTGTTATTGCAGTTGGTCACGATGATCTGCATATCGCGCTCTATGTGGCCTATCAGCACGCCATTGCGATATTCATCCACACCTACTTTCAGTACTGCTATCTGGGTCTGGCTCGGTGTGAAGGAGAGCTGCCCTGTTGCACTATTGATAATGGTACCTGATGAGGTGGTCATAGGGTTCGTACCGCTGTGGCCGCCGGAGTAGCTTACAGTGCTGCCGGGATTGTTGAGCGAGTTCATCAGGTAGAAGTAGAGGGAGTCGCCATCGGCATCCGTAGCCCCGTGGTTGAAGAACTGAGGATAGTTATTGCAGTATACAGCTACAGGATCATTGGAGAAGACAGGAGAGTTGTCGCAAGTGGTGGTGGTATTGTCCAAATGCGCCTCGATATAGAAATTTTCGTTACTGGGATTGCTCAGCGTGGTGATGGCGGCATTGCGGCAGCACATATTCCAGCTCAGCACCCAGTCATTGCCGCAGCCGGCGGGCAGGTTCAGTATACCGGTAAATGTGTACTTCTCGACACCTATCCCTGATCCGCCATGGCAGGCAGACGTCTGGCTGTAGCAGATAGGAGTGATGTCTACCGGTGGCCCTGCCTGCTGCAGGGTGAGCGAGGTGGTCACCCCGCACTGTGCAGAGTGTACACTGATGGTCTGCGGCCCTGACATGTCTATACCCGTACAGTCGCGATAGCCCGTCAGGGTCACGCGATACTGATTGGGCCCCAGACAGGTAAATGTCAGGTCGGCGCCCATCACGTGGCTGGCGTATAGTCGGCTGAAAAAGGAAAAGCAAAGGACAACTGAGAGTAGCAGTAAAAGTTTCTTCATCTTACCGGATGATTATTGATGTGAAAAGGGTTACGTTCAAATCTAACAAATACTTAGTTATATCTGAACATTTATTTGACCTTAAAATCCCGACATACGTTGCATTGTTAATTGATTGTTTATTGAAAATCAATATCCGTTTGGTCGCGTGATTTTAGTCATACGTATGTTTGGGCCTATAGGTCGTACATTGGGCAGAAAGCTTGGGATTAGGTATTTTTGAGGCATGAAGTACCAGAGCATGGACCCGTATACGGGCCGCGTGATCCGCGATTTTGCACTTGATAGTTTCCCAGACCTTGCGATCTCCCGTGATGCTTTTGACAAATGGCGCCGCCTGACCATAGCTGAGCGCGGTGCGCATATGCGCCGCCTGGCTGATGTGCTGGATCGCAATAAAGAGCGCTATGCCCGCCTCATCACTCAGGAGATGGGAAAACCCTATAAAGAGTCCCTATACGAGATCAATAAAGTACTGACAGCATTTGACTACTACATAGACGGGGCAACGCGTATGCTGGCACCGGAGCCGGTCGTGACCAATGCCTCCAGGAGCTATATCGCCTTTGAGCCGCTGGGTATTATCTTTTCCATCATGCCGTGGAATTTTCCTTTCTGGCAGGTGTTCCGCTTTGCGGTGCCCTCACTCATGGCCGGCAATGTCACGATCCTGAAGCATGCACCCTCGGTATCCGGCTGCGCAGAGGCGATAGAGCAGGCATTTGCCGAGGCAGGCATGCCGCACGGCACCCTTCTGAAGTACTACCTGAGCAATGAGGACGCGGCCAAAGTAATAGCGCATCCTGATGTACGAGGAGTGAGTTTCACAGGTAGTGATGCTACCGGCAGCATCATAGCCTCACTGGCGGGCCAGCATATCAAGAAGGCCGTGATAGAGCTGGGCGGCAATGACCCCTTTGTCATCCTGCCGGATGCCGATATGGACCTGGCCGTGGCCGGCGCGATCAAGTCGCGCGCTATCAACTCGGGCCAGAGCTGCAATGCCGCCAAGCGCTTCATAGCAGTAGGCAGCGCGTATGAGGCCTTTAGCAAAAAGCTGATAGCAGCAGTGATGGCGCTCAAAGTGGGCAACCCAATGGATGAAGATACGCAGATAGGGCCGCTGGCGCGCCCCGACCTGGCAGACAAGGTGCGCAAGCAGATAGCAGACACCATTGCGCAGGGTGCAAAGCCGCATTATCACGAAGCGATACACATCGGCAATGGTAATTTTGTAGCGCCGGTAGTTCTGGAGGGTGTGCAGCCCGGCATGGTGGCCTTTGAGGAGGAGATATTTGGCCCGGTGTGGACGCTGGTGCGCGCTGCTGATACCGCTGAGGCGGTCAGTTTGGCCAATCGATCGCCATATGGCCTCGGTGCATCTGTATGGACTGCCGATGCCGGCGCGGCAGAGCAACTGATACCAGATCTGGAGGCAGGAAACGTTTTCATCAATGATATCGTAAAGTCAGATGCGCGGCTGCCTTTCGGTGGGGTCAAGCGTAGCGGCTTTGGCAGGGAGCTATCTGAGTTTGGCCTGCATGAATTTGTGAATGTGAAGACAGTGTATGTGAAGTAACACGGCCCCTAAATCCCCGGAGGGGACTTGACAGCCGATGGTCAATTTTTAATTCTATTAAAGTCCTCCCTTTGGAAAGGGATTTAGGAAGGTCAACTATTATGTCAAACGTCAGTTATTATTCTGAAATAAATACGCTGCAGGAGCAGCTCGCAAAGCTGAGTACCGGCTATAGCGCTACCTTCATCCTCTGTGATGAAAATACGGAAGCACACTGCCTGCCGCTGGTGCATGAGGCGCTGACCGATGCATTTGTGATCAGGGTCAGGAGCGGAGAGGCACACAAGACTCTGCAAAGCTGCGACATCATCTGGTTTGCGCTCACGCATAGGAATGCCGACCGCCGCGCCCTGCTCATCAACCTGGGTGGTGGTGTGATCTGTGATATGGGTGGCTTTGCAGCGTCTTGCTACAAGCGCGGTATAGACTTCGTGCACGTGCCTACTACACTACTCGCTATGGTAGATGCCAGCGCAGGCGGCAAAACAGGCGTGGACTTTGACAATTATAAAAATCAGATCGGCCTTTTCCGCGAGGCGGTAGCAGTGCTGATATGCCCTGCCTTTCTCACTACACTGGACGGGCGGCAGCTACGCTCCGGTATGGCAGAGGTGATCAAGCACTACCTGATAGCTGATGCGGCGGCTTTCCACGCAGTGGAGCAGGGTGAAAGACCCAGCTATGATCTAGAAATGATAGAAAAGGCGGTCCGGATCAAGTCGCACTTTACCGAGGCAGATCCTGAAGAGCAAAACATACGCAAGGCGCTAAACTATGGCCACACGATAGGCCACGCACTGGAGAGCCACCGCCTCAGTACTGATGCGCCACTGCTGCATGGCGAGGCTGTAGCCATAGGTATGGCTGTGGAGGCCCTGACAGCACAGCATCTGGATATACTGCCTGAGGAGGATGCCGGCCGTGTGCTCACAGTGCTGCGCAGGTATTTTGACCTGCCGGTGCTCAGCACAGAGGAGATAAGTGCTATCATCGCACTCTCCGCGCAAGACAAGAAAAATGCGGGCGCTACACGCCGTATGGCACTGATCACCGGTATAGGCAGCTATGCTGTGGATGTAGCAGTGGGAGAGGAGCAGGTGCGCGAGGCCTGCATTTGGTACAATAATGGTATATCATAAATAAACGTGCGTACGAATGCCTAACCTGACCATCAGTCACACGCGCCGCAAGCTACGCGGCGAGATCAAACTACCGACCTCCAAAAGTGAAAGCAACAGGCTGCTGATACTGCAGGCGCTCTCCGGTGGTGAGCTCCATGCTGACAACCTGTCTGACTCGCTCGATACGGTCAAGATGAAGGAAGGCCTCGCCTCAAAGGAACTCAATATCAATATAGGCGATGCCGGCACTGCCATGCGCTTTCTCACGGCGTACTACTGCGCCACGAGCCAGTACAAGATCATATCCGGCTCTGACCGCATGCATGAGCGGCCTATCGGCATACTGGTAGATGCCCTGCGCGAGATAGGATTTAAAGTAGAGTACAAGGGGCAGGAAGGCTACCCGCCGCTGGAGATCATACCGGTGCCGCTCACCCAGACCAAACGCGAAGTACACATAGCCGGCAATGTGAGCAGCCAGTATATCACGGCGCTGCTCATGATAGCGCCTGTGCTGCCTCACGGGCTCACGATATACTTCACCACGCCGCTGGTATCCCAGCCATATATACACCTGACGCTGGATGTACTGCTCAAGGCCGGTATCTCCTATATAGAGGGCAGTCAGTGCATCCGCATAGGCAGGCAGCGCTTTGCTCCTGTCACTATGATAGCCTCTATGGACTGGTCTGCTGCGAGCTACTGGTATGGTGTGGCGGCGCTCGCTGACTCTTGCGAGCTAAACCTGCGAGGCCTTACGCTCGGTGCCGCGCAGGGAGATAAAAAGATGGCGGAGTGGGGTGCCCTGATAGGTGTCAATACCATGCAGACAGGCAGCGGTGTGACGCTGAACTGTACAGAGGCGGCCACCAGCGCGGCTTTTGACTTTACCAACTATCCCGACCTGGCGCAGACCATCATCGTGATCTGTGCAGCCAAAAATATCAAGGCCACCTTTACGGGTATGGACTCGCTGCGGATCAAAGAGACCGACCGCATAGCCGCCCTGCAGAGTGAGCTGCAGAAATTTAATGTACGGCTGCTGGAGGATACCCCAGGCGTATTTATGCTGGAGGGTACCTTTGCTATGTCGCACCAGACCATCCGCACGTATAATGACCATCGCATGGCTATGGCCTTTGCGCCGCTGGCACTGCTCGGCACTATCACGATAGAGGATGCAGACGTGGTGGCAAAGTCTTATCCCAACTTCTGGGAGGAGATGAAGAAGATGGGCTTTGTGATGTAGTTAGTTTAGCTTAGTAGTAGGTTTTTCCTATCCTGCCATCTGATGTAACGCGTCGGTAGGTAGTCTGCACGAGTTTTTTCGCGATTACCTTGTTGTCCTTGTAGCCGGCTTTCAGTGGATCGTTTTGCCAGACTTGCTTGTACTCTGTGGAGGTGATGAGGCCATCTGCCGTGATACTGCAGGTAGTGAGTGAAAGCGGACTGCCTAGTTCTGCTACGTCAGCCACATCTCTGATACGATGCGTACTGTCCATGCTCGCTACCATGTAGTACCTGGGGTATGGATCATCACTGTAGTTTGTGGCCATGCGATAAACGATGAGATCCTTGCCGGCGCATTTCAGATGTGCTACAAATTCATACTTTCTCATCGGCTCGCGGCTAAAAGCGCCATGCTCCGCATAGACCTTGCTTGAGATAGCCCCATCTTCCTCTGTGATAGTCTTATGCAGTGGCTGCTCCATATCCGTATCTTCCAATACAAAGGGCAATGCATGTGCAGGTGACTGAAGCAGGACCTCCTCAGTACTACGCGCGGCCTGCCTGCTGCCAGCGATATGCCAGATCATATCTTCTTTACCACCAAATGTCTTTGGACCGGGAGTACTCTGTTCCTTTGGTGCAGCCTGCCAGACAAAAGCGCAACTCATGCAAACTATAAGCGCAGCGACAGGTAGAGACTTTTTCATAGCAAGGTGGTTTAGTATGTCTAAGATACGACGAGATATGTATGCTTCCCGTTAAAGATTGTAAATAGGTATACATAAAATCAAGCGGTTATCTGAAAGCTGCTGAAAGTCCTTGCAGCCCTCGGCAGCATGCATTATTTTCATACGAAACCATATTGCTGTCGTGAAGAAACTGTACTACATCCTGTCTCTCTTGCTACTCTCTGCCGCCTGCCATGCGCAGGACAAAGGCGCTGTGACCATCATAAAAAAGTCTGAACAGCTCACCCACGCCACGGGCTGGAAGCAAAACCGCAGTACAGATAAGCTCATAGCCAATGACAATGTGATCTGTGATAAAGAGATACAGCGCACGGACAGCGGCCTGATAGGTGGTACTCCGCAAAACTTCGCCTGGCTGCAGTCTGCCTCAGTGCGCTACGGTGCACGCAAATACTACATGGTGTACTACTTCCGGCAGGATGGTCACTACCTGCACCCGGAAACCAAAGTCGGCTGGATCTCGCATACTGCTACGAGGTTTATGGTAGTAGACTCCTCAGAGTATGTCACCTTTCGCAAGGAAGTGCTGACCAAGCGTGGCGGCGCACATGCATTGCGCAGCCGCGTGACTGGCGAGATACTCGATGCCTATGATGAGGCTGCCATGCTCAAAGAAGTTGCGGCGGCATTTGAACGGGTGGAGAAAAAGACAGCGCTGGTCTACTACTGCTTTAATGCTAAAACGCAGGTCTATGAGGGTCGCGATATAGCCCGCCTGCGCATGCCCGAGACCTGTATCACCAGTGACAAGCTAGGTACAGAGTTTTTTGAAACCGACTATGAGAGCTTCAGCAGGCTGCTGGTAGAGCCTTAGAGCTGATGTGCTGATATATCACATGAGATGCTCAGAAAATTAAAACTAAAATACCTGATCAGATTCTATCCGCAGGGATGGCTACGGGGGCATTTTGATTTCCTGAGAGAATCTTACGGTTTTGAAGAAACTACGTCTCCTGATTTAGTAATCCCACAGTGGCTCATACGCGGCATAGTATATACGAATGGACGTATTGTGATTGTTTTGAGTGATGATTTTAGAGACAGGCTGTTCTCCACTATCATTTATGAAATACAACCAGATTTTAAAATACCTGTTTGCGAATCATGTTATTATGGACTGGTTGAGTATCTGGAAGCTATAGGAGTATCATCTGAAGATGTGGAATCTTACACTGATGAGATCGGCCTTGAAACCTGTGCCGTCCGCTCAGCTTTTTATTTAAAGCAATTTGCTAAAGAAATACTTATGGCACCTTCACTACCTCGTGTTGCACGGAGGTAGCCATAATATATGGCAATATAGTTTTTTGCCGATGAGGTGTATGGAAAATACCAGCATCACCCTGGACAAGGGCCAGAGTACGAAGGTCAAGACGGGAGATCTGGATCAACCTACTTCAGCCACACTATGAAATCATAAGAAATATTGGGATCGCCTTTTGTGAGGGTGAGCGTCACTTCTGATTTAGGGTTTACATCTACCGGTTTAGTTATGTTGTCTATCGTGACCTCATATGAGGCTCCTCCACCCGTTACTTGCAGGCTGTAGTCTTGTTGGCCTTCTTTGAGTGAAACGTGTAATTCGCTAAAGATTTCTGTTTGCAGTGTGGTGCTCTGGCCCTTGTCCAGGGTGATGATGTTACTTTTCATAAGTGGGGATATGCCAAAATCTGTGCCTGAAAAAATCCTCAGGGCGTCATTCCGAAGTTTTTCAAAATATAAATATAGACGCGATAAAACTGAAGGAATCCCCGAATACGCAAATGATGGTAAGCGCTACACCGGTCCTTTTGTGGTTTGGGATTCCTTCGAAAATATCACGCTTATTTTTCATGGGAATTTTCTCGGAATGACGTGCTCTTTGCGGGGCGATAAATGCTATTACCCCGATGTCTCGTCGCGGAAGTAGACCTTATAGAAATTCATATTGCGCTCCGGGTCGTAACCTTTCTCTATCAGCTCGCGGTCGCCGTGGATGTAGATGTGAAAGTTCTTGTCCAGCTTCAGTACACTTTTGAAGATGCGCTGCTGTTTTTTCACTGCGCTATCTGATATGTCAAACTGATCATGCACACGCGTCTGCGTGTCCTGCTCATATGTCTGCTTGTACTTCTCAAAAGACTCCTTCACCGCAGGTGCCTGCATCACCTCGGTGGCAAACTCCTGGAAGTCAAACTGCTCATGCTTCTTGAAAAACTCTACGCTCTTATTGAGCATAGCTATCTGCTCTGTGGTCTCCACGGCAAACTCCTCAGGCATCTGCTCCTTGATGAAGTTTTTGGTCATCGTGAGCATATTCTGTGTCTTGTGGTAGTCGTCATTGGCCACTGCCAGCCCCAGGAAGTCATCACGCCAGTAGCGTGCCTCTTCACTCTTGTTTGTATTGTCTATGATAGATACGCGGTAGCCTTCGGCCTTCTTCGTGTGAAAGATCAGGCAGCCCTTGTCCAGTTTCTCATCACTGATGCCTATGTCCTCAGCCACTGAGAAGATACCGTCGTCATTGTAAACCTTAAAGAAATTGCTTTTCGATTCGGTTTTGAAAATGCCGATGGCATCCATCAGGTCGCCGTCCAGTATCAGGCTGCGAAAGTGGGCCACATACACCTCGCCGCCACGGATGTTTGGGTGGATGGACTTGTCATAAAGATAGCGGGCTATACTCTGTGTCAGTTCATGTGTATCTCCTTCTGCGCTGAATATTTTGTCGCAGAGGTGATAGACCGTATTCAGTTTTACATCTTCTGTATGATGAAAGCGGTAGTACTCCGGCTTGCGAAAGTGGATGAGAAAATACTGCAGGAGGTCGTCTCGCAGCGAGTCGTCTGTCAGGTCTATGGGCTGGGTAGAGAGGATCAGCTGGTCGCCGTTGTTCTTATTGCCGGCGTAGTGTATGCTGAGCGTCTGAAACCGCGCCTGTGTCACATCTATCATGCTAGTGAGTTAGAGCGCGGAAGATAGATGAATTTTGAAAAGGGGGAAACCGGAAAAGAATAACAAACGCTAACGCCCGAGCGCTATGCTACCGAAATCGGAAATCACATATCCGAAATGGATTCAGTCGTTAGGATTATGCTTGTACTCCTTTGGAGTATTATCAAAAAGTACAAAGCGCAGGAAAAGCGCCAGCACGATGATAAAACCGATCACTCCTATGATATAGCTGGGGGTGTCTCCCATGCCGGCTATAAGAAAAATGTTAGTGGTGTTCATAAGGTAATATTCATGTATTCCGCACCGTCATTTTGTACACTA
Source organism: Bacteroidota bacterium (assembly GCA_018267385.1). Lineage (GTDB taxonomy): Bacteria > Bacteroidota > Bacteroidia > Chitinophagales > LD1 > UBA1941. Next base: position 35,765 of record JAFDYN010000008.1, on the reverse strand, counting down.
AAGCAAACATACAATCAATAAACGAATTTGAGGAAATGCAGGATTTGCAATTCGGTAAAATCGTTTGTAAATAATTGATAACGAAATAAAAATGTTTTCGTGGTTGGCTTTTGTGCCAACTCGTTTTCTACGTTATGTGGTCTGCCTTTATAGCAGACAGCAACTATCATACCACATATAGATTTTTAGGGTAATATCCGTGTTTCATATCAGTTCGGACGGGTAGGAGAGTTGTTCGTTACATTTCACAGATACTTAACCCTTGATCCCTTGGTGATGTCAGCATATTGCAGATATTGTAGCCACAAACTATCGCTATGTCAGATCATAAACTCGACCGCAGATCCTTTCTCCGCGCAGCGGGTCTGGCCGGCATTGCCGCCGGAGCCTCACCTCTGATAGCTGCCGCTACTCCTGCCAATGTGAAAACAGCACGCAGGGTTTTGCGCGTAGCGCATATCACAGATATACATGTGCAGCCGGGCGCGGTGCCTGAGTATGGCATGGCTCGTGCACTGCATACGCTGAATGGCCTGGCGGAGAAGCCCGACTTCATCATCACCGGCGGCGACTCTATCATGGATGCCATGTCTACACCAAAGGACCGCGTGAAGGCCATGTGGCAGGTCTTTCACGCTACCATGAAAAATGAGAACAGCCTCCAGCTCTATCATACACTGGGCAATCATGATCATTACAATGTGACGCGTAACCGTGCCTCCTACGCCGAGGGCAAGAAGTGGGCCTGCGAGGAGTTTCAGATAGCAAAGCCCTATTACAGCTTTGATAAAGGTCAGTGGCGCTTTATCATACTGGATAGCGTACACCCCAAGCCCGTGATACCGGGCTACCTGGCGAGGCTGGATGACGAGCAGATGGACTGGCTGAAGAAGACGCTGGCTGAGACGCCAAAGGATAAATACGTCTGCGTGGTCTCACACATACCGATACTGGCCATCTGCACGCTCTTTGACGGGGCAAAGAACCACAACAACCGCTGGACCATCTCCGGCTCCAATCAGCATGACGATGCGAAAGAACTAAAACAGCTTTTCTACAAGGCCGGCAATGTCAAGGCCTGCCTCTCCGGCCACATACACCTGATAGACCAGCTCGACTACCTCGGCACGACCTACTACTGCAATGGCGCAGTCTGCGGCGCCTGGTGGGGCGGCAGCAACCAGGAGTTTGCACCGGCCTATACGGTGATGAATTTCTACGATGATGGGTCCAATGAGAGGGAGTTGTACTTTTATGACTGGAAGAAGGCTTGAATACATTTTTAACCGCAAAAGCGCGGAACCGAGAAAGGAAGTTGCAGTTGAGAGGTAAGTAGTATCTTTCAGTTATGAAAAACGTGGTGCTTGTTTTGTGCTTCGCAACGCTCGCCAATGTCTGTGCGGCGCAGAGTCGTCTGGGTTATATTGATACGGTATCGGCAGAGCGGCCATTTTACTATCATTATATAGTTGCCGGCTTGGGGTCGGGCCTCGGGCATATGCTGCCTAATATGGAGATCAAAGGGCATACGCTTACCTATAAGATTAGCCAGAACAGTTACTGGGGTAAGCCCGATAAAGTGCCGGATACAATTTTTATCGGGCAGGTGCCATCATTTGTCATCGATTCTATAGTGTCTCTGGTGAAAGGTGTACAGGATTCTGATTACTTCGATAGCAACCCGTTGGTGATGAGTGGTGTTTTCAATGATCTGAAAATAGCGGTAGGGCTAGATACGGTGGAGTACGAACTGATGAATACCACGAATGAGCTCACGCAAAGGACACTTGAAATGTTGAATCCTTATCTGCCTGCAGATCTAAAATGGGAAAATAGCAGAGAGTTGATAAAAGAGGAGCAAGACGCATGGAAGCAATTGCTGGCTGATGAAGTGAATGACAGCATCCCACCGAAAAAAAAGTCGCATAAAAAGCAGAAGCCTTACCAATGGAAATAAAAAAGAGCAGGCACTCTGCAGCGCCTGCTCTTTTGCACTGCTCGGCCAAAGCGCAGGCAGCATAGTGATATGTTGATCAGATGTTTTGTGTCACATTCAGTGTGAATGGACCGGAGTCAGTCGTGCTGGTGCTCACGATGCTGAAGGTAGCCCCCGCTACAGATATACTTACCTTATTGTCACTGCTCACTGATACGGTAGCGCTGCTGGAGGCACTGCTATTATCCAGCGTATAAACTTTCGTACCGATATTCATCACTATGTAGACCACATTAGATCCCGATGTGAGGGCACCTTGCGTATTTACTATGGTATAGGTGCCGGCTGTAGGTGGCCAGGAGTAGAAGTAGCACTCCACATTGTCCACCTCGCCAGTATTGCCATAGGTGGCTACGAGAGACTTGGCGGTGGAAGTGCCCACCGCAGAGTAGGCGCTGTAGGTGGTACCTTTGTATGACCAGGTGCCTGCTGAGAAGGGGTTGTTACTGCTGCTGCAGGATGCAAGCGTGAGGAGACAGCCGGCCACGACCGCCACGATGAGTTGTTTCATGTATGTATAGTTTTGCTGCGAATGTAGGCATTTTGGCTTTTTCACCAACCCGCTCCTGTGCTTTTAACTACCTGACTCCATGTACTTTCTGATCGTTATGATCGCCTTTTGGCACACATATACAGCAGTATCAGATAGATAAATTTCTTATAAAGCTGCCATACGTTTATATTTGATTTCAACCAAACAACCATACACATGAACAAAATACTCAAGGTAATAGGCGCTGTGCTGCTGGTAGTGGCGGTAGCACTGGTCATAGGCGGCCTGCTGGGCCCCAAAAGTTTCAAGACAGAGCGCAGTGTGGTGATACATGCGCCGCGCCACCTGATCTTCACACAGATAGCAGACTACCGCCGCTGGCCTGAATGGTCACCGTGGTATGAGCTGGATACTAACTGCCGGTATGAGTACTTTGGCACACAGGGCCAGGCCGATGCCGGCTACCACTGGTCGGGCAATAAGAAGGCCGGACAGGGCGAGATGCGCACCATAGAGATAGCACAGGACATGCGCCTCGTATCACGGCTGCACTTTATCAAGCCGTTTAAGTCTGTGGCCCACGCTACCTTTACCCTGGATAGTGCAGCAGATGGAGATACAAAGGTGACCTGGGGCTTTGCCAATGATATCCCATTTCTGATGCGCCCCATGATGCTCTTTATGAATATGGAGAAAATGATCGGCTCAGACTATGAGAAAGGCCTGGCCAAGCTGAAGAAAGTCTGCGAGGCTGCACCCGCTGCCTCTGAGCTGGAGATCATGACCATGGAGCTGCCCGCCCAGACGTATATAGCCTACCGCACGCAGACCTCTACAGACTCTGTGAGCGCACTCTTCCCGCGCTGGATGCCTAAGGTGTATGATTATGTCAAGGCGCACAAACTCGAGATGGCCGGAGCGCCTGCAGGCTTCTACTATACCTGGGACCTTGAGCACAAAAAGACGGATATGGCTATCGCTATCCCGGTGAAGAATGCCGGCAAGGGCGAGGGTGACTATCAGGTGCTCACCATACCCGCTACCAGGGCCGTGATGGCAAAATACTATGGCCCGTACAACGAAAAAATGGCTGAGACGCACAGCGCACTGGGAGCCTTCATAGCAGATCAGAAGCTGACTAAGAAAGCCCCTGTGATCGAATCTTACGTGACCGATCCCGCTACAGAGAAAGATCCCGCCAAGGTCGAGACTGACATTTACTATCCGGTAGAGTGAGTCGTGCCTTATCACGATACTCCTGCCACAGCCATTGCCCACGGTGATGGCTGTGGCGCTTCTACAAATGCCGGGATTGAAGTATAATCACCGGATGCTGATGATGACTACTGCTGCTCAGGGATAGTAACTTTTGCCATGCTGATAGCTAAGGAGATGGAAAATCATATAATTGATGCAATATACTTATGTTTTATATAAATATGTGCAGATATGTTTCATTATCAGTATTATGCCCGCTGAAATACCTAATTTCTATGGCTGTTAGCTGATTTTGCTTCGCATACCCATAAAAAATCAGCATCTTTAGGGCGATATGAAGTAAAGTGAGCAGCCTATAATCCTGAGGGCTGTGATCAATACAGTGTTTTTATTGTACAAAATGTTTGTTGAGCTTATTACGGCCTGACAATCAAAGCAATTAGCTTTTTCCTATTGACGGGGAAGGCAATTGATCCTATTATCTCGTATGAACTTTAGAACGTAGTGCGCCCCGGCGTACGCTGTATTGGAACTAAATGTTTTTATAATAAATACGCAGCCCTAACGATGAAAAAGTCATTTACGCAGGCCTCCAGCCATCTCTTCCGGTCCTTTTCTGCCAGCTACCACAGTAGCAAGATGCTGCTGATAGTGGTGTTGACAGCACTGGCGCTCACTACTGATGCGCAGTGTACATGGATCGGCAGTTATAACTTTGGCGCCATACCGGCCCCTACTTCGTGCAATACATTTGGCTCCAACCTCAGTATTGCTTCGACAGGGTATGGCACCTTCCCCTGTATAAACGGGGTAGAATATGTGGTCTCTACCTGTGATGGCGGCTGGGACAGCCAGATCACGGGCTTCAATAGTTCCAATACGGCTACTTCAATCTTTTACAATGATGACGCCGGTCCAGACTGCACAGGCACAAATTCTTCAGTAGACTGGACTGCCAACTTTACCGGTACGGTGAATGTACTCACAGAGCGCTATAACTGCGGCAGCACCTGGCCAGGTAGCAGTACCCTGCTGAAGTACAAGCAGGTCTCATCTGTGACCAATACCACCAGCAATGCGACCGTCTGCGTAGGTGCTACCAAGTCTCTGACCTATACCGTATCATCCGGGTCAGGTGTGCCTACCTGGTCAGTAGTAGGTGGTACAGCCAGTATATCGGGCACCACCCTCACAGCTACTACAGCAGGCACAGTCACCGTACGCGCTCAGCTCGGTGTCTGCTCATCTGATGTGGTATTTACTGTCAACTCTAAATCTACCGCGCCGACCAGCGCAGCGGCCTCTCCGGCCACTATCTGCAGTGGCGGCTCCAGCACGCTGACATACAGCGGGGGCTCACTCGGTACGGGCGCTACTGCACAATGGTACACGGGCTCCTGCGGTGGTACCTTTGTAGGATCGGGCAATAGCCTGTCCGTCTCTCCTACCAGTACTACTACGTACTATGTGCGATACGAGGACCCATCTCCGTGCAGCACCAATACTACCTGCGCCCAGACTACCGTCACGGTCAATACGCCATCTACCGCACCTACCGGTATATCCGGCACCTCGCCTATATGCCAGGGTACGGGTATCACGCTCACAGAGTCGGGCGGCGTCCTGGGCAGCGGGGCCAGCTACCAGTGGGGTACAGGCACTGTGGGTACAAACGTATTCCAGACATCTACCTCTACCACTGCCAATGTGACGCCATCCTCCACTACTACCTATTGGGTATCTGTCACAGGCAGCTCATCGCCATGTACCAATCCATCCGGCAGCGCGACCAAGACCATCACTGTCAATACACCATCTACGGCTCCTACATCTATCACCGGTGGCGGTGGCACCATCTGCCAGGGCTCATCTGTGACACTCACTGCCACAGGCGGCTCTCTGGGTACAGGGGCTACCTATCAGTGGGGTACCGGTGCCGTAGTAGGCACCAGCCCTATAGGCGGTGCTACCTCTATCTCTTACACACCTACACCTTCCTCTACCACATCCTACTGGGTATCTGTGACGGGCACTACTGCCCCATGTACTAATCCGGGTGGCTCTGCTACTACCAGCGTGACTGTCAATACGCCATCCAGCGCTGTGACAGGTATCAGCGGTGGTGGCGGTACTATCTGCCAGGGATCAGGCGTGACGCTGACCGCTACAGGCGGTTCGCTCGGCACGGGTGCCAACTATCAGTGGGGTACGGGTGCTGTGGTGGGCACTAACCCGATAGGCGGTGCTACTTCTATCTCTTATACACCTACACCATCATCTACTACTACCTATTGGGTGTCTGTCACCGGCCCATCTCCATGTAATGGAGCCGGCGGTACCACTACCACAGTCAATGTCAATACACCATCTACCGCGCCTACAGGTATCAGCGGCACTACTACTATCTGTAATGGTAACAGCACGACGCTGACTGCCACAGGCGGCTCTCTCGGCACAGGTGCCAACTATCAGTGGGGCACAGGTACCGTAGTAGGCACCAATCCGATAGGAGGCGCTACGTCGGTGTCTTACTCACCTACACCTTCTTCTACTACATCCTACTGGGTATCTGTCACAGGCCCATCACCATGCAATGGTGCCGGCGGTGTATCTACCACAGTGACTGTCAATACACCATCTGCTGCACCTACAGGTATCAGCGGTGGTGGAGGCACTATCTGCCAGGGTAGCAGTGTGACACTGACTGCCACAGGCGGTTCGCTCGGTACAGGCGCTACCTATCAGTGGGGTACAGGTGGTACTGTGGGTACGAGCCCGATAGCAGGCGCTACATCGGTATCATACACACCTACGCCATCATCTACTACATCCTACTGGGTATCTGTGACAGGCGCTGCACCATGCGGCAGCCCGGCAGGCGGCGCTACGACTACTGTCAATGTCAATACGCCATCTACAGCACCTACAGGTATCAGCGGCACGACCACTATCTGTAGCGGCAATGGTACCACGCTCACTGCCACAGGCGGCTCTCTCGGCACAGGTGCTACCTATCAGTGGGGCACAGGTAGCGTAGTAGGTACCAATCCGATAGGAGGTGCCACGTCGGTGTCTTACTCACCTACACCTTCTTCTACTACATCCTACTGGGTGTCTGTCACCGGCCCATCACCATGCAATGGTGCCGGCGGCGTATCTACCACAGTGACGGTCAATACACCATCTACAGCGCCTACGGGTATCAGCGGCACGACCACTATCTGCCAGGGCAACAGCACGACGCTGACTGCCACAGGCGGTTCACTCGGCACAGGTGCTACCTATCAGTGGGGCACGGGGGGTACTGTGGGCACGAGCCCGATAGCAGGCGCTACATCTGTATCATACACGCCGACACCATCATCTACTACATCCTACTGGGTGTCAGTGACAGGTGCTGCACCATGCGGCAGCCCGGCAGGTGGCGCTACGACTACAGTCAATGTCAATACACCATCTACCGCACCTACAGGCATCAGCGGCACTACTACTATCTGTAATGGTAACAGCACGACGCTGACTGCTACTGGCGGTTCACTCGGCACAGGTGCTACCTACCAGTGGGGCACAGGTAGCGTAGTAGGTACCAATCCGATAGGAGGCGCCACATCGGTGTCTTATTCACCTACACCATCTTCTACTACATCCTACTGGGTATCTGTGACAGGTGCTGCGCCATGCGGTAGCCCGGCAGGCGGCGCTACGACTACAGTCAATGTCAATACACCATCTGCGGCACCTACAGGTATCAGCGGTGGTGGTGGCACTATCTGCCAGGGTAGCAGTGTGACGCTGACTGCCACAGGTGGCTCCCTGGGCACAGGCGCTACCTATCAGTGGGGTACAGGTGGTACTGTGGGCACGAGCCCGATAGCAGGCGCTACATCGGTATCCTACACGCCGACACCATCATCTACTACATCCTACTGGGTGTCAGTGACAGGTGCTGCACCATGCGGCAGCCCGGCAGGTGGCGCTACGACTACTGTCAATGTCAATACACCATCTACCGCACCTACAGGTATCAGTGGCACGACTACTATCTGTAGCGGCAACAGCACGACGCTGACTGCTACAGGCGGTTCACTCGGCACAGGTGCTACCTATCAGTGGGGCACAGGCAGCGTAGTAGGCACCAATCCGATAGGAGGTGCTACGTCGGTATCTTACTCACCTACTCCTTCTTCCACTACATCCTACTGGGTATCTGTCACCGGTCCATCACCATGCAATGGTGCAGGTGGTGTCTCTACTACTGTCAATGTCACCACAGGTCCGTCTTCGGCCTCTATAGCAGATGTGATAGATCCGTGCAACGGTGGCCATACCGCTACAGTGACGATCACCGGTGGTACATCGCCATACAACTTTACCGTATGCGGTACGCCATATACCAACCAGGCCTCACCGTTTGAGATACCTGCCGGCGCCAATAGCTCCTGCACACTCACGTCTGTGACAGATGCCAATAGCTGTCCTGCAGCATCCATCACCGGTAGCCCGGTATCATATCCTACGCCGGTACTGACCAGCGGTGATGTATACGCCTGCACAGTGACCACAGGTGCTACTAAGGTATTCTATGACAATAGCGGCAACCTGATGGTCAAGATCACTGACGGTGGCAATACACTGGGCAATACCAATGTAGATGTGACTGTAGATGCCTCTGTGCAGCAGTTTGGCCCTACCAGCCCGCAGAGCTACCTGCAGCGTCACTTCAAGATATCTCCGGCCAATACCTCCGGCTCTGCCTCTGTCTGCCTCTATATGAGCGATGCAGAAGTAGCGGCGCTCAATACTGCATCCAACAACAATGACAATCATAATGCTCCGGCTTACTACCCTACATTTGCTACTAATCTGAGCAATGCGGTAGTGACGAAGTTCCACGGAGGAGGTGAGACACCTGTCAGCAATACTTCTCACGTGGTGCTCACTCCTACATCCAAGACACATAACCCTACGGTGAATGGTGTGACCTTCAATAACGTGTGGGAGATGTGTATGAACGTATCAAACTGGTCCGGCTTCTACATCCACGGGCAGAACGTGAACAATACACCGCTGCCTGTCACACTGCTCTATCTGACCGCTGATGCGATAGACAATAAGTACATAGACCTCGACTGGGCTACAGCCTCTGAGATCAATAACAAGGGCTTTGCCGTAGAGCGCAGCACCAATGGTACGGACTTCACCCAGATAGGATGGGTAGATGGCCACGGCAATAGCAATACCCAGCTCTCGTACAGCTACAGTGACCGCACTGTACAGCCGGGTACCGTGTACTACTACCGTCTCAAGCAGGTAGATTTTGACGGACAGTATGTTTACTCAGAGATCGTGTCAGCCTCTCTGATAGGAGAGAAGGGCTTCAGCTTTGAGGATATGATACCAAACCCTGCTGTCAACTCCGTACAGCTAGGTATCCTGACCACTGCCGGCCAGAAGGCGAACGTGACCATCACAGACATGCTGGGCCGCGTAGTACTGGATCAGCCATGGCAGCTGGCAGAGGGCTACAATATCTCCACCTTTGATATCTCCGGCCTGTCGCAGGGCACCTACTCTGTATCTGTCTACGCCGGCAGCAGCTTTACCACAAAGAAACTCGTCGTGACCAGATAGTCATCACGAAATACGATACTGCAAAAGGCACCCTGTACAGGTGCCTTTTTGCGTTCATAAGTGTATACCACTCATGCAGATGACGTTTAATATTTGGTACATATATACTGGTGTTGCTTATTTTTAGTTTTTCTAATACGCTGTTTTACAGTAATCTGTATATGTAATTAAAAATTGGTTGACTTTTTGTTGTGCAACTATTATCTTACTGATTAGTTTTCATAAATAAGCCCTTTTATATTTTATGAATGCAGTATTGGTGGATCAAAGCTCAACCCATATATGAAGAAAACCTCTACCCTATTCCCGGCTTGCTGCAAGCCATCGTCCTTTTCACCTCTTTATCAACGCCTGCGTGTGCTCGTCCTGTTGGTATTAGGATCCTTTATACTACCTCTATACATACAGGCCCAGTGCTACAATAGTGGCTGGGGCGGTGGTGTCTATTACGGTGGTGGCTTCAATACCTGTACAGCAGGTACGGTATCAGCCTCCAGTACGCAGTACCAGCAGTTTGACGGCATAGCCGGCTACACCTATAATTTTGAGCTGACAGGCGGCTGGGCCAGCTCCTCAGTGTACTGGACCTACTTTGAGTACCGCAGCGGATGGACAGCTATCTACAATGGTAACGGCCAGACGGCAAACTTCACCTGCCAGCAGTCAAGCCCCGGAGGCAGCGGTTGGAACCTCATCGTTTTCTACTATAACACGGGCTGCCCGCCTACCTGGCCGGGCTCATCGGCCACACTCACCTACAAGGTGACCTCCTATACCAGCCCTACCATCACGGCCCCGGCCAATGTGACTGTATATAATAGCCCTAATAACAGCTGCGGAGCGGCAGAAGTATTTGGCAATCCTACGGGCTCTCCATCCTGCTCAGGCACTTCATGGGGTGGTGGCTTCAATGTGATGGGTGGCCCGCTGTCGTCACTTTCAAGCAACCTCAAACTCTGGTGCCGCGCTGATGCGGGCATAGCCACAGACGTCAGCGGCAACGTAGAAAACTGGTACGATATGAGTGGCAACGGCAACCGCTTCTATCAGTACTGGCAGGCATACAGGCCATCATACACCGCCTCCTCGTCCAGCTTCAATGGCAATCCATGCCTTACCTTCAATACCTCACAGTTCCTGACACTATACAATAGCCTGGACGGCGGGGCCAATAGCAACTATACCATGTTTGTGGTAGACCGGCTCACCGGTACCAACTCGCGCCTGTGCTCATCTGCGAGTACCAACTGGCTCTTTGGCAACTGGGGCGGTGGTGAAGAGAAATGCTACTGCAATAACTGGATCACCAGCAGCGCCAGTACCCCTAGCGGTGACCAGATACCGCATATGTATGAGATCACCAGCAATAGTAATGTGGGTAGTGGTACCAACTTCTATGACTACGGTGTGCTGCAGGCCACAGGTACGGGAGGATCGCCAAATGGTCCCGGTCAGCTACAGCTAAACGGATGGAGTAATGGCCTGAACGAAATGTCATCGGGAGAAGTAGCAGAAGTGATCTACTTTAATACGATCCTCACTGCGGCCCAGCGCCAGATCATAGAGGGATACCTGGCTTATAAATATAACCTGCCTTGTCCATTGGCATCGTCCAAAGCCTTCCAGACATTTACGACAGCTACGGCATTCAGCTTTCTGGCGGGAGATGCCGGTGGCAAAAACGCGGCGGCTACAGCTACAGCATCGCTCAATACATATCCCGGCCCTACGCCTACGCTCAGCACCACGAGTGTCTGCTCTACAGGCAACCTGACCGCCACCGTAGCAAATCAGATGGCACCTGCAGGCCAGTGCCTGACCACAGGCACCGGATCGAGCAACTATCTGCTGGTGGGCACCTCTACCTCAGCATCCAATGTGACGCTGGGTAGTACGTGGACGCTATCGGCCTGGGTCAAATTCCCCCTACCGGCCAATGGCAACTGGAATACTCTTTTCCGAGGGGTAAATTACCACCCGGTCATAGTAGAGCGTACGCAGGGTGCTACCAATGCAGGCCTCATACTGGGCGCCTATCAGGGTGGTTTCTATCCTGCCAGTGCAGCCTCGGTGGTAAATGGCGGCACGATAGCCAGCAACGCCTCACTGGTACAGTCTGTAGACATCTCCTCTCTCTCCTCAGGCTGGCACCATATAGCCGCCTCCGGCTCCGGCAATACGGAGAGCTTCTATGTAGATGGTGTATTCGTAGGCAAGTCAGCGATACAGGTAGGATACAGCGGCAATGATAATATAGTAGCTGTGGGTAACTACCAGGGCGGCGGACAAGATTTCGGTACGATAGATGAGGTCAAGGTCTACAACGTGGCGCTGTCGCAAAATGCGATCAGCAACCTGATGACGCAGCCTAGTACCAGCGGTACTGATCCCAACTGGAATAACCTCGTGGCATATTATAAAATGGATGCATCGCCGGTGGTGAACAGTGCTACAGGTAGCGCGGCGTGCAGCTCATGCAATGGTACCGTACAGGGTTCTGCTACAGCAGGCTCCTCTGCTACGGCCTACTATACGTATGTGTGGTCAGCCTCGGCAGGATCTCCGTCCTACAGCCCATCCAGTAGCACTACATCTGAGACTGTGACTGTGAGCAACCTCAGCAGCAGCACGCTCAGCGTATATGCTACAGCCAATGGCTGCAATAGTACTACCAAGGCATCCGCTGCTATCACAGTGAGCACGCCATCTAGCGCCGTGACAGGTATCAGTGGTGGCGGTGGCACCATCTGCCAGGGCAGTGGTGTGACCCTGACTGCTACAGGCGGCTCTCTCGGCACAGGTGCCAACTATCAGTGGGGCACAGGCAGCGTAGTAGGTACGAATCCGATAGGAGGCGCTACATCTATCTCTTATACACCTACACCATCTTCTACTACATCATACTGGGTATCAGTCACCGGACCGGCGCCGTGTGGTGGTGCAGGTGGCGTGTCTACTACAGTCACTGTCAATACTCCGTCCAGCGCAGTGACTGGTATCAGCGGCGGCGGTGGTACTATCTGCCAGGGATCGGGTGTGACCCTGACCGCTTCCGGTGGTTCTCTCGGCACAGGGGCCAACTATCAGTGGGGTACAGGCACCGTAGTGGGCACCAACCCGATAGGAGGCGCTACTTCCATCTCTTATACACCTACACCTTCTTCTACCACATCCTACTGGGTGTCTGTCACAGGCCCATCACCATGCAATGGTGCGGGGGGTACCTATACTACAGTGAACGTCAATACACCATCTACCGCGCCTACAGGCATCAGCGGTGGCGGTGGTACGATCTGCCAGGGCAGTGGTGTGACACTGACTGCCACAGGCGGCTCTCTGGGCACAGGTGCCAACTATCAGTGGGGCACAGGCAGCGTAGTCGGCACGAGTCCGATAGCAGGTGCTACATCGGTTTCCTATACACCTACACCATCTTCTACTACCTCCTACTGGGTATCTGTCACCGGTCCATCACCATGTAATGGTGCCGGTGGCGTGACTACTACGGTCAATGTCAATACACCATCTACCGCGCCTACAGGCATCAGCGGAGGCGGTGGCACTATCTGCCAGGGCAGTGGTGTGACGCTCACTGCCACAGGCGGCTCTCTGGGCACAGGTGCCAACTATCAGTGGGGTACCGGTGCTGTAGTGGGTACTAACCCAATAGCGGGCGCTACTTCTATCTCTTATACACCTACACCATCATCTACTACTACTTACTGGGTGTCTGTCACAGGTCCATCACCATGTAACGGTGCGGGTGGCGTGACCACTACAGTCAATGTCAATACACCATCTACCGCGCCTACAGGCATCAGCGGAGGCGGCGGTACCATCTGCCAGGGAAGTGGTGTGACGCTCACTGCCACAGGCGGCTCTCTGGGCACAGGTGCCAACTATCAGTGGGGCACAGGCAGCGTAGTCGGCACGAGTCCGATAGCAGGTGCTACATCGGTTTCCTATACACCTACACCATCTTCTACTACGTCCTACTGGGTATCTGTCACAGGTCCATCACCGTGTAACGGTGCGGGGGGCGTGACTACTACGGTCAATGTTAATACACCATCCAGCGCAGTGACTGGTATCAGCGGTGGCGGTGGTACGATCTGCCAGGGTAACAGTGTGACACTGACTGCCACAGGCGGCTCTCTAGGTACAGGTGCCAACTATCAGTGGGGTACCGGTGCTGTGGTGGGTACTAACCCTATAGGCGGCGCTACTTCTATCTCTTATACACCTACACCATCATCTACTACTACTTACTGGGTGTCTGTCACAGGTCCATCACCATGTAACGGTGCCGGCGGCGTGACCACTACAGTCAATGTCAATACACCATCTACCGCGCCTACGGGTATCAGTGGCACTACCACTATCTGCCAGGGCAATAGCACCACGCTGACTGCTACAGGTGGCTCTCTGGGCACAGGGGCTAACTATCAGTGGGGTACAGGTAGCGTAGTAGGTACAAATCCGATAGGAGGTGCTACATCGGTCTCTTATACACCTACACCTTCCTCTACTACCTCCTACTGGGTATCTGTCACCGGTCCATCACCATGTAACGGTGCCGGCGGCGTGACTACTACAGTCAATGTCAATACACCATCTACCGCGCCTACGGGCATCAGCGGTGGTGGCGGTACTATCTGCCAGGGTAACAGTGTGACATTGACTGCCACAGGCGGCTCTCTGGGTACAGGCGCTACGTATCAGTGGGGCACAGGTGGTACTGTGGGCACCAGTCCGATAGCAGGTGCTACATCGGTATCATACACGCCTACGCCATCATCTACTACGTCCTACTGGGTGTCTGTGACAGGTGCTGCACCATGCGGCAGCCCGGCAGGTGGCGCTACGACTACAGTCAATGTCAATACACCATCTACGGCGCCTACGGGTATCAGTGGCACTACCACTATCTGTAGCGGTGCCAGCACGACGCTGACGGCTACCGGTGGCTCACTGGGTACAGGAGCCAACTATCAGTGGGGCACTGGTACCGTAGTAGGTACCAACCCTATAGCAGGTGCTACATCGGTATCTTACTCACCTACTCCGGCATCTACTACATCCTACTGGGTATCGGTCACCGGTCCATCACCATGCAATGGTGCAGGTGGTGTCTCTACTACTGTCAATGTCACCACAGGTCCGTCTTCGGCCTCTATAGCAGATGTGATAGATCCGTGCAACGGTGGCCATACCGCTACAGTGACGATCACCGGAGGTACATCGCCATACAACTTTACCGTATGCGGCACACCATATACGAATCAATCATCACCGTTTGAGATACCTGCCGGCGCCAATAGCTCCTGCACACTCACCTCTGTGACAGATGCCAATAGCTGTCCTGCAGCATCCATCACCGGTAGCCCGGTATCATATCCTACGCCGGTACTGACCAGCGGTGATGTATACGCCTGCACAGTGACCACAGGTGCTACTAAGGTATTCTACGACAATAGCGGCAACCTGATGGTCAAGATCACTGACGGTGGCAATACACTGGGCAATACCAATGTAGATGTGACTGTAGATAGTTATGTGCACCAGTTCGGGCCTACAACCCCGCAGAGCTACCTGCAGCGTCACTTCAAGATATCTCCGGCCAATACCTCCGGATCTGCCTCTGTCTGCCTCTATATGAGTGATGCGGAAGTAGCAGCACTGAGCACTGCATCGGCCAGTGATAATCATAATGCACCAGCCTACTATTCTACATTCCTGCCAAGTATGACTAATGCGGTAGTGACGAAGTTCCACGGCGGCGCAGAGACACCATACAGCAATACCTCACGTATCGTACTCACGCCGACATCCAAGACACATAACCCTACGGTGAATGGCGTGACCTTCAATAACGTGTGGGAAGTCTGTATGAACGTATCGAGCTGGTCCGGCTTCTACATCCACGCGCAGAACGTGAACAATACACCACTGCCGGTCACCCTGCTCTATCTGACCGCAGATGCGATAGACAATAAGTACATAGACCTCGACTGGGCTACAGCCTCTGAGATCAATAACAAGGGCTTTGCCGTAGAGCGCAGCACCAATGGTACGGACTTCACCCAGATAGGGTGGGTAGATGGCCACGGCAACAGCAATACCCAGCTCTCTTACTCCTACTCTGACCGTACCGTACAGCCGGGCACTGTCTACTACTACCGCCTCAAGCAGGTAGACTTTGACGGGCAGTATGTCTACTCAGAGATCGTGTCAGCCTCTCTGATAGGAGAGAAGGGCTTCAGCTTTGAGGATATGATACCAAACCCTGCTGTCAACTCCGTACAGCTCGGCATCCTGACCACTGCCGGCCAGAAGGCGAATGTGACCATCACAGACATGCTGGGCCGCGTCGTGCTAAACCAGCCATGGCAGCTGGCAGAGGGCTACAATATCTCCACCTTTGATATCTCCGGCCTGTCGCAGGGCACCTACTCTGTATCTGTCTACGCCGGCAGCAGCTTTACTACAAAGAAACTCGTAGTGACCAGATAGTCATAGACAAATATGATACTGCTAAAGGCACCCTTTCCGGGTGCCTTTTTTCATTTACCTCGAGATCAAAAAAAAGCACTCCAAATGGAGTGCTATGCATATAGGAAAAACCGCTTCGTATGTCAGTTTTGCGCCTTGACCGGGCTGGCCAGGAGATAGTCCATACGCGAGATAGCAGTGCTGAGGTTGTTTGATACACTGCGCATCAGCATCGCCTCTCTATCACTCAGCAGGCCGGATGATAGCTGCATTCGCACATTGGTCAGCAGCTTTTGCATGTCAGTATGTGTCTGGCGGAGCTGCTGGTCTTTGATCAGGTAGTTCATGTGTTTGGTTTTTTCAGGGTGGACAAAAGGAGACACCAAAACAGGAGTAGATATGCACCCACCCCTGTCCTGGAAGAGTTTTACAAAGCCTTTTACCTGGGGCCGGAGGCGCCGCTCATGCCTGTAGTACCGCCCGGGCCTGTATGGCCTGTCATACCTGTGGCGCCACTATGGCCACGACCGGTCGTACCGGTGCTACCACCATGGCGACCTGAAGAGCCCGTAGAGCCGGTGTAGCCCGAGCTACCTGTGTGGCCTGTAGAGCCTGTGCCTCCCATATTACCGGAGGGGTGTGTAGGATTTTGAGATGGGGTGCTGTTGCCGCTGCCGCTCTGAGTGCCGGAGCTCTGGGCAGATACAGCCATAGCCGTGCAGACCATAGCTGCTACTGTGAGGATCCTGATGTGCTTCATTGTGTGTTTGGTTTTGGCTGTATGCACCAAAGGCTGTGCCATCACATAGGAGTATATCCTATGCATTGACTTCTGCGACAACTTCTGCATCACCCAGCAGCATAGCAGCTTGAAAGCTAACCACATAATTTTTCATTACACCTGAAGGCATTTTCCCTCTCGCCGGCATCTGCCTGACCATCATACCTCACAGTGGCAAAGCCTTCCCCTGATGAGGAGCAAAATCTTTATAGTACAGCATGAATACTTTTACCACCAATACTCTAATGATCTAGCATACTGCTGCTTAGATCATTTCCCCATGCTGCGGTTGATATTTTGCTACATAGCCACTCGGCCATCAGGCCTATTCTCTAACCAAAAAAAATAAGCATTATGCAAAAGTCATCAGGCAGGGGCCATAGCGGCTCTCATGATTCTCAAAGCTCACGGGGTGGATCCTCATCCCGCAGTGGCAGCAGCTCTCGCGGAGGTAGTTCATCTTCCCGCAGTTCTCAGGGGGGTAGCTCCTCACGTGATAGCCACAATCACAATCCCGAAGGCCACAATCAATACACCTCCGGTCGTAGCGGCTCAGGCCGCTCTTCTTCATCTGGCGGCTCTTCTTCCGGCAGGTCTTCGGGCGGGTCATCATCAGGCCGGTCATCATCATCTTCATCCCGCTCGGGAAGTGGCCGTAGCAGCTCCTCAGACATGAGGAGTGGCTCATCATCACGTGGCCAGGAGCGTGACGAGCGCGGCCGGTACTCAGATTCAGACAGTGACCGCCGCTCTTCCTCCTCCTCTTTACGCGGAGGCAGGTCCGGCCGCAGTGGTCAAAATCACAATCCGGAGGGGCACAACCAGTACACCTCAGGACGTGGCGGATCATCATCCCGCTCCTCATCAGATTATGACCAGGACTATGACCGTGGAGGATCATCTCGTAGCGGCAGCTCCCGCGGTAGCAATCAGTATTCATCAGGTGAATATGGCTCAGGTGGCGGCTCCTCGCGTAGTGGCAACAGTGGCCGTGGTGGCAACCACAATCCGGAAGGTCACAATCAATATACTTCTGGTCGTGGCGGATACTCCGGCTATGGCTCCGATAGTGATTACGGCTCTGGCCGTGGCTCCTCGCGGTCATCTTCCTCAGACTATGATCAGGACTATGGCCGTAGTGGCTCCTCCTCTCGCGGTGGCCGCAGCGGACAAAACAATAACCCTGAAGGGCACAATCAATATAGCTCAGGCAGAGGTGGCTCATCACGCTACTCTGACAGTGACTACGGCTCTGGCGGCGGCGGACGCAGCCAGTATGAGCAGGACGACATGGAGGATAGCTATGACGATGATGACAACTATGAAGGCAGCCGGGGCAGCTCTGGCCGCTCAGATGAGGACTACGGTAGCAGCCGTAGCCAGGGTGGCTATGACGAAGGCTACAATGGCAGTCGCGGTGGCATGCGTGGCTATGATCAGGACGACCGCTCCGGCCATGGCGGCTACGATGAGTATGACGAAGATGACAACTACGACGAAGATGGCTACGATGATGACCAGTACGGTGAGTCTGATGACTATGACTCAGACTACGACCGTGGCGGCCGCCGTAGCCGATAGTCTGTAGAAAAGAAAAATGCTGATCCCGAGAGCAAGCGCTGCAGAGTGCTTGCTCTTTTATTGGATACCCGTCTGAGTGGTAATAACGAAGCCCCGTCTCAGTGCTGAGACGGGGCTTCATCATTTACGCGCGGCGGCCTATGCGGAGGGCCATACTGCCGGACTTGGTGGCCAGCTCTATGTATGCCTCTGATACCTCCAGCGTATCTATGGGAGTATCCTCCTCATCCAGAAACTCTATGAGGTAAGACCTCGGATGCGTGACGTACACCTGGTGTACCTGCCCGCGGGTACCCTCAGGTATGAGCGGGCTGATGTCTGTGGTAGTGATGATGATGTCTTCTTCTTCTATCATATATTATGCTGGTGTTTGGTTCTCTGCCGTGGGGTCCGGGTAGAGTACCTCGCGGGGGCTGCCGGTTAGCTTTTTTGAGGCAGGGATCGGCCGCGATCACTAGTGATACGTATCACATTTTTAAATGTTCCCTATCCTGAGGATTCTTTTACAGGAGAGGACTTGTTCTTTACAGCAACATATAGTGGTGCCACATATGAATAAGTGATGCATACTGCGTAGTTTATTTGGTTTTGCGGGGTTTTATCGTATCTTGACAGACCCAAACTAAACCCAAAGAACCTCCCGGAATGACCCGATCCGAGATAGCGACCCGACTGAGAGAAGACCACACGCGATTTGCAGTAATGCTGTCATCGCAGACGGACGAGGATTTCGTGCGCGCTGC
Organism: Bacteroidota bacterium; assembly: GCA_018267385.1. Lineage (GTDB taxonomy): Bacteria > Bacteroidota > Bacteroidia > Chitinophagales > LD1 > UBA1941. The sequence goes on along the minus strand of JAFDYN010000008.1, from coordinate 16,830 downwards.
CGATGGCAAATGGACAGCCGGCCACCAGCTGGACCATATCTACCGCTCAGTAGTGCCGCTGCGTACCGCCATGCAGCTGCCGGGTTTTGTGCCACGGCTGCTCTTTGGCCGGGCCAAAGCACCCTCGCACAGCTACGAGGAGGTAGTGGCCAAATATAAGGAGCGCCTCTCTGCCGGAGGCCAGGCTGTAGGCCGCTACAGGCCCAAGGCGGTGAGCGTGAGCAGTCGCAACCGCCAGATCATCAAACTGACAGATACCGTAGAGAAACTGGCCAGCAAGGTGGAGAAGATGGATGAGGAAAAGCTGGACTCCATCGTTCTACCGCACCCGCTATTGGGTAAGATCACCCTGCGCGAGATGCTCCACTTTACCATCTATCACGTAGGCCACCACCACAAGGCTACGCTGAAGAATCTGGGCAAGTAAGACTATGATTCTTTTGATTGGTGTCCGTGGTTGGCGTCCCCGCCAACCACCATTGCACTCCCGAAAAAAGAACTATGTCTTATCACATTTACTGTAATCACTTGTTATGTTCTTCTTTACTGCCACGATCAATAGTTGGAAACACTTGCTGCAAAATGATGAGCTAAAGGACATCATTGTCGATTCATTCATTTGGTGGACCGGGAGCATAAGGCATATACGCATGGTTTTGTTATCATGCCTAATCATATTCACGTATTGTGGTCTTATCCCGATGCCAGTTATGATGTGGAAGGTGCATTCCTCAGTTTCACGGCACATGCTTTCAAGAAGTATATCAAGAAACATGCACCACAAATACTGGATAACTACGAGTCTACTCAGTCGGATAGAGCTTATCAGTTTTGGGAGCGGAGGTCGCGTACCATAGAAACAAAGAGCCGGGATATAGTGGTGCAGAAGCTGAACTATATACATGATAACCCTTTACAGGAACAATGGTGCCTGGCCGACCTGCCGGAGCGCTATCACTACTCTTCAGCGCGATACTATGAACAGCTGCCTCAACCATTTCCCTTTCTTAGGCATTATGTAGAGTACTCCTGATGCGCGGTGGTTGGCGAGGACGCCAACCACGGACGGAATTATACCGGTCATTTTCAAATTGTGACCTGTCACACAGTGATCTGAGGCGGGTATATTGGAGCTAAAGCCAACCACCGTTTTGTCACTTGCTTGTCACGATTGCTTTTGAGGTTTTTTCGCTTCACGGGAATGAGCTAACTTACTTTCTATAAGTATCTGTGGTGAAATGTACCTCGCTCCTTTTATTCTTGCTTTTTCTCTACATACAGCTAAGGGCCGGTGAGCCGGCGCGTATGCATGTAGGGCCACCGCACCCTCAGGCACATACTGACCAGTACAATGGTGAGCATTTTCGTCTCGTGCTACATACAGACAAGGCATGCCAGGTGCTGGTGGATGAAAAGCCTGTGAACACATCAGATACGCTCATCACGCTGCTACTGCCCGTAGGTGTACATGTAGTCACCCTCAATGCCCGTCACTACTACGGAGATACGGTGTGGGTAGACTGTACGATGCCGGGTATGGAGGCCACCGCGCAGTGGTATATCCGCGCTGTAGATACTTCATCGGATCTAACTATTGGAGATATAAAATTCGGCGGTGGGGTTAAGGTACAGAATGTAGCAGGGTATCCATATCATTTTGCTGCTAGGCTCAATGATGAGTATGAATGGGCTGATGTCATGCCGGAATACATAGGTGGTGAAGGGGCATTCATGTCATCACTGCACCAGGTGAGCTATAGTGATAGCGCTGCAGATGTGATCAGGGGTAAGGTGCGCGTCAGCTTTGTGGTGGAGAAAGATGGCAGCGTATCTGATATACAGGTGCAGCCGCGGGAGCTGGAGCGCTATTCTGATATCGTGGCACGAGTACAGGCCATGCGGTTTCGTCCGGGCAAAATAGTAGATACTGTGATAAGAGTGAGAATGCAGGTGCCGATCTTCATTTGCCTCCGGTGAAGCACTTGTCCGTCTTTGGCGTTCCCGCCAATCACCATCGGCGCATAAAGTTTTCCGACTATAGCGCATTCCCCAGGGTATAGGCCGTACCTATAGCCGGAGGCTGTAGACGGCTCACACTCGCCAGAGGCGAGCGTAGGTGTAGTTTGTTGTATGCTGCTTTAGCCAAGTTTTCCGACTGAGTGGCTATTTCTGTATCAGGCCTTTATACAAAAAGAAAAGCCCCGTACCAGGTGAGGTACAGGGCTCCGGTTTAGGATTGGGTTGGTTATTACTTTGACACCACGGTGAAGCGGATGGCCTCGCGCTGGCTGCCATTGCTCACGGTGATGGTATAGATGCCTGACTCCTGTGCACCGAGGTCTATGTGCTGGCGGTCTGCAGAGATAGTGCCATGCTGTACCGGACGGCCCAGGATGTCATAGATCTCATACTTATCACCGGTACGGCCACTGGTCACAAGGGTAAAGGTACCAGTAGTAGGGTTAGGATATACGCCCAGAGACTCTGTGCCGCTGATGTCATGTATGCCGACATTCACTACCGAGGTAGCCGTAGAGGTAGCTGAGCAGCCGCCGGCGTTGGTCACTACTACGGTATAGTTGCCATTGATGGTCACGTCATATGTCTGAGAGGTAGCACCTGCTATCAGGTTGCCATCCTGGTACCACTGGTAGCTGCTGGCAGCGCCTGCGGTCAGAGTGTAGCCGCTACGGGTGATAGTAGCGGTAGGCACCGGCCTGAAGGCCACCGTCACAGGGCCTGCAGTAGCAGTACACTGGTTGCCATCGGTCACGGTCACTGTATAGCTGCCGGCCTGCACCACACGGATGCTGGCAGTAGTAGCAGCATTGCTCCAGAGGTATGATACGCCTGTAGCCGTAGCAGCGATCGTAGCAGTATCGCCCGTAGGGCAGATGCTGTCCGGGCCTGCAGTATTGAGGGTCACGGTAGGCAGGGCAGCCACATTCACCGCTACAGGAGAGGATACTGCGCTATCCATAGCAGCATTATACACCGTCACTATATATGATCCGTTTGAGCTGACTGTGATGGCCTGGGTAGTAGCGCCTGTAGACCACTTGTAGGTATAGTTTGTACCTGATGATGCTGTCAGTGTCTGAGAGGCACCGGCGCAGATAGTGACAGGACCTGCTGGCGAGATAGCTGCAGTAGGAGGGCCTGCGCAGGCAGTGTATGCCTCAAATGCAGGATATGGAGCAGTCGTATCAAGTGCTGTGCATGTAGCAGATGAGCACCTGGTACGTATCCAGTAGCGCAAATTGAATGTCTCTGCGTCTTGATTGGCCAGGCTGCCGAGATTTGTATTGACATCCACTACGATGTGCAGCTTGTACTGGCCTACAGGGCCGGTAGGAGTACCTGATACTACGATAGCGCCGGATGCACCACCTGCAAAGGTATTGGTAGCCGAGCTGCTGGTCCAGCAGAGCCCCGGGGGCAGGTTGGTGATAGAGTCGATCTTCACACTGGTCACGGTAGCTACGCTGTAGGTGGAAAAATTCTGGAAATAGAAGGTGTCAGATACCGGTACACCTAATACAGTACACGGCAGGCTGTCTGCAGAAGGGTAGAGGCCGGGCTGGGAATAGGTGGGTGGTGTCACACTATTGCTGGCGGCGGCACAGTGCTGGGCCTGCGCGCCTGCTGCCATGATCACACCCGCTACGATAGAGAGCAAAAGTTTCTTCATGCGTATAGTTTGGTTGTTTTAGTAATGCTATAAATGTAGTGAAATATCAATGGCTGTCTATACTAAGTTTCCACAAGATGGATGAACGGCGGACTTTTATCATTGTGCTATACCCGGCGCAGTCATGTGGGATGCACATTTTTATAACATTGCGCAGATTTTTCATATTTGCAGGTATATCCTGACTCATGCGGCATCTTCCCCTGCTCATCCTACTGGCTGTCATCGTACTGTCATCCTCCTGCGGGCAGCAGTCTCACGGGCGCAGGCACCTGTCTGTGGCAGACTCCCTGCGCCGTGTACACGCCATAGCAGAGGAGGCACATCTCAACGATATGGAGGAGCAGCATGAGGCACTGACGGGCCCCCTGCCTGACGGCGGCAAGGGTATCATGCTGGCCACGGGCCCCGTACCCGTGCCGCGTGCGGGAGACTCTATCGCTATCATCCTGAGGGCGCATGAGCGCTTTCACCACCGGCTGGCACAGGCGCTGGCAGACTCCACCACGCTGCTCGGTGCGCTGATCACGCGTGTACTCGTGCTGGATACATCGCACCGATACATGACGGCCACCTATAGCTATGACGGCCACCTGCTCACCTTTCACGCTGAGAATACAGCCGACGAGCACCGCCGCTACGAGTATGATCTCTGCTTTGACCACGGGCGGCTGGTACACCTGCACGAGCGCCGCACCTTTGCTATCAATACCGAAGATGATGACCAGCAGCAGGAGGCCTACACAGATGATACGTACTACCTGTGGCAGGGGCGTGCTATACAGGCCTACCGGGAGCAGGGCCAGGTAGTGCATCACATGGACCATATCGAGTTTATACCTCAGGGCAAGGCCGCACTGACCGGTGATGTGGCAGGGCATATGTCTATGAGCTATGAGGACTTTAAGGAGGACTACAACCTGCTGCAGCAGCGCCCTATGGAGATGCTGGTCTATACGGCGGCACCGCCGGCTGCAGAGGGAGCGGCAGCGCACTGACAGCCTCTGCGGCCTCCTTTTCTTTCCCCAAAGAAATTTTACCTTTAGGCAAAACCCAATAGATGAGAAATTATATCTCTGAGGTCTTTGGCACGTTTGCTATTGTCTTCTTCGGCACCGGCGTGGTGATAGTCAATCAGGAGACACACGGTGTGGTGGGCCACACGGGCATCTGCATCGTGTGGGGCCTGATCGTGATGTCTATGATCTACGCGCTGGGCACGGTGAGTGGTGCCCATTTCAATCCTGCTGTATCTATCGGCTTTGCTATCGCAAAAAAGTTTGAGCGGGCGCAGGTGGTACCCTATATCATCAGCCAGTGCGTGGGAGCAATAGCGGGCAGCGCAGTGCTCAAGCTCCTCTTCCCGGCCAATGAGATGCTGGGTGGTACCATGCCTGCGGGTAGTGATGTGCAGAGCTTTGTGCTGGAGTTCATCCTGACCTTTGTGCTGATGGCCGTGATCATGCGCGTGGCTTTTGGTAGCAAGGAGCAAGGCTTGTTTGCAGGTCTCGCTATCAGCAGCATAGTCTGCCTGGAGGCGCTCATGGCAGGGCCTGTGAGCGGCGCCTCTATGAACCCCGCGCGCAGCCTCGGACCCGCGCTGGTCTCTATGCATATGGGCAAATGGTGGATCTACGCCATCGCCCCCACACTGGGCAGCATCGCAGCGGTATACTTTGATATGTACCTGGGGCCGGCGGGGAAAGTGGAGGGGGAGTAACTGCGTTTAATACAATCATCACAGAGTACACGAAGGGGATAAGTAAACAGCCTGTTGAGAACACAAAGCAGTTGGCATATGCTTCTCTGTGTCCTCCAGTTGATTTGCTCTATGGATAGAATCCCTCTATGCACCCTGTGATAATGTATTAATAGTCCCGATATGCACAATGATTTTCCCAAAGCCTAGGCGATGTTTTTACTGTTTTTCTTTTGGCAAGGTTTTAGAACTACCTATCACGAAATAAAACGTGAAAGCCATGCTAACCAGAGAAGCCAAACAACAAGTAGACCTCCATATCAGCGACTATAAAGATGAGTTGGGCAATGAAGATTTCATCTACGAGAATGTAAAGATGACGCCGGCACGCCGTATAGTACGCACTGTACAGCGGTGGGCAGATATAGTGAGGCGCAAGCTGGGAACTGACGACCGCGCGTACTATCATGCCTAAGGCTGGTGAAATCGCTGTATATGTCTTACCTTAGCATCACTACATGATGCTATGAAACAACTACTCCTCGCGCTCCTCCTGTCCTGTGTAGCAGGATGCTATGCCCAGACTGATTGCTTCGGGCAAAAGATTTTTGACCCGGCGGTCTACATGATGAAGGGCTATGATACGATCATGAAGCATTCTGATATTTATACGCAGTCATTTGTAGGATGCAGCATGCCGATGTGGGAGGCTGTGGATCGTGAGGGGAGGGGCATCGCGCCGTATGACTATCAGGGCCGCATTCTGCTGCTCAACTTCTGGTGGCCGGGCTGTAAGCCGTGTATCCGTGAGTTTAACTCGCTCAATAAACTGGCAAAGGAGTATGAGGGACGGGTGATGTTTTTATCCTTTGTACCTGGCAGCCAGATCAGGATGGATACAGTGCTCGCTGCCCACCCGCTGGACTACCGCATCATACCCAATGCTGACAGCCTGACCACTAATGTATTTCGCATGTCGATCTTTCCTACCAATATGATCATAGGCCGCGATGGCCGTGTAGCTGCTATCATGCACGGCGGCCAGACTGACGACGGCCTGAGCAACTATGAAAAACTCAAGCCAATGCTGGAGCGGGTGCTGCTGCGGTAGGCACTAGTGCCGGCAGATGTTTGCTATTTCGGATCGAAGTCGCTAACCTTGATCCGCACAATCTCTCATCATGAATATTCGTCTCGCACTCATAGCCGCAGTGGCTATGGTCACAGTACTAGGTACTGCCTGCAATAAACCTGACAACTATAAGCTCACACCTCCGAGTGTGATACAGCTCTCTCCTGCGAATGGCAGCACCGCACAGCCCGATACTATCACGCTGAGCTGCAACCCTTATACCAATGCGATGCACTATTATTTCTTTGTGACCAATGTATCTACCCTGCAGATGACACAGTACGATACAGATACGCCTGCACTGACCGTGCCTTTGGCACCGGCGCAGCGGTACAACTGGCAGGTGAGCGTACTGACCACAGACAGCATCAGCGCCAGCTCTACCACATGGTCGTTTACTACGCGGTAGTTTTTAGAGGATATGGCACCATAGCCATCACAGGTGAGACGGGTATAACCATCTCAAAGCAAATCAAAAGGTCCCAATACACGGCCATTTGATGGTGACCCTCTCACGCACATAGTGCTAGTGTTGTAGAGCAGGTAGCGACCTGCCCCTGCATGCGATCATATCATGTGCTTTTTTGGCATTGCAAATCCCGAATAGTGCATCCCCTTTCCCCCGTCCCCCGTCCCTTTTTATTTTTTTCACTACGCAAGTCCATTGCGCAGCGGGCTATTATCCTTGTAGTCCACCCACCCCTCACGCCGTGTGGTTTCGCCTTCGTCAGCAGACTCAGTGAGGGGTAGGGTGTCTATGAGTATGGATACATCCTATATAGCACAGCAGCGCGTCATGCCACAGTCCGCAGATATGGAGCGGGCGGTGCTCGGCGCCCTGCTGCTCGACGGTCAGGGCATGATGCACGTCAGCGCACTGCTCACAGAGGAGGACTTCTACACGGAGGCCCACCGCGCCATCTATGCGGCCATCCGCCAGCTATACCAGCAGCACGCACCTATAGACGTGATGACTGTCTATGAGAAAATATCTAAAGGCGACGCCATGTTACCACATGGCACTGCAGCGCTGGAGGGCGTGGGCGGCATGCTCTACCTCATGCAGCTCACCAATGATGTGACAGGCCCCGCCCACATACAGATGCACGCACAGATCGTAAAGGAGAAAGCCGTGCTGCGGTCCATGATACGCCTCTCGCAGGCCACGATGGACCTCTGCTACCGCGGCACGGACTTCATAGATGTACTCGGCGCGGCTATGAGCGGCCTGGACGGTATCAATAGCACGATAGCCAAGCTGGCAGAGCGCGACTACCCGCAGATAGTATATGACACGGTAGAGAGCCTGCACCGCGCTGCGACCTCAGAACATTACACAGGAGTGCGTATCTACCTGCGCGACTTTGATACGCATACGCTGGGGCTGCAGCGCACGGACCTGATCGTACTGGCTGCGCGGCCCGCTATGGGCAAGACAGCCTTTGCCGTACAGGCTGCCAAGCGGCAGGCGGAGAATGGTGCACGCGTGGGTATCTTCTCACTGGAGATGTCTGCCACGCAGCTGGTAGAGCGCATCTTTGCCAATGAACTGCGCATAGACATCAATGCGCTGAAGCGCGGCGCCCTGCATCACACGCAGTGGACCGAGCTGGATGACCGCACGCGCCACGTAGCCGGCCTGCCCATCTGGCTCTGTGACAGTGCCTGCCTCACGATCTCAGAGATATGCTCTATAGCCAAGAAGTGGAAGCTGAAGCACCACATAGACATTCTCTACATAGACTACCTGCAGCTCATCACAGTAGATGCCACCGCCATGCGCCACATGAACCGCGAGCAGCAGGTAGCCTCCATCAGCCGGCGGCTAAAGCAGCTGGCAAAAGAACTGGATATACCGGTCGTGGCGCTGTCTCAACTGAGCCGCGCCGTAGAGAGCCGCGGCAGCAAGCGGCCCATGCTGTCTGACCTGCGCGAGAGCGGCGCTATAGAGCAGGATGCGGATATGGTGCTCTTCCTCCACCGCCCGGCATACTATGGGGAGCTGACGGGTGCCAGCGGCGAGGACCTGCGCACCCGCTGCGAGATACTGATCTCAAAATTTCGCAATGGTGAGATAGGCGTGATAGACACAGAGTTTCACCCGGAGCACTTTTATTTTTCTAATAAGAGCTAAGAGACAAGAACCAAGAGGCAAGAATGAAAATTACACTAAGAAAATAAGATAATACGCAAGAGTAGACGAGATCTAGTAAAACGATATGGAGGGAATGCCCCTCTGCATTGTCTTGATTCCTGGCTCTTGACTCTTGATTCTAAAATCTAAAATTACAAACGTCATGTTCAGAGAAAGCACCACTACCACAGACGCAGCCGCAAACTACCATGTATACCCCGGCCTCTCTACCACGAGGGCGCGAGTGATACAGTACCCTGACTGCCTCAGTCCCGATGAGCGGCTCGACTTCATCCTGCTCATCGTGCGCGAGGAGTTCAGCAGAAAATTTGACTTTGACATAGAGCAGATGTACAGCCGCACGCGGGCTATGCCCTATGCGCTGGCGCGGATGGCCTTCTACTACTATGGCCGTATGCACTGCCCTACGCTGACACTCAGGGAGCTGGCCAGGTTTCTGCCGGGGCACAATCAGCACCACACCACGCTGCTACATGCCTTCACCGCCATACAGAATATCATAGACACGCGTGATGAACTCTACTACCCTGTGATAGCGGCTATCAATGAGCGGCTGCAGTGAGACGAGAATATCAAGACGCAAGAACCAAGATGCAAGACAATACATAGCGCGTATAGGTTGGTAGGGACAGGTCGCGACCTGTCCCTACAGTGCATAGTAGGTATCTCTTCTTGATTCTTACTTCTTGGCTCTTGGTTCTCGCTTCTTACTTCTTGACTCTTGGTTCTCGCTTCTTACTTCTTGGCTCTTGCATCTCCTCTCTCCATTGTGGTCAAAAATCCTCATCCTGTTGCCGGCATACTGGTACGCTATTTGCAAAATCTACGTTGTAGAATAATATCCGATCATCATATCAAAACCGCAGCAAAATGAATAGCACGATCATCAAAGGCACCGTCCGCGTAGGACTGGGTATGGCCGCCAAGAAATGGGCCGGCATGACAGGAAACAGGAAACTATATCTCGAGGCCCTGGCAGGTGAATACCTGGGCCGTGGCCAGAGGCAGTACGGCAGGCTGCTCGACACAAAAGACGACCTCATGTCTGCAGGCCGCAAGCAGCTCAAGAAAACCAACAAAGCGCTGATGAAGCAAGTGAAAAAAGTGAAGAAGAGCGACACAGTGAAAAAGCTGAACAAAGCACTCACAGAAGGAGCGGAGAAGCTCAATATACCTGCGCCCCTGCTGGCCACCGCAGCCGTAGTAGCAGTGACGCTGCTTGTATAAGAGATACCTACATCAAAGACACAAAGCCGGGCACGTGACCATCACACGATTCACCCGGCTTTTTTGCGCGCGCGGGCAAAATCTAACCTGCCTTCTGCCCCGGAGGCTGTGACCGGCACAGCATCTATATTGTTTCCGCAGTGTGCATATCTCGTTAATTATTAAGGTTTTTTGACTACCTTTCTTATCAGATTTTTATTTCATTTGTACGATCATGAGATCGGATCATATACTTGAAATGCTCACTACCAATAGGGAGTTTCTGCGCCGCAAAAGCGACACAGCCCTCTCTAATCTCGCCATGCTGCATAGCAGCCTGGATGACGTGGCCGATGAGCCCGTAGTGATCAGCCTCGCGCTGAATGATGCCATCGCGGCTATGGTATTCCGCGCGGACTATATAGGCGCTATCCGTATCTCACAGGCCATCGTAGACCGCTATCTCGACTCTGCACATCTGCTGCACATAGCCCAGCACCATGCACTCATAGGCCGCTGCTATGCGCTGCTCATGGAGTACCCGCGCGCCTGGGAGCACATGAATATGGCCGAGACCATCGCCTTTGACATGCTGGAGAGCAGCGAGGACGTACGCCGCCTGCGGGCCGATATCCTGCATGATGTAGGTATGGCTATGGTACAGTCGGGCAGGGATATGGATGAGGCTGTCCGCTGCTTTGACAAGGCGCTCCGCATACTGGGCCATGAGGGCCATAGCCGCCGCAGGGCCGTCTGCCTGATGGCTATCGGAAATGTGCGCTTCTTTCAGAAAAGATATGAGGATGCGCAGAACTACTACATGCGCTCAGAGTCTCTGCTGGAGAATACCGACGACTACTACAACCTCTCTACCGTACTGGCCAATCTCGGCTCCTGCCACATGTGCATGGGTGCCTATGAGATGGCCGAGACATATCACCTGCGTGCCCTGGAGCTGCGCAAACGCTCCGGCAGCTATGGCGATGTGGCAGGCAGCTACTTCAACCTGGCCATCCTGTATGAGCGCCGTGAGGAGATACGCCGCGCCTATGATACCATGATGAGGGCCAGTGACTATGCCCGCCTGAGCCAGGCACGTGAGTTGCGTATACGCATCATGCGTGAGCTGGAGGTGCTCAGCCTCTCCCTGGGCGATGCCGATGCCGCCGAGCGCCACCGCCAGGAGCTGGTAGAGATGGAGGCTGCATATTAGTAGCCGGAAAGTACGCTTGCCTCTTTATAGTATATCGAGATCTCTGGCTACGTAGTAGCTCGGCACCAGCGGTCGGAAACCCGTCATCGTGCGTAGTTTTGTAGTGTCCATGATTCCTTCGAAGGGATAAACCAGTGGCGGCTCCTCCCCATCAAAAGTTTCTGCAGCCTTGCCAAAAGAATCTGCCAGCTCGTAGAGGCTGATCGGCGCGTCATCTACTACATTGAATACCTCGCCGTCCAGCCCATCAGTATGCAGTAGTATATTCACAGCCTGCGCTACATCCAGGTGGTGCACCATGTGCATGCGGTAGCCGGAGGGGCGCTTCCATTTTTTCAGCACGGGCAGTATCTCCTCTATATGCGGGTCGCCATCGCCATACACGAAGCCCAGCCTGAGCACGCGCACATCCAGGCCCTTGTCTCTATGCAGCGCCAGCAGTTCGTTTTCAGCTGCTATTTTGCTGGAGGAGTAGGCCCGCGGATCATTGGCATCGAGCACATCATCCTCGCGTGCGGGTCTGCGGGCAGTAGTAGGGTACACATTGCCGGTACTGATAAATACGAACCTGCGCACACCTGCTGCTATAGCAGCGTCTGCCAGTACCACAGTGCCCGAGTGATTGGTCCGTATCACATCATCAAAGTCTGTGAATGTGCGGAAAAAAGCCGCCATGTGTATCACAGCGTCTATGCCTGCCACTGCCGCGGGTAGGGTAGTGGCATCAGTCAGGTCGCCGACCACTACCTCTGCGCCGAGGGCAGCCAGTGCCGCTGCTTTGGCCGCATCACGCACCAGGATGCGCACCTGGTATCCCTTTGCCAGCATTCGGTTTGCATACCTGCTACCTACTTTGCCGGTAGCTCCGGTGACTAGTATCTTCATGTTTATCATTTTAATTTTGCGACACAAAGATGCAGACACCCGGGCAGGGGAGATAATGATATTCAATCCAAAAAGTATGGAAATCAAACCTGAGCCCTGCGCAGCGTGAGCGGCGTGGCACCGGTCATCTTCTTATAGAAGTTGTTGAAATAAGTAGGATACTCAAAGCCCAATCCGTAGGCGATGTCGGTCACGCTCCAATCTGTATATAGCAGCAGCGCCCTGGCCTCGGCCAGTATCCGCTCAGCTATGTGGGCAGAGGTGGGTTTGCCTGTAGCCTCTTTCATAGCGCGGTTGAGATAGTTGACATGCACAGACAGGCCTGCGGCAAAATCCTGTGGTGTACGCAGCCGGAGGGGCTGAGCAGGATTGTCTATGGGAAACTGCCGCTCCAGCAGGTCGAGAAAGAGATGGCTGATCCGTGTAGCGCCGCTGCGATGCGCTATGTCCGGAGCAGGCTGCAGGCTTTGCGCCTCATGGAGTAGTAGCTCCAGGCAGTGGCGCAGCACATCGTTCTTGTGCCCGTAGCTCCCCTCTTGCACCACCATCATTTTGCGGAACAGGCTCTCTACGAATGCCGATTGGTGCGGGTCTAATGAGATGGCCGGTGTCATACCGGGATTGGCCAGTGGTGAGTGTTGCAAAATATCTGCCCGCTCCCTGCCAGCTATGAAGGCTTCTGTGAAAAGGCAGGCATAGCCGCTTATCTTTCCCCCACGGCGTACCACTGTATGCGGCACATGGGGATTGACAAAGAAAAGCGTCCTACCCTTTAACTCTACCGCCTTGTCACCATATTGCATGGCCATGTTGCCTATCACGAGGCCTACCTTGTAGAAGTCCCGGCGGCCACGCACCACGGTAGGCGCTATACGCTGCGGGATAGCATGTACTTTGAAGCCATGCTGCTGCAGTTCCGGAAAGTCCGGCATGAACGATTTAGGATCAGTGCGCGTTTTTGCCATGCAGCAAAAGTAAGATATTCAAACTAATATGATATTTGTAATTTAGAATGTAAGAATGTAAGAATGACTGATGCCATCGTACTAAGCGATAACTGGGTAGAATCTAGGTAAAAAGGATGAAATCTCGTCCGTAGCCAGTTTCTTGACCATTGACAGCCGTGGCATCCAGACTAATAAGTTCTACAAAATAAATATTGATAAATTACAAAAGTGGATGAAGGACAAGTAAAGTTTAGCCTAATAGACTTTAGTGTAAGATTTATTGTTATAACTTATTAAAACTATGATAGAAAAATTCGAACGCAAGGGGATTTTTTATCTCCCGAGGAAAAGGGAGAATGCTATTCATGGAACTTTATATTACGCCGCCAAGACCGGATTGACACTCGATTTGATAGGGAGCTTCCCAAACAATACAGAACGAAGTCTTAAGCTGATACATGGAGAGCTACAGGATGGTAAAGCTGTTACTTTGTTTAACAGTTTTGAAATACATCTTAGCTTTTCATCACAGGGAATGACTATTGCCAAATATGCATCCAATTACCTTTTCATGGGAGATGCCCTTTTTACTTCGGAAAGAGATATTTCCTTTAATAAAGTGGAGGTTCATTATTCGCATATTGAAAATTGGCTCAATGTGCAATCAGGATTCAAATCGATTGAATTCGAGCCAAAAGTTCATAAGATTTCCCTGGAATATGAATTACCCAAACCAATAGCTATACCATTAACTGGCGGCAAGAGTATTAATTTAAAATTTCGAGCGAAACCTCCAGCCCAACACATGATGCTACGCACAGGAATTTCGATTAAGCAAAAAACCAGCGTAGAATTTAAATACCCAAGAAAAGCGCAATTATGGAGTGTATTCGACGATGTTTACCATTTCAAGTCGTTCCTTACGCTGTGTCTCCAACGACCTGCGTTCATTAAGCAAATGCGTGGCTTCGCAAAAATCGGGAATCTCAAAAAGCTATATGAAGTTGAAATATATTTCAGCCAAGGAATGAAAATCAAAGAACCCAAGGAACTATATCCAATGGATATTCTTATGCCGTATCGCGATTTGGCGGAAATACTTCCAATGGTTATTAAGAGCTGGTATGATAATAAAATAAAGCTGCGGCCTACTGAAGAACCTTTTTTTATTACCTATCACGAAAGGCAATATTTTACTTCTGACAAATTCTTGCATCTCACAAGAGCTTTGGAAGCATTTCATCGAGACACTATGAATTCCAAAAAGATTTTTTACAGCATTAGACTCGCTGAATTACAACAAAGTTATTCTAAGCTTTACAATAAGCTACTTCGAATTAAAAGCAGGAAAGAGTTTACTCGCAAAATTGTTTCTCTCCGGAATGATTTTACTCATAGCAATCCTGTCAACCAGCGCAACCCAGATCGATTTGTTAAAATGCATTACCTTATTGAGAATATGAGGATCATGCTATCTTGTATTCTCTTAAATTATCATGGGATACCAAGTTCTACTATTGTAAAGCGACTTCTAGACAGTAGATTATACAGTCACATTCGAAAAAAATAGTAGCTTACCAATTTCAGGCGAACTTTATACTATTTAATGCTGAATGGAGTGGGGCTGCGAATCTTTAAATGATTCAATTCTTTTAACAGCAATTCAGGCCCACTTCTCCCTAAAAAAAACGCCTTTTACCGTAAAATCCTGTCAGAACGCCACTTGTTACAAGGTGTATTTTGTCTAGGACGGTATATGTGCATAGGTGGCAAAACCTCACGCCATGCATTGCGTATATTCGATGTATTGATAACATTTGCTTAATCTCTGTGACATGGATCGCGTGCAGATACTAGATATGATCAATGCCAACCGGCAGTACATCAAGCTACGCAGCAATATAGCTGTGCAGAACCTGGCCATGCTGCACAAAAGCTTTGGCCATATAGAGGACGAGGAGTGTATCCTGGCCCTGGCGCTGAATGACAGCGAGGCCGCCATGCTCTTCAACTCTGACTATGCACGTGGCATAGCGATCTGTGAGGACATGATAGCCCGCTATAGTCACACGCCCTATCCCCGCCTCCTGGCTGCCCTCAGGTCTCTGGCAGGCCGATGCTATACCTTTATGATGCGCTATGATGCTGCACTGGAGCAGCTGCGTGCTGCCGAGCAGATCGCCTTTGGCGAGGAAGATGAACCCGATGCGGAACTGCTGGGCCTGCGTGTAGAGATACTCCAAAACCTGGCCATGCGTAGCTACTACTCTGACGGAGATGATGAGCAGACCCTGGCCTACCTGCACCGCGCGCTGGAGCTGCTGCCGGAGGGTGTGCAGGTGAACCGCCGCGGCGTGAGCCTCATGGGCATGGCCAATGTGTTTGGCCGCCGGGGCGACCTGGCCGCTGCGCTGGAGCACCACCGCCAGGCGTTGGCACTCTTTGAGGAGGTAGACAATCGCTGCAATATCGCTACTGTGCTCTGCAATATGGGCTCTTGCTACGGTCGCATGGGTGATTTTGAGCGGGCGCAGGACTGCCTGGACCGAGCCCTGGATATGCGTACCCGCCTGGGCACCTACTGGGAGATATCCAATACCTACTACAACCTCGGCAAGCTGTATCAGGCGCGGGGAGAGCACCCGCGAGCCTATGATACCATGATCATAGCCCGTGACTATGCCCTGGTGAGCCAGCACCGCGGCCTGCAGGCACTCATACTGGACGAGCTGAATAGCATGACCTCCGGGCTGGGAGACAAGGGCCTTCATCAGGCATCTATCAATGCCGATATAGCTGCCTGATACCTCTCTTTTTTTTACTAACTTGCTACTGCTTAGATCACATAGCTGAGAGCTAATGAACGATACCCACATATACCGGCTCATCATATCCAATAGGGAGCAGATCAGGCTCATGGCTGCCACGGCCCTGCAGAACCTGTCCATGCTCCATACGAGCTTTGATACGATAGAGGATGCCGGTACGCAGCTGGAGCTCCTGCTAAACGACAGCTGGGCGGCCTATATCTTTCAGACTGATGGCGAGCGCAGCATCAGCATCTCTGAGAATGCTATACGCCGCTATGGTGCTGATGGTACACCTGAGCAGGTGGCAGGCCATGAGGCCATCATAGGCCGCTGCCATACCCTGCGTATGCAGTACGCGCACGGGCGCGAGTACCTGCTGCGGGCGGAGCAGCGGCTCCTGCGGGCAGAGCAGACAGACGATGCCCGTGCCCTCCTGTCAGATATCCTGCATGACCTGGCTATGAATCACCAGCAGTCTGGCGGTAGTCCTGATGGTACACTCGTCTATCTGGAGCGTGCGCTGGAGGTGCTGGCACCTACGCAGTGGCACACGCGCAAGGGTATCTGCCTGATGGGCTGCGGCAATGCATACTTTGTGATGGAGCGTATAGAGGCTGCGCTGGCCCACTACCAGCAGGCCGAGGGCATGCTCTCTGACGATGCCGGCGCCAATAACCGCGCAGCCGTACTGAGCAATATAGGCCTCTGCTATACCAATATGAGCGAGTATGATATCGCGGAGACCTACCTGCGCTCTGCGCTCGATATGCGCCTGCGCCTGGGCAGCTATCCCGAGATAGCCAATAGCTACTATAACCTCTTTGCACACTATGACAGGCAGGGCGCACACATACGCGCCTATGAGAACCTGTTGGCCAGCCGTGACTATGCCTTTATCAGCCAGACGCGCAGCCTGCAGCTCGTGATCCTCTCAGACCTAGAGCGCCTGGCACGCACATTGGGAGACAAGGAGGCCGCTGCCAAACACAAGCGGCAGTATGATGAGATGGTGGCTTCTTAGACAAGAGATGTTAGACGATAGACATTAGAGTTAGACGAATGCTTCTCTACCGCAGAGATTTCTATGTTACA
>JAFDYN010000007.1 GCA_018267385.1 Bacteroidota bacterium | reverse complement strand
GTAGACTTTTGTAATGTTATTTTATCTGGTTTTTGGAAGCTTAATATTGCCATATATGTTTTGTTTGTTTTGTTCTGAAAATTAAATACCTCAGATCATTTTGCCCTGGTCTGGCGGGTCAGCTCCACTCAGAGAATTACTTAGAGTAAAGCTCGACGATGAGCTGCTCGTTGATATTCTCAGGGATCTGGTCACGATCAGGGAAATCTACGAAAGTGCCTTCTACAGCCTTCTCGTCTATCACCAGCCAGTTAAACTTCTTGCCCTTGCCGGTCATAGATGTCTGTACCACCTCAAGGTTCTTGGACCTCTCGCGGATAGCTACTTTATCTCCCGGACGGAGTGTGTAAGATGGGATATTCACTACCTCACCATTCACGGTCACGTGCTTGTGGCCTACCAGCTGGCGGGCCTGATTGCGTGACTTGGCGAAACCGAGGCGGAAAATTGTATTGTCGAGACGAGCCTCGAGGAGCTTCAGGAGGTTTTCACCTGTTACACCCTTCTTGCGCGCTGCTTTCTCAAACAGGTTGCGGAACTGCCTTTCGAGCAGGCCATAGGTGTACTTTGCCTTTTGCTTCTCAGCCAGCTGGATAGCATACTCAGATGGCGTCTTGCGCTTCTTGCTCAGACCGTGCTGGCCCGGAGCATAGTTGCGCTTGTCAAAATATTTGTCTGTACCGTAGATCGCTTCACCGAACTTACGGGATATTTTAGTTTTAGGGCCTGTATATCTTGCCATATCTTCTTCTTATTCTTTCTTGATTATCTAAATGGATCAGTGATTATACCCTCCTCTTTTTAGGGGCACGGCAGCCGTTGTGAGGAATAGGTGTGGTATCATTGATCAGCGTCACTTCGATACCAGAAGTATGTACCGAGCGGATAGCAGACTCCCTGCCGGCACCCGGGCCATGTACGAATACTTCTACTTTGCGCAGGCCGGCGTCATGAGCCACCTTGGCAGCCTCTGCAGCAGCGAGCTGAGCGGCATAGGGAGTATTCTTCTTAGAACCACGGAAACCTACCTTACCGGCACTAGACCAGGAGATGACCTGACCATTCATATTGGTAAAGGAGATGATGATGTTATTGAAAGTAGCACTGATGAAGACTTTGCCTTCGCTGTCTACCTTCACGACCCTTTTCTTGGCTTTCGCCTTAGCGGTGTCCTGCTTTGTTTGCTGTTTTGCCATTTTAGATTTTGAGATTTTCGACCTGCGGGGAAACTAAGAATCCTGCAGGCAGTTTATTTATTCAGATTACTTAGTTACCATCTTCTTGCCGGCTACGGTCTTACGCTTACCCTTACGAGTACGGGCGTTAGTGCTGGTACGCTGACCACGTACAGGCAGACCTTTACGGTGGCGGATACCACGGTAGCTACCTATATCCTGCAGGCGCTTGATATTCTGCTGTGTCTCACCACGCAGCTCACCCTCCAGCTTCAGGTTATTGGCTATATAGGTCAGGATACCGTTGATGTTCTCATCATTCCAGTCCTTTACCTTGGTATTCACATCTACTCCTATGGTGTCGAGGATCTTCTTGGCAGTGGTCCTGCCGATACCATATATATAGGTCAAGCCTATTTCGCCTCTTTTATTCTTTGGTAAGTCTACGCCTGATATACGTGCCATGCTTTGTTGTGCGTGTTTATTGTGTTAATTAACCTTGTCTTTGTTTGAATTTAGGGTTCTTCTTGTTTATCACATAGAGAACTCCTTTGCGGCGGACTATCTTGCAGTCTGCGCTCCTCTTCTTGATGGATGCCCTTACTTTCATTGCTATCGGTTGTCTTTATTATTTATACCTGAATGTAATCCTGCCTTTATTGAGATCGTACGGGCTCATCTCTACCTGTACGCGATCTCCGGGGAGTATCTTGATATAGTTCATCCTCATCTTGCCTGATATGTGGCAGATGAGCTCGTGACCGTTTTCCAACTTGGCACGGAACATAGCGTTGCTAAGCGCTTCAATGATTGTTCCGTCTTGTACGATCAGGTCTTGTTTTGCCATGCAGATACTACCCCTTTTATAAAAGGACTGCAAATATATAACTTATCAACAAGCCTCCAAAATTTTATGTACAATTAATTTGGTGAGAGAGGGCGGAGACTAAAATCCCGGAAAATTGGTTGCACATAGCAGAAAAAATAAAGTTTGAGCTAGCTATGGCAAATGACTTATTTTTGAGGCAATCACCACTATGATGACCAGACTACTATACACATTTTTAGCCCTTTTTATTGGTTTTAACACTATGGCACAGGTAGTTATCACAGATACTACCACCACTACCTCGCGCTGCTTCAATGATGGAACGATCCATGTGGCCGCATCCGGAGGTACCGGACCGTATACTTTTACCATCATCAGCGGGCCCTCCTATCCCAATATTATCTACCCCATCTCCCTGCCGCCATTGGCTACCAGTTTTCAGACATTGCCACGGGGGACCTATACCATAAAGGTGGTAGATGCAAACGGCGGGATCTCGTACGCCACTGCTACTGTAGGTGGCAACTATACCTTCCCGGTCCTGACGGCCTCCATTACGCCCAATAATTGTATCCAGGTCACGGTGACCGGGGGCCGCGCCCCCTACCAGTACGCCATCTCTTCTCAGGGCACGAATGTCGGTTTTGGGGCCTACCAAAACTCAAACATCTTTTGTGTCTGTACGGGCCATTATTGGGTGCGCGTCATGGACTCATGCTCCAATATCTTTACTACAGCCCAGATCGATCTGATCATCCCGTCACCTGCTATTCAGGTGTCTGCTAATACGGCTGGTGCGCTGGATAGTATTTACACTACTATAGTGACCGGGAGTGCTCCGCCATATACTTTTCACCTGAGCAGCGGCGGACAGTCGTTCACTAACAGCACCGGCATTTTTGCCGTGCCCAAAAGCTGCAAGCCCGACACCATCACTATGACTGATCGCTGCGGGACCAAGGCGGTGGCTATCATCAATCCGCACGATCTCAACCTGAGCGGGCTGAGCGACTGCTCTACAGGCAGTGCGGTAGTATCTATCAGCAGCAATGCGCTGGGCCCGTTCACCGTGACGGGACCTACCGGCACCCAGCACAGCCCCAATCACAATGTATCCATCAGTGGATTGCCTCTAAACCAGGCGTACACCTTTACCGTGACAGATAGCTGTGGCAATGTCCAGAGCATCATGCTCCCCTGCAACCAGGATGACACCCTGTTTTTTGAGGATGTCTGCCCATTTGATAGTATGCTGCACTTCCGCCACAATCAGATCAACTACTGCTACCCTGTGGTGCTGACCTGTCTGAGTTGCTCTCCGGTGCAGATAGATACCGTCTACTCTACCCCGGCTCCTGTATTTCAGAATATAGACACCGGTGTACCCTATACTATCCGGATACAGGATGCATGCGGTTTTGACTATACTACCCACTATACTACCTACTGGGGGCTGCTGGCCATCAGAGATAGTGCATTCACCTGTAGTGATTTTGTAGCGATGTCAGACCCGCCGGTATTTGTACCTCCGGTACAGTACAGCGTGTATAATGGTACTACGCTGATACAATCGCAGACAGCCAATCGTCCCATATTCTTTCATATGCCAGCAGGCTCACTGACAGTGATAGGTCATCATGATCTCTGCAGGGATGGCCGAGCCTATATCACTATGCCGTTTTTCGGAGGCAAATGTGCTGCGCCTATGATGGACTCTTCCTGCAATTTTGCTTACGCTATATTCCAGCCGTATATGTCGTCTGTAGAGACTTTCACACTGGTCAATACTGCCAGCGGCCATATCTACTCTGAGCGGCTGCCGCGTCCTACGGGTTCACCTATTCTCTTTTCCAATATACCTGTAGGCAACTACAACCTGGTCTCTGACAGTGGCTGCTCCATACCATATACCCTTCCTGCCTATCACTATGATGTGAACGTGACCTACCGCCTGGAGTGTACCGGGCAGTCACAAGTCAATGCCTCGGTGACTCCATCCATTTCGACCTGCAATACTTCTCAGGGTCAATATTTCACTCTGGTCAAAGACGGAGTGTATTATGGAGGCAATAATACGGGAACCTTTGTAGTAGCAGATACGGGCCTGTTTACAGTGAATGTTTTCCTGTCGAATACCAGCATATTTAACCTGCCGGCCGTTTTTGATACCATCTGCCCACTGGATACAGCTATGATATTTGTGCATGTGCGGCCTATACCCAATGTGGTATCTGAGCAGCAGGAGGTGTGTGGCAGCAATGCAACTGCGAATCTGCCATATACCATACTGGGAGGCACAGCACCCTACTCTGTCTCCATCACCGGCTATCCTACCCGCACGGTCACGAGCGTCCATGATACTTTCCCTGGGCTGCGCGCCGGCATATATACTATGATCGTAGCAGATGACTGTGGTACGAGCCGCAGCTTCTCTGTAGCGATCATAGACACTTGCGCCGCTACTTGTGGTATAGTGAGCCAGTTTACCCTATCAGATAGTGTGGTATGCAGAGGCCCGGCCACTCGCGTGGTCATGACCAATGGCAGCATAGGAGCTTCACACTACAAGTGGGTGATAAATGGAGTGACGTATACCTACACTACAGATACAGCCTTCATAGCCAGTACACCGGGCACCTATCACATCACACTGTACTCCTACCTGGCACAATGCGTAGATAGCTCAAAACACACGCTGATAGTGGAAGATACCCTGCTCAGCACAGGCACGATAGATACTTTCATCTGTCTGCCATCCAGCCTGACGCTGAATAGCCATAATGCGCACTCCACCTGGTCCACGGGCTCCACTGACTCAGTGATACAGGTCAGCACTCAAGGCGTCTACTGGGTGCGTGTGGCCAATAGCTGCGGCACAGCTACTGATAGCTTCTATATTTATACGCGCCAGTCACCGGCATTTGACCTGATGGCCCCTGACTCTGCTCTGTGCAATGAAGAGCGGGATAGTGTGACGCTATACGCATCACTCAGTGATAGCACCATAGGTGTTCGCAATTTTGTGTGGAGCACCGGATTTACTGATTCATCTGTGTACGCCTCTCAGGTGATCGTATACCAGGCAGATACCTACAGCGTGGTGATCTCAGATACATTCTGCCCCGTATCGCACGCCATTATCATTTTGGGAGAATCCTGTGACTCCCTCTGCCTGGCCCATATAGCTATACCCAATGCTTTCAGTCCAAACGGCGACGGCAAAAATGACACCTTCCACCTTATCCATATGTGCGACTTCGCCCCGTTTGAGATGCATATCTACAATAGATGGGGTGAGCTCGTATTCAGCTCTACAGATATCAATCAGGGCTGGGACGGCAAATATAAAGGTACGCCTCAGCCGAGTGAAGTGTATTGGTGGCATGTCACTATGGGCATCAATCAGACCAAGCCTATAGAAAAGGCAGGACGACTGACACTCTTCAGATAATAAAAAGCGGTCTCAGGTGATTCCTTGAGGCCGCTTTTTATACTTTAAATTCCTTATTCTACTGTGACTGATTTGGCCAGGTTTCGCGGTTGGTCTACATTGCACCCGCGCTCTATGGCGATATAGTATGACAGTAGCTGCAGCGGTATAGTGGCCAGCAGCGGTACCATGATATCCGGTGCATCAGGTATCTCTATCACATAGTCGGCCATTCCTCTGACCTTGGTGTCTCCCTCGGTCACTATGGCTATGATCTTACCCTTGCGGGCTTTCACCTCCTGGATGTTGCTGATGATCTTTTCATAGTGCGCATTGCGCGTGGCGACCACCACCACCGGCATCTCCTCATCTATCAGGGCTATAGGGCCGTGCTTCATCTCGGCAGCAGGATAGCCCTCTGCATGGATGTATGATATCTCCTTGAGCTTCAGGGCACCCTCCAGGGCTACCGGGAAGCCACACCCTCGGCCCAGATACAGAAAGTTGCGTGCATCACAATAGCGTTTTGCCAGCTCCTTGATCTGGCCTTCGCACTTCAGGGTTGTTTCTACTTTAGCTGGTATAGCATCCAGCTCTGCCATGATATTGCGCAGCTCAGATTTGCTCTTTTTGCCCTTGATATCAGCGAAGCCCAATGCCCACAGGATTAGTACCGACACCTGTGCGGTAAATGCTTTGGTAGATGCCACGCCGATCTCAGGTCCGGCATGCGTATATGCGCCGGCATGCGAAGCGCGTGGAATAGACGACCCCACTACATTGCACAGGCCAAAAATCGTAGCACCTTTTTCTTTGGCCATCTCTATAGCGGCCAGTGTATCTGCCGTCTCTCCGGATTGAGATATAGCTATCACGAGATCATCCTCTGTGATCACCGGATTGCGGTATCGAAACTCAGAAGCATATTCCACCTCTACCGGTATGCGGGCTATGTCTTCAAAAAGATACTCTGCTACGAGGCCGGCATGCCAGGATGTACCGCAGCCGACTATAATGATGCGCTTCAGGTTCTTGATCTTGTGTTCATACTCTTTGAGAGAGCGCATCGCAAAATTGCCCGTAGCAGTGTCAAACCGGCCACGGAGAGAATCATGGATCGACTTCGGCTGCTCATGGATCTCTTTGAGCATAAAGTGCTCATAACCTCCCTTTTCGATCGCCTCGAGATTCATCTCCAGTGTCTGAATAAAGGGGGTCTTCTTTACATTATCTATCGTTTTGACAGATAGGTGGCCATCTGTGATAAAGGCTATCTCGCCATCCTCCAGGTATGTCACATCCTTAGTATATTCTACTATAGGGGAGGCATCAGATGCCATAAAGTATTCGCCATCGGTACCGATACCTACTACCAGCGGGCTACCCTTGCGGGCACCTATGAGTTTGGTCGGATCATCCTTTGAGATGATGACAATGGCATAGGCTCCTACCACCTCGCAGAGAGCGAGGCGCACAGCTTCATCGAGCTCCGTACCGGTGTTTTTGCGGATCTCCTCTATGAGGTGCACGAGCACCTCAGTATCCGTGTCACTCTTGAATGTGTGACCACGCTCGACCAGGGCTTCCTTCAGCGTAGCATAGTTTTCTATGATACCATTGTGTATGATAGCCAGATTGCCATCCTGAGAGAGATGCGGATGAGAGTTTTTATCATTAGGCTCGCCGTGAGTAGCCCAGCGGGTATGCCCCATACCCAGGTGCGCATTTACATCTTTGCCATCGGCTACCTGCTCCAGGTCAGAGACTTTGCCTTTGGTCTTGTAGACCCTCATGTTTCCATTGAGCAGCGCTATGCCTGCACTGTCGTATCCTCTGTACTCCAGTCGCTTCAGCCCTTTGATGAGGATCGGGTATACCTGACGTGGGCCTATGTATGCTACTATTCCGCACATAGTTATTGCAGTTTTGTGTATGTGATCTTCAGTTTACACTGCCGTGTGGCCTGGGTCGGATCATTAAATATCTTGACTCTGTCAGCCCTTACAGTATATGAATACTGCACATAGAATCCATAGTTTCCGTAATAACCGTTTTGAATGCGCTGTACAAACTCAGTCAGGTTGAATACGTAGCAATAATAGCTATTACCTGCATCGTCCTGACGGGTGACCAAATGGCCAACACCAGATAAATTGTAGCTATTCAAAGAAAAAGTGCCAAGCGTGTCATCCAGGCGGTACAGCACCGGATTGGCGGGCAATGGATAATTGGCAGTATCTGACACATCTACCGGAAGGATCAGTTCTGCTTTGGTCACTCCGATTTTCTCCGGCAGGCTAGACAGCACAGGTATCCTGATCTTGAGTTTGGTACCCGCGCCCGACTGGATATAGGCAGCGGTTTGAGTGGTAGTACTTACACCTGCATTGATCGCGGTATTGACAGTAGTACCATTGTATCGATGATCAAAGTGGTTGACCGTAGTGGAATAAGCACTGATAGGAAAATCAAAACGCAAAGTATCTGTAGTAGAATTGTGATAATACAAACTGATACGTCCGCTCTGCAAATTGAGGTACGATATACCATCTGCAGGAGGATTAGCTGTATTGGTCGTGACGTAGATCCCCTTCAGATAGTTGATGAAATCTGTAGAACTGGACAGGGAGATAGAGTCCGCATTCAGCAGTTTCTGTCCGAAGCTATTGCTCAATCTGACTATGATCTGCGGAGCCTGGGTATTGTGCCAGGCAAAGGTACTGTCTATGAGATCGGGCACATAGTTATTGAGCTGGCCGATCGGCTGGCTATAGACACTGAAAGCATCATTCTGATGATAAATGGCTGTCGGATCCATATACTGGCTCACCTCATATACCTGCACATCGATCGGCTGCTTGCACGGACCGTACTTGGAGGAGTCACTGATAAATGGAAGGTACAATACCACTGAATCTACTACCGGAGAACTATTAAAAACCACACCACTGCTGGACAATAGGCACTGGGCATAAAAACCTGCATAAGTCGGTCCAAAAATGGGATCCTTCATAGAGCCCAAGACCCCTGTACTGACTGCAGATGACTGTAATGGCACCTCTGCCAATGTATTGATATACACTGACCCGGTATCCAAATGCTCCAGATTGATCGGGTCAAAACCGAGAGTGTTACTTTTGTCTGCTATGGCCGGATCCTTGCATGAACTGAGATAACATACCAATGTGACCGCAAATGCGATCTGGCAAAACCGGACAAGATACTTCTTCAATGGAGTGGGCTTGGGCGTTAAATATTAGTTGGCCAGGACATTCTTGTAGAAATCCCCCACGAGTGGCAGGGCCTCCTCATCATCACTACTCTTGAGCTTCAACACCATTTTGCCTTTAGCCTTCTTGACATAGTTTGCCATAGACTCATCTATGTCATTCTCTACCAGCAGCGCATCTGCAAACTCAGAGCCACCGATATTCAGGCTGGTATTGTCGCCCTCCTTGAAGTAATCTACGTGCTTCTTAGTGATATTGTCACTGATCTGGAGCTGTGTAGAGAAATCTGCCTTCAGTTTGTTCTTGAAGTAGTTGTTTGACAGGGTATAGATCACCTTGCTATTGGCAAAGATAGGGTCGTCCTTATAAGTAGTCTTGAGGAACATAGGTATGAGGCTAGTCATCCAGCCGAAGCAGTGGATCAGGTCCGGTGCCCAGCCAAACTTGCGTACCGTCTCCAGTGCACCTTTGCAGAAGAAGATCATACGGTCAGAGTTGTCCTCGTAAAAGTGGTTGTTTTCATCTTCAAATACAGCTTTGCGCTTGAAGAAGTCCTCATTGTCCAGAAAATATACCTGTAGTCGGGCACCCGGCAGGGAGGCTACTTTGATCACCAGTGGGTAGTCTTCGTCGTTTATGATCACATTGATACCAGAGAGGCGTACTACTTCGTGCAGGCGGTGGCGGCGCTCATTGATATTTCCAAATTTTGGCATCAGCACCCGGATTTCCATTCCGTTATCTTGCAGGTATTTAGGGAGAGAGTTGGCTA
The DNA here is from genome assembly GCA_018267385.1 of Bacteroidota bacterium. GTDB lineage: Bacteria > Bacteroidota > Bacteroidia > Chitinophagales > LD1 > UBA1941. The sequence continues at coordinate 559,739 of JAFDYN010000007.1, read as the reverse complement.
TTTTTGCGGCTTGAGTCAGATTGATATAAGGGTCCATTTCATGGGTCACTATCAGAATTCTCTTTTTCTCCATCTCTGTGAATTTTCTTGTGAACTAATAAACTTGTATAAATTGCGTCTGCAAAGATACTAATAATTATTTTAAAGTTTACAAAACGCTACACTGTGCGTAATATTGTGAACACTCCATATGCAGATAATTAAGACTATTCAAGAAATTCAAAATCAAATTATTGCACTCAAAAGGGAGGGCAAAAAAATTGGTTTTGCCCCTACGATGGGAGCGCTCCATGAGGGTCATGTCTCACTGATCCGTCAGTCGCGCCGTGAGAATGACGTGACCGTCTGTTCCATCTTTGTCAATCCGACGCAATTCAATGATCCTAAGGATTTTGAGAAATACCCGATTACCTTGGAAAGTGATATGCAGAAGCTGATAGCGGCCAAATGCGACATCCTTTTCCTACCGGCTGTGGCCGAAATGTATCCTAAAGGGTATAAAAACCCTAAAGCGCTGGATTTTGGTTTTTTAGCAGAAACCCTGGAGGGGGAGTGGAGGCCGGGCCACTTTGCCGGTATGGCCCAGATCGTAGAGAAACTGCTGCGGGCTGTGACTCCTGACAGGCTGTATATGGGCCAGAAAGACTACCAGCAGGCCATGATCTGCTCCGATATGATCCGCCAGCTGCGCCTCAAGACCAGACTGGTACTCTGCCCCATCAAGCGTGAGAAGGATGGCCTGGCTATGAGCAGCCGCAATGTAAGGCTGGATAAAAAGTCGCGGGCAAAAGCTGTAGAAATATCAAAACTGCTTCGCTCGATCAAGGCGTCTATACGGCGACGGTCGACAGTCGACGGTCAAAGAATCGCGGATATAGAACACCGGGCCTCTAATAGGCTGACCTCTCTCCCGGAGTTTAAGGTGGAGTATGTAGCTATCCGGAATGCCAGGACGCTCAAACCGGTCAAAACTATGTCAGATCGAACACCCCTTGTAGCCCTGGTGGCCGCTTGGATAGGTGGTGTGCGGCTGATAGATAATATGCTGCTCTAAAAATTACTTGTCACTTTCAAAAGTCGCGTTGAGGGTAGTCACCTCTTTGAGCATGTTGCCCCCGGTCTTGATCTTAAAGCGCCAGTCAAACTCACCCGTAGTCAGCTTTACAAAGCTGCTCGGTATAGCCCATGCCTTTATGATTTTGGCGTCAGGCGTGCCCGCCGGCTTTCCCTTCTCCTGAAAGCAGATGGTAATAATGTGGTTTGGCACATCTATGACCGAATAGGCATCATAGTCCGCGCTGAGGTCTACGGCCCCCTGCTCAGTGGTCAGTTGAGCCGACACAATAGGACCATCCAGATCAGCCAGCTTTACGGTCAGTTGTACTTTGCCGGTTTCAGATTTGGCAGACAGCGTGGCTCCTCGGGCAGATGAGAGGGTGCTGATGGTCACCATCAGGAGCAGTGTCAATCCCAGGCTTTTCAGATAGCACATATAGCGTTACACTTTTTAATAGTTGAATACCTCCTCCAGGCTCAGCTCTTTCACATTGCCGAGTGACTCGAGTACTTTGAAGTCGACATTATCTTTCTTGCCTATCACCAGGTAGGTGACAGGCTTGCCCTTGATATGTTTATCAAAGAATGCCTTTAGATCAGCCATAGATAGTTTTGGTATCTCCGCATACATATCCTTGCGGATATCATAGTTCAGACCGCGCTTGCGTGCCCGGTCAAATGCGGCAAAGATATTCTCTCCTGTGATCCACTCACTCTCCAGTGTACGCTCGGCAGCTGACTGCACTCCCTCATATTGCTTTGGCACCTCCACCATATTATTGAGCAGGCTACTCATCTGCTTCATGGCCGTCTCCAGTTTATCGGCTTGCGTGCCTACGTAGCACTGCAGATAGTGAGACTCATAGGCATACTGTGGCGCTGTGAATCCGCTATTGACTGCATAGGCCAGCCCCATCTTCTCCCGTACCTCCTGAAAGAGGATAGATGAAAGACCCGATCCATAGTAATCGTTGTAAAGCGTGATATAAGGGAAGAGTGCCTTATTAAATTTCTCATCCTTCTCCAGCATGACCACTTCGGCCTGCTTCATGTTATAGTTGCAGAAATAAACTGTTGGCTTATCCAGCGGCTGCTCCGGAAAAGTAACATCATCAGGTTTTGCCGCATTGGACTCCTTATGCCCGGCAAAAGGAGCACTGACCTTGGCCCTGATATCTTCCGGCTTGCGCTGGCCATAGTAATAGATATCGTTTGGCGCGCTCAGTGCATTGGCCGCTACAGCCAGCATTTGCTCGGGGGTAGCTGCTTTCAGTTCCTTTTCCGACAGTACGTGGGTGAAGGGGTTTTGAGTGCCGTACTTGGCATAGTTCATCATGGCCTGCTGCAGGATGATCCCCTTGTTGGTCTTCGCATTGGCGCGCTTTTTCAGCACATCTGCTACATAGTTGTCATATACAGTTTTATCAGCCTTGGGATGAGTGAGATAGCCTGAGAGCAGTGCAAGGCCCTTCTCCAGGTTATCCTCCAGTCCTGATAGTTTCACTATCACTCTGTCCCTGCCTGCCGAGAGGCTATAGGAGACGCCGATCTTATAAAACTCCTTCTTCAGTTCGCCTATGGTATACTGATCCGTACCGAGCAGAGTCATATACTCGATAGCCGGCCCGATATTTTTATCATCATCAGTACCTCTCTCAAAAACATAGCTCAGCGAGAAGGTCTTATTGAGGTCATTGTGCACATAGCGCAAAGGAGCCCCGCCGGCATTCTTCACTGTAGTCATATCTTTATCAAAGTCTACAAATTTAGCTTTGATATTTGGCACCTGGATCTTATCAAAATTTGATTTGAAAGCCGATGTGCTATCCTTATTGAGGGTCACAGGAGTGATCTTGGGCTTGTCTACTTTGTGGCGGTTAGGCTCACCTGCCTTTTTATAGCAGACAGCGTAGTTGTCTTTAAATTTTTCGTTGGCAAACTTTACTACATCCGCTTTGGTGATTTTGGCCAGCATATCCAGCTCCTCTGCGCGGTAAGACCAGGGGATATCCTTCACAAAGGCATCCATGATCTCTCCCGCCACAGCCCTGTTACTTTCTTTGCTCTTCATCTTCATCAGTCGTATATTCTGCACGATGGCAGGTATGAGTGCATCATCAAACTCTCCTTTTTTGATCACTTCTACCTGTGAGATGAGGAGGTCCTTGAGCTCTTCCATCGTCTGTCCCTGCTTCGGCTCACCATACAGTTTGAATACGGAGTAATCTTTGAGCGCATTGACGTAGGAACTGGCAGCCAGCGCTTTCTGCTTCTGCATGATATTGACATCTATGAGCCCGGCAGTACCGTTAGACATGATCATATCTACCATCTTGGCCATCAGTGCATCTCTGGTGCCATCGCCATCCAGCCGGTAGCCTATGAAAAGATGCTCTTTGGTGGGTCCTTTGATCTCCGCAGTCTGTATATGTGTGAGCGGCACCGGCGGCTGCTTTACGAAGGAAGGTATAGGTTTGGCGGTCCATTTTCCGAAATGCCTCTCGATATCCGCCGCAGCCTTGTCCGGATCTACATCACCTACCAGTATCACGGCTACATTATTCGGATTATAGTAGGTGTCAAAGTAGTTATGGATATTGACCATAGATGGATTCTTGAGGTGCTCACCTCGGCCTATGGTAGTCTGTGTGCCATACGGGTGATTGGGCATCAGCATACTATCTACGGCAAATCCCGACCAGCGGATATCGTCATCCTGATTGCGGTTAAACTCCTCGTAAACAGTCTCCAGCTCTGTATGAAAGAGGCGCAGTACCAGGGTAGAGAAACGCTCGCTCTCCAGTGTAGCCCATTTGTCTATGGCTGTAGAGGGGATATCATTGACATACACTGTCATATCGTTACTGGTAAATGCGTTAGTACCGCTGGCACCGATAGAGGCCACCATTTTGTCATACTCGCTAGGTATGGCATAATCTGATGCCAGTTTGGATACGCTGTCTATCTCGTGGTATATCTCGCGCTTTTTGCCTTCGTCAGTCTCTCTCAGATGCTTTTCATACAAATCGGATATTGTATTCAGATAAATACTCTCCTTGGCCCAATCCCTCGTACCATACTTCTGAGTTCCTTTAAACATCATGTGCTCAAGATAGTGAGCGAGGCCGGTGGTTTGCGCCGGGTCATATTTGCTACCCGCCTTGACTGCTATCATAGTCTGCACGCGGGGTGCCTCCTTATTGACAGATATGAATACTTTGAGACCATTTTTGAGTGTAAATTCTCTGACGCCGTACATATCATTGGATAGAGGGGCAGTAGGTTTCACAGAAGATTGTCCAATGACAGACTGCATAAACAAGATTATGGTTATAAATATGGAAGTTGCTACTCTTGACAACATATATTAAATGCTTTATTTTGGGTAAAGTTTTCGCCAGTGCGACAAACATAATTAAATAATGGCAGTTAACCCCCAAGGCTTATGGCTCGGAAAACGTCTGACAACATCGATATCAATGCACTCCTGGGAGGTTCATTTCTCTATCGCAGCCCCAAAGGTAAAACACTCGAAGAGCGCTATACGCCTTTTAACCAATATGTAGACCTGCTGAAGCTGAATGGCGTGTATCCGTTCAGCCGCACAGTAGCCTCTACTCTGGGTCCGGAGGTTTACCTGAGCAACACCTGGGCGGATGAAGATATCCCTTGCCTCAACTTCGGCTCGCAGGACTATATGGGTATGACCAGCCATCCGGCTATCATCCAGGCCGCCAAAGATGCGATAGAAGAATTTGGCGTGACCTCCGGCGGCACACCCGTGCTCGGCGGCCGCAATACACTCACCAATAAGCTGGAGAGGAAGCTAGCTGAAGTACTCCACGTAGATCAGGCACAGGTATTTGCCAGCGGCTGGAGCGCCTGCTTTGGCGCCATAGCGGGACTGGTCACACACAAGGACTACGTAGTGATGGATATGCTCCAGCACAACTCATCTGATGTAGCTGCCAACTATGCCACGGAGCACGTTTACAAATTCAAGCATAACGACCTGGAAGATCTGGAGAAGAAGCTCCGTTTCTGCACTGATCGCGTGGGCACAGGTGGTATCTTCGTACTCATAGAGTCCCTCTACTCCATGAACTCTGATGGCCCTGACCTGCCAGCCGTTTATGCGCTTTGCAAAAAATATCAGGCTATCCTCATCATAGATGTAGCGCATGACTTTGGCTGCATGGGCGAGGAAGGCCGCGGCCTGCTGGAGACCATCGATATGAAGTCCGCCAAAGACATCGTAGTCATCGGCTCCTTTAGCAAGACGCTCTGCAATCCCGGTGGCTTCGTGGCCGGTCCACGCGTGATACGCCAGCAGATAGAGATATTCTCTCCATCCTACACATTTGCATCCAGCATCTCTACCATTTCCTGTGCTATCATCTACAAGGCGCTCGAAATAGCCTTCTCTGATGAAGGCAAAGAGATACGCAAAAACCTACTCGCCAATATCGAGTTTGCGATCAAAGAGCTGAATAAGCGCGGCTTTTACACTAATGGTATACCTAGCCCTTTCGTGCCGGTGCTGATAGGTGACTCAAGACTCGCACGGCTGCTCTCACGTGAGATACTCTCTATGGGGCTCGTGGCAAATCTCATTGAGTTTCCGGCTGTGCCGCGCAATCAGTCTATCATCCGGTTTCAGATGATGGGCGGCATGACCCAGGAGCAGATACTACAGGCGGTGGACATCATGCACAAAGGTATCATCCGCTCGCAAGAGCTGCTGCTCAATGCCAAAGTAGATGCCATCGAGATCATGCCTGAGGAATGAGACATTGCAGAAACATCACAGGCTAACAATCGTTAGCCTGTATTTCATTTTTCCGAAAAAAGTACTGTTACACCTCCTTTACCGGCTGCACCTTAGGGATGCTGAAGTAGAAGGAGGATCCCACGCCCGGCTCTGAGTCTACCCATATCTTGCCATGCAGGCGGTCTATGATCTTGCGGCAGATCGAGAGGCCGAGGCCCGTACCCGGGAAGTTGTGCTTATTATGCAATCTCTGGAATGGCTCGAATATCTGCTGGGCATATTGTTTATCGATCCCGATACCATTATCCTGTATGCAGTAGGTGATATGGTTTGGCTCCTCTGTACAGATGATGCGGATCACAGGTGTGGCCGAGGTATTATACTTGATACCATTCTGTATGAGGTTCTGCACGAGCTGGGTGATAGCATTCTTATCAGCCATGAGCGGATACAGCGGCTCGTTGATATAGACCTTTGCATTGCGCTCTTGCATCAGTAGCTGGAGGCCGGAGAGTACATCGTCCAGCAGCACATCCATATCTACCGGTGTGCAGTTGATCTCCTTCTTATTGATAGTAGAGTATGACAGCAGGTCCTTGATCAGCGCCTGCAGGTTTGAGGCACCTTTCACAGCATAGTCTATATACTCCATCGCATCTGTATCCAGCTTAGACTCGTACTTGCGGCGGAGGAGCTGCATATAGTTTGATATCATGCGCAGCGGCTCCTGCATATCGTGAGAGGAGATGTAGGCAAACATCTCAAGATCCTTGTAGCTCTCCTGCAGGTCGGCAGTTTGCTTCTCTATCTGCTCCAGGTACTCATGGTGGCGCTGGAAGCTACGCGTCTGGCTGAGGAAATTAGCATTGCTTTCACCTGTCTCCATGCCTCTCACGATGGTCTCCAGCCAGATATATTTTCCTTGCTTATTGAGGAATCTATACTGGAACACATTATTCTCATCCTGCGGTTGGTGACTGGCTATATGCCTATTGTACAGTTCACGGTCATCAGGGTAGATGAACCTGCTGGCAGATCTGCCAGATAGCTCGCCCGGTAGATAACCTGTGAGAGAGTAGACTGATGGACTGACGAAGTCAAACTCGCCATTGGGCTTGTGCGTACAGATGATATCAGCAGAGTTTTCTGCGAGGAGACGGTATTTAGATTCATTTTCTGCCAGCTTCTCCTCCATATTAAATCGCTTTACCATCAGGAGCATGAGTGCAAACTCGGAGGCGACAAAAGCAATATAGAAGTCAGACACAGAAGACGACCCGCCGTGCGGCAATACACTGATACCAAAGATAAACGCAGTATTGAGTACCACGCAGGCCAGGAGGGAGTTCTTGCTATTGAAAAAGAGGCTGGAGACAAAGAAGTAGATAATATATTGATAGCTCAGTTTGTCATCGAAATGGCTGGTGGCTACGAGTGTCGCATTGGAGATATCAAGCAGGTAAATGAAAACATTGCCCAGAGTGCGGATATTGACTTTGCCCCAGGTGGTATAGGTGGCTATCATGATGAGCAAGCCCATGAGGGATTGCAGGATATTGATGCTCTGATAGTGATACTGCTCAGTACCTGTCAGGCCGAAAATGAAACAGGCCAGGGAGGTAGAGCCTATCACGATCCTCACGATGGAGGCCTCAGTGCCGGCCCAGTTGCCAAAAAGGCCCGTAAAGCCTTCTGCCCAGGCCTTTAACCTATCCCACGCCGATACCTTTGACTTCTTGTAATAGAAGCCTTTGGCCGGGGTCACGGTAGGGTTGTATCCTATTGTTTTGTGTATCTGCACCGTATATGAAAAATCTGGTTCGGACTGTCATATACGGGATATTTTTGATAAGGTTACTAAATCAGCTATGACAAACAGTAGTTTGGACGAAAAGCCTCATAGTAAAAGATTGATTTTGAGCGCGCTGACTGATGCTCCTAGTCGTAATCGAGATCCAGGCCGAGCTCTTTTTGAAACCTCCGTAGTGCGGGATTGAGATCCATCAGGCGCTCCAGTTTATCCTTGGGAGTGAAAAATTTCTGGGTGGCTTCGGCCTGTTGCACCACATCTACTATCATATGGGGATTGAATCCTACCCTCCGGTGTATATATGCTTTGAAGGCTGGCAGAATCTCATTGAAGCGACTGCGCTGCAAGTCACTGTCAAAAAGGAGCGATATCGTAGCGTCAGACACCATAGGTTTTATCCCGTCCATGATAGAAGCGGTGCCACCCTTGTTTTCGCGGATGCTATCTGCATAGTCTGCCCAGATCTGCAGTACGTTCTCATGATTGAACTCGCGGATCATCGGGCCTGAGCCATTCAGCTCCTCTTCTTCTGCCTGCTGTCTCTTTTTAGTGATCTCATGGATATTGTCCAGAGAGATGAGCTTGGATGACTTTTTTACTGCAGAATCTTTGTCAGATGCCATGCGCGGCTGTGCAGCAGTGGGGCGAGCCGCGGCGGCCGTAGCCGAGTTATTTATAGCAGGTTGTACTTTAGGAGCTACAGGGTCTATACCTCCTTTGGCTGCTTCGGTCAGGATTATGCTAGAGCTTTTTTTTTTGAAGCCTCAGCAGCTTCTACGGTCGCATTGACGTAGCACATTTTGATCAGCGCCAGCTCTACGGAGAGACGCTTGTTTTTAGACTGCTTATAGTTGACGTCACACTGATTGCCCAGATAGAGGCAGTTGATCAGGAAGCTCTCGGAGGCCATATTGGTCTGCTCCAGGTAGCGCTTTTTGATAGAGTCGCTGGTCTCCATGAGGCGCAGCGTATCTATATTCTTTGCAAAGAGCAGATTGCGGAAATGCTCACAAAGACCGAGTATGAAGTCATCTCCTTCAAAGCCCCTCTTGAGTATCTCAGAGAGATAACCCATCAGCGCATTCATATCTTCTGTGAGGAGCGCATCCGTGACTTTGAAGAAATAATCGTAGTCAAGTACGTTCAGGTTTTTCAGTACAGACTCGTAGGTCAGCTTGCCTCCGGCAAAACTGCTGAGCCTGTCAAACATAGACAGCGCATCTCTCATACCACCATCGCACTTCTGCGCTATGATATGCAGTGCATCATCTTCTGCCTCTATGCCCTCCATCTCACAGATGTGCCGCAGGTGACCCACGATGGTATCTATAGAGATACGGCGGAAGTCAAATATCTGGCAGCGTGACAGGATGGTCGGCAGGATCTTGTGCTTCTCCGTCGTAGCGAGTATAAACTTGCAATAGGACGGCGGCTCCTCCAGCGTCTTGAGGAACGCGTTGAAGGCGCCCTGGCTGAGCATATGTACCTCATCTATGATATAGATCTTGTACCGGCCCGCCTGCGGCGCAAAGCGCACCTGCTCTACCAGCTGGCGGATATCTTCCACCGAGTTGTTAGACGCAGCATCCAGCTCGTGTATGTTAAAAGAGCTATTCTGATTGAATGACTTGCAGCTCGGGCACTCATTGCAGGCCTCGATATCAGAGGTGATATTCTCACAGTTGATCGTCTTGGCCAGGATACGGGCGGCAGTCGTTTTGCCCACCCCACGCGGACCGCAGAAGAGAAACGAATGCGCCAGCTGGCCGGTACGGATGGCATTTTGGAGCGTAGAGCTGATATGCTCCTGCCCCACCATGTCTTTGAACCGTGCCGGACGGTACTTGCGCGCTGATACGATATACTCTGCCATCTGAGCCGTGAAAATAGAAAAAAAGCGATGCGATGATAGGTGAAAGATGTTCACCTATATGAACTAGTCTCTATTTCCCCAAAAATCCCAGGAATGCCATTCCAATTAGGCGTTTGGTGCGAAAAGGTCTTCGGCAAACTTGATGTAATTGCAATCTAGTGGTGGCTTGGCGGTGTAGAGGTGCGGGTGCTTGCGGGCATCGGCGCGGAGCTTGGCCAGGACCTCGTCGTCTGTGTCCCGCGGGCTGAAATCCTTGTAGGCGGGGTCATTGACATAATCCAGCGCCTCTTGTTCCTCCTCTGTGAGCGGTTTTGGTCCCTTTCCTTTTTTTGTTTTTGAACCGAGGAGGGGTTTATTTTCAATGAGTTCGGGAAATTCATGGCGGAGGTAGGATGGGAGTTCGTTTTCGCCTTTGGTGTTGTAGCCGTAGTTGTGTTTCAGGATGAAATGGCAAGTGGAGGCGTTCAGGCGCCGGTAGAGGCCACCGTCTTCGAGTTTGCAGATAAAGATCTGCTCGATGTAGTAGATGCGGTCCATGATGTCTTCGTCCAGTTCCCATTTTTTCTTCCAGTAGCTCCAGATCTGCTTGTAGCAGCGGGCTTTGATAAGGGCTTGAGTGAGGGTGTCGCAGATGGAGAATTCATCTGTGGCGATGGCTTCTATTTTGTCGAGAAGGTGGAGTGTTTTTTCGCGGGTCCATTTGGAGGCGTTTGTGTTTCCGATTTGTGTGGAGGACATAGGTATATTGGTTTAAGTGAATAATCGGTCCCTAAATCCCCAAAGGGGACTTTAATAGAGAATACAAATTGTCTGAAGCAGAATTTACTGAATTGTAGAATTTTCAGAATAATACAGAATACAGTTTTGAACTACATAGATCACATAGATCACATAGAAATGCAGGAGTAGACAGGTTCATTTGTGGTGATGCAAATATGCGTAAAAAGGGCGACTTTGTGCGCGGGACTTATTCACAAAAATAGGGATGCTAGAGATGTAGATGCTGCCAGTGTCAGATGTATGCCGGCCGTTGTAGTAGCTGCAATAGCGAGTGATTCACAGGTTTACTGTGATACTGTCGGACTGATGGCAGGGAGGCTTATGCCTGTGCCCTGTAGTCGGCGCTTGACATGCTGGTAGTCGTGCCTTTGAGGAACTGGCGGAAGGATTCGCCGAGGTTGCTATTGATAGCGGTGCGGAGCATGACAGGGCGTGTCACTACCTCTATCTCGAGGTCGGGCATCAGCTCCTGGATCTCTTCGAGACGCTCGAGGTACATCAGCTCTTCTTCTGCGGTGAGGGTTATCTTGGCCATGAGATCAATAGTTTTAGGAACGCTAAGGTACTTATTTACACAATATTAATGTTGTGTAAGGGGCTGATTTCCCGTGAGTAGGCCAAATATCTGGACGAAAAGATGCTGATATACCTAATTCTAGGTATACGTGGCGGGCATTTTAACAGGTGACCGGGTATGATAAGCTATGACCCCGCACATTCCCGCCCGGACGGCCATCCAGCCCCTTTCGCAGAATAAATTTTATAATCTAAAACAATCATTTTCAATGATGTGGAGCACCTATTTCACCTCAAATGCCCGTCAATACTACATTTTACCATCATATTATTGAAAATGCAGAGAAATAGCCTATCTTCGCAGTCCAATTTTTTTAATCACAAAAAAGCAGACAAACATGCTAGGACAGTACGAAACTACTTTCATCCTGACCCCGGTGTTGTCAGAAGACGACGCCAAAAAGGCGATCAGCAACTTTGTTGATCTCCTGAAAAACCAAGGGGCAGAGATCATCCACCAGGAATACTGGGGGCTGAAAAACCTCAAATACCCGATCCAGAAGAAGACGACGGGTATCTACCACCTCGTAGAGTACAAAGCAGCCCCTAAGGCTGTAGAAACTCTGGAGCTCGCATTCCGCCGTGATGAGTCGGTACTCCGCTACCTGACCATCAAGCTGGACAAATACGCAGTCAAATACAATGACGACAAGCGTGCCGGTCTCGTAGGCCGTGGCAAAAAAGTTCAATCACCTAAAAAAGAGGAGGCTGCATAATGAGCAAGAGCGCACAAGACACTATCAAGTACCTGACCTCGCCTAAGATAGGCCTGATCAAGAAGAAATACTGCCGCTTCAAGAAGAACGGTATCAAGTATATAGACTACAAGGATCCTGAGTACCTGCTGAGCTTTATCAATGAGCAAGGCAAGATCACTCCGCGCCGCTTCACGGGCAACTCCCTGAAGTATCAGCGCAAAGTGGCCCAGGCTATCAAGCGTGCACGCCACCTGTCACTGCTGCCATACGTAGCTGACCTCCTGAAATAATAATGGTCTAACCACAAAAAAGAAATCAAGCAATGGAAATCATATTGAAGAAAGACGTAGAGAAACTGGGATACGCTGACGACCTCGTGACAGTGAAGCCAGGCTACGCACTGAACTATCTGATCCCACAGGGTATGGCCGTAGTAGCTAGCGATAGCAACCGCCGCATCCTGGCTGAGGTGATGAAGCAGAAGGAAAAGAAAGAAGCGCGCCTCGTAGCGAGCATCAACGATATCAAGGCTCGCCTGGAGGGCACTAAGCTCACCATCGGTGCCAAGGTAGGTACTACAGACAAGATCTTTGGCTCAGTGACTGCATACCACGTAGCAGAAGCTGTGAAGAAGGCTGCCGACATCGAGGTAGACCGCCGCAAGATCACGATCGTAGAAGGTGAGGTAAAGACCCTCGGTACATACACCGCAGAGATCGGCCTCGGCAAGGAGCACAAGGTAACTGTGACCTTTGAGGTAGTAGCTGAGTAATCAGAGACCATCTACAATCATACTAAAAACGCCCTCCGCAGAAACGGAGGGCGTTTTGTTTTTTGAGTTTCTCCCTGCGCTAGCGCATCGCGGTGCCTTCTTTGATCTCCGCAGATGGATTCTGCAGTATGACCTCATCTCCCTGCAGGTCGCCAAATATTTCTGTCTTCCCCTTTTCTGATATCCCCTCCCGTACTTTTATAAAGTGGGTCACACCATTCTGTACAGCGATGATATACTTGCCCTCAGTGCTGGTCACGATAGCGGACGATGGTACCAGATAAGATGCCACAGAGGAGTGGATAGGTAGTGATACCTCTACATACATGCCCGGTTTGAAGATGCCATTAGGATTGGGTACGTCAGCTTCTACAGCTTCTGATCTGTACTGATCGTATAGTGATCCTGATGCGCGGGAAACGTTTGCGGTAAAGCTTTGCCCCGGCAGGGACTGGGTAGTAAAACTGATCTGATGCTGCTTTGCATCTATACTACCTGTGTATACCTCAGGTATGAATACCTCGAGTCTTAATTTGCTGTTTTGCTCCAGTATCAGCAGAGGTTTGGAGTCCATTTTAAAGTTGGGTCCCGTAAGGCTGCCGGGGTGAACATTGCGCTCGGTGATCACCCCCTCAAATGGCGCACGTATCACCAGGTAGTCTTGCAGCACCTGAGCGGCACTGAGATTAGCCCGCTCAGATTGCTCCAGCGCGCTGTCTGCCTGGTAGCGTGAGCCGGCATTCATCAGGTCCAGCTCTGAGACAGATCCTGCCACAGAGGCGGCGGCCCTGAGGCGGAAATAACGATCCCGGCTGGCATTGAGTTTCTCCCGGGCCTCCAGCAGGCGGCCCTGCGCTGCCTGTATCTGCTGTGCTATCTCCGGCGCCTCCAGTGTCATGAGCAGGTCGCCTTTGCCTACATGAGAGCCGCGGTCTACATACATTTCCTTTACAAAGCCATTCATCTTTGGGTAGATATCTACTTTCTCGTATGGCTTCAGTTCTCCGGGTAGCTTGATGGCAGACCTCAACGTATCGCGTATTACTTTCACAGTGGCGGGGGCGGCATTGGTGCTTTTTTTACTCTCCGTGAGATCAGTGGGTCTATGATGCGAGCAGCTACTGAGCGCCACTACTGCTATGATGATGAGTATCTTATTCATTCTGTTTAATTATTTGATTGTGGATGTGGTAATAATGATGTACTGTCAAAAGAAGCGCGCTGCCTGACCCATGCATAGATCAGCGGCAGCATGAAGAGTGCAGCAAAAGTAGAGGCCAGCAGCCCGCCTATCACGGCCCGCCCGAGGGGCGCGGTCTGCTCTCCGGCCTCGCCCAGGCCGGAGGCCATAGGTATCATGCCTACTATCATGGCGAGGCTCGTCATGAGGATAGGACGCAGACGTACAGAGGCACTCATCACTGCTGCGCGTGTCGCGTCATGCACCTCCAGGCGGAGCTTCTCAGCATTGGTCACGATGAGGATCGCATTGGCTACGGAGACACCCGTGCTCATGATCATGCCCATATATGACTGCAGATTCAGCGTGGCACCGGTCGCAAAAAGGGCCACCATGGCTCCGAGTATCACCGCCGGTACTGTGCTTATGACGGTGAATGCGGTAGGGATGGACTCATAGTTGGCCGCGAGTAGCAGCAGTATGACCAGCACGGCCAGTGCCAGGCCAGTCTGCAAACTACCTAATGTCTCATCCAGAAGAGAAGAAGTACCCCGCACCTCTACTTTGACACCCTTTGGCAACTGACCCAGAGAGCCTACTACCCTGCGCACATCTGCGGTGGCGCGGCCCAGGTCTGTCTCATGGATACCAGCCCCTACTGTCAGAAACCTGCGCGGTCCCGCACGGTCATACTCACCCGGTGTAGTGGTTTGCGTGAAGGTAGCGACATCTCCCAGTATGGGGCGATTCTGGCCCTTGACCAAGGGTACCTCCCGTAGCTCATTCAGCGTGGCCATCATGTATTCTGGTACTTGTACCTGCACCTGGTAGGTATAGGCAGTCCTGGCGTCCAGCCACAGGTTTTTCTCTATAAACCGGCTAGAGGTAGTGGCAGAGGTCACAGAGCTGGCTACTTTGTCCATATCAAGGCCGAACTGTGCCACTTTGTAGCGGTCTATATTGATGGCGATGGTCGGGTAGTGCAGTGGCTGCTGTATCTGTACATCGCGGAGCTCTGGTATCTTCTCCATCCTGTGCAGCAAGGTATCGGCTACTGCAGTGATCTGTGCCATGTCCTTGCCGGCTACGCGTACTTCTATGGGGTTGGCAGCGCCCTGGCTCATGATCTTCTCGGTGAGGTCTATGGGCTCAAAACTGATCGCCACATCCGGCATAAAGTGATGGATATTGCGGCGCAGCGCTTCCTTCAGCTCATCCATTTTCATCTTATACTTCTCATCTACCTGCACCTGTATCACAGCCTCATGTGAGCCGGCATTGAAGACATACAGATTGCTTGTAGCGTAGTTGCTCGGCACGATTCCTACATAGGCTGAAGATATCTCTACGTGCCCATCCACTGTACTATCTATGATAGCCAGCATCCTCTGCACTTTTTCCTCCGTACGCTCCAGCCTGGTACCTTCCGGAGCCTTGAGCCTCATCTGAAACTGGCCATTATTCACCTTTGGCATCAGGTCCTTGCCTATGAAAATAAAAGCCAATGCCGCGAGAGATATGGACCCTATCAGATATATGGATCCATATAGCTTTTTGTGCAGCATCATATGCTCGATAATGGTAGTGAAGCGATCGCGCACTTTGTGGAAGAGATCCTTATTCTCCTCCATGCGGTGCTCTTCGCTCATATCGTGAGTGGTCTGCTGTACCTCTATGTCAGTGAGCGCCAGCGTAGCATTGGCATATTTGGCAGGATGGGTGGCGTCATGCTCCGGCAGAAACCAATTGCAAAGAATGGGGACCAATGTTTGCGCTGCGATAAATGATACGATCATAGAGAAACCGATCGAAAGCGACAGCGGCAGGAACATCGCCTTGGGCACGCCGCTCATCATAAAGGATGGGGCAAACACAGCCAGGATACAAAGCAGGATCAGCAGCAGCGGGAAAGAGATCTCTGCACAGGCATCATATATGGCATCGCGTTTCGTTTTGCCCATCTCCAGGTGCTGATGTATATTCTCTATGGTGACTGTGGCCTGGTCTACCAGGATGCCGATAGCCAGAGCCAGCCCGCTCAGGGTCATCAGATTGATGGTCTGCCCGGCCAGGCTCAGCATCAGGCAGCCTATGAGTATCGAGACAGGGATGGTGACTATCACGATCATTGAGCTGCGCAGATCTCCCAGGAAGAGGAGCACCATCAGACCCGTGAGTATGGCGCCGAGTATGCCCTCCGTAGCGAGGCTTTTCACAGCATTGATCACAAAGACAGATTGGTCAAATTCATAGTTGAGGTGTACATCGTCCGGCAGGAGGCTTTGCATCTCAGGTATCTTTGCCTTGAGATTTTTGACCACCTCCCAGGTGGAGGCATCTGCCGTTTTGACCACTGGTATGTAGATAGAGCGCCGGCCATTGATCAGGGCATAGCTCACGGTGATATCGGCACCATCAGACACCTTGGCCAGGTCGCTGACAAATACGGTCTTATCCTCCTTCGTTTTGACCGGTATATCTGCAAACTCCTGTACCTTCTCCTCCAGAGAATTGAGCGTGGTCATGTACATGATATTGCCTTCCCGCAGATTGCCGGATGGAGCCATCACGTTGGCTTTGGAGAGTGCCTGTACCAGTTCTTCTGGAGTGACGTCGTAGGCTCTTATTTTTTCCGGGTCTACGTTTACGAGTACAGACCGGGCATTGCCCCCCATAGCAGGTGGTGCAGACAGCCCCTGTACGGAGGCAAACATCGGACGTACGCGGGTAGATGCGAGATCATATATCTCATTCAGCGTTTTGGTCTGGCTGGAGAATACGAGCTCTCCCACAGGTAGCGACGAAGCATCGAATCTCACTACAAGCGGCGGCAGTGCACCTGGTGGAAAGAACTTCAAAGCACGGTTGACATAAGTGGCCACCTGCGAGGAGGCCTCTGCCATATTGGTATTTTCATAAAAGCTCAGTTTGATAAAAGTAAGCCCCTGCGTATTTTTGCTCTCTATACTCTTGATGCCATTCACATAGAGAAACTGATCCTGCAGGCCAGTAGAAAAGAAGCCTTCCATTTGCTGAGGAGACATACCTCCATAGGGCTCTACTATATAGATGGTAGGCATATTGAGCGCCGGGAAAATATCTATAGGGATCTTCATCAGGCTCATGACTGCAAAGATGATCAGGCTGGCAAAAATGACGATCAGCGTGATGGGTCTTCGCAGAGCCGCTGCGACTAAATTCATTGCTTATAATTTTAAGGTTTGCACCATGTTTGAGAAAGAGTTTGTGACAAGCGCATAATTCAGCACACTGCGCATATAGCCTGCCTTTGAGTCCAGGTAGTCCTTCCGGGCCTGTATGGAGTAGCTAAGTGCAAGGTTCAGGTCTATCACACTGGATAATCCATTGCGGTATAGATTGGACTGCTGCCCAAAGGCCACATCGGCCGCATGCATCTGGCGCTCTGTCTCGCCCAGGCGGCGCAGCTGATAGTCGGTCTCTATACGTGCACGCTGCAGTTCATCATTCAGGTCGCGGCGCTCCTGGTCCAGCCTGTGCTGTGAGGCTTCTACGTCATACTTATAGATATTTGCATTGATGTGCTTGCGGGCTATATTCATCAGGTCATATGACAGCGTCAGACCTACGAAGTAATTCATGCGCTGCGGTATATAGCCCTGGGACAGGTCTTTATTATAGACATCAGTATTGCTCAGGCTGGAGGCCCGGGTCCAGACATCTGCATCCAGCAGGATCCGCGGGTAGTAGCGCTTGCGCTCGAGGTTGAGGCGTGAGCGGCTCAGATCAGTGAGTGCGCTGTAATATTGCAGATCAGGATGATGCTGGGTGTCCACTGCTGCACCCAGTATAAACGAAGGCGCTGCCTGTAGCAGGCGATCTCCGGCCGTAGTATCCGGCTGGAGCTGGGCTATGGGCAGACCAGTGAGCGTAGACAACTGTACCTGCAGCTGGTCAAAATTCTTTTGAGCTTCGTAAAGCGCCACACGCGACTTTGATATCTCGGCAGAAGCGATAGCGCTGTCTACTCCCGGGCGGATACCATTTACCACCAGCGAATTGATAGATGTCAATAGCTGCTGTAGTCGGTCCACATTGTCGCGGTCTATCTGCTCCAGTTCGTATTGGCGCATCAGCTCCACATAGTAGGCTGCGGCTATACCCTGCAGGTCGTAGGTGCCCTTTGCCAGCATATTATTTTGAACGCTCAGGTCGGATCTGGCCAGATCGGTGCGCGCCTGAAAGCCACCAAAGTTTGTCACCTCCCAGTCTATGCCGGCCAGTGCCGTATTACCGGATTGCGGATCAAAGGTATTGTAAGAGCGCCTGCCACCGGAGACTGAGGGTATGACACCCAGAGCCAGGTAGCCGCCCTGTACATTATTGGCTGAGCCCAGCGTAGCCTGATAAAGTGTATTGATATTGGGCAGCCGCTCATATTTGGCTGAGGTCACAGCTGCCTGGCGCGACTGTACCAGACTGGCGTAATACTTGACCATATCATTATTAGATGACATGCCGGCTATCAGTCCCTGCAGTGTCACACTCTGCCCGTACAGGTGCTGGCAGGTGGCGACCAGATAGAGCATGATGATAAAACTGACCTTTAATGAATCTCTCATGGAATAGTTTATTAAAAAATAAAACAGTAACAGCCGTCACCACCACACGTGATAACAGCCAGACAGAAAGAGCCGGAAATACTAAATGAGAAAAACTCGATCCCGCAGGTAGAGGCGGTAAGAAGAAGGAGAAAGACGGGACCAATCCGTAAAATCTACGGGTTTCACGTTCAGATCAGTGATACGATACTCTACCCGCACCGAAGGTATCGGCGTGCCATCTGCAGGTAATGCTATACTCTGTTTGGAGCCATCATGCTTCTCCAGCATTCTGAAAAATCCGACCTCAGAGTGGCGGTGATGGGAGCGATGCGAAAACACATGCGCATGGTACTGAGCCCGATTTTGTACCTGAGCGAAGTGGGTGAGAAAATTATTTAACAGAAAAATATGTACGACATAAATACCCAGCAGCAGCATAGTGCTGTAGACAGACTTATGTCGAAGAATCTGTTTCATAACTTTATAGCGGCACAAAACTATATAATAGCGCGCATGAATTGTATGAGCTGCATCTTTTTAAGATTTTTATAACAAGAAAGCCTCAATGTACCTCGCCCATCAGCTTTTTGATGACCGGCGAGAGTGCCAGTAGCACCACGCCGCCGCCCAGGGATACCAGGCCGATCCACATACAGCCCTTCATGTATACCGGGAGCGACTCCAGAGCTGTGGCTACAGCCCCATTCGCTGCGTGAGGCACATCCATATGCGAACCTATGACGCCCGCCAGATGCTGGCCAAACGCCGATGCTAGGAACCACATCCCCATCATGAAACCCACCATCTGTGAGGGTGATAGCTTGGTGATCATAGACAGTCCGATAGGAGATAGAAATAGCTCTCCGGTAGTAATGATCAGATAGGCCAGCAGGAAATATGCGATAGGCATATAGCCGGTAGCACTTCCCACCTGACCACCCAGATAGAAAGTAAGGTAACCGGCCCCCACAAAAAGAAATGCAAGCCCGAATTTAACAGGAGTGTTAGGCTCGATGTTTCTCCTGGTCAGAAAGGTCCACATCGCAGCAAAAAGCGGGGTGAGGAAAATGATGTAAAAAGGATTTGTGGCGTTATTGATCATGGCAGATGGCAGCTCATGACCAAAGACGTGCATATCTACATTGCGCTCGGCCATCAGATTGAGCGATCCTCCGCTCTGCTCGTAGAAGCCCCAAAAAATAATGGTAAATACGATGAGGATACAGGCAGCCCAGAGTTTGCGCCTCGAGACCTCATCAAATTTGAAACTCTCATAGATCACATAGACCAGCGCAGCCAGGCCGAGCGGATACAATAGTACAGACATGATGCTATGATACTTGACCAGGCCCAGCATGATAGGCACCAGCAGGAATGCGCCGATATACAGTGCCCACTCCAGGGAGAGCACACCTCCTATTTTAGATGATAGTTTCACGGGATCCGGAGAGTGACCTTTATCCTCCAGTACACGATGGAAAAGAAGGAAATTGATCACGCCTACTATCATAAAAAAGCCTGCAACTCCAAAGCCCAGGTGCCAGCACTCATCATGCCAGGTACTCCCCTCCAGGGATCCGAATGTCGTAGCTATTTTGTAGGCCACTGAGGCTATGATGCCACCGCGATCCATCAGATGGTGCAGCACCACACCTCCCTTCTGACCCAGAAAGCCGCAAATCGTACTGCCGAGGAAAGCGCCGATATTGACACCCATATAGAAGATGGAATAGCCGGCATCTTTGCGCGGATCATCTTTCTGATAGTACTGAGCCAGGAGGCTGGAGATATTTGGCTTGAAGAAGCCATTGCCTGAGATCAGAAATCCCAGACCGAGAAAGAATGTGGTACTGGAAGGAATAGCCAAAACCAGGTGCCCTACTGCCATCATCAGTCCACCCAGTACGATAGACTTGCGAAAGCCGAGTATCCTGTCTGCCAGCCAGCCACCCAGTAGCGGCATAGTATAGACCAGGGCATTGTAGGCACCATATTGCAGGTTGGCATCCTTGTCAGGGAAAAGCAGGATGTGCGTCATGTACAGTATGAGTAGTGCGCGCATACCATAAAAAGAGAAACGCTCCCACATCTCTGTAAAGAACAACAGCCAGAGCTGCTTGGGCTGCTCCCGGCGATTGATGACAAAGGCCACACCTATCATGACGGCGCTGAAGAGACTACCTATCACAATGAGCAATATGTCAAGCCACATATCCTGATCCATGCTTACAAATTTTGCCTAAAGTAATCATAAAACTATAATCTGAAAGTCACACAGTCATAATCCTACCGCTTTGTCACACTCACACTTATCTTCTACCTATTTACCTAATACCAGTTGTCTTTTAACAGATGATGAAACACACTACATATAACCTCGCACTACTTTCATGGTCATAGCCCCAAAAACATGAAGAATATCCATACGGCAGTCTTACTCATCTCGATCGCCTGCTTCGTAGCTGCATGCTCCAAAGAGAGTCCGGCCACCGGCAATACAGGTACCGCTACCAATTTTGGCTCCTATTCTTTTGACAGCCTCAGCCATACAGTGCGTAGTGCTGTCCAGTTTGGGCAGGCCCTTTCTGTGCAGGATTACTCGGGATCTATGGTGCCATCCAATAATAGTAGTGTCGTATTTTACTTTGCTACCTTTCCTACCCATAGCGGCACCTATCATATCGTACCAGGCAATAGTACACCATCTGTAGCGGGGGGGCTCTCCATCGTGTACGGCAGTAGTGCGCTGGGATCTAACTATCAGACCGGAGCCTCATCTATGGGCACGGCCACAGTCACGATAGACTCCCAGGGCAAAGTGAATATACTGATAGCTGACCCTGTGACGCTCGTGAGCCAGGACAATGCTGCCGACAGCGGTTTCTTTACTGCCAATGTAAGGCAACAGTAATCTTACATATATGAATGGGGTGCATTTATTGCCATTAATTTCAGCCGGATTTTGACCGCTACACCTGTATCACTTTTTGCATTACATTCACCCACCTAAATCAAAATATACCCATGCTACAGCTCGATAATGGAGCCTACAACATAGGAGGCGTAGACGCCCTCTACCTCTGCGAAAAATACGACACCCCCCTCTATGTCTATGATACAGCCATGATGGAGGCCAAGTATAAAAAGCTGAAAGGAAGCTTCAAAGGATTTGAGCCGAAGATCAAATTTGCCTGCAAGGCGCTGAATAATATCAATATCCTGCGCTTCTTCCGCAGTCTCGGCGCAGGGCTGGACTGTGTATCCATACAGGAGGTATGGGTGGGGCTCAAGGCAGGCTTTGCACCGCATGAGATCATGTATACTCCCAACTGTGTCTCTATGGAGGAGATAGATCTGGCTGTCAAAGAAGGCGTGCAGATCAATATAGACAATACTTCTATCCTGGAGCAGTTTGGCACTAAGTATGGTGCATCCGTACCGGTGTGTATCCGTATCAATCCCCACCTGATGGCAGGTGGCAATATCAATATTTCTACCGGCCATATTGACTCAAAGTTTGGCATCTCTATCTATCAGATGCGACATGTAGAGCGCATCGTGCAGAGCACGGGCCTGCGCATCAATGGCCTGCATATGCACACCGGCAGCGACATCCTGGACGTAGATGTTTTCCTCCGCGGTGCTGAGATACTGTTTGAGCAGACTGCATTTTTCCCCGATCTGGAGTTTGTGGACTTTGGCAGTGGATTCAAGGTGCCGTACAAGCCGGATGATTATTATACTGATGTAGCTGAGCTGGGAGATAAGCTGTCGGACCGCTTCATTGAATTTGAAAAAAGCTATGGTAAAAAGATAGACCTATGGTTTGAGCCGGGCAAGTTTCTGGTGAGCGAGGCGGGTACTTTCCTGGTCAAGGTCAATGTGCTGAAGCAGACTACCGCTACCGTCTTTGTAGGCGTAGACTCGGGCCTCAATCACCTGATCAGGCCTATGCTATACAACTCGTACCATCACATACTGAATATCTCAAACCCAGAGGGTAAGCAGCGTATCTATACTGTGGTGGGTTATATCTGCGAAACGGACACCTTTGGCTGGGACCGCAAGATAGCAGAGGTCAAAGAAGGTGATATTATCGCCTTCCGCAATGCGGGTGCCTACGGCTTTACCATGGCCAGCAATTATAACTCGCGCTTCCGCCCGGCAGAAGTGATGATCAAAGATGGTAAAGACTACCTGATACGGCAGCGCGAGACGATAGACGACATCCTACGCAATCAGGTAGAGGTGATTTAGTAATATACGTTTTACAGGTTTTTTAACAGGAAAAAGCCGATTTTTAAGATATTCTTACCCGTGCTGAACACTAAATCAGCAAAGATTTTATATTTGCTTTATAATCATTAACCAACCAAAAAGACAAACAAATGAAAAATGTACTTCTGGCCGTAGTGGCTCTGTTCGTAGCGTTTGGAGTTAGCGCTCAGGTGCCAGTTCCGGATTTCAAAAACCAACCAGCACTCCTGAAAGATGGCAAACTGGTGAAACTCGAAAAGCAAAACTCTGAGATCAAGGCCAAGGTAAATGGCATGGGATACGGTGGTACCTCTCAGATGCTGACCATAGATGGCGGCAGCTCACCGGTGACCGCAGGCTCTAAGGCTGAGTTTGTAGTAAAGGTAGATGCAGATGCAGACCCTGAGACTGTATTCTATCTGGCCAAGTGCCTGGAGCACAAGAAAGTGCGCGAGGTAGAAGTAGGCAAGACCAGCGCTTTTGCAGCATATGGTGCTACCGGCAAGTCCGTTAAGCGTTTCCATATCAAGCTCAACTTTGAAAAAGTATCTGATGGTGTATACAAGATCACTTGCGATGAAACTCTCGAGCCAGGTGAGTATGCATTCGTACCAAATGCAGGTGGTGCTGCCGGCTCTATGAGCGCAGTTTACTGCTTCGCTGTGAAATAAAGTCTCTGCCGGATATCCGGACTAAAAACAAAGCCGCCTCAGCTAGCTGAGGCGGCTTTGTTTTTTTACCACGGGCTCTTACTCCATATTGATCAGGAGTGGCAGACTGATCTTGTGGTCCCTCCCCCTGCCTATGATCTGACGTGCTGATACGGAGCGGAAGTTTTCCGGATACATATAGGCATCCTCTTCCCTGAAATCATAGATATTGCTTTTGCTCACTACGCCATCGTCAGTGATCTTGACACACATCAGGATGCCGCCAGCACCTCCCACGTGTGCAGCAGGCACCTCATCCGTGTGCAGGTCCAGGTTTTTTATATTGTCCGCGAAGAAGAGATAATTGTCATTGCCATCAGACCTGAGGAAGTATGACAGTCCTATAGTACTATTGCCAGCCTGCCTTTTGGGTACCTTTCTTACCCATCTGAGCTGGCCGTCTGCAGCTACTTTCACGGCATATATGTCATCTTCGTGATATGTAGTACGGGTATACCATGTATTGCCGCTGTAGTATGACACCTGTACGACATAAGACTGCTCTCCGAATAGGGTGATACTGCCATCCTCCGCCACTCTCAGGCTTTTAAATTTAAGCTGTGGTACCTCTGTGCTCTTGCCCTTGCTCTCGGCCTTATCCAGTTTTTTCTGTGTGCGCTCAGACTCGTACTGCTTCATCACCTCGAGTGGAAATTCATAAAAGCCTTTGTCGATAGCCTTTGTGGCCATAGTGGCCTCGTCAAAAGTGTACAAGAATGCACCCTCTGCACTGAAATGGGCCTGGCCAGAGTAAAAACCTGCACATATCATACGGCCATTGTAATCTTCTACGAGGGCGATATCTACTACATACCTATCACCGAAATCAAATTTTGCTATGGCCGGTTTGTCTGTAGTGCGGCTATATTTTAACACCTCGTAGTGATAATTGGGCTGGTCATCCTTTACTTCCCTTTTTTTCCCACTCTCGTAGACTTTTAGCAGTACAAAGACATTCCCATTGCGGTCTATCTGATAGCTCTCCATTTCAGATGCGTCCTGGCTGTAGGGTAGTTCTACTTCCTTTTTCCATAGTTGCTTCAGCGTATTGTCCATCACTACCAGTCCTAGCGTAGTAAACTCCGGCTCTCCCCTTTTCCTCACCGGTAGCAATGTGTACTTCAATAAGAATTTACTGCTGTCTGCCGACCTGTCTGTACTCCAATACCCACTGATGGCATCAGAAGCGACTGCTATCTCTCTGGCCGGACCTGCAAAGTCTCCCTTTTTTACATCTATTTCCTGCGCGTAGAGATGCTCCCCTACGTCATTCTGCCCTTCCTGGGAGTAAAACCAGTATACCTTCCGGCCTACTATGCGGATACCTTGATTACCGTATTGCTTTGGCAATGCCTCCAGAGACTGGACCTTCTCCCCATTGGCTTTGAGCGCCGTATCAAATTTTTGAAAGCACACAGATTTTCGTTGCTGCATGCTGATGAGCAGGAAACCATCCTGCATATTGCCTACAAAATTCTCTTCTATATGTTTCTTGGGTACCTGAAACTCATCACCCCACTTCACTTGTATTTTTACTTTGCCATCTACGGCTTGTGATGTGAGACTGGCCATAATAGCCACAGCCAGGCATAAAAGAAATTTTGTTTTCATTGATCAGTATTTTTAGATGGATTAAAGAAATCTTATGGATTGGCCATGCGCTCTTGTGCGCGGCGCATTTGCCTGGTGCCTTTGGGTAGCAGGATAGCTCCAGGCACGATCATACCCAGGCCGGCAGCAGTGAAAATAGCTCCAAAGTATGCTTCGTAGAGATGCCCCACCTCTGAGAGGCCCGAGGTAGTAGCGTATATATTTCTTCTTTTGATGCTAATGATGCCATCCGTGAGCATGGCTATGCCCCCAGTCAGGCTCACCGCACCACCTATCAAGAGTCCGATGCCCGTGTTTCTGTTCCTGCGACCATTTTGATACGCACGGCTGCGCCTGGGCCGTCCGTCTGCGCCTATAGACCATTCATTGTAGTGGTATACAGTTTCCTGCGCTTTATAGCTACACGCGGCCGCTGAGGCATATGTAGCATTGAGGTCCCGATAGGCAGGACAGGGGCCATTATTATTTTGAGCAGATGCGGTCAGCATCACACCTGTGAAAAGCAGAAACGCAATAGTCCTCATAGTTTAGGCCGGAGTTTGATTACTAAATTACTTTTTGAGGAAATCGGCAAACCACCTGCCGGAATCCTTGATGATGCGCTTCTCATCTGCCACATCATTATAAACGATACCAAAGCGCGGCCTGTAGCCTGAGTCCCACTCAAAGTTGTCTATAAAGGACCATACGAAGTAGCCATTTACATTGATGCCATCGTGTTTGGCGCGGAGTACTTGCTTCAGATACAACTGTATATATTCAGTACGCTGTGGGTCATGCACGGCGCCGTTCTCCACCTTGTCGGGAAATGCCGTACCATTTTCCGTCACGATGATATTTTTGATCCCCTTGTACTGTGAGAATTGCTTCAGTATATCATAAATCCCCTCCGGGTATACCTCCCAGCCCATAGCTGTGACCGGGTGGCCGAGTTTCTTAGGAGACTCGTTGATGGCATGTACCATAGGGATCAGCGGAAAATTCTTAACGATCACGCGGAAGTAGTTTTGCAGCCCTATGAAGTCAAAATCAAAAGGCATCAGCGCCTCATCTCCGGGCAGGATAAACTTATAAATATGCTTCAGCGCGGGCAGGTCACGGTATGGGTAGCCGAGCCCCAGCGTCGGCTCTATAAAGAGGCGATTGAACAATGCATCGCACCTCCTGCGCGTTTCCTCATTCTTTGATAGATTTTTGAAAGCCTCTACGTGACTCACGGAGAAGGTAGTGCCTATATTGGCTGTGGCCGGCAGCAACCTGCGCAGCGTACGTCCACCCACACCGTGGCACATGGTGGCATGATGCGCCGCAGCGAAAAAGTTGTGATAGCCAAATTTGCCGGGCGCATTGCTGCCTACCAGGTAGCCCAGGGCGGTGAAGGCCATCGGCTCATTAAATACCATCCAGTTTTTGACCCTGTCACCAAAGCTTTTGGCGCATAGGGCCACATACTCTTCAAACCAGCCCAGTATATCCCTATTGGTCCAGCCTCCCTTCTGCTGCAGTGCCTGCGGTAGGTCCCAATGGTAGCAGGTCAGCCAGGGATCTATCCCATTTTTCAGGCTCGTATCTATCACCCTGTTGTAAAAATCTATACCCTTTTGATTGACCTGGCCGGTCCCATTGGGCAGTATACGTGACCAGCCCACCGAAAAACGGAAAGCAGGGATATTCATTTGCTTCATGAGCGCTATGTCGCTCTCATATTTGTGGTAGAAGTCTGCAGCCACATCGGCAGTCTCATGGCGGGCTATCTTGCCCGGCCTGTGTGAGAAATGATCCCAGATAGACTCCCCCTTGCCGTCTGTATTCCAGCCACCCTCTATCTGGTAGGCAGCCGTGGCCGTACCCCAGATGAAGTCCTTGCCGAAATCACTGGCCTTGAGGCCATTATCGGCAGTGATCATTTCAGCCAGCAGGCCCTTGGGCAGCATAGTACCTGCACCAAGTATTGCTGCCATCCGCAACCATTCTTCTCTTGTCATGTTTAGTATTTTGGGTTGTTTCAAATTTAAACCATTTGGTCAAGCTACCAAGAGTGGTAGCTCCGGAATCAGTATAATGCTATAATTTCACCGGTAGTAATGAATATAATCATCATATCAGGAAGTATCAGAAAAGGGCGCAAAAGCCATGATGTAGCTGTAGCACTGATGGCACGCTTTCACCGCAGCGGACATACACAGGCAGCTATCATAGACCTGGCAGCATACGATCTGCCGGTGCTGGAGGAGCAGTACAGTGAAGAAGGGAATACACTACCCGGCCTCACAGACATACAGCAGAAGCTGGATAAAGCAGATGCTATTATTTTCCTCTCGCCGGAGTATCACGGCTCCTACTCCGGTGCTTTGAAAAATGCAGTCGATTATTTCTCAGAGGAGTTTAAACGCAAGCCGATAGGTGTAGTATCTGTAGGAGCAGGGCGGATGGGCGGTATCAATGCCTCTACAGAAATGCAGCAGCTGGTACTATCTCTCGGCGCATACCCTATGCCATATAAACTGCTCGTATCAAATGTGCAGCATGCCTTTGATGACAGCGGGGCAGTGAAAGATGAATTTCTGTCAAAGAGCCTGGACCGGTTCGTCAGCGAATTTATCTGGCTGGCGGAAGCTATCAGAGATAAAAAACTAAAATCATAAGCAATGTCAGAGATCACAGCATCTATCACGAGAGACCATTATCGTGTCAGTATACAGGCACGCGACCATAGTATCATAGCCGACGAGCCTAAGGAAAACGAAGGCACCGACCTCGGCCCCAATCCCCATGAGCTGCTGGCTGCAGCACTGGGTGCCTGCACCTGCGCTACTGTGCGTATGTATGCTGACCGCAAGGGCATGGCCCTGGATGGACTGCAAGCCCATATCACCCTGGTGTGGGACAAGGAGAAGAATACGACTGAGATCAAGCGCGATATCACCCTGACCGGAAGCCTCGGCGCCGAGGACCGCGCCAGGCTACTGGAGATAGCCAATAAATGCCCGATACATAAAGCGCTGACCAATCCCATCCATATAGAAACCAATTTAAGCAACTAAAACCCCTACCCACATGGAAGTCACTAAGAAGTATACCAACGGAGAAGTCACCGTGATCTGGAAACCGGATATCTGCATCCACTCCAAGCTATGCTGGACGGAGCTGCGCGAGGTCTTTGATCCATTCGTGAAGCCATGGATCAAACCGGAGGGTGCGACCACCGAGCGTATCGTGGCACAGGTGAAGCGCTGCCCCAGTGGTGCACTAAGCTACTATATGAATAACGAAGCCGGCCCCGAGCGCATAGATGTAGATGCCGAGACAATAGTAGAAGCGTCGAAAGACGGCCCCCTACTGGTCTATGGCAATGTGACCGTCAAAAACTCAAAAGGTGAGCTGATGAAAAAGAACAATGTGACTGCCTTCTGCCGCTGCGGCGCTTCCAGCAATAAGCCCTTCTGCGATGGGACGCATCGGAAGATAGAGTTTAAGGCTGACTAGTAGATCACCTATCCGGCAGCCTGCTGTTTCTCTGCCACGATATACCGTGGGCAGGGATCATACGCCCTGCTGATATAGGATCAGGTTTCGACTTTTTACTCGTATTGAGGTACATCGTGATCCACTGGTATTGATTGAGAGTTTTAGCATATTCCCATATACTTCCGTGCTTTTTGATCACTCGCCCCGGAGTCAGCGCAGGGTCTTGATTTAGCGCTATCATATCTGCGTCCGTGATGATCTCAAAATCCTCCTTTGAGATAGTACGCAGGTCACAGCTCACCAGCAGCGGCGCACTCATCATACACCACAGGGCAAAGTGGGCCTTGTATTCATCCTGCGTCAATCCCTTGTAAAGTCCGCCAGAGCTTGTAGCGCGGCCTTTGCCATGATTGCCCACCAGCAGCATATCTGGGTCATTCCAGTGGCCGGGGCCGGCATATTTCTCCAGGCCGCGTTGCTTCTTGAGTATTCTCATGACACTCATCTGAAAGGGATTGCCATGATTCCAGGTATCAAAGATATCCGGCGTAGTGCGCCAGTAGTGGCCGCCTGCTTTTTCTGCCCAGAGCCACGGCTTGCGCAGACCCCACTCGCATACGCTGAAGACGATAGAGCGACCGGAGTTTCTGAGGGCTGTACCCATCTTGGTATAGCGCTCTATAGCGGCCTTCTGCCCCCATGGCGCAAAGCAGTAGTCATACTTCAGCAGGTCTATACCCCACTCTGCGTAGGTCTTTGCATCTATCTCCTCATGCGCATACCCACCAAAGCATTTACCACAAGTCTTATCACCCGCGCAGGAGTAGATACCGAGCTTGAGGCCTTTGCTATGTACATAGTCGGCGAGGTATTTCATCCCATGCGGAAACTTTATACTATCCACCTTTGGCCTGCCATCTGACTCTCTCTCTGAGGCGTGCCAGAAGTCATCGATGTTGATATACTGATAGCCGAGGTCGCGCATACCGTTTGAGGCCATGGCATCTGCCATCTCCATCAGTAGCTGCTCGCTGATCTCTGAGGTAAAGACATTCCAGCTATTCCAGCCCATGGGCGGCGTGAGGCAGAGCTTGTCCCCTATCACTATGGTCACATCTTCCGTGGTCTTGCCAAACTGATTTACGGCTACGAGCGTCACCTTATAGGTTCCCGCCTTTTTTATATTGCCGGTGATGAAGCCTGTCTTCTCGTCCAGCGCGAGCCCCATAGGCAGATTGACTGCGCTATACTGTATAGGCCGCGTGCCGGTGACCGGCATAGCAAATAGAAAAGGAGTATTGGGATAGTAGCCTATCAGCTGCGCGCCATGAAAGGCAGGCGTGCCAAAGAATAGTCTTTTATCGTCTTGCGCCCTGGCAGCCGTCACGAGCAGCCATAAAAGGATAATGATTGTTTTATGCTTCATATAGAAATGGATACGACTAAGATAACAACCTAAAATATAACTCTGCTCTGTAAAGAAATCGTAAAGACAATGAAAAGCCGCAACACCTCACAACTGGCTGTGTACAAAAAGTCGTCTTTAGATTAGGAAAGTCAGGGATTCTGGTTTTAATTTTAATAAAACCAACGCTTATGCAATCAACCGTAGTCAATGGGAGATGGAGGAAGCTGGACGGCACGACATTCAGTGCGCCGATCAGCGAGGTGGTGGAGAAGGCGCTCATCCACGAGAGCGACTCAGGAAACAAGATCAAAGTATGTATCGGCACTGACTCTCAGGTCTACGGACTGGAGACGGAGTTTGCCACGGTCATACTGCTGCTCCGCAAGGGCAAGGGCGGCTACATGTTCATCAACACCCTGCGCTCGCAGCAGCGCATGACGCTGAAGGAACGGATGCTGCACGAGGTGTCTCGCTCTATAGAGATAGCCTATCACCTGTGCCCTCTTTTTGATCAGTACAAAACAGAGCTGGAGGTCCATGCGGATATCAATACCAATCCGCGCTTTGGCTCCAATACTGCCCTGAGTGAGGCCATGGGCTATATCCTGTCTATGGGCTTTACCTTCAAGGCTAAGCCTGATGCCGTAGCCGCTAGCTGCTGCGCCAATAAGGTGGTATAAGCTCAGAACAATTATTGCATCACGGCGATGAGGACACCAAAGCGGGAGTCGTCTATCTGCACTACCCCGGCCTGTGGCAGGTAGATGCGGGATACGTAGCCATCTAGGTATAGCGCATTGGGGCAACCCTTATCGGCAAAGTATTTAGCAAACTGATAGAACGTGACTTTCCCTTTAGACATGGCAAAAAGTACCCTGCCATCCGGCAAAACACCTACGCCATTTTTGATATTCAGATTGTGCGAGGCGGAATCAAACGCTGCATTGATCTTGCCGTCTTTGATCAGCATCGGTCCGGATTGCGTAGCGTATTTCACATCCTTTACTTTGCCGAAATCCTGCGTGCTACAGACGCCTGCATGGCGGTCGGAGCAGATGTAGAAGATGCCATTAGGCTGGATAAAAAAGTTGCCTTTGCCTGTTTTGGTATTGAGCGGGTGCAGGATTTTCCCATTCTCTATATATAGTCCTACAGGGGTGCGGTCCTCCATATACATGCCGCCATTCATGGCAAAGATAAGCTGACGGTTTTGCTGATCAGCTATTTCCTTCAGTGCGGCAAAATGGCAGATCACCTTTCCGCTACTGTCGCGCCAGTACATTCGCAGGTCATCCTTTCCCGGATCTGCTATATAGCTCACAGCCGCGATCTGTGCAGAGGCCATCAGTGATACCAGGGAAAAAAACAAGACTATAAGCGTTTTCATGATGGATGATTACAGGCTGGCATTCAGCTCACCATGATTAGGCCTTTGGGGCTCAAAGGGCCTGGCACGCTCATAGGCTGCGCGCTCCTTCCACTCGTGCCATCGTTTTGGCGAGAGGATATTAAATCCTTTGTCTACCAGAAAGTGCGAGGCGATATTAAATGCTCCGCGGCCCCTGGTGGCCCAGCTGCTCTGAGAGCGGAGAGCCAGCCCAAAGCTGAAATCGAGGTAGTGCATGTAGTGCCAGTAGCGCGTAGGCATGAAGATCATCTCACCGTGAGATAGGATAGTCTCGTACCCCTGTACATTCTGTAGGGCGGGAAATTTCTCATAATCCGGCCTCTCGGGCGCTATCAGGCTCTTGACGGTGAAAGGATGATGGTAGATCTTGGCTGACTCTTCCGGTGGGAAAAGTATCACCCGCTTGTGACCTACAAACTGGGTGAGGAAGACATTGGCACAGTCTATATCATAGTGCATGGTCACCTCTGAGCCCTCACCACCAAAGAACATAAAAGGGAAGCGCTTCAAAAAGCCACGCATCACAGTGGGAAACTGAAAATCGCCCCGCAGCTCAGGGGCAGATTTAAAAATATCAAACAGGAAGAGGCGCAGGTCTGTGTGGCCCTTTTCGGTCTCCGCCAGAAAGTCTCGAAACTTCATCTCCCGGTCAGAAGACATATAGCCCGGACCTGGCTTGGAGTAGTTACTACTGAAAACGGGGACAGTCAGGTCTCCATACTGGCTTTTAAAAAAGTCCAGCGTCCACTTATCCAGGGCTGGCCAGTCCTTTGTGATATCAGTCAATACCACTGGCTTCTGAGGGCGCAGGTATTCGTTTACAAACTCCTTTTTAGTGAGTCCGCTACGTCTGTCTACTTGTTTCAGAACCATCATACTATAACAAAGGTAGCGTATAAATTAACAATCTGCCAAAGGACTGATAACTTTCATAGATGTGAAAGAGGCATGCCTTGATAGGGATAAACGACGAGCGCAATATCTATTCTACATTCTTTGACAAAGCTATGACTTGCAGGCGCGCATTATTCCTTTAAATTTGCCGACCCATCAAAATACGTTAACAACCATAGCGTATACAGCAGCTTATGGGTGGGTTTAATTATTATTACATCTGATGTTTGCCATATTTCAGAAGGAACTGCGCCAGTTTTTTAGCTCGCTGATCGGCTATATAGCCATCTGCGTCTTCCTGCTGCTGGTGGGCTTTATGGTGTGGTTCTCTCCGGAGGCCAATATCCTGGATGCGGGCTATGCCTCACTGGATTACTTTTTCTACATCGCTCCCTTTATCCTCATGATGCTGATCCCGGCCATCACTATGCGCTCTTTCTCTGAAGAGATGCAGTCAGGCACCATAGAGCTGCTGGCCACCCGCCCCCTCACAGATACGGCTATCATTATGGGCAAGTTTCTGGCCGCGCTCACGCTGGTGCTCTGCGCTATAGCCCCTACCTTGATCTACTTTTACTCTATCAGCCACCTGGCCTATCCGGTAGGCAATGTAGACTCCGGAGGCACCTGGGGCTCCTATTTCGGGCTCGTGTTTCTGAGCGCAGTTTTTGTCTCTATCAGCCTTTTCGCCTCCTCCATCACGCGCAGCCAGATCGTAGCCTTCATCCTGGGGGCGTTTATTTGCTTCATCTTCTTCTATGCTATAGAGGGCTTGGCGCGGCTGGGTGTCTTCTATGGCAAGTCTGACTATATCGTAGAGCAGTTTGGCCTCTATGCACACTATGAGTCTATGGGCCGCGGTATACTGGATACGCGAGATGTCGTGTATTTCCTTTCCGTTATTACGCTATTCACTTTTTTCACCCGTACATCACTAGCTAGCAGAAAATGGTAAAAGGGCTGAAAAGAAATATGGGCAACCGCCGCGATGCGATCTTCATCCTGCTGGTGATGATGGGGATACTGGTACTCGCCAATATACTGAGCCAGTATGTGTATACGCGTATAGACCTGACATCTGAGAAGAAGTTTTCCGTCATGCCATCTACACGGCGGCTGGTAAAGAACCTGCACGATGTAGTGACCTTTAAGGTATACCTGGAGGGTGATATGTCTGCCAAGTACAAGCGCCTGCGGCAGTCTACCCATGACCTGCTGGTAGACCTGCGCGCCTATGGCGGCAAGAACATAGAGTTTGAATTTATAGATCCTGTGAAAGGCAAAAGTGACGCCGAGCGCAAGGCCCTGATAGAAGAGCTCTATAATAAAGGACTGGCCCCCGCTACAGACCAGACCAGTGGTGCCAATAAACTCAACAACACCCTCGTCTTTCCATGTGCCATAGCATACTATATGGGCAGAGAATATCCTATACAGCTCATAGAGGCACAGGCCAAGACGGATGTGGAGACCATGCTCAGCAGGTCCGCCGTGTCACTGGAGTATAAATTTGCGACAGCTATACAGAAGCTGACCCAGTACAAGCAGCCAAAGATCGCATTTAGCTCAGGTCATGGAGAGCTGGACAATAACGGACTGGCCGATATACAGCAGCAGCTCATAAACCTGAAGTATGCAGTGGCGCGTCTGGATATTACAAAGCGCTATAAAATAGATGAGGACTTTGACGCATTGGTCATAGCCAAACCCCTGGCAGCCTTTGACGAAAAGGACAAATACAAGATAGATCAATACATCATGCATGGCGGCAAAGTAATGTGGCTGATAGATGCTACTACGGCCGACTTTGACAGTCTGAAGACCAATCTCACAGGCCAGTTTGTAGTAGATCGCAATCTGAACCTGGATGACCAGCTTTTCAAATACGGTACCCGTATCAATACAGACCTGGTACAGGATATCAACCACTGCAACCCCATACCACTGCGGGTGGGTAGCATGGGTGGCGGTCCGCAGGTCGAGCTATTCCCCTGGTACTACTTTCCGCAGCTGATCTCTGATAGTGTCAATAATCCTATCGTGCGCAATCTTGACCCCATAGCAGCACAGTTTGTCAGCACAGTAGATACGATCAGAAATCCGGGCGTCCGCAAGACCATATTGCTACACACCAGTGATAATTGCAAGGCCGTCATGACTCCGGTACGGGTACACTTTGGTATACTGCAGCAGGCCCCAAACCCTCAATACTATAACCAGGCCCGGCTGCCGGTAGCCGTACTGCTGGAGGGCCGGTTTCAGTCACTGTATACGAATCGCCTCAGCCCTGAGTTTCTGGCTATGGGAGACAGTGTAGGGGGGCTAAAGTTTCTGGATCACAGCGATACCAGCGGCAAAATGATCGTCATAGGTGATGGCGATATCATCCGGAATGAAATGGCGCCGCAAGACAAATTTGCCTACCCGCTGGGGTACTATTCTGTCACCCAGCAGACCTTTGCCAATAAAGATTTTATTCTGAACTGCATCCAGTACCTGACGGACAACTCCGGCCTGCTGGAGACACGCAATAAAGAAGTAAAGATCAGGATGCTCAATGTAGCCAGGGTGAGGGATGAAAAAACCCGGTGGCAGCTGATCAATATCCTGCTGCCCATAGCTGTGGTGATCATACTGGGTGTGGGATTCAACTACTATCGCCGCAAGAAATACACCACCTGATGAAAAAACTACTACCATATATAGCCATACTGGCACTGCTGGCCGGAGGAGTGGCGTTCTTCCTTTATCGCTATTCGCCATCTACACTGGCCGAGAAGGAAAGCGAATTTGCAGTACGCGATGTAGATGCTATCTCAAAGATCGTGCTGACAGACGTGAGATCACAAAAGGTCACCCTGACCAAAGAAGGTAATCGCTGGCTGGTAAACGGGAAATATGGTATCAATGAAGAGTCTCTGGCATTGCTTTTCACCGCTATACAGAAAATGGAGACTCAGTACCCCGTACCGGAAAAAGCGCAGCCGGTGGTGCTGAACGATATGGCCAGAAAACGTTTTCGCTGTGAGATCTATACTGGTGGCAATAAACCCACAAAAGTATACTATGTGGGAGGCCCTACCGCAGACGGTACAGGCACCTACGTGATCATGGAGATAGACGGTCAGCCTGCCAGCAGGCCATACGTAGTACATATCGCGGGTATAAATGCCTACCTCACCAGCCGCTATTATGCCAATGAAGAATACTGGCGTACTAAATGGGTGTATCGCGATAATGCCGCAACCATCAAAAAACTATCGGTCACTTATAATTTTGAAAAGCAGAAGTCATTTTCTCTGACGCGTGTGGGTGCACGAGACACCTTTGTGATCACCAATAGTGACGGCCTGGCAGATGCACAGCCCAGGCAGCGCTTTATACACCAGTACCTGGAGTTTTTCGACGGCCTCTCTCTGGAGGCCTTTGAAAATACAAACCCGATCAAAGATACAATACTCGGCATGCAGCCCTTCTGCACTATCCAAATGAAGCGCGTAGATGATACAGAGACCAACGTCGAGATATTCTATATGCCTGTCAATGAGCACAGCCGCCAGCAGTTTGATGATAATGGCCGCAAGCTGCTGTATGATGTGGAGCATTACTATATCGCTATGGATGGACGCAAAGATTTTGGCCTGATACAGTATTATGTCTGGGGCAAAGCGCTCAGGACCTATCAGGATTTCTACGTGCGCCCGGGTGTGAAGC
This sequence comes from Bacteroidota bacterium, assembly GCA_018267385.1. GTDB lineage: Bacteria > Bacteroidota > Bacteroidia > Chitinophagales > LD1 > UBA1941. Next base: position 524,170 of record JAFDYN010000007.1, on the reverse strand, counting down.
AGCCTACAGTAGCTGGTCACTAGTAGCACTGAAATTTGCCTGTTTCGCTCGTTTTTTCACTAATTCCTTAACATTCTGGTGGGGGGATAATGATATTTGCCCGCTTTATCTATATTTGTCACTTAACCCATAAAAGTTAACTCAGATGAAATTTATAGTTTCTACGACGTCTCTGCTCAAAAGCCTCCAGATGATCAGTGGTGTGATCAACACTAACTCTGTGCTGCCGATACTGGAGGACTTCCTTTTTGAGATCAAGGATGGCAAGCTGACCGGCTTTGCTACCGACCTGGAGACCTCGATGAGCACTGAGATACGTGTAGAGTCTAAGGAGTCGGGCCGTATAGCTATCCCTGCACGTATCCTGATAGATACCCTCAAGACCCTGCCTGAGCAGCCACTCACATTCAAGGTAGATACCAAGACCTTTGGCGTAGAGATCACCTCTGAGACCGGCAAGTACAAACTGAGCGGTGAGAACCCGGATGATTTCCCTAAAATACCGCAGCCGGAGGCTGTGACCGAGATCAATATCCCGGCCAATCTGCTGTCAAACTCTATCTCCCGTACGCTCTTCGCGGTGAGCAATGATGACCTCCGCCCGGCCATGACCGGTGTGATGATGAAGGTAGACAATGAAGGCACCACTTTCGTATCTACAGATGCGCACAAACTGGTACGCCTCGTACGCTCTGATATCAAGACCAGCAAGTCGTCTCAGTTTATCCTGCCTAAGAAGGCACTGAGCCTGCTGAAGAGTGGCCTGCCATCATCTGAGACGGCGGTGAATGTATCATACAATAAGTCTAACGCGTTCTTCTCATTTGAGAATACCCGCCTGATATGCCGCCTCATAGACGCGACATACCCGGACTACAATGCGGTGATCCCTCAGAACAATCCAAACAAGCTGACCGTAAGCCGCCTGGAGTTCCAGAACGCGCTGCGCCGTATCTCTATCTACTCCAATAAGACCACCTATCAGGTGATCCTCTCTATAGCAGGCAGCGAGCTGAAGATCTCTGCACAGGATCTCGACTTCTCAAACGAAGCCAATGAGCGCCTGATCTGCAACTATGAGGGCAATGATATGGACATCGCGTTCAACGCCCGCTTCCTCATAGAGATGCTAGGTGTACTGGACTCCAATGAGATCGAGATCGAGCTCTCTACCCCTACCCGTGCCGGCGTACTCCGCCCGGTAGACAAGGCTGACAGCGAGGACCTCCTCATGCTGGTGATGCCGGTGATGATCAATGCGTAAGTGAATAACTACACAATACTAAAAAGGACAGGTCTATAGCCTGTCCTTTTTGTTTTAAAGCATAAGAAAATACTATGAAATACATCTTTGCCATATGCCTGATGATCCCGCTGATATCATGCAGGCAGCCAGCAGTGAAATCATCATCTGTAGCCACTCCGTCCTCCACAGACGATATCAGGATATCATCATCTTCACTCACGGGCCGCATTTATCATTTGGTCCGACACTAAATGATACCGCATGTAGCATAGAGTCGCCCTGTGATTGTTGTGCTTCTGATATTCTTTTCTCAGATGAGCATCATTTCATCGCTATATTCTGGTGCTTGCAGGATAATACCTACGCACACGGTACTTATAGTATTGAGGGAGGTCAGGTTTACCTTCAGTTTGAAGGGAAAAAAGTGGACTACCTGAGTGATATGCAGTTATATTATGATTCGCTGGCGCAGCATGATTCATTGCAGTCTATCAGTCGCTATGTAGTAGATACCATGCCTCATAATATAGATACACTAAGAGGGTTTATCTGCCATGACAAATTGCTATTCAAAAGCCGCTCTATGGATTATGGCGGGGCAGACCGAGAAATACATAATAAGTCTTCCGGATTTATACAGGATACCATACTGAGAATGATGGAATTGCAATAGAATCATGCAAATATTGGTTTTAAACAAAAAAACCAATTAAATTAGCATTACTATATTAGTTAGCAATGCTATTTGACCAGCCAGATAAGACCATTGTCCACTTTGACCTTGACACTTTCTTTGTCTCGGTAGAGCGCAGGATCAACTCTGCACTCGAGGGCAAGCCGCTGCTGATAGGCGGCACCTCCGAGCGTGGCGTGGTGGGCTCCTGTAGCTATGAGGCGCGGGCCTTTGGCGTGCAGAATGGCATGGCGATGAAAGAAGCGCGCCGCCTCTGCCCGGAGGCCATCGTGGTGCGTGGCGATGCGGGCAAGTATAGCAAAGCCTCCGGTGAGGTGACCCAGATCATCAAGGAGAGTGTGCCGCTGATGGAGAAGGCCTCAGTAGATGAATTTTATCTGGACATGACAGGGATGGATCAGATCTTTGGGATAGAGAAGTACACTAAAGAATTGCGCCAGCGTATCATCCATGAGACCCATCTGCCTATCTCTATGGGCATATCTGGAAACAAGAGCGTCTCTAAGATCGCTACCAGTGAGTCTAAGCCGAGTGGTGAATTAACGATACTGAAAGGCACTGAGAAAGGATTTCTCGCGCCACTGTCTGTGCGCAAGCTGCCACTGGTAGGCAATGAGACCTATCAGGTGCTGCAAGAGCTAGGCATCCGCACCATACACACGCTACAGCAGATGCCTGTACAGGCCATGGAGAATGTGCTCGGCAAAAACGGCGAGACCATCTGGCTGCGTGCGCAGGGTATAGACAATACGCCACTAAAACCCTACTATGAGCGCGAGTCGCTATCGCTGGAGCGTACCTTTGGCCAGGATACGATGGACCTGGTGCGCCTCCACAATACGCTCACGGCGATGACGGAGGGCCTCGCCTACCAGCTCCGCGCCGGCAATAAACTGACTGCCTGCGTGACGGTGAAAGTGCGCTATGCCGATATGCAGGTCTACAGCCGCCAGTCGCGTATTCCTTATACTAATTGTGATCATACGCTGCTGAGGATAGTCAAAGAAATATTCGCCAAGCTGTATACCCGCAGGCAGCTGATACGGCTGATAGGTGTGAGCTGCAGCCACCTGGTGGGCGGCGGCCACCAGATGAATATGCTGGAAGACTCGGTAGAGCTGATACAACTCTACCAGCAGATGGACAGGCTACGCAAAAAGTACCACGATAGCCGTATCATCAAGCGCGCCTGCACTATGGACCAGCGCAACCTGGATGTCTGGGACCCGTGGAATGGCGAACCGCCCGTACCCGGTGGGCACCGTACTGCATAAATTCCATATCATGTTTCTCAACTGTCATAGCTATTTCAGCTTCGGGTATGGGGTAATGTCTATCAAAGAGCTGATCCCCCATGCTATAGAGATGGGGGCAGACACGATAGCACTCACAGATATCAATAATACATCGGGATGCCTCGACTTCATGAGGCGCTGCAAGGAGACCAGCCTGCGACCCGTGATAGGCGTTGACTTTCGGAATGGTGATGAGCAGCTCTTTATAGCTATAGCCAGGAATAATAAGGGCTTCAGAGAGATCAATGAGCACCTGACGCTGCACAACTTCAGTAAAAAGCCAATACCTGCTGATGCTCCTGCGTGGGAGCACTGCTATGTGATCTACCCCTGGCGGCGGGATGTGACGAGGACGCTGTGCACGCACGAATATATAGGCCTGTGCGAGTCTGCCATGACCAGCTACCGCCTCTATGGCCAGTATGATCCTGCAAAGCTTGTAGCGGTCATGCCTGTGACCTTGCGCGATCAGAGAGATTTTAACCTGCACCGTCTGCTGAGCAGCATCAGGCACAACACGCTGCTGAGTAAACTGGGTAAGGACCAGTATGGACAGCTCACGGACAGGTTTCAGTCCCGTGTATATGTAGAGCAGGCCTATGAGGATTTTCCGCAGGCTATAGCCAATGCAGAATACATACTCAATACCAGCTTTGTTTCTTTCACAGAGAAAGACAACAAAAACAAAAAGCACTACACCGGACAGCGCAAAAAAGACCACCGCCTTTTATACAGGCTATCTGCCAAAGGGCTGAGGAAACGCTACGGAGATAAGCCCAATAAGGATGTGATGGATAGGTTTCGCAGCGAGCTCCGTACGATCATCGATCTGGACTTCCCGGCCTATTTCCTGATCAACTGGGATATCATACAGTATGCACGCTCCAAGGGATACTTCTACGTAGGCCGTGGCAGCGGCGCCAATAGCCTGATAGCTTATTGCCTTTACATCACAGATGTAGACCCTATTGAGCTGAGCCTGTATTTCGAGCGCTTTATCAATCCATCGAGGCGTACGCCGCCGGATTTTGACATTGACTTCTCTCATACCGACAGGGATGATATACGCAGTTATATTTTTGAAAAGTATAAGGGCCATGCCGCCCTCGTAGGCAGCTATAGCACCTATGATCGCAAGTCTGCCCTTCGTGAGCTGGGCAAAGTATTTGGCCTGCCTGATAATGAGATCGAGGCGCTGCAATCGGAGCGGCTCGATATGCGCACACTGGATAGCACTGGTAAAAAAATAATGACCTATGCCCCCCTGATGCGGGACCTGCCCCGGCAGCTCAGTGTGCATGCCTGTGGCATACTCATATCAGAGGAACCCATCACCACCTACTCTGCACTGGAGCTGATGCCTGTGGGCTACCCCTCTACACAGTACTCTATGCTGGAGGCCGAGGATTATGGCCTGCACAAGTTTGACATCCTGAGCCAGCGCGGCCTCGGCCACATTAAGGATGCTGTGGAGCTGGCCCGCGCCAGGGGTGAGGAGATAGACATACACCGCATACAGGATTTCAAAAAAGATCCGCGCATACGCGAAATGCTGATGAAAGGCGACACGATAGGTTGCTTCTATGTAGAGTCACCGGCTATGCGGCAGCTGCTGCGCAAGCTGGAAGTAGAGGAATATCACGGCCTCGTAGCAGCCAGCTCTATCATCAGGCCAGGTGTGGCCAACTCTGGTATGATGCGCGAATACATCCTGCGCTACCGCTACCCTGAGCGGCGCAAACTGGCACATCCCAAGCTATGGGAGATCATGCCTGATACCTACGGTGTGATGGTATATCAGGAGGACGTGATCAAAGTAGCACACTACTACGCAGGCCTGACGCTGGAGGAGGCGGATGTGATGCGCCGGGGTATGTCAGGCAAATACCGGTCGAGGGAAGAGTTTCAGGCAGTGAAGGATAAGTTTTTCAGCAACTGTGATGGCAGGGGTTACCCCTATGATGAAGTAGCCGAGATATGGAGGCAGGTAGAGAGCTTTGCAGGCTACTCCTTTGCCAAAGGGCACTCAGCCTCCTATGCTGTAGAGAGCTATCAGAGCCTGTATCTGCGCGCCTACTATCCCATAGAGTTTATGACCGGGGTGCTAAATAACTTTGGCGGTTTTTACTCTACCGAGTTTTACCTGCATGAGGCCAAAATGCTGGGCGCACAGATAGAGCTGCCATGTATCAATAGGAGCAATAATCTCGCCGCACTCTATGGCTCCACTATCTACATGGGCTTCTGCCTGATCAAGGACCTCGAGGTAGCCACGGTAGAGAATATCCTGCGTGTCCGCGAGGAGGGTGAGTTTGCCGATCTGAATGATTTCATCAAGCGGGTACCAGTCTCACTGGAGCAGCTGCGTATCCTGATCCGTATCAAGGCCTTTCGCTTCACAGGACGTACATCTAAAGAACTCCTCTGGGATGCGCACCTGCTAATGGGCAAGGAGAAAAAGTCTGCGCCGCGCAGAGAGCTTTTTAAAATAACCGCACACTCTGATGGGTTGCCTCCGCTGGAGTATGACCAGTATGAGGACGCGCTGGATGAGATGAAGATCCTGTCTTTCCCGTATACATCGCCATTCCGCCTATTATGTAAAAACTATGAGAAGCTGACATATGCGCGGGAGATGATGGCGCATCTGGGCCAGACCATCTACATGGTAGGCTACTATGTCAATATCAAGCGCGTGACTACTATCACGGGTGAGACCATGTACTTTGGCTCCTTCATAGATGAGCATGGTCATTTATTTGACAGTGTGCATTTCCCTCGCTCTATAGAGCAGTATCCATTCACCGGACGCGGCTGCTATATCCTGAAGGGAAAAGTGATAGAAGAGTTTAATGTGCCGAGCCTGGATGTCTCGCACATGCAGCGCATACCTTGGGCATTTGGGGTGTGAGTATTTTGACCCCCTCTATTCCGAGACTTCGGAATTCCCCTAAAATAGGGGAGACTTTAACAGCCAACAATATGCTTGTATTTTGTATTGTTCTCCTCCTATTTTAGGAGGAGCTAGAGGAGGTAAGGCAGCGTACAAGGGTATTGCGCTTTCACCGTTCATGTTGCGCCCAGTTTTAACCCCTCTAAATCTCCCCTAAAATAGGGGAGACTTTAACAGCCAAACAATATGCTTGTATTTTGTATTGTTCCCCTCCTATTTTAGGAGGAGCTAGAGGAGGTAAGGCTGAGAACAAGTGTATTCCTCACCCCCATACCTACTGTATCTCCAGCTGCCGCACCACCTTCTGCATGATCTCAAAGACGGTTTCGGCCATCACATTCTCAGAGTCCAGCGTAGGGTTCACCTCCGTAAACTCCAGGCAGCACACCCGCTCATTTTGTATCAGGTCCAGAATCATATCAGCCGCCTCACGCTCATTCAGGCCACCTTTCACCGGTGTGCCCGTACCGCGGGAGATAGACGGGTCCAGCGCGTCTACATCAAAGGAGATATAGATCTTGTCACAGTGGCTCAGGTATTTGATCGCCTCGCGGCAAGTTTTGGCCACGCCTACTTTTTTAAATTCCGCTGTGGTCACGATCTTGACCTTATTCTTTTTGAGCAGGTAGGCCTCCTGCTCCTCAAAGTCGCGTAGCGCCACAAAGAGGATATCACGGTATTCCACCTTGGGCATGATACCGCCTACATTCTTCAGCATCTCCCACAGTTCTATGGTCTCATAGTCCAGGTCATTGACTTTATTCTCGATATTATCCTCTGCCAGTGAGGCTGCCATGGGCATACCGTGCATATTGCCGGATGGGGTGGTATAGGGGGAATGCAGGTCTGCATGCGCATCTATCCAGATCACCCCGATATTAGAGTCAGGGTAGGCCATCTTGATACCGGCTATGGTCCCACCGGCATTGGAGTGGTCTCCGGAGAGGATGATGGGAAACTTGCCATCTTTCAGCACATCTCGCACGCCCGCAGCTATACGCTCATACATCTTTAGTACACTCTTGATACGGCGCGCATACCGGCTGCCTACCTCACCATACAGAGCGGCATTGTCGTCCGGTATCGCCATCCCGCGAAAGCGTTTGAAAAAGGTACTGCGAAAATCCAGAGCGGCTATTTTCACCGCATCAATACCCAGACTCGCCCCCCGCGTACCTGCACCCACCTCAGATTTGACCTCTATGAGCTTGACTGACTTAGTCTTAGCCATACATGAAAATTTTATTTCACAATATTTTAACCTGAGATAGAGGTAATTTTAACAATTAAGTTTATCTCAGTTGTTTGATAGACAAATACTTATCTATCCCCAGGGTCCTTGCATCCTGACCCAGCCCGCTGTCCGGGCGTATAAATAAAGCGCAATGTTGATACTCAAATACGCTAAATATATATCTTAGTGCTAAAATATGCTATTTCTATTGATACGACATAGGATATCATCATAAAATTGTCATCCCTATGTTGCCTCTTTATTTGTAGCGCCATTGATCCGCCGGCCCTGCCGGTATTTCTAAAACACCAAAACCTGAAGAATGCGCCAACAGTACATTCTGGCCCTTGACCAAGGAACTACGAGCTCGAGATCTATTTTATTTGACAAAAACGGACATCAGGTAGCTACTGCCCAAAAGGAGTTTACACAGATATTCCCCCATCCGGGCCATGTGGAGCACGATCCCATGGAGATATGGAGCTCACAGATACAGACAGCCCGCGAGGTGATGGCCAAGGCCAATATAGACGCCTCCAGTATAGCTGCTATAGGCATTACCAATCAGCGGGAGACCACCATCATATGGGATAAGAAAACAGGACAACCGGTCTACAATGCCATAGTCTGGCAGGACCGCCGCACTGCCCCGATCTGCGATGAGATCAAGCGCAAGAAAGACCTGGCCAAATACATCACTGACTCGACCGGCCTCGTGATAGACGCCTACTTCTCGGCTACCAAGGTGAAGTGGATACTGGATAATGTAAAAGGCGCGCGCAAGCGTGCAGAAGATGGCGAGCTCTGCTTTGGTACGGTAGATAGCTGGCTCACCTACCAGCTGACCGGAGGCCAGCTCCACATCACAGACTATAGCAATGCCTCCCGCACCATGCTCTTCAATATCAAGACCAAGAAGTGGGATGACAAGATACTGACAGCACTAAAGATACCGCGTATCATCCTGCCGGAGGTGATGGACTCCAGCAAATTTTACGGCCTCACTGACCGCAATGTATTTGACGAAAAGCAAATACCGATAGCCGGTATAGCAGGAGACCAGCAGGCGGCGCTCTTCGGTCAGGGCTGCTTCACAGAGGGCATGGCCAAGAACACTTATGGCACTGGTTGCTTCATGCTCATGAATACCGGCTCGAAGATGGTCAAGTCTAAGTCAGGCCTGCTCACTACCATAGCCTGGGGCCTGAATGGCAAGGTAGAATACGCCCTCGAGGGTTCTGTCTTCATAGCGGGCGCTGCGCTGCAGTGGCTGCGCGATGGCCTCGGGCTGATACAGAATGCCGCAGAATCAGAGAAACATGCTATCAACGCTGCTAATGGTACTGATGGTGTCTACATGGTGCCGGCTTTTGCAGGCCTGGGCGCTCCATATTGGGATAGCTCTGCGCGTGGTGCCATCTTTGGCCTGACACGTGGCACTACCAAAGACCAATTCGTCCGCGCGGCACTGGAGTCGCTGGCGTACCAGACCCGGGATATACTGAACGTGATGGAGGCCGACTCTAAGATCAAACTCAAATCCCTCCGCGTAGACGGCGGCGCGAGTATGAATAACTTCCTCATGCAGTTTCAGGCAGATATACTGGGCACACCGGTAGAGCGGCCCAAGGTGGTAGAGACCACCGCCCTCGGCGCAGCCTATCTGGCCGGACTCGCAGTAGGTTTCTACAAGAAGCCCGACATCACCAAAAACTGGCAGATAGACCGCAAGTTTAAAGTGGAAATGAAGGAAGCGCAGCGCAAGCCACTGTACGAAGGATGGAAGAAGGCCGTGCGCCAGACCATGGCACAGTAGATTGCACATCTTTATTTATCTTCATACTATAATACTAAAGCTATGCGGTATCTGATCGCTCTGTCTCTGGCGGCACTCACTGTGCTCCCTCTCTCTGCCCAGACCTCTCAAAAGGGTCTCACCGTAAATAATAAAGGTGCTGCAGCCAAAAGCTCTAAAGGTGGCGGTGTAGAAGCCCACAAAGGTCAGGTAGCAGCCAAGAGCAGCTCCGGTCATGGCGTAGAGGCTAATAAAAAGGGCATGGAGGTCAAGGGCAGCAAGGGCGGCATGACCATCCAGAAAAAGAAGTTTGAGATCAAGGGCAAGAATACCAATATCCATTTTGGTAAGTAGGATAAGTACAGTTACTATTCTAAATAGCTGCAACTCGTTAAGAGGCATATTTTTATCAAGCCTGTCGGCCTCAAGCCATTGGGGTATAACAGGCCGGCGCACATTTCGGCCAACAGACCATTTTCCTAGCCACAACAGTCCGGATGGGGTATAACGCGTTGTTTTTTTTACCCCTCACTATTATTACATTCGTTCGCGTTTATCCTTAAATAAAAACTGAACTCAAATGCAACTGAGACCCTTTGCTGCCCTGATGCTCGCAGCAGCCCTTCTGTCTGCAGGTATCCTCTCTGCACAGACCCCGGCACCTGCTACCACCGGCAGCACTACCACCACCAAAGCAAAATCTAACGACCCGGCCTCTCTGAGCTGGCGCAAAAACAAACGTACAGCCAAGAAGCTGATCAAGAAAGGCAAGATAGAAGCAGCGGTACCATACCTCGAGGCCGGCGCAGGCAAAAAGCCTAAGAAGGTATACTTTGCCGAGAACCTCTCTAAAATAGAATACAGCCTGCGTGACTATGTAGCAGCCAATAAATGGTACAAAGTACTGGTAGATAAAGACTCGGCCAAGCACAAGAAGCCTGCATATATATTTGAGTATGCACGTACACAGAAGAACCTGGGCCAGTATGAGGATGCCAAGGCCAACTTTGCAAAATTTAAGAAGCTGGCCGGTGATGATGATGCATCATCCGAGCTCAAGAAGCGTGCTACCCGCGAGGCTATGGGCTGTGACCGCGGTATCTTCTACCGTGACAGTGTGACCAAGCGCGACTTTAAAGTAAAGCACCTGGACCAGAGCATCAATCAGGCCTCCAGCAACTTTGCCCCTATGGCCAAGGATAATGCGCTGTACTTCAACTCTCAGAAGGCAGACCACGCCATCATCTACAAGTCTCGCAAGAACGGCAAGTCATGGTCTACGGCAGACGAGCTGGCAGCAGATATCAATATGGCTAAAGCCAATGTGACCACACCATCATTTTCTGTAGATGGCTCTACGATGTACTATACCGTATGCCCTGATGACAATGGTGCCAAGATCAAGCCTAAGTGCCAGATCTACAGCAGCCATATGGTGGCAGGGGTATGGGAGAAAGGTGCACCACTCGGCGCCCTGCTGAATGATGGCCTCAGTAACAATATGGCTCCGGCTGTAGGCAAGAACAAAGACAACGAAGAAGTGCTCTACTTTGTGAGTGATCGCAATGTGGGCAAGGGCCTCGACATCTTCTACTCTAAGCTGAATCCTGATGGCTCTGTGGGCAAGCCTCACTCTGTAGGCTCACTGATCAATAGCCGTGGCGATGAAATGAGCCCATACTATGATGCTACCTCCAAGACGCTCTACTTTAGCTCAAACGGCCTGATCAATATCGGTGGCTATGACGTTTACAAAACGACCTGGGATGCTAATGGCGAGTGGGTAGACCCTGAGAATATGGGCACACCTATCAACTCCAGCGTAGATGACTACTACTTCTCTCTGAATGATAAAATGACCTTGGGCTACCTGGCATCTAACAGGCTGGAGCCGGGTATGTTCAAGGGTGGCTGCGCTACCTGCACTGATGATATCTTTGAGGTGGCGACTACACGTCTCTTCCTGGCTGTGACCGGTAGTGTATTTGAAGAAAAGGATGGCCAGCGCCTCCCTGCCACAGAGGGCAGCGTACTGCTGTACGATGACCGCAATGGCACTGAGCTCGGATCATATATACCTGTAGATGGCAAGTATTTCTTTGACCTGCAGCCTAAGAGAGGCTATAAGGTGCTGACCCGCCGCGATGGCTACTATGATGGTGTTTCTACCTTCAATACTGACGCCAATACAGAAAGCGATACGCTGACCTATGACCTTCTGCAGAAAAAGAAAGAAGAGACCAATCCGCTCTTTGGCAGGGTGATAGGGCGTATCTACTATGACTATGATCAGGCCCGCCTGCGTGCCGACTCACGTGATAGCCTGCGCAAGATCTATGACATCATGCAGCAGTTCCCTACTTATGTATTTGAGGTAGGCGCTCATACAGACGGCAAGGGTACAGAAGACTACAACCTGGCTCTCTCCCGCCGCCGTGCTGATGCAGCCATCGGATACTTCAGCTATGAGAAGAAGATCAGCAAGGACCGCCTGCTGCCTAAGGCGTACGGCACCTCTCAGCCTGTAGCGCCTAATAAGACTCCTGATGGCAAAGATGATCCTAAGGGTCGTGCGCTGAACCGCCGTACAGAGTTTAAGATTGTAAGCGAGCTGACACCTGAGCAGATCGCTGCGGATGAAGCCAAAAACAGCAAGAACAAAAAAGCTGCCCCTGCTAAAGAAACAACAAGGACCATAGCACCTGCCAAGGGAACCTCTCAGGCACCCGTACCGGTGAAAGAAACATCTACTACCGCAGCTCCTAAGAAGATGGCCGTAGCTGCTGCCAAAGCGAAGGACGAAAAAGTAGCCAGGGTGGTCAAGAAAGATGTAGTATTCAGCAAGCCGGAGCCAAAAGCTGAGACCAAAACAGAAACAGCGGTGTACAAGACCGCTCCGTCAGAATCTGTGACGCTGAAGGGCACTATCTATACCGTAAAGGGCAACAACAGGCAGCTGGCCGGTGAGGCTGCAGTCTTCCTCACCAGCGATATAGAGGGATTTCAGCAGAAGGTATCCTATGTCAAGGGTGACGGATCTTACTATTTTGACCTGACCCGCGCTACACCGGGCATCTACAAGATAGTAGCCCGTAAGGGTAACTTTGAGAGCAATGAGATCTCCATGAGCCTGGAGCACATCAAGCAAGTCAAAGCACCGATAGACCTCGAGATACCGGTAAAATAAATCAAGGAAAGCCGCTCACTGAGCGGCTTTTTTATTGCTACACTTTTGCAGCTAGTTTGGGTATGGATTTATTTACTTTGACCTAAGAAGAAGCTGTAGTGCATGAATGTAAAGATCAATAAGACAAAGATAGTAGCCACCTGGGGGCCCGCCTGTGAGGATGAGACCGTGATGCTGGAGATGATCCAGGCCGGAGTGGATGTATTCCGTTTCAACTTCTCTCACGGCAAGCATGAGAAGCATCTGGAGGGTTTCCTGAAGGTGCGCAAGATATGCGATGAGCATGGCCTCAATATCGGTATCCTGGCCGACCTGCAGGGTCCCAAGATCCGCCTCGGGCTGGTTCGGGACAATCTGGAGGTACTCGAGACAGGCAGCGAGATAGAGATCACCACGGAGCAATGCGTCAGTACGTTCAAGAAGATATTTATCAGCTATGAGAATCTCGCACTGGAGGCAGAGCCCGGCGATGCCATCCTGATAGACGATGGCCGCGTAGAGCTGAAAGTACTCACTACGGACCGCAAGAATCTGCTCACAGCAAAGGTGATCGTAGGTGGCAAGATCAGTAACAACAAAGGCGTAAACCTCCCTGATACAAAAACCAAAGTCCCGGCACTGACTGACAAAGACCGCCGCGATCTTGACTTTGCACTGGCCAATGGCGCTAACTGGATCGCCTTATCATTCGTCCGATCGCCAAAGGATGTAGAAGAACTCAAGAGCATAGTGGGCGAGCGCAATAGCTACATCAAGGTGATGGCCAAAATAGAAAAGCCTGAAGCCCTGGTAGAGATAGACAAGATCATAGAGGCTGCTGACGGCATCATGATAGCCCGCGGGGACCTGGCCGTAGAAGTGCCCCAGGAGAAGATGCCACTTATACAAAAGGACATCGTAAAGCGCTGCATCCGCAAAGCCAAACCAGTAGTGGTAGCCACACAGATGATGGACTCTATGATAGAGAGCCCCAACCCTACCCGGGCGGAGATCACAGACGTGGCCAATGCCGTGATAGATGGCGCCGATGCGGTGATGCTCAGCGGTGAGAGCAGCATGGGCAAATACCCCGTGCGCGTGATACAGATCATGGAGAAGATACTGAACAACGTAGAGTCTTTTGATGACCTGATCTATAATAAGCAACTGATACCGGACAAAGAGTCCACCTCATTCCTCTCTGACGCTATCTGCTACAATGCTGCGCGCATGAGCAGTGAGCTGGGCGCACGTGCCATCATAGGTATGACCTTTAGTGGCTATACGGGCTTCCTGCTTAGCAGCTACAGGCCCAAGGCAGAGGTGTTCATATTCACAGAAAACAAGGCCCTGCTCAATGCCCTCTGCATCTGCTGGGGCGTCAGGGCGTTTCACTATGATAGGTTCGTAGGTACAGATACTACGATCCGCGACGTGGTGCGCATCCTGAAGGAGCGCGAACTGGTAAAACAAGGCGACATGATAGTCAACATAGGCTCCATGCCGCTCGCTGCCCGTGGCCGCGCCAACATGATGAAGGTGACGGTGGTAGAATAAAGCACTTACTTATCATTCAGGTGCTTATACTTTCAATGACCGAAGTTCTGAGCTTTTAGGCATTATTCTCATCCGTAGCTTTTACTTTTGCGGCTGCTTTGAAAGAAGAAGAGTACACCAGCGCTGAGGGCATACCGCCCGCGCCATCCATTAGTCCACTGCTACAGTCTACTGATAGCCCTGAGAAGCAATTTTCGGTCAGGCGTACTCTCTTTATTACTTCTCTTGCTTTTGTTAATGCGATAGTTGTAGGTTTCATAGCGAAAGGACTCGACATGCTCATCAATTTTACCACGAGCATGTGCTTTTATGGTCGTCCGGCTACAGAGCGTGTCTCTCCCGCAGGCAATCATCTTGGCCTATGGGTCATAGCCCTGCCGGTAGCAGGTGGTATCATAGTCGGCGTGATGGCACGATATGGCTCCAAAGCCATACGCGGGCATGGCATACCTGAGGCTATGGAGAAAATACTAACGGATGAGAGCCGCATTCCACCACTTATCACTTTTCTCAAGCCTCTGTCTGCTGCTATCTCGATCGGTACAGGCGGACCCTTTGGTGCAGAGGGTCCTATCATAGCTACCGGTGGCGCATTCGGATCCGTTTGCGGACAGACTCTGAGGACCACCGCGCGTGAGCGCAAAGTGCTGCTGGCCGCAGGTGCCACAGCTGGTATGACGGCCATATTTGGCACGCCCTTCGCAGCTATATTACTTGCTATAGAGCTGCTGCTCTTCGAGTTTTCACCTAAGAGTTTTGTGCCTGTAGTGATAGCATGTGTCACGGGTGCATGCTGCCATTTTTTGTTTTTCAGTACTTCAGCTACTTTCCCTATGCCGCAAGTGGCTGCACCTGATCGCAATGCCGTGATCGCCTATGCGGTGATCGGTATCCTGATCGGCCTGGCGGCTGTGGCCGTGACCAAGGCCGTATACTGGATAGAAGACGTCTTTGAGAAGCTACCGATCCACTGGATGTGGTGGCCTGCTATAGGCGGTCTGGCTGTAGGTGTGATAGGCTACTTTGCGCCGCTTACGTTGGGGGTAGGCTACTCCAATATCACGATGGCGCTATCAGGCACTATGGCACTAAGTGTCCTTGCCTCCCTTTGCCTGTTTAAGTTTACCTCATGGTCCATAGCCTTGGGTAGCGGTACATCCGGCGGTACACTCGCCCCTCTCCTGACCATAGGTAGCTCACTAGGCTGCCTGATAGGTATGGCTGTGCAGCAGTGGATACCTGAGGCGCATGTCAGCTTACCTCTTTGTGCGCTGGTAGGTATGGCCGGGCTATTTGCCGGAGCTTCGCGCGCCCTATTGACAGCTATTATCTTTGCTTTGGAAACTACCATGCAGGAGAATACATTGCTTCCACTTATCGCAGGGTGCGTTACCTCCTATATGATCTCCTTCGTATTTATGAAGGGCACTATCATGACCGAAAAGATCAACCGCCGCGGAGTGGTCACACCTGAGAGTTTCCATCCTGATATTTTGCAAAACACAATGGTCAGTGAGGTCTCTATACTCAGGAGTGATGCGACACCGGTGCTTCTGTTCAATGCAAATGAAAGCCTGCATAACGTAAAACTACTACTGATCACTTCTGCATATAGCTTTAATACCCTACTGATAGAAGATGATACCCACCGGATAGTAGGGACCCTGTCACGTGCGGAACTGTACAATACAGCGCTCTCACCTATCACCGCTATAGGGCAACTAGCCAATAGCAAGGTATATACAATATACACTGACAATACACTGCAACTGGCCGTACATTTTCTGCTAAAAACAAAGCAAGATATTTTGCCCGTCATAAAGCGTGATACAAAAGAAGTATCCGGTATCATCTCTACCGCTGATATCCTGCAGGCCTACGAGCGACGCACCCAGCAGGATACACTCCGCCAGCGCAATCTGCCAGGCCCGGACGAAGTCTGGAAGGCCATATCCCGTAGTCGTGATCTCCTGATGGGCCGCAGTTGACCCGTCTATTGCGGATATACCGACAATAGTTATTTTTATCTATTCAAAGGGGCAACCCATTAAAACATTTTGCATGGCAATCAACGTCGAATTACTAAAGCAATGCTGCGGCGTACCGGGCATATCGGGCTTTGAGCAGAAGGTACGCGAACTCGTGACCAAAGAACTGAAGGGTATAGTATCTGACCTGTATACAGATAACATGGGCAACCTCGTGGCTGTGCTCAAGGGCAAAGACAGCTCTAAGAGGGTGATGGCCGCCGCTCACATGGATGAGATAGGATTTATGGTGAAGGCCATCGATGAGAATGGCTTCATCAAGATACAGACCATAGGCGGCTTTGACCCTAAAACACTCACCGCCCAGCGCGTGATCGTACACGGGAAAAAGGATATGATAGGCGTGATGGGCTCAAAGCCGATCCATATCATGACAGCTGACGAGCGCTCCAAACCACCACAGATCAGTGATTACTTCGTAGACCTGGGCCTGCCCAGGGACGAAGTAGAGAAATACATCGAGATCGGCTCACCGATCACCCGCCTCAGCGACCTGATAGAAATGGGCGACTGTATCAATAGCAAGTCGGTAGACAATCGCGTAGCTGTATTCGTACTGCTGGAGACACTCAAGGAGTTGAAAGGCCAGGAGATACCTTATGACTTTTACGGTGTCTTCACCGTGCAGGAGGAGGTAGGCCTGCGTGGCGTACACGTAGCAGCGCACCATGTAGATCCTGACTTCAGTCTTTGTATAGATACTACTATAGCATTTGATACACCCGGAGCCAAACCGGAGGAAATGGTCACGAAACTAGGCGATGGCGTAGCGATCAAGATCATGGATGGTGGCGTGATATGCGACTACCGCATGGTGCAGTACATGAAGGAGCAGGCTAATAATGCCAAGCTCAAGTATCAGATGGAGATCCTGCCAGCCGGCGGCACAGACACCGCAGGCATGCAGCGCATGGCTACCAAAGGTACCATAGCAGGCGCAGTCTCTATTCCTACGCGTCACATCCACTCGCACATAGAGATGGCCAATAAGAATGACATCCGCGGCAATATAGACCTGATGAAACTCTGCGTGCAGAACCTGCATAATTACGACTGGAGCTTTAAATAAGCGGGTCGGATAGCATAACAGAAAGGAGCGATGATCATCGCTCCTTTTTTATATACAGCAGTTGTCATTTAAAATAATATCCTGTACTGGGGCAAAGGGAAGAGCCCTTGTTGATATTGGGTCACCAGGCTATTGGTGCGTGTATCATATAGTTTGATAAAGACATTCTTGTGGTTGGTCACATTCTGCACATCAAAGGAGAACTCGTGCGTGATACGGCGCAGGCTGATGCGATAGCTGATCTTGAGGTCCAGCCGGTAGTAGATGGGATACTCCAGGGAATATGCCTGTGCATCTATATCCACCTCATGGCCTTGTAGCTGGCTCTGTACCACATCTACAGGGGTGTAGTAGCGGCCTCCTGCTACGGTGAATTTACCATCCACAGCTATCACGTGGCGCTTCACCCCCTTCTTGCCACCAAAGCGGTACTCATAGCCTCCCAGAGTATTGACCACATAGTGCCCGTTGAAGGCTGTATTGCGCCAGACACCATCACTGCCTCTGTACTTTGAGTCAAAGAGTGAGGCGGTGACGAGGAAGTAGTAGCCCTTGCTGAAGAACTTCTCCATGGTCAGCTCCAGGCCATAGTTGCGGCCCACTCCCCTATTCACGAGGAAGGTGTTATTAGGGGTATTGAAAGCTGCTCCTGCATTGAGCATACTGAAGCTGCTGCTCTGCTGCTCTACCGGTACATTGTCCAGGTACTGGAAGTAGGCTTCTGTCTTGAGGTGAAAGTCCTTGAAGAAGACGAGATCATAGCCCAGTACTACGTGATTGCTCCGGGTGAAGCCCATGTGCAGATTTGTAGGCCGGCCGCTACTGGCTGCGCTGGTGTCATAGTTGTAGTAAGTGGGCAGCGGCTGTATGCCATTGTGCAGGCCATAGCCAAGGCTGAGGTATTGCCGCTCATTGATCTGGTACTTCAGCCCGAGGCGAGGCTCTGCCGAGATACTATTACTCAGGGTAAAGTACTGCGAGTGTACACCTGCATTGAGTACCAGGCGGTCACCAAATTTATGCTGCCATGTCAGGTAGGCCTCCATCAGATCACTGTAGCCTGTACCGTACTTGAGCGGATAGAAGTGCCCCATCACAGACAGGCTATCAGAGAACTTTACATCATATACATTACTGATCAAGCCTGCTACAAGTGTATTGCGTGCGTTAAGCTTATTGCTATACATCAGGTGCGCGCTGTATTTATTCTGCCGTAGCGTGACACGATCATAGGCGGTGATGATAGACCGGTCTACGATATTGATGGTGTCTATATTGGCTATCTGGCGCTGGTGAGAGGCTGCGATCGTCCAGCGGAAAAAAGACTTTGGCGTGATGAAGTACGTGTGGGAGAAACCAACAACACCCGTCCTGACACGGTTGTAGATATTCTGGTTTTCATTGCCGTAGAGGTTGTTGGTATTCTTCAGATCAGCATTGGAGCCTACGAGGTCTATGCTGCTCAGGCCTCCGAGGCCAAAGAGGCTGAAGGTGCCGGCTTTCTTTGTCGGCACGTTGACCTTGAAGGATAGATCCTGATACTCAGGTGTGGCTGTACCGGTACCGAAGTTAGCCCCCAGCAGTTTGAAGAAGCCAAGGGTAGAGTAGCGATAGTTGATCAGCCAGGAGGCTTTGCTCTTCTTCTTTGCAAAGGGGCCCTCGGCACCCAGCTCTATACCATTGAAGCCTATCTGCCCGAGAAACTCATACTTGTCCTTATTGCCATTGCGCATCTTCAGGTCAAAAACACCGGAGGTCGCATTGCCGTACTCGGCGGGGAAGGCAGAGGTGAAGAAGTCGCTGCGGGCAAGGGTATTGTTATTGAGCATGCTCACCGGGCCGCCCGTACTGCCAAAACTGGCGAAGTGATTGGGGCTCGGTATGTCTACGCCATCCAGCCGCCAGAGGAGGCCCATGGGCGAGTTGCCACGGATGATGATGTCGTTGCGGGCGTCATTGGCGCCACTCACACCGGCAAAGTTGGATGCCATACGAGCGGGGTCATTGCGGCTGCCACTGAAGCGGCTGGTCTGCTCCACATCAAAGGAGCGGGCGCTCACTGTAGCAAACTCATTCTTGGCAGCGCCCTTAGTGACCTTGTCAGTGACTTGTACCTCTTTGAGTTCAGAGACCTGCTCCTCCAGCTCTATGGTGAGCTGGTTCTCTTTGCCGGCTATCACCAGGATGTCGTTGGCCCCGCCGTCTTTATATCCTATGTACGATACCCTGAGTGAGACGCGCCCGAGTGGCACGCCCGCCAGGGTGAAGTAGCCACTGCTATCGGTCTGGGCCCCGATAGGCGGGTTGGATCCTAGTACATAGACATTGGCGCCGGTGATGGGGAACTTTGAGTCACGGTCTACTACCTGGCCCCTGATGTTCTTGAGGTCCTGAGCATCAGTGACAGCAGCACACGCCAGCAGGCAGAGGCACAGCAGGCTGCGGAGGTAGGTGGTCATAAGGCGCTTAGGTGGGTGCACGTGTCAAATATAGCATTACCCGCAGAGGTGTGGTAGGCCAGATAGCAGCGTTCCTTACCCTATGCGGGAGCCTATGAGAAAGGTGATGGTCGATACAGCGGCCGTGAGGAAGATACCCCAGAGGATGTCTACGATGACCACCACCACCGGGAAGCGGGCTATGGTAGCCAGATTGGTCAGGTCATAGGTGGCATAGCAGAGCAGGCCGAGCACGGCGCCATTCACCAGGGCAGTAGTCCATACCTGCTCCCGCAGGGCCGGCACCACAGCAAAGAAAAGGATGCCCCCTATGTAGATGAGGTAGAAGATGATAGCGGCCGCCCAGCGGGGCTGCTCAGCCAGGAGGTAGCCGAGCTTTTCCTTATAGAATGAGCGCGCTACAAAGCCGATCCAGACCATGTCTATGGCAAAGAAAATGGCGGTAGCGATGAGGTAGACCCAAAGGAGCTTCATATTGTATGGTTTAGATGGGATCGTGCAAGACCCGTACCATAAACAGGCGGCAGGCTCGGATGGTTCGACAGGTACCGGGGGGCAAGTTTTCCGACTATAGGAGGAGGTAGCTGGGACGGAGGACGAGGGTCGGGTGATGGCCCTATAGGCGAGGCCAGGGACAAGTTTTCCGACTGTAGAGCAAGTGGCGAGGGACGGAGGACGAGGGTCGGGAGATGCCATTCGGGCGCTGTGGGGAGCAAGTTTTCCGACTGAAGGAGAATCATTTGTAATTGACATTCAATCAAATACAAATAATAACACATCATCAATAACCGCAAACACAAAACCCCTCAGCGGCCGGGCCGTGAGGGGTCAGGTATATTATAAACCGAGTGGTGCTGGTGGATCTTAGTTACCAGACTTGTCTACGAGGACTTTGCCACGATAGATCAGTTTGTCTTCACTCCAGTGGGCACGGTGGCGCAGGTGAGACTCGCCGCTCAGTGTATCTACAGATGTAGTAGGAGCCTCAGACTTGTAGTGGGTCCTTCTCTTATCTCTTCTCTGCTTGGAGATCCTGTGTTTAGGATGTGGCATGACGCGTTATTTTATCTTTTTATTTAATCTTTATCGAACTTCAACTTATTCAACTCTGCCCAGCGCGGGTCTACCTCGCCCGGCTCATTGAGCGGACTTTGCTTCAGCCTTTTGATCACATCCTGATTGCAGCGCGGGTCGGTACCCGGCTCCTTGCAGCCCTGCAGCTGCATAGGCAGGCAGAGTATGATGTATTCATATACCAGGTGCGAGATGTCTATGTGGCTCTCATCGCGGGAGATGTAGATGATCTCATCATCGTCATTCGTTCCCTTGCTCAGCTCGTCTGAATATTTGACCAGGCACTGGAAATCTCCGAATATCTCCTTGTCAAACGCCTCCAGACAGGTATCGCAGGCCACACGGACCGTACCGTCTATATAAAATCTCAAGGTAAAGAGCGTCTCTGCTTTTTCGAACTCCAGCCGCACCTTGACAGCGCAGTCGGAGATGGGCGACTCCTCAAAATGCCTGAAAAACCCGGCGTCGATCTGGTACTCAAACTGATGTACCCCTAGCCTCAACCCCACGTATGGGATCTGAAATTCCCTCAGATTCTTCACAGCCGCTATGTTTAGTCACCCCGTCTCTTGTTCAGAGACGTTTTCCAAAAAAGGATTGCAAAGATACACAAAATGTGGAAAAGTGCAAGCGTGGGAGGACATTTCTGCACCTCCCCTGCAGAAGCCCGGGATGCCTGCATCACTGCGCAAATCCCTTGCGCTGCAAATCCTTATCTTCACCACCCATAAGATCATGGCAAAATCACGCACCTTATATATCTGTCAGAGTTGTGGCAATCAGAGCCCAAAGTGGCTGGGCAAATGCCCCGTCTGCGGCGAATGGAATACCTATGTAGAGGAAGTAATCAACCGCGAGGAGGAGCGCTCTAAAGAGCGCGGCTTCTCGCCCAAAAGTGATGTCGTACCCATAGCGCTGCAGAATATCTCTGAGACGCAGACAGTCCGCCTCGTCACGCATGATACAGAGCTGGACCGCGTGCTGGGCGGTGGTATCGTGCCAGGTTCGCTCGTGCTGATAGGTGGCGAGCCGGGCATAGGCAAGTCTACGCTCATGCTACAGCTGGCGGCCAACCTGAGCGGCAAAACGATCCTCTACGTGAGCGGAGAGGAGAGCGACCGGCAGATCAAGATGCGCGCGGACCGCATGGGTGTGACCAATAATGACTGCTATGTACTCACTGAGACCAATACGCAATCCATCTTCAAGCATGCACATGAGCTGGAGCCGGACCTGATCATCGTAGACTCTGTGCAGACGCTTCACTCTATTTATATCGAGTCTACACCTGGTAGCATCTCTCAGATACGCGAGTGTACAGGTGAGATGCAGCGCTTTGCGAAGGAGTCGCATATACCGATCTTCCTCATAGGGCATATCACTAAGGATGGCTCTATAGCTGGACCCAAAACGCTGGAGCATATCGTGGATACGGTCCTTCAGTTTGAGGGAGACCGCAACTATACCTACCGCATCTTGCGCACGATCAAGAACCGTTTTGGCTCTACCTCTGAGATAGGTATCTATGAGATGCAGGGCACCGGCCTACGGCCTGTACTGAATCCCTCTGAGATATTGCTCACGCATCGTGACGAGCAGCCTAGCGGTATCACCATCGCAGCGATGATAGAGGGAATGCGCCCATTCCTGATAGAGACGCAGGCCCTCGTCACACCCGCTTTCTACGGCACGCCACAGCGCTCTGCCACGGGTTTTGACGTAAAGCGGATGGGTATGCTGCTCGCAGTACTCGAGAAGCGCTCCGGCTTCCGTTTTGGCACTAAGGATGTCTTTCTGAATATAGCCGGTGGTATGTATGTAGATGATCCGGCTATAGATCTCGCTGTGATCGCAGCCCTGATCTCATCTTATGAGGACAAAGTAGTACCAGCCAAGATCGCCTTTGCCGCAGAGGTAGGCCTGAGTGGTGAGATACGTGCAGTGAATCGTATAGAGCAGCGCATAGCGGAGGCAGACAAGCTGGGCTTTGATCAGATCTTTATCTCAAAGTATAGCCACAAAGGAATAGATACCTCCAAGTTTAAAATAGAGGTGATCAGCATCAGCAAGATAGAGCAACTGGTCGCGCATTTGTTTTAGGACAAGTGCCGGATTATTTTTTTGCTTTCTTGCTTAAGGAAATACGCTTTTTAAATCCAACTACTAGCTCCGGCTGGAAAAGCACAGATGAACCTTTACCTACATTGCCATAAGGATAATAATACCTGTATCCCTGAACGGCGAAATTAACACCATACGTAAAGAGAAACCCATGAGGCAACTCACGCGTGCCCTGTAGTCCGACTGATCCATACACAAATGGAGGGTGAAAAAGCATGGTAGAATAGCTGTACTTTACGATGCTATAGTATCCAGCTTTTACAGAGATACCTATCGTATTTCCCTTTTTGCTCCAGAGGTCGTACTCAAAGTTTGCACCGGCCTTGAAGAGGTGATAGGAGACATTGATCTGAGGTGTCTCATAGGGGGCAGATGATGCCGTGATCATAGGAGGATTAACTCTCACGAAGTGTACGTACTCGTACCCCAGGTCAATGCCTGCCCGCCATTTGCCCCGGCCAAACTGAATAGGCACAGTAACAGGGACATGATATCCCAGCATCCTGAATTTGAAATCACCTTTGACTGTAGGATTCCCCTGATCGTCTGTAAGTAATACATCCTTTACCGTTGTCCATTGTATGGACGACCCTGCGCCGGTATTCAATCCTATATAAAGGTTGTTTTCTGTTTGTGCATACAGATCTGCCGAGAGCAGGCATATACCAAGTAGTAGTATGGAAAGTGTTTTCATGGTAATAATATAAGGTTTATAGATAGCGAAGAAAAAATCCAGCCAGATAACGCGAATCTTAAAATTGTATTGTGAAGATAAAGGTGGTTATTCCTCCGTCTCTATGATCTCATCTGAGGCAGGTGTCTCAGGAGATGCAGGTGTTTCTTCGACCTCTGTGGCAGGCATGATGTCAGAGATGAGTTCTGCTTGTGTACCGATGGTATTATCATCCTCAGGTGCGATGATGTCTTTCAGTTTAGGGAGTTCCTTAGTGCTATTTATACCAAAGTAATCGAGGAAGAGGGGAGTAACGCGATAGAGCACAGGTTTACCTACCGCATCTTCTACACGGCCTGCTACTTCTATCAGTTCTTTCTCAAGGAGTTTCTGAACAGAGTAGTCAGAGTTGACACCGCGTATGGCTTCGCACTCAGCTTTAGTGATAGGACCCTTGTAGGCTATGATGGCCAGTGTCTCGATGGCCGCTGTAGAGAGGCGCTTCTTTTCTTTCTGGCCTATGAGGATAGAGACGGTCTTGTGGTAGGCAGGCTTGGAGAAAAACTGATAGCCGCCACCTATCACCCGCAGCTCAAAGGAGAAGAAGTCATCCTTATACTTATTCTCTATCTCCAGCAGTACGCTATCGAGGATGTCCATATTGATCACAGCCTCCGGATCGAGCTTTTTGATACACTCTATCAGGTCAGCCTTGGTGACTGCTGTGTCACTGCTGAAGATCAGGGCCTCGATATGTTGATGGAGATTCTCCATTACAGACGTTAGATATTAGACGTTAGACAATAGACAACAGCCGAATGGAATGCGCACTACGATCAACCGTTCTCCTCCAGCGCTGCGGCACCGCCTACGATCTCGAGGATCTCCTTGGTGATAGCTGCCTGGCGCTCGCGGTTATACAGGATCTTGAGCGAGCGGATCAGTTCATTGGCATTGTTGGTGGCAGACTCCATGGCCACCATACGCGCACCATGCTCAGATGCATTGGTGTCGAGCAGCGCCTTGAAGAATTGCGTATTCAGGATCTTAGGTGCCAGCTCCTCCAGCAGGGTCTGCTTGTCAGGCTGGAAGATATATTCGTTCTTGATCTTGGAAGAGGTAGTAGTACCTGTTTCTTCCTGCTTCTCTACAGGCAGGAAACGCTCTACCATAAAGTCCTGCGTAGCCGCGTTGATGAACTTGGCATATACCAGCTCTACTACATCATATTTGGCAGCGAGGAAGTCATTAGTGATCTTGGTAGAAACCTCCTGAGAGCTTTCAAAGGTCACGCCGTTCATCAGGTTCACATAGTCAGTATTGAGCGTGATCTCTGTAGACCTCTTGAAGGCATCATAGCCTTTCTTGCCTACAAACATCATGGTTACTTTGCCGGCCTTGCGCTGTGCAGCATAGGTCGTATTGAGCAGGCGGGTAGCGGTCTTGATCAGGTTTGAGTTGAATCCACCACAGAGGCCCTTGTCAGAGGTGATCAGTACGATCAGGATATTCTTAGGCTCCCGCTTTACGTTTACCGCCAGGCCTATGTCTTCGCCCTTGAGCGCGTCCATGATATTACCCAGGATATAGTTCAGCTTCTCTGAGTACGGACGCATCATGAGGATGCGGTCCTGGGCGCGCTTCAGCTTAGAGGCTGATACCAGCTTCATCGCCTTGGTGATCTGAGAGGTCGTATTGACACTGGCTATGCGCCCGCGTACTTCTTTGAGGTTTGCCATTTGTTAATAATTGCGGCTGCAAAAATAGGATAATCCGGCACTTGTCAAAAGGACTTTTCGCCTAGAAAATCAGACTACTACCAGTCGTTTGGCTGAAAAAGCCTAACCAAATACAATGAACTGACCAACAAACAAGTACAACACACAACTGTCTCAATGTGTTTGTCACAAAACTGTAAATCGTTTTGGACCTAAACAGGTAAGCGAAAGGTTCAATTATAACAGTTTTTGTTTTGACAGAATATCAGCTAATCAAATCTGAATAGGTAAGATTTTATAAATCCTTCCCCTTTTGCTTTATTCTCCGGCCTACATTTGCATCAGAAATCATTTCAGAAACACATCAAAAACAATAACTATGAGAAATCATTCCTACCAAGGCAGGCGCGGCCCGGTCCACAGTTGGCTGACCGCACTGCTGCTGCTGGTATTTACTGCCGGGTATGCCAGTACGCTGACCGTCACTCCGGCTGTCACCGGTACCTGTACCGGCAATGACGCATCAGTCACTTTTACACTTACTGGTGGTAATCCGGGCACGCACTATTACAATCTTTCGGGTCCGGGGTATTACCCGTCACAGACGTCTCCGGTCTTTTCAGGCCTGGCGCCGGGCAATTATAACATCTATGTATACGGCGCAAGCGACTCGGCCTTTGCCAGTTTTGCCATAGGCAGCAGGATTATTATCAATCCGATGCCGCATAATACCACCTGCCCGCTCAATCAGGGCACCATCACGACATCCGTCTCAGGTGGCACTGCCCCCTATACCTATGCATGGAGTAACGGCGCCGGCAATGTGAGCTCTCTCTCCGGTCTGGCAGGTGGCTCCTACTATTTGACAGTGACAGATGCTACGGGCTGTACCGCTGCCACTGACTCTATAGATATATACGCCTCTAGCTCGCTGGCAGTAGGCATCACCTCCAGCGGCCCTACGTGCAATCCTACGCTTACAGCATTGGCCACAGGTGGTACGGGCAGCTCATCTTACCATTGGAGTAACGGTAGCAACAGCACCAGCGTGAGCAATCTGCCTAATAGCACCCTCTACACCGTGACCGCTACAGATGGGAACGGCTGTACAGCTGCTGCCTCGCAGTACATCGGCTATACTGCGCTCTTTATAGACAGCGCCAATGGCGGCTCCGCTACGATACAATATCCTGGCTGCACAGGCAGTACCGGCACTATCACTATACATATCAGGACAGGACAGGCACCTTACTCCTGGCACTGGAGCGGTTCTGCATCTACTGATAGTATCGCCTCAGGCCTGGCTACAGGATCATATGGTGTCACTGTGACAGATGCCAATGGATGCACGGGTTCGGGATATTATAATATCTACACCGGCAATGGCATTGGTGCCTATATAGCCCCTGTGACCAACCCTACTTGTGGTGTGGCAGATGGCACTATACAGGCCTATGCATACAGTGGTTCCGGTACTTACACCTATGCATGGTCGGCAGGCTCAGGTACGGCTGCTATACATAGCAACCTGGCTGCAGGCAGCTATACTGTGACCGCTACGGACCAGAATGGCTGCACGGCTACTGCCAGCTATACCCTGAGAGGTGAGGCAGCATACTCTGTGAGCGCTACTGCTACACCTTCATCATGTGATACCTCTCTGTATACCGGTACTGCCACAGCTATCGTATCGGGATCCGGAGGTACTGCGCCGTTTACATATGTATGGCACAATATGTTTTCAAACAGTCCGATTGTACTGGGCACGGGCCAGACCATCACAGGCCTGCAGCCCTACACGATAGCCGTAGTGGATGTAACCGACGCTAATGGATGCATCCCTCAGCACAACTCCAATAACGATACAGTCTACATCAATATCGACCCATCCTGCTATGACCACATCACCGGCTACATCTACACCGATGCGAATAGCAACTGTACCAGGGATGCAGGTGAGCTATCTGTCGGTAGCGCCTATGCTATGATCACTGCTGGCAATGGCAGCGTTTCGTATGCGAGTACTGATACCAGCGGATTCTATGACGCGATAGTACTGCCAGGTACATATACTATCACACTCCGTATGCCAAACGACTCTGGCTGCGCTACCAGCAGCTGTACTTCGAGCCACACCGCATCTCTGGCATCATCAGGACAGACCTCGTCAGGCAATGATTTTGCGATAGATCCCGGTGCGCAGGCTTACAACCTGGGCGTACATGCAGGCTGCGGCACCTCTATACCCGGCTCTACCAAGGACTACTGGGTGTACTACTACAATACCGGACAGGCCAGCGCACCTGGTACTGTAGTGAGCTTCGTGCATGACCCTAATCTGACACTCGTATCGTCCAATCCTCCTTATACCAGCTATGACAACGCGACCCATACTGTGACCTGGAATGTAGGCAACCTGAGCCCAGGCGCTAACTGGCAGCGTGTAGAAATGACCTTCAACGTGCCTAATACCCTCACGCTCGGATCGTACCTGGCCTGCACGGCACAGATAGCGCCCACAGCCGGCGACTGCAACACGTCTGACAATACCGAAAGCATCTATGATGAGGTAGTAGGCTCCCATGATCCTAATGACAAGGCAGTCTACCCTGCAGGCCCTCTGGCAGAGGGAGATAATATACTGCACTACACTGTACGCTTCCAGAATGACGGCAATGCACCTGCCTACCTCGTAGTAGTACAGGACACACTATCTCCATACGTAGATCCGGCATCTGTAGTGCCCGGTGCTTCCAGTCATCCTTATAAGTTCTCTCTATCCGGTAACGGTCTGCTCACTTTCCGGTTTGAGAATATCAATCTGCCGGATAGCGTACATGATGAGCCAAATAGCAAAGGATTTGTAAACTACACTGTGCATACCAGGCCAAACCTGCCGCTAGGCACCGAAGTAAAGAATACAGCTTACATCTATTTTGACTACAACTCTGCCGTAGTGACCAATACTACTGTCAATACCCGCTCAGATCTGACAGGTATACATACACCGAGCCGCGATGGTGCCATGCAGGTCAGCATCATGCCAAATCCGGTGCAGGAGTCGTCTATCATACACTTCACAGGCGCTACGGGCCAGGTCAGCTTTGAGCTGATGGATGTGACAGGCAAAAAGGTAATGGAAACTACTACCAGCAGAGATCTGACCCTGTCAGGTAGCACATTTGCTGCAGGCATCTACACTTATACAGCCAGAGACCAGGCCGGTAATATCCGCTCGGGCAAGGTGTCCATCATACACTAATCACCACTTTGAAACGAAAACGTAAAAGGCCCTCCTGCAAAACAGGAGGGCCTTCTTGTTATATGGAGCAAGAGAAAAGGCAACAGGCAGGGCCCGTTGCCTTAAATCAAACTCCATTTTCTTAGGATTAGTCGATGGTCACAAATTTGTTGGCGCAGGTCTCTTTTACAAAGTAGTAGCTTTTGCCATTGATGGTCTGATGATTAATACGGTATGGCGCGATCTGCAGCAGGCCGGTATTATTAGCGGCAGCTCCTACAGTGGCCATCTCTGCAGCCGAAAAAGTATGAGATGAAGTGCCGCCTGGCGCGATAAAGGATACATGGCCGCTGCCACCTGATACTACAAATATCACAGAGTCGCCACTCACATAGCCGCTGGCAGTGAGCGTGAATGGTGCAGAGTGCGATACAGAGGTAGGTGTCTGTACGTCATCTATGGTAGGAAAGCTGGACTGGTCAGTATAGCTGAACCCGGTGATACCGTTAGATGTATTGCCGGTCACATTCCATGCCACTGACGAGTTGAAGTCAAGACCTGTAGGTGTAGTCTGGCTCGGCTGAAAAACGTAATTGTTGCTTTGATTGGTGAGTGCATTGCCGTCTACGGTCACATTGCCTGCATCCTGATGGGTGGCAGACAGGCCAAACCAGGCTGCAGCGGTACCGATATTGATAGGTACAGTATAGCCGGCTACGGTCTGAGTAGTGATGACCTTGACGGCAGCCAGTGCACCATCAGCATTGGATGGTGTGTTTACTGAGGGTGCAGAGTTTCCATTGCTGGTCGTGTTGGTCGTGCCTTTATTGCACGAGCTGATGCCTGCCGCTACGATGACAGCAGCGCTGAGGAGGAGAAGGGACTTTTTCATTTTGGAGTGATTTAGTGTGAATAATGACACAAAGGTCTTCTTCTGTCACTCTGCTCCTATCCGCACCCTATGGTATTTTGCATCAGTGCTGGCACGGAGTATATACCGCGCAGGCAGTCACCGTATCAGTATGAGCGTCCACTCCCGGCACCGCACGGGATCAGATGGTTTGTCCTGAGCGCACATGAGGCAGGTGTAACTATCAGCAGGCTGAGGTTTGCCTTTGTACGTGCCGTCCCATCCTTTGGTGATGTCCTTTGACTCATATACCAGCCCGCCCCAGCGGTCATATATGCGCAGGTTATAGCTATACATGGTGCAGGTATGGGGGATATAGAATAGGTCATTGCGGCCATCGCCGTTTGGAGAGAAGGCGTCCGGCAGTGCGAGCCGGGAGATGCACGCCGTATCCGGGCAACCTGCACATGAAGTATCCGGGCAGGACAGACAGCTGGTATCGCATAGTATGGCTGCTACAGTCGCTGAGGCGCTGGCTGAGCACTGACCATCGTGTGCTGACACCTGATAGGTGCCTGCAGTATGCACCCATATACCTGCGCTATAGGTACTATGGATAGTACTACCGGTGCTCCATGCGAATGTGACGGGCCTGCCACTCAGTGAGTCTATCGTAGCGGTGAGCAGGATACTGTCTGGTATATTGCTACAGATGCTGCCACTATCAGCGCTGAGATGCAGGTCTGATATGGCTCTCGACTGGATAGATACGGAGTCACGGTGCACGCCGCATATATCCGTAGTAGTGGCTATATAGAGTCCGGGCTGATGCACACTGATCTGTGCTGCTACATCACCGGTAGACCACACCGTACCGCTGATGCCCGTGCTGACCACCCTGCTGAATGTGTCACAATACACCGTGTCGCTGCCCAGATCAAAAGTAGCAGGCGCCACAGCACGCACTGATACCGCTGCCGTGTCCAGGCAGCCGGATACAGCCCCTGATATCAATATGATATCATGAGTACCCGCGGGAGGCGTATAGGTGGTCTGCATGCCGGTACTGTAGGAGAGGCCATCTATCTGCCATTCATTTACCACACCTCCTGCAGATATATCATATAGCACTACAGAATCTCCCAGGCAGACGAGTGTATCAGAAGCGCGTATAGCAGCCATAGGGCAGCCGTGGCAGGTATCTATCACACTCAGGGACAGGCTACGGCTTACGCCACAGTCATCATATACTATCATAGCATAGGTGCCCGGGTGATGTGATGGGAATACGCCTGTATGACCGCTGAGGTATAGTGTATCCACTCCGGGTATCTCTACTATATACGGGGGGAGGCCTCCCGCTACATGAAAGTAAAGGCTATCTGTGGCAGTCGTATCGCATATATTAATATAGGCGGGCATCAGGCGAGGCCGGTGATCACTGACTATGTAGATGGAGCCTGTATCCAGCGGACAGATGGAGTCGTAGCGCAGATCAGGAGTGAAAAC
The DNA here is from genome assembly GCA_018267385.1 of Bacteroidota bacterium. Lineage (GTDB taxonomy): Bacteria > Bacteroidota > Bacteroidia > Chitinophagales > LD1 > UBA1941. The sequence goes on along the minus strand of JAFDYN010000007.1, from coordinate 493,468 downwards.
ATAAGGGGTCACATAGAATTTGTAAGAGTAAAGCCCCGAATCAGGGAGGGTGAGGGATATCTGATCCGGTATCATGGAGTGCCCCCAGGTGGTATCAGCTGCCAGCGCCCCATTATGCCATAGTTTAAATTTGATCTGAGTCACGCAGAAATTGTATGAAGTATAGCTGTAGGTCAGTACCGGCGGGCCTGTACAGGGTGATACATAGCTTATCTCTGATACAGGTGGCCGAAAGGGCTGCGTGGTAAGTGGCAGTGCGCAGCCACTGTCAGAGATCACTGTATAGTTTGTAGCAGGTACCAGATCGTAGAAGAACTTTTCGGAATAGCCCGGTATATATGTAGCTGGTGTCGTATCTCCGGCAGCATTGATGATAGAGTATTTTTCCGGATAGATCGGATCCACACCTAGCTGCCAGCGGTCATCGCAGACGCTATCCTTCATATGCTGGTAGCAGCCGATACCAAAGGCTGGCATAGACATAAAATTCGTCAGGGAGTCCGGGCACTGCCCGGGATGCAGGTACGCTATGACGGTGTAGCCTCCGTTGGGTAGATCGGTAAAGTCTGCCGAGGAGTCGGACCAGGTGGTAGGGTGGATACGTCCCGGTACTATCACAAACGAATCTACCTGAGGCCTCATGCCTACTGCACCACTGTAGACATCAGCTCTTATGGCATTGCACCTAGGGTTGGTGAGCTGCATGAAGGATACCGCAGGCGCTATAAAAAGCGGTGGGATCGTATCCGTGCCACAGGTCAGATGATTGCGCACGGTCACTACCACATCAGGATGTAATCCCTGAGGCACACCCCGGAATATCGTATCCCAGAAAGGCGCAGCTGAAGAGCCTATCTTGACCACCGTCTGCACCGGTACACAGTTGGTACAGGTCAGCGTCATAGTATCTATAAACTCTATATGCCCATATACATTACCGTCAAAAGGGCACGTCTCCAGCAGTCGCTGCACTCGTCTGGCCTCTGTGAATAGGCTCGTGACCCCACAGGAGTCAGTGACCGTGAGACGCATCGTGTCATATGCCCCTACATTAGGGAAAGTACCGGTATGGTTGACATAGCTCTGACCTGTATTAGCGTTATACAGAGTATAGGTCAGAGGTGTATTACCTATACCTGATACATTGACCATTCCCCGGGAGAAATTGAGGCAGCCAAAATCGATGCCTATCTGATAATCAAAATGTCTTGAGTCCGTAAAGATATTGCCGCAGGCATCACGTACACGTACCCAGTAGGTAGCAGGGCATATATGCGCAAATACCGGCGAGCTCTGGTATGGCACGAAGCCGGCATTAGGCCCGGTGGTAGAGATAGCATACTCATAGAGTGGCAGCCCGCCACTGGCGTGGCATTGTAGCACGGGAGGCTGCAGCCATGGCGACATCGGGGTATCTATCAGCATAGTAGGAAAGGTATAGGTGCCACCTACGGTGGCAGTAAAAGTGCCCGTGGCGCCCAAGGCATCCCGCACAGTGCCGGTATAGGTCCCCGCCGCCAGATTGGAGAAGGTACTTTGCCCGGCGGGCAGAGAGTATGGGTAAGCGATGCCCGGCACCACAGGACCGGAAGTGATAGTGTATGTGTATGGTGCCGTACCTCCTGTGGAGCTGAGTGTCAGGGTGCCGTCGTTGAAGCAGATGGAGGTCGTAGTAGCTACCGTGGTGGTGATAGCCTGAGCGGAGAGCATCCCTAGCCATAAGGTACACAGCAGCACAAACATTCTGCTGCTTATTAGAAGACCCTTCCGTTTCATTGATACAATATAAGGTACAAAGCGCTGATATGAAAGTTATATCGAAGGCGATCACATTTACTCATGTGAAAAATCCCGATATAGAATTGTACTGGTCTTTACTCTTCTACTTTCTCCTCTATGGTCATCGTACCTCCAGGAGAGTAATTGGCAGAGATGACATGCAGGAAGCCGCGCTTGCCATTCTTGGAGCATTTGAACTGATAGTACTTAGTAGTATTGAGGTCTGACGCTGCGATGCTGATATCCGTCTGGCCACCGTTCAGCGCCTTGCTGGAGAAGATGCTACTGATATCAGCGTTGTAGGTAATGTTGGTATAGTCTGCAGGTGTAATGCTGACTACATCTATTGTGGATGTGTTGTAGTTTGATAGTGGCAGTACTTCGACTACATCCTGAAAGAGCTGCACCGCCTGAGGGTCATAGGTGCCGGCACCAAAGAATGCCATATTGATCAGTGATATGTCCTGGCCGGATACTGTCAGTGCAGAATGGTCATAGCAGAATAGGTCTACACTGTCAGCCTTAGCCACCGCCTGGCTCATAGTATACGCCTTTCCGTTATATAAGTCTATAAAAGCTGTAGGGTTTGGTGTCGTACTATCCCGAAACCAGTTTACGGTGAAGGTATTGGTCCGTACGCGTGTCTGAGCCGGAGAGGGACTTTTGCTACAGCTACTGATCAGCAAGAGCAGGCTGCAGGCACTGAGGAGTATATATTTCATGGTAGCGGTTTAGGTGTGAAGGTAGCTATTTTGATCATGCCTGCTCCGCATAAAAAAAAAGCCCCTCTTGCGGAGGGGCTCTGGTATATAGAGGTTGGTGTTGCGATTACTTGCTGAAGTGGAGGGAAACTTCACCGGCCAGAGTGGTCAGTGTCTTTTCTACTTCGTCAGTCAGTGGCTTGGCCAGTGCCTTGAGTGTCTCAGGCATGCGGCTCTCCAGCTGAGAGAGGAATTGTGTTTCAAACTCGCGCACCTTGTTTACCGGTACGTTCTTAGCCAGGTTTTTAGTACCCACGTAGAGGATAGCTACTTGCTTCTCTACAGAGAATGGCGTGAACTGAGGCTGCTTCAGGATCTCCACGTTGCGGGCACCCTTGTCGAGTACTGCCTTGGTAGCAGCATCGAGGTCAGAGCCGAACTTAGAGAAGGCCTCCAGCTCGCGGTATTGAGCCTGGTCGAGCTTCAGGGTACCAGCCACTTTCTTCATCGACTTGATCTGAGCGTTGCCACCCACGCGGCTCACAGAGATACCCACGTTGATAGCCGGACGGATACCAGAGTTGAAGAGTGTGGACTCAAGGAATATCTGACCGTCTGTGATAGAGATCACGTTGGTCGGGATGTATGCAGATACGTCACCAGCCTGTGTCTCGATGATAGGGAGGGCCGTGAGAGATCCACCACCTTTCACCTTGCCCTTGAGAGACTCAGGGAGGTCATTCATGTCCTTTGCGATAGAGTCGTTTGCATTCACCTTGGCCGCACGCTCGAGCAGACGGCTGTGCAGGTAGAATACGTCACCAGGGTATGCCTCACGGCCCGGCGGACGGCGGAGCAGCAGAGATACCTCACGGTATGCTACGGCTTGCTTGGAGAGATCATCATATACGATCAGTGCCGGACGGCCTGTATCACGGAAGTACTCGCCGATAGCGCAACCAGCAAATGGTGCGTAGAACTGGAGCGGAGCCGGATCAGCAGCAGAAGCCGAAACTACGACTGTGTAATCCATCGCGCCATTTTCTTCCAGCGTCTTTACGATACGGGCTACGGTAGATGCCTTCTGGCCGCATGCTACATACACGCAGAATACTGGCTCACCCTTAGCAAAGAATTCTTTCTGGTTGATGATGGTATCGATAGCGATAGCCGTCTTGCCTATCTGGCGGTCACCGATGATCAGCTCACGCTGGCCACGGCCGATAGGGATCATCGCGTCGATAGACTTGATACCCGTCTGCAGCGGCTCGTTTACCGGCTGGCGGTAGAGTACGCCAGGAGCCTTGCGCTCCAGTGGCATATCATACAGCTCACCATTGATAGGGCCTTTGCCATCTATCGCCTCGCCGAGGGTGTTTACCACACGGCCCAGCAGGCCTTCGCCTACCTTGATAGAAGCGATCACATTGGTACGCTTTACTGTATCACCTTCCTTGATCTTGTCAGATGGCCCCATGAGTACCACACCTACGTTGTCCTCCTCGAGGTTCAGTACGATGGCCTTGACACCACTGGCTGTAAACTCTACGAGCTCACCTGCGCGGGCATTGGTCAGACCATATACACGAGCGATACCGTCACCTACCTGGAGCACGGTGCCCACTTCTTCGAGTTCTGCAGCGGATTTGAAGTTTGAGAGCTGCTCCCTGAGAATCGCAGAGATCTCGTCCGGCTTTACATCTGCCATATTATTGATATATTAAAGTGTTTGTTAAAAAGCGCCCCGAAAGGCGCTGCAAAAATAAGAGAATAGGGCAGATGTGCAAATGATATTTTAGATGGACTGTCAGTGTATCCTGATCATAAAGAACAGGGCCGAGGCAAAGCCAACTAAAACGATGGTATTCAATACGGTAGCCTGCCGGTCCTGGCGTTGCCAGCCCGCATAGAGATAGCCCGGAGCCAGTAGCAGCAGTGCCGATCCTACAGTGAGCAGCCACATAGCTGTGCGCCCCTGCCATTGCTCTATAGCAAACAGCACGGAAAGGATGAACAGGCTGCCGGTCAGAGCCGCAGTCAGCGGTACTACTTTCTCTGCCCGTGTGCCCAGCTCTGATGCACGGGCGATACCCATCAGCGGCAGAAACACCAGGCTCATGAGCGCCGCACCGGCAAATAGGAAGGCGATAGTGCCGGGCAGTTGGAAAATTTTGAAAATACAGCCAGTGATAAAGGCAGCGGCAGATATGGCGCCGCTGGCCAGCATGATCTTTTTCATTGTGTAGTGATTTTTGATGGTTGATAAATGGATGGCCTGCTCCTCTATCTCGCACAGCTCCCGCTCATAAAACTGCCGGATCGTGCGCCGGTAGACTACCTCAAAGTCATCCGTCTCCTTGAGGTCGCGCTCCAGTATGCAGCAGATATGATCCAGGAGGTTATACTGCAGGTCCTCCAGCTCTATGCCACCACGTCTGATGTCATCGAGTATATAGTCTATCTGCGCGTCTGTGAGGCGGTACATTCTTATATAGGTTTTAGGTTGGTATCCAGCAGTAGCTGCATGGTCGCTACAAATTCTGCAAACTCTTTCACCTTCTCTTTGCTCTTTGCCTTGCCACTCGGGCTCAGGCTGTAGTACTTGCGCACGCGTTTGCCTATATATTCTGTCTCTGTGGTCACGAGGCCCTCGCTCTCCAGCGCGTGGAGTGTGGGGTAGAGCGTGCCCTCGGTCATCTGTATGCGCTCCAGGGTCAGCTCCTTGACCCGCTGCGTGATCTCATAGCCGTACATCTTCTTATTGTCGGCCAGCAGTTTCAGCACGATGGTTTTAAAGGTCCCCTTGATCAGCTCCGGTGGAAATATCATAGTCTTTGTTTAATACCTAAGGCAATAATACATAAGATTCCAATGTATTTATAAAACGCAGGAAAATATTTTTTAGTGTGCTGGTCCGGTCGTTTGTATACAAAGTCTGGCGGATTCGGTTAGACCACATATGGGCCACGCTTGCCAAAGGACTGTAAACACCAAAAAATGAACGACCTGTTCAGATTACTCTGGACAGCTAAAACTCTAGTAACTCTGTGATGTGGAATTTTTTATCCATACATAACATTTAAAAACCGGATACGAGATTAGAATGCTTTAGTAAAATTTTAGTGAAGAATTAGTGTTACGTTGTTATGGAAATATTAAATAGTTTAATACATTGCTAACGAAGACTACCAAAGTCATGGCGCAATCCTGACAGAAAATTAGCATTATGCTTAAAAGGTTGACTTCGCTTATAGAAGCACTTTCTGTGCTTCTAATATCTGTATCATTTTTATGTATAGCTCTAGCTGTATTAAAAATGGTGAGATAATGCAAAGGGGGATTCTATCCCTCTTTGTTTTTCCATCTACATGATAACTTACTACTACCCTTAAAATATTTATTTGGAATAATCGTTCTATTATTTGTTCCTTTGTATCGGAATGATCGTTCTAAAATAAATTAATCACACTTTACAATCTCAAACAATGAGCAAGTTCAACAACAAAACAGTCGTCATCACCGGCGGCAACTCCGGTATGGGCCTATCCACCGCCCAGCATTTCCTCGCTGAGGGAGCAGAAGTTTTTATCACCGGCCGTAGCGCCGATAAGCTGAAGCAAGCTGCCGGCCACCTGGGCAATGACCCTAAACTCAAAACAGTGCTCTCAGATATCTCTGATATCAAGACGCTCGACACACTGGTCAAGGCGATCAGCGACAGTGGCAAAAAGGTAGACGTCCTCTTCCTCAATGCAGGTATCGCGCTCTTTGCCCCGATAGAGCATACCACAGAGGAGGCCTATGATGCCATGTTTAATACCAATGTAAAAGGGCTCTTCTTCACACTGCAGAAGCTGATCCCGCATCTGGCCGATGGCGCCTCAGTAGTGCTCAACTCGTCAGTAGTATCAAACGGCGCTATGGCAAACGCCGGCGCCTACGCTGCTACCAAGGCCGCTGTGACATCTATAGGCCGCGTAGCTGCCAATGAGCTCTCTGCCAAAAATATCCGTGTGAACGTAGTGAGCCCCGGCCCTATAGACACACCTATCTTTGACAAATCAGGACTGCCTGATGATGTGAAGGCAGGATTCCGCACTACACTCGAGACTGCGGTGCCTGTAGGCCGCCTGGGCCGCGCTGAGGAGGTAGCCCGTGCGGTAGTGTACCTATCATCACCCGAGGCATCATTTATCACCGGCGCTGACCTGCTGGTAGACGGCGGTATCGGATTGCGCCGCTGATAGGATATCGTATCTTTGCATCAATTATGCCACGGCAGAAAGAATTTGAACGTGAAGAGGTGCTCGAAAAAGCGCTTGAGGTCTTCTGGTGCAATGGATACAACGGTACGAGCTTCGCAGACCTCACAGAGGGTATGTGTATCAACCGGCAGAGTATCTATGATACCTACGGAGATAAACATACCCTCTTTGTAGAGGTACTCAATCATTATTCTGAGAAAAATGGCGAGGCGCTCAAAGTGCATTTTGCCCAGGACCTACCCGTGCGCCAGCTCTTCCGCTCCTACTTTGACAAGGCGATAGCAGCCCAGACCCAGGACAAGAAAAGCAAAGGCTGCCTGATCAATAATGCAGCACTGGAGATGATCCCTCACGACAAGACTGTCAAGGAAATAGCCCAGCGCAATCTCAATAGCATGTACGAGATATTTCTCACTGCCATCAAAAAGGGGATCAAAACCAAAGAGCTTGCACCCACGCTCCCCGCAGAGAGCATAGCCATGCATATCGTCACTACCCTCCAGGGTATGAATACCGTAGGCAAGGCCTTCTCTGACAAAAAGCGGATGCAGAGCATAGCTGATGCGGCACTCAGTGTATTAGAGTGATTTTATCTCCCGTTCAGTTTGTGCTGAAACGTAGTATTTTCCTATTTTGGTTGCTTAAAACATTTTTTATGAAGCGTATCTGCCTTGCAGTACTTTTTACTGCATTTCTCTCCTCCATTCTTTCCGGTCAGCCTGTCTGGACCGAGGTAAGCACCAGGGATAGCATAGCACTTGACTTTTCGGATAATATCAAATCTATGGCCATTGACTCTTCAGGCAATGTATATGTAGCCATCAATGATCCCGGCTCATCTCTGCCGGGTCAGTGTTTTGTGAGTAAATGGAATGGTCACAGGTGGACACAGATGCAGTATAATAGCCGGGTGACTTATATAGCAATAGATAAGACAGGGACTCTATATGGCGTAGGAGATACGTCTTTTCATTACGGTGACCCCAGAGCTTATATTGGTAAATGGGACGGGAATAGCTGGGTGAATGTGACGGCCTCAGCGCCACCTATATTGCAGACCCGGTCATCTCTCACAGCCCTGACATCTGATTCACATGGCAATCTGTATGCTGCAGGGTTTATTGCGGATAGCACTTATGCTATCAAGCGCTCTTTTGTAATCAAATGGGATGGCACTGTATGGACACTTTTAGATACTTCCGCTGCTATCCTGAATAGCCCCATCAATACACTGACCATAGATAGGAATGGTATAGTGTACGCAGCCGGGCAAATAGGTGACGCAGCCGACTCAGGCTATGTAGCGAGATGGGACGGTTTTGTCTGGAGCAAAGTAGGCACCGGTAGTACAAGGCTCGGGTGCAATGGGCAGATCTATGCACTCACTACAGATAGCAGTGGCAATTTGTATGCAGCAGGGCAATTTCACAGTGCTACCAAGTATGACGTAGCCAGATGGGATGGCACTCATTGGGCAAACTTGGGTACAGGAAGGGGGGCCTTCCCAAAATCAACAATCATCACGACTCTAATATTTGATGACAACGGAGGACTCAATGCCGGGGGGATCATCCCTCAGCAGTGGGGGCCATATAATGACGGCTATAATAGAATGGTCCGCTGGAATGGCACCTACTGGTACGAGCCAGATAGCGGATGGGGAGGGCTCAATGCAGTAGGGCAACTCAATAGTGCAGGGGATATAAGCTGTATGGCCAGAGACCTATCAGGCAAAATATATTGCGCGGGTAAATTCATAAGTGTTTTTGGACATAGCTACGTGGCCACCTGGGATGGAGTGCATTGGGGCGATATCAGTCCGGGTAGTAAGTCTTTTTCCGGATACGCAGGCCCTATAGTGACAGATACAGCCGGGCACATATTCGCATCGGTGTATCAGGCCGGCACAAACCCCTATGCACGTGGCGCGCGTTATTTTGTAGCTGTCTGGGATGGCTACAAATGGGATGAGCTGGGCAAAGGTGCAAATGGACTCCATGCCAATTCAAATATCACTCAACTAGCCTGGGATGCCTCAGGCAATCTTTATGCAGTAGGCTCCTTCAGTGATAGTATAGGATGCTGGAATGGCGGCTGTAGCCAGGCTGGAAATTTTTACGTAGCCAAATGGGATGGTACCCGCTGGTCTCAGGTAGGGAGCAGGACCAATACATTTCCCGGGAGTAGTAATGTAAACCAGGGTACAGCACAGAGAATAACAAGCATGGTAATAGATAAGAATAGCAATATATATATAGCAGGTACGATCTGGGATGCCAATGGCCGCAAGTACGTAGCTAAATGGGACGGTAATACATGGTCAGAGCTGGGCACCGGTAGTGCAGCGCTGAATGCAAACTGGACAATCAACACGTTAGCCCTGGATAGACAGGGCAATGTATATGCCGGGGGATCATTTACCACAGACTCTGTATCACCTAATGAGGGCTACTACTATATAGCCAAATGGGACGGGCACTCATGGAGTCGGCTCGGTCATCTCGATACTGCTGGTATGGGCTTGATTACCTCTGTCATAGTGGATGGTGCCGGTACGGTGTATGCTGCCAGATCTATCACGAGCTCAGGCTCATCTACCGCTTCGCGGGTGATGGCCTGGCACGGTCAGTCATGGACATATCTGGGTGATAGTCTCACAAATGGAAATGCTGCTCCACTGGTCTGGATCTCCAGGGACCCTAGCGACAATATTTATGCGGTGGGCACCATGTCGTTCAATAGTCCATTGGGCTATCACAATGCCAGCAGATGGACAGATACCGGCTGGGTTGATTTCTACACACCTGTTCTTGCTCCGATTTATACGCCGCTTTATGTAGACGGGTCTGGCACTGCCTATACATCGGTAGCCCAGAATCTGGGCATCGAGCATTACGGTGTGTTCAAAATGACAGGATTTGCTACTGCCGCGGTCGATCAGGATATCTGTATAGTATCCATAGATACAGCCATTCTAAAACCTGTGGTCACATGGGAGAAGGCAAATAAATATGCTACGCGCGCTTATGATATCTACAGAGCACCGACGCCGGCCACAAACTATGCCCTGGTGGGCCACATAGACCGGGACTCACTGAGCCAATGGGTAGATACTACAGCACATCCTGATAGTATGAGCTACCGCTACAGGATCGTAGTGCGCGATACCTGCGGCATGCAGGATGGTTTCAGCCCATATCATCAGACCATCTACCTGAGCTATGCCGACTCCGGCAGATTTATGTGGACGCCATATGTGGTGGAGGGAGGTGCCAACCCCGTCTCCTCATACGACCTCTACTGCGATTCCCTGGGCAATGGAAACTGGCACCTGCAAAACGCCTATCCCAATACGCAGACTACCGCCACCATCAGCAATTTTGTAGCCGATACAAACTCAAGGTATATGATCGTGGCCAACCTTATCAATGTCTGCCATCCCACCAGAGATGTTACCGCTATTTATTCCAATATTTTGCAACACATCACAGAGTCAGTGGATACTACAGCGATCATAGATACGACTACCATAGATACGACCACTACTGGTATCGCGCTGGCAGCGGCACTGCAGATCACGATACGCCCCAATCCTGCACACGACCACTTCATAGTCAGCACCAATAATGTTGCTCAAAAAGATATTACTATCACCGATTTGCTCGGCCAGATCGTGTACCATGATGTGATAGAAAAGGAGATGGTGACCGTTGATACTCGAGAGTGGCCGAGTGGTGTCTATACCTGCTATATACAGACACAGACACAGATCAAAAAAGCGAAAGTAGTAAAGCGATGATAGGGGCGATATAACCTCCCGACTCAGCTTTCTACTTCATCTTCTGCTTGCTCTTGCGGTTGGTATTTCTTCCTATGTGCCGGCCTGGATGGCGCTCTGCCATGCTTGCGAAACTCCCACGGTGCTTCGGGGTTCTCATCTGCCCAAAGGCCGCGATGCGCATTGCGCGCTTCATCTTCCAGCTCACCGTATACCGGATCCTCTGAGTACTGTACATAGCGCCAGGCCATACCGGCCTTGACCAATTCCTTATTCAGCACCGTGGTATCATCTACATAGACTATTGCTATCGTCCGGCCGTAGCGGTCCTTATTCTTCTCTACTATACTCACTTCCTTGCCAAAACATAATCCTGATGTATACTGCTTTGCCCGCTGGCCATAGGCCTGGCTCTTCTCAGGGCAGTCTACCTCAGCCAGGCGGATAGTCACCTGCTGGCCGTCCAGCACCACCACTATCGTATCGCCATCCTTCACACCCACGCACCGTGCAGGCTTTCCTTCTTTGAAGGCATGCTGCTGGCAGCCTGCCATGAGCAGAGTGAGCAGGAGCAGTTTGATATAGCGACTTACATTTTTTCTCATTTATTTTCTGCGGTTTCGCGTTTCTGCGGTGATCATAGATTTTTCAAACTCACTCCATCAAACTGCCTGATAAATGCCGAACCAAACACTGATGCCGGCGTATGGAAGCCAGTAGCACTAAAGCCCGCATCCAGCACACGCTTAGCTATCTCCACAGCGGTATCTGCCGTGAGGCTGTAGCCCTCCGGCAGTGTCAGTACAGCGCGCGTGGCAGCGCCGCTTTTATTAGTCACCTCACCCCATACGTAGCTCTGAGCCTCTGCGCGCTCCTTATCATCCGGACCTGCAGGACGCGCCTTGATCTTAGCTATTGCCCGGTCTTTCACCCAGCGCATGCGCAGTATCGGGCCGATGTAGTTAGAGAGCTTCATGGATGAGATCAATTGCTTCGGCAGCACATTGTAGACGCGGATATTGGGGATGCCCGTGGTATAGTACGCCGTCGACACATCACCCCATGGTATCTCCGCACCTACTTTCTTAGTAAAACCAAAGTCGATCTCGCGCGTCGTATATCCTGACTTTGTTTCTGTGATCTTTCCATTTTTCCTGATGGCACTACCCATGCCCATTGACTCAGCTATAGTGATAGCCGTACCATGTGAGAGACGTCCACCTTTATTCATCAGGCAGAGTTCCAGTTTATCCGCATCGGGTAGTTGCTCCTTCAGGTATAGAGACATGCAGTCGGTAGGGACTACGTCAAATCCCACACCCGGCATCACCAGTATGCCGGCACTCTTTGCCACGGCATCATGATCATGCGCACCCTCAAAGACCGGTATCTCACCTGTGATATCGAGGTAATGTGCCCTATTGCGCAGGCAGGCTTCTATCATAGGCTTTGAGGTATAGATAAAAGGTCCCGCGCAGTGCAGCACCACCTTTACGTCCTTCAGTGCTATGTCTACTGCGGCATTATTGCTCAGGTCAAAGGCTACATATGGTAGTTGTAGTTCTTCTGCCAGTTTTTTCACAGCGGCTTCATTGCGGCCGCTGAGTATAGGCTGCAAACCCTTCTGTACCGCCAGTTTAGATATCAGTGTACCTGTATAGCCATTACAGCCATATATCAGTAGTTTGTCTTTCATTTGCTATATTATTTAGTAAATGCTATTTTTATGAGATAAGCCATGCTATGCCGGATAAAGATAAAGAAATATACGTCAGAGGGCGCGGCGCGCAAAAGAACCCGGCCAATCGCTTCTTCAAAACGGAAACGGTGCGAGACCTGGAGCATCTGGCCACTGAGGAGGAGCGGGAGGAGATGCTACTACACAATCCGAAAACAAAGTTCATTGAGGTCTTTCCCAAGACACTGGTCAATAAAGTAGATAGCCCCGACCTGCGCAATATGTATAGCCTCAATCCCTATCAGGGCTGCGAGCACGGCTGCATCTACTGCTATGCACGAAACTCTCACGAGTATTGGGACTATAGTGCGGGAGCAGAGTTTGAGCAGAATATCATGGTCAAGAAGATCGCACCGAAACTACTCCGTCAGTACCTCGATAACCCAAAGTGGAAAGCTACCCCCATGCTCCTCTCGGGCAATACAGACTGCTACCAGCCCGCCGAGCGGCAGTTTAAAATCACACGTCAGCTGCTGGAGGTATTCTACGAGTATCGTCACCCTATCGGCATCATTACCAAGAACACACTCATAGAGCGGGATATAGACATCCTTAGCAAACTGGCCGGGCTCGACCTGGTCCAGGTCGTTTTCAGCCTTACCACACTGGATGAAGACCTGAAGCGCATCATGGAGCCGCGCACCGCATCGGCCCGCAATATCCTACGAGCCATCCGTAGCTTCTCTGAGGCTGGTATACCTGTGAGTGTCAATGCTGCTCCTATGATACCGGCTATCAATGACGATGGCCTCTTTGATATCATCCGCGCTGCCTCAGAGGCCGGCGCACGCAGTGTCCACTATATCGTAGTGCGTCTCAATGGTCAGATAGGGACGATCTTTGAGGACTGGGTCACCAAAAATTTTCCCGACAGGGCCAATAAAGTGCTAAACCGTATCAAGGCCATGCATGATGGCAAACTGAATGATTCGCAGTTTGGGCGTCGTATGCGGGGAGAGGGAGAGTGGGCAGACCTCATGCGCAGCCAGTACGACCTGGCCATGCGCAAATTTTTTCCGGATCGCAAATCCTTCGAGTACAACACATCTCTGTACGAGCAGTATCGTGATAAGCAGTACAAACTTTTCTGATGTGTTTTAACATTTGATTAGTTGCATACATTTGCGGTCCACTACCACCTAAAATGTCCTATCCATGCGCACTCAGGATCAGCTCACGCATCTCATTCACTCTCTCACGCCCAGTGAGAAGAAATACTTTAAACAGTACATCTCCCTCTGGGGCAGCAGCAAAAAATACGAAGCGCTTTTTGACGCCATGCAAAAGCAGCAGGAGTATGACCCCGATGAGCTAAGCCGCCGCCTGCGCAAGACCAAAAAGCAGATAGCAGATGAGAAGAACTACCTGCAGGATGTCCTGCTCAAAGCCCTGCGCAACTATGACGAGTCTGCCACCGAGGAGGTGCGGCTCACCAATGCCTACCTGGAGGTACAGGCCCTTCACCGCCGGGGTATGCACGATATGGCACTGCGCCTGATGGATAAGATCTATCCCGAACTGATGGCGCTTGAGATGCATGGATTATTTATCTCTGCCTACTTTACCCGGCTGGAGCTGATGTACAAGCTGGGGCATGCTGCACAGCCGGGCATCGTACCACGTGCAGAGTTTGATGCTCATATCGCACTCATACGTGAGATGGCAGACTACACCCAGCTGTACCATGATGTCGGCCCGCTCATCATGAACCGCTATGCACCGGAGCAGATGCAGGCAGCGCTACAGCGGCCGCTGCTGGCGCGCCAGGCAGAGGAGATACATTCGCTCAAAGCGCGGGCGATATACTACAGCATTCACAATGCCCTTCAGACCATCGTACATGGACTGGGCGGTATCGGTCTCGAATATGCACAGCGGTTGGTCAGGCTATATGAGGACCACGCCCCGCTGCGCACTGCACAGCTCTATACACTGCCCTACGCCTACCTGCGCGTAGCGCTGAGCAGTACATTTGATCAGTCAGATATTTCTCTCGCAGCCCTGCGCAGGGCTATGGATATATTGGAGAAGCATCCGCAGTTCTTTCACCCGCGCATACGGGTCGAGATAGAGGGCATGCTGCAGCGCCAGCGCCTCGTGATCCTGAATGGCATCAAAGACTACGCTGCCTGTGAGAAAGTAGGGAGTGCCCTCTATGATGAAAAGGTAGATGGCGAGCACTATGGCCGCGTGGTCATGATACACTACGTGTATGCCCATGCCCTCACTATGAATGGCAAAACTACAGAAGCCAATAAAGTGATACAGGAGATCATAAACTCCTCTCATGGCCAGCGGGCAGACCTGCAGCTGCACGCACGTGTCATCCAGCTGCTGCTGCAGATGGAGTTTGGCCACTATACCATCCTGCCGTCACTGATACGCTCCACACGCGGCTGGATCAAAAAGAATAAACTGGAGAGTGACGCTACAGACCACGTCCTGCGCTGGATCACAAAGGTATCTAAAGCTCCTGCAGAAGAGCGCAAAGCCCTGCTCGCCGAGATGGCAGAGGACATCCGTGCAAATAAAGTAGCCGGCCTGCGCGACCACTACACTAGCACACTCAATCTCCTCTACTGGATAGAGCGCAAACTCAGCGAAAAGAAATTCAGACTGTAAATAAGAATAGGATTTACCTTCATGGATGCTGTTAAAGTCTCCCCTTTAGGGGAGATTTAGAGGGGTCGCTACTTCCAGCCCCAAAGGGGCGCCAAGCCACCAGAGTAGGGCATCGCCCTACTAACTATCGCGCCAAACAATTACGCCGCCTTAGCCGTTTCCTTCTTCGCCTTCATAGCCACCTTACCCTCACCCACACGCTCCACGCGCGAGAAGAGCGAGAAGCGTGAGTCGGTGATAAACTGCCACCAGATAGCAGCCCACGAGGTGTGGTACTTCAGGTTGTCATAGTACTCCGGTGCCATGGCGCGCAGCTTAGGCAGGTTATTCCACGGGATAGACGGGAAGTCATGGTGCTCATTGTGATAGCCCACATTCAGCGCTATGATATTGATAGGGCCATAGTAGCTGAAGGTCTCCTGGCCACCCTCATAGGTATAGTGCTCCTGTATCCACCTGCCGCCTACAGGGTGCAGGCCTATGGAGAAGAAGAAAGAACACACCAGGTACAGCAGGCCCACCCAGCCGCAGAAGTAGGTGATGGCCACGTCAAACATGATCGCCATGCCCAGGTTGATCCAGGTCCACTTGCTCCACATATTGATAGACTTCAGTCGCGCAGGGCGTGTCACCTGAAACACAGGGAAGAACAGCAGCCACAGTGCCTTGCCTATCGCCGTATTGCCTATCAGGCGGGCCTCCCAGTCGTTAGCCATATCGGCATCCTGGTCGTAGTCGCCCTGATGCGCATGGTGCTTCAGGTGAAACACCACAAAGCCCATAGACCCCGGCACGAGGTTAGGCAGGTCCGCCATCATCGCCACCCAGCGGTTAGCCGTGCGGCTCATAAAGACCAGGTTATGCGTCGCCTCATGGATGATCACGTACATCGTATGGTTAGCAAAGGCCCCTATGCACCACGCCGCTATCGGCGCCACCCACCAGTACTCTGCCGGCAGCACACGGCCCATCACATAGGCTATACCCACTTGCAGCGAGAGGATGAAAAGCATGATCGCCGCCGTCCACGGGTTGCGGCCTATGAGGGTACGTACCTCCGGGTGCGCACGCAGGATCTCCTTGGTACGCTGCGGATGCGGCTGATCTATCTGAGACTTGTGAAAACTCGTTGTTTGCATGAAAACTATTGCAGTTTGCTGAAGCAGCAAAGGTAGGCTTTATATTGATACCCTGTCTGGTGTATCGGTGAAAGGGGGGATAGTGGCGTTGGATAATATTAAAATGGATTCGCTTCGGTCTCTAATCCTCTATTATATAGTATTTTCAATTTCTCACAATTGTCTGCGAAATATTCCTTATAGAACTGAGCCGCCCCCGGAATGACCGCATTTTCTTCTGACATGAAAAAGGAAACTTTTGATGTCGGAAGCATTGAGTAGTTGTCGATATTTAAAGATGAAGTATCAGACTGTATAAGCTTTAAATATTCTGTGAATTTTTCATCGGCAGGGTTCTCACTAGCGAATTTGGGATCTACAATAAATAATTTCCGATCAGGTTTGGCATTCAAAAACTGAATTAGAATATTGTTAAGATAAGCATCAAAAAAGCTGTATCCGATAACTATTACTAAGTTGGCTCGATCTAATTTTCTGATGAAACTTTGGATAAGAGAAAAAAATGGATCTACAGAAAAAAGTTTGTACTCGTAACCTAAAATGATGTGAGGTTTCCTTTCGTCAGGATCCAGCTTATTAAAGGCAACCTCATAATCATTTAAGGCAAGAGTTTCATCATCCTTTTTATACCAATCTAGAGAGCCATGAAATTTATATAGGTTAATTTTGGTTTCTGGAATACTAAAACTATTGTTCCACTTATCATTGTCAAATCCGTTATTCAAAGGCCTTGATATCTCTGTATTAAAAACCTTTTCAAATGTGAGGTCATAATTTAGAGAAAACACATCTATGAAGTATTCTTGCTCATTGGTTTGCTCTAGGAGCTTTTTGAGTGGCTCAAGGGTGTTCTTAGCTTTTTCAAAATTATCATTTGGAGTTATCCAGCTGATAACATTATGGTAAAGAAAATTGAGATAGTGATTTACAACATTGGGATGCTTTATTTCCAGCATCATTAATTTTTCACTCCAACTACCAACTAATGGTTCTGGAATAAGTAGGTCCTTATTTATAATTTTTCGTAGGATCAATATAAAATCTTCAATGTTCGGAGTGTAGAATTTATGCTGATTTGATCGAATATTGCGTAATTCGGATTGATATTCCAATGCTGGCTTTATCACCTCATACAGTGCTTTAAAACCTTCTTTGTAATTGCCATATACTGCATCATCTGGAGAGATATCTATAATCTCTTTATATAGTCTATTTAGCATGTCGTTTGAAATCAGGCAACCTGCATCTTTTGAAGCTCCAGCTCCGATCAAAAAAACAGTATGCTTAAATAGTTCCTCTAAGCTCATAAAAACCAAAGATTTGAATGAGCAATTTTCTCATTAGGCAGTTCATGATTAGGGAAGTGGGCTGCTAGATCTGCCACAATTTTGGAATAGGCAATAGTGACGGGAAGACTCACTTGATTAATACTTTTCCAATAAATTCTAGAGAAACTATATACCTGGTCAAGTAATTCCTTAACATCAAAGACATCGTATATAGTGTTAGAAGATTTATTAATTTTTACTCGTAAAGGGAAGGGGAACTTAGTAATGGAGTACAATTGCGATTGACTATGTCGAGAGTTATTAGCAAGCAAAAACTCCCTATTAGGTTTTATTTCTACAATTGTACCACTGGTTGGCATTAGCTTGTCATAGGAAACATCAAAAAATAAGTAATCCTTACTGCGTGTATCATTTATAGTTACTACTACATAGGGGATATTGAGATTGAAATCTCTTAAAGCAAATTCTATTTGTTGCGCCTCTTTACTGTTTAAAGTCTTATAGTAATGAATGATTAATTTGTCTGGTCTATTTTTATCATGTTGAACAATGCGATTAATACTTTCCTTTAAGGCGGCACCAATAGTATTAATATCTGCTCGCTGATATGTTTCAAAATTGTAGAATTCTCCATCACCTTTAAAGCAAATTGTATTGCCAAGAAAGGTATTATTGGCTAAGCGTTTAACCCCAAACCCTATAATCATATTGCTACTAGAAAATGTATCTAGCTTCCATGGAATACCGCCTATTTTCGCAAGTATAGCTACCGAAATGTTAGGAAGGTGAAATTTGAAATTTGAAGATTCAATATTTCTATGGTATATAAACTGAGATAGTATTCCTCTCTTAAGTAGGGCATACTTAACATCATAGTATTCTTTCTCATCTTCGTCCGACTCTTCGAATTTATTATGATCTGTCAGATAGATTGCAAAATACCTTAACCCTGGCTCAAATTTGTAGCCTCCTAATTTCTCTTCTAGTTCTTCAATGGAATTAGTATCAAGCTCTATCTTATTATCATTTGCTAACTGAAAGTTGACTTTTACATAATCTCTTAACCCTGGAAAGTTATTGTCAAGCCCGTTCTTAAAAATAAAGTAAAGCTTGTTAGCCGCATCTTTTTGAGAATGTTTAAAAATGAATATAAATCTTAGGTCATCGGTTTTTGGGGCCATATAAGGCCCATAGCTTTTTAGTCCTTTGTAAACGCTGTAGTCGGTATTATTATGAAACCTTAAATCATTTGATACATTTCTTGTTTTAAAAATTTTTGAAGATTCTATTCGTTCGAAGTTTTGTGATATAAAGGCAATGTTGTCCATAATCACTTGACCTTTCAAGAAGTTCTCATAGAACACAGAGATAGCCTTGTAATACTTTAAATAAGCATTTTCTGAGGCTGTTCCTTTAATTGGGATTTCTAGTAAGCGTTTTGAAGAATAATTCAAAATGGGAAAAATCCGTGACGGATCCTCTTTCGATAAGCTATCTCTTTTATCATACAGTCTTTTCTCGAAAACATATTTTTCATACTTTATACCGGTTGGTAGCTGTGATAAAGGTTTAAGTGATATATCTGCCTTACCTGCGTAAGAAATCAATAATTCTAAACGGGAGGAGTCTCCATTTAATACACGCAGAGTAAATCTTTCAAAAAAGGAACTTTTAATATCACTTGAAAGTTTCCATACTTGTGTTGCTTGTATGAAGTCGCGACGTACAGAAAACCCTAATCTACTAAAATGTTCACCAAAGATTGAATCAACATACGGCTTCAAAAAATATCTATGTTCATCTAAGTTGATAGAAATTTTTACTGCATCGGAATGGGGGAAAAATGCAGAATAAATTAAATCCGTACCGTTTAACTCTATAGGTAATTTTATATCTGCGAAAACTTTTGAATTTCTTTTTGCGAATCCTTCAATACAATTCTTAGAAACCCATATATCTACGGTTGAATTATTTAATCTAATTGCAACCTTATTTAACCTGTATTCACTCATAGGAGGAAATTGTAAATTGTTTTAAAGGGAATATAGCTATTTCAGTTGATTTAGAAGAAGAGTTTTACTTTTCACCTGTAATCGGTGTGGTCACCGACCACGTGCTAGGCACACTCCCCCCCTCCCGGAGTTGTCCTCCGGAAGTAGCTACGATAGGCACTTGTAGTGCCGGGAGATAGCGCGATGCCCATGCATCTTACTGGCACCCAACCTCTGTCTTTGCTTTCCCGCTAATCCGCCAGGTGCCAACAATAGCGAACCTTAGAAATTGCATTACCATGATTATCAGCCCCTTAAATAAGGGTGGTCATACTCACCCGCCATACCCCCTTCAGTCGAAAAACTTGCTCCCGCCGATACGCTCTACAGTCGGAAAACTTGCCCTCGACTGAGTCGCCAAGTCCCGCTTGTCGCCCCCTTCGACCCTCGTCCTCCGCCCCCCGTCCCCTTACCCCCGCTCAGTCGAAAAACTTGCCGCGCCATCTGCTGTCAGACACCTATCGCCTCAACGGGATTGGCTATCTTAGCCCTCATGGTACGCTTCACAGCCACGATAGATAAGTTCGACCAGCAGGGTGAGAAGACTGGCTGGACCTACGTCACCGTCCCCGAGGAGGTCGCCCTAAAGCTCAAGCCAGGCAACAGGCAGTCCTTCCGCGTGAAGGGCAAGCTGGACGACTATCCTATCTCCCGCGTAGCCCTCATCCCCATGGGTGACGGCTCCTTCATCATCCCCCTCAATGCGGAGATGCGGCGGGGCACCGGCAAGCGCAAAGGCGCCAGGCTCACCCTCAGCCTTGAGGAAGACCTTGCCGAGCAGGTCATGAATGGGGAGTTTATGGACTGCCTGGCCGATGACACTAAGGCCCGGGCCCACTTCGATAGCCTGGCCAAAGGCCACCAGAACTACTTCTCCAAGTGGATCGACTCCGCCAAGACCGAGCAGACCAGGGCCACCCGCATCGCCCGCGCTATCAATGCATTGGCGCAGGGCATGGGCTACCCCGAGATGATCCGCGCCGCCAAGGCCGAGCGCGACTCCATGCGCTAGCCATCAGTAGCCAGGCATACGAGGGCGCGATATTTGTCGTATCCTTATGGTATGAGGCTCCCGCTCAGCATCCTATCTATCGCGCTGCTCCTGGTGTCTGCGGCCTCTGCCCAGCACATAGCCCGTATAGATGGCAGTCACATCACAGCAGACTCCCTGGACCGCCGCATCACAGGCCTCATGCGCCGTGCCAACGTGCCCGGCCTCTGCATAGCAGTCTTCAATAAGAATACCCCCGTCTATCACAAGGCCTTCGGCTATGCCAATGCGCAGACCAAGGCTCCTCTCAATACGGGCAGCGTACTATACAGTGCCTCCTTTAGCAAGACTGTCTTCACCTACATAGCTATGAAAGTGGTAGAGTCCGGTGCCATAGATCTCGATACGCCACTGGTCCGCTACCTCAGCAGGCCACTACCGGACTACCAGCTACTACCGGGCAGGGGCTATGCTGACCTCCGCGCAGACGCTCGCTACCAGCGTATCACAGCGCGCATGTGCCTGGACCACACCTCCGGCCTGCCCAACTATCGCAGCGACTATCCCGATGGGCGGCTGCGCATCCTCTTTGAGCCGGGTACTAAGTACAGCTACTCCGGCGAGGGTATGTGCCTGCTGCAGTTTGTGATAGAGCAGGTCACGGGGCGCACCTTCGAGCAGCTATGTGAGCAGAAGGTCTTTCACCCCATGCACATGACACATAGCAGCTTCATGCTCCGGGAGTATATGCTACCACACCTCGCCTATGGCCACGATGCACAGGGCAATCCCTACACCCTACGGATGGACTCAGACATAGACTGCTCAGCCAGCATGCGCACCACACTGGATGACTACAGTCACTTCTTCGGCTACGTGATGCAGGAGAAGGGACTGAAGAAGTCAAGCTATAGGGAAATGTTCAGCCCGCAGCTACGGCTAAAGTCAAAGCAGCAGTTCGGCGCCAACAGCAACATAGAGGTGACGGACAACGATAAGATAGAACTGAGCTATGGCCTCGGCTGGGTGCTGATGAAGACCCCGTATGGACCAGCCTTCTTCAAAGAGGGCCGCGTGAGTGGCTTCCAGCATTACTGCATTGCCTATCCCGATCAGGATATCGGTGTGATCATCATGACGAATAGTGATAACGGTGAAAGCATCTTCAAGGCACTACTCGAGGCATCTATAGCGGATACCTTCACGCCCTGGTACTGGGAGAATTATATCCCGAAGGAGTAGGCTATTAATGATTCCAACTGGAGCTGGATTCTGCTGTCCATTTTCCATTATTCAAGGTATATAGGAGTGTGTGGCCTTGCCCGCAAAGCCCCGGACACAATTCTTCTATCATCAGGATGGCTTTTGTTTTATCTACGGAGAATAGCGGCACTGAAATGTAGTAATAGTTATAGGTTGGCTTTTTATTAAACCCAAGCCTTTTCTGATCCCATCTGAATGCAGCGGAATGTTCCCGTTGTGCCAACATATATGCTATGTCGCCTTTACCGAGGCAGGACGGGATGTCATGTCCTATTTTTATGGAAAATCTCTCCAGAGGGAAATCATGACAGAAGCCATTGATCTGTACCATACATGTGTCACGAAACTTCTTATCGGCTTCTCTTAATGGTATCAGCGCTGAGTCTAATGTGTATAGATATGAGCCGTCACTGCCCGGTCTGCAATACAATGGGGCTTCGGAATCCAGATACCATTCTTTAGTGAGCTTTTGACCCTTTACGACCATCTGCATAAAGTCATAAACGTCTTTCTCGGAAGGGAAAGCCTGAGCGAAAGTATCGGAGGTTATGCAGATCAGCAGTAGAGCAGAAAGGATGGTTTTCATAAGTATGAAGTCTACTTAAACTCATACCCTATATCCCTGCGGTAGTACTGCTTCTCATACTGTATCTTCTCCAGTGTAGCATTAGACTTGGCTACTGCATCACTAATGCTATTGCCAAAGGACGTAACGGCCAGCACGCGGCCACCATTAGTAAACACATCCTGACCCGACTGACGAGTACCCGCGTGAAAGACGATCGTGTCGCCACCTGCTGTATCCAGACCGGTGATCTTTTTGTTCTTTTCATAGTCCTCCGGATAGCCACCCGAGGCAGCTATCACCGTGCAGACTGTATGCTCGTTAAACTCGGCTTTCTCTTGAGAGAGCGTGCCATTGCCTACAGCGCGGAGGTGCTGCACCAGGTCAGACTTCAGTCGAGGCATCACTACCTCCGTCTCGGGGTCACCCATACGGCAGTTGTACTCTATCACCCACGGTTCGCCCTTCACTTTGATCAGGCCGAAGAAGACGAAGCCGTGGTACACGAGGCCATCCTTATGGAAGCCGGCTATGGTCGGATCAATGATGCGTTCTTTCACCTTCTGCATCAGCTCCTCATCGCAGAATGGGACTGGCGTGATAGCGCCCATGCCGCCCGTATTGAGCCCTGTGTCGCCTTCACCTATGCGCTTATAGTCCTTGGCCTCTGGCAGCAGCAGGTAGTCCTTGCCGTCAGTGATGACAAACACCGAGAACTCTATACCATCCAGAAATTGCTCTATGACCACCCGGCTGGATGCCTTGCCAAACTTCGCATTGGCTATCATCTCGCGAAGTTCCTTCTTGGCCTCTTCTTTAGACTGGAGTATGAGCACACCTTTACCTGCTGCGAGGCCATCGGCTTTCAGCACGATAGGTGCCTCCTGCGTATCGATATAGGCGATGCCTTCTTCCAGATTGCCACCGTCAAACTCCCTATATGCAGCTGTAGGGATACCATGCCGCATCATAAACTTCTTGCAGTAGGCCTTGCTGCCTTCCAGTTGCGCGGCTTCTTTGGACGGGCCTATCACATTGACCTTCTTCAGATGCTCCTTAGACTGGAAGTAGTCGTAGATGCCATTGACCAGTGGGTCCTCCGGCCCGACCACTACCATCTCGATATTGCGCTCTGTCACCAGTTGCTCTATAGCCGGGAAGTCATTGACCCCTATCGGCACATTGTCTCCGCAGAGGGCGGTGCCGGCATTGCCGGGCGCTATGAAAAGTTGTTTGCACAGCGGGCTTTGAGAGATCTTCCAGGCTAACGCATGTTCGCGTCCACCGGAACCAAGCAGCAGGATATTCATGCTCATACGAGAAGGAGATTATAGTACGGGAAATGCCCGCGCAAAATAGTAAATCTAATCAAGCTCCGAGGCGCGAAGAGACAAAAGCAGCCAGCTTTTTATTGGCACGGCGGGCAGTGCAGAGGATCATAAAGAATGCCTGGAAGACATGGAAGAAGCCCTCATATACGTCTATGCTGACATCGACACCCGCTTCTTTTGCCTTGGCGGCAAAGCGGAGCGAATCATCCAGCAGCAGCTCTGCTGTACCTACCTGTATATAAATAGGAGGTAGCCCATGCAGATCACCAAAAAGCGGTGAGGCATACGGATTCCTGAGGTCGGCATCGCCCATATAGTTAGCAGCCCAGTATGGCATAGCCTCGGCTATAAGCATCGGTTCTATTTTATCATTCGCTGCAAAAGAGCCTCCGGTATGTGTCAGGTCGGTCCATGGTGACAGGCAGATAGCGCACTGCGGCAGCAGACGCTGATGGTCGCGCAGCCAGAGCAGGGTGCCGAGGGTGATACCGCCTCCCGCAGAGTCTCCGCCAAAGGCGATATGCTCAGGCTTGTATCCCTGTGCCAGCAGGTAGTCATAGGCTTTGACAGCATCCTCTATCGGTGCCGGGAATTTGTTTTCCGGTGCGAGCCGGTAGTTTATCATCAGGGTGCGCACATTGGCCAGACGGGCCACCTGTGATATGTGTGGGCGGTGCGTATTGATAGAGCCTGCTGCGTAGCCACCTCCGTGAAAGTAGAGCAGGGCCTTGCTATCATCATGCGGAGCCAGCGGTATGAGCCACTCCGCCTGCATACCATCTATGGTGAAAGCCTCATAGCGGCACTTGCGGCTGCGAAAGTCAAAGCGGCGTCCTATCTTCTCAAAGCCGCCACGTACGCGGGCTATATTGCGCCAATCAGCCTGGCGCTGCACACGGCGTATCAGCCATTTGATAAACCACAGGAGGATCATGCAGCCTTGGATTTAGTAGTGGTCTTGCGGCGTGGTTTGGCTGCATCCAGTTTCTCTCTCAGGTAATCTGCCAGCTGCTCGATAGCCTTCATTCCCTCCGGCATCACCATCCAGAAGCCCTGCCATGCATGAAACATATTGGGCCACACCTCATCTACTATGTCTACGCCAGCGAGCTTGGCCTTGTCGGCAAACCGTGTAGAGTCAGACAGTAGTATCTCGCACTCCCCTACCTGTATGTAGATAGGGCAGAGGCCATGCAGGTCACCAAAAAGCGGAGAGGCATAGGGATCTGTCAGGTGGTCAGGCCCGGCATAGTTTTGCGCCCATAGCGGGATGCCCTTATACGGCACCATCGGATCTTTGTGCTTATTACCCTCTATGGTACTGCCGGAGGCTGTGAGGTCCAGCCATGGTGACATGAGTATAGCGCAGGCAGGCAGCGGCACATTATGATCGCGCAGGTAGAGCAGCGTGCCGGCAGAGAGACCTGCTCCGGCAGACTCGCCGCCTATGGCTATCTGGTGCGGCTTGTAGCCTTGCTTTATCAGAAATTTGTAGGCTGCTACAGCTTCATTGATCTGCGTAGGGAAGCGATACTCCGGGGCGAGCTTGTAGTCTATAGATAGTGCTGGCAGGCCGGCATGTACAGCTATCTGAGATGCCAGCGCGCGGTGGGTACGAATAGAGCCGGTAGCGTAGCCTCCACCGTGTATGAAGAGCAGCACGCGGTCAGATGCGGCGCCTTTCTTTGGCGTGATCCACTCTGCAGGAGTGTCTCCTATCATCAGCTCTTCGTAGCGGCAAGTATCCAGCTTGCTGGGGAGCAGGTCAGTGAGCCGCTCAAAGGCTGCGCGCGCCAACTTGGGATTGTTGTACGCGCTCTGGCCTATATTCTTGTACAGGCGCAGCATGTTATGCAGCGCTAAAGTCCTGAAATTCATATCGGGAAGTTAAAACCTTTCTTGAAATAGTTTACGATGACGGTTCAGGATTGTTCTTTCATACCTTCACGCGTGTACTCTACTACCATGAGCACTTTCCATGCCAGCCAGATATTGTCCTGCGCTACCTCCTGCTGTGCCAGCAGGTGCATTTCCTTCTCGAAGGCTGTGAAGTCATGACCATATTTGTCTACTATCAGTTGCACCTCCGGTACATTACGCATCTCAAAGAGTTCTTTTTCAGAAGGTATTTTATCTGAAGCAGCCAGCTGTGCGAGATCATTTCCTGTGAGGTATTTAGAGTGCCTGATCCCTTCGGGCAAAGCCTCAAAGCCAATGCCCAATTCATTGGCCATCTTGAAGCCCGGCACCTGGAAAATATTATCCTCGCCTACGCGGCACCAGCTCTGCTTGCCCATGCGCGCTATGTAGTTCATCCGCAGCGGATCTATACTGCCCTCTGCATCTAGCACCTGATCGGCTATGTGTATCATGAGTACTTCGCACACGATCAGGTTGCCCGCCCCACCGTTTTGTCCTGTCTCTATCACATTCGTCACCTTGCACTCAAAGCTCACATATGACTCGCCTACACGTGGCGCCTTGACCATTACAGAGGGCACAGGCGTGAGTCCTGACTTGGTAAACTCATCAATACCCTTTGGGTACATACCTGCGGCCAGGTTCATCTGGTAGAGCATATCATAGTGCGCGATATTGACCACGCACTCTGCTATCTCTTTTACATTGTCATGCGTATTCTTGGTAGCGCCTGTGCGTCCGGATCGTGCGGGAGAGAATATCATGATGGGCGGATTGGACCCAAAGACGTTGAAGAAACTAAAAGGCGCAAGGTTGACATTGCCTTCTTTATCTATAGTGGAAACAAACGCGATAGGCCGCGGGGCCACTGCGCCGAGCAGGTGCTCGTGAAGCTTGGCTGGGGTCAGGTCTTTGGGATCAAACTGCATGATGTCTCTCTTATTATGGTAGCGAATATAGAAAGATGTTTAGTGTACGCCGGCCTCCCATCATTAGCGGTTTAGCCAGATGAAACTTTGCCGGCAGGGCCTGTAAAGCCATTGTGCTTATTTATCCGTACCTTTGCGCCCCTAATTTTAAACATGACATTTCAAGAGCTTAATCTCATAGAACCTATCCTCCGCGCACTGCAGACAGAAGGATATACGACTCCTACACCTATACAGGCGCAATCTATACCACTCACCCTACAGCAGCGCGATGTGCTGGGCTGTGCACAGACCGGCACCGGCAAGACGGCCGCTTTTGCTATACCTATCCTGCAACTACTGCATGCAGAGAAGCCCGGCGCAACTAAGCGTGAGATACGCTCACTGATCCTGACGCCTACGCGTGAGCTGGCTATACAGATAGGAGAGAGCTTCACCGCCTATGGCAAGCATACAGGGCTGAAGCACACCGTCATCTTTGGTGGTGTGGGCCAGGCGCCACAAGTCGCCGCGCTGAAATCCGGCGTGGACGTCCTGATCGCTACACCAGGCCGCCTGCTCGACCTGATGAACCAAGGTTATGTACACCTGCAGCACCTCAAGATATTTGTGCTGGATGAGGCAGACCGTATGCTGGATATGGGCTTCATACATGATGTGAAGCGCGTGATAGCCAAGCTGCCGGCTAAACGTCAGACGCTATTTTTCTCAGCTACTATGCCACCGGAGATACAGAAGCTGGCTGACAGCATCCTGCACGAGCCGGTGAAAGTAGAAGTGACACCTGTGTCATCTACAGCTGAGAAAGTACAGCAAGGCGTCTTTTTCGTAGCGCGCAATGATAAGAATGCGCTGCTGCATCATATACTCAAGGACACTGCTATCAAGAGTGTACTGGTTTTTACCCGTACGAAGCATGGTGCGGACAAGGTGATGAAGAACCTGACGAAGTCAGGGATCAAGGCACAGGCGATACACGGTAATAAATCTCAGAGCGCCCGCCAGCTGGCGCTGAATAATTTCAAATCAGGCGCTACCCGTGTACTGGTGGCTACTGATATCGCGGCACGCGGTATAGATGTAGAGGAGCTGTCTCACGTGATCAACTATGAGCTGCCAAATGTGCCTGAGACCTACGTACACCGTATAGGTCGTACGGGCCGTGCAGGCGCGAGTGGTATAGCCTTGTCGTTTTGCGATGAGGAAGAAGCAGAATACCTGCGGGACATCAATAAACTGATAGGCAAACAAGTGCCGGTCATAGAGGCACATCCATATCCGCTGGCTGGCATGGGCATCAGGACCGCTCAAGCGTCTAATCGCGGCTCGTCTCAAAAGACGGGTACCTCTCACAAGGGGGGTGGCCAATCACAGAATAGTGGATCAAAGCATGGGAATGGCGGACCAAAGAATGCCAACAGCGGCGGATTCAAAAAGAAGAAGTGGTATGGCAAGAGTGGCGGCCATAAAGGTGGCGGCAACTATCAGGGACCTAAGGGCGCCTAAGCCCCCTTGCCCTATGCTACTATAGTACCGCTGCACCGCCCAAAACCAATGCGTACGCCATCTTTCTCCGCATAGCCGGTCATCGTCACCGTATCTCCATCCTGTATGAACTTGCGCTCTGTGCCGTCGGGCATCTGGATCGGATTTTTGCCGCCCCAGGTCAGCTCCAGCATAGAGCCATAGGAGCCGGTGTCCGGGCCTGATATGGTACCGCTGGCATACATGTCCCCTACACAGATGTTGCAGCCATTCACAGTGTGATGCGCCAGCTGCTGGCACATATTCCAGTACATGTATTTGAAGTTGGACCGGCTTACGGTCTTAGTATCACCGCCTTTGGTAGTGATCTCTACATCCAGGTGCAGGTCATAGTTGCGGTTGCCGTGATATTTCAGGTAGGGTAATACTTCCGGATCTTGTATGGGACCGCTTACCTTATATGGCTCCAGCGCCTCCAGTGTCACGATCCATGGTGAAACGGTAGAGCCAAAATTCTTGGCCAGGAATGGCCCGAGCGGTACATACTCCCAGCGCTGTATATCGCGGGCGCTCCAGTCATTGAAGAGCACGAGGCCAAAAATGTGCTGCTCCGCCTCGTCTGGCGCGATAGACTCTCCGAGTTGGGTCGCTTTGCCCGTGATGAAAGCTACTTCTAATTCAAAATCCAAAGACTTGGTAGGGCCAAAGGATGGCTTCTCTTCTGCATCTGTTTTGGTCTGGCCCTTAGGTCTATGTATCGTGGTGCCGGATACCACGATAGATGATGCACGGCCATGATAGCCTACGGGCAGGTGCAGCCAGTTTGGTAGCAGCGCATTATTAGGATCGCGAAACATGGTGCCCACATTCGTCGCATGCTCGCGGCTGGAGTAGAAGTCAGTATAGTTTGGCACATGGACCGGCATGAGCATAGTAGCTTCACTCTGCGGTACCAGTACTTTTGCCTTCAGCTCTTCATTGCCTCGCATCTCATGGTTGGTCGCATTGAGCAGGTCTGATACGCGCTCACGTACGCTATTGGTGATGTGCTTGCCCAGCCCTATGAAATCATTCAGCGTATCAGATGAAAGAACTGCCTTGTCAAATATGATGCTATCCAGCAATCCTGCCTGGGCCACCCCTGCCAGATCAAAGATAAAGTCTCCAATGGCTACACCTGCACGTGGCGTACCGCTGGCAGTTTTGAAGATGCCATAGGGAAGATTCTGTATCGGGAAATCGCTGCCGGCCTTCACCTCTACCCAGCTCCGCAGTGACGGATCATTTGCTCTGGACATACTTATCTTTTGCGCCAAACTTAAAACTAATACCCTAAACTGTCTAACCGCTAGACGTCAAAGCTCCAGTCTGGTCCACCCTGACTGTGCTCCGCGCGCGTCTTGACTTTCTCTATCTGCCTGGCTATGATGAGATCAGCTATTACCTCGGCGTGATTGGCAGAGGTGCTGGCGGCGAGGGCTTCTTTGACTTTCTGCTCGCTGACATCAATGCGGTACAGTACCCACATGAGTTTCTCTGTATCCTTGTCTATCAGTTCCTCTATGCGGCGGATCAGGACCTTGCGCAGCTCCCGAAAGCGTGTAGCCTCATCGCCCGCATCAGGCATATGGCTCTCATGTATCTCTAGAAAAGAGAATACAGAATCTGCTACGGGGGTGAAACTATCCATACTGCAAGTTAAATAATATAAACTGCAAGGCTGCTGACTAAGCTCAGCTACATTTTCGCTATACTTGGTATTGTATTTGAAAAGCCAACGCCATGAAATACTTTTTTACCCTTTCCGCTCTGATCATCATGTGGCCCGCCATGGCACAGACCAAACCTGCCGCAAGACCAAATGCTCTGCCTGCGCCTTTATATAAGGGCCTCGCGGACTCCTGCACAGGCATAGATGTTACTTTCTTTACCTCTTCAGCCAGTATGTCTCTGGACAACCGGAATGTACGCTTCTTTGCCAACTTTGTGTCACCATACCCGGCCCAGAAGGACCCTAAAGTCAAACAGGATGGTATCATCATGTGGACGCGTAACGGTGCGGAGTATCTGACAGGCAAGATGTACTTCTCCGGTGACAGTTCCGGCTACCTCATCTTTGACAAGAATAACAAAGAGTATGTCAATGCGTTCTCCCCGCAGGGAGCAGCATTCCTACAAACGCATGGGAAGAAACAATAGGGCATCAGTAGTCTGAAAATGCGATCTTACTTCGATTTTCCACCACCACCGCCCAGTCGGCTATTTTCCTCGATATCCCTACGCTGGATAGGTTTGGTGTCCTTGCCAAAGCGGTAGGTGAGTGTGATGTAAACAGCGCGATTGTAATTCTGCCAGGTACCATTTGTGTGAAGATTAGCTGTATTGACATACCAGCCAAATTTCATCGTGTTCAGGATATTCTGGCCAACGATGCTCACTGTAAGGCGATCTTTGAGAAATGACTTTTTAATACTTGCATTCATGGCCCCGCATGGCTTCGAGCGCCCCTGTGGAGATACATCTCCACTATTAAACCAACCGTTAATATTGAAAATTGTGTTCTTCCAGAATTTGAAATCCATGCTTGTCCAGAGGTTGTACCAGGCACCAGTGACGGGACCGGTATTAATACCAGCCTTGTAGTCAAACTTTTGCCATGCCACATAGTGATTCATCTGGATGCCCCACCACTTGGTGAGATCTGATTTTATATAAAAGCCGCCGCCTATCGTAGTAGACTTAGATCCGTTTCGCACCGATCCCCGGGTCACACGGTTGCTATCCACTGCGGAGGATTCTGTGAAGAGCCCATCGGTGAAGGAGTTTTCCGAAGAGATGCTGAGCATCGTTTTCTTGATAGTAATGTTGTACTCCAGGCTCAGGATGTGACTGAATGCAGGTCTAAGATATGGATTGCCCTGCCAAGTGGAGTACTGATCAAAGTATGTCACTGTGTTATTGATCTGCTGAAACGCCGGCCTTTCTACCCGGCGGCTGTAGCTCAGGCTGAGGTTCTGGTTTTTTTCCTTACCCAGCACACCATTGAGGCTAGCACTGGGGAAGAGGCTGAGATAGTTGCGGTTTACACCACTGTTATTGCTTCCTATATAGGTGTGCTCAGCGCGCAGGCCTGCTGAGTAGGTCAGCCGTTCTTTATACGCTCCCGAGCCTATGATATAGTAGGCGGCTATATTTTCTATGTACTCAAATCCATTACTTAATAATGTATTCTTTATCTCATTGCCATTCTGCTTATCGTAGACATTGTAGTCGTTGTGATTGAGCGTCGTTTCGTTTTTCAGTCCCGTCTCTACCTTATAGCCTTTTAATTTCAGAGGCTGCACGTAGTCCAGTTTGAAGATGACATTATGAATATAATTTCGGGTATACATACTCCTGTCCAGATTTTGAGCTGGCATCTCATTGCCTGCAGTATCGTAAGCCTTGGACTGAAGATAATCTCTGTTGCTCCCCTTGACGTAGGTATGTGAGAGGTCAATCATGAGTTCCCTGTCAGTAGAGTCGTATTTCTTTAGATAGTTGATATCATTGGTCAGAGAGAGGCTGAGCCCATTGTTCTGTGTACCAGATAGAAAACTGCTCAGGGGATTGAAGTCTGCATCCATATTGCGGGAATCGGAGGTAGAGTTCATCCGGCCCCAGTTGTGACTGCCACTAAATGTATAGGTCAGTGTATTTTTGTCATTGATAAAGTAATCCAGGCCGGCCTTCAACGAGTTGCTGAGATTGCGATCGGTGCTGGGATTATGCTGATAGTAGTGGCTAAGTGTATCATTGATCGTGATGTCTCTCTTGTCATTAAATTCATGGTTCTCTTTTTTGTAGTTTACCGAGTAGGTAGCAAAGAGGTTGACTTTGTTCTTTCGATAGTTAAGGACGGCATTGCCATTGTACCGATTCAGGATGCCATAGGTGGCGGATACGGATCCATTGAGTCCGTCGCGTTTGCCTTTCTTGAGTTTTATGTTGATAATGCCGGCGTTGCCTGCGGCATCATATCGTGCAGAGGGGTTGGTGATCAGCTCTATGCTCTCGATGGTATTGGCAGGTATAGATTTGAGAAAGGCTTGCAAATTGCTCTCCGCGAGTACGGAGGGCTTGCCATCTACCAGTACTTTGACGCCCTGCTTCCCTATCATGCTGATGTTGCCATTGCGGTCTACAGCTACTCCGGGCATATTGCGCAGTGCATCCTCTGCTGTACCTGTCTGGTGAGTGGGGCTTTGTGCTACGTTGAATACTGTTTTCTCAGCACTCCTTGTGATCACGGGTTTATCTGCTACCACAGTCGCTTCTGTCAGCGCGTGTGAGGTAGCATGCAGAGCGACACTGCCGAGGTCTACGTCATGATCTACCTGTACAGCTATCGCCTTCGCATCATAACCTACATAAGATATGTAAAGCTCATAGTCTCCGGGTGTCACCCTTTCAAAAATAAACTTGCCATCCAGATCAGACACCTGGACGTATTCGGGGCTCTTGCTTTGCGGGTGGCCCAGCTGCACAGTGACGAGCTCTATGACGCTATTGGTAGCGGTATCTACTACCCGGCCTGTGACCCGGTGGGGAGAACTCTGAGCAAAGGACAAGGCACAGCAAAGCCATAAGCTGCACGATAGGAGTAGGCTTTTCATCAGTGGGTTTAGGTGGTTTTAGCGGGCCTTAGGTAAACTGGAGAGTTCGCATCAAAGATATAGTTATGGGAATGTACTATGCAATGCAAGGGACTAAATTTATGTTAATTCATTCCTCCTAAATAACGGAACCTGTCATAATTCAGATATATATGGGCTCAGGCAAAATTTATTTATGTTGATAAACAAGTAGTTGTGTTTTTATTTAGTACTTTGTATTGCATAATACAGGTTAATGAATATATCTTTGCATTGTAAATAAAGCAAGAACAAAATCGCGTACAATGAAAAAGCTCATCACCCTTGCCACCCTGATCCTGATGACCGCTGCAGCCTCTCACGCGACTACGAATGCCTCTAAGCCCAATCCGCAGCTGGCCGAGCTCAATATTGTATCCTCTATAAGGAGCCAGATTCAGTTTCCCGAGTATCTGAAGGAAGTGGATGGTGAGCATGATGCGACGATCATCTTTAAGGTAAACTCCTGCGGGACGATAGCGGTGCAGGAAGTACAAAGCGATGAAGAGGACCTGCGCCGGAATCTGCTATCTCAGGTAGCCGGATTTCACGTAGATGCTTCATACCTGGATAGCCATGACACCTATAAGGTAGTAGTAAGATTTAAGACGTTATAAAAAGCTTCAGCCCTGCCGGTTAAACAAAAGCGAAAATACCACGGCAGCAGCCCGCCCTCCTCCGAAAGGAGGAGGGTTTTGATAGAAACAAAAGAACTATATATAAAAGACTTGTAACTTGTGCCAGACGTATTAAAATCAGATCCAACGATGCAACTCTCTATCCAGAAACTCAATAAGACATACCCTAACGGGGTACACGCGCTGCGTGATGTGACACTAGATATCCCTACGGGTATGTTTGGCCTGCTGGGACCTAATGGTGCGGGCAAATCATCATTGATGCGTACCATCGCCACACTGCAGCAGGCGGATAGCGGTACGATAACACTGGGTAATATAGATGTGCTGCAACAGAAGGATGAGGTGAGGAAGGTACTCGGCTATTTGCCACAGGAGTTTGGCCTGTATCCTCGTGTAAATGCGGAGATGCTGCTGGATCATTTTGCCCGGCTGAAAGGTATATCCAGCGGCTCTGAACGTGCTCAGGTAGTCAAGACACTTCTGCAACGCACCAATCTCTGGGACCACCGAAAGAAAAACCTCGGTGGCTACTCCGGTGGCATGAAGCAGCGCTTTGGCATAGCGCAGGCACTGCTGGGCAATCCGCGCCTGATCATAGTAGACGAGCCTACGGCCGGTCTCGACCCCACGGAGCGAAACAGGTTTCATAATCTACTCAGCGAGATATCTGAAAATGTGATCGTGATCCTCTCTACGCACATCATAGAAGATGTGCAGAGCCTGTGTAGCAACCTGGCTATCATCAGTACCGGAGAGGTGCGCATGACCGGCACCCCCCTGGCTACGGTGGCCAGCTATCGCGGCCGTGTGTGGAAGAAACTGATAGATAAACACGAGCTATCTCAATATGACCGCACGAGCCTCGTGTCAAACCGCCTCGTGGCGGGTAAAATGGAGATCACAGCAGTATCTGATAGTAATCCGGATGGCAGCTTTGAGGTGGCAGAACCGACGCTGGAGGATGTATACTTTTCTGTAGTAGGAAATTCATTGGTAGGAGCATAAATCAGGAAGCATGTTTAGCGCAATACTATCATTTGAATTATCCTACCGCTTCAGGCGGCCCGCTACCTGGGTGTATTTTTCCATCCTGCTTGCATTGACTTTTGCGTCCATGTGCTCCGATGGTATCGTCTTTGGCGCTGGCAATGTGCATAAGAATGGCCCTTTTACCATCGCTGTGATGATGGGCGTTTTTTCAGCCTTCGGCATGCTGATCAATTCGGCCATATTCAGCGTAGCCGTACAGCGTGATTTTGAGCTCAATGCTTATTCCCTCTTTTTTTCCACCCCTATCACAAAGGCCGGTTACCTCTTTGGTAGGTTTTTCGGTGCAGCCATTACCGCCATATTTGTTTTCACAGCTGTACCGCTTGGTGTTTTTTTAGGCTCCCTCATAGCACCCGCTGCTGGGTGGATAGACATAGCTAAAGTAGGTCCTAATTCACTCGTGTTTTATGTGCAGCCATTCTTCACGCTTGTCATCCCATCTATACTCATTTCCGGCTCCCTGTTCTTTGCGGTAGCTACATTGTCGCGCAGGATGATCTTTTCCTACCTGGGCAATGTGGTTCTGCTTGTAGCATATCTTATAGCTTTCAGTGCTATCAATGACTTTAATAATCTGAAGACAGTAGCACTGCTGGATCCTTTTGGACTGATGGCCATCTTTGATATCACCAGGTACTGGACGCTTTCTGAGCAGAATACCCAAATGGTGCCTTTCACCGGTACGCTGTTGCTCAATCGTGCTATCTGGATATCTGTCACAGCGGTCCTGTTTTCAGTGTGTTATTACTTTTTTAGTTTTCAGGTGCCATCGGGAGCCAAGGGCAAGAAGATCAGTGAGGCTGATAAAGACACAGCCCATGGCGATCTCTCGCATCTGCCAAAGGTAAGCCTCGTTTACACATTCGGTTCTTACCTGCGGTTTGCAATAAATGATGCAATCGTCAATTTCTTCAATATTGTCCGACAGCTACCTTTTTCGGGTATCGTAACCGCCGGAGTGTCATTTATGTTTTTCGCTGCGCAGAACCTGCAGTCACTCTATGGCACACAGGTGTACCCCGTCACCTATTCTGTAATCGAGATCGCCTCAGGATCATTCCGTTTGTTTGTCATGATCATCATTACCCTATTCAGCGGAGAGCTGGTGTGGAATGAACGGGAGCTGAAGCTAAACCAGATCTACGATGCACTGCCGGTGCCGAACTGGATGCAATTCTGGAGCAAGGTGCTGACCTTATTTTTCATCAATGTGCTGCTCATGACCGTGGTCATGGCCTGCGGCATCCTGATCCAGCTATCAAAGGGATATACCCAGATAGATATCACACAATACATCGTGGCGCTCTATCTGGTGGCCCTGCCCAAATACATGCTCATCAGTATCCTTGCCCTATTCGTGCAGGTACTGGTCAGCAACAAATTTATCGGTCACTTTATCATGGTTGTATATTATGTAGTATTCCTCATTGCATTTCCCATGATCGGCCTGGAGCACTACCTGTACAGGCTATTCGTCGTACCTTCTTTCACCTATTCAGATATGAATGGCTATGGCCCTTATCTGCCACGCGTCTATTACTACCTCGTATACTGGGGAGCCTTTGCGCTGATACTAGCTGTCAAGGCGCAACTATTGTGGCCGCGAGGTACAGATGAAACTTTGATGTCACGCATCAAAGCCGCAAGGACACATCTCACGAAGGGGTATACACTGACATTTGTGGTCGCACTCGCGATATTTATCGGTACCGGAGCTATGATCTACTACAGATCTGACGTACAGAATAAATACCTGACGGCCAAGGATAAGGAAAAGCAGCAATCTGAATACGAAAAGAAGTACAAGAAGTTTGAGGTAAAGCCACAGCCTAAGGTAATAGCCATATCTGTACATATGGACCTGCATCCCGAGAGCCGTAGCTATAGCTCTGAGTCTGATATCACACTGCAAAACAGAACCACTAGCAGCATAGACTCAGTGGTGACCACCTATAACAGTGATCTGACTACGTGTATCATAGCAGGCATGGGCCAGGTGATCTATGATGATAAGGAGCTAGGGTTCAGAATATACAAACTGGATAAGCCGTTGCAGCCCGGAGACTCTATCACTGTGAAACTACAAGAAGGCCTGGAGCTGCATGGATTTCCCAACGGGCAGTTTGATAACTCCATAGCAGCCAATGGTACTTTTATTCATAACTCAGACTTCGTTCCCACATTTATGTATGGCAGGGACAGGGAGCTGACGGAGAAAGACAAGCGCAAGAAATACGGACTCGGTCCACTGACCGAAGCACCTGACCCGGAGTCAGCTCGTGGCCGCGAGTATAACCTGCTGGCGCAGGATGCAGACTGGATACGCTATGAATGCGTGGTGAGTACAGTGCCGGACCAGATCGCTATATCACCCGGATATCTGCAAAAAGAATGGATGGCCGGTGGGCGCAGATTCTTCCACTACAAGATGGATGCGCCGATCCTGAACTTCTTTTCTATACTAAGCGGAAAGTATGAGGTGGCAAAGGAAACCTACAATGGTATCAGCCTGGAAGTGTATTATCACCACGGCCATACTTATAATGTAGGTACCATGATGCAGGGAATGAAAGATGCGATCAAATATGCATCTGACAATTTCAGTCCATATCAGTTTCGTCAGGCGCGTATCATAGAGTTTCCCAGGTATGCCAGCTTTGCGCAGTCCTTTGCCAATACGATACCATTTTCTGAGAATATAGGTTTTATCGCAGACGTTTCTGATCCGTCTAAGATAGACTACCCGTACTATGTCACTGCCCATGAGATAGCGCATCAGTGGTGGGGGCACCAGATATGTGGCTCTGTACAAAAGGGCTCTGTGATGCTGGTGGAGAGTATGGCGCAATACACATCTCTTATGGTGATGAAGCAGAAATATGGTCTGGTCAAGCTGCGTCGCTTCCTGAAGTATGAACTGGACAGGTACCTGGCTGGCCGCCAGTTTGATAAAACATATGAGAAACCGCTGTACCACGCATCATACGAGCAGCAGCATATATTCTATCAGAAAGGAAGCAATGTAATGTGCGCGATGCAGGATTATATCGATGAAGCCAATTTCAATAAGGCTATGAGCGCCTTTATACGTGCCAATCAGTTTCAGCAGGCTCCGTACTGCAACTCCGTGGACTATCTGGATACGCTATCTCACTATACACCGGACTCGCTGCAATACCTGCTGAATGATATGTATCGCTCTATCATCCTGTACGGGAACCGCTGCACTGCAGCCTCCTATAAGAAGCTAGCGGACCATAAATATGAGGTCACGATAGAAGTCGAGGCGGAGAAGTATAAGGCAGATAGTATGGGCAATGAAACCAAAGTGAGCTTTGCAGACTATATAGACATAGGCGTACTGAGCGCACCGGTGAAGGGGCCATATACTGAGAGGCAGCTCTACCTGGCTAAGCACCTCGTGAAAACGGGCAAGAATACCTTTACAGTGACTGTAGATGAAGAGCCGGCCAAAGCTGGTATAGATATATACAATAAACTGATAGACCGCGATAGTGACGACAATCTGAAAGACGTCTCTAAAGCATCAGCAAAATAAGAAGGAGAAAAGAAGATGGATATCGAAAATTCAAAAGCGCAGATGCGCAAAGGTGTACTGGAGCTATGTATCCTGGCCATACTCTCTCAGGGAGAGAAGTATCCGAGTGATATCATAGAGGTGATGAAGGAAGCTCATCTACTGATAGTAGAAGGCACGCTCTATCCGCTACTCACACGACTGAAAAATGATGGCCTGCTCACCTATCGCTGGGTAGAGTCTACCTCAGGCCCGCCACGCAAATACTTTACACTGACCGATGATGGACGGAAGTTTCTGGCGGAGATGTCTGCAGCATATACCGAGCTGAATCAATCGGTAGATAAGATCCTGAATAATTCCAATCAATCCTAATACCCGAATCAACTCTTAAATCATGAAAAAGACGATCAATATAAACCTGGGTGGTCAGCCCTTCATCATAGATGAACCGGCATTTGACATGCTGCACCACTATTTTGAATCGCTGAAGCAGAAGTTTGCTAATGAGAATGAGCAAAAAGAGATCATAGCAGATATCGAGAGCCGTATAGCAGAGCTTTTCACACAGCGCCTGGGCAAGACCCGCGCGGTAGTAGGCGAGGAGGATGTGGTATACGTCACCACCCTGATGGGCCGTCCGGAGGATATAGCCGGTGAGCCAGAAACTCCGGGCAATACAAATACCGGCAAGTCAACTGTCCCCGGAAGTCCGATATCCGGCAAGGTGGAGAAGAAACTCTTTCGCGATCCGGACAATAAAAAAGTGGGCGGTGTGATATCCGGCCTATGCTACTATTTTGGCTGGGGAGACCCTACGTGGATTCGTATTGCGCTGGCAGGCCTGATAGTGCTGACCATGGTCTTCAAATTTGGTATCGGTCTACCTATAGCTGTGATATACCTCATCCTCCTGATAGTAGTGCCTGAGGCGACTACCAGCGCAGAGAAACTGCAGATGCGCGGAGAACCTGTGACCATACAGAATATAGAGAAGGAAGTACGTGATGCCATGCATACAGCGGGCAACTCTATGAATAACCTGATGCGGGATGATAAAGTCCGCAATGGCGTGACCTCTGTGGCCCGTGCCTTTGCAAAGATATTTCTGGTCTTTGTCTTACTATTCTGTATAGGTAGCCTCATTGTACTGGGTATGGTCTGCCTGGGTCTATCCATCTTTAGCGCTGCATCATTGTCAGATATTACGCACCTGTTTGTATCCAGCCGGCACATGATCACTATGTTCAATGTAGGCTTGTTCCTTGCGGTCGGCATCCCGCTTATTTCCGTCATGTATGATTCTATACGGTTCCTGACAGACAGCGATGTAAAGAACCCGGTGCTGAAGAAGGTATTTTGGGGTGGATGGTTTATCGGCCTGGTACTGCTGGGATTCTCCAGCTGGAGTATACTAAAGGATTTTGCCGCAAGTGATACCGTACAGGACAAAGTGCAGCTCGTGACTCCTGCCAGCGGTACGCTGCGTGTGCAGCTGGCGGATACGCTGGGTCATGTCATAGCTGTGCATGATGAGGATGAAGGAGGGGGCAGCTCTTTCACCTGGATGGGAGGCATGGCCACTACAGAGTACGGTTATTCTTTTAGTGATGTGAAACTGGAGGTAGTAGTGAGCCCCGACAGCAACTATTATGTCGAGCGGGTAGCCTTTAGTAAAGGGGCCAATTTTGCCGACGCCAGCAAGAATATCAAGATGATAAAATACCGCTTCTCCCAGTCAGATTCGCTGCTCAATCTGGATAGTCGATTTGAGCTGCCGAAGGATGGCAAATGGCGCGACCAGCATATCAAGATACGGATATACGTACCAGAAGGCAAGCGGCTGACCTTTGCGCCGGCAGTAGATGATATGGAGGTAAATATAAAGAGCGATGACTACACAGATGACGGCGTAGTATCAGGCAAGATACTGGAGGTAGAGCATGGCAAACTGAAGTGTACGAACTGCAAGGAGCGCATGATATCTGATGAAGAAATAGACCTGCCGGAGCCGCCTGAGGCACCGGAAGCTCCAGAGGCACCCGAGGCACCGGGAGAACATTTCAAAGTGCGGTCAGGAAAGGATTCTGACGACCTGAAGAACTTTACAGTAAATATAAATGATAAGGGAATGGAGGTAAGAGGCACCAATGAGAAAAACCAAAATGTACATGTTCAGATCAACGATCATAAGATGTCTGTAAGCAAGACTGACGCACAAGGCAAACCTGTCAAATAGATCAATTTTAATTAAACCATAAAACTCTCCCAATGGAAGTAGTATCATTCAATCATTATTCAGGATTTTTTCGCCGCCTGCTGGCAGTGATCATTGATCACTTTATTATCGGTTTTCTGGCTACCGTACTAGGACTTTTCTTTCATTTCAGGATATACCAGGAGGACAATTTTTCTACCTATCCCATTATTGGTATTGGTTTC
The DNA here is from genome assembly GCA_018267385.1 of Bacteroidota bacterium. Lineage (GTDB taxonomy): Bacteria > Bacteroidota > Bacteroidia > Chitinophagales > LD1 > UBA1941. Next base: position 453,278 of record JAFDYN010000007.1, on the reverse strand, counting down.
TTTACCCTGCTTTACTATGTCATATTAGAGAGCTCAGAGTGGCAGGCCACCGTAGGCAAGAAGCTACTCAACATGAAGGTGACAGACGAAAACTTTGGCAGGATATCTCCACTCAAGGCACTCATCCGCTACCTGGCATCCTGGCTCTCAGGAACTGTCCTTTTCCTGGGTTATATCTGGGTCATATTTGATAGTAAGAAGCAGGCCTGGCACGACAAGATAGCTGGCACCTATGTAGTAAACATCTAAAAAGAACACATGAGCAAACTATCAGCCATAGGCATATTTATCCTCATTATAGCGGGCTATTTCATATTCTATAAAGGGTGGAATAATGTCACGCTCAGCGGTACTACTGTCACGGAGACCCGATCGGTCAAACCCTTTACAAAGCTCAAGCTGGATGGTGTTTTCAAAACTATCATCAGCCAGGACGGCGGACCGGAATCAGTAAAGATAACAGGAGATAGGAACCTGCAGCGCGCAGTGGTCGTATCAAATGAAGATGATGTACTGACCATAGCCACCAGGTCAAACATGCACATGCCAGGCCCCTCTCATATAGTAGTCTATGTCAATATCAGGCAACTCACCGACCTATCCAACTCATCTGTGGGAGCTGTAGAGAGCAAAGGTGTACTAAACATGCCGGCACTGAAGCTCGAAACAGATGCAGTGGGTAAAACAAAACTCCAGATCAATACGGAGCATCTCACCGCAGACCTGAACAGTGTAGGAGCCATCGAACTATCCGGTACGGCCCGCACTGCTGAGATATCCAATAATAGTGTGGGGAAACTAAATGCGTATGAGCTGGTCACAGAAACTTTAGACCTGAAAAACGACGCAGTAGGTGCAGCGGAAATATATGCATCAAAAGAGCTGACCATAGACCACCGTGGCGTAGGTGCAGTACACTATAAAGGCGGTGCAAAGCTCAAGAGCCTGAATGATGATGGTGTGGGGAAAGTGACCAAAGCGGAAGACTAAGACACTGAATGTCAGCAGCATCATTTTCATAGCTCGGGGGTAATATACAGTGGTATCGTTTTTGGTATCTTGAGTGACTATTACTCACCAAAAACTAATATCATGAAACGCACCGCTACAGCACACTGGGAGGGCGACCTGAAGTCAGGTAAAGGCAGCCTCAGCACTCAGAGCACTACGCTCAATCAGACTCAATATTCATTTAAAACACGCTTTGAAGATGGCGTAGGTACAAATCCCGAGGAGCTGCTGGCGGCGGCGCACGCGGGCTGCTTTACGATGGCAGTGAGCGCTGCACTGGGTCAGGCGGGATTCACGGCTACCTCTCTGGATACCACTGCCGCGATCACCATGGAGAACCTCGTCATCACTGCCTCACACCTCAGCATCAGGGGAGCGGTACCTGATATCACAGATGAGCAGTTTCAGCAGATAGTGAAAGGCGCTGAGCAGAACTGCCTGGTCTCAAAGGCACTCAGTATCGCTATCACTTCTGATGCTACACTGATCTGAGCGATAAAAATTTTATCAAAAGCCGCTATGCCGGATCAGCGTAGCGGCTCTTTTATGTCAGGTGGTTTTTATCGTATAAAGTGTATCTTGCCCGCAAACAACCCAATTCATTGATGACCAATGCATCCAGATGGATAGCCATAGTCAATCCGGTATCAGGTTTCGGCAAGGCAAAGAAAAAATGGGACGAGATCAAGTCTGAGCTAGGGGCACTGCAGATAGCTTTTGATACAGCATTTACGACTGCAGACCGCAGGGGTGACCTGCTCGTGATAGATGCCATAGCCCAGGGATACCGGCAGGTAATATGCGTGGGAGGTGATGGTCACCTTCATGATATAGTCAATGGCATCATGCGACAGGATATAGCCCCCTCCACTGACATCACAGTAGCTATGATCTCACTAGGCACAGGCAATGACTGGATCAAGACCAATGGCATACCTAAAGATCCCAGGGCGGCGATAGCCCTCATTGCCCAAGGAAAAACCTACATCCAGAACGTAGGTCATGTGGTAGCCAATAATAATGGCGCTGCAGTGACTCGCTACTTTCACAATTTTGCAGGAGTAGGTTTTGATGCGTATGTAGTAGAGCGCACCGCCAGTACTAAAGCCTATGGTCAGATAGCTTACCTCCTGGTCATGCTGCGCTGCCTGTTTTCATATCGTTTGCCGGTATTGCGCATTACCTTTGATAATGCAGTAGTGGAGACGCCATGCTACCTCACGCTCACAGGTATAGGCCAGTATGGTGGTGGCGGTATGAAGCTCACACCGGGTGCACAGCCTGATGGGCCGACTTTCTTTACCAGTATCGCTAAACGCTTCTCAAAGCTGGATGTGTTTCGCCATATCACTAAGCTTTATGATGGTACATTTCTGAAGCTGGAGCAGGCGGAGGCTCACAAGTCCAGACATGTACGGATAGAAGTAGTGAGTGCGCCTGAGGAGGTCTATATGGAGGCAGACGGAGATATGATAGGTACGGGACCCTTTGAGATATCCCTGATACCTCATGCCTTGAGGGTCATTATACCATAGCTATTCCTCTACGATCACCATTTCTTCCGCCTTCACCGGCTTTCTTCTTCCGGCAAAGGAAACAAAGTATACGCCTGAGAAAATCAACGCAGCAGAGATGATCTTTTCTGTAGTGAAATGATCTCTATTCAGCGCGATAGAGATCAGGGTAGCGAGTATCGGCTGCAGGTATATATACGCACCTACTACCGATGAGTGTAACTCGCGCAGTGCTACAATATTGAAAAGGTAAGCGCAGAAAGTAGCAAATAAGACCACAAATATCACACTAAGCCACTCGGTGGTACCAAAGGTCTGCCATTGTATCCGGCTAAATTGTTTAGCACCGAATATCAATACCCATGGCAAGCCGAGGAGAAAGACCCATTTGATAATCGCCATGGGGTGATATTTTTTCATCAGCGGCCTGACGATCACGAGATAGATGGCAAAGGAACTTGCATTGAGGAGGATCAGGAGGTCGCCAACCGCCGTCTTTGATGAGAAGTTCAATCCCTTGCCACTGATAATGATAAAAGCACCCGATGTGCCAAGTATGAGGCCGGTCACTTTCTGCCAGGTCAGCTTCTCATGGCCCGAGAAGAAGGAAATAAGCATGACCAATATGGGCGTCATAATCATGATCAGTGCACCATTGATAGGAGTAGTGATATTGAGGCCGGCAAAGAAGAGCTCCTGATTGATCACCACTCCAAAAAAGGAGCAAAAAATCAATAGCGGAAAGTCCTTCTTTTCTATTTTATCACGCCCCCAAAACGTCCCTACTATCAGAAATAGCCCTACCGTGAGCCCTACTCGTATGAGTATAAAAGCTTGTGGCAAAATGAATGCCGGCATTACCTGCTTGGATACAATGAAATTGGCTCCGTAAAAGAGATTGACCAGAAAGAGTAAGATATGGGCGAGCGCTTTGCGGGACATCGCGCGCAAAAATAGGCTTTTTGCCCACACGTGGCAGTATGCTTGGGGGTTCTGCCATATCTGTATAAGTTTGTGCAAAACCACTCCCCTTGTATACCACAGCAGACCAGCAGCGCCTCAATCATCTCACGGCTTCCCTCATCAAAAATGAAAGGAGCCTGTCGGCCGCTGCTGAGGCAGCAGCTATACGCTCCGTGATACGCTACCATGACTGGCGCTACTATGTGCTCAGCGAGCCGGTGATCACAGACAGGGATTATGATGCTCTATTCAAAAGGCTGAAAGATATAGAAACCTCCCAGCCGGAGCTGGTGACGCCGGACTCTCCTACCCAGCGTGTGGCAGCAGGACTGACAGAAGATTTTGCACAGGTGGCACACCTGGCCTCTATGCTCTCTCTGGAGAATAGCTACAATGCAGAGGATGTGGCGGACTTTGACCGCAAGGTCCGTGAGCTGACCGGTGCTGAGAAAATAGAATATTGCGTAGAGCCAAAATTTGACGGATCATCCATAGCACTGGTATATGAAAATGATCAACTGATACGTGCGGCGACCCGTGGCGATGGCACTATAGGCGAAGACATCACAATGAATGCACGCGCGCTCGCATCTATACCGCTATCGGCAGGTTTTTCTAAAATGGGTATCTACCGGATAGAGTTGCGCGGTGAAGTGATCATCAGGAAGGAAGTCTTTGAGAAAATGAATCAGGATCGCAAAGATCTCTCACTGAAGACATTTCAGAATGCGCGGAATACTGCATCAGGCTCCCTCCGGCTCAAAGATCCGCGAGAAGCTGCCAGCCGGGGGCTGGAGGCCATACTCTACCATATCAGCTATGCAGTGGACCATGAGGGTAAAAACCTGATCGGCACTAAACTGCATTCACACTACGGCAATATAGAGCTGCTGAATGAAAATGGTTTTAAAACGCCTATCCGCGACATGAAGGTATGTAAGACTGAGGCGGCTATAGAGGCCTTTCTGGCTGAGTGGGAAACCAAGAGGCATACCTATCCGATAGAAACCGACGGCATGGTGATCAAGGTGAGCGACCTCAATATGCAAGAGCGCTGCGGCTCTACATCCCATCACCCGCGCTGGGCCATTGCTTACAAGTTTGCGGCTAAACAAGCCCAATCAAAACTGATAGATGTAGAATATCAGGTGGGCCGTACCGGCGCAGTGACCCCGGTGGCCAAAATAGAGCCGGTGCCACTGGCCGGAGTCACTATTTCATCTATCTCATTGCACAATGCAGATTTTATAAAAGAGAAGGATATCAAACTGGGAGATACTGTGATAGTGGAGCGCGCCGGTGAGGTGATACCCTACATAGTAGGTGTAGTAGCTGACTTGCGCGATGGATCGGAGCGAGAGATACACTTCCCATCAAAATGTCCATCCTGTCACAATGTGCTGGTGAGGCCGGAGGAAGAGGCTGTCTGGCGCTGTGACAATGCGGAGTGTCCGGCACAAGCCGAGGAGCGTATCATACACTATGTATCAAAAGATGCGATGGACATAGATGGTCTCGGCAGGAGCATCATCACAGATTTTATAGCCAGAGGCTTCCTGCATAATATTGAGGATATATACGCCTTGCCGTATGATGACATCAGACTGCTGGAGGGATGGGGTGAAAAATCTGTGACCAATCTCAGGGATGGCATAGAGGCTTCTAAAAGCAGGCCGATATGGCGGCTGATCACTGCACTGGGTATCCGCCACGTAGGTGTGACCACGGCAAAGGATCTCTCGAAGCATGTGAAGACTATCTTTGATCTGGAGGGCATGAGCGTAGAAAACCTGACGCATATAGAAGGCATAGGACCTAAAGTAGCGCAGAGTATTTTTGATTTCTTTAGTAAGGATGGGAATGTACACCTGCTGCAGAAGCTGCAAGAGTATGGCGTCAATACAGACAACAGACCAGAAGATGCGCTGGCGAAGAATAACAAACTGCAAGGGCAGACTTTTCTTTTTACCGGATCGCTACAGCGCTTTACCCGCGACCGCGCCAAGCAACTGGTGGAAGAAAATGGCGGTACACTGCTCAGCGGCGTGAGTGCCAAGCTCAACTATCTGGTAGCAGGAGAGGATGCAGGTAGCAAACTGGCAAAGGCAAAAGCTATCCCTACAGTCACCATCCTGACGGAGGATGAGTTTCTGGCTATGATCGGCTAGTTACTTCAATTTCATATTCTCACAGAGCACCTCCATATCAATATGCACAGGAGTAGGCCGGATCTTATTCAGCGCCTCTATGGCATTGTCTAGTCCCTTTTTGCGTATGGTAAAGTCAGTATTCCACACTGTAGCGCCGAGCCATTTAGCTACATCTTTTGTATTGAGCGCAAAGCGTTTTTTGAGTTCTGCCGGTGCCGTCTTGTCCGCCTTGAAGCGTGTGCTGGCATCATTGATGACCTCCATAGCGATATGTATCGCCTGCTTATTTTCTGACATAGCCTTGTCTGAGGCTGTAATGAGGAAGCTGGACCAAGGGGCAGAGAACTCCCCGATCAGGCGTAGCTCACCACTATCTACGTATCTTTTGGTCATAAATTTCTCCCAGTAGAAAATCTGCGTTTCATTCTTAGTAAGCGACTCGATGGCACCCTCCAGGCTGTCTATGATCGAAAAGTCGTCTTTGGTCAGCTTCTCCCCGCGCTGCTCGGCATGTATCATGGCCATCAGGTGAGAGCCGGACCCCAGCCGTGAAATAGCGTATTTCTTAGGCGTGCTGTCATAGAGAGATACCGTAGGCGAGCCGGCCCCGGTATAGATACCCCATACCAGAGGAGACTCTATATAGACCTTCACGATCTTTGCCTGCAGGCCGTTATTCACTGCAGATACAAAGCCTTCTGTGAGCAGTATAGCCAGGTCTATCTCTCCCTCTGCCAGTGCGCGCGTCATAGCGCCGGTACCACCAGGGTAATATGTCCACTGCAGATCTATGCCATGCGCTGCAAACTCTCCCCCCTCTATGGCCATGATGATGGGAAGGTTAAAATGCTCAGGCACGCCGCCTATTTTGATTACTGTATTCACTGTATCTGTTTCTTGAAAAAATTCTATGGTGCTGTCTATTACGTTTTTGAGATCTGTAGGGAGGGTATCTGCATCCCAGGGATGTTTGCCGCCAAAGACATGGTTGCCACCGGGCACCAGCATCAGCTCGGCATCCGGTTTCCATTTTTTCAGCTCTGCCGCTGATGAGGGCGGCACAGCCTCGTCCAGGTCGCCATGTACTATGAGCATAGGAATGCTTAGTCTCGCTACCACATCCGGTATGTATAGACGCTGCGGATTGGCAAAATAATTCTCATACATCTGCCAGTAGACGGGGAGCTGCTGTTTAGTGCGCCCGTTGGTCACATATATCACTCCGTCCTTTTTGATCTGGTCCATCTGGTCAGATTTCCAAAACTTGCCAAACTCATTGACCGCGGCCCAGGTGGCGATCTTTTTTACCCTTGCATCTTCACCAGCCTTCAGGGTCACTATACCTCCGCCCCGGCTATGGCCTATCAGATATATCTGCTTTTTATTACAATCGCTCGCTTCTACAGCGAAGGCGTCTGAAACCGTCCAATCTATCACGGTGCCGAGGTCATCCAGCTCTTTTTCAAAATTATTATGGCCAAAAGCCTCCGGATCGGCAAAATCTAGTGGCTGATCTATTGTAGTACCATTGTGACTCATATTAAACTTGACAAATACGAAGCCTGCGGCTGCAAAATACTCCGCCATCAGATTGTACGGCCCCCAGTCTTTGAAGCCCATGAACCCGTGCACCCATATCAATATAGGCTTTGGCTGGCCGTCCGGCTGCCAGCAGACATCGGCCAGAAATGGCCTGCCATGCCTAGACTCAAGTACAATATTGCGATGAAACTGCATCAGACCAGCTAAATAATGAAAACATCATGAGATACAGGCTATTCTCTTCCTAGATTATGAGTAAAATACCTATATACTTTATTACTTTCGTCACTGCAAATGGCCAGTCTCGACGAAATCAAAAAGCCTATAGCACGTGAGCTCGATGAGTTTGAGATCAGGTTTCGCGAGTCTATGCGCAGCAACGCTCCGCTGCTGGACCGCATCACACACTATATCGTGACGCGCAAGGGTAAGCAGATGCGGCCCATGTTTGTTTTCCTCAGTGCCAAACTCTGTGGAAATATCAATGAGGCTACATACGTGGCGGCATCGCTCGTAGAAATATTGCACACAGCCACGCTGGTGCATGATGACGTGGTGGATGACTCGTACAAGCGCAGGGGTTTTTTCTCTATCAATGCACTCTGGAAAAACAAGATAGCCGTGCTGGTAGGAGACTTTCTGCTGGCCAAAGGCCTGTCACTGTCCATAGAGCACGACCAGTTTCAGCTATTGCACCTGCTGTCTAATACCATCAAGGAGATGAGTGAGGGCGAATTGCTGCAGCTGGAGAAGGCCCGCAAACTGGATATCAAAGAGGATATCTACTTTGAGATCATTCGCCAGAAGACGGCCTCTCTTATTGCTTCCGCCTGCGCGAGCGGCGCCTCTACCAGCACCAAGGATCAGGAAGCAATAGCAAAGGTGAAAACGATGGGGGAAAAGATCGGTATAGCATTCCAGATCAAGGATGACCTTTTTGACTATGAAGAGGCGGAAATAGGCAAGCCTCGCGGTATAGATATCAAGGAGAGGAAAATGACACTCCCACTCATACATACGCTCAATAAAGTATCTCCGGCAGAGAAACGCAAGATCATCTACGTGATCAAAAATGAAAATACGGATGCAGAAAAGGTGCGCTGGGTGATAGACGTCGTGCGTACTAATGGCGGTCTGGACTACGCCCGATCGAGAATGCTGGACTATAAGGCTGAGGCTGAGAGCATCCTTTCTTCATTCCCCGATGGTGAGGCACGCCGCGCTATCTATGAGATGATCCAGTTTACCATCAATCGTACCATCTGATTACTCTGCCAGCTTGTGCAGGGTCACATCGTCGCAGCTGTGAGACGGATAGATGTTGTTTTCCTTCTGGAAATCAAGTAATGCGCTATCAGTAGAGGCATCATAAATGCCATTGATGGTCAGATTGTAGTCATTTGCATTGAGCAGCTTTTGCAGCTCCCATATCTCGTTTGGCTTGGAGGCACCTGATACGTTTTTCCCCTTCAGGTATTCGAAAGCTGTCCTTTTATCCTTCTCGCTCTCTACTGCCCCTATAGTGATGTCTTTATCCAGTATGATGCTGATATCCTCATTGGTCAGTCCCTGGTCCTTCATATCCTGAGACTGGATCAGCTTGCCCTCCAGAATCTGAGTATATCTCAGTAGCCTGTAATACCGGTTGATGCGTGATTGCGCTTCGCCAAAGGCCTCCTTTGTCTTTGTCACATCTATCCCATCTTTCAGCCATAAGGTTTTGGCTATATCCGTGAGGCTTTGACAATTGTCGAGATAGATGCGAAGTGTGGCCTGATCGTAATAGTTGTAATCTATACTATCCTGACTGAAATAATCGAACCGGCTGATATTCTCATAGCGCCTGTGCATCTGGTAGTGATGAAATGCTTTAAACCCGGCCAAAGCCAGAAAAATGAAAACCAGAAGGAAGAGGACCGGATGACGCATGAATGGGAGAAAAATTCTGCGCAAATATAAACGTAAAAACAATGCCTAAACTGCTACGGTAAAGAATATTGTAGCACCATGGCCTGGCGTAGACTCCAGCCAGATGCGGCCCCCGTGCCGCTCTATGATCTTCTTGCATACCGACAGGCCTATGCCGGAGCCTTGGTATTTGTCCTGAGAGTGTAGCCGGGTGAATATCTGGAATACCTGCTCCTTGTAGCGTGGATCCAGGCCTATCCCATTGTCTTCCACCTTAAATAGCCAGTGGCGCTCCTGCTGCTCTGCAGATATTTTGACGATAGGAGATGCCTCAGAGCGGAATTTAATAGCATTGCTGATCAGATTCTGGAAGAGCTGGCGCATCTGTAGCTCATCGCAGTAGAGATTGGGCAGGTCAAAAAGTATAACCTCAGCCTTGTTCTCCTCTATAGAGATCTTGAGGTCCGACTTTACCTTACGGATCAGGTCAGGTATCTGCACGTTGGCAAAAGGTTTGCCCGCGCTGGTGATACGGGAGTACTCCAGCAGACCGCTCACCAGGGTATTCATCCGGTGGGCTCCGTTGATTATGTTTTCTATAAACTCTTCTGATTCCCTTGTCAGTTTCCCTTCATTGCGCTTTTGCAGCAGCTGTGCAAATCCGGTAAGGCTGCGGAGAGGCTCCCGGAGGTCATGCGAGGCGATGTAGGCAAATTTTTCCAGCTCTGAGTTTGATGTGATATAGCGCTCCAGCTCCTGATTTTTAGCAAACAGCTCCTTATTGTAGTGATCTATTTTATCCTGATGCTCTTTCTGCTCAGCTATATCGCGCGCTACGATCACCACTTTGTCATCTATGAATGGACTGATACGCAGCTCCATATAGTAAGTTGTCTCCCGCCCGCTGTGAGCCAGGTCTATGGTGTGCAGCCTATTGTCACGGAGTACGCCCGCTACTGCATCCAGCACAGCTTTCGTATTCTCCGGGGTCAATAGCTGCGCTATCTTTTTTCCTATAAAATTGAACGAGCTGAGAACATCTCGGAAAAGTTCATTGGGGTAGAAATCAAAAATCTCACCATCCATATCAGTGATGACCACCATATCCGGTATGGTATGCAGAATAGCTTTGCGCGTCTCTTCGCTGCGATCCAGCCGGGATTCTATTTCCTTCAGATCGGTAATATCACTATGTACCATCAGTACCTGAGTGGCCCGGCCGGCATCATCTCTCTGAAATACTGCCGTACGCGTCAGGAGGAACTTAATGTGTCCATCGCCCTGCACTGCGGGATAAACAGTAGTCTGTACATGACCATCTGCGAGCTGGGCCGCCTGCCGGATACTATCCATAGCGTCCTGCTGGTAGTCGGGATGAATCACATCAAAGGATCTGGCAGGAAATGTATCAGGTGTGTACCTGAACCACTCTGCCATATCCTTACTCTGATATATGGAAGACATCTTTTCCAGATCAAATATGCTGATCAGGACAGGGGATGTATGATTTACCTTTTGCTGAAAGGTCTGATTGCGTAGTAATTCTTGTTCCTTTTCTTTGCGCGCCGTGATATCCTGCACGATGCTATAGTTTACATTGCCGGATCCTAATTTGACGCCGGTGGTGCTGATGCTACGGCTCATCATCCATCGCCAGTTTCCGGTTTTGTCCCTGACTCTATATTCCACCGAGCGGAATGTCCCGTCTCCGGTAGCGGCAGTCAATTCTTCTCTAAATGCTACGATCTTGTGTAGATCCTCCGGGTGTATCTTGCTTTCTATAAAAACATATTCGTCTGTAAAATCTTCCGCCTCATATCCGAGATTTCGCACCATAGACTTATTGCTATAGAGTATTTTGCGATTGGTACTGTCTGTCACCAGCAGGCTATCAGGCAGGATCTCCAGTATCTTGGTGAGTATCTCCTCTTTCTCATGCATCTGGCCGAGTGCCTGCTCTGCACGGTCAAAATTATATACGTGTATATAGCGGCATAACTGCCCTCCGTACTGTATAGATATACTTTTCCCTTGTACCTTCAGCACAGTACCGGCTGTATCTATCACCCGTACGTGCAGGATATTGCTGTCATCGGAGTTATTGTACTTCTGTGCAGCATCCAGCACAGCCTGTATATCGTCGGCATAGATATAGTCAAACAGGTTTTGACCAGTCAGGTCTGTCCCCTCCTCTTTCAATAGCGACTTTGCGAGATTGTTAGCGTATTTGATCGTGCCGTTGTGATGAATGAGTGCCGGGTAGGGTGCGATATCTACCATGCAGCGGATATCCGCATCATATCTGGTGCCGATATCCGCAGAATTGTCTAGCTCGATGCCGCTCATAATCCCCAATTTAATCCCATCATTCAAAATATGCAAGTCATTAGTTTCAACAGGGCTCAGCGTATAACCCGGGAGATGTCCTTTAGTTCATCTATCATCTTGCGCTCATTGCTGAGGCGTGGTATCTTGCACTGGCTGCCCAGCTTATGATGCCGGTCCATCCACTGATAAAAGCTGCCCGTATTCAATGGCGCCACCGCCAGGGTGTCTAGTACGAGGCCACCGGATCTTTTGGCGGCGTAATCCGAGTTGAGTGATTGCAGCTTCTGGTCTAGTGTCCTCGCGAAAAGCCCCAGATCTGCCGGTTCTTTGCTAAACTCGATAGCCCACTCATGACGACCGCTGCTATAGCTATCTGTATGTATCGGAGCTACGGTGTATTCAGACACCTGGACATCCATCTCTGCGCAGCTCTCAGAGATAGCTTTATCCGTATTGTTTACAGTGACCTCTTCGCCCCACACATTGATATACTGCCTGGTGCGGCCTGTTATCTTGATGCGATGGGGCGCTGTACTGGTAAACTGGACAGTATCTCCTATGAGATACCGCCAGAGTCCCGAGTTAGTACTGATCATCATTGCATAATTGACACCCGGGCGCACATCGTCTATATTGACTGCATCCTGAGTTTTCATATTTCCATTAAAGGGTATAAACTCATAAAAGACGCCATTATCTAAATGTAGGAGCATATCGTCACTATCCAGCGTATCCTGCCAGGCAAAAAAGCCCTCTGAGGCGTTGTATACATTCTGGTAAAATACCGGTCGCCCGATTATTTCTTCAAATTGCTTACGATATGGGGCAAACCCAACTCCACCGTGAGAGTATAGCTCCAGATGAGGCCATACCTCAGAGATAAGGGTCTTGCCGGTTTTTTCTAAAACCTTCTTCAAAAGCAGGAGGGTCCAGGACGGCACTCCGGAGATGTTGGTCACATTCTGCTGCATGGTGACCGAAGCGATACGGTCCAATTTTTCTTCCCATTTTGGCATGAGCGCCACATCCAGGCCTGGTTCCCTGAAATACTGTATCCAGGTATCCAGGTTTTTCATAAGGATGGCAGATACATCGCCGATAAATATATCGGGATGCGCGGCATTAGCATTCCCTGCACCGCCCATCACTATACCCTTGCCGGTAAAGAATCGGCTGGCCGGGTTATTTTTCAAATAAATACTCAGAAAGTCTTTTCCTGTCTTGATATGTGATCGGTGTAGTCCCTCCCCGGACAGTGGAATGAATTTACTCACGTCATTGGTCGTACCGCTGGATTTAGCAAACCACTGTATACGTCCGGGCCAGAGTACGTCTGCCTCGCCATCCATCATGCGCTGAAACCAAGGCTTCAGACCATCATAATCATGAATGGGTACCTGTGCAGCAAACTGGCGATAGCTCTTTATAGTCTCAAATCCGTATTGCCGCCCATATATGGTGTGACGTGCCCGGCTGAGTAGATGTGTCAATACTCTTTGCTGGGTTTCTGCCGGGTGTGACAGAAAATGATCAATGGCCGGGACACGGGTACTAAAGTAGAATTTCGCTATTTCATTGATGGGATGCATCAGAGTTTAGCTTCGCTCAGGTTCTTGCGCCTCAGTACAAAGTTCTGGCCGAGATAGACCTTGCGCACTTGCTCATCTGCAGCCAGCTCCTCAGCAGTGCCTGCCTTTAGTATTTTGCCCTCAAATAAGAGGTAGGCGCGGTCTGTGATAGACAGTGTCTCCTGCACATTATGATCTGTGATCAGGACGCCTATGTTTTTTTGCTTGAGCTTCTCTACGATACGCTGTATATCCTCTACGGCTATAGGATCTATACCCGCAAATGGCTCATCCAGCAATATAAATTTAGGATCAGTGGCCAGCGCACGCGCTATCTCGGTACGCCGACGCTCGCCACCGCTGAGCACATTACCCATACCCGTGCGCACCCGATTCAGCCCAAACTCCTCCAATAGAGCCTCCAGCTTTTCCTTCTGCTGCGCTTTGGTCAGGTCTGTCAGTTCCAGTACCGCTGATACATTGTCCTCTACACTCAGATTGCGAAAAACGGATGCCTCCTGAGGCAGATATCCTATACCCGCCTGAGCGCGTTTGTACATGGGCAGCGTAGTGATATCCAGTGTGTCGAGATAGACATGCCCGCTGTCAGGTTTGATCAGCCCCACAGTCATATAAAATGAAGTGGTTTTTCCCGCGCCGTTCGGACCCAGGAGCCCTACTATCTCGCCTTGCTTTACTTCGACTGAGACATTATTCACTACAGTACGGGTACCGTATTTCTTTATGAGATTTTCTGCACGTAATATCATGCTGCTCTAACTGAATAATTCAATAGCAAATGGGCTGGTCAAACCGGTCTGCGAGTCAAAATTAAAAATCATAACCAAAGCTCAGATAATATATCGGCTTATCGCTCCAGAGCCCCGTATCCAACCCCCAGGCAGTATCAAACTTGATGAAGTACCCGAGTAGTGATGTCCGGAGCCCAAAACCTGTACCCAAAATCACCGGTGTCTTATATTGTTTGACGGTGACCACCGATGCGGAATTGGTGTACTGAACCGTGAAGAGCGGATTATTATCTGAGAAAGGACTCAACCCCTCCCAGGCTGTACCGCAATCCATAAATCCTACGATCATAAAGTTTCGCACAAACTCTGACCTAGAAGGCCTGTTCATCAGCATCGTGATCAGCGGTATCCGCAGCTCAGCATTGATCAGGGCATAGCTATTGCCGTTTCGCGAGTTTGAGGTGAATCCTCGCATCGGCGCGGCTATAGTCTGGTATACGTAGTTTGTTTTATCATTGATCGGGGCCTGTACCAGTGCCTGTGAGGATGTGCGCACGCTGAGGAGATTATTGTCCAATCCGCCCAAATAGTGGATCATCTTAGCATTGCCTAGTGAGGTGGCAAAACTCATTCTGGCCGCAAATGTCATCTGGTGCCATATTTTCAGGTAGTATCGTGCATCAAATCCGATCTCAGTGAAATATTGGTTGTTCCAGCCCGGTACACGCACCCCACCACTCAGCTGAGTAGGAAATTCTTTATGAAATTCTACGAAAGCTTTTGCCCGAAAACCACGCTTGATGTTAGACATGACATCTATCGTATTGTCGAAAACATATTCACCTTTTACAAATACCCAATTGGTGGCATATGTCGGCAGATTTAGGCTGAAGGTGTCAAGAGATTTAAAGACATATCTATCATTGCGATAGCCCATTCCGAGGCCGATCCGGTGAAATACATCAAATGGATATTTGAACTGAGATTCGAGATAGGTGGTTTTGACAGTATATAGCACACCGCCTATGTTTTCAGGTATCGGTGTGTTGTAAAACGGCACTTTATCTGTAGCTATATTGCTGAAGCCCTGATAGTATACGGTAAACTTTTTATCCCACCTTTTTTTGAGGTTTTCATAGGTCAGGAAATAACCCAGATCCTTGAAGCTAAAGCCTGCTGCCCCGGTAAGTGGTAAAGTGATACCTCCATAAAGGCGGTAATCTTCAAAAATATCTGTGATACCGATCTTGAAGAGCGCATTGAGCGGCTGATACATATAGCCGGGATTTTGCGGATTGAATGGCTGATAGGTCGTGACTATTGGCGTATTATCCAGTTGCGCAGCAAAATTGTCGATCATAAAGCGTACAAAGTATGGACGTACTTTGGAGAATCTGAAAATATATCCTGTCTGTGCCGGAGTATTGGGCAATCCTGTAGGCGACTCCGTGATGGCTGCTACGCTATCCCAATCAAAAAGTTTGACGCCATAGTCATATTCACTCTGAAAGTCATGACCGGAGTACACCTTTTTGCCTCCTTTAAAATGAGACTCATACTCTGCACGCTTTTTTTCCTCTTCAGCTTTCTTCAAAGAATCTTCTGCCAGCATTACGTTGTTGCGGCGCTTGATATAGTCCGTCTGGATATAGGTTTGTTTAGCTGGTTTACCTGTATTGATCTGATATCTATAAAACTCGTTGCGCCCCTTGTGGTAGACCATATCCATAGCCAGATCTTTATCAGGGGCTACATTTTGCTCTCTGATATTGGAAGACCAGTTGGAGTATTGTATGGTGCGGCCTTGTATCCTGTCCACAGCCTCCTGTGTGACCCCTCTCAGGGTGATGATAGATGTATCCAGCACCAGCCGCCAGTCCATATCTTCGGGCAGGCTGATAGAGTCATCCTCATTTGTCTCACGATTGAAAAAGCGGTAGGTTTTCTGGTTGTGATCAAAAACATCTTCCAGGCCTGATAGCCATTGATTGCGGATACCATTGGCCTCACTCAGATAGGAGAAATAATCATCATTGAATTGTTGCGGATAGCTTTCATTAGCGTTGGGGGTGTTAGTGATCCGATAAAGGACATTATCACCTTCCTCACCATCGAGGGGGAAAAAGAAGAGATCCGTCTGCTTGTCAAAAACCTGCGAGTCGTACCGCTGCCGGCGCAGTGTATCATCCGTCCTATTGCTCGCAAATACCACGCCGCGTATACTGTCTACCATGACCACAGCCGGAGTAAAGTCGTCGTAATAGTCATCAGTGATCTGCTTCACGGTTTGCGAGGCGATACTATACAGTACGATATCAGACTGCCCGTTTCGCACCGCCGCCATAGCCAACTGCTTGCTATCTACATATGTAAACGCAGTGACCTTTGGAAACTTTTCTATCCTGTGATATTCCTTGCGGCGTTTCCCCTTTTCTTTCTGGATGGCATATTCGCCTAGCCGGACGATCATCTTTTTATCAAACATAAAGCCGAGCTTATCGCTCTTTGGCGCCCAGGCTATGAGCGGCATGGCAAAATCAGTCCACATGGTCTTAGTACGCCATCCGCCGCGATAGATCACTTTTTTCTTGTGATGCTCCAGATCCATCAGGTGAATTTTATACCTGCCCAGGTTATTGGAGGCATATGCTACATATCGGCCGTCAGGACTCAGCCTCGGCTGATAGTATTCTGTCTCCTGCCGGTGGCGTATCTTGATCAGGTCTTTATCTTCTCTGGGATTAGTATATTTTACCTCGTTATTGAATCTCGCCACATAGTATTTGTACCAGTTCTGAAGCGTCTCATTGAGGTTGACACCTAGTGCAAAAAGAAAGCCATTGTCCACGCTCCTATTGATACGTGCCAGGTATTGCAGGTTGCCTACTGTGCTTTTGCCGTATACCTCATCTATGTAGTGCCAGATGGAGTGGCCCACAAATGCGGCCTCCTCCGGGCTGAGTTTATTGAGCCGGCGGAAACGCCCGCTCATGATACCATCGCGCAGGTGATCCTCCATATCAGAGCTCCAGTTTTCACCCAGATAGGATATCAGCCCCAGTCGGTACCAATCAGGCTGGTTGAATAATATCGCATTGGAGACGATCTCTCCGATACCTGATCCGCTGGACTGACGGTCTACATAGGCACGCGCTAACCCCATGCGTATCTGCCTGTCCAGGTCCGCGTGATCTCCGGTGAAATGCACGAATATCTTATAGTTGGCCAGATCTACCGAGGTGCCCTGATTGGCCGGTGGCGCGTAGATACCGATATTAGTTTGATTCTGATCGTTGATCGTATTGTAGACTATGATGTTCAGTTTCCGCCTTAGCTTATAGTTGAGCAGGTCAGCTATCGGCTGCATATTATCTTCGGCAGATTTGATCACATACTTGGCAATGTCCTGTCCCCCCGGGTAAAAGTATGTGATGAAATGATCCGACTCATAGTACTGCCAGTCAAAGTCCTTGTATTGCACACGGTTTTGACCGAATGTGACGGTGGCAGCCTGACTATGTACCTGTGCAGCTGCTATAATAGAAACAAGCACAGTCAGGCCCAGCTTAAAGCACATAGGGAAGGCACGGATGCGATCAAGGTTAAGTCTGGAAATAGGGCCGGGTAGCAGCATTGAATAAAATTAACACAAGGCATCGAAAAACGGCAATAAATGCCTTAGTTTGATACCATAATTAGTTAATAATCTTCAAAACCACAAAGCAGTGAGCCAGGTTGTTAAATTGACATTCGGACCTATCATGGAGAATACTTTTATCATATACGATGAAACCTCCGAATGCGTGATCATAGATCCGGGCTGCTCTAACGCCCGGGAGAGAGAAGAACTCGTAGCTGAGATCAGCCGCCTGCAGCTCAAACCGGTACGCCTGCTCAATACCCACTGCCATGTAGACCATATACCTGGCAACCCACTGATAGCGAATACATATAACATCGGCCTGGAGATACACCCGCTGGAGGAGCAGGTACTGGCCGATGCTCCGGGATTTGGTGAGATGTTTGGTATAGAGATGGATGCGATGCCACCGGTCAAAGGCTACCTCCATGAAGGTGATGAGGTAAAATTTGGCAATACTACTCTTAAGGTCCTTTTCACTCCCGGGCACTCCCCGGGCAGTATTAGCTTTTACAATCCAGCAGACAAATATGTAGTAAGTGGCGATGTATTGTTTTACCAGAGCATAGGTCGCTATGACCTACCTGGAGCAGATGGCACCACCCTGTATCGCACTCTGACAGATACGATGCTTAAACTACCCGATGATACACGTGTGTACTGCGGCCACGGCAGAGATACGAGCATCGGGCTGGAGCGTAGCCACAATCCGTACCTGCGGATGAAGCAATTGCCATAATTGCAGCCTGCCGGCAGAACTTCTTATTTAAGAGGCTGTTTGATATATTTATAATACCAAAACTGCTTTATGAATAAGCTCTCTACCCTCGTCATTTTTTCCCTTATCTTCTGCGGACTGATAGCGCAGCCGTATCCTGTAGGCACGCTCACCACCACATATACTGATCCCGCCAGAAGCAATCGCTCCGTGCCTGTGGAAATACATTATCCCGGCGTTTCGGCAGGTAATGGTGTGGGAGTGGCACCTGGTACTTTCCCCTTTGTCGTATTTGGACATGGCTTTCAGATGACGGCATCTGCGTATTATCCATTTGCTGATTCGCTCGTGGAGCGCGGTTACATTGTAGCCTTTGCCAATACGGAGAATAGCTTCTCTCCCAGCCATGCAGATTTTGCCAAAGACCTGCTCTTCATTTACCAGACCTTGATAGCAGAGGGTAGTAATGGTTCCTCACAGTTTATGGGGCATATCGTGCCCCGTGGCGCTATAGCCGGCCACTCCATGGGTGGGGGAGCTACAGTGCTCTCTGCCCAGTACGGGGACAGTGCTACCTGTTACTTTACATTAGCAGAAGCGACCACCAATCCGTCCTCCATCACTGCGGCCCAGTATCTGACAAAACCCTATCTGAGCTTTGCCGGATCATATGATTGCATAGCTCCCTATAGTACCAATCAGCTACCTACCTACAATGCTACGACCGCCGCCTGCAAATGGCTGATAGAGATCACCGGTGCTTCGCATTGCAATTTTGGCCTAAGCAATGCACAATGCGGTATTGGCGAGACCTTTTCCGGCTGCGCCAATCCGCCGCTGTCCCAATCGGCACAGATCAGTACAGTACTTAGCTATTTATATCCTTATCTGGATTTTTACCTGAATGGAAACACTCCTGCTCAGGCTACTTTTGATAGTGTATACACAGCTGATGCAGGAAGCGTAAAGCAGCGAACCTGCACGGCACCTACCGGGATAGTAAACCTGGAAGGTCAAAACCTCAAGGTATATCCCAATCCGGCTGACAATGTACTGCATATGGATCTCCAGCCGGGCCAGAAAGTATGCCTTTCAGATATATACGGTCAGATGATAGGTGATTGGACTACTGATCGTACCTTGGATCTTTCCGCTTTATCTAGCCGCATCTACATAGTGCAGACCATAGATATCAGCGGGCAAGTGCGTACAGTAAAAATACTAAAGCAATAACGATCAATTTACCAGCCTGACAAAGATAGACCCGAGTGAGCTTTTGATCTCCAGCTCACTGAGCCTGCCTCTGCTGTAGGTATAAATAGCAGAGCTATTATCCATCTCTGCCGAATATTTACCTTCTGCTTCTTTGACCAGATCAAAGAATTTCCCCATTCTCTCAGAAAAGACCTTCTGGATATTAGCTGGCTCTGCGAAATACATGAGCAGAGAGGAATACTTTACCGGTCCCGGCACACAGCTTTTTTCTCCATTTTTCTCTACGATCAGCTTTCCATTATCCCATATGGCCTGTGTCAGTATGATGCCGTCTTCTTTGATGTTTTTAAAGATAGATGTAGACATGATGCCATCCTTGCTGAAAAGAACATCTGTAGACATAGACGATCTTTTGTCCATGAAAAGCATTTTGACCTGAGTAGAGCTGCGCAGTTTGTAATATTTGCCCCCTGCAGAGTCTCTGGCTTCGATGGTAGTCTCGCCTATCTTTTTTCCGAAGAGAGTGACTTCATAGCGCAGTTTCTGGCCAGATAGAGCACTGGAGCAGCACAGACTGGCAAGGATAAAGACAAGTATAAGACGGTGTTTTATCATGATATATGCACGGTTATTAGTCGAGCCAGGTCTATAGCCTTTTGCTTCACCGCATCTACATCACTACCGGGCCGGTCATAGGCCAGTACTACACCCATGCGCCTATAGGGACGCGTGGCAGGCTTACCGAATATACGGATATCTGTTTTATCTGTAGCCAAAACCCGGTCAATGCCCGTAAATCGAGGTCTACCGCCTTCGCCGGACGCCAGTATCACAGCACTGGCCCCACAGCGCTCCAGCGTGATAGACGGGATAGGTAATCCCAGTACCGCACGGGCATGCAGCTCAAACTCGGAGAGATTTTGCGTCCCCGCCAGAGTCACCATACCGGTGTCATGCGGCCGCGGCGACAGTTCTGAGAAATACACTCCGTCACTGGCTATAAAAAACTCTACTCCCCAGATACCTTGACCGGTCAGCGCTGCCGTGACTTGTGCTGCCATTTGCTGCGCTTCATGCAGGCGATCATCGCTGATCGCACACGGCTGCCAGCTCTCCTGGTAGTCTCCACGCTCCTGACGGTGGCCTATAGGTGGGCAAAAGAGTGTTGGGCCATTTTTCTGAGTGACTGTCAGTAGCGTGATCTCAAAATCAAAATTTACAAAGGCTTCTACTATTACCTCCGCTATATCACCACGTTTCCCCGACTGCGAATAGTCCCATGCCTTAGATATCTCGCCCTCAGACTTTATCGTAGACTGACCCTTGCCGGAGGAAGACATGAGAGGTTTCACTACACATGGGATGCCCACCTCAGCTACAGCTCTTTCCAACTCCTCTAATGAAGTAGCGTACCTGTAATCTGCCGTCCGCAGGCCCAGGTCTTTGGCTGCCAGGTCGCGTATAGCCTTGCGGTTCATAGTAAAGTTGGCCGCCTTGGCCGAAGGCACCACTTGTATCCCCTGCGCCTCGTAGTCATAAAAACGCTCTGTACGTATGGCTTCTATCTCAGGGACTATGATATCCGGTTTATGTTTTGCCACTATGCGGTCCAGCTCCGCTCCATCCAGCATATTGATCATCTCCCTTTCGTCCGCTACTTGCTGGGCCGGAGCATCGTTATAAGAGTCTACTGCTATTACGTATTCGCCGAGGCGTTTGGCAGCTATTACAAATTCCCGACCCAGCTCGCCTGAGCCCAGGAGCATTATTTTTTTCATCCGGACAGTTTGTGCGCTAAAGATAGTAACTGCTATCAATGAAAATTGAGCATTTTAAGGCTGCGATTTCAGGATGCGCCATTCTTTGGGGAAATAGCTGTTGATCCGGTTAGGCAGCGCTTTGGCAAAGCCAAGGTTCAAGCCATTGTGACGTATTGCTACCCATCCCTTATGGTCTGTAATTACAGATACAGTCTCCCCTTTGAGAAATGCTATGGCACCGGGATGATCTATATCTATAGAGGGGAAGTCCGGCCTCATATCCAGAGCGAGGCTTAGCTCATGGGCAGGTATCAGGTCTTTGCCTTTGACTTCGCCCGTGCAGATACCTGCATTGCGTATGTAGAGTCCGGATAGGCTTCGGTACGCTTGCCAGAACCTGGCCGGAAGGATGTTGTAAATATTTTGGTGCTTGATGGCCAAAAAATGTTCCGGTGCCGAAATAAAATTATCAAGCTGCGGCCTGATATCCTGTATCGTTTTATCAGCTATCCTGGCAGGTGGCGTGATAGTCTCCTGCCATTCCCCTTTTTTGCGAAGCAAACTCAGGAAAAAGCCTTCGCCGCTGGTCCGGTGAGGATAAAAAGAGTAACCTAAACATCCACCAGTACTAACGATTGTTAGCTGCGGCTGAAAACTTCCCGCATTGGGTATGGCTATGCTATCAAAACCACCATCATTCACCAACCTACGGACCTGTGCCAGATTTTCGACATCCTCATATGTACAGGTGCTGTAGACCAGGTAGCCCCCGGGTTTGAGGCATTGGATGATATGTTGCAGGATATTTTCCTGGCGCTCCGCACACATGGTTACATTGGCTTCGCTCCATTGACCTATTGCAGCCTTATCCTTGCGAAATAAACCCTCTCCGCTGCAGGGGGCATCCACGACTATGATGTCAAAGGTCTCTCCCAGTCCGGCAAAATCCTCTGCCTTATTTTGGGTGACTATGGAGTTTGCGTGACCCCACCGGGCAAGGTTTTGACGCAGGATGCGGTTGCGGCCCGCTATGACCTCATTGCTGACCAGGACGCTCTCCTGATTTATTAGCGAAAGTATATGAGTGCTTTTACCGCCGGGCGCAGCGCACATATCCAGTACACGGATAGAGTTGTCGAGTATACCGGTAGCCTTCAGCGCCTGCTCCAGAAACATACTCGAGCTCTCCTGCACATAGTATGCCCCGGCATGAAAAGACGGATCGAATGTAAATGAGGGCCTTGATGACAGATAGAATCCATAAGCAGACCACGGGATCCGATCACCTAGAGGCAGCGTTGTTGCTTCTAGGTGAAATTTGCTCAGGTGTGTCCGTACGGAGGTGACTGGCGGCTCATCCAGCGCGGCGATAAACGCCTCGTAGTCCGCACCAAAGTGAGCGCGCATACGGTCTGTAAAAGCTGCAGGGTATTTATTCATCCAGTGCCGGCGGTATCTCCTGTTTTTTGCCAAAGATAATGTTCAAAACCACTCCGGCTACTACGAGCAGGATACCAGTCACGATGGTCACCGTATAGGATTCACTAAAAAAAATGATGCCGAAGATGATGGCATACAGGATGCCCAGATAGTTGAGACTGGAGGTGATGGCTACGCGCTCGGTCTGAAGCGCCTTGGTCAGATTGGTCTGGCCCAGCTGGGTGAGCAGGCCCGTGGCTATGAGATAAAACCAATCCATGCCTTGAGGCATTTTCCATTCAAATAAGCACCCGGCCAGTCCTATAAGTGTCCCCACTATCTGAAAGTGCAATACCACCACGATGGGATGTTCCTTTTCCTTCAGCGAGCGCACCAGGTTGTACGCTACTGCTGACGATAGCGCCGAGAAAAGCCCCAGCATCAGATAGCCGACACTGATACGGCCATCAAATCCCTTGATCAATACAACACCCGCAAAAGACATGATGAAAAACAAATACTGTATAGGCCGCATACTTTCTTTCAGCACAAATACCGCTATCAGTGTAGTGAAGATCGGAGAGGTGTACTGGATGGTCACTGCTGGTGCGAGGGGGAGTTTCTGCAAAGTGACAAAAAAAGTATAAACGGCAGTCGTACCCGCTACTCCGCGCGCTATCAGGCGCCAGCGGTCACTACCGCGCCAGTCCAGTTTATCATAAAAGATAATAGCGAAGCAACACAGCATGGAGATAAAGCATCGGAAGAAGACAGTCTCCATGGGCGGGATATGACTGATCTGTTTCACGCAGACATTCATCAGCGCAAAAAAGAACGTGGCCATCAGCATATAAATAACACCCTTACTGACTCTCATACCGCTGGCAAATATATCAATGTACAGGGTCGCGCAGGCAAATGTTTTGAGTGGTCGGATAAGGGTGGAAAACCCTGAAGATGGTTTTGGATAATTTTTGGCAGTTTCGCGGCTGTGAAACTCGCCGATGTCATAGGCCACCAGCCGGTCAAGGATAAACTGTCTGAGCTGCTCTCTACGGGCAAGCTGCCCCATGCTATGATGATACTCGGGCCAGAGGGCGCGGGAGGCCTGCCACTGGCTCTGGCTGTGGCGCAAAATCTGGTCTGTGAGCGCCGCTCAGGTAGGAAAGAAGAAGATGCGGGACTGTTTGCTGCGCCATCTATGTTTGGGGAGGCAGAACCAGTTCAGCAGAATACGGAGCCCCTGTCAGATGCCTGTGGTGAATGCCCGGCCTGCCAGAAGGCACAGAAATTCATCCACCCGGATATCCATTATACCTATCCTGT
This sequence comes from Bacteroidota bacterium, assembly GCA_018267385.1. Lineage (GTDB taxonomy): Bacteria > Bacteroidota > Bacteroidia > Chitinophagales > LD1 > UBA1941. The sequence continues at coordinate 429,464 of JAFDYN010000007.1, read as the reverse complement.
CGTGACTGGCAAAAATAAGAGCGGCCCACCTGTGAGTGCAGACTATATCACAGACTGGCGCAAAGCCCTGGCGGAAAATCCGTATATGAATGCCAATGAATGGCTGCGGCAGATCACGGAGGAAAACAAGCAAGGCAATATCACGGTGAATGAGTGCCATGAGATCATCAAAGGGATGAACCTCAAGACATTTGAATCAAAGTATAAAGTGCAGATCATCTGGATGGCAGAGTACCTGCGCGAGGCGGGCAATACGCTCCTTAAGATCATAGAGGAGCCACCGGCAGATACTGTATTCATTTTGGTAGTGGAGAATATAGAGCTGATCCTGAATACGATCATCTCCCGCACGCAGATAGTGAAGCTGCCGCCGATAGAAGATATGGACCTGGCGGGCTATCTGCGCACGCAGTTTGAGATGGATGAGCGTACGGCGCTGCGCATAGCCCGTATCTCTGATGGCAATCTCAATGCAGCGGTAGAATATGCAAATGGGGCAGAGCATCAGAATGATACCCAGCTCCGTGAGTGGCTATCTGTCTGCCTCCGCATCAGAGGGGCCCAGGCGTCAGAACCCTCTCTGAAGCTGATGGCATTCGTAGATGAGATAGCCAAGATAGGAAGGGAAAATCAAAAGATATTTCTGAAGTATTTCCTCTGGTTTCTACGGGAGAGCAATCTGCTGGCGCTAGGCCTGGAGTCAGACAAACTGGAAGGATCTGAGCTGGAGTTTGCCAAAAAACTCGCTACGCTCCTGGATCCTGATGTGACGGAAAATCTGACTAACCTGATCAATAAGGTGCACTACTATGTAGAACGCAATACTAACCCCAAGATCATTTTCCTGTCTACTTCATTCAAGATAGCCGCTATCCTCAAAAAGGAACCTGTAGCTTATGACATGTATGAGTAATGCCTTAACTTGTCAGGCGTAATACAGCTACTTGCAATTTAGGGACTCTATCAATTTTTTATCTAAGGTCAATCCCCGCAAAGCGGTGAATGCTGCTGCGGTATTGTCGTCCTTTTACCTCTCACGGTGGACGCGGCGGCCTATACAGTGGGGAGTACCTTTCAATGTTTCTATCGAGCCTACTACTACCTGCAATCTGGGCTGCCCTGAGTGTCCGAGCGGCTTGAAGAGCTTCACCCGTCCTACCGGAAATATGGAGTATGACTTCTACCGGCGTATGGTAGATGAGATAGGTGGCCAGCTATTGTATCTCTATTTTTATTTTCAGGGAGAACCCTATCTGCACCCTCGATTTCTGGATCTGGTACGGTATGCAGCAGACAGGAAAATTTATACCGTTACGTCTACAAATGCGCATTTCCTCACAGAGCGCAAAGCAAAAGAGACAGTAGCATCGGGCCTGGATAGGATTTTGATCTCTATAGACGGCACTACACAGGATACCTACGAGCAATACCGGGTAGGCGGCTCTTTAGCTAAAGTGATAGAAGGGACTAAAAACCTGGTCAAGGCAAGGAATGACGCAGGATCGCGTACACCGCATATTATCTTTCAATATCTGGTGGTCCGGCCCAATGAGCATCAGATAGATGATGTAATGCGGCTCGCAAAGGAGATAGGAGTGGATGAGGTAAAACTCAAAACAGCACAGGTCTATGACTATCAGCATGGCAATGACCTCATACCGACTTTGGACCGCTACTCCCGCTATGCGCAAAAACCGGATGGCACCTACCGTATCAAGAATGAACTGCTGAACCACTGCTGGAAGCTCTGGCACTCCTGCGTCATCACCTGGGACGGGCGCATAGTGCCTTGTTGCTTTGACAAAGATGCGCAATATCAGCTAGGCGATCTCAATACGAAATCATTTCATGAAATATGGGAAAGTGATCTGTACCGCTCCTTTCGCAGCAGGATACTCAAGGGCCGCGCGGAGATAGATATTTGTACTAACTGTAGCGAAGGCACACAGGTATGGGCCTGATCAGCTACCGGCTCCGCTTAGCACCATTCCATAGTGTAGAATGCTGCCGCTGAAAACAAAAACATGCCAGATGGCATGATTGTACTTTAATCTTCTCAGAATGTAAAAAGGCACCCCTACAGCATAAGACAGGCCACCAGCCACCATCAGCATCAGTGCAGTATTGCTCATCGCTTGTGAGAGTGGTTTTAGGATAAATAGGACCATAAAGCCTAATATCACATAGATCATAGTAGATGCGAGCCTGAAGCGGCCGGTGTAGAAGACCTTGAAAATGCATCCGATGGCTACCACGGTCCACATAGCACCGAGAAAGGGCAAAGAAAAGCCTATGGGCATATAGTGATAGACAACGGGAGTGTAGCTGCCCCCTATCAAAAGGAAGATACTCGAATGATCCAGTATGCGCATTACACGTTTGGTCTCTGTATGATGGATACTGTGATATAGCGTGGATGAGAGATACGCGGCTATCAGGGTAAACCCAAAAATAGCGGCACTACACGCATAGGCCATAGTGCTATGCTGCATAGCATAAGCCACTAATATCGGAACAGAGACAATAAAGAATACGGCGCCGATACCATGCGTGACTGCATTGGCCAGCTCATCCCTCAGGTGGGCCAGGCGGCCCGGCATGTGCTCTATGCCTATCTGATCGCGGAGCCTTGTCAGCTCCTCATTGAGTTTCTCTACCTGTGCTTTGAGTGCTTCGGTCTCCATTATGCCTTGTTTTATCCCAGCCGCAAATATAGCGCAAAGAAGGATGGCGGCATGCCGTGCAGGATAAATAATACTTTACAGGCCCGTCAGTATCACGCTGACAGTCAGGTGGTCACTTGGGTAGTATGTGCCATTGTTATCCGTATGCACGGTATAGCTGTTTTTGCTGAATTGCGGGCTGGCAAAAATGTAATCTATGCGCCCACACTTTTTATTGCTCACCTCAAATCCACAGTCTGTATAGTTTAAGGCGCCTTCCATCCAGGTATCATTTAGTGGGACGCGGTAGCCATCTTTTTGCGTCATGGTGGCATAGCCGGCATCGCTCGGCTCCAGGTTGAAGTCGCCTGTCACGATCACAGGGTCGCTGCCCGCCAGAGAGTCTATATAGTGCCTGATCAGACCTGCGCTATTTCTTCTGGCCTCCTTGCCCTTGTGATCGAAGTGTGTATTGAAAACGAAAAACGTTTTACCACTACTTTTTTCTTTCAGCTCTACCCAGCTGCAGATGCGTGTGATGGCGGCGTCCCAGCTCTTGCTGCCAGGCACACCAGGGGTCTCACTCAGCCAGAAGTTGCCACCCTTTACCAGGTCGTATTTTGCTTTCTTATAGAATATCGCGCTGTGCTCGCCTTTTTTCTTGCCATCGTTGCGGCCTACACCATACTCTGCATAGTCTGTCATCGTTTTCTTAATATAGTTGAGCTGGTCTATGAGGACTTCTTGCGTACCCAGGATATCGGGATCTACTTTGCGCACCAGCGCGATCCAGGATTCTCTACGGTTTTCCCATTTGTTTACTCCGTCTGCAGCATTGGAGTTTCGGATGTTGTAGGTCATCACTTTGGTTTGCGCCCACAGCGGCATCTGTACGGTCAGAAATGCCAGGATGATAATGTATCTCATGATAGGATATTTGACTGATTCAAATATAAGCATGCATAGATCGGCACGCTTTAAGTTTTTGGAAAGCGAATGTAAAAAGAAGATCCTGTACCTAACTCTGAGTGCCCACCGACTGATACGCCCAGGACATCGGCTATTTTTTTGACTATTGCCAGGCCCAGGCCTGATGAGTGGGTTCCTTTTCGCGGCACAGAGGAGGCTGTACGAAATGGTTCAAAAAGTGAGACAAACTCTTTGCTAGCTATTCCTGGGCCATTATCCTCTACGGATATTTCTATATAGTCGGCAGTGTCCCGAAGGCGGATATCCACTACGCATCCATCAGGACAATATTTCATCGCATTGGACACATAGTTGTCCAGCACCTGCAGTACTCTGGCGCGATCAGAGAGTACAGTGATATCTATCTCCGGCAGATGAAGCCGGATATTTATGTCACTATTAGCCGCCAGAAGTTTGATTTGCTCGCTATATTCTGAGATCAGGGCGTTGAGTGAAAACTCTTTTTTATCCAGACTCAGACGTCCTGATTCTATCACATTGATATCCAGCAGGTTTCGGATCAGCTCCAGCATACGCTCACCTGACGCCGAGATATGCTCCACATACTCTCTTTGTTCTTCTGCTGTCAGGTCGGGATCATTGATGTATTTAGCAAATTCGGTAATGATCAGCGCGGGGCTTTTCAGGTCATGAGACACTATGCGCAGGAAATTATCCTTTTCACTATTCATCGCCTCCAGTTTCAGATTCTGCTGTTTGAGGTCATATTGAGCGCGGCGGCGCTGCTTTTCAGAATTATAAAAGATCGCAGTGACGATCAGTACAAGCCCCAGTAGTGAAAGCATATTAAACAAAGGGTCCTTGGTCATATCATACCTAACCGGAAAGGTAATGCCCCTAAAAGTGAAATATGAAAAACACACTATAATGCCCAGGGACACGATAAGCCATTTCAGTGCTCGGCGCGGACCCTGCATCAGCATGGCAAAACTCGGTACTACGAGTGGCCAGGGAGCAAGGTTTGACATACGGATGCCACCACCCCAGTAGATCAGCAGAATGACTACTATCACTATGTCAAGTACAAATAAATTCTCCAGAATATGAAGAGGGATACCCCTGCGTAGAAGGAACGGCATCGTGATAAAGATGATCACTGAAACCACCATGGCATCTGCAAAGAGCGGGCCATGTATGTACCAGCTCATCAGGCAGTATATCGATGCAAAAAAAGCAGTAATAAAACAGGAGATGATAAAAAAGCGATGTGCACGCGCCTGCTCAGCATCTGCCATAGCAGATGCCGGAACAAAGGCAGCCACGAGATCGCTTATTCTTTTCAAAATTTTCGTGTCGCAGAGACTACTTCACTCAGGTATATTAAAGTTAAGAAAAGCCGCACACATATATTGGATTTTAGATTTGTATCCTACAACGTCCAATTTGAATTACATTGCCATACCCTTTTTGCGGTATAGCAGATTACTTTCTAATCATTAAATTCAATCCCTTATTTTATTCATATGCTGGTTAAAACTTTTGGAGGAGCTGTCTATGGTGTGGATGCTGTCACGATCACAGTAGAGACCAGCGTGGAGAATGGCAAGGATTACTTTCTGGTAGGCCTGCCTGATAGCGCCGTGAAGGAAAGCCAGTTTCGGATAGAAACTGCGATCAAGCACCTGAACTATCACTGGCCCCGCCGCAAGATCGTGGTCAATATGTCTCCCGCGGACATCCGCAAAGAGGGCTCATCATACGATCTCACCATAGCCGTAGGTATACTGGCCGGCTCTGAGCAGATCCAAAACCCTGAGAAAGTAGGTGAATACATCATCATGGGCGAGGTATCGCTGGACGGTACGCTGCAGCCTATCAAGGGAGCACTACCTATTGCCATACAAGCAAGAAAAGAGAAGTTCAAAGGAATCATCCTGCCGAAGCAGAATGCCCGCGAGGCAGCTATAGTAAATAATCTGGAAGTCTATGGTGCCGAAACGCTGACGGAGGTGATAGAGTTTCTCAATGGGGACAAAGAGATCGCCCCCACTGTAGTGGATACGCGCGCGGAGTTTATGGATAATGTGCTGCATTCAGATCTTGATTTTGCAGATGTGAAAGGGCAGGAGAATATAAAGCGCGCCATGGAGATAGCCGCAGCAGGCGGGCACAATGTGATACTCATCGGCCCTCCCGGTGCCGGCAAGACAATGCTGGCCAAGCGACTACCGACCATCCTGCCCCCGCTCACACTACCGGAATCTCTGGAAACCACCAAGATACACTCAGTGTCTGGCAAGCTGCCACGCAATGCGACACTTATCTATCAGAGACCATTCAGATCACCGCACCATACTATTTCAGATGTGGCCCTGGTCGGTGGAGGTGCCAATCCGCAACCGGGAGAAATATCACTAGCGCACAATGGAGTTCTTTTCCTTGATGAATTGCCTGAGTTTAAGCGCACAGTACTGGAGGTAATGAGGCAGCCTATGGAGGAGCGCCGGGTCACCATCAGCCGGGCGCGTACATCAGTGACATATCCTGCCAGCTTTATGCTCATAGCGTCTATGAATCCTTGAGGTTGCGTTCACCATTTGGAGTATTTCCAAGAATATCCGGCGTGTATCCAAAAACAATTTCGATGTCCTCTTTATCTATGGTGATTGACTGTGTCAACTCCTCCACGATGCGGCGCTTGACCGCAAGGTCAAGCGCCGGCCATCTTTCATAAAGATTTTCCGCATTGTCTAATATCACCTCACCATTTTGAGAGTTGAGCTTTATGTAATCCAACTGTGCCTCTGTTTCGATCAGAGTAGCCTCTATTTGATTCAAACGAAGGTCTAATGGGTCATAATGGGATTTGAAGCCTTTTGTGGGTATTTGACCTGCTTTATGAAGGATTAGAAGCGAGCTGATTTCATCCTTTATCTTTTCTTTATCTTTTTTTAAGGAATCCATTAACTTTTTCTTTTCTCCGATTGCCTCATTTGCTCGGTTTTTAAACGTCTCTAAATCTTCTTTTGTGAGCAAAAAGCTTTTCAGATTTTCATAATAGATTTCTTCGATGTCAGAAATTGCGATGGATGTTAAATTGCATTTCGAGCACACATATTTTTGCGTCCGAGATGGAACGTACATTTTTCCGCCACAATGACAGAGTAAAAATCCTGAAAAGAGATATACCGCTTTCTTAGGGCGGACTGTGCGCTTGTTTGTGAACTGGTCGAGGATTGCTATTGTCTGGTTATACATATCCTCAGTAATGATTGCTGGACAGGAGATCATAACCCATTCTGAAGCATCTTTTACCTTCCAGTGCTTTTTCTCTCCCAGGCTTTTAGTGTAGTTTGCTCTCCGCTCACCTTTTGCCATAGGGTCGCGTAGAAGCCGCTCTAAGGTTGTAGGTGTGAACAGAGCGCCATTTCGAGTCCTATATCCTTTATCGTTCAGGATGGTACAGACCACTTGTTTTCGTTTATGAACTATGTAAAGTTCATACATCATTTTCCGAATGGGAGCTTCGTGTTGATCTAAGAGAAGTTCTTTTCCCTTCCAACGATATCCATATGGAGCAGCTCCGCCTAAAGGCTTGCCAAGTTGCGCACGGATCTGGACGGACGCAGCTACTCGGCTTGAGATTTCCTCTCTTTCCCACTGGGCCATAGCAGCGATGATGGTATAGAACAAACGACCTGCGGCAGAACCAGTATCTATCTTCTCTTGGAGTGATATGAGACTTGCCCCGTGAGCGTCAAAGATGTCTGCGATTTCAAGTAGCTCTTTCGTGTTTCGTGCGAGGCGGGCGAGTTTAGAAAAGACGAGTCCTGTTATGGAGCCGTTCTTAACATCTTTAAGCATCCGTTTCGCTTCATTATGATGCATTACAGCTTTGCCTGACACTGCTTCAAGATGGTACACAGTCTTTACCTCCCAACCCATGAGTTTGGCGTATGCGCGTGCACGTTCTTCGTGATGCTCAGGGGATTCTCCTTGTGCTTGGTCTTCAGTACTGACGCGAATCCAAATACCGATTGGCTTGGTTGATTCCATGACATGTTATTTTTACTGATATGTAAAGGTACTTAAATGTTCAGATGGACTATATCCTAACGGGAGCCACTTAGGCAGTAGAGTTGTCATGAGCCTCAAAGCGACAAAAGAGCGTTATGCTGTCTTCCGGAAGTACTGATCCGGAGAATATCTTTAAAAAGCAAAACCTATAATCAGAAATATCAATAGGTTTATATGTTGTCAGAATACACTCGCTGGGGTGATCAGACTTGGAAAAAATGACTTGCAAATGATGATCATTACTCAGTTCATCGCCATTGTAAAGACACAGCATTAAAAGAGCGATAGTTCCTTTGCCTACCACTTCGATTCTGTCAACGAACGTTCCTTTGGGTACATCCAGTAGTTGAATAGAATATCGATGGTCAAGCTTTATTGCATACATTATTCTAAGAAACAAAAAGCAACGGATAATTCTATAGATGTATATATTTTATTCAATAGTTACAAAAAACTCATCGCTCTTTGCTACACAGACATTGTCTTTGACTATAAAACACTGAATCCAGTGCGTGCCAGAATAGCGAGCAGTCTCTCTCTGTATTAACCCCCCGGATCCGGCTGTTCTGGCAGGAAGGATTTCGCCACGTAAATCGTTCCTCGCCTCCCAACCGGTATTCACAACTTGCCAGTAGACTGAGTAAGGCTTGGCAACATTCGTTGATGCATTGAACAACAAAGTACTACTTTGCGGAATTGCGACATCTTTTACAACGGACTTCCATGCATTCCTAGATTTATATCTTCCCGAAACCTCTACTTGTTTGGTGAGTGCCATATTCCACACAGGTTGTTTTCGGTGACCGACGGTAAGGGTACTAGGAGCGAGATTGGCCGGTAGATGGGATGACTCAGTTAGTATTTGTCTAAACCCAGCATTTTCATAGACCGATTTGAGAGTTCTTTCACCAACTGCAGATTTTAGAACCTGAAAATTTTCTACCAACGTTCTTGTTCTCAGTCCCCCGAAGTCCTCTTTCAATTTGGCAAGCCACTCGTAAAAGTTTATCTGTTTTTGCTCATGATCCACCCATTTATCTGCAAAATTCTCCTGATCATTAACCGGATTTTGGATCCACTTAACTGATCTACCATGTTGAGGCGACCACCGATCTTCAATGAAAGATCCCATGCGATCAACAATAGAGATCAGAGCTTCTAATAGGTCATCTTGTTGTGAATAGGCCCTTGCCGCAAGAGTTGTAATGATGATCGAGATAGGCTTGTGTTCGTCACCTCCATACATAACGTCACGATGACGTTTTAATATTTGGACCACTCTTTTCAGTACTGGCTTCTCCTCCTCAAATTTAGGTACTGGCCTAACACCCTCTGTAAGCAATCTGATTCTCCCAGTTCCGATTGCGGCTAATTGTTCAAACCAAATACCATAGCCGAAAGGATTGCTCGAAAGCCATTCCTGCGTATTTGTCGAAGTGCTGTAATTAGGTAGCTCTTTATCTGTAATGCAAATGCCGAGATTCTTTACATCCTGCTGTGTGATGTTTGAAAATGATTTTTCGAGAATGACTTTATGATTAGTGCCAACAAGCGCGGGAAGTATATCCATATGGAATTTAGCCTCTTCATGGTATACCAATGTCCAACACCTTCTGCCGTCTGGGGATTTGATTAATGGTCTAATTGTTCCATTGGCCTTAAGCCGATCACCCACTTGATGCTTTAAATGATATTGAGTCCAGGACGGCTCCTTACCATCAAGACGGCACACAAGATCGATGTCCAATTCATCATCTTCATTGATTGGACGTATCATCGTATTTAGTAGAAAAGAACCTTGTGGAAGAATCTCAGGATGATACTTGGCTAAAGATGAGTTTTCATGTGACAAATGGTTGCCGACATATTCATAACTTCTGACAGCATTAGCATATTGAGTAGGAGTAATATCCAGCGTCTTTGCTAGCTCTTCAATTATGGATCTTAATTGAGTATCTCTAATCGAGTTCAAAATCATGTGTTCAGTTTTATGGTATATCCGTTAGCGGGTCTGATAGGCAATTTTATAAAACATCTCTAACGTCTCTTTTATCTTGTTGCCATCCCTTTCTCTGAAACCCTCGATAAGCTCGGTGTAGTTTGCAGGAGTTGCACGAACGACTTTTCCGTTTGCATAGACACCTAATTCGCATAACTCCTTTACCATATCATCTAGGTTGTAAAAAACTCTTTGATTACTTGCTTTTACCCGAAGCCCCGAAAACTCAATAACTGGTTTTTCTGAAAGGATGTCAAGAATTTCAGTTAGGCTATTTGCATACTTGATCCTGATAGATTGCCAATACCAGATAAGATATCGGTTCATACGTCGTATCTGTATTTCTTTGATGGTTTCTCCCCGGTCATCAAAAGACCACATAGTTTCCGCCATAATATTAATGACATTGATAAACCATTCTTTCGGTCTACTTTCATCAAAATCTCCGGACGGAAGTTTTGAGAGAGCATATTCATGAAGTAGCGCATATACGTCGGCCTGATAGTCTGCTTCTTCAACGACCTTAGGGAAACTACCGATGTCAGCAGCAATTTGCTTATTGACTCCGTGATAGCTGTAGTGTAAAGATTCATGAAGCAAAAAGAGCCTCCCTGCACGGTTGATGATATCTTTATCTTTTAGTCGCTCGTGAAGTGCGATATAAAAGCCGGTATCAATGCTCCATTCATACTTAGTTTGATCATAGTCGAAGCCGTCTGCGACAATTTTTTGGGTTAAGCTCAGGGAGTCTTTGGGTAAGAGTTGGTTTTGAACGAGCGGCTCTAACCGGTTCCAATATGGCACATCAAACGAATTCCAGTTTTCTTTAGAGCCAAGGTAGTTATACCAGTGAACTGCTTGCTTTTCGCTTAATGAGTCTATAAACTTTTTAAACGTCACTTTCAAAATGGAGTTCCATTCATTACGAAAAGAGTCAGCTAATGCTTCCGATTCTTTGCTGAATGTTACTTGTGGCTGAATAGTTTCATTCAGTAGGATCGCAGGTTGGTATTTTGATGCGGAAGTATGTTTATACTGATAAGTCTGAATCTTAGGATATATGTTGGGCTGTATTTTCGTACCGAAAATGAAAGCTGCTTCAATAGGTAAACTACCGAAGACGTGAACAATATGCACTCTGGGAAACTTCTCTAATATTCTTTGGAATACTTTATCTATTTCTGTAGCAAAAGCTGTCACATCGCTTTGCTTGGACAGAATATCGTATCCTGGCTTTTCCAACTCCACCGCAATAGTCTTCATTAAGGAATCGCCTACGATGCTTTTAGTGTCATCAGCATTTACTTTGCCCGAAATACTGATATTGAGACTAACATCCATGTTCAAGGTATTCTCATCTTCAGGTAGTCCCTTTACCAGCAGTTCCTGTGGATCAGTAGTCTCAAATTCATAGTACCATTTTTTATGATCATGGTGATGAAACATCGGGATCACCTGCCTCCAGTTACCAATAAGGTATCCGAGGTGGATTATCAGAGGGACAGGAGCAAAACCAAAATAGAATATCGGCGCATCCCCATGCTGATCTAAAAGCGGCTTGACGGTTTCAAATGCCTTTTTCTGCATAAGCGCCAATTGATCCCAATCCTCAATCGGCTCACCAAAAGGAATTGAAGCAGGTTTAACCTCGACAATAACCGGGTCACCTTGTTTAAACCGTTCCGGAATAGCATCGAGACACTCGGCATCGGTGATATTCGTATGTATGGGATGCTTTAGAATAATGTATGTCATAGGTGCTATTATTGAACTTTAGTATCAATGATGAGAGGAGAAGGTTCGGTTTCTTTCGCTATCTCCTTTAAAATTTCAACTCCGAATGGTTGATCCTGCGAAAATGCACGCATGACAGCTTGTCTCCCGATTCTATTTGTGAGATCAGAATAACTGAAAGGTATTTTCTTATCTGTACATACCTTTACCAGTTTATCGAGGGTGGCATCTTCATACTTGACCCCATTGAGTATGTTTTTGAATACCTCCCGGATGCTATCACTATTGGGACGCTCAAATTTTAACTGTAAGCTAGCCCGTCTTATTACAGCTGGATCGATGCTTGTAAAGCGGTTGGTTATAATGATGACTGCGATATTGGCTTTGTCCTTCTCCAACGCATCTATCTCTTTTATCAGGACATTTACCCCCGCCCTATCTTCATGATGAGCCTGCATCTGGTCCCTGCTTGTGGCAAGGTCATCAGCTTCATCTATCACAAAAATAGCAGGCTTCCCGTTTTGCTGCGCCTTAACCTGATGAAATGCGAGTGTGATTCTCGCAGAGAGTTCGCCGACATGACCGCCACCCCTGATGTCTGAGGGTGTCTCAAAAGACCTGACTTGAGCATCGAGCTTCTTTGCTAGAGGGGTAGCAATGGAATTGGCCAGTGCTGTTTTACCGCATCCAACTTCTCCGGAAAGCAAGATCAAAGGACTCTTATGAAGCACTTTATCGACAAATGTTATTCCTTTCGCGTGGTGCCGTTTTTTCCACTTATCGATGGCATCTTTCTCAAAAAACAGCAAGAGGGTCGTGAGAAGATCTTCCTTATGTTGGTCTATCCCTACGAGTTCATTGTATTTAGCTTCATACTCCTTGTGCGGGTGCAGCGTTTCTTTTAGCTTGAGCGGTGCTAGTTCCATTTATCCTATTATTTTTCTGGTGAGTCCATAGTTGTCCTTGGAATATGTTATCGATGCGGAAGCTGTCCCGGTTATCTCCTTCGCACCGCCCACCCATCCACGGGCTGCCAGGTATGCTGAGGTTTCAGCAAAGTTGTTCTGGTTTCGCTGCAACACTATTTTCACAGTTGCTTCCTTGGGGAACTGGAAAAAATTGACTCCACCTGAGGAGTCGTCAGACAGAAAGCTGCCATTAGCCTGTAATTCATACATAACAGCCTTCTCCTTCCCATCCGGTAGGATGATCTGTAGCTGAAACCATTTCAAGGCTCTTTTGCCCATCAGATATAGCAAGACATCACGCCAGTCATTCAAGCGCTCTTTGGTAACTCCGCTGAACCCGCGTGACATTGCTGCCAGCAGATCATCGTAGGCTTTACCCATAACATACTTTGCACGGGCTTCGGTATAGGCATCGGTTTGAGATGCCGTCAGAGTATTTGCATATGTGCTCATTCGCAATTGTTTTTAAAAGGATTACCAAATATTTTTACGAGTGCATTCAGGCTGGCTACATCATCACCTTCATCGTCGTACCTGATGACCCGGCTGAATTCATAATGCGATTCTTCAAACCAACGTGCGAGTTCATCCAGATGGTAATTGCCCCACGTTTTCTTAACAATATTGTTTTGGGGATTGACCGGATCTGCGACATACCATATATGTCCTGTTGTAACCGGCACGGTGGTGTGGTAATCAGTAAAGTAGATTGTTTGCCTCGACTTGATTAAATGTCCTATGTATCCGAACCACTGATGAAGAGTTTCTGCATACGTCATTTGTACGCCTAACTCATCAAAAGCTTTAGCGCATAGCATGTCGAGTAAGAATGAAGGCACCTTGGTGTCATTATCGCCGTTACCAAATACTCCTGACTTCTCTTGCTCAAAGTATCTCCACCATTTTACAAAACGCAGGCATTCATTGAATTTTACGACTCCTAATGTATCCGAGCTTTTCTTATTGCGGCTTCTGACAAACTCATTGTGCTTTTTGACTGAAGTGTTACGCTTTTCGCCATCGGAGCGTATGAGGATTTGATTATCGGGATCTGATGTGGTTAAGAGCGGTACGAGATCATAACTGATCTGCGGATTTGTGAAATGCAGGTTTACAGAACTTTTAGTTATATCCTTATCGGTATCGGGATAGGATGCGTCAGCATACTTTTTAAAGCGTTGAAGCAGTTCTGTAACCTCATTGCCCTTGTTGTCCTTTGACTGAACAAAAAATGGAATATCGACATCCTGACCATCAACATAAGAGTCGCCTCTAAAATAACGCCTCAATCCGGAATGCTTGGGAAATGAGCCTGCATACTTACAGCCCTCAGCTGGAGCATCAATTATCAGCCCGTCTTCTACCGCCTTTTTAGTGATGTTCTCTCTTATCTGGTCTGCCTGTGTTTTAATAGCTTTACGGCTGCCGTTTTCTGGGGCAACCCATGCAGAAAAGGTCTTAAGCCTACGATGTAATTGGGTCTGAGTTGATAATTCGCTCATGTTGTAAGGGTTTTAACTGGTTTACGTTTAACAAATATAACGAAACAATATCTTTGCCAAAACGTAAACTTACAGATTTTAAGACTTTTTGGCATAAATTCAGAACATTTAAGACGTATGAATGCCTGCAAAATTGTCATGAGAGGAAAAAGGAGACAATTTTTCTACTATTGTTGGCATATTTTTTGGTAATTTGTAAACAAACAGTTCTTCTTTGCTGAAAGTAACTCTTAATAAGTTATATGGTTTTTAGAGGAGAAAAGTTAAAGTCGGCCCGCATTATGGCCGGAATGTCGCTACAGGACTTGGCTGATGCCATGCCGGGAAAGGTGTCTAAGCAGGCTATTTACAAATTCGAAAGCGGCAACCTAATTCCTAACTCTATTACTACTGGATATCTGGCTGGCATTCTAAATGTCCCGGAATGTTTTTTTGAGCGCCCTCAATATGCGCAATTGGGCTTGATCGAGTTTAGAAATGTTCATAGCAAGGTATCTGCAAAGGAGCATGCAATGATCCGAGAGCAAAGCCTAGACTTTGTTTCCCGCTATATAGAGTTAGAACAATTGCTGCAGTTTGAAGATAAATTTGAAAACCCGATAAAGGATATAGCTATAGCTGATCTGGCTGACATCGAAACAACTGTATACAAGTTAAGGAGTCAATGGAGATTAGGTAGCGGACCGCTGTCGGGAATAATTGAATTATTGGAAAAGCACGGGATTAAAATCCTGGAGATCGAGGCTGGAGACGGATTCGATGGACTTCAAACGTTTGAAGTATATACCGACACACCTGTATTAGTGCTTAACAAAAGTCATTTTAAATCCAACGACAGAAAGAGATTTACTGTGTTGCATGAGCTTGGACATCTGCTTCTTCCCCTTGATCAATATCCTCTCAAAGTTCGTGAGCGTTTTTGCAATGCTTTTGCAGGCACCATGCTTCTTCCAGGAGAAGACTTGATCAGAGAGTTCGGGGGAAAACGGAATAATTTGTCATTCGAGGAACTCGGAGCCGTAAAACAAAATTATGGCATTTCTATGCAAGCGATATTGTACAGGCTTCGGGAATCTGAACTCATTACTGAAACCTATTTCAAACAGTTTATGTTTATGATCAATCAGTTCAATTATAAGATTGTTGAACCTTATCCTTATCACGGTGATGAAAAGGCAACAAGGTTTAACCAATTACTGAGTCGTGGACTAGCTGAGAAAGTATTTAGTGTAGAAAAAGCAGCAGAGTTAAAGAATATGAGGCTGTTAGATTTTATGAAGGAGCAATCTCAGATGCTCCAAATTGTCTATTAATTTCTACTTCCAATATCGAGATCTGGCTAATAGAAGCTTATTGTTTCCTATTTGCTATACATGTAGTAGCAATAAAAAAGCTTGGGTATTGCTCCCAAGCTGTAGTGTTATGAAATTTTCTGTATCGTGATCTTCCCTTCTTCCAATTTAAGCTCGACAAAATCACCGACATTAAATCCTGCTTCAGCAAGATAATGCCCTCGAAGCCTCAGAAAGGGATGTTTCTGTCTTGCTTTGGGGTAAATTGCGTAGCATACTTTTAGTTTACGATCTGATACTTTCCTGTTCATGCCGTAAGTGTAGATAAATGGCACATGTATTCCTCAATGGTGTTGGCCAATTGATGATAATTCACTTCGTGCAGGCTTTCCAGCACAGCGGTTATCACACTAGGATTCCAATCGTAAATAATTTCTACTCCTTGCCACTCAGCAAAGCGCTTTATTTCCGATATCTGGTCATTAGTGAATATGCTATCTTCATATGCCTGAGCATAAATACCAACCGGATCTGCATTTATCGCTTCGCACAATTGGATAAATAGATGCAGAGCGGGGGCTGTAATGGATCCATCGCAGATTTGTCCCGGTTTGTAAGGCCTGGGGCTTTTACAATGCATAGCATAGGTATCCCGAAATATGATCGACTTGGTGGGTAAATAGCCATAACGCTTAACTCCATACCAAATCAAATCCTTATCCTTAATAAATACCTCAGCTACATATTCCTTTTCGCGTGGAAATTCAACAACTGTGATGGAATAGCTATCTGTCAGCTCATCCCATAGAAAACCTGACATCATACAGCCTGTGTTTCGGGTTGAGAAACTTGTTCAGGCTTGGATTCCCGTTGAATGTTGAGGATGTAATCAGTTGAACGCTGTGCCTGACCACTCGCATAGATGATGCAGCTTTTGTCATTCTTAAGTTTACCAAGCCATCCCTGAATATATGCTGCGCTATTGGAAAGACTATTGTGCGACATTCCGGCATAGTGTTGCAGGTAACAAGACCCTATTTCTGCTGTAAGTTCCTCAGTGGAATACATATAGGAGCCAAAATTGGTTGGCTCAGTAAGTTCCTTCCTGTTGAGCCTATCCTTATGTCCTGTACTGTGGACCAGCTCATGGAACAATGTTGCATAATAGGCTTCACTGTCTACGAAGTATTCTATGTCCGGCATGTTCAGTATATCCGTATTGGGAAGATAATAGGCTTCGTTCTCCATGTGTTGGATAGATGGGATATTAGGCATGTCACGAACAATCTGCTCACAGATTTCAATAGGAGTATTTTCCCTAGTTACCACAGGAATCATTTCAGCTGGAATACCATCGCATTGGTCTACGTTAAAGACGTGGTAGTACCGAAGCATAGGCTTTTGTTGCTTCTTTTCATCGGGCGGAGTTGTGTCTGGCTGCTTTACATCTACCCATTTCCAGAATACAACAATCTGTGATTTTTCCCCTTTCTTTACGGAGCCACCTAACGCCTTTATCTGCTCAAAGGTCGCGAAAAGGTTGTGTTTGTATCCCAGTGACGCAAGGAGAAATACATTTACGCCCCTGTAAGCTTTCTTAGTGATCAGGTTCTTTGGCATCCCGGCATCGTTCCAGGGTTTACGCCAAGGGATAGTACCAGCTTCAAGTAATGCGATGATCCTGTCCGTTACCATCTGATAGATGTCTAGTTTCTGCTTTTCCATATTGTTTTTTTTACTTGTGAATGAATTTTCAGTAAGTCTACCGGAAGAGAAAACTTTGCGGCAGTAGAGTTGTCAGGTTGCTAGATATTGGTGTGTGATGATAAGGGCTAAAGCATCAAATACACCCATGTGATAATCTTCATCCATCCAGTCCTTACGCTTTCTTGGCTTCAAAGGGAGTAATTCTTCAAACCAGACTATCAATTGGTTTGCTACTGCTTCTTTGGAAGAGGCTCCGAACTGTTCAAATACATCACGCATTTGTTTTCTTGAATATGAATACACACTCGTATTTTTTTTGTCTGCGATACCCGATATCTCAATGTTGAGGTTTTTAAGACGAGTCTTATTTTGTGCGCTTGTTCCCTGATAATTCCTTAAAAGCAATATGGACGGATTATGATATTCAATCAACGAGTTAATCCTGCGAAGGACAATTGCATTGCGAAGTGGTCGTGAATTGAATACGCCGTAGTCTACGATCTGCCTTTCAATAACATCCATACAGGCATACCCCATTCCTCGCGCATTTGGAAAGAGTGCCAGGACAATACGTGGTGTCTCTTTCATACCTGAGACTTATTAAGACGTTCAATGACATTCTCAAGAAAAGCTATTCGTTTATGTATATTTTGAGACTGCGGCCTGTTATTCAATTTCCAAAGCAAATTATTGATGCGTTCTTTGAGTACATTTTGAACGCCGGTTATATGTCCTTGAAGCAGATGCGGAAGCGGGGCATCGAATAGTAAGTGATATACCCAGTATGCATCTTGTCCGGGCTTTCGCAGTCCCTGCTCGAAACGCGAGACGGCGGAGCAGTCCGGCTGTCCAAGAAGGAAGGCGATGTCTGATTGAATAAGAGGAGAATCTTTGCGATACTCACGTAATTTCTTTTGTATAGGCATAAGTATATTTGCGCTAAACTTTTAATGCCTATATCGTAGGAAAACGGAGTTAAATTTTGCAGTAGTGTTGTTCGCCTTATCACGACTTTATCTTGGGATAACTTGTGGATGTATCGAAAAATGCCATTATAAAAGCCCGAATTATTCATCCGGGCTTTAGAACTATTTTAGAAAATCTTTAACTGAGATCCTTCTGGATAGTGTGTTGGGTTCAGATCGGGCGCAGGGTATTTCGGTGGTTTGTTAGCTGCAAGTGTATTCTGCATTAAGTGCCACAACCTAGACTGGGTTTTATCTTGTATGCGAAATACACCAAAGGGCAATAACGAGCTTTTATAACTCACTCTGAAATCATCAGCCGCCAAAGCATTTCCATGCATGACTTCGCTGTGGAATAATCCGGAGAGGAAAAGATTGATTATGGTCATTTTTACACAGATGGGATCCAGGTCTATTCCGTAATATTCATGTGTAGCGCCTGCCACTCGCGAAGCTGCCATTAGCATACGTCCGCTGCCACAACATGGATCAATGATGCGAAGCGGCCTATCTTCTGTCCCTTTGCTTTTTTCTGCTTCCTCAACTGTACATTTTGCCATGAAGGTACATACCGGCCAAGGCGTAAAGAATTGAGATAATCCTTTTTGGGCACAATGTGCTTCATAATATTCGCCGAGTATGTCCCACCCCGACCCATCATTGTTTTGCATGCGATTTGTCATCTCTGTGATCAGGCAAGCCAGTAATTCGGGGAAATATGTTTGTACTTTTTTATCTGGATATTTTGCAATGGTCTGAAGGTATAACTCCTCATCGTAGGACTTTCCGGCACCCGGTATTTGTCCAAAAGAGCATAGTGTCAAAGTCAGGAAATCATCAAAGGCATTGCGAATGTCCGTATGAAATCGAAACCGCTCCATGATGTCCTTGAAAGTTTCTTGTTTGTTTTTCATGTGAATGTTTTGCTTTACCATACTATCTCCACTTAACCAATGGAAGTAGAGTTGTGTATAATCCTGTCAAATTTTTTCTCCGTGGTTTATTATTCCCCTGTGACAAGAGCACTGACTACGGTTCTTTCATGTCTTCAGGGATGGGGCATACTCCCTGATGTAGTCAGGAGTATGCCTCTCCCGAAGCATGAAAGACACAGTGAGAAATGAATTATTTCCGGAACAATCTGGAAAAGGCAGGTAGGTAGTAAGTGATATGACTAAAAGCTGTGCTGGTTAGTTTTGATACAGATTTCTTTTTAAAGTTAGTTTTGTTATAGGAGTTTTGATGCTCTGGCTCTGATACTGTTAATGCAGTGGTTTGAGCTGTTAAATGCTGTGGATTGTCGATAGAATAAAAGAGGTAAGGTTTGCCCTTTCGTTCCCGGCCAAGCGTCAACCGCGCACCTGAATAATTTGTTACTACTATGAGATTTTTGCTGCTTAGTGTTTGAATAGCCTTAGTCACTGTACGTTTAGCAAGGCCTGTTTTTTGAACGAATTGAAGGATGGTTATGCGGTCACGCTGTTTCCGTTGTTTCGTTTTTGCATCATGCCAGCCTATAGTCTGCCGAATTACAATGAGTAATATCTTAAGTTCTGCTTCACTAAGTGAAGGTATAAGAGCGAAGATATAATTGGGTACTTGGGTTGTATTTTTGTAGATCATATAATTTAAGAGCGCTAATAGCTGATAATATTCTGCTGAGGCTGTAGAACGACATATTGCGTGTATAACAGGGATTAAATGAAAGGATCATAAGTTTTATAGCTTTAGATTACAATAGCTATGTATGAGAGATGAATTAACTTATAAGTTATCAATTGAACTGGGAAAGGAAATTGCAAGTGAGTCCCAAGTAGTATATGTACTTTCACGTATACGCAAGCTTCTGGAGCTGAATCCGCCTAAAGATCGATACCAAAGACTTAAATTCTTTTGTGATTGGACTCTCCATACTCAGATCAATAACACTAAATCTGTTGAAGATGTCATCAAAGGCATACTTGGAAATCAAGAGGGTGCCGGACATGAATTGGCTATTCACTTTAATGCTCTTCATAAGGAACTAAAGGCATTTCTGGGGGAATATGGATTGCCTATGGCTTTATATGCCTCAGATAAATCTCTTCAGGATTTCAATAAGCTGTTATCTGAGATTTATGCCGATACTCCCCTGATGATTGGAAAGGAATATAAGTTAACGTGGACCCGCCCCTCTATAGAGGATGGAACAGATGGGGCTTTTAAGAAGGATGTGATTACGGCCGGTTTTTAGAATCAACAAGCTGCTATTCCGGCGGATCAATTTGTCTTTCTTCTGTAAAGATCTCAAGTATCAGATAAACTAGCTTTTTCAAGGCATCTATTGATAATCGATTGTTACTTGCAGATAACAGTGTTGATTCTGTATAATTAATACTGCTATACTCTTTTCGAAGCGTGTCTCGATCAAGTGCACTTATTGTAAAATTAGTACGAAATGCTAACTCGATAAATGGAGAACGCATTGGTATCATTATGTTTTTTCCTTCGACGAGCAGGTTCGAAGTCACGGCTTCGAGTAATTCTCGCCTTTTTTCTGCATTCCCAGTTTTATATGATTCTGTAAGGCTTTTTGAGAGTTCGAAGAATTTTTCAACTCTCTTTAAATCATTTGCTTGATTTTCTAACAACTCCCTTTCTGCGGCTTCATTTGCCTTTCTTTCTTCAAGCAATTTTAACTTACGTTCTTCATATTCCTCTTTGCTAAGTCCTTCTTCGATATAGCATTCCGTGATCCTGTCAATTTTCTTCTCAACTAAGGCTGACCTAAGTTTTAAGCCATCTATAAGGCCGGGTAACTTTGATGCCCAATCCTTTTCAATATTGCTTAATATAGTTTCTATCTGGCTGTATTCTTCGGGATTCAAGCGAACAGTTGAGAAAGCTCTAAATAGGGTCGCTTCAATCATACTTTCTCTAACTCCCTTTGTGGTACACCCCTTGGTATGGCATCGGTAATAAGTGATGCCTTTTTGAATTTCCGCGGTAAGAGAATAACTACACGTTTTACATGAAATATATTTTTTGAATTGAAATGCATATTTAAGTACCTTTTGATTTGTCTTACCAATAAGTACGGATTGGACTTTGTTGTAGAGGTCTGGTGATATCAACGCTTCATGCTTGCCATCATATCGTTGGCCTTTTACGGTAATAATTCCCATATAAAAGGTGTTACTTAGGACTACGGACAGGCCGTTTCTACTGAGTTTGGTATTAGTAGTGCTTCGAAGCCCCAATTCATACAAGTGGCTGCCCAAAGTATCCAATGTATAGCGTTTAGTGGCATACAGTTCAAATGCTTTCTTAACTAAAGGTCCTTGTACAGGATCAATAGCTTTTAATTTCCCCTTTCCTGAGTTGAGATAACCTATAGGAGCGTAAAATGGATATATACCCTGCTTTAAGCGGCCATACAGCCCTTTAATAGCTTCTTGTCGTAGATTACGTATATAGTCAGCAGCAATAACAGCCTGGATATCGGCTGACAAGCGGCCTCCACGAGCCTGTAGATCGAGGCTTTCATGAGCAAAATGGACCTCTACTCCCTGATCTATCAGATTTCCTAAGTCTGCCCAGTCTTTTAAGTTACGAGCACTACGGTCAATTTTATGAATGATAACACCACTTGCTCTCCCTTGTCTTAACAACTTCATCATCGCGGTGAATAGCGGTCTGCCTTGCTTGGCAGCCGTTTCCTTTTCTTCAAACCATTTTACAATGGTGAGATTATACTGACTGGCATAGCGCTCTATAGCGTCTTTTTGTACGATCAGTGATACTCCTTCTCCTTGTTTTGCGGTTGATACTCGAATGTATCCGTAAACTTTTTTCATATAATTCAGGCGTTAAAAGGGATAACTACATTTAGCTTAGCTCTGAATTCCCGATGTTGTCAAGGCCGATGAGTTGCTCCGCTTCCAGCTCTTGACATATTCTTTTGACAACGATCAAATACCGGATAAAATTCCTTTCCGCTTCTAGTATTTCTGCTTCGCTTTTGTGCTTACACAATTCACGGATAAATGGTATGGGCTTTTGGTCTTGGAAATCTTGCATTCCATAACTGTATTCGAAAGCCTTAGAACATGGCAGTAGAGGCGACAGGCTGATGTGCTACTACCGCTTGATGCCTATTGGGGTGAGAATATTCTCATGCAACAGGATCATGAGATAACTTATTTTGCCAAGACGCTATACCGGAATACCAAGCGTCCTTTTGGCATACGGCAGGAGGATAAGTTGCTTCATACTTATATCATTGGCAAGACCGGTACAGGTAAATCGACCTTGATGAGGACTATGGTACTACAGGATCTGCAAGCCGGCCGTGGCCTATGTTTGATTGACCCTCATAGCGACCTTGTGCAATCTATTTTTGATGCAATGCCGCAAGAGAGGCATCCCGATGTCATATACCTGAATATCCCCGATATCGCACTGCGCTTCAGATATAATCCCTTTAGGCGTGTATCTTACGAAAAGCGTTCATTGGTCGCGTCCAGTATATTGGAAGTTTTTAAAAAGCTCTGGCACGATGCATGGGGTGTGAAGTTGGAACACATCTTAAGATACGCTATACTAACCCTATTGGATCAGCGCTCTGCGACCATTGCAGATCTCCCCCGATTATTACTGGACAAATCTTTCAGGTCTCAGGCTATAAAGCAGGTTCAAAACCCAAGTGTAAAGGATTTCTGGGCAAAGGAGTTTTCCAATTACAACAGGTATGACTTGCTACCTGTATTGAACAAAATAGGTGGCATGCTTGCGCATCCTGTAATTAAACGTGTGCTTATAGAAAATAAAGAAGAAATATCGCTGCGCAAAGCGATGGATGATAAGAGGGTAATCTTGGTCAATCTTTCTAAAGGTCATGTTGGAGAGGATGTTGCAAAGATATTAGGTGCATTGCTAATTAGTTCTATCAGTTCAGCAGCTTTTAGCAGAGTGGATACAAATGAATCTATGCGTGTTCCATTTATGGTGTATATGGATGAGTTTCACAACTTCACTACTCTTTCCCTGGTCAATATGTTCTCAGAACTCCGCAAATTTAAAGTAGGCATGATACTAGCCCATCAGTATATGTACCAGTTAGAGGATGAGATCCGTGAGGCTATCCTTGGAAACGCCGGAACAATTATCTCTTTCCGTATAGGTACAGAGGATGCACTATTTATGAGCAAGGAAATGTTCCCGGAGTTCGGGTTGGAAGATTTTATCAACCTACCTAACCATCATATTTACCTGAAGCTTATGATTGGAGGTGCACCGAGCAGGCCGTTCAGTGCCACAACCTCAATGAATATATTTTGAACTGTACTCCTTCTGTTATTGCCTTTAGATGTTTTTAAATATTCTCGATTGGAATTCTCCATTGGGAAGTACAAACCCATATTCTATTGAAAAAGGACGATAAGTAGCATCATTATAAAATGGCCGCGAAAAAAAGAAGGTGCCAGGATTATCGGCGATGGTCTGTTCCATTCGGCGATAGATCTTCCCTTCCTCTGACCATCCTCGATTTAAAGCTCTTTTGTGAGGAAATAAATTAATTTCCTTCGGACCTCCCGAAGCATCTGAGATAAAATGACCTTTATCATATGCACCACCCAAATACCCAAACACTTTGGAGGTGGGGCCTAAGTAGCTTTGCACCCGATAATTACTTCGTTGATGTTTCTTCTCCTTGGAAAATCCAAATGCTGCCACTACTCTTCCTTCCGGGACTTCATGGGTCTTTGCTTTTCCTTGACTGATCAGTTCATCAGTATCGTCAAACAAAAACACAAAGTCTTTATAAGCTAATCTGGTTATTGCAGTGTATGCTTTTGAATTGTCTTTATAGAGTGTTATCCAGTAATCATATATAACGGAAAGGAAGACTTCAACCTTTTGTTCATGACCTGAAGATCTATCATCGTAAAGGAATTTGTCATATGGTATTGACCAACGGTAAAGCAATTTTCAATAGTTTATTGCAAAGCTATTGCTTTGATTGATTTAATATTGTGAATACTTCGTATCGGTAAGTACGCTATGATCTATCGCAATAACCGCTGCTTAGACCTCGACGGTAATGCATTATTTACTGGTGTCCGACTCAATGCTTTGGCACCGATTCCTACAGTAGCTGATACCACAGCAATTTTTTTAAGTGTTTTATTTCCGGTGAACAGGCCTATCAGACCTGTGATACCAGATGCGGTAAACGCCATATTTCCTATATCTTCAATCGCTTCACTGGTATGCGTGCCATTGGCAATGTTATTAACGAAGTGCTGACAGTTTTGGCGTAGCCAGCTATACTCTTTCTTCTCCAACCAGTGATAGATTGTGCGCTCTACAATCTTAGCTCTGTCATAATATACTGGCTTGTTTGAATAATATACCTCACGGCCTAATGAAAATGCATCCATCCTATCGATACTTGGATAGACATTCTTATAATGATGATGGGCGATCCACTCGTATCCATAAATGTCTTTCCCAAGCACTATGCCGGGATGGTCGATCCCTATTACAGTATCGATCTTTTTACGAAATACTATTCTCCCTGAATTTTCTGTCCAGAATAATTGTTGCGGGAGATAATTTGAGTATGGGAACCCGGCCAATGTGTTTGTATGATTTCCTATCATAAACTGTAGTTATATCTCTAAAGATACAAATTTTGTTCGTTTTCAAATTTCATTTTTCGTATCCCTTATACTGGAGATATAGTCCATTAGTAAGGTAGTCGCTAGAACCAAAGCCGGAATATAAAAGGCAATAAATGAAAAGTGATAAAATAGTAGTCCTCCTAAAATGCCTCCTCCAAGAAAGGAAGCTATGATCGTCAGTCTGAGAAATATTCTTTGCCTTTTTTCTTTCCAATCTCTCTCATTGAACATACTCGACAGGTCGATTCCAAGATCCGTCACCATTCCTGTCAGATGGGTGGTACGAACAACAAATCCCGACACTACAGATACTAACGCATTCTGTATGCCCATTCCAAATAAAAGACCCGTGATGAGCAGCGAGCTTAGATTCTTGTTTGATCCGCAGATAGCGACGGATAGCAATATGAGAATTAGTATCAATAAAGGGACAGGACGAAACGGCGGCTTACGGTTTCCAACTGTCTGTATCCATAACCCTGAGATGAATGCTCCAAACGCAAAGGATAGCAGCCATATACTGATTTTTGCTACCCCTGCAACTGTTCCGGATGCGACATCTATTGCAAGTAAAGCAGCGTGTCCGGTTATGTTGGTTGTAAGTACTCCAAATGCAAGAAACCCCGCCGCATTGACAAATCCGGCATTAAGCCCTAAAAGTATTGCCAGGTAAAAATCATGTTTAAAATTTCTTTCCTTTCCGAGGTGATGAAGCATGATAGGGATGTTGATGCAAGTTACACAAAGAAACTATATAGACTTCGATAAAGAAGGCAGGCAATTTTTGATAAGTCTGAGCGCACTCAGACCCATCAAAACCGGGTGCTTGTCCCGGAAGCCGCAGTCACTATCGTTCCTTTGCGTGTTCCTCCCTTGCGCCCCCTATCGCAAAATAGTAGCAGCGCTGATCATTCGCTTATCTCGACCTCCATGCTTCTGCTTGGACCGGCTATGCTTCGTGGCGATGGATCATATGCCACGCACGGGCTATACATGTTCCATCAACCACCTCCATACGTCCATGCATCCGCATTACGTTTCTCAAAACGCGAATGAACAGCGATCATCTGTTTTATCTGTAGCAATGAAAGAGGCAGAATTGGATTGTTTGCATGACAATTAAATGTTACTATTTTTGTATCACACAGGAAATGGTGTCTTCCTTATAACCGCCTCAATGCTACGAGGCTGATGGCGCCTACAAATAATGAATGACTTTTTGTCATCGTAAACTTATTTGTAGGATGAAGAAAATAACTTATTCGCTGGAACAGTTCCGCATTGCTCAATATCTGGGCGTATGGTCTTTATACGTTATTCCCGTATCTATAATCATCGGATTGATTGTTGCCTTTTTCCTGTGGGTTCTGGAATGGGCTACAAACGTTCGGCAAACACATTTATGGATTATTTACCTGTTGCCATTGGCAGGGATTCTAATCACATACGTATATCGGCAGTATGGCAAAAACAGTGATGCTGGGAATAATCTCATTATGGACGAGATTCATGAACCGGGCGGTGGTATTCCTGTACGCATGGCTCCACTGGTACTGATTAGTACTGTTGTTACACATCTGTTTGGAGGATCCGCCGGCAGAGAAGGGACAGCGGTTCAGATCGGAGGTAGTGTATCTTCTTTTTTCTCCAACATTTTCAACTTTAAACAGGAGGATCGGCGTATACTGCTTATGTGTGGTATGGCAGCAGGCTTCGGTGCCGTTTTTGGAACTCCTGTTGCTGGTTGTATTTTTGCGCTCGAAGTACTTTCAGTTGGTCGCATAAAGTATGATGCCTTGATCCCCTGCCTTATCGCGGCCACAATCGGTCATTTTACCTGTATATCTACCGGTGTCCACCATACGCATTATGTTATAGCATATCAAAGTGGCAAGGTATTCTTGTTTCCTTATCTATCCTTTGACTTCCTGCTTTTGATAAAAGTTATCGGAGCCGGGGTCTGTTTTGGTTTAACCGGGTTTCTATTTGCAGAACTGTCGCATTTGCTGAAAAGCATGTTTAATAACTATATACGGATAACATGGCTTATCCCCGTTGTCGGTGGTGCATTAGTGGTCGGTATTTCTCTGTTGATCGGAAGTTTTGATTATCTGGGCCTCGGTGTCACATCGGCTAATCCTGGGGGCATAAGTATTGTGTCCGCTTTTCAGGTAGGAGGTGCCACAAACCTGAGTTGGTTCTGGAAGCTTTTACTTACCGCAATAACTCTGAGTTCTGGTTTTAAGGGCGGAGAGGTAACACCGCTGTTTTTTATAGGAGCTACGCTCGGTAATATGATCGCTCATTTCACTGGAGCACCTGTCGACCTTATGGCAGGGTTGGGTTTCATTGCCGTGTTTGCAGGTGCTACTAATACGCCCCTCGCATGTACCTTCATGGGCATAGAACTATTCGGCGGCGCATATTCGCTATACTTTGCCATCGCTTGCTTCACCGCATATTATTTCAGCGGGCACTCTGGGATCTATCATGCACAACGAGTGGCTATCTCCAAATTTCATGAAGAGAATGACGAACCTAAAACATTGAAAGAATTTAAAAGCCATCTATATGATCAAAAAGATTAAAGTTCAAAAGCTGGGTAAACTGCGCATCTATCTTAAAAGCGGAGAAACGGTAAAATCGGAAGGACTCTTGCGGAAGATATTTCCCCGTACAGCAGTTAGAAAGATATTGGATGAGGCAAAGTCAGAAGGCTTTTTGAACGCTCACGTATTCCAAACACATTCAGCATACAGGAAAGGAGAGAAGTCTATACATACTCATGCAGTTGAAGGTGATAATTCGGGGTTGACCATTTGTATTGAACTTGTAGATGAGAAAGATAGGCTTCAACAGTTTGTAATCAGAAATGAAGAACTGCTGGCAGGAAAGACAATCATTTTTAAAGAGGTTGAGTACTGGAGCTATTAATCACACTATCTACAACATGCTTGTATCGAAGTAATCACCTAATCAAATTACAAAAACGTCTTAATATGATTAACAATATCAATTTGTTCTTGTCGTGATAACTTGACTCTTTTATCACTATCTGAATCTATGTATTGAGCTTTCTCATTTTCTTTAAGCAAAGGATACCAATCTCCGGGATTAGGCAAATCATGCTCGTGACGTGGAAAAATATGAAGATGTAAGTGTGGTATACTTTGTCCTGCTGGTGGCTTCTCCTGTACTGTCCAATTAAATGAGTCTGCATTGAAGACCTTTAGGATCAATTTTGCGGCCTTTAAACTTAGCTGGAAAAACTCTAAGTGTTGATTTTCATCCAATTCAAGTAGACTTTGGATATGATTCTTAGGAATAACAAGCGAGTGACCTGGCAGAATAGGCGCGTAATTATATATCACATAGAAGTTCTCAGATTCTAAAAATGCAATATCTTTTATATCATCTTTACAGAAAGGACATGTTGGGCTTTTATAATTCATCGTTGTTTTATTGTTTTTAGGTAAAATTAAAGACCACCCTCCCAAAGCTTATCAAATTCATCAAAAAATGCACCATACCATCTATCCCTTGCATATACTTTAAACAACGGCCGGTCTCGACTTACTCTACTATGTAAGAAATACAGTTGTACAATTATAAAATTTTCTTCAGCATTCTCACGTTCAATCAGAATAAGACTTAAGGTTGGTGCATGTAAAATACATTTAGAATTAAATTTAGTCCCTATTTTTTTCTTCAGTTTAGTTAAATAGAGATTCATCTTTTTAATGTTTTCCTCAAAAATTTCTGGATTCGTGCCGTAAACATATTTTGCAGCTTCTGTATCCGGACTAATAAATAGGACTTTTATCTCACAACCTTGTTCTCCTAAGCTCTCAAACTGGCGTTCATATTGACTTACTAAATTAACCGCTGTACGAGCTAATATTTTTACCGATTTAGCACCTTTAATGATTTCTGGGAAATTGGAATTGACTTTATCATCCAGAGTATAGAAAAACTCTTCTGCCTTAATTTCAGGTGTTTGAGCTACAGCGCCTATTTCGTTTGCTCTTATCCAACCTATACCGGGATGGGTCTTTACAAGTTTAGTTAAGCTGGTGCTAACCAAACTTCCTAATTGTTGGGGAGTAGCCCAGTGTTTAATGACCTTTCTCTGACATAACTCTATAAAGTCATTAAGTTTTTTCTGCCGATCCTTTCGATCCTCACATCTATCCTTCGGCAAGCTTCCAATATTCTCATGCAAAAATGCTAATACAGGCTTACCTTGTGCAACAGCATATTCATATTCTAATTGAGTGTAGCTTTTATTGCCTGCTCCAAGTGAACCATATCGACCACCTACTATTACAATATAATAGTCACATTCATCGATAACTCTTTTTATTAGTGTCCATTGATCATCATCGGCAGCGGGAAACAATTCCATTCCACAAGGGATAAAATCCATTTCCAGTAAGGTTTGCATTACTACATTTCTTTCTACAATCAAATCAAGATACGTAGAGCTAACAAATACTTGATATTTTTTTGTCATGGTTTCAAAATGTCTGAGATTCTACAATGTAGTTATTTTTCCAAAAACCTTATCATTTTGTTTATCAGATGACTTCAGAGCTTGCCAATGGAAATCAAAAAATTGAAAGTGTGATGTGTTTTCACAAACTGAGTTATTTAGGAAGTCATATACGACTGCATTGCGCCTGTATTACTTGCTTAGCTTTCATGGAACATGATCATATAACTACCCTAAATTAACGAGTTCAGACACCGATATCTTCAAAGCGGTAGCTAATTCCGTTAACTGAAACAGAGTCGGATTTAGATCTCCTTTTTCAATACGGTATATGTTCTGGCGATCTTTCCCAGTAAGACGCGCTAAGTCAGACTGGCTAAGATTTTGCTCCTTTCTTAACATTACCAGTCTCTTACCAAAATTTTTTAGTAGTTGCTCTTTAGAACTCATCCTTTAGAGGACAAAGGACAGACAGTATTAACAAATCAATGTAATCGTATGCGATTACATTTTCAGATTTTTCTTATCTTGCAGTTGCAGCGTTTGCCGAAAAGCTGAAATAGAGTAGGCATCTATTCAAAACACATAACCATGAAAGGATTTCTTCTACTTATCACGTTTTCCTACGCCCTAAGTGCGTTTGCTCAAACTGTAACTGTGCCCGACCCTGAATTTCCCTCTCGCCCGTATTATCTCAAAGACGGCAAACTTGAAAACTTAGAGAAGATCAGTGCCGCAATTGATATAAGCGGTATGGGTGGCAGAGTATCTCTCACTGCTTTTCAATCGAAATCCGACATACGTTTTAGTAAGAATAGCTTGCCACAATTTTATATCAAGATAGAAGGTAGTGGAGATGCATCGGATAAAGTAGATGTTGGTATAGCCATAGTCAAAAAAGACAGACGAAGATTCACACAGGAAGCCACTGGATTTAACGGAGCGGCAAAAGATATTAGTTCCACTAAAGCAAGCGTGTCGTTAAAGAAGATTAGAGAAGGATTATATCAAGTCATTTTTGATAAGCCGCTTGCCTCCGGCGAATATGCCTTTATGCCCTCAATGGATTTAGGTTCGCTTATGGGAGGTGGCAAACTTACCCTATTCTGCTTCGGCGTAGACTAAACGGTATTCTCTTCTAAAACTGATTGTAAATTCTTTAATCCATAAAAACACATAAAAATGAAAAATCTCTACGCCCTTACCCTGATTGTTTTGGTGAGCCTTTGTGCCACTGCCCAAATTTCAACCTATCCTTACACTGAGAGTTTTGACGCAAGCTCACAGTGTACTGGTTGGACTGTTACTACCGGAACCTGGTATCACAATACCAGCACTGGTACTATCGAAGTAGACAACCATAATCAAACTAATGTCCATGCATATCTCTTTTCACCTTGGCTTAATACTAACTCCCTTGCACATCCGGTCCTACAGTTTGACTTGAGGATTAATGCGGATAATCCTTCAGCATGTGTACCTCAGCTCGATCTAGGATATACAGATAGTTCAGGCTCAGGGGCTGTAAATGTGATTCAGTTTAACATAGCTTCTAACAACCAATGTGTAGGAACTGCATCCAGTTATTATGGGATTTTGAATAACCAATGGACTACGCTAACCTTTCCTTTAGTTTGGTATAACCACATTCAATTAGAATTCAATTCAGTCTTTCCGGGAACAGGTACTTTAGAGATCAGAAATGCGTATATAGGAGAACGTCAGGGTGCGACTGGTATTGAGGAAGAATTAGATAAAGCGTTTACTGTTTTTCCGATTCCTGCATCAAATCAACTATATCTTCCGAAGGATTTTCCTGCCGCCAGTAATATACAAATGGTTGATATGCTCGGACGAGTTGTATATTGCTCCTCAGAAAATAAGGGTGTTATAGATGTATCAACTATCCCTGAGGGTACCTATATTTTACACATTCATACACAAACATCTTATTACACCAAGCGAATTGCTATTACTCATGAATGACTAAGATATCCAAGTGACACGGGGCAATAACTTTGCGCTATGATTTCCCGATATTCATCAGAGAAACCAAAAATAACTTTTTGCATTACGACTTCATAAATGTTACTGGGAATTACTAATTTCGATATCGCTTAGTTTGTGACGAGCAAATTAATTGACAATAAAGTTTTCATAGGTTCAAAAGTGGTCGTTTCCGAAAGGGGCGGCCATTTTTGTTTCAAAGGGAGTTTAAAATTGAGGTTGAAACTATACCACGATACGATTATGCGTATTAAGTTTCTAGAATACCGGGATTGGATCCATCAAACCAATACATCATGGTCACTTGTCACAAAATTCATTAAAGTATAGCAATGTTTGTGTATACAAATATTGGGCTGAGAAAAATCCATTATATTTACATCACGTTTTCATAGGTTCAAAGTGGTCGTTTCCGAAAGGGGCGGCCATTTTGTATTTATATCTGTCTGTAATCATTATTTGTTACTTTTGTATTCGTGAAAATTATTTCGATTATTTTTTCATTCTATATTCTTTTGCTTTCGTGCATGCCATGTGCGGATAAAAGCGATTGTCAATGTATATCAGAGAAAATAACATCGACCACATCTGAAACTAAACATTCTTCACATGATCAAGACAAGGAGCATTGTCCTCCTTTCTGCGTTTGCTCATGCTGCGGCCAGATCTGTAGCGTTGAATACCCATCCTGCATAGTTCCTTCCATCGAAATTCCCGTAGTAAAGGAATTCTTGCCATATACATCCCCATTCATATCAGAAACATTCTTTAGCATCTGGCAGCCGCCTAAGCTTGGTTAATGCATTTTTTTGTTCGCCTCTCTTGGAGGCCTTGATTCCATTTCTATGCGCCTGCATAGACTAGTGGCATTTGTAATTGCATTAATCCATAAAGATGATAAATACGATCATTCAGGCAGCAGTGCGTAATAAACTTATTACGGGCATATTCACGCTGCTATTTATAGGGGTCGGGATATTCTATATCACCCGTCTCTCAGTAGATGCCTTACCTGACGTTACAAATAATCAGGTACTGGTGATAACTTCCTGCCCAACCTTAGCGACGCAGGAAGTTGAAAAATTTATAACAATACCTATCGAAACTCAGATGAAATCAATTCCTGAAGTACAGGAAATTCGCTCCATCTCCCGGAGCGGGTTGTCATCTGTCACAGTAGTATTCAAGGACCACGTTCCCATTCATATTGCTCGGCAGCAAATTTCTGAACGACTAAAAATGGCTGAAGAAGATTTGCCTAAGCAATTCGGTTCGCCAGAGATCGTACCACCCACAACAGGGTTAGGAGAAATTTATCAATATACGCTTCACCCCAGGAAAGGCTATGAAGGCAAATTCTCGCCTATGGATTTGCGCACTATCCAGGACTGGATAATACGTAGACAACTTCTTGGTGTACCTGGAGTCGTTGATGTTTCTACTATGGGAGGCTATCTCAAGCAGTATGAGGTAGCTGTGGCTCCCGAAAAGCTAGTCTCGATGCACATTACCCTTATAGACGTATTCGACGCATTATCTAAAAATAATGGCAATACAGGCGGTAGTTATATTGAGAAGGGATCTAATATTTATTTCATACGCGGAGAAGGGTTGATTGGTGACACCAAGGATATAGAAAACGTTGTCGTCAAAAATGTCGATGGCATGCCGGTTAAAGTCAGGGATATTGCAGCAGTGCAGTTAGGGTATGCACCACGCTTTGGAGCAATGACAAGAAATGGAGAAGGTGAAACAGTCGGTGCGGTGGTACTAATGCTGAAAGGAGAAAATTCAGTAGAAGTTATCAAGTCGGTAAAAGCCCGTATGGAGGAGATAAGAAAAAACCTGCCTGAAGATGTTGTCATAGAACCGTTTCTCGACCGTAGCGAACTGATTGGGCGAACAATTAAAACTGTTTCCCGCAATCTTATAGAAGGGGCACTGATAGTCATATTTGTTCTTGTGCTCTTCCTTGGGAATTTTCGGGCGGGACTGATTGTTGCCTCCGTCATTCCGTTGGCCATGCTTTTTGCGATCATAATGATGAACATCTTCGGCGTGACCGCAAACCTCATGAGTATGGGGGCACTTGACTTTGGACTAATCGTTGACGGCGCAGTTATTATAGTAGAAAGCATGCTTCATATACTCTCCGAGAAGCATGGTAACTATAAATTATCTCAGGAAGAAATGGACAATGAGGTCATAGTGTCTTCC
Source organism: Bacteroidota bacterium (assembly GCA_018267385.1). Taxonomy (GTDB): domain Bacteria; phylum Bacteroidota; class Bacteroidia; order Chitinophagales; family LD1; genus UBA1941. Next base: position 396,246 of record JAFDYN010000007.1, on the reverse strand, counting down.
GGCAAGATCATGAGCAGTGCTGTCTTCGGGCAGATCATCATCCTTATTGTGTATGTGCCAATTTTTGCTTTGGTAGGTATCGAAGGAAAGATGTTTAAACCGATGGCACAAACAGTATCTTTTGCCATCATCGGTGCGCTATTGCTTTCGCTTACCTATGTTCCCTTGATGAGTAGCATCTTCCTTTCTAAGAGGACCGAAGTTAAAGAAAGCTTTAGCGATAGATTTATTCGTTTGGTGCAAAGGCATTATACTTTGATGCTTGAAAGAATTTTGAAGCATCGACTGATCGTAGTTACCATTTCAGTGATGCTTTTCATCGGAGCAATTTTCCTCTTCAACTCACTTGGCGGCGAATTTCTCCCTGAAATGGATGAGGGTGACTATCAGGTAAATTTCAGCATGCGTCAGGGTACCAATCTTCCTGAAATGATCACAACCTCTAATGCTCTCGAAAAAATACTCATCGATAGTTTTCCAGAGGTTAAACAAGTGGTTGCGAAGATCGGGACGAGCGAAGTGCCAACAGACCCGATGCCCATCCATAACTGTGACATAAATATCATATTGGAAAAGGACCGGAGCAAGTGGGTATCTGCCAAGAATAAGGAAGATTTAGCTGAACGGATGAATCAGGTCCTTGCAGTGATACCTGGGAAGAATCTCATCTTTGAACAACCGATTCAAATGCGTGTAAACGAAATGATCGCGGGAGTGCGTGGGGACCTTGCCATAAAGATATTCGGAGAAGATCTGGATATGCTTTATGAAAAGGCAAATGATGTATCACGTATTATCTCCAAAGTTCCAGGTGTTGCCGATGTGAAAGTAGAACAGGTCGTCGGTATGCCACAACTTGTAGTCAAGTACAACCGCGATAGGATCGCTCAATACGGATTGAGCATTGAGGACTGCAATACTATTCTCAATACTGCCCTGGCAGGTGGCAAAGCGGGATCTGTATATGAAGGAGAAAAGAAGTTTGATTTGCGCGTACGATTGGCAAATTACCGTGATGCGGATGAAGATAAGGTTAAAAACATTTTTGTTCCGCTTCCTAATGGTACTCAGATACCTATTTCCCAGATAGCTGAAGTAAGCTTTCAATCAGCTCCATCACAAATTAGCCGGGAAGGTGCAGCGAGAAGAATAGTAATACAGGCGAATGCCAAAGGCCGTGACATAGAAAGTATCGTTAAGGAAGTACAACAGAAATTGGATGCAGGCCTGAAGTTACCTTCTGGTTATTATGTTACTTATGGAGGATCATTTCAGAATCTACAGGAAGCTAAAGGAAGGTTAAGCGTGGCAGTTCCCATTGCCCTATTCTTGATTTTTCTACTGCTATTTTTCAGTTTCAGAAGCATAAAGGAGAGCCTGATCGTATATTCTGCGATCCCACTTGCAACAATAGGCGGCGTGGCGGCTCTGTGGGTGCGTGGAATGACTTTCAGCATAAGTGCCGGTATTGGCTTCATTGCCTTATTCGGTGTAGCAGTGCTCAATGGCATAGTCCTGATCGCCTACTTTAACCGGTTAGAACAAGAAGGTGTAACAGATGTAACCGAAAGGGTTTTAAAAGGTACAGCAACGCGTTTGCGCCCTGTTCTTGCTACAGCAGCGGTTGCTTCACTTGGCTTCTTACCTATGGCAGTCAGTACTTCTGCAGGTAGTGAGGTACAAAAGCCATTAGCCACCGTTGTGATCGGAGGATTGATTTCATCAACGCTTTTGACATTGATCGTTCTACCGGTGCTCTATTCCTTATTTACCGGAAATAGAAATAAGGGAAGTAATCTCAAATCAGTAGTTGTAAGTGGTATGGTACTTACCCTTATGTTGTCTTCCGCATATTCCCAGGCGCAAACTCCTAAACGAATTACAATATCTGAGGCTATTACTCTTGCAACTACAAATAGCTTACAGATAAAATCTCAACAATTAAATGTGCTATCGTCCCGGCACCTCCAAAAATCTTTCTTTGAACTGCCTAAGACAGAGATAGGGTTCCAGTATGGCCAATACAACAGCATACAACTCGATAATGGTTTTACTGTACAACAGGCAATTCCATTCCCTACTTATTTCGGGGCGCAAAAGGGGGTCTATAATGCCTCACTCAAAAGCGCTGAACTTTTACAGCAAACAACTACCAACGAAGTAGTGGCACAGGTACGTATGTACTCTTATCGAATACTGCATCTACAGCAATCACAGGATGAATTGAAGAATCTTGATAGCCTATACAATAGTTTCGTAAAAGCCGCATCCAAACGATATTCTTCCGGAGAAACAAACCTTTTGGAAAAAACGACTGCGGAAGCGAAACGCGGCGAAATCAATCTGATGTTAAAACAGAATGAAACGGAACTAAAGACAACCTATCTTTCTCTAAAGGCAATAGTTTCCCTTCAGGAAGATTTCATATTGATAGATAGCCAATCCTCACCACTATCGCTTGCAACTATATTAGACACATCAACGCTCTCAAATAATCCATTGATTAAATATTACTATCAGCAAGCTGTAATTGCTGATAATAATAAGCGCCTTGAAGTATCCCAGGCGTTACCGGATTTTCGCCTCGGATATCTTAATCAAACCATCATAGGCACACAGAACGTGAACGGTTCTGATGTTTTCTACAATGCGGGCAAACGCTTTATGGGATTTAACGTTGGAATCGGCGTACCTCTCACATTCCTTAGTAATGCAGAGAGAGTTAAATCGCTTGACCTTAAGCGACAATCTTTGCAGGTTGAGGCAGATCAACAGAAACGATCAATGCTTGTACAAGTACAAAATGCCTTCGCCGACTATTCTCAGAACTTGGCGCAATATGAATACTTCAACAAATCAGCAATTCCCAATTCAGTGGCTATCATAGATGCCGCCGGTAAAAGTTTTAAACAGGGAGATATTGGATATGTTGAGTATGTACAGGCATTGCAGACTGCTACATCTATACGACTCAATTACCTGGAGAGCATAGAAAGGCTTAATCAATCGGTTGTCACAATACAACTTCTCACAAATAAATAATTGCGAAATATTTAAAAACAGAATAATGATACAGAATATAAAAGTTTTTCTTCTTGCAGTAATTGCGATTACCATAGCATCCTGCGGGAACAAGAAAATACCTCAAGAAGCTAAACAAGCAGAATCTAAAGTACACAGTACGATCTCCCTTTCAGAAGCACAGAAAAAGGCAATTGGTCTTGAAGTCGGGGAGTTACAAAACCGCAATCTTAAGACGACCCTTAAAGCGAATGGCAAGCTCATGCTGCCACCCCAAAATCAGGCAAGTGTGAGTCTTTCAATAGGAGGCATAGTTAAATCTATATTGGTCACAGAAGGTGCATTCGTGGCACAGGGCCAAGTTCTTGCAACAATTCAAAACACTGAGTTTATTCAGCTACAGCAGGATTACCTCCATAGCCGTTCCCAACTTAGTTACCTGCGCTCGGAATACGATCGTCAAAAGGAGTTACAGAAAGAAAATATCAATGCCGTAAAGATATTTCAAAAGGCAGAAGCAGACTACAATTCCGAAGTCACAAATTACAACGCTCTTCGACAAAAGCTCACGCTCTATAATGTGAACGCAGAGAAACTGACAGCGGAGAGTATTTCCAACACCTTTGCAGTGACCGCTCCCATTGCAGGCAACATTCATAACATCAGCATCAATATTGGAAGTTTTGCCGAACCAAACAAGCAGCTATTTGACATTATCGATAATCGCTACCTACACATTGACCTTACCATTTTCGAGAGGGACATTTCCAAGATACACGAAGGACAAAAAATATCATTCACGGATGCGAATCATTCTGATCACGTCCATTCAGCGACCATTTTCAGTATAAACAAAGCATTCGAGCAAGGACAGCAGGCTGTTATTGCTCATGCCAAGATCCTGGATGTGAATGAGACACTCTTACCCGGTATGTTCATTGAAGCAAGAATATCGGTCAATGATAGCAGCAGCCAGTCTATTCCTGAGTCCGCCATTGTGAGTAATGGCAACGAACATTATGTGTTTGTGGAGGTGAACAGCAATCAATACAAGCGAATACGTGTGCGGCTTGGAGCAACAGATTTGGGATTTACTGAGATATTTCCATTCGAAGAAATATCTGTAAACCAAAAGGTGGTAGTAAAAGGAGCATATAACTTATTAAGTGAATTAACTAAAGATTCAGGAGAGGACGACTAAAATTAAACAACAAAAAAATATTAATAATGAGAAAGAATATAAAGGATCAAGAGAACAAAGATTTGCATCACGAACATCACCATACAGGATTGTTTAGCGACAGAGTAGAACTGATATTTGCGGTTTCATGCGGAATATTCACAGGACTAGGATTTGGCTTGTCGAAAGTTGGGGGGTTACCGTCATACGTTACCATTGCTATATACTGCTGCGCTTATTTTCTGGGTGGCTTTTTTACTACAAAAGAAGCAGTCGAATCGATAGCAAAGGGCAGGTTTGAAATCGACTTTCTAATGCTCGTAGCTGCTATCGGAGCAGCGGCACTCGGAAATTGGGCGGAGGGTGCCCTATTGCTATTCCTTTTCAGCTTTGGCCACTCCCTGGAGCATTATGCTATGAGCAAAGCTAAAAAATCCATTGAAGCACTGGCAAGCCTTGCACCTAAAACAGCCTTGAGAAAAGATGGTTCCCAATTGAAAGAAGTAGATATTTCAGAGCTTAGTACAAACGATGTAATCGTGGTGAAGCCCAACTCTAAAATATCAGCGGACGGGATTGTCATCAAGGGTAATAGCAGCGTTAATCAGGCTCCTATTACCGGGGAAAGTGTTCCGGTAGACAAAGCCCCATATGAGATAGAAATTGACATCGAGGCGGCGGGAAAAATTGATAGCAAGCATCGGGTTTTTGCAGGAACTATCAACGGGAATGAGGCCCTTGAAATTCGGGTAACTAAGCTTGCCGCTGATTCCACTATTTCCCGATTAGTGAAGCTTGTCAATGAGACGCAGACTCAAAAATCGCCTACTCAAAACTTTACTGACAAGTTAGAAAAATATTACGTTCCGGCTGTTCTTATTCTCGTTGTGATCTTGCTTTTTGCATTTCTCGTAATTGACGAGCCCTTCAAAGCAAGTTTCTACCGGGCTATGGCAGTACTTGTAGCGGCAAGCCCCTGCGCACTGGCAATCTCTACTCCAAGCGCTGTACTCAGCGGCGTTGCAAGAGCGGCGAGAGGTGGTGTGCTAATTAAGGGAGGCAAACCACTGGAAGAATTAGGGTCCCTAAAGGCAATCGCATTTGACAAAACAGGGACCCTAACTGAAGGAAAGCCAAAACTCACAGGGGTGTATCCCTTAAATGGAATGACCGAAGAAAAACTCACGGAAATGATTGTTGCCGTAGAGAAACTCAGTGACCATCCCCTTGCGGACGCAATTGTCAAGGGCGGTATTGAAAAGTTACAACACGATGTCAATCCTGCTTCAGATCTCCGAACATTTACAGGAAAGGGTGTGGAGGCTAAGTATGATAATAAGTCTATACTTATTGGCAATGCTGCACTTTTTACTGAAAAAGAAGGGCAACTACCTGACGACATCAAAAATCAGGTTGCCGACTATGAGTCGAAGGGAAATACTACGATGATAGTCCAACTGGAAAAGACCATTGTCGGCATTATTACTCTTATGGATGTTGCACGAGAGGAAGCAAAAGCTACTCTTACAGAACTTCAGAAGTTAGGGATCAGCAAAATGATTATGCTCACAGGAGATAATCAGAAAGTTGCCGAAGCAATTGCAAAAGAAATTGGCATCACAGATGCAATGGGAAACCTGATGCCGGAGCAGAAGGTAGATGCTATCGAGAAACTGATTAGCAGCGAGAAAAAAGTCGCCATGATTGGCGATGGCGTGAACGATGCCCCTGCTATGGCTAAAAGTACTGTTGGTATCGCTATGGGTGCCGCAGGAAGCGATGTGGCTCTTGAAACGGCTGATATCGCATTGATGGCAGATAAACTAAGCAACCTTCCCTTTGCTATTGGGTTAAGTAAAAAGGCAAGTGGAATAATAAAACAAAACCTCATAGTCAGCCTTGGTATGGTGGTGATACTTATACCGCTTACCATACTTGGAATCGCACACATAGGCCCTGCGGTAATTGCGCATGAAGGGTCAACCTTAGTTGTTGTACTTAATGCATTGAGATTACTGGCTTATAAAAAATAGGACCAATGTTTTATCATCAGTAAAATGATGGTAAGATACTTGAAGCATTTAAAGCAATATTTATATCGCTTTAAATGCGGGATAAAAATATTCTAAATTATTAATGAAGAAAATATAAAGTATGTCCGCTATACATTCACAATCAGCAGGAGGGAAACACAATAATGCGCTCAAAATTGTGTTCGTTATTACTGCACTTTTTTTAGTAGTCGAGGTCATTGCGGGACTAGCGTCAAATAGTCTGGCATTACTTTCTGATGCTGCACATATGCTTACAGATGTTGGAGGTCAGGCATTAGCACTTTTTGCAATCTGGATGGCGAGCAAGCCACGCAATGCAACAAAGACGTATGGATATTATCGGATTGAAATATTTTCAGCCCTGATCAATGCGCTGGTATTGCTCGGAATCTCCGTATTTATTTTAGTCGAGGCATGGCAGCGATTTAAGAACCCTCCGGAAGTTGCAGGGGCTTCAGTAATTATAGTCGCTGTAGTAGGACTTGTGATAAACCTGGTTTCTATGAAACTTTTGCATGCTGGTTCCAAAGAGAGCATTAATATCAAAGGTGCATTTATGGAAGTTCTAAGCGATATGCTGAGTTCGATAGCAGTAATAATCGCAGGAGTCATCATTTTTGCAACTGGATGGTTATACATTGACCCTATTATGAGCGTCCTCATCGGCTTATTCATTTTGCCAAGAACATTTCACCTGCTTAAGGAGTCTATCGATATCCTTTTAGAGGCAGTACCTAAGGATGTGGATTTCGATGCAGTTCAAAAGTCTATACTTGAACATCCGGAAGTACTTGCAATACACGATTTACATATCTGGACGATCACCTCAGGCATCAATGCATTAAGTGCGCATATAATTATGAAACCCGAAGCTAATCTTGCTGAGGTAAGCGCTAATATGGCTGCTATAAAAAACGATTTGCAACATCATTATAATATCAGCCACACGACCATAGAAGTTCATACAAAAGAGGCAGACTATCAATCCAACATTGTATAAGAAATTTCGGCGAATCCTTAGTGTTGGATGATCACTTTGGCTGCATGTTTCTGTTGAGGGTCAGAATTCACCAAGTAGTATAAACCGTTTGTAATAGATGCAACATCGATTTGAATCGGATATGAGTTATTGGCTATGTTTTTTGTAAGAACTGTCCTGCCAGATACATCTATGAGAGATATGGTGCCCGAACCCACGGATTCTCCAGCGATGACCTTTAGTTGCTGATTGGCTGGGTTAGGAAATATATCAAACGTATTATTACTAATCGGTTGAATACTGGTGTTGGTGTTATCGACCACAATAAATTGTCCCATCATTCCATCATCTTCATGATGAAGCAGATGACAGTGGTACATATATGGAACAGTAGCATTGGCAAACGTTTCAAAACGGGTAACAAACTTAACGCTATCCTGTGGTAGTACGAGTACTACATCTTTCCAACCTACTTGCGAGGTCGATGGAGAAGATCCGCTTTGTTCAATTACATTGAACTGCACATCATGTATATGAAATGGATGTGCTACGAGTGTTTTATTGACGAGCACCCATACTTCCTGTGAATTAATTGTAGTCGAGATATTAATGGTATCCATCGAAAAACTCTTGTTGTTTATACCAAATGGCCCATCCGCGAGATTAGGTCTATCAAGCGGTAATTTTCTTAACGTATCAAACACAATGTATCGTGTTACAGTACTAGAGTCTTTGTTATACGGAGTATATGGAGTAAGACTTGATGGGATGGACGTTACGGGAGAAGCATTGATGGGGATAATATTTATGTTGAGTATTGTAAAGTCAGCGCCGTTGAGAAAATTCTGGCTGTATCCATCAATTGTATCTTCCTGCATTCCCACCATCGCTGCGCCGTATATGCCATTCATCATTTCTGATGCATAGCTTATCAAATCTACATTTTGCCCATTCATACCTTGAAAATCAACTAATATCTCAGCACGTTCACCTGGAGAAAGCCTAAGACGGTTTAACAAGACAGGCGTATCTTTTAAACCTCCATCTGTAGCGATCTGATAAAATGACTGATTATTGGAAAAGCCAAAGTTATAGCTGCGCATACTACTACCGTTGAGCAACCGAAACCGTATTACCTGAGCCGGAGCCTGAAAAGTAGGGTGTAAAGTCCCATTTACGAAAATGGCGGTATCCATTTCTGTCGAAATGGCTATTTGCTGTAACACATCGAAGGCCTTTGTCTGTACTATCAGCGGAATGTCATCCACTCCATAGGTACGTGGTAAGTTTAGTTGCATCTCAGCGCTGTCATGGATGATGATCATACCTGCAAGGCCTTTTGAGACCTGAGGATCTGTCTGCCCTGCCCCGTGTGGATGATACCAGTATGTCCCTGCATTATTTCTTAAAACGAACGAAGGCGACCACGTCGCATTTATGCCAATAATCTGACCGGGACCACCATCATTATATGCAGCGACATGCAACCCATGCCAATGCATGGTTGTAGGGACCGTAAGTCCATTGTGTACTGCAAGGGTAATGCTATCGCCTTTATTCACTATTAATGTCGGAGCGAGTATAGGGCCATTTATGCCATACGTTGGAGTACTTGTTCCCGTATAAAACACTTTTGTTCCATTCTGAACATTGAGCTGGAAACTAGTGCCGGAAATTGAGGGTGGGATAATAAGAGCATTCTGTGCATTGCCTCCTGCGATCACTGCGAAATACCCAAGCACAAAGAATAAATATTTCATATTTAGGGAACGATTATTTGTTTTGAATAATTACCTGATTTCCCATTCATTTGGAGTATGGCAACTGAATGAGCAGGGAGTTCGACTGCATATTGAAAAGTGCTTTGAAGTATTTTATCCTGGCACAACAATCTGCCCGATGCATCATACACGGCAAACTGAGAGAATCCCTCCCCAATATTTTGAAACCATAACTTACCAAAGGAGAATCGAACATCGAGTTTGGGCGTTGCCAAATCATCAATCCCACTGGGAGAAGCATCTACTATCCATGTAAGTGTATCTCTGTGAAATGAAGTTTTTTCTTCATAAAGAATATATTGGATGATGCCTAAGCCAGCATTTGTATCTGGCCTACAATGCACACTCATTAACCCATCATCTCCCGGAACAATGGGTATCATCATGCCGCTGTCAACGAGTGAGCCGAAGCATAATCCATTATCACAAATCGAGGCCTCCCAGCCTGTAGGCAACAATGCAGAAAGTTTTTTCCAGTGAAAATGCAATGTATCATTTGTAGGATGACTTTGGATTATATTCATGACAATAGTTGTTCCCAAAGTTGTAGTCCTGGTGACACTGTCCCCCGGCGTATTCGTATAGCTTTGCGCAAAAAGCGCACAAGTACTTGCCATGTATATGATAAGTACTTGTGCCTTTATTGTAGTTACTAGTTTCATTAATGCTTTACGCTAAATTTCTGCGATGCTATTTTGCCATCGATTCGCACGTTGGCTGTATATAATCCATCGGAAAGAGACTGAGTATTGAATGTATTAGACAGATTTCCATTTGCGCTATAGTCCTTGGATAGGATGGCAACTTGCTTCCCGGATATGTCTGTAACGTCAATTGACACAGTCGATGTGTTGCTTAAAGTCACCTCAATAGTTACTTTTTCGGATGCCGGATTGGGGAACACGTTGAACGCAGCAAGATTTTTAGGAACTTCGCTGATAGCTGTCATGTTCATCACCAATCCCATAATGCTATCGCGTATTGCAGAAGTATCTGACGAAGAAAATGCTTGGGATGCATACATAACCCTATGATCCATGCCCCCCAAAAGAACTACAGTTGGCATACCAAATCCTCCGTAATTGGCTACTTGGACAGCTCCGCTATCCATTGGGATATAAAACGATGACAGCCCATTGCTTGACACCCATGAAGCAGAATAGGAGCATGTTGTCGTATTATTGAATGGAAACGCATATCCCTTTACTAATCCAGGGTGCATTGCATTGATAGAGTTAGCCATATTTTGCAATGTCTGCGCCGGAGGAGGACACATACCGCAGTTAGGCATGAAGAAATGCAAGAGAACAGCTTTGCCAGAATCAAGATCTGAAAACAGATGGTGCATACTCGTGTTGTTGCAATCCATTTTATTGAAATCCATCGCAGACATTTGTGCTTGACTTGAAAATGAGGCGATGATACTGAAGCTCAAGAGGTATATTAATTTTTTCATTGTTATATATTTAGGGATACAAATAATTATTTGCTGGCTATAAGCCGGCAATATCTAAAGACATTAACAACGTAGTACTAAATCCTGAATACCTGATACAGGATATGATTGCGAAGAGAAGAATAAATTAAGGGAGGAGGATCATGCCATTTTAGCAATTGTGATTGAAAAGAAGTACTTATCAATCTGTAATAAGGAATATAGTCAAAGGTGTTTTTGCTAAGTTGCTTAAAGGACAAATAAACTAACGATTTAGGAGATTGTTGTTCCGAAGATATTTTGGTAAAGGCTGTTTTGTCCTTGCAACAGTCCTTTTTCATCACTTTATTGCCACATGGACATTTCGGATGTATGGACAGGAGTGATATAGAGGCTAGTTTCCCTCCGCAATAGTGCATATTGACTGATAAGCCCAAACAGGGTATCAGATATGTAACAAACACTATTATAAAAACTAATCTTCTCATTGCCAGCTACAAAGAAAAGTAATTCTTTTTATAATCAATTGGCAATTTTCTGTAGCAGAAATAGCGGCGCAAAAAGGGAGAAAGAAAGATATTACAAGGTATATCTATCAGGCGCACGAACGTTTGGAAAATATCGCCACACACTTAGATAAGAGTAAGAAAGCGGCGGAATACATTCAAAATTTAGTAGCGGACAGTTAATCCGGCTCCCCATTTCATATCGCTATCGTAGTGAGTAGAAATAGCAAGATATTTATGTACTATATATTTCAGACCAACCATGTATTCGAAATCTGTATTGACCATAAAACCCATCCTTAATCTTCGGGTTAATGGTATATCTTCTCGCATCAATTGAAAACGTACATTACCGGTATGGTCAACCCGTAGATCCGCAACGATGAGAAGGGGTAATACATACTGTACGCCTATACATGCCACAAAGCGCTTATTCTTAGTATCTGCCTGTTGGAAAAGATTTTTCTCAGGAGCCCTACCTTCTCTATATCTGAAATCTCCCCCTGCATATACGCGGAGAAATTGATTTTTCCCAAAGTACCGGCCGATATGCGTTTCAGTCTCAAAGCCGTCCATAAGGCTATATCCAAGCCGCCATTCGGCCTGACCAAACCATCTAGTATTACTGACCATAAATTCCCCATCAATTCCATTACTTGCTGCGTCTAATTCAGCCATCACATGAGGCTTCCTGTCATCCCAATATAGCTTTCTGAGCGCTCTTTTAGGATTGGGAAGTTCGGGGTTGGGTGGAGAGTTTTCGTAGCTGAATATTCGTCCCATGCCACTCATCATATGATAGAGAATATGGCAGTGAAAAAACCAATCCCCGCTTTCTGTGGCGGCAAATTCTATAGTGTCAACCTCCATCGGCATGATATCGACCACATTTTTTAATGGTGCATATTCCCCTTGTCCATTCAATAATCTAAAGAAGTGCCCATGCAAATGCATAGGGTGGCGCATCATACTTGCATTAACAAGGATGATGCGTACATTTTCGCTATGCTTTATGAGGATCTTATCGCTTTCAGAGACCGTTTTGTTATCTATTGTCCAAACATAGCGGTTCATATTTCCGGTAAGGGTGAATTTCAATGTTTTGACCGGAGCATCGGGAAGAGTGGTTTTCTCAGGCGACCTTAGCATAGAGTAGTTAAGAGTAGTGATTGGCTCTAGCGAAGTTGTATCCATCACCATTCCTTTTTTTCTTCTGTGCTTTTTTGCTGCGCCTGATACCTCAGGATACATCACAGTATTCATGTCCATCTGCTGATTGCTCATGCTCATCATGCCCATCTTAATATTGCTGGCCATGTTAGTCATGTCATTCATCATTTTCATTCCCTCAAAATATTTAAGTTTTGGCATCGGCTTAATAGCATGCTTTGTTCCAGTCCCAATCCATAAGGATGCTTGCTTGGTTCTATCCTCAGGTGTAGCGGTGAATTCAAAAGAGGAGCTGTCAGATGGAACGATCACAGTTACATCGTATGTTTCTGAAACGCCGATGATCATACGGTCAACTGGTACTGGCTCTACATCTTTTCCATCGCTGGCAATTACAGTGATTTTTCCACCTGCATATCGGAGCCAGAAATATGTTGAGGAGCTTCCATTGATAACTCTGAGCCGTACTGTGTCTCCGCCCTTGAATTCCGGGGCATTTGTTTCGGGGGATCCATTTATCAGGAATTTATCATAATACACATCGCTTACGTCCATAGCAGAAAGCCGTTTCCATTCATTGGTGATTTTAGTCTTAAACTGACGCTCTTTGAGAGACTCTAAGTAATCCTGAGTAGCCTTTTTCCTGATCCCATACCAATCAGTAGCGGCATACAGAGAGCGATGCACTTCATCGGGATTTTCATTAGTCCAGTCGCTGATAAGCATAGTATATTCCTTCATAGGGTGCTCCTCCCGCTTGTGAATAATAAGTGCACCATATAAGCCCGATTGCTCCTGCATTCCTGAATGACTGTGGTACCAATAAGTCCCGTTTTGAACCAAGGGAAAGCGATACAGATATGTCTCTCCTGGCTTTATCGGCGCATTAGTTAAGTATGGAACTCCGTCATATCCATTGGGGATAATAAGGCCGTGCCAATGGATCGAGGTCTCTTCCTTTAGTTTATTATGAACGTAGACTTCGGCAGTGTCACCCTCGGTGAATATCAGTGAAGGGCCGGGAATTGACCCATTGATGGCAAGTGCATGTTTCTTATGGCCTGTATAGTTTACAGTAGTATCCGTTACATATAAATCATATCTGACGACCTTTTGGCCGAAGACGCTTATACCCATAAGGAGCAGCAATGCGATCAATGATGTTCTCATTTCTTAATTGCTTTTCAGTTCAAGGACCATCCCGCATTTAGGGCATTCGCCCGGCTTGTAACTGACTATTTCCTCATGCATGGGGCAGGTGTACACTGCACCCTTCACGCTGCTTGAATCTGATGGATTGGTGTTTGCTTTTGCACCGTGATTATGATTGCCACAACTCGAAAGAGAGAATGTGACAACCGCGATCAGCATAATTCTTTTCATTTTTCTTTGATTTAAAAAGTAAATATTTCCGTGCAGTATTACCCTGCGCGTCTTTTAATTGGTTTGACAGTGCAAAATTGTTCCATTAAGGGGTAATTAAGTTGCGGAATTTTCGAAATGATTTGTACTATTTACTATAGTGTAACCATGCAACAGATAAAAAATGGTCTAACTTTGCTGTTGATTCAGAATTAAAACCACAATCCGGCATGTCAACAATTTTTATAAAACATATGGTTTGCGACCGGTGCGTAATGGCAGTGGAAAGCGAATTGCAAAAACTAGGTTTAAGAGCAAAACACATCAAATTAGGTGAGATCACGCTTGACAGCGACCCCTCTGAAGAACAAAAGGAACACTTAAATGAGGCGCTAACAAGGCTTGGTTTCGAGTTAATAAACGACAAGAAGAGTAGGATCATCGAAAAAATAAAGACTACTATCATTGCTCTGGTACACAATCAGGATATCGATGTAAAGGAAAACCTTTCTGAGGTGTTAAAAAAAGAATTGCATCATGACTACAATTACCTTTCTAATCTCTTCTCTGAAGTAGAGGGCACAACTATTGAAAAATACTTTATCGCTCAGAAAATAGAACGTGTGAAAGAATTACTGGTATATGATGAGCTGTCATTAAGTGAGATTGCGTATAAGCTCAACTATTCAAGTGTCGGTTATCTGAGCAATCAGTTTAAAAAGATAACCGGCTTAACACCCAGCCATTTCAAACAGATCAAAGAAGACAAAAGAAAACCATTGGATAAGGTGTAAATCTTACAAACTAAATACAAAATCCCGTACGACCCTTTGTCTTGTTAGTTGCCAACTTTGCATTGTAAATTTTAAGATACAAATTCAAAGTTATGGCTACTAATAAAGAAACAATTTTTCTGCCCTTGGAAGGTGTAGAAAGTGAGCATTGCGCATTAATTGTAGACAAGGGGCTGTCTGCTATCAAAGGCATCGAAAGTCACAAAGTCGAGCTTAATAACAACCGAGCGAATATTGTTGTGAATGATACGCTTGCCGTTTCAGAAGCGGTAAAGGCTATTAAGGATCTTGGATATGGTGTGACAACAATCAAGAAATCCTTCCCTGTTTTACATATGACCTGCGCTTCTTGCGCGATCAGCGTGGAAAGCATGGCAAAATCTATAAGTGGCGTTGTCACTGCTTCTGTAAATTTTGCGACAGCAACTCTTACGGTAGAATTTTTGCCTAATATGACCGATGCTGTTGCGATACAAAAGGCTGTTCAGTCAATTGGCTATGATCTGCTCATTGAAGATGAATCAACTCAGCAGGAAACGTTGGAAGCCATCCATGAAAAAAAGTTCAGAACATTAAAAATTAAGACTATTGCTGCAATAGCTCTATCCGTGCCTGTAGTTGCAATAGGGATGTTCTTTTCCGGTATTCCCTATGCCGAGCAGATAATGTGGCTCTTCTCTTCCCCGGTTGTATTGTGGCTTGGGAAAGACTTTTATATAAATGCGTGGAAACAACTTCAGCACCGGTCGGCTAATATGGATACGCTGGTTGCCTTGAGCACTGGCATTGCATACGTGTTTAGCATTTTCAATATGGTATTTCCTGACTTCTGGCATCAAAGAGGGTTACATGCTCATGTCTATTTTGAAGCTGCATCAGTTGTGATTGCTTTTATATTGCTGGGAAAGCTACTGGAGGAAAAAGCTAAAGGAAATACTTCAACGGCAATTAAAAAACTGATGGGCCTGCAACCCAAAACGGTTACGGTTATACAGGGAGATAATTCTGAGAAGCAAGTTGCCATCGAAGATGTTCATGAAGGTGATACGATACTCGTGAAGCCTGGCGAACGAATTGCGGTCGATGGTATTGTGATCTCAGGGAGTTCATATGTGGATGAAAGCATGCTTAGCGGAGAACCACTTCCAGTCCTGAAAGCAGAAGCCGAGAAGGTCTTTGCCGGAACTATTAATCAAAAAGGAAGTTTCCAATTTAAAGCAATTAAAGTAGGCAAGGAAACGATGCTTGCTCATATCATTAAGATGGTGCAAGATGCACAGGGCAGTAAAGCTCCTGTACAAAAGTTAGTCGATAAAATTGCAGCTATTTTTGTTCCTGTCGTACTAGTAATTGCTCTGCTCACTTTCATACTTTGGATAGTTCTTGGCGGCAACAATGGTATTGTACAAGGACTAATGGCAGCGGTTACAGTACTTGTCATAGCCTGTCCATGTGCACTTGGCCTTGCTACTCCAACGGCGATAATGGTTGGTGTCGGCAATGGCGCGGAGAACGGAATCCTGATCAAAGATGCGGAGAGTCTTGAACTGGCAAAAAAGATAGATACGATTGTCTTAGATAAAACTGGTACGATCACAGAAGGTAAGCCTGAAGTGATTGGCATTAAATGGCTAAAGCAGGATGATACGGCAGCTCAAATATTAGCTAGTATGGAAAGGCAATCCGAACACCCGCTCGCGGAAGCCATCGTGAAGCACTTTACAGGCCTTGATAATATCTCTTTTGAATCTTTTGAAAGTATTACCGGTAAAGGGGTGATAGCTTCAACAAAGGGCATTAAATATTTTGCGGGAAATAAAAAACTCCTGAGCGAAAATCGTATCGTCATTGATGGTTCGCTACAAATACAGGCCGATACATGGAGTCAGGAAGCAAAAACAGTTATTTGGTTTGCCAACAGTAATGCAGCTTTAGCAGTCTTAGCCATATCAGACAAGATAAAACAAACGTCTATAGAAGCGATTCAACAGATAAAAGATCTCGGTATCACAGTTTTTATGCTAACCGGCGATAATGCTGAAGCGGCGCGCTCGATTGCGCATCAAGTCGGCATTACAGACTTCAAGGCAGAGGTTTTACCCCAGGATAAGGCTGACTTCATAAAAGAGTTGCAACGTCGTGGAAGAACGGTAGCAATGGTCGGAGATGGCATAAACGACAGCACAGCATTAGCTACAGCAGATGTTAGTATCGCAATGGGTAAAGGTAGTGACATCGCTATGGATGTCGCAAAAATGACCATAATATCCTCGGATCTAAAAAAGATTCCGCAAGCTATACGGCTTTCTCAAAATACAGTAGCGGCGATACGCCAGAATTTGTTTTGGGCATTCATTTATAATCTTATTGGAATTCCTTTGGCAGCAGGGATCCTGTACCCTATCAATGGTTTTCTTCTCAATCCTATGATAGCAGGCGGAGCGATGGCATTAAGTAGTGTTTCAGTAGTGAGCAACAGCTTAAGATTGAAATGGAAAAAGTAAAATCGTTTATCCGTAAATATTACAAACCATACTCAAAATACTAAAAAGACATAAAGCATCTCTTGCCTAACTTTGCAGTATAATTCACAACACAAAAACAAAAAAGAAAAATGGAAAAGAATAATCTTCAGTTCAAGACAAACATTAATTGCGGTGGCTGTGTAGCATCCATAAAACCATTTCTCGATAATACTGATGGCATTTGTCACTGGGAAGTAGATACACAAAACAATGACAAAGTTCTCACTGTTACCGCTGAGGGAATTTCACAGGAACAGGTCATAGAGACTGTACAAAAGGCGGGCTTTAAGGCTGAATTGATCACCAAATAAACTAACGTACAATGAAAAAGATATTTTTTGCAATTATATCAATCCTGATAGGCCAAGCTACAATGGCTCAAAATACGGACAAGCTTCTGACTGAATATCTGGCGATCAAAGACGCTTTGATAGTAGGAAATAGTCAAACTGTGTCCAATTCGCTAACAACATTTCAGGCAACCTTGAAGAGCGAAACTGACTTTAAGGGTAAGGAAGACTTACTAAAAGCTTCAGAGAAAATGTCTAAGAAGAAAAATATAGAGGACCAACGTGGCTCTTTGAGTGAATTATCAATAGCACTGTGGAAGATCGTAAAAGCTTCTGCGAATAGTCAGAACCCAGTTTATTACGACTATTGTCCAATGAAGAAAGCTTACTGGATTAGTAAAGACAAGGAAATCAAAAACCCATATTATGGAACTGCCATGCTTGGATGTGGCAAAATAAGTGAAAGCAAAAATTAAAACTGAATGTACCTCATTCAGTTTCGAACTTTTGTATCAACAGCTTTCTGTTGTTATTTAAAGTGAATCCATTAATAGTACCGGGATTAGTGCAATTGGAAGGATTGAGCAACATAGAAAGTATCTTATTGAAATCTGCGCTGCTGATTATCTTCGATAGAAAACCACAAGCTCCATCTTCGAATGCCTTCTTTATAGTTTCTATACTATACATGCTGGAATGCATTATGACAGGAATATCCCGATAACTTTCGGATTGCAATGCTCGGAGAACTTGCCAGCCATCTAATTTTGGCATATTGATATCTAGAAAAATGATATCAGGCTTGAATTTCTGCTCCAACAGATCTAAGGCCTCTTGACCATTAATCATATGTCGAAACTCAACATCGCTGTCAATACTAGCTAATGCATAGGTAAATATGCGACCTTCGTCTTCGTCATCATCAATAAGAAGAATTTTTATTGGTTCATGCATGTTTTATAGTCCACCTATTATAAATCTACTAGCACTCTAGTATTGGGTTATAAATTTACCAAACATAAGGCAAGTCGGTTTGGCTAATCATTATACTCTATCATAAATTTAAAAAGAAGCCTGTAAGCAGGCTTCTTTTTAACATGACTAATTATTTCCGTACCAGTTCTTCTGCCAGCCTTGCATCTCGCTGATCTCTGAAGTCTGCGCTGAGATGATGTTCTTCGCCAAGTCCTTTATTTCCTGATGCTTTGCGTTGGTGAGCGCGAGCTGTGCCATTTGCACTGCCCCCTGATGGTGGACGATCATCTCAGAAAGGAACTCCTGATCGAAGGCGTCACCCGTCTTCCCCTGAAGGCCAGCGTTCATGGATGCCATCATGTCTGACATGCTCATGGTCTGTGGCTGGCTTCCGCCGTTCGACATCATCGTGCCGTCAGGCATCATGTGCATGCCAGAAGCATTTGATGCTACCTGTGGTGCAGGAGCCTTGTTGCCACCCATTGCGTAGCCGAGACCGAGACCGACGACAAGAGTGACGATTGCTAATATGATTGCTGAATTTTTTTGCATAAATGTTGGTGTTAGTTAGTGAGTAATAAGAAAAAGAGGGACCCTATGGGATTTTTGGATTAAGCAGTCCGTCAGAAAGCAGAAGTTGAAACAATGGAATGATCTCTCCGTCCCTCCGGCGCGTGAGTGCTGCCGGCATGATCGAGAGTTTGGGCGGTGGATACCATTGCCACGCGACAAAGACGAATACTATCGCAAGCAGTATTGAAAGAATGAAGAATGTTGGCTCTACGCTCATAAACATGCCCTGCCATGCGGAGATGTGATCGGTGACGCTCATCTGGCACATGCCTTGTTCGCCCGGCATGAACGGGCAGCCATTCATCTCCATGTGGTTCATCGAACCCATGAGCATGATGCCCACAACCGCGAGATATGCGGCGAGGAAGAGCGGCGCAACAGCTTTTTTAAGGTTATATTTCATAATATACTACATCCTGTCTTCAATTATAATTTACTCCCTTGAACCGAAAACAGATACATGCCGCCTTTGTCCTTCATTTTAAGACCATACTTTTCTCCGATTTGGAGCAAATCTGTTTTCATAAAAACTCCCGGAGTTAATTCTTTTCTAAAGTTCAGACGCGCAGACAAATCCATTATATAAATATCTCCCCCTGATTTTACGACGCGCACAAGTTCTGATATAGCCTTTTCAAATTGATCGATATGATGAAGCGTCAAAACCGAAAATGCCGCATCAAACTCATTATCGGAAAACGGGAGTTTGGTGGCATCCGCCTGCATAAAAGTTGTAGAGTGCAATCTGTTATTCTTTTGTGCAATGCGTATAGAATCTTCGTCAAAATCAGTCGCTACTATATTCGCAACAGGATATTTTACTCGGATCATTCTAGTAGTAAACCCTACACCTGATCCAATCTCTAAAATGCTTTTGTATGTTGATGCAGGAAGTTTTTCGAGAAATGGTCCAAAACCAAACCATTTGTGAAAATAGTATTGCAGTCTGCTATTTACGAATAGCTTTTCTGTTGAAATCATTTTAGCCATAGTAGTGACAAAGAAATTAACGCTAGAGCGGCCATGCCGAAGTCCTCGATCAAAGTTACTTTAGTAAGTGGAATTTTAAGAAAAGTTCCAAGGCAGGCACAAATGAACGGCTCCTTCCGTGCGAGCTTGATCGCAACGCCGAGACCGCTGAATGCCATGACACCGAACTCGGTCCAGAGCAGCCCGGTTGAGTGGAAGCCTGCGAGCATGAGGAGGCCGAAGGCAAGCTCGATGAACGGATAGACATACCCGTAGCCGAACCACTTCTGCGCGAGGAGGTCGTAGGTCGAGTATCCTTCCGCAAAGCCCTTCAAGTCCATGAGCTTAAATCCTGCGAAGGTCAGGAAGAAGCCGGTCATGAATGCGTAGACGAAACTATTGAGCGAGAATCCGTTGCTCCACGATACCGTGATCGAGGCAGCGAGAAGGATGAGGCCGATGACAATGAGCGGCAGGTAGCTTTTCCATGTGAGGATGCCGAGGCCCTTGTCTTCCGTCGCGTGTATGACTGTCGGTTTTGGCTTTGCTGCTCCTGCTTCGATGAGTGCCATTCCGCACTTCGGGCAACGTCCCGGCTTATCTGATACGACCTCTGGGTGCATTGGGCATGTGTATGTTGTGTGATTCATTATTTTTTATGGTTAAGTTTATAAACCTTTAATATTTCCTGCGCGGCCTGTTCTTCTTTGCCGTGCTTGATCTGGTGGATGACGTGGGTGGTGAGGTGGTTTTCAAGGAGCAGGTTCTCGATGCCCGAGAGCGCCTCTTTGATTGCCTGCGCCTGCGTGATGATGTCGATACAGTATTTCTCCTCGTTAATCATCTTCTCCAGTCCACGCATTTGTCCCGCAATGATCTTGATTCGGCGGGACGCTTTTTTCTTGATATCTTCTCTCATATAGGTGTATAATACCCCTAGGGGGTATTCCCTGTCAAGCTTATCAATTAACAGCCTTATATTTATGGACCACACAGCCATGCAACATGGCAGTTATAAGCGCCTCGCGCTCATGACTGTCCTCTCGTTCATCTCGATGTACATTCTCATGTACGCGATGGTGAATGTTTTTTCAAACGTAGTGCCAAGCTATAACCAGTTCTATATGGCCGGTCTCATGACTGCGCCGATGATCGTGATTGAGCTTCTCGTCATGGGGGTGATGTATAACAATAAAAAGCTCAATGCCGTACTTGTTGCGCTGAGCGCGCTCGTGGGTATCCTCTTTTTCGTGATGATCCGTCAGCAGACGTTTATAGGAGACAAGCAGTTTATCAAGTCGATGATTCCCCACCATTCTGGCGCGATTCTTATGTGTGGCAAGGCAAAGCTCAAAGATCCCGAACTCAAGCAGCTCTGCGCGAATATCGTGAAGGGGCAGCAGCAGGAGATCGACGAGATGAAAGGGATTTTAAATAGATTGCAGTGAGGTTTAGAGGGCTTTTGAGGGAATAGTTCTGGGGTTCGAAATGATTATCTCTAGATTATTGTGAATCTCTTGGAGGGATATTTATGTTTTTCCAAAAAATACCCATCTGCTCTACAACTGTTGAGAATTTATTGTAGTCGATTGGTTTTGCGATATATGCATTAACACCTTGGGCATATGCGACATCGATATCACGGGCTTCAGTAGATGAAGTAAGAATAACAATGGGGATAGTAGAAGTATCTGGATTGTTTCGAATTGTAGTTAGCATCTCCAGGCCACTTATCCGAGGCATATTAATATCTAAAACTATAAGTCTAGGATATGCAATCCCCTTCCTATCCTCGAAACCTTCTCTTGCAAATAGCCAATCCAAAGCTTCTTCAGATTGGTCAAAGTGTACCACACCTTTGTTCAGACCTTTTTGTTTAAGACAATACATGAGAAGCTCAGCTTCAGCCAGATTATCTTCAACAATAAGTACTTGGGTATCTTTCTTATGCTTTGGCATATCAGGTTCATTTATTCGGTAGAAATACATTGAAACACACAATGTTACAATTTTATTAACTCCTAAACTATTTTTGAGTGTTAAAGAAGAATGCTTTTCAATGATAATTGGCTTGCAAGCCTTCTATATATCTTTCTTATAATGAAAAATAAGATGAAGTGACTCACGAAGCCAGAATCATTTAACCAAGAGTAATTTTGATATTTGCATAAATCTTTTTTATGCAGTTAAAAATAACAGTCAAAGAAGTGTTGCAATTCCTCCTTGAAAGTTACACTAATGATGGAGGTTCGCTCTCTTATGATATTGGAGAAATAGCAAATAGAAACAACATCAATATACATGAGTTAGGTGCTTACCTTAAAGTAAACGGATGGGTTAAGGATGGGCATTTTCTTCCTACGAGCTTTCGATGCGCAATATCGAGATCTGGTATTCATTATATCGCGCCACACTATTTTTCTGATTTGATGGAAAACCTGATCATTACGGCCGGTCTGACTAACGATTGGACCAGCATCATGGAATCACTCCCCTTCGAACCTAAAGATTTTCAAAGAGCCTTTGACTTAGGTAAGGAAATAGAAGCAGTTGGATTAGCAGAAGTTCAGAATCTCCCTACAGACGTTTTTGTTAAGCTCACTTTGTCTGGAAGGGAGAGATATGAAAAGAGGAATAACGGAGGGTTTTTCAATGGATAGTTTTACCATATTCTTTCGCAAATTATTCCTCTACTTTCGATATACGGTGTCTAATTTTTTATATACCGATTTTTGGGTATTTTTTTCTTAAAAAGAACTATATATCTTTAAAATTATAATTTTGCAACCTAAACCTTTGTACTATGATATTTGTTATCCTATTAATAGCAGTCTTACTATTTGGAGGCTACTATATTGTAAATCGCTCCGTAGAAAACCATCAACATTGGCAGCATACTTTCGACGGGCTAAGCTTTTCTGCTGAAGAATTTTATCAGGCCGTTCAAGCGGCGATAACTAAACGAGAGATTCCGGATATTCGCTTTTCTCGCGTAAACTATTCACAGAAAGGATTATTTAGTGATAAGCGCGAGTATCTCCATATAGAGAAAGGCGAATTTATTTATGACGTATGTGCAGCTCCTTATGGAACAGGTTTCTTTGTATCAATGTGGTTCGCCCAACGCCCTAGCGTTACCAAAAAGCTTGGCCGAAAAGTCAAAGCACTGGAGGCAATTGTAGATAGCCAGTCTTACTATACGATAGATACAAATGCCATGATACATGGTGCTATCCAATCCGGTTTTCATGAGGCAATAGAAGAAATGACCGTCAGTAAAGGAGTTCGTCAACTTTCTAATGCAGAACTTAAATTCTTCTAAGATTCTGTGCACCCATCAAGAGCAGATCAGATAACTGAGAACTTCTATCTATGGGAGCGGCTCGGGCGAGGTTGGTATGTATTTAATACTCCTGTAGAACTTGAACCGGAATTCGTACCATTCTTTCCTGTATTGTTTAGTGGCTCATTAACTCCCATAGATGATAGCTACAGACCATCCATCTTTTCAAAGGCAATTTCTGCATTCAAAAATGCTATAACACCTAAAATAGAAGAACTTTCTGAGGAAGTTGAAAATTCTGTACAAGCATATCCCCTGCAGTCACAAGAAGCGCTGGAAAGTTTTTCTATATCCTTTCCCAACGGTGAACGTACGTTTAAAGGGATAGATGTAGAGCGCTTTCTTACCATGCTCTCCAATACGCGAAATCAACTTTGCTTTGAGATTGTAGCTTGGAATGACCTTATAAGGATCCAAGTGGTTTGCCGGGAATCTGATACGGCATACGTGGAGGCTCAGGTTAAAGCTTATTTCCCCACTGTTATTATTCAGTCTGGCACGAGCTATTTGCACAATATACTTGACTTGGATAAAGCAATTGCAGTCGTGGATGTCGGGCTTGCGGAAGAATTTATGCGTCCGGTGGCGACAACCGATAGATTTGATTCTGATCCCCTAACCGGGCTATATGGGGTTTTAGATAGCTTTCATGGGGAAGGACAAGCCGTTATACAAATTATGTTTAAAGGCACCGTAAATCCCTGGGCAGGATGTATTATGGATTCTGTCACAGATGGAAAAGGAGAATCGGCATTCATCAATGCGCCTGAGATGCCTACGCTCGCTATGGAAAAAGTTGCCTCTCCTTTGTTTGCGACAAGCATACGAATTGTAGCCCAGGATAGTACTCTTGATAAGGCAAGTCAGACTGTCATATCATTAGCAAATACATTTATCAAATGCACGCAAAGTTCATCGAACAAATTTATAACCCTTAATAGTTCATACTATCAGAAGGAAGAGCATTTTGAAGATATTCTTTTAAGAAGAAGTAGACGGGCTGGAATGCTTCTGAATGCCAAAGAGCTTGCAACAGTTGTCCATTACCCTGTTTCGGTTTCGGCGAAAAAACTGGAAACAAATATCAGCAAAACAAAACGCGCTCCGAATATTGCGTGGGGTAATGATTTCTGCCTCGGCTCAAATCAACATCAAGACTTTGAAGGAATCGTAACGCTCAGCCCAGAACAGCGATTAAAGCACATGCACGTCATAGGCGCGACAGGCACAGGTAAGTCCACCTTGCTTCAATCCTGTATTGTACAGGATATTCTTCTAGGCAATGGTCTTGCCGTTTTGGACCCGCACGGCGATCTTTTGGAGGGCATACTCCCCTATATCCCAGATAATAGGCTTGATGATGTGATACTGATAGACCCCTCGGACGCGGAGCACCCTGTGGGCTTCAATATCCTCTCAGCGCACTCCGACATAGAAAAGGAAATACTTGCTTCTGACTTAGTAGCAGTTTTCAAACGGCTCTCCACCAGCTTCGGGGATCAGATGTACTCTGTACTTGCCAATGCTATCCTAGCCTTTGTTGAGAGCACCGAGGGCGGGACGCTGATCGACCTACGCCGCTTTTTGATAGAACGACCGTACCGAGAACAGTTCTTGAAAACCGTTACCGACCCAAGCGTTGTGTACTACTGGCAGAAGGAATATCCGTTGCTTAAATCCAATTCCATCGGTTCTATCCTCACAAGGCTGGACTCCTTTCTGCGACCGAAGCTGATACGGAACATGGTAGCGCAGAAGAAGAGCATAGACTTCGAGGCACTCATGGATGGCAAGAAGATACTGTTGATTAAGCTCTCGCAGGGATTGATAGGCACAGAGAACAGCTATCTCTTAGGAACATTCTTCGTGTCCAAGATATATCAGGGAGCTATGGCGAGACAGGCAAAGAGCAAGGAGAGCCGTAACAGTTTCTATCTCTACATCGATGAGTTTCAGAACTTCATTACGCCGTCCATGTCGTCTATCCTTTCTGGTACACGCAAGTATGGTTTAGGCTGTATTCTCGCCCATCAGGACATGAGCCAGTTGCAGAAGTATGATACCGAGCTTGCAAACTCGGTGGTTGCTAATGCCGGAACGCGGGTATGTTTCAGAGTCGGAGACATTGATGCAAAAAGATTCGCGGACGGCTTTTCTTCGTTTGAGGCGCAGGATATACAGAACTTAGGAGTCGGTCAGGCCATAGCGAGAATAGAGCGTCCTGAGTTTGATTTTACGATGTCTACGCTACAGTTGAAGAGCATCGACCAGAGCGTTGCTCTTGAAACGGCTACGAGGGTTATAGAGCATTCACGCGAGAGATATGGAACGCCTAAGAGCGAGGTTGAGAAGTCGCTTGAATATTTGAGAGATGAAAAGGTGGTTGTACAGAAGGAAGCACAGGAGGAAAAGAAGCCTGAAGTTGTAGTTTCCGACATTCCGGTAATTGAGCCTATTGAGGAGGTTGTTATTCCTGAAATTGAAGAGCCTGTTAAGGCGGTTGAAATAACGGAGAGCAAGACTAAGCGGAAGCTCATAGAGAAACAAGAGTTAACAGAGCACCGCTACACACAGGTATATATTAAGAAGATGGCGGAAGCAAGAGGATTTACCGCTAAGATTGAAGAGCCGACACCTGACGGATCAGGTCGAATTGATGTTTTGCTGGAGCGCGGTGGAAAAAGAATAGCGTGCGAAATCAGAGTTACGACCGCAGTTGACTGGGAACTACACAATATAGAGAAATGCTTAACAGCCGGAGTAGACTACGTAGTTTCATATATCAAAGATCCAAAGATTGCGGAGCGCATACAATATCAAGCTCATCAAAGACTTTCAAATGATATGGTGAAAAAATTATTGGTATTAGGCCCCGAAACATTCATAACGTTTCTAGACAGCTTGATCCAAGAGTCTGAAAACTCTGTCCAACGAATTAAAGGGTACCGCGTCAAAATTAAGTATGATGTAGTCAGTGAGGAAGAAAATAAGAATAAGCGGGATTTCATTACAAAATCTCTGCTGGATTCTAAATCTGATGAAGTTTAAAAAGTTATTAATGATTGAATTATTCAGGCAATCAGTAATAGCCGTGCAAAACAAAAAAGGTCTGCTTGAAGCTTGCTCAAACCTTTCTCTGAGGAATACTAAGAAGCTAAAATTAGAAAGTATAAAGCATAATTTTCTTGTGATTGTTTTTCTGCACAGGATATAAACAGCTATTGGTTTCCTATTCGCATAAATCAAAAAAAATGTAATCTTAGTGTTAAGAAAATAAATATTAATCTTTTTTATACTGCAAGGACCAATAGTATTATCTATGAAGTTTAGAATTCTACATGTAACCGATTTTCATTTTGTGTCGAAGGAGGATACAAAATATATGAATAACACTGAGCGTATTGAATTTCATACTGCGTTGCGGAAATATCTCGTTGATGAATTTAAAGGACAAATTGATTTTCTACTTCTAACCGGAGATTTTGGTGATCGTTGTGCAGAGCATAATCTCACCTATGCAAAGAAATGGTTGGCTAACCTCGATACTGATTTGGGTATTCCGGCTGCCAATATCATTTTTTGTCCAGGTAACCACGACATACGAACAGACATACTGCCGGAGCAACATCACGAGGTTAGGACAGATCATACAAAAGGTCAGGAATATTTATTCTCTGACGCATATAAAGATTCAATTTTCACGTCGTACGTAAGTGAGATTGACAGCAAATGGAACCCTAACGAATTACTTACTGTATATAAAGAGTTCGATAATGTTCGATTCGTTGTTTTGAATTCATCATGGCTTTCACAGATTAATGGTGTAGCATTAGAGCGCTTTGAAAAGTCAATAATCGAAGACATAAAAAATGAAAATACTGCGATGTATGAAAGCCTAGCTTTGCAGTATGGTGGGGTATTTTATGATAAAGCTTCACAAATCGTTTTGGACAAGGAAGGTAAGGAAAGAGTTTCCTTCTTATCAGGAATGCTTAATGTATCTGAGAATAAAACGCAGCAACTCGGTTTCTATAAAAACGAAAAAATCATTGAAGCAATTGAGAAGCTTGATAATAAAAAAATTAATATCCTAGTCTTCCATCACCCGGAAACACATTTGCATCCTTTCGAGAGAAACTACATAAAGGATTTACGAGGCTCTGGATTTTACAAATATCTAAGTGGCAAATGTCATTTACTGATTTGTGGTCATACTCATCCAGTCGAATCCGAAGACATTCATAATAACTACTACAACGACTTACCTAATTTTGTTGGCGGTGGTGCTCACTTAAATGAATATGGCGCAAATGATAGACCTTTCTTTTACACCTATGAAGTAGTCACAAATTCTAAAGACACGGATAAAGTGGAGATAACTAGAGACATTTATCTTCGTACCGATGGTCAGTTTCGTTTAGCTGGTAAAGAAAAGAAGAATGGTGGGTTAAAGGACACAACTGAGATCAACCTAGGCGCTCCGATTATTGAATCGAAGCCAAACTTCGATTCATACGAAACAAATCAAGGACTAGCAGAATCGTACAATAACCTAAAGGCTAAAATGCGATGTTTTGTTAACGACAGTTTGCTAGCAATACTAAAGCAGTTAGATGATACGTTCGTGCTTAGTGAGGTTAGTAAGTTTGTTAAGATGCCTAAGCAGATGATGCGTCCAGATTATCCGGGACTCAAATTAGAAGACCCAGCTGCTACGAAAACCGATGGTGCTCCGGCGAGTGTACCAACAAGAAATATGTATGTGAAGGAGGCTAAAATGGTTACGGATAAGGTTACCATTTTGTTCGATGTAATATTTACAGATGAACTAGACTTCGGGCCTGAGCGGGAGAGTGTGGCAATTCGGATTCAGAAAGGGCTGCATGATGCAAAGGGGAATACTATCTACTATCCGTTATTTGTCGATCCCCTTTCATGCCTGCTGGAGGATGAATATCGTAGTCGGTATGAAGAGCTATTGGGCTTGAAAATCAACTACTTTCTTACTAAAAATAAGATTTCATTACCTCGATTCGATCAGCAACTACCTGACTTTTATCCTCAACTGGACGATGTGACGTTAGGCATCGAATTTGAACAAGAACTGAGAATTCTGAAGGTAAAGGAGCTAGAAACTATTGCACATGTCGATTTTTCTGGACGCTACGTGTTTTCAGAATCCTAATGATTATCAACATTTTGAAACAAATTTAACCGGTATAAGTATAATATTCAAAACCCCCATAAATAGTTATTCACAATGTGTACAAAAAGTGCCAATTTAAGGGTATGTTTGCCCGACCTATTTAAAACCTATATGTATGGACATGGCGAGAACCGCTTGGTACACTATAGAAAAATTCAGTCATGAACAGCATAAACAATAACCTTCTTACCACGATCATTGAAAAAGTTGATCGCGAGGAGCTTTTGTACCAACTGCGGAAATCTTATGATGATATTACTATCGGTCAGAACGCCGATACTAAAAAGAAGAACTTCCCTCTCGGTTCAGAACTATTTTCGCTCTACATCGAGTTTAAGATTCTTAGCTACCTGGTTTACCGCAACTCACTTCTGAGCACTATCAATGCACAGGAAATAATCGACTATTGGGTAAACTATATCTCTACGTTTTCTAATCGCATCTCGGAAATATCTGGTTTAACGATTAAAAACATGCAAGGCCCTTTGATGGACCAACTGACCTCTTTTGAAGAAGGGATTGCCGGTCTGCCGTATGCTGATCAAGTCAATGCTATTTTCAAAGAAGAATTTATCGTCGCGCCTCATCGCAGAATTGCGTTCAAAAAGGATTACGCTCGTATACGCAATACTGTTACTACGTATGGATTCAGGGACGTTTTATCCCCTATAGGAAATGAAGAAAAGAACATTAGGAAAAAACGTAAATAGACATCAAAATACTTATATTCAACCCTCATAACATTATGAGGGTTTTTTTATGATTGACATAGACAAAAAAGGAGTATTCATTGGGTTTAGCTCCATACCTTTTCAGAACCAAAAGGAGTTTGTAAAAAAAGAAATAAAAGAACGACTCTTTGATCCCTATCGAAAAGGACTAGCTGATTACTCAGGAGAAGATGTTAGAACCTATGAGGATTTATATAATCCTGATGTCTATTATCTATGGGGGAAGTATGACATCTGTATTCTCAGTAATGTTGACGATTGGGAATTTGGCACTAGAGAATTCAGTCCAAGAATAGACTCTGTCGTTAGTCAAAGTCATGGTGAAATGCAAAACTTTGATTACCGTGTAATCCTAGGTTTGAATCCAATTCAAATTCAACATGGCACTGTTCCAGATCCCAAGTCGTCACTTCCCTATGTATCCATCACGCAACTAAAGTTGAGTAGCGCTCTCCTAGTAGGTAATGGCATAAAATTTCTTGATACTGTAAAAGCAAAAATAGAAAGTATTGTCCGCACCTATGCATATACTGATGAACAGATTATCAAAGTCAATGTTCTAGAGTCTTTTTCTTACCACGAGCTCATTATAGTTGCAAAAAGTAACAGCATTGATCTTCTCAGAAAAATAGTTGTCCTTATTCGTAATCTAAAATTTAGGCAGGCTGTCGATACTATCGAATTTGCTGAAGAGTTAATCTCTAATTCCTTATTGCAATACATGGCCGATCATGAGCGCGACGAGAATGGAGAGTTAGCCCCTAAAAAGTTGGATGCAAACATAATTGATAACCATCTTTTTGAAAGCACATTTACATCGTTTGGTTTTCATTTTGACTATTACACAGACGATTCTCAATTTTCAAAGAAGGTCGTTGAACCAATTAAAAATGAGAAAGTCACTTTTTTCTCTCGATGGAATATTAAGCCAGGCCATACTCAGAAAGTAATCGAGATCATTTCTAAAATAGAGGATGATAACTCCGATTCTGAGTTTGATGAAAAATTTCTCATAGCTGGTAAAGGCGATTTACTAGTTAAGAAAGAGGTAAAGGTGCCACAGGATGCTAATACCTTTGAATTCCCTGAGTATTACTTTAGAAAGACCTTCCCTAATCCAGAGTCAAAAACAGCAGACTCTCTAAGGAAACATGTACGAGAAACATATACTACAGTTGGATTTGAGTTAGGAAATGAAAACGATTTTATTCCTGACAACCATTTTGAGTTCCACTCATGCCTTCAAAATTATACTGTCAAAAGTGACGCGTTTGATAAGCTCAAAGAACAGATCAAAGCATTGTGGTTGCCAAAACCTCTTTCCGAAAAGTTATTACGAATATTAGCTAACTACAATAACGCAATTCTCTCGCCAGATATGTTTGTCTTCTATATTGAATTGGAGCCGCATATCAAAAACTGTATCATCAATACCGTCGATTTATATTATCAGAACAAGGGTAAAGAAGGGTACCCTGTTTTGAGACTGGTCAAAATTCTTGAAACTATTTGTAGTAATTTGGATGTTGGCTATCATAATAGATTTTATCAAAGTTATTGGACATGGGAGATTCCCGAAGTTAATACTGACTATTCCGGTGGTATACATAACCTGATATCTGGTTACGATTCATGTTACAAAGCTTTGAATAATATCAGCCGTGAGCGTGAAAGCAATAACATCTCCTTTTTAAATGTTCGTGGTAATAGCAGGATAATGAGTTCCCACGATACTCTCGCAATGAATTTTCTGTATATCATTCAGCCGTACATTTATTCAACTATGGCATCACACGAGTCTCTTAGTTTTTCGATAGAGAAGTTTTGTGATGACTTGTTTAGTAAAGGTAAGCCCAGCGTTGAAGAAAATGATCTAATGCGAAGATTAGTGTTGCTATACCAATCTGCTGGGATTGAGTTTAATCTTCCCAATTTGGTACATGCCTTTTTCCCGGAACAAGAGAATGGCCCAAATGTGTTTGGAGTATTTGATTTATTGGAATCGAAACTGGATTATCCAGATGTTCTAAATTCAATGAGTTCGGAGACATTAAGATACCTTATTACAGATTATATGAATCTGCAGGTGTGTTTTGATAATAACTTTGAACTGTTTTGTCAGGTACGGTGGAATCATTTCTTCCAATCCGGGCACGTTTTCGATGCGCCTAACAAAGTTAATGACACCTATTTCCTTACTCTTTCGTTTAGGCTTGGCCTTCTAAAGATTTTAATAACCAGAACTCCCCGTCTCACAAGAGAAGATTTACTAGAAATCTACCAAGTTTCTGACTTCAATGTTTTTAAAGAGCACGAGGATTTTTTCAATGCTGATATTCGTAGAGTTTTAAATAGCCTGAACACTGACAGTGCTTTTTCTGGTTGGCTCGAAGAAGTGAGAAGCGTTTTATCCAGTGACGCTATGAGATTTTTAAAAACAACTTGGATTGATAAAGATGTCGTTTCTTTCGTGAACGATTTATTGTCTTCCCCTGAAAAAATCGATATGAAGTCATTTTGTGCTTTCATCGACAAAAAGGTTTTGAGCGAAGAAGAAGGAGATGACGTTGATAGAGTGTGTGACAAGAAAATGAGCACATTTTATATGTCGACCATCAATGCAATTCTAAATTTTTATTCTCCAAAATTTGAGTTCCTACAAAGGAACAGTAAGGATGGAAATGTAATGGCTGCTCGACCTGGCTATTTCCTTGATCCTTGTGGTGGCTCATTTATTACAGGTAGAAATAATAGGGCTACATATTTACAGCACCGAGTAGTAGTGTATAAGTTGTTCTATCACCTAGGTCATTTACATAAGTTCAACTACTTTAATCAAAGCACGAAAGCATCTGAGAATCTTTTTCAGAAGGATGAGAACTCTTAGACCAGCACGGTGTAACGAGTTAGACAATACAATAAATACACTAGTTACTACATTTTCAAAGGTTCAAAGGCGTATAAATAAAAAAGCGGAGGCCTGTTTCGGCTTCCGCTTTGATATTAGTTATTTGCTACCCTATGAGCGATTGGATTTTTGTTAAGGTCTTTGGTTTCGGTATTCCGCCGTTTTCCCAGTAGCTCACTGCCCCACCTTTTACTCCAAGTAGCAAGCCCAGCGAATCACAACTTAAACCATTCACATATCTGTAGGACTTAATACGGTTTCCTATCGATGACATATCAAACTCTACCGGACAGTAGCCGAGAAAGGCGATTATTTTAGGCATATAATGGATTTGTGGTTTTGCCTCTAGATTCTCCCAAAGCCAGATGCATGACTCAGTAACGCCCAGTTTCTTAGCCACATCCTCTTGGTTCATTTGGAGTTCAAGGCGCTTTTTTCTAATATGCAGCCCGATAGGAGTTTCCTTTTCTAAAATAATAATTCCCAATGCATTACGAGCTATTTTATGCATATTCCAAAAGGGTACCGCATGCATGTCCTTGCGGATTTTATAACCATCCCGACAAGGAATGCGTATGCGCCCCGGGAGTGGTTCAAAAGTATCTTAATAAAATATCAGGACCACTACTGGATCGTATCGATCTGCATGTAGAGGTCACTCCTGTGGCGTTTAAGGAACTCAGCAATCAGCAGCGCGCAGAGCCGAGTGATGCGATCCGCGAGCGGGTGATCAGGGCACGGCAGATACAGGAAGAGCGCTTCAAGGACAAAGAAGGAATGTACGCCAATGCGCAGATGGAAGCAAAACAAGTGGAAGAAGTCTGCCTGATCACAGATCCGGCCCGCAATCTGCTCGATCGTGCCATGCAAAAGCTGCAACTTTCTGCCCGCGCCTATAGCCGTATCCTGAAGGTAGCGCGTACGGTGGCAGATCTGGCCGATAGCCCGGATATAAAAACGGAGCATATAGCAGAGGCTATTCAGTATCGCAGCCTAGATAGGGAAAATTGGGCAGGCTAAGAGGACGACCGGTTTAGTTCAATTGCAACTTCATTATCTCATACTTCTGAGAGCTCAGATCTTGAACTCCTACCCAATAATAAGTGCCGTCATATGCCACGCAGTTAATATTATAGCCCTCCAGATACCATGCGCCGTCACCGGGCTGCAGATAGTACGGATGCACACTATACAGCAAGCCTACGTGTCCAAATAACAAATAACCGTTGGCGTATGCCAGATCTTTTACATCACTGCTGAGCGAATGCGGATAATGGTTCCATGTAGATGCTACCGGATCAAAAACCTGAATATTGCCATAGCTTTGAGCATAAATGCCGTCTGATTTAGCTGCCAGGGCAGAAATATTAGCTGATGGATTGGAAGGTGAGCTATATGAGTTTATCCCTGTAGTTGTATTGAGGTGATATAACTGATTGGCACTGGACGCCCAAAGGGTTCCATCGAGAAAGTCAAGCCCGTCGTATTCCTGATCTGTGACCACTTCATGTACTATGCGCTGTTGTGCCGGATCAAATTCAAATAACTTAGTATAAGACGTACTACCCGGGTAGTTTTTCAGTGCGTATATGTGGCCGCCATAATAGGTGATGGCAGTCACACCGGCCGTATCTGCAAAAGAAGAAACAACGGTAGGGACATGTACCCATTGAGCAAGGGATTTTGGAGCGGTATTACTCGGTAGCAGCTTGAGGTAATCGGTATTTCCATCGTTGAGTATCAGGGTGTCTCCGCTATAGCGTGTATTATACAGGAGCAGGTCTGAGACTCCTTGTAGTTTGAGTTGTGTACCTGTGTACTCATATTTGTACGCACTTATGATCTTATAGCCATCGTAATCCTTTGAGACGGCATACCATTTATTGTCAGATGTAGCTATGTAAAATTCTTCGGTAGTTCCTGCTTTGACCCAGCTACCTGTGAGGGATTTTGTAGCGGTGTTTTCTTTCTTGCAGGAGCCGGACAGTATGGCTATTAATCCTATTGCTATTATGCTTAGTGAGATGTTTTGCTGATGCATATTATAGTGATTTATGCTTTCTGATTAGTTAAGGGTGATTTTTTGAAAGCTGCCGGGTACCTGTAGTCCGTCTGAAACGTAGATCCAGAAATCACTGCCACCTGCTGATGCTATGACATCTGAGCCCATGCCATCTTTCAGACGGTATGTTTTCACGACTTGAAGGGTAGCAGGATCTATTTTTAAAACGGTCGAATTCGTAACTGCGAAAAGGTAGCCATCTGCAAATGCAAGGTCATTGTAGCTATCCGGCATTTGATAAGAGTTGAAGGAATTGGTACCAATGTTATAAACATCAAGTCTATAGCCATTGATGCAATAAATATTATTTACCCCATCATAAGCCAGCTGACATACATTCCCACTGCCATGAGGCACAGCGGGAGAGGTGAAGGTGACCGCATGAGTAGTTACATTCACTTTTACCAGGGTCCTCCCTATCTGATCATATGCCCAGAGGTCGCTGCCGACGGCTTCAATACCACTTGCACTATTTGCGAGGTTGAAACCACTCACATATGTGGCAGTGCTGGAGTTATATGCTTTCAATCCTCCATAGGAGTAGCTCGTCCAGATAGTACCGCCTATAGTAGTCAGCGCGTCCATCTGCAGATCTGGCCACGGCAGGCTGGTGCCATATACTGCCAGTGGCATCCATGTGTCCAGAGTGGTAGAAGACGCATCCGGCACCAGTATGAAATTGTTAGAGCTATTCGGATTGTCTACATCCTGCAGCAGTTTTAGCGTGTCTCCGGACTTACTATACTGGAAAAGTGTATTGCTGACCAAAACCGTATTGGACTCGATCTGATAGGCTTTTTTTGAGTATTCGTGCGCTCCTGTAGAGGTGGTCGTCAAAGTAGTGAGAATCATATCAGACCCGATGATCACATAGCCCGGTCCATAAGGAGCATTTACCAAACGCCACGATCCCACCAGCTGGTTAGATGTAGTATTTCCTTTTTTGCATCCGGAGAATAGGATTGCCAGCACGATAAATGCCAGAAGGCTCTTATTAATAATGGAACGCTTCATGTCTAAGGGAGGTTAAATTTTGCAATATCAATATGAATGTCATAGGAAGAGGTACCCTGAGTCACTCTCTCTGAGACAAAGGAAGTACCGTCATAACAAAGGCCCAAATAGGAGCCATTCAGAGATAGGCCGGTGCTGTTGGTCTGCAGATTATAAGTTTTGGTAAACTGACCTGTAGTGAGATCGAGCTCCATCAGATAGGTGAAGTATAGAAAATACACTTTATCATCTTTGACCTCTATATCAATATATCCGGTAGGAACAGACCCGGAGAAAAACTCAGGCAATGAGGCAAGTGATGTAAAATTGTCAGACACAGGATCATAATCGTAAAAAGTACCTGTGCCTGTCAGCACCAGTATCTTGCTTCCATGTTTTGCCATCGACACCACGCCGGCAGGTGCTGCGCTAGACAGGGCAGTGACAGCAGATGTAGGCAGGTCTATATTTCTGAGTTTCAGGTCTACAGATGGAGTAGATATCCATGTGCCGGATGCGCTGCTGGCCAGACCGGTGGCGGTGCCAGCCATTGCAGTAGTCGAATCGACTTGCAGTGTGTTGGCGGCATTGATGGAATATAATTTTTTAGTATAAACACTACTGATCACATAGCTAGTGCCATTATAATCCAGCGGACCTAGCCAAAATCCATTTCCGGCTGAAGTATAGCTTGTGATGGAGATGTCTCTGACCCACAGGGCAGGGTCCTGATCAGCGTCCTTTTTAAACTTCCAGGTACTGCCGGGGCTGGTCAGATAGAGCGTATCATTAGATACCCTGTAGCTGTATACAGTAGCATTCGAGCCGGATAGAGGTATCGTGATCTCATCTTTCTCGATCACATAAGCTACTCCTTCTTTGATATGCAGATTATATAAAAGCGCTCCAAGCTTAAATGCGGTTTGATTATCTTTCAAAACCAGGTACTTAAATCCGGAAGATGAGATTGTATCGATATTCTTCCAGGTGCCCGTCAGGGATGGAGCAGGGTTATTTTTTTTGCATCCCGGAGCTATAGCGAGCATGACACCCACCGTCAGGATGGCAGCTGTAGATTTCATTATAGTTCTGATCATCAGACAAATATTTTGTTAAAATTAAGTATATCCGGGAATAAAGACAAGAATTCTGGCCTCGCGGCTTTACTATATATATTGCCCGGACGGAGTGTCTGATCTATCAGTGAAGCCCAGCGAGAGGCACCATGAGCGATCGTATCCTGTCCCGGGGTACACTTATCTCCACGATCCTTTTTTGCTCATCATATCGCCAGCTGTTTCCCTCGGGTGTTTGACTCCATTCAGCACTTATACCATCCGGTTTATTGCTATCCATGATGCGGATAGTATAACTACGGCTGGCCGGCTCACCGGCATATCCCCATGTGCCTGGCGTGACGGTGAGAGATGCGTGATCGCCGGTACGCTGGTATTTGAATCTGGTAAGGGAATATTGATCCTCCTTATAGCGCTCTGTAGTGCCGTCATCCTCATATAGGTCGAGACTAGCATTGCCGTCGGTATATATGGCCAGTATCAATGTATCGAGGCTGCTGCCCGATATATGCTGCTTAGTGGTCTGCATCGGTATGATACTACCGGCCTTGACAAACATGGGGATGTCATTCAGTCCGTATGCTTCGTCAGCATATTGATCGCCGGCTATCCTTTCTCCGGATTGGAAATGGTACCATTCGCCTGCAGGCAGCCAGGTTTTCTGCCGGATCGTCTCGCGGCCATGCATACTCTTGTAGATCGGATCGATGATCATATTGCTACCAAAGTAGTACTGGTGCGCAAGGTGATAAGCCAGGTCATTCTGCGGATACTCATAGTACATCGGGCGGATCAGTGATACACCTGAGTCATAGGCCATACGCGCGTACGTATAAATATAGGGTAGCAGTGCATATCTCAGTTGCAGCGCCTCCCGCATGGCCTCCAGATTTGTAGCCGGGTACATCCACATACGGCGTTCTATTTCTTTGTCATTGGTGGCATGCGTGCGGAAGATGGGGCTCATAGCTCCCCATTGTATCCAGCGGGTGTAGAGCTCAGCATCTTTTTTGTTATTTCTATTGAGCCCCCAGTGGCCGCCTATATCATGGCTCCAGAAGCCGAAGCCAACATTAGAGGCTGTAGCTGTAAATTCAGGCTGGTATACCAATCCCTTCCAGCTGATCATATAGTCTCCCGAAAACCCGATCTGGTAGCGGTGATTGCCCAGGCCGCCATACCGGTGAAAGATCAGGGGACGCTTGCCCTGCCTCTGCATATCGCTATAGTGCACATAGTTGAGATAGAACGTTGGGTTCACTCCTTTGATATTTGTATTGCCCCACTGCTGCCAGTCCAGCCACCAGAAGTCTACCCCTTCCTTTTCGTAAGGATGTAGTAGCACATCAAAGTAGTTTTTTGCAAACGTTTTATTTGTGATGTCAAAAGGGATTGGCTTGTGCCCCACAGTATCAGCATGCATGGCATTGGCAAAAGCGCCGTACGCAGCCTCATGCACCTGTACGCCTGCAGCCGGGTGCAGATTCAGGCAGCTCTGCAGGTGGTGTTCATGCACCCATCCCAGAAACTCTTTGTGATCGGGAAAGTACTTTTTCTCCCACGTGAAACCCGTCCATCCGTTAGGCTTGGGTGTATATTTATCAAAGACCTCGGGACTGGATTTTTGAGTCAGGTGCCAGTCCATGTCTATCACCAGCACATCCAGCGGCAAGTTATTTTTAGCATATCCGTCCACAATGTCTTTCATCTCTGCCTCGGTATATGCCCAGTAGCGGGAGTACCAGACGCCAAAAGCATATTTTGGGGGCAGGGATATCTTGCCCGCTACCTGAGTAAAATCAAAGAGAGCCTTCTTGTAGTGATCGCCGTATCCGAAGAAATACCAATCCTGCTCCACTGCTTTTCGCGCCTCCACCCACGGCCAGTCTGAGCTGTCAAAGAGGGGGCGCTCCGAGTCATCTATCAGGGCCCAACCACTGCGAGAGAGGATACCGTCATCCAGCCGGATCTTTTTCATACCCATCAGGCTAAATTTGCCTGAGACCCCGTCCAGGGTCCTGGTGGTGCCTTTAAGGTTCTGCTTGTCTTTCATACCCGGACGCCAGCTAAACTGCCTGACGCCATCATTGTAGCTGACCAGCAGGTTTTTTTCGGAAAATGGTCCGGACTGCTCCACATAACTCAGCTTGAGCAGACTGGTTTCTATGAGCAGCTTGCCATCCTGATGGCGTATCTGATAGACGGGCACAGGCAGCTGCCGGTTTACAAAGGTCAACGATGCCTGGTCAGTGAAAACAGAATCTGACGCATACTCCATACGGATCAGGCCATCAGTCAGTACTGTAAATCGTGCCCGTCCATTTGTCACCACGGCTGCCGGCAATGCCACCGGGTGGTAGACCTGAGCCGAGCCGACGTATGAGAGGCATATGGCGAAGAAGAGGAGAAGATTGGATTTCATAGCTTGAATATATAGAATACCACCACAGCGCACTATCACGGATTCTTAACCTTGAGAAAGGGCCTTGCCTGTCATGCATAGGTCATCACGGATAGTACTCTTTACTTTTAGTTAACAGTGGATTCACCGAAGGTAAAGGCCTGTATACCGCAGGGTGTTTTTTGGGAAAAATTTTAACGTGGAAAACTTGTTGATAGTCTGTCACATTTACTATCATTGCATCCCTCAAAAATAGCGATGCAAATCGGAGCTACACATATATCGATGGTCAGGGTCAGCAGGAAGCCTTTTTGCAAAAGGTCTTTTGCTCTGACTGGCACTGCATTTACCATCGATGCGCACGCTGTTAGTTTCACGCTCTGTACCCCGTTCTTCCCCAGGCGTTGATGCCTGATCATACCCTTTCCCCGTTTAGATGGGCATATAGTTTGCTCATGTCGTGTCTCTGATGAGATATATTTTTTAGTAGTTTTTTCAATAGGAAACAGGAAAATGGATAAGTCGTTTAAAGTACTTATTGCCGATAGCAGTCATGAGCATTTCGCAGAGCAGATCTGCACTGAGATGGAAGTATCTGCGCGTGCCCGAGGCACAGGCATAGCCAAACGGTCTCCGGACTATGTGCGCGAGAAAATGCGTGAAGGAAAGGCAGTGGTGGCCCTCACCGCAGATGGCGAATGGGCTGGCTTCTGCTATATAGAGTCATGGGGCCATGGCAAGTATGTAGCCAACTCGGGCCTGATAGTAGCCAGCCAATTTCGTAAGAGTGGCCTGGCGCGTGAGATCAAGAAAAAGATATTTGAACTATCGCGCTCCCGCTATCCTGAGGCCAAGCTTTTCGGTCTGACCACTGGCCTTGCCGTGATGAAGATCAACTCGGACCTCGGCTATGAACCGGTCACCTACTCCGAGCTCACAGATGATGATGAGTTCTGGAAAGGCTGTCGCAGTTGTGTCAATTTCGAGATACTTCAGAGTAAAGAGCGCAAGAATTGCCTCTGTACTGCTATGCTCTACGATCCTGCCGAGAAAGAAAAGGAAGCCGCAGAAGCACCCGTCAAATCAGGCAGCAAGAGCAACACACCATCCATCTGGAAAGGATTTCTATCCATTTTATTCTCACCAAATCACTGACCATATCATGAGTCAAACAAAAAAAGTCGTACTCGCATTCAGCGGCGGATTAGATACCACCTTCTGCGCCATTCATCTCCGCGAGGAGCTGGGCTATGAGGTACACGCCTTGACTGTCAATACAGGCGGTTTCTCTGATGAGGAGCTTGGGAAGATCGAAGCCCACGCCCTGAAGCTGGGAGTCAAGTCGTTCAAGGCTGTAGATGCGCGCGATGACTATTATCGCGATGTCATACGCTACCTGATCTTTGGCAATGTACTGAAGAACAATACATATCCTCTGTCAGTGAGTGCGGAGCGTATCGTACAGGCCATAGCTACCGCGCGTTACGCTGCTGAGATCGGTGCGGAGGCTGTGGCACATGGCAGTACCGGCGCAGGCAATGACCAGGTACGGTTTGATATGGTATTTCATATTATCGCCCCTGCTGTGCAGATCATCACGCCCATCCGAGACCTTCGCCTGTCCCGCGAGGCAGAGATCGAATACCTGAAGGCGCACCAGGTGGATATGAACTTTGAGAAGGCGGCATATAGTATCAATAAGGGCATCTGGGGTACCTCTGTCGGCGGCCGTGAAACACTGACCTCACATGGCAGCCTGCCAGATTCTGCATACCCTACACAGCTCACTGCCGAGGGTATGTCTGAAGTAAAACTTGTTTTTGAAAAAGGTGAATTGAAGGGAATCAATGGAGTGCAGTATGACAACCCTGTAGATGCTATCCAGGCACTCCAGGCGCTCGCAGCACCTTTTGCCATAGGCCGCGATATACATGTGGGAGACACCATCATCGGTATCAAAGGCAGGGTAGGTTTTGAGGCAGCCGCTCCGGTGATCATCATCAAGGCACACCACCTGCTAGAGAAGCATACGCTCACAAAATGGCAACTCTACTGGAAGGATCAAATGGCTGCCTGGTACGGCAACTGGCTGCACGAAGGCCAATACTTTGATCCTGTCATGCGCGATATAGAGGCTTTCCTTAGCTCTACACAGGCATTTGTATCCGGCGAGGTATCCGTCACTATGATGCCATACCGGTTTGAATTGACCGGGGTCAGCTCACCTCATGATCTTATGTCCGCCAAATTTGGCAGCTATGGTGAGATGAATAAAACCTGGAGCGGAGAGGATGTAAAGGGGTTCACCAAAATATTTGGCAACCAGACCGGCATCTATTATCAGGTCAATAACCTCAACGCTGTAAATGAAAAAGATTAAGGCAGGCATCATCGGTGGCGCGGGCTACACAGGTGGCGAGCTCATACGTCTTTTGCTCCTGCACTCCGCTGTGGAGATAGCTTTCGTACAGAGTACGAGCAGTGCCGATCAGTTTTTATCAGATGTTCATACGGATCTTTTGGGTGACACGGAGCTGAAATTTGTTGCAGATTACCGTACGGATATAGATGTACTTTTTCTGTGTGGAGGTCATGATGCGGCTCGTAAGTTTCTCAATGAAAATGATATCCCTGATTCTGTGGTCATCATAGATCTCAGTCAGGATTTTCGTCATTCAGATAAGAATATCGCGTCCGGTCGTAGCTTTATATACGGTCTGCCGGAGCTAAACAGAGAGAAGATAAAAGTGGCCAAAAGCATAGCTAACCCCGGCTGCTTCGCCACCAGTATAGAGCTGGCGCTCCTGCCACTGGCAGCAGCAGGAGTACTCAGAGGAGATGTCTATATCAATGCGACTACAGGCAGTACCGGGGCAGGTCAGGCTCCGGGCGCTACTACGCATTTCAGCTGGCGCGATAGCAATCTATCGGTATACAAACCATTTGCACATCAGCATCTGAGAGAGATAGCAGAGTCACTTAAAGTGCTGCAGCCAGAATTGGCCTCAGATTTAGTTTTTATTCCTCAAAGGGGTAACTTTACCCGTGGTATCCATAGCGCCATAGTAGTGCGTACAGATGAAAGCCTGGAAACGTTACTTGGCTTGTACGAACACTACTATTCCGTTCATCCTTTCGTGCACGTGAGCAGGCGCGAGATAGATATGAAGCAAGTGGTGAATACTAACAAGTGTTTGTTGCACCTGGAGGTTTCTGACGGCCAGGTGCTCATCACATCTGTGATAGATAACCTGCTGAAGGGTGCATCCGGCCAGGCTCTCCAGAATATGAATCTCATTTTTGGGCTAGGTGAAACCACCGGGCTATTACTTAAACCTTCTGCGTTCTGACCATGAAATTATTTGATGTATACCCGCTATTTGATATTACACCTGTGAGGGGTGAAGGCGTCTACCTATATGATGATAAGGGGGAGCAATACATGGACCTTTACGGTGGCCATGCAGTTATCTCTATAGGCCATAGCCATCCGCACTATGTGAGCCTGCTGGGTGAGCAGTTGCGCCAGATAGGCTTTTACTCTAACTCTGTAAAAATACCTCAGCAGCAGGAGCTGGCAGATAGGCTGGGCGCACTGAGCGGATATGATGACTATAGCCTGTTTCTATGTAATTCTGGTGCAGAGGCGAATGAAAACGCCCTCAAACTAGCATCCTTTCAAAATGGCCGCAAAAAGGTGATCGCTTTCGAAGGGTCCTTTCACGGCAGGACATCACTGGCGGTAGCAGCCACTCATGACCCGTCTATACAGGCTGCAATCAATGAAAACAGCAATATTATTTTCCTGCCATGGAATGATGAAGATGCCCTGATAGCTGCTATGAGCACCGAGATCTCGGCGGTGATCATAGAGGGTATACAGGGTGTGGGCGGCGTTCATGTACCTTCTGTTTCATTTTTGAAACTCTTGCGCGAACTTTGCGATCAGCATGGTGCCTCACTCATACTGGATGAGATCCAGTCAGGCTATGGCCGCAGCGGTCATTTTTTTGCGCATCAGCATGCAGATATACGGGCTGACATCGTGACTATGGCCAAGGGTATGGGCAATGGCTTTCCGATAGGTGGTGTGCTAATGGGTCCCGGCTATAAGGCCCGTCACGGCCTGCTGGGTACCACCTTTGGTGGCAACTATCTGGCCTGTGCTGCCGCAATAGCCGTACTCGATGTGATGAAGGAAGAATCTCTGATAGCAAATGCAGCTGGTGTAGGGGCATACCTGATAGATCAGATCAAAGCGCTGCAAGGCGTCAAACAAGTCAGGGGAATGGGTCTGATGATAGGTATAGAGCTTGATGGACCTTGTGCACCGCTTCGCCGGAAACTGCTGGAGGAGCATCACATTTTTACAGGCACCTCGTCAAATAAAAATACCCTCCGCGTCTTACCCCCGCTGACTCTGACAAAAAACCAGGCTGATATTTTCCTGGATGCATTGTCTTCATGCCTTAAACTAACGCCCGTTAATATATGAAGCAGTTTCTCACAGTAAAAGATGCAGGCGATGTGCCTACTCTGGTACAAGAGGCACTCACTATCAAACAAAATATAGGTGAGTACTCGGATCTGGGCAAAGGCAAGACGCTTGGATTACTTTTCCTGAATCCTAGCCTGCGTACGCGTATGAGTAGTCAGCGGGCCGCCTACAATCTGGGAATGAATGTAATGGTGCTCAATCTGGATAAGGATAGCTGGCAGATAGAGTTTGAAGATGGCGCTGTGATGAATAGTACTAAGAGCGAGCATATCAGAGAAGCTGCCGGAGTGATATCACAATATTGCGATATCGTAGGGCTGCGCAGTTTCCCCGGCCTGGTGGATAGAGACAAGGACTATACGGAGCAGGTATTGCACAGTTTCCAGAAGTACTGCAGCAGGCCGCTCATCAGTCTGGAGTCCGGCACACGCCATCCGCTGCAGAGCTTTGCTGATATGATCACGATAGCTGAAACAAAGAAAAGGGCAAAACCCAGGGTGGTGCTCACATGGGCACCCCACATC
This sequence comes from Bacteroidota bacterium, assembly GCA_018267385.1. Classification (GTDB taxonomy): domain Bacteria; phylum Bacteroidota; class Bacteroidia; order Chitinophagales; family LD1; genus UBA1941. The sequence continues at coordinate 352,890 of JAFDYN010000007.1, read as the reverse complement.
AAGGCGCTCCCTCAGGCTGTTCCTAATTCCTTTGCCGAATGGGCAGTAGCCTCCGGGGCGGAGGTGGTGATCGCCCAGCCCAGGGGATATGAGCTGGCACCGGAGTTTTCCCGGGGTGCAGAGGTCAGCTATGATCAGGATGCAGCCCTGGCTGGTGCAGACTATGTATATGTCAAGAACTGGTCCTCATATGAGGATTATGGCGCTATGCCATCTGTGGAGGGCGACTGGCTCCTCACACCTCAAAAAATGCAAGCTACTAATAATGCGAAGATCATGCACTGCCTGCCTGTACGTCGCAATGTAGAGCTCATAGACGAGCTGATAGACGGGCCTGACAGCCTGATACAGGTGCAGGCCGGCCATAGGGTCACGGCTGCACAGGCTGTTTTGAAAAAAATGCTGGAAACAATCTGATGGAGCAGCTGATCGTCATAAAGATAGGTGGTAATGTGATAGACAATACGCCGGTACTTGAGAAATTTCTCAGCGATCTTTGCACTATAGATGGGCCCAAAATACTCGTGCATGGTGGCGGTAAACTCGCTACAGAACTCAGCACCAGCCTGGGAATAGAGACAAAAATGGTAGAAGGCCGGCGTATCACTGATGATGCAACTATTAGGATCGTCACCATGACTTACGCTGGTTTTATCAATAAAACTATCGTAGCCAAAATCAATGCCCGCGGAGGAAATGCGATAGGCCTGAGTGGTGTAGATGCCAGCCTCATACCGGCAGCCAAGCGACCTGTCAAAGATATCGACTATGGCTGGGTAGGAGATATACTACCCGGCAGGATCAATACAAACCTCTTGTCTGCGCTGTTGTCTGCCGGGCTTACGCCGGTTATTGCACCCATATCCGGTACTGCCGCGGGGCATCTGCTCAATATTAATGCAGATACGATCGCACAGAGTCTGGCGGTAGCAATGAGCCGCCTGTATCAGACCACATTGTTATATTGTTTTGAGAAGAATGGAGTACTGAGTGACGTCACAGATGAGGATAGCGTAATACCGCTGATCAGAGTATCAGAGGCTGCGGAACTCAAAGCAAACGGCACCATAGGTAGCGGTATGATACCCAAAATAGACAACGCCTGTCAGGCTGTATCAGATGGTGTTGCACAGGTCATCATAGGCCGTTCGGACGATATTATCTCACTAGCAAATAATAAACATGGCTATGGCACGCGCATCAGTCACTGATACTGCTACTGAAATGATCAGCCTGCTACAAAGGCTGATAGCCATACCTTCTTTCAGCCGCGAGGAAGATGCCACAGCAGAACTCCTGGTTTCCTATTTGTCCGGCAGGGGCATCCTGCATCACAGAAAGGGTAACAATATCTGGGCAAAAAATAAATCCTTCGCACCCGGCAAGAAAACGCTACTACTGAATTCACATCATGATACCGTGAAGCCTAATAAAGGTTATACACGTGATCCTTTTGCCGCACAGATCATAGATGATAAGCTCTATGGCCTGGGTAGCAATGATGCCGGTGGGCCTCTGGTTTCACTACTGGGAGCGTTTCTGCACTACTATGACCGCGCTGATCTGCCATTTAATATTGTTTATGCCGCTACAGCCGAAGAGGAGATCTCCGGCACCGGGGGGATAGAGAGTATTATAACTGACCTTTCGCCTATTGATCTCGCCATAGTCGGAGAGCCTACACTCATGCAGATGGCTGTGGCAGAGCGCGGACTCCTGGTGTTAGACTGTACCGCACACGGTGTGGCAGGTCATGCGGCACGACAGGAAGGGGTCAATGCGATCTATAATGCCATACCGGATATTGACTGGTTTCGCAGCTATCGTTTTGACAAGGTATCTCCCTGGCTGGGAGAGGTCAGTATGAATGTGACAATGATCAATGCCGGATCGGCCCACAATCAGGTACCGGCAGCCTGTACCTTTACGGTAGATATACGTTTGAACGATTGCTATACTCATGCGGAGGTGCTGCAGGAAGTAAGGAGTCACATTTCCTGCGAGGTCAGAGAGCGCTCTACGCGTATCAAGCCGTCATTTATCTCTCCTGACCATGCCGTACTGGGATCAGCCCGATCCCTTGGCGTAAATTTATATGGCTCTCCTACTACCTCAGATATGGCATTGCTACCATGGCCCTCTGTGAAAATGGGCCCCGGAGACTCGGCCCGCTCTCATAGCGCTGATGAGTACATCTACATCCGGGAGATAGAGGCTGGTATCGCCGGCTATATTGCGCTATTAGATCACTATTTCTCAAAAGCATAAACTGTCTACCATGAAGCTCTGGCAAAAAAGCAATACCTCGCAGGATGACCGCTCTCTGGTCACAGAACGTTTCACGGTGGGCAATGACCGTCATTGGGATATGCGCCTGGCGCAATACGATGTGAAAGGCTCTTTGGCCCACGCTGAGATGCTGGCACATGTAGGTATTATTACGCTGGATGAGTTTGAGCAGATCAAGGCCGGACTCACAGAGATCCTGTCAGAGATCAGCCGTGGCTCCTTTGAGATAGAAGAGCACGTAGAGGACGTACACTCACAGGTGGAGAAAATACTGACCGAACGCATCGGTGAGGCCGGCAAAAAGCTACATACCGGCCGCTCGCGAAATGATCAGGTGCTTGTGGATCTGAAACTATACCTGAAAGATGAATTACAGCAGGTGGCAGCGTTGGTCAAATATTTATTTGACCGGTGGCAGGAGCTGAGCGAGCAGTACAAAGAAGATCTGCTGCCCGGCTATACGCATTTCCAACTAGCTATGCCTTCCTCTTTTGGGCTATGGTTTGGGGCTTATGCAGAGAGTCTGGTAGATGACATGGAGGCGCTCGTAGCGGCATATAAAGTAGTAGATAAAAATCCCCTCGGCTCCGGTGCAGGCTATGGTTCTGCATTCCCACTCGATAGGACGATGACTACAGCCTTACTAGGCTTTGCAGAGATGAACTATAATGCCGTCTATGCTCAGATGACGCGTGGAAAATCTGAGAAAGCCGTCCTGTCAGGCATCTCATCGGTAGCAGCTACGATCTCCAGGTTTAGCTATGATGTGTGCCTCTATATGAGTCAGCAGTGGGGCTATATTTCTTTCCCTGACTCACTCACTACCGGGTCCAGTATCATGCCGCACAAAAAGAACCCGGATATATTTGAGCTCATACGCGCGCGGTGTAGCCGCATATTGGCATCGCCCAACGAGATGACACTACTCTGCAATAATCTCCCATCGGGATATCATCGCGATATGCAGCTGACGAAGGACATCACCTTCCCGGCTATTGACAGTATAAAGGATTGCCTCTCTATGCTGCTATATGCGCTGCGCGATGTGCAGGTACGCCGCGATATACTGGATGACAAAATATTTGACCACCTTTTCAGTGTGGAGGAGATCAATAAACAGGTGGTAAATAAGATACCCTTCCGGGACGCCTACAGATCTGTGGGTGACTCTATCAATAACGGGACTTTCCATCCATCGCGAGACCTGACTCACACGCATGAGGGCAGTATCAGCAGACTCTGTACATCAGAGATCAGGGATATGATGGATCGCACCTACGCTCCCATATCACATCATAGGGGTTGATATTGCCATTGGTTGAAATTCTTTTACCTCCATCCCCGCTGATATTTCCCGATCCTGAAGGGATTTGTAAATTAGGAAGATGGGAAATATCGGAAATATTTATGCCACGCTCACGCCCATTGCGATCGTCTTCGTCATACTGGAGATAATACTATGCTGGTATTACAAAAAGGACCTGATCAGTTTTGAGGAGCTGATAGCTAATTTTGGTACTGCTCTGGGAAATCAGACAGTCAATGTCCTCGTGGCTGCCGGGGTGTTTGTAGTATATGGCTATCTATGGACACATTTCCGCCTCATTGATAATATTGAGATGACCTGGTACAATTTCCTGCTCTTGCTACTGGGAGTGGACTTCATTTTCTACTGGGTGCACCGCTGGGGCCATCATATCAATATCATGTGGGCTGCTCATTCACCACACCACTCCGCAGAGGAGATGAACTTTGCTGTAGCGTTGCGTGCCAGTGTCACCCAGCGTTTGTTCTCTTTCTTTTTCTTCTGGCCTCTCACCATCATTGGATTCAAGCCGGTAGACATCTATGCTATGACGGGCATCCATCTGTTTATCGCATTTCTACACCACACAGAGCTCGTACCTAAGCTATGGCGCTGGGTGGAGTTCACGTTTACCACACCATCTCACCATAGGGTACATCATGGCGTGAACTTCAAATACCTGGATAAGAACTTTAGTGAATTTCTGATCATATGGGACCGGCTGTTTGGCACCTTTGCAGAGGAGGATGAGAAAGTGATCTATGGCATGTACCACCCGCCGCACTCCTGGAATCCCATCACCATCAATTTTCACTACTACCGCACGCTCTGGCGCGATGCGGTGGCAGCGCCCTATGCCATAGATAAGGTAAAGCTCTGGTTCATGCCCCTGGGATGGAGGCCGCGGGGTCTGGCCCCTCTCGAGCCGATCACAGAGGTCACTCTGTCTAATCAGCAAAAATATCGCCCGCAGGCATTTGCCAATGCCCGCCCGTATCTCATACTGCATTTAGTACTCGGCGTCCTGCTCATGATGTATGTCATCAAGCCAAACTCTGATTGGGCCGTCTGGCAGCGCTGGGTCGGAGCGCTGCTGCTGTGGCACACTATCATAGACTGGGGTGGTATCATGGAGAGCAAAAGCTGGATATGGATATCAGAGAATATCCGCATTGTATATGGTACGGCTATCGCTATTCTGTTTTGCGGCTTGACCCTGATCTCTCCTGCCACCTATATCCTTGTATTATTGGCATTGCTTTCTATAGCCTGGAGCTGGAAGTTTTTCAGGCATCGGTGACAAAAATCCGTTGAGCACATGGCTGGTAACCAAGAAGTAATATTGCAGTAGATATAGAATAACACTGCGGAAATATTTTTGACGACCCAAAAATTCCGCCTTGTTCAATAAGTGTTTTACGCTATTACTCTGCCTGTCTATATTTAGCTCAGTAGTCTCTGGCCAGGCTTCGGCCACTATCATCGGCTCAGTAGCCGAAAGCAAAGAACCTCTCACTGGCGCATCAGTGATCATAGACAGCAGTACTATAGGCACTACTGCAAACGATAAAGGAGAATTTGCACTCCGCAATATTCAGCCAGGGCGTTATACCATTTCAGTGTCTTTCATTGGATATGAAAAGTACAGCCGCAATATAGATGTGGCCGCCGGCGCTAACATCAATCTGGGTGTGATCAGATTGAAGCCCGACAATAAGACCTTTAATGAAATCACAGTAAAGGGCAAACATAAACAAGGCTCAGAAACGCAGGCGATAGATATCACCAAAAATTCCCAAAAAGTAGTGACTGTGATATCTGCTGAGAATATCAAAAAGCTCCCGGATAAAAATGCAGCAGATGCGCTCAAGCGTGTGGCCGGCGTGGCTGTGCATACCAATAAAGGAGAAGGAGGCTACGTATCTCTGCGGGGTACTCCCGTAGACTGGACCTCCACACTCATCAATGGGGATCGCCTACCTGTAGCTGATGAGGAAAACACATCGCGCTCCTTTGAATTTGAGGTGCTGCCTGCAGACCTGATAGACCGCATAGAGGTGACCCGTACAGTGACACCCGATATGGAAGGTGACAACGTGGGTGGCAGTATCAACTTTATACTAAAAGAACCGGTAGACAGGCGGACATTTGTGCTCAACTCGGGCCTGGGCTTCAATCTCCTCTCACAGAAACCCACCGGTAATATCAATCTGCTATGGGGGGATATGACTAAAAATGGCAAGTTCCGGTATGTGATCAATGCGACTGCCAGAGAGAATTTTTATGAGGTAGACGCGTATAAGCTGATCTACGGAAACAACTTCAATCATGCCATCAATCGCTATGACCTGAAAGATTATTCGGGCAACAGGACCAACTTTGGGACAAATGCTGGTTTTGACTGGCAGGTATCTCCTATGGTGAAACTGGGATTCAGGGGTATGACGGGTCTCATGTGGGACAATAAGTATCAGAATAAAATGTCTTATACATATGCCTCTGGTGATGGTACTACTGTGCAGCCACAGTTTATTCACGGCCTGCTGAACCGTCAGCTATTTGGTGGCAGCCTGGAGGCTGAGATTAAACCGACCAGTGCATTGAAGATAGATATCAAGTATTCCTCGTACTACAACCGGTTCTTTTATGGCACCCCGGCTCAGAATCCGACCGATCCCAGAGATGGCTACCTCACGGCTGTATTTACCAATAAAACTCCGGTCATATATTCTGACGTAGATCCGATACTGCAGAATGGAGCAAAGTATGATCCTAATGCACCCTACGATCCTAAAAATCCACCTTGGTCCAGCTCAAAACTGCTCGACATAGACAATCCCTACGGCCACGGAGATCACTGGACCAATATCCAGCCCCAAACCCTGCAGCCGTTCAATGCAAACACGCTGGTTTTCCTGGAGGCCAGGTCAGAGACAAACTATACGTATGAGCTGGACCCCGGCGTAGTAGCACTGGATCTGAAGTACCAGATCGCACCTAAAGTGACACTACAGGTCGGGGCAAAGGGACGCTATAAGAAAGGTGAAAGAAAACTGGGCTTTCACTGGTGGACACAAAATCCCAATAACGGTCAGAATTCCCGGGATTACTTCCTCAATATGTTTGCCACCCAGCCCGCCCGCTGGAAAGATTTTCTCGCAAAATATGGCAGCAACTATGGCAATATTGATGTACCCAATATGACCAGAGATCAGCTCAACAGCTTCATAGCAGATATGGAGCGATGGGGAAACTCAAGGATGATCAATCACTATGTGGATTCATTTAATGAGCAATATCCATACTGGGTAGGATCTACATATGACTACACAGAAACTCAGCTCTCCGGCTACGCTATGGTGGATGCTACTATAGGCAAGTGGAATATAGTAGGTGGACTACGCGTAGAGAATACGCGTCTATACGAGCACGCGCTCGATCTAAACTTTTCATCTCTGCCGCAGTACGGTATAGACCCGTACGACTCTATGATGCATGCCTACCAGCCCGTGGTAGATTCTTTTACCAGGCAAAATTACGTTTCTATCCTGCCAGCGCTCAACGTGAACTACAAGATCAATGACCGTATGAATCTACGCGGCGCCATATCCCGTACTTTTCACCGGGCAAACTTTCAGGAGACGAAACCCGGAGCACCGCTTATCAAATACCAGGACTACCTGTACATCAAAGGCAATCCGCATCTCAAGCCTTCCTATTCACACAACTTTGACCTGAGTTACCAATACTTCTGGGGCAATAAAGGACTGCTGACACTTAGCACCTACGGTAAGTATATCGTCAATCATATTATCGTGACATCCACAGGGGGTATAGATCCGCTCACTTATTTTGTCACCAAGAGCTATGGCAATGCAGATGCATGGGTCTGGGGGGTAGAGGCCGAGATCAAGCGTAAGTTTGACTTCCTGCCGCGCTTTGCTTCGGGGTTTGGCATCGGTGCCAATATCACGTACTCATACTCGCGTATGCATGTGGCGGGACGCCCTAAGACACAAGCAATGTCTGAGCAGAGCCCCCTGCTATATAATGTTTCATTGCTCTATGAGAAGTATGGAGTCAAAGCTGCACTTGCGCTTAATTATAATAGTCCTTTCCTCCTGGAGCTCAACCTAGCCACACTGCCTAATAGTACAAATGGAGAATTGATACACAAAGACCAGGACTTTGACATCTTCATGGGCGAGCAGTACAGTATGGATTTTCAGATATCCTATGATTTCAAAAAGCACTTCTCTGTCTACTTTGAGGCAAACAATCTCCTCAATTGGACTTACAAAGAGTATGTAGGAAATCCTAACCGTCCACTACGTGTAGAGGTCTATAGGCAGAGGGGCCAGGTTGGATTCAGATATGAATTATAAATCTTCTATAAAACCATAAAACAAATCGATATGAAAAGAAAATTTACATTGACCGTCATCTTTGCGCTGGCACTGCTGTCGGCATTTGCCGGTCATGGCGGTCACAAGCGCAAAGTTCTTGTGATAGGCATAGATGGCTGCCGGGCGGATGCACTCAAGCAGGAGATGGATTCCGGTCATGCTCCAAACATGCTGGCGCTGTGCAATACCGGGTTTTACACGCTGGACTCATGGCATCTGGATATCACGGTATCCGGTCCGTCATGGTCCAGTATCATGACCGGGGTCTATCATGAGAAACACGGTGTGACCGGTAATACTTATGGTGGCAGCAACTATAATCAGTATCCTTACTTTCCTACCCGCGCCAAGGAGATCGACACCTCTTTCAAATGCATACAATATACCGAGTGGGCTCCGATGAGCAATAATGTCTATAATGACGGATGGGATCAGAAGATCATAGGTACAGATGGCTATACTCAGGGCACCGGCGCAGCAGCCTCTCAGCTTGTGCAGGATCCGGATGTAGACTTGCTTTTCACTTACTTTGACAAGGTGGACCTAACCGGTCACAGCTCAGGATTCAATCCGAATAATCCCGCCTATACACAGGCCATAGATAGTATAGACTACCAGATCGGGGTCATTCTGCAGGCTATGCGCGCACGTCCTACCTACGCGCAGGAAGATTGGCTCGTCCTGGTCACCACAGACCACGGGGGTACTGGTACTGGCCACGGAGGTGTGAGCTATGAGGAGCGCCACATATGGTGGATAGCAAACTCTGATCGCGGGGTACACCTGCAGGTGTCAGGGCCGCAAAATGCCGGACATACTACGCCTCCGGATCCGGGCACCTTCCTCGCTTATCCTATTACAAAGCCGGATACAGCGCTGCAGCACCAGTCTCCCGTGCAGGCAGATATCGCTATCACTGCACTGCATCACCTGATATACGGTAGCGGCATACGCCCGGAAAATCAGACCGCATGGGATCTCGACGGCAGGTCATGGCTCTGCGAGATCGGCCTATGTGATCCTGCGGGGATCACCGATACAAAAGCTGACGCTGTGATCCAGGTCATTCCCAATCCTTCTGCTACAGGTTATTTTATGGTGTCGTGTGCCGGGCTGAAAGGAGACGTAGCACTGTATGTCACAGATGATCTGGGTAGGATAGTCACTGAAGATAGGATACCGGCTGCCAGCAGGCTCTATCCATTGGACCTCAGCCACGAGGCCAGGGGTATATATCACCTCACACTGCGTAGCGCGGATCGATCAGTCTCCAGCAATATCGTAACGGAATAAGTAAACTCATATTTATATTCAGTGAGCCGCTCTGTATGGGCGGCTCTGTTTTTAGTACCATAACGATTAATTATTTCCTTTGCACCACCATGGATAAACTGCTTTTCACCCCCGGCCCTCTCACTACCAGTATGACTGTCAAAGAGGCCATGCTGCATGACCTCGGATCACGTGATACCTCCTTTATCAATACCGTAAAAGAAATCCGCGAACAGCTACTGGCACACGGTGGCGTGTCAAAGGATACCGGCTACGAGACTGTGATCATGCAGGGTTCAGGTACCTTTGGCGTAGAGGCTATGATATCCTCTGCCGTGCCCAGAGATGGTAAGCTACTCGTTCTCATAAATGGCGCCTACGGTGAGCGGATAGCAAAGATCGCTTCCATCCATAAAATACCCTATGAGGCGCTGGTATGTGATGAGGATCAGACACCGGACCTGCAAAAGACGGAAGAACTGCTGGCGAGTGGAGGTTTCACTCACATGATCATCGTACACTGCGAGACCACCAGTGGTATTTTTAATCCTATAGATCAGTTTGGTATGCTGGCCGCCAGATATGGCGTGGGCTATCTGGTAGACTCTATGAGTGCCTTTGGCGCGGTGCCGGTAGATATTGCCGCGTGCCACATAGACTTTCTGGTATCCTCGTCCAATAAATGCATAGAGGGAGTACCCGGCTTCTCATTTGTGATAGCCCGTCGCGACAGCCTGATCAAATGCCAGGGCCAGGCAGATACGCTTGTATTAGATATGTACGCACAGTGGGTAGGCCTGGAGAATGACGGCCAGTTTCGCTTTACTCCCCCTACGCATGCACTGCTGGCTTTCCGCCAGGCGCTGCGTGAGCTGGACGAAGAGGGTGGCGTAGCAGCCCGTGCAGCCCGCTATCAGGATAATTTCAATACGCTGGCAGAGGGCATGAGTACGCTAGGCTTCAGAGAGTACCTGGGCAGGGATCGGCAGGGATATATCATCAACTCTTACCACTACCCCGAGGCTGCCGCTTTTGATTTCAAAGTTTTTTACAACAAACTCAATGATCGCGGCTATATCATCTATCCCGGCAAACTGACCAAGGCAAATTGTTTCCGGATAGGCAATATCGGCAGGCTATACACGAAAGACGTGAAAGCGCTGCTGGCAGCTATCAGTGAGGTGAAAGCAGAAATGGGATTCTAATACCAGTTAGGCATCATGCAGTGCATTGTAATCTTTGATCACAGTCTCGAGAAAGGTCTGAGGGAAGGTCTCTGAGCGCGTGATATCCATCTTAGCCTGGATCTTATTGGTCAGAGTATATACCATATCATAGTTATCCAGATATTCAGGTGTGTTCAGTACCTTTCTGATGAGCGCCACATCCTCTGCAGATAGCTTGGTGACTTCCTGATAGGTTACCACATGAGTGGAGTGTAGTTTCTCATAGATGGTATCTCGCAGCGATATAGTGTCACTCTCTTTTATCACAGTGGTCTCAGCTACTATATCACCCAGGCGCTGCCCTTTTTTATTGATAGCTATGCATAGCAGCCCTATGATGCCGTATAGGATATGCAGGTCTATCAGGAGAAATAGCCAGCGAAGGAAGTACGCACCAAATGTGGCCTGATCACCATCTACACGTACTACTTTGATCTTGCGAAACCTTTTACCGGGTGTCTGCCCCTGCATGATCGTCTCAAAAAGTAATGTGTAGAATAAGAGTGGCAGGGCCAGGATCACGCCGATAGCGATAGCTGCATCCATCGAGTCCTTTAGTACCAGTATGATCAATACAATGCCAAAAGTATATCCGGCTTTGATCAGGCCATCCAGGATTCTGGCCAAAATACGCTCTCCCAGACCGGCTACCTCGTATTGGATAGTTACGTTCTGCGAAGTGCTGATACTGAAGGAATTGTCACTCATACCCGTTTTGCATAAATAATCAAATGTAAATCTTACATTAGTAACGAAAATACAGAAAACCTTGAGAGAAATAGCTTTTATAAAGCAAAATGCAGAGAAGTGGGAGCAGTTTGATCAGATCATCAAAAACCGGCAGGCACTCTCTCCAGATCAGCTCTCAGACCTGTACCTCAGCCTGCAGGACGACCTCTCTTACGCGCGCACATTTTACCCGGCGAGCACTACTACAAAATACCTCAATGAACTGACAGCGCACTTTCATAGAAAGATATATAAGACCAAAAGCGAGCGAAGCAGCCGCTTCATCACCTTCTGGCGCTACGAGGTGCCTTATGCCGTTTTGCGCAGCCAGAGGCAGCTGTTTTATTCTCTATTATTCTTTCTGCTTTCCATTGCCATAGGTGTAGTATCATCCGCTCATGATGAAGATTTCGTCAGGCTCATACTGGGAGATAGCTATGTAGATATGACGATCGAAAATATACGCAAGGGAGACCCCATGGCGGTATATGACTCTATGCACAGGACGGGCATGTTCATCGCTATCTCTAGCAATAACATAATGGTTTCCTTTATCACCTATCTGGAGGGTATATTCTTTTCCCTGGGGTCATACTATCAGTTATTTAGAAATGGGATTATGGTCGGTGTCTTTCAATATTTCTTTTACGAGCGCGATCTTTTCTGGACGTCATTTTCTGCTATATTTCTTCATGGTGCGCTCGAGCTCTCGGCTATCATCATAGCCGGAGGTGCTGGTATAGTGTTGGGCAATAGTCTCTTATTCCCGGGCACATATTCCCGCAAGGATGCACTGGTGGAGGCTGGCAAGCGCAGCCTGAAAATAGTGGTAGGCCTCATACCCGTTTTTATCACGGCAGGTTTTATCGAGAGTTTCATCACGCGCCTGTACAATCAGATGCCGGCATTCATCCATATTATGATCATAGGATCATCCATCGCTTTTATCATCTGGTATTTTATTATCTATCCACATCAACTTGCAAAAAAACATGGAGCAGCAGAAATTTCAGCTCTTTAAAGTGCGCCACTTTACCGATGCCATCAATGATACTTTGGCTTTTGCCAAAGATTATGTGAGGCAATATGGGTACGTGCTGCTAGTACTGGTGGCACCGATATATCTCATCGGGTCATTCGTGTACTCCAGCGCTATGACCTCATTTGCCATGAGTACTAACTTCATGCGAAATCTATCTCATATGGGGGCTACGAGTGGACTGGGTGTTGCCGGTATTATGATCATTGCGCTGGGCGCGCTGGTCATGCACCTGCTATTTATCAGCGCCTTTATGGCTGTGGAGCGCTCAGAAGACGGGCGGATAGACCATACGGACATACTGAGGGGCATGCGAGAAAATGCCGGTAGGATGATCACCCTTTACCTTCAGATCTTCCTCATCTCTCTGCTACTGGTGGGTGTCTTTGCTCTGTTTGTTTTTGCACTGGTTTCGATCCATGCCACTGCGCTGCTCGTCCTTGGCGGGTTGGTATTTTTTGTAGGAGTAGTATATGTTGCCGTACCACTTAGTTTTATCACTATCGTATACATCAGGGAGGAGTTACCGCTGGGCGCTGCTGTGTCGCGTTGCTTTTATCTCGTGCGGCACAACTTCTGGTGGACCCTTCTGATCCTGTTTGTAGCCGGACTGATAGGTGGTTTTGCCGGGGCGCTTTTTCAGGTTCCGGCCATGGCGCTCAATTTCATGAAAACATTTACGTCTGTGCGCTCCGGCCGGTTAGATTTTGAGGTCGGTACTGCAGATAGGGTAGCGATGGGGTTATCGCAGTTTGGCTCCATAGTCACTACTACCGTGACAGCTATTGCCACCTGTATCCAATATTACAGCCTGGTGGAGAAGAAGGATGGCACGACCTTACTGCAGGAGATAGAAAATATAGGCACAGACAAAGACTCAAACGATTTTTACAGGTGATCCGTACTTCCCGCTTTCCTTTCTTTTCCCGTTGCTGCATATTATTGATGCTTCTGGTGGTCTCGCTCACTGCGGGCGCGCAAGACTCTGCCATCTATGCTGACAGGAGTTTTGATCAGACTGCGTTGAAAAAATATGCGGGGCAGAAGGAATTTATCTATGAGGTAGATACGCCACCCGCTCAGATGAGTATTTGGCAATGGATCAAATACAAAATTTCTGAATGGCTGGCAAAGACACTCGGGGAGAGCGGCGAGATCACGATCTGGAAGGTGATCCTTTATGGACTGTTGATCTTTGCTATAGTAGCCATCATCCTAAATCTGGCCGGGATAGATATTCGCAGACTGATGGTAGGTGGTCCACGCGCTGTACTAGCGGCCACAGTAGCTGAAGAGGATATAGCAGGGATGGATATGGACCAGCTCATAGCTCAGGCCACCTCACAGAGGCAGTGGCGCCTGGCAGTGCGCTATCAATATCTGAAAGCCCTGCAAATGATGACAGACAGGCAGATGATACACTGGCGGCCCGGCAAAACAAATATGGATTACTACCATGAGCTGAACGGAGATCAACTCAAGACCGCATTTCTGGTAGCTACAGATGATTTTGAAAATGTCTGGTACGGCAATAATATAGTGACGGAGCAGCATTATGCTGACTCAAAGTCGGCATTGACTACATTTTATACACTGATAGAAGGGCAAAAAGCACCATGAAAGGCAAAGGAGCATACATAGCCCTCGTGCTGATTTTCGTGGCACTCATCGTCATGGCCCGGCTCACGCCTCATAAAGTGGTGTGGACACCTACTTTCGATGAAAAGGACAAGATACCTTACGGGAGCTTCATACTGTATGAAAGACTGAAAGATGTTTTCCCCCGTGGCCCTATCGAGACGTCGGACCGCAGTTTTTATAACTTTATGGATGATAATGAAGATAGCGGCGCGAGCTATCTCATAGTCACTGCCGATCTCAACGCCTCTGATCTGGATGTGCGCGAGATGGCTTCCTTTGCGGCTAGTGGCAACAATATCTTTATAGCAGCAGATAATATACCACAGCTGCTGGCTGATACACTCGGCATAGAGCTCAAGGAGGATATACAGCTACCCGGCAAAGACTCTGCTACCTATATGACCAGGCTCACTGGCGTCCATGACAGCAAGGATACATTCAGGATCAAGGACGAGGCCCTGGCACCCTGGATCATCGACGCTGATCCACGCTCTAATATATTGGGTCAGGAGCTGGACTCTCCGCGCCGGTCTGTAGTAGCCAGGCCCCGGCTCACACTAGGGGTAGACGGGCTAGGCAGGGCTAACTTTGTGAAGATCCCCTTCGGTCAGGGAGCATTTTTTATCCATCTTCTTCCATTGGCCTTTACAAACTATAATATGCTCAAGCGGAATAACAATGAATACGTGGCAGCATGTCTCACTGAGCTACCGGATGGTAGCATTTATTGGGATCAATTTTACAAGCCTTATCACAGGGAGCGGGCTACATCGCCATTCAGGTTTATAGTATCTATACCGGCCTATCGCTGGGCACTATATTTAGCTATACTTGCCGCCGCCCTGTATATGCTTTTTGCCGGCAAACGCCTTCAGCGCATCATACCTATACTGGAGCCGCCCGCAAATCTATCATTGAAGTTTACCCGCACGGTCGGCACCTTGTACTATCAGCAAATGGATCATCGGGATATAGCCATCAAAAAGATGACTTACCTGCTGGAGCGTATCAGGCAGTATTATATGCTGCCTACCGGCGATATTGGACCTGCATTTCGCAGCAGGCTGGCATACAAGAGCAACGTCAGTATCGAAACTATCAACGAGGTTTTTGAGGTTTTCGATCGCGACATCATACGTGTGAGATATATCAATGAAGAAGTGCTGATCGCATTCAATACAGCGCTCGAAAAATTTTATAACGAATCCGGATTGATCAATAAATAAAACAACTATATGGAAGAAATACAGCAAAATTTCACCCCTGCTCCGCCGCACGATCTTGAGGCTCTGCGCGCAGCCGTAGCACGCGTCAAAGAGGAGGTACGCAAGATCATAGTAGGCCAGGATAATATGATAGACCTGCTCATCACTGCGATCTTGTCCAATGGGCATGTACTGATAGAGGGTGTACCCGGTGTCGCCAAAACCCTCAGTGCAAAGATCATAGCCCGCTGCATATCGGCAGATTTTTCCCGCATACAGTTTACGCCGGACCTGATGCCGAGCGATATCCTGGGCACCAATATTTTCAACTTCAAATCCTCAGAGTTTGAGTTTCGCCGTGGCCCTATTTTCTCTAATATCATCCTGATAGACGAGATCAACCGTGCCCCTGCCAAAACCCAGGCGGCACTCTTTGAAGTGATGGAGGAGCGCCAGGTCACTATCGATAGTACCACGCATCTGATGAGTGAGCCATTTATCGTTTTCTCCACGCAGAACCCTATCGAGCATGAGGGTACCTATCGCCTGCCGGAGGCTCAGCTGGACCGCTTTATCTACAAGATAGAAGTAGGCTATCCCACTTTGGAGCAGGAGGTGAAGATCCTCACGGACTTTCAGGAGCGGGGAGGGGTCAATGACCTCAAGAAAATAAGCCCCGTACTGACAGCAGCAGAGCTCAAAAAGTATCAGGGTGAGGTGCGCAAGGTGTACATCGAGCCCAAACTGGTAGAGTTCATCGCTCGCATCATAGCCAAGACCCGTGACAATCCGGATCTCTACGTGGGAGCATCACCACGTGCATCTATCGCACTGCTCAATGCCTCCAAGGCTATGGCCGCTATACGTGGCCGCAACTTTGTGACGCCGGACGATATCATCTATGCGAGCAAACCTGTGCTGCGCCATCGTATCGTACTCACACCGGAGAAGGAGATGGAAGGTAGCTCCGCCAATCAGGTGATCGAAAATTTCATGAAAAACATAGAAATACCTAGATAAGGTATGATCAGATTCCTGCGCTCACTCTATCTGCGGCCGAGGCTCTACATAGCGCTCGGGGCCATAGTCGTGTGCTTTTGTGTGAGTGCATCCGTACCGGTTTTTTTCTTTGCTTCTCAGTCCTTGCTGGCCGGTTTTGCCATCATTGTACTACTGGATATCCTGCTACTCTATCAGCGCCGCCAGGGCATCTATGGTACCCGCGTACCGCCCGACCGCCTCTCAAATGGTGATGAAAATGAGATCAGGATCTTTCTGGAGAATCACTATCCATTTGCTGTATCGCTGGATGTGATAGATGAGATCCCGCATCAGTTTCAGCGTCGGGACATCCTGTTTCACGCGCAGCTGCCGGCGGCACAGACCCGCACCCTCAGCTATCATCTGAGGCCGGTAGAGAGGGGAGAGTATCACTTTGGCGGTGTCAATGTGTACGCTTATACCTTTCTGGGCCTGGTAGCGCGCCGCTATATTTTTGATGCGGAAAAGATGGTGGCTGTTTATCCATCGTTCCTGCAGATGCGCAAATATGAACTGCTGGCTTTTTCTAACAGGCTCAGTGACTATGGCCTGAAGAAGATCCGCCGCATAGGCCATAGCATGGAGTTTGAGAAGATAAGGGAGTATGTAAAGGGCGATGACTACCGCACCGTAAACTGGAAAGCCACGGCACGCAAAAACCAGCTGATGGTAAACCAGTTTCAGGATGAAAAAAGCCAGCACGTCTACTCCGTGGTAGACAAGGGCAGGCTGATGAAAATGCCATTTGAAGGCATGACGCTCCTGGACTATGCTATCAATGCCTCTCTGGTCATCTCAAATATCGCCTTGAAAAAAGGTGACAAACCGGGCCTGGTCACCTTTTCCCAAAAGGTCAATACGCTGCTACCGGCAGATAGCCGCGGCGCGCAGATGAATAAGATACAAGAGGCGCTATACCGCGAGAAGACAAACTTCCTCGATTCCAATTTCGAACTGCTGAATGCTACGATCCTACAGAAGATATCGCAACGCAGCCTCATACTGTTATACACCAATTTTGAGTCGCTGCAGGGTATGCGCCGTCAGCTCAAATACATGCGCTCACTGGCCGCCAATCACCTGGTAGTGGCTATCTTTTTTGAGAATACAGAGCTGCGCGATTTTATAGAGCATCCTGCTATGAATACCGAAGAGATATACCAAAAGGCGATCGCTGAGAAGTTTGCCTATGAGAAAAGGCAGATCGTAAAAGAACTGAAAATACACGGCATACATAGTGTGCTCACCCCTCCTGACCAGCTGACAGTCAATACAATAAACAAATATCTGGAGCTGAAGGCGCGAGACCTGATCTAGCTCATGACAGTCTGGTTTTTTACGCTACATTTGCCGCCGCTTATCATGAGTACAGGTCGTACACAATATATCCCGCTGGAGGTGGCCAAAGAGCTGCTCTGGTGGCTGCTCAGCGCGGTAGTAGCGGCGATGATCATGCTCCCGCTCACTTCTAAGCTATACTTCAAGCCATTGTGGATCAATGGGCTATTTATAGTCATGGCGCTGACCTATTTCCGGTATTCGGTGTTGCTCAAAACTACTTTTGTACTGCGCCCGGTCTGGGTCAAATTCCTGCTGGCTGTATTCAACATCAACTTCTTCGTCTATGTGCTCAGGCGTCTGCAGGAGTTCATGCATATCTATGATTCATTTACCATAGAGGCTATGGGCACCCCGCGCCGCCCGCTCGCGCCGGAGGAGGTAGACCCGCTTTTCCGATACTTTTTTGAAGAGATCAATCTGGCCTGCGTAGCCTGTCTTACCCTATCTGTTGTATTGATAGTCAGGATGATAGCCGTGTACTGGAGTGGCGCAAAGCTGAGGCTCAATGCTGGAAGCGAAGAGTAAGAAATTGGCACTTTTGGCATATGGCCCTAGGGGTCAAAGTGCCTTATTAGCCGTATATTTGCAGACTTATAAATTAATGTGATGAAGAAATTTTCAGATATAGAATACCGTAGGCCCGACCTGGAGAAAGTACAAAGCGACTTTCAAGGCCTTCTGCAGCAGTTTGATAAAGCGGCAGATGCTCAGGAGCAGGAGACCGTGATCAATAAGATCAATGAGCTGAAGGCAGAGTTTCAGACGGCGGGCAGCATAGCCACGGTGCGCAACTCGATAGATACCTCCAATGCCTTCTATGAGACAGAGCAGGAGTTTTTTGACAATACAGAACCGATCTTCCGCGATCTCAATATTCAGTTTTACAAGTCACTGAATAACTCTCCTTTCAAAGCCCAACTCGAAAAAAAGTTTGGCAGGCAGCTATTTGATATCGCTGCCACCAGCGTCCGTAGCTTCGGCCCGGCCGTGATAGGTGATATGCAGGAGGAGAATAGGCTCGGCACTGAGTACTCCAAGCTCGTCGCTACCGCGGAGCTGGAGTTTCGTGGTGAGAAATATAACCTCGCAGGTGTGGAGCCATTTGAGCAAAGCACAGATCGCGAGACGCGCAAGGAGGCCGCTACTACTAAGTACAGGTGGTGGGCAGAAAACGCGGGCGAGTTTGACACCATCTATGACAAGCTGGTCAAGACACGCACCAAGATCGCTCACAAGCTCGGCTATAAAAATTTCGTAGAGCTCGGCTATGACCGTATGCTGCGCACAGACTACAAGGCAGAAGATGTGGTGAAATTCCGCAAGCAGGTACTCGACCATGTAGTACCCCTGTCAAACGAGCTGCGCGAGCGCCAGCGCCGCCGCCTCGGCCTGGACAAGCTGAAGTACTATGACATACCTCTCAACTTCCTCTCCGGCAATGCTACCCCAAAGGGATCACCGGACTGGATCGTAGATAATGGCAAGAAGATGTACAGCGAGCTGTCTCCTGAGACCAAGGAGTTCTTTGACTTTATGATGGACTATGACCTCATGGACCTCAATAACAAGAAGAACAAGCAGGCCGGTGGCTATTGCACCCACTTCTCTCAGTACAAGGCGCCATTTATCTTTTCAAACTTTAACGGCACCTCACATGATATAGACGTACTCACGCATGAGGCAGGCCATGCCTTCCAGTGCTACCAGAGCCGCAATAACAGTATAGAGGAATATCTCTGGCCTACCTATGAGGCCTGTGAGATCCACTCTATGAGCATGGAGTTCTTTGCCTGGCCGTGGATGGAGCTTTTCTTCCAGCAGGATACTGAGAAATATAAGTTCTCTCACCTGTCATCTGCTATGCTCTTCCTGCCATATGGTGTGGCAGTGGATGAGTTCCAGCATGTGGTATATGAGAATCCGGATATGACCCCTAAGCAGCGCGATGAGGTGTGGCGCGATATAGACCGCAAGTACCGCCCATATGTAGACTATGATGGCAATGCCTACCTGGAGAACGGCGGACTCTGGAAGCGCCAGGGCCATATCTTCCGCTCACCTTTCTACTACATAGACTACTGCCTGGCTCAGATATGTGCGTTGCAATTCTGGAACCGCGCTCAGAAGGGAGACAAAACAGCATGGCCTGACTACCTGACCCTGTGCAAAGCAGGCGGCAGCAAATCATTCCTCGATCTGGTCAAGCTGGCTAACCTCAATAATCCATTTGAACCAAGCACTGTGCAGCCGGTGATCACCGAGGTGAAGTCATGGCTGGACAAAGTGGACGACACGAAACTGTAGGAAATAGGTGATCGGGAAATCTGAAAGTCAGTGATCCGGCAAATAACAAAAGGGCTTAGTATAATTACTAAGTCCTTTTCTATTGATGAATATCGGTAGCAGGATTTCTTGATCCCGGTTTTCCAGTTTTTCCGATTCCCTGTTTGCCCGGTTTCTCTGATGCTTCGTTTCCCAGATCAACCGATCACTCTCCCTTGCCCGATCCCTTAAACTGATCTTCTGTGTACTTGAAAAGCACATTGAAGCTCGTCAGGGAGCCGTATATGCGTGTGATGTATTGCTGCAGGTCTACTTTTTCTTCGTCAGTCAGCACCTTGTGGGCGTTGATATTCTGCTCCAGCACACGGAGGCGGTCCCGCACCATCACGATCTTGTGAAAGAAAGTATCTATCGGCATCTCCTTAGATTGTACATCAGAGCTGCCCGGTTTTAGCACCAGTGTGCCGCCGGTCCACTTGGCACCGAGGGCTATCACCTCAGACACCGCCGCCTTGCGGTCCAGCACGTTCTCCAGTGCCGTCTCTATATCTGCCATAGTAAAAGGCGTCTGCTCACTCTCCACTTTCTCCAGTACTTGCAGGCCGTCATACTCACGGTCTATGCCGCGCGTAGACCCGCCATCGCGAAACCAGATACTGTAATACGAAGCATCCATGTCTACGATCACACCTTTGCCATATTTATTGTGCTCCACGCGGGAGCCGATACCGAGCTGAGAGTCACTCATGAGGATTTTTGTTTTGCTACAATGCTAAAGGATAAATGCCGAACAAGCAACGGCAGAATAAAGAAAAGCCCATAACCTGGATCATGTTTCTTTGATTGAAGTTTTCTCTTCAGGCAAGATCAGGCGAGTTGTATTAGGTCTTAATACTACATTCAATGCTTCCAATAGTATCCCTCCCGCTTGCGGATGTCCTCCCGGATATCTTCCCAGAAGAGATTGATATCTGCTATGTGCAGGTTATCATACTTTTTAGCCAGAGGTGCATCTACATTCACCCACAGAATGTTTTTGTGGATCCGTGCTGTTGTTTGGGGATGCATCGGTTTATTGAAATTAAAAAGGATCATCCCCTTGTGATCTGTCACCAGGCTGCAGGTAGAGTCATTGCGCCACGTCACGGGATTGGTGCAGATCGCATCGCCGTAAAACTTATCCATGCCTACCGGCTCAAAACCATCGCGGTATGACGCCCATGAGACGATGCAGCCGGTCTGCGTCTCATCATTGCATTGCTTTAGATTTTTATACTCTTTCTCAAAGACCGGGAAGCCCACCACATAGGCACACACCAGCTTGCTGCGCAGCGGTTCTTTGTCAAAAAACTCCTTCAGCAGCCTGCGGGCATGATAGGAGCCCTGAGAGTGAGATGCGATCACTATCGGCCTGCCGTGATTATAGTGGTCCAGGTAGTACTGAAACGCATTGCGCACATCTGTATACGCCAGGTCCAGCGCTTCTTTGCCGTCAGGTTTATCCTGTATGAAAAACGACCTTAAAATGGCCTGCCTGTAGCGCGGTGCGTATACGCGACAGCTGCCATTCCAGGCAGACGCCTGGTATTTCACAGGGCGTTTGTCTACCACCTTGTTTAGTTTGGCATCGCGCACATCAGCGTTCCATGTAGGGCCATTGCGATAGGTAGTAGGGTGTATGTAGAATACGTCTATTTGCTTGGCACTGTCAGGCACAGCTGCTATGCCATGCGGCACTGCATCGGCAGCATCTAGCCGGAAGGGGAGCGCAGCCCAGTTTTGCTGCTGGCTGTAGTCAGGGGCCGGCGGGGCAGGCACACTGTCAAATGGCGGCAAAGGCGTGAGGTGTTTGTTTTTCTTCATGGTCTGTGCAGATGCGAATAGCACCATGCTGCACAGTGCAAAGAGTAGTGTGTACTTTAGTTTCATACTATGAACTTTTGTGGTCAATGCGCCTGGTCCCTCGGTAAAGAAAGCTGACGGCTAAGCGGGCTTTTTGTATTTTTATCGAAAATAATACTCATCATGTCATTCAAGTCATTGCACATAGCTTTTTTCAGCCTTTTTATCATAATACTCTCCGCCGCAGGCTGCAAAAAGAGCTGCGGGGTATGTGACTATGGTACCGCATGCAATAATGGCTACTGCTTCTGCCCAAATGGATATGAAGGCGATAGCTGCAGGACACTTAGTGCTACCAAGTATTTGCACAATTTCACAGTCAGCGATCCTTGCAGCGGCTCCTCTACCTATAGTGTATACGTGACCGCAGATCCTTATATCGCCAATAAGCTTTGGTTCAATAATCTCTTTGGCCAGGCTATAGAGGTAGACATCTACTCTGACGCCAGCAAGCAGGGTGTCACTCTTGGCATACCTGACCAGAATTTCGGTGTCGCAGAGGTGACCGGTACCGGCACATACCAGTCTGTGAATGGCTTCGGTCGTATCACCTTCAATGTAGACTATGTGTCAGGCGGCGTGGACCGTCAGTGTACTGTTATCCTTACCCAGTATTAAAAATGTGTGGCAGATATGACGGCAGGTGAACTGCTGGCGCAGTGGGAGGAGCAGTTTCGCTCCTCAGATTGGTTTGTGACGCGTGACGGCAAGACGCGATTCAACTATTTCAAGGCTCGCACATTGTATTTCGGAGTGTCGTCCCGGGGGGAGTCTTCCAAGGGTTTTCAAAAGTTTTATCTGGACTATAGTGCCCGCCCCAAGGCTGACAATACGATCATAGTCAGTGAGGGTATCAGCATCTTTCATCAGGCCGGGATCGATCTGGTACCTTACTTTGATACGCTGACGCGAGACCCCTCATTTATACATCATTGCAATCATATCTTTCGCGCCTTCGCCAATCCGCGCAACCAATATGAGTTTAAAGTTTCGGATCCTTTCAGCATCGTGCGGGATGATATCACAGCCATCGCTGCCATAGCCTCCGGAGAGCGCCAGCCTCCTGCTGCTCCGGCGGAGAAGGGGCAGTTTAATCGCTATATCACCATACCGGAAGGATACCTGAACGATCCTTTCATCAGCGAGCTTTTCAATAAGCTGGAGCATACCGGGGGCAATTTTTTTATCACCGGCAAGGCTGGTACGGGCAAGTCAACTTTCCTTCACTTCCTCGCGCAAAACTCCCGCAAAAATATCGTGATAGCAGCCTATACCGGCATCGCCGCGATCAATGTAGGAGGCACTACGATCAATTCACTGTTTATGCTGCCCTTCCGCCCGCTGCTGCCGCGCGACCAGGAGATCACCCGCTTCCACAAATATAATCCCCGCCGGGCCATCATTGCCAATATGGATATGCTCGTGATAGATGAGGTCTCTATGGTGCGGGCAGATATACTGGAGGCTATAGATCACTCCCTGCGGCTGAATGGCGGCGATCCTTTCAAGCCGTTTGGCGGCAAGCAGGTCGTGCTGATAGGTGATGTCTTTCAGCTGCCGCCCGTGGTCAAAACGGATGACCCGACCGAGTGGCAGATCTTTGAGGAGGTTTACAAAACACCCTACTTTTTCAGCGCGCCCAGCTTTCAGATGACACGGTTTGAGTTTGTAGAGTTTACCAGGATACACCGCCAGTCTGACGAAGATTTTAAAACGATACTCAATAAGATCCGCGTAGGCGAGGCAGACCATGACGACCTCGAGCCTGTCAATAAACGTGTCTATCCAAACTATGAGCCGCGCGACCAGGATTTTGTACTGACACTCGTCACGACCAATAAGCTGGCGGGCGATATCAATGAGCGCAAGCTGAACGCGATCCAGCAGCTGGAGTTTACCTACAAGGCCAATATTTCCGGTGATTTCAGCAAGGATAAATTTCCTACAGACGAAACATTGAAACTGAAAGTCGGCGCCCAGATCATATTCATACGCAATGATACGACCAGTGAGAAAGGCGCAAAGGATAATAAAAGACGATGGGTGAATGGCACCATTGCCAAGATACATACGCTCTCAGAAGATGAGATAGAGGTCATCTTTGAGGATTCGTCCCTCTCCAAGATCACGCGCGAGACATGGAATAACAATGTCTACAAGTGGAATCGCCTGGAGCGTAAAATAGTGACTGAGACTGTAGGCACTTTCGAGCAGTTCCCTATCAAACTCTCGTGGGCTATCACGATACACAAGAGCCAGGGGCTGACCTTTGACAAGATGGTACTGAATATGGGCGCAGGCGCCTTTGCGCACGGGCAGACCTATGTAGCCCTGAGCCGCGCCCGCTCGCTGAAAGGACTCGCACTCAAGCGCCCTATCACTATCAGGGATATCATCATAGATGACCGGGTCCAGGGTTTCTACAGAAAGCATTTCACGTTTAATGACGAATACCGCGAGTCTCAGGAGATACTGGAGTTTATACTCGAGCATTCTGACTTTTTCCTTGACCTCCTTGTAGCGCATTATCCTTTTTCAGAAGAGCAGTCTGAGCGCTATCAGATCCTGCTGGCCTCGCGTCAGAAGATGCTCCGCGTACCATCCGACAAGAAGGAATACGGCAAACTCTCCTTCGGAGAAATAAAGGAACTCATGCTCCGCCGTGACATCATCTGGAATGAATCCTTCTGGACGCACAACTTTGCCTACTTCTTTAATGATCAGATCGTAGCTACCATCATGGAATATTTACTGGAGCTTGACAAGGTAGTTCGCTGGCAGGAGGGAGATGATGAAGACGCAGAAGAGTGATGTCAAGGTGTAGCCACGATCAGTCGCAGCGCACAGGTGAAGGAAGGCATCGTGCGGTGCGCTCCATATTTTCTATCCCACGCACCAGAGGTGAGATCATTTGCCAAAGCTTTCACGTATTGCTCTTCTAAACCTTCAGGCAAGAACCCCCATGCCGACTGAGACTGCCGCACACTCTTTTGCAGAAATGCCTCCGGCCTGCCATAATACGCCTCCTGAAAACCATCTACACAGTCAAACGGGATCGGTATACTGATCACCTCACAGCTACCCTCCAGATAGTCTGCCAGCGTTTTTATAGTCGGATACCGCGCCCGCTCTACCTCGATCAGCTGCGGGAAATAATGCACGTTCCAGAATTTATCCAGCGCATCCGGGTCAAAGGTCATCAGCAATATTTTGCCTCTCGTCACACGCCTGATCTCACGCAGGCCTGCGCCTATATCAGGCCAGTGGTGTACCGTGACCAGCGCCATAGCTGCATCAAAGGAGTTGTCATCAAAAGGCAAGGTGTCTGCACGGCCATTGATAGCTGGTACTTTGTCGCTAGCCAGGCGTTGTGTACGCATGGACACCGATGGCTCTACGGCCACCACATACCTATCATCCGGCTCATAGGAGCCACCACCTGCGCCTACATTCAGCACTGTCTTTGCATCCCCCAGTGCTGCGTGGATATACGCAGCTATACGGGGGTCCGTACGCCGTTGCGCTGAGTAGCTTTGGCCAAAACGGTCATAGTCAAATGCCGGATCCTTGATCTCCATTACTTATTTTTTCTCCGCAGCTCTATGATATCAAAAGCATAAGCATGCTTCTCATCAGCAGCATAAGATACTTTGCTCACTTCTTCCCATTCACTCATGTCCAGTTCCGGGAAGTGCGTATCTGCCTGCGGAAATGTACCATGCACCCGTGTCAGGTAGATCTTGTCTGTGAAGGGCAGCGCCAGTCTGTATATCTCGCCACCACCCGTGATCATTAGTTCTTCCTCGCCGTTCATCTCGGCAAATTTTATCCCCTCCTCTATCGAGGTCACACTCTTGCAGCCATCATGGCGCAGGTCCGGATCTCTTGACACTACGATATTAGGCCTGCCAGGCAGGGGCCGGTATTTTGGTGGTAGAGCGTCGTATGATTTCCGACCCATCAGCACATGATGCCCCCAGGTTGTGTTTTTGAAGTGGGCCATATCTTTGGGCAGCACCCAGAGCAGGTCACCATTGCCACCTATTTCATTATGTAGGCCTGCCGCTACTATCGCTGAGATGATCATAGGGCTAAGTTAGAAGTTATCGGGAAATCAATTGCTCCGTTACACCATCTGGCCGCATTTACCTGTTGCTGCATTCCGCATTTCCTGATATACCGGCAGCTCAGTTGCACCCCTCACGTTTTTTCATTAGATTAGCCATAATGGATCAAGCTCCCGTCATAGATCTGGAAAGTCAGAATAAGCTCATACTCAAGCATTACCGCGCATTGCTGCGCACGCTGCGGCCTGCTACCACGCGCCAGGAGAAGAAGATGATCCGTGAGGCCTTTGAGCTGGCCATGGATAGCCACAAGGATATGCGCCGCAAATCCGGCGAACCTTACATCCTCCACCCGCTGGAGGTGGCGCGCATAGCCAGTGAGGAGATGGGCCTGGATGTCACGTCTATAGTCTGTGCGCTGCTGCATGATGTGGTAGAAGATACAGATGTGACACTGGAGGAGATAGAGCGCCATTTCAATAAGGAAGTAGCACGCATAGTAGATGGCCTGACCAAAATATCCGGCATCTTTGACCTGAATAATCAGAACTCATCTCTACAGGCAGAAAATTTCCGAAAACTGCTGCTGACGCTCAATGACGATATCCGTGTGATACTCGTCAAACTGGCCGACCGCCTGCACAATATGCGCACGCTCGACTCTCTGAAGCGTGAAAAGCAGCTCAAGATCGCATCTGAAACACTCTTCCTCTATGCTCCCTTGGCGCATCGCATGGGCCTCTATGCCATCAAGACAGAGCTGGAGGACCTCTCTCTGAAGCACACCGAGCCGGAGATGTACAAAGAGATCGCGCGCAAGCTCGCTGAGACCAAGCGCGAACGCACCCGCTTTATCAATGAGTTCATCAGGCCTATCAAAGAACTACTCGATAAGAAGCAATTCAATTTTGACATATACGGTCGGCCCAAATCGATCTACTCGATCTACAATAAGATCAAAAATAAAGGCGTCCCCTTTGAGGAGATATATGACCTCTTTGCCATCCGTATCATACTCCGCTCAGAGCCTGAGGATGAGAAGGCGGAATGCTGGTCAGTGTACTCTACGCTGACAGATGTCTATAAGCCCAGCCCGGACCGCCTGCGCGACTGGCTATCTAACCCCAAGGCCAATGGCTACGAGGCGCTCCATACCACCGTGATGAGCAATAGCGGCAAATGGGTAGAGGTGCAGATCCGTACCGAGCGTATGCATGAGATCGCAGAGAAGGGTTTTGCGGCTCACTGGAAGTATAAAGAGGGCTCTGCAGATAGCGCGCTGGATATCTGGCTGGAGAAGATACGCGCTGTGCTGAGTAGTGCAGACGGCAATGCGCTGGACGTAGTGAATGACTTCAAGTATGAGCTCTTCAGCGATGAGATATTTGTCTTCACACCCAAGGGTGACCTGAAGCGTATCCGCAAAGGTGCTACTGCGCTGGACTTTGCCTTTGAGGTGCACTCTGCTATCGGCAAGAAATGTATCGGTGCAAAGGTCAATACCAAGCTGGTACCACTCAGCCACAAACTGCGCAATGGCGATCAGGTAGAGATCCTGACCTCTAATAAGCAAACCCCTAATGAAGACTGGCTCAGCTATGTGGTGACAGCCAAAGCCCGCTCCGTGATCAAGCAATCCCTCAAAGACGAGAAGCGCAAGATCGCTATGAATGGCAAGGCGGAACTGGAGAAGCGCCTCAAGGCTATGAAGATAGAGGATAGCGAGTCCAACCTGGTACTGCTCATGAATTTTTTCAAGGCGATGTCCTCTACCGAGCTGTACTACGATATCGCTACGCGAAAGATAGATCTGACCACTATCGCAAAGCTCGACGTGATAGCCGGCAAGATCAAACTGCCAAAGGTACATACAGAGCCTAAGCTGAGCCCGGGAGATATAGATGATGCCGTCAAAGAAGCGCTGAAAAAGAATGCAGAGCTGCTCATCATGGGAGAGAGCAGTGATAAGATCGATTATAAATTTGCAGCCTGCTGCAATCCTGTACCCGGAGATGATGTCTTTGGATTTTTGACAGTCAGTGAGGGTATCAAGATCCACCGGACCAACTGCCCCAATGCGGTACAGCTCATGGCCAAGTACAGCTACCGCATAGTCAAGACCAAGTGGACGCGCCAGCACAATATAGCCTTCCTCACAGGCATCAAGATCAATGGTATAGACGATGTAGGCCTGGTCAATAAGATCACCAATGTGATCACAGGCCAGATGAACCTCAATATGAGGTCTGTCTCATTTGATAGTGAGGATGGCATCTTTGAGGGCAATATCATGATCTATGTGCATGACACATCTGAGCTGGACGATCTCATAGCGCGGCTATCCTCTCTGGATGGTATCCTGTCTGTAGAGCGCTATGACACAGAAGATAAAAATACCGATCAGGCCGCCACTGTCAAGCGGTAAGGATCAGGGCCTCGTTTCTCTCAGATAGGTGACCAGGTCCGTGCTGGTCAAGATCTCATTTTCGGGCTTTTCTGCCCAGCCTCCGGCGCGTAGCATGGTCACTATCTGGCCCCGGTGAAAGGTGCCGTGATTCACCACATGGTAGATGATCTCCTCCACCGTATTGGCGAATGGCTTGCCTGCAGTATTCCTATAGTCTATCTGCTGCTGCAAATATGCTGGTCCCTGAGCGTCTATATATGCTTTAAACTCCACGCCGCTCTGCAGCCAGCCTGCCAGGAGCGCCTGTTTATCTCCCGCAAAGTTCTTTGACGGCCACTCGGTGATGCTGATGCCATGCAGGCGCTTGAGCCAGGCTATCTCTGCATCCCATATGTGCAGGATGGTTTTCTCTATGCTGGGGAAGCTGCTCTGGATTGGCCTCCGTAGCAGAGAGTCATCGGCCTTTTCCAATATTTGTGATAATTTGGTAGTAGCCCATACCGTATAGCCGAGATGATCGATTAAGGTGTACATTGCGGTTGCTTTTTAGGTAACAGATTTAAGTTTCAATAGCGCTATGAGTAAAGGTAAGAAAGATCTAAAGTTTGCATCACTGACAGCACAGGACAATGCGCCGGTAGATGAATATGTGATGCCACACACGGCGCCGCTGTATCTCTCGTCTACCTATATCTACGAGTCGCCTGAGAAGGCACAGGAGGTTTTTAAGGGCAAAGAGAAAGCCTACATCTACTCGCGCTGGAGCCACCCCAATGCAGAACTGGCAGAGCGCAAGATCGAGCAGCTGGAGTCATATGGCACAAAGGCTGATTGCAAGTCGCTGCTATTTTCATCCGGTATGGCGGCCATCTCTGCGGTCTTCCAGTCGATAGTGAAACCCGGAGACTCGCTGCTGGTACAGGGCAATATCTACGGTACTACCATAGATTATGTCAATCATATCGCACAGCAATATGGCCTCAAAGTTTACTATGCGGACCTGCATCAGTTGGATAAGGTAGAGGCCATTCTCAAAAAGGATAAGAAGATCAAACTGCTCTACGCCGAGTCGCCATCCAATCCTACTATCAACTGCTACGACCTGAAGGCACTCGCAGCACTCGCGCATAAGTATAAGGCGAAGATGGCAGTGGACAATACTTTTGCCTCGCCCTACCTGCAGCGTCCGCTGGCCTATGGAGTGGACTTTGTGATACACTCGTCTACCAAATACCTGAATGGGCACGGCACAGGACTGAGCGGCGTGGTGACCGGGGCTGATGTGAAGTTTATGGAGAAAGATATCTGGACGATACGCAAACTGCACGGCAGTATCATATCGCCCTTTGATGCATGGCTGCTGAACCTCGGCATGAAAACGCTGAGCCTGCGCATGGAGCAGCACTGCAGCAATGCGATGGCCATAGCTGAGTGGCTGAGCCAACATAAGGCGATCTCAAAGGTCAACTACCTGGGATTGGCCTCCCACCCCGACCACGAGCTGGCAAAAAAGCAGATGAAGCGCTACGGTGGTGTGATCAGCTTTGAGATGAAGAAGGGATACAAGGCCGGCGAGCAACTGATGAAGCGCCTGAAATTTTGCAAGCTGACAGCATCTCTGGGCACGACGGATACACTGATCCAGCATCCCGCCTCTATGTCACACTACTTTGTACCAAAGGAGCAGCGGGAGAAGTTTGGTATCACAGAGGGGCTGGTGCGGCTGTCAGTAGGGATAGAGGATGTGCAGGATATCATAGCTGATCTGGAGCAGGCTTTGAGTAAATAAATTACTACACAGAGGGCACTGAGTAAACACAGAGTTTAAAAGGATAAATAACTAGTATATGGATTTTGGGAAGGTAGATGATCTGAGCAAGGTAAAATTTAAACTCCCCGCAGATCATGCGAGTACGGAGAAACTGCTGGCATCACTCAAGAAGAAGAAAGCCGCACCTCATGTCTATGCGGGCTGCGCCAAGTGGGGCCGCAAGGAGTGGCTCGGCTCGCTGTATCCCAAGAAAACCAAAGAGGCGGACTTCCTTAAGTTTTACGTAAAGGAGTTCAATAGTATAGAGTTGAACGCTATGTTTTACCGCGTCTTCCCGAAGAGCACGGTGGAGAAATGGGGCAGCTTTGCGGATGACTATTTCCGCTTTGCGCCAAAGATGCCGCAGATAGTCACCCACATCCGCAGGCTGAAGAACGTAGAAAAAGACACTGAGACCATCCTGGAGAGTTTCTCTGGCTTTGGCGATAAGATGGGCCACTGTTTCATGCAGTTTGATGATCGCTTTGCACCAAATGCGGCTAACATCGAGAACCTTCACAAGTACCTTCAGTTCCTGCCCAAGGATTTCAAAGTAGCAGTTGAGTTTCGCCACCCTGATTGGTTTCAGGAGAAAGTAGAAGCGGAAGAAGGCTGGGACATGCTGCGCCAGATGAAAGCCTCTACTGTGATCACCGATACCGCGGGCCGCCGCGATGTATTGCACATGCGACTGACCACACCGACGGCCTTTGTACGCTACGTAGGCAATGACGGCGACCCCACTGACTGGAAGCGCATAGACGAGTGGTCCAAGCGCATCGCTAAATGGATCGATGCCGGTGTGGACACCGTTTATTTCTTCATGCATACCCACGAGGAGAAGAATAGCCCCCGCCTCAGCAAGTATAGCATCGAGAAGATCAACAAAGAGGCGGGGCTAAGTATACCACTGCCGAGACTGCTGGATGATGGTGAAGGGAAACTATTTTAAACCTAAGCTTATGGATAAGTACTTATTGATCGCTTTCGCTATCTGCGGTATTTCAGTGATGATTCATCAAAGCCTTGCCTTTGTCGTGGCTTTGATAAGGAAAAACAACGGTATAGCTGATATAGCATGGGGATTAGGATTTATTATCATCTGCGCTTGCTCTTTATTCGTTCACTCTCTTTTGATCAATATTGAGCGGCCTTTAGGTTTCAATCCCACTTTTATTCTTCTGATCACACTAGTCACTATTTGGGGGCTTCGTCTTTCAGGCTATCTATTTATTAGAAACTGGAATAAACCCGAAGACTGGAGATATGCTAATTGGCGAGAGGAATGGGGTACGAAGTTTTTCCTGAAATCTTATCTACAGGTTTTTTTATTGCAAGGGTTTTTAATGTTAGTGATCGCGTCACCTATCATTTTATCCGGCTTTTATTCTCTGCCCGCTGCGCTTATTTCTTACAGCGTCGTGCATTACACTTTGATAGCTACCGGGATCACTGTTTGGCTCATCGGCTTCTTCTTTGAGGCAGTCGGTGACTCACAGCTCGCAGGCTTTAAGCAAGATCCGGCCAATAAAGGCCGCATCATGCGCTACGGCGTCTGGCAGTACACCCGCCATCCCAACTACTTTGGCGAAGCATCTATGTGGTGGGGTATCTTTCTTTTGAGTTGTGTATCAGCACATGGAGTGATAGATATACTACGGCGTGCGATCGGGCCGGCTACCATTACCTTCATGCTCCTCCGCGTCTCCGGCGTCACCATGCTCGAGAGCAAATACAAAGGCAATAAAGAATACGAAGACTATCAGAAAAGGACCAGCGCCTTCATACCTATGCCCACAAAAAAGGGGGCCGTTTAGAGCCCCCATCTAAGAGATTGAATACTGGATGATCGATGTCCTATCTGCTCGTGGACTCCAGCTGTGCCTGGCGCACCTTATTGAGCTCGGTCAGGCGGGAGCTGAAGAATACAAACACCAGCAACGTAGCGCAAAAAGCCAGCAGCAGGACATTCATAGCGGTGGTTGACTTCATGAT
The DNA here is from genome assembly GCA_018267385.1 of Bacteroidota bacterium. Lineage (GTDB taxonomy): Bacteria > Bacteroidota > Bacteroidia > Chitinophagales > LD1 > UBA1941. The sequence continues at coordinate 320,931 of JAFDYN010000007.1, read as the reverse complement.
GATTTACTTATAATAATATAACGTAAACGTATTCCTTTTAGTTCTTGCAAGAGTCATGCTAGTGTCATTACTTTCCCACAGGAAAACAGGGTGTCATGCGCTCCAACGTTGCGGAGAGAAGTTTGGCAGGGTTTGTGCTAACGGCCGTAAGCAGTATCAAATGGATAGTGAGCTAAACAGTATCGAGATAGATCAGTCATATCCGCTCTGAGACAATAAATACCTTGTATGAAGGATATAAAAAGTTATCCCGACCGGTGCGATTTTTCTTGTTGGGACATGCTTTCCCCGTCGGTGTAGCAGTGGCTATCCGATCTTGTCAAACTTAGTGTACGGCACGAGTGCTGCCGGTATTCTCACCCCATCTTTTGTCTGGTGGTTTTCCAGCAGTGATGCTACGATGCGCGGGAGCGCCAGCGCACTGCCATTCAGCGAGTGGGCCAGGCGTACCTTCTTATTCTCATCGCGAAATCGCGCCTTGAGCCTATTGGTCTGGTACGTCTCGAAGTTTGACACGGAGCTCACCTCCAGCCAGCGCTGCTGCGCGGTACTGTATACCTCAAAGTCATACGTGAGCGCAGAGGCGAAGCCCATATCACCGCCGCAGAGGCGCAGGATACGGTATGGCAGCTCCAGCTTCTGCAGCAGTACCTCCACATGCTTCACCATCTCCTCCAGCACGTCATATGATTTGTCAGGATGTACTATCTGTACGATCTCTACTTTCTCAAACTGGTGGAGGCGATTGAGGCCACGCACATCCTTGCCATAGCTACCGGCCTCGCGGCGGAAGCACGGGCTATAGGCAGTATTCTTTTTAGGCAGCGCCTTCTCGTCTATGATCTCATCGCGGTAGATATTGGTCACAGGCACCTCTGCAGTAGGGATCAGGTAAAAGTCATCCTCCGTACAGTGGTACATCTGGCCCTCCTTGTCAGGTAGCTGGCCGGTGCCAAAGCCGGAGTCTTTATTGACCACATAGGGTGGTATGACCTCGTCATAACCCGCTTCGATAGCATGATCCAGAAAGAAGCTCACGAGTGCACGCTGCAGTTTAGCTCCTTTACCTTTATACACCGGAAATCCTGCACCCGTGATCTTGACACCCAGCTCGAGGTCAAAGAGGTCGTACTTCTTTGCTATGTCCCAGTGCGGCAGCGCACCCTCATGCAGGGTAGGTATATCGCCCACCTGCTTTACCACTTCATTGTCCTCCGGTGTCTTGCCCTCCGGCACCGAGCTATGCGGCAGGTTAGGCAGCTTCACGAGGATATCCTTCTGGTCGTTTTCCAGTTTGGTCAGTTGCTCATTGAGCTTGGCAGACTCTTCCTTCAGGCCGGTCACTTCGGCCTTTTTCTGATCGGCTTCGTCCTTCTTGCCGGACTTGAATAGCTCCCCTATTTCTTTGGCCAGGATATTCTCTTTGCCACGTATCTCTTCGAGCGATTGCTGCACTTTGCGGCGCTGTTCATCTACCTGTAGCAGCTCATCTACCAGGTGCAGGTCTTTAAATTGCTTCTTGGCCAGGGCCTTCTTGACCTGGTCCGGTTGGGTCCGTATGATGTTGATCTCTATCATGATAGTAGATTCTCCGTTTAGGCGGGCAAAGATAGTTTTTTGAGACCTCACCCCAAACCCCTCTCGCAAAGAGAGAGGCTTTCCATTGACTGCAGGTTGTTAATAGGTGGGCGTTTGACTCGTATTTGGCTGTTTCAGAAAGAATATTTAATATTGTGACGCAATACGCAAAGCACTCACGCGCATTCGTTTTTCCTAAAACATATCGAAGCGACCAAGACACCCACGTAAGTGCAGTTTTTCTTTCACTTGTTATCATTCCCAAACAATACATTGCCACGTACGGCAAGGCTTTCCAAAAACATAAAACACACGCATGTACGACATTCTCCAGCTCAATGAGATGATCCTGCCGGAACTCACAGAGATAGCTGACAAACTCAAGATCAAGGGAGCTGCCAAGCTCGAAAAGTCTGATCTGATCCACAAAATACTAGACGCGCAGGCCCTCACAGATGCTCCTGATGTAGACGATAAGCCCATATCAGAAAAAGCACGCCGCCCGCGCACCCGCAAACCCGTAAAAGGTGAAAAGCCGGAAGCCGCAGAGGCCCCTGCCGAAGAACCTAAAAAAGAAGAAGCCGCTGCACCCGCAGCAGAAGAGGTAAAGGCCCCGGCCCCTCAGAAAAAAGAAGAGCGCAAGCCACACGCACAGCACGAGAAAAAGCAACACCACAATAAGCAGGAGCATAAGCCAAAGGCACAGGCAGAACTGCCGGTGACCAACGCGATGCCGACACCGGAGGCAGAAGGCCAGACAGCCGAAGGCCAGCAGCAGGCACAGCCGGAGGTAGAGGGCAACAGCGAAGTGCAGCAAGGCGAGCGCCCGCAGCACCAGCATCAAAACCAGAATCAAAACAATAACCAGCAAAACCAGAACTGGCGCAACCGCCAGGGCCAGGAGATATTCAGCGTAGAGACTGACGCGATCATAGAGGGCGAGGGCGTGCTGGAGATGATGCCGGATGGCTATGGCTTCCTGCGCTCATCTGACTACTGCTACCTCTCCAGCCCGGATGATATCTACGTATCTCCATCGCAGATCAAGCTCTTTGGCCTCAAGACCGGAGACACGGTGAAGGGCTACATCCGCCCGCCTAAGGTCGGTGAGAAGTACTTTGCACTGCTCAAGGTAGACACCATCAATGGCCGCCTGCCGGAGGATATCCGCGACCGGGTGGGCTTTGACTACCTCACGCCGCTCTTCCCTGAGGAGAAGCTGAACCTCACTACCACACACGACCGCCTCAGCACCCGTATCATAGACCTCTTCACGCCGATAGGCAAGGGCCAGCGTGCCATGATCGTAGCGCAGCCTAAGGTAGGTAAGACCACGATCCTGAAAGATATAGCCAACGCGATAGCCACCAATCACCCTGAGGTCTACCTCATCGTGCTGCTCATAGATGAGCGTCCGGAGGAGGTGACAGACATGGAGCGCAGCGTGCGCGCAGAGGTCATCGCCTCTACCTTTGACGAGCCTGCAGACAAGCACGTGAAGGTCTCTACCGTGGTACTCCAGAAGGCAAAGCGCCTGGTAGAGTGCGGCCACGATGTAGTGATCCTGCTCGACTCTATCACGCGTCTGGCCCGTGCGCACAATACCGTAGCCCCATCATCCGGCAAGGTACTCTCCGGTGGTGTCGAGGCCAATGCGATGCAGAAGCCTAAGCAGTTCTTCGGCGCTGCGCGCAAGATAGAGCACGGCGGCTCACTGACCATCATCGCTACGGCGCTGATAGAGACCGGCTCTAAGATGGACGAAGTGATCTTTGAGGAATTTAAGGGAACCGGCAACATGGAGCTCACACTGGACCGCAAACTGGCCAATAAGCGTATCTATCCAGCTATAGATATCGTATCGTCCAGCACGCGTAAGGATGACCTTCTCCTGGGCCGCGAGGTGACCACCCGTATGAATGTACTGCGCAACTATATCGCAGACATGAAGCCGGAAGAAGCCATGCAGTTCCTCCTCCAGCACATGCGTGGCACAAAGACCAATGAGGAATTCCTGGTGTCGATGAATTCGTAATCACTGACTACACCATATTTCAAAGCCCTGCCGGATCGGTGGGGCTTTTTATTTCACAGCCTCCTTTGTGAAGCTTTTTCCAACGATAAAAAATAAGCGAGATAAAAGCTGAAGCAATCTTCCAATTAGGTTGCTATCATTCGATGATTCATAATATCGGGAGCAAACCTTACTCAAATAACGCCCATGGCTGACATTCCCCCTTGCAAAGGGGGTGGCCGCAGGCCGGGGGATTTGATGTTTTCAAGTTAAGCAGCGCTAAACTTGGAACAGGGGAGGATAAATCAGTGCTCATCATAAAAACTATATCTGGCTTGTTTTTTTGCGTATTATTACTTTAGAATCACGTATAATGAAGGTTTGGATCTTAAAGGCTGTTATTCAAAAAGCTATTTCCTTTTTGCCTTGTGAACATCGTATCAATTTTCTATTTCAAAAATATGTCACAAAAGGAGTAAACCTGACAAATGATCTGTTTGAAGATAAGCTGATACACTGCTCCAATCATTTAAAATATTTTAGAAAATACGCTCCGGGAAAGAGAGATTTTACATCTCTGGAGATAGGTACCGGCTGGTATCCTATAGTGCCTATCGGGTTCTATCTATCAGGTGCTTCGACCATTTATACTATAGATATTAGCGACTTGCTTAGCATAGAGCGCATAAAAAATACGATAGAAAGGTATGAGGAATGGAGTAAGTCAGGAAAACTAAAGACCTACCTGCCGGAGATCGACCCGGCCCGATTTGAGCGTCTGGTATCTCTCAAAGGGCAATTGGGATCGTTCGGCTCCGCTAGAGAGGCACTGAAAGAAATCCATATACATGCTATCGTGGGAGATGCGCGCAAAATAGACCTGCCTGCTCAAAGCATAGACCTGCTAAATTCTAATAATACTTTCGAGCATATATATCCTGGTATACTGAGCGGCATCTTGCGGGAATTCCGCCGGCTCTTATCTGCCGATGGCATAATGAGCCACCAGATTGATATGAGCGATCATTTTGCTCATTTGGATAAGTCTATCACGATATACAACTTTCTTCGTTTTTCCGATAGCGAATGGAAGATCATAGATAACGGCATACAACCTCAGAACCGGCTAAGATTCTCAGATTACATTAAGCTATTGCAGGACGCAGGCTTTCAGATTCTGGAAAATGTCAGCAGAGAAGGTAGCCTCCAGGCCCTGGAGGCAGTGCCCGTATCACAAAAGTACAAATCATATAAACCCACAGATCTAGCGATTAGTCATACTTTATTAATATCAAAATAAAAACCATGAAGAATCTATGTATCGCCGCTCTACTCATCCTATTTTGCTTTAAAATCAACGCCGCAGGTACTATAGTGGGCACTATACCGATCACTGGCACTTCGATCGGTATGTTTGAGAAATTTGAAGTAGGAGTGCAATTATCTGCAAGCTACTCCAATCCGTATGATCCAGACGTAGTTTCTCTACAAGCCGTCTTTACATCTCCCAGTGGTAAACAATATCCCGTCAATGGCTTTTTCTACCGAGACTATACCACTGACGATACCAAACAGGCATGCGATGATAATCCTATAACATATTCAGCGCATTGGAAAGAGCTAGCCACTAGTTACAATTGGAGGCTACGTTTTGCGCCTAATGAAATTGGTGCTTGGACTTATACTATAACTCTTTATGAGTCAGCAAGCCACAATACAGTGGTTTATCACAATAATAACCTTCATTTTGATTGCTCTCCTTCTTCAAATCATGGCTATCTAGCCGTGTCGGGCAACAAAAGATTTTTGGAATACACAGACAGAACCTCATTTTTTGGTATCGCATCTAACTTTTCTTTTTATAATGGTCGAAATACTTTACCAACCTCTGTTTTGCCTGCAGCCTCTTGTAGTCTAGTCAATGGATGTACTTTAGGTCCACAGTGTGCTCCCCTCTGCAGTAATCCTAACGGTTTTCGCCATACTACTGTAGCACAGGCTATGATGACTAAATGGTTAAGTGATTTTTCGGCCGTTGGTGGAAATATGGCTAGAGTCTGGATGACCCCTACATGTGGCTTAGGGATAGAATGGGAGAAACTAAATAATTATGACAATAGGCAAAACAGAGCGTGGGAGCTAGATAACTTAATCGACTTATGCCACACAAAAGGAATTTATATACCCCGCTCTCCGTAGTCCAAAATAGAAAAAGCTGTTCGTAGTCCGAAGGAAGGCCTGCGGCGGGCGACTACGAAACTTCCCACCTATTCTATCGCGCGTTTCCAAACGCGTGACACCTCTGCCTTGCGTTTATAACGCAACTATCACGCACACCTCCCCAAAAAATACCCATTCTCAAACTTTATAGCCGGCAGGTCTTTGGGAGGCATGCCTTTGTAGTACGGTAGCGGCTCACGCAGTGGCTGGTCAGGATGCTTAGCATTGTATTTAGTCTGCATGTGGCGCGAGCGGGCGGCATCATGTATCGGGCCGTAGGGCGCCGCTTCTGCTTTCACCGGTGGTGTAGCAGTCTGCTGCTGCGGAGTACGGTTGCTATCAGCGGCAGGAGCAGGCTCGCTCACCGGCTCCTGGTCTATATAGCTGTGGTCTACGGTTTGTGTGGTCTCCTCCTTCTCCCGGCACCAGCCATAGTGGTGCCGCAGCGCAAACATGCCCACGCGCTCGGGTATCTCTTTATTGGCCATCTTCACAAAGATGCGGCTCTCAAAGCGCTGCATGATCTGCTTCATCAGGTCCAGTATCTCTGCGCGCCGGCGCCATTTGCTCCGCCAGTAGCGCCACACGTCATCGTAGGTACCCACCGCGCTCAGCGCCTGGCCGAGGTAGAGGTAGGTAGGGTCCTGGGAGAGTTGGTCTATCGTGGTGAGGGTGCGGAGCGTACGCTCCAGCGTCCATTTTTCGGCGTAGGTATTGCCTGTAGCAGCTGACATAGGATGTGTTTTTTAGTCCTGCAAACATAGCGAATACCTCCCGTTTCCAGCCTCCTACTTATTCACCAAACACCACTTAAATTATTGACCTACAGCTACTTGTATGCGCATTGATAGTCAGCTACATAGGTAGGGTTGGTCACACCACACGGTCACCAGATCATCACCACCCCTATCTATCTCTTTGTATATCAGCTCATATGGGTGTCATCTCTGCTGCTCCCCCGGCCTGCCCCCTCCTCCCGCTCAGTCGGAAAACTTGCTGCGGCTATATGGTCCCCGCCCCTCGCCCTTCGTCCCTCGCCACTCTCTCCACAGTCGGAAAACTTGCCTCCCGGCCAGCCCTACCCTGTATAAGCCCCTCTATATGAGCCTCATTCCAACTTTTTAGCCCCCTCCCTTATGATTTGTGGAAAAAATGTGTAGTTTTGCCTCCCTTTTGGGAAAATACCAATAACTTCATAAGCGATGAAAAGAACGTTTCAGCCAAGCCGCCGCAAGAGGATCAACAAGCACGGCTTCAGAGAGAGAATGAGCACTAAGAATGGAAGAAAAGTCATTGCACGCAGAAGGGCAAGGGGCCGCAAAAAGCTCACTGTCTCCAGCGAAACAAGGCTCAAGTAATAACCCGGCCACAGCCAGTCCTGTGCCTTATGATCCTGCACGCCACCCGGCGCCGCGGTCTCTGGGCAAAGAGGAGAGGCTGAGCCGTGAGGTATTACTGGATAAACTATTTAGCGAGGGTAAGTCCGTTTCACAAAACGGGTTTACCCTCGTCTATTTGGAGTGTACACTGCCTACCTTTTACCCCGCTCAGGCAGCCTTCAGCGTCCCAAAGAAGTACTTCAAACACGCCACCGACCGCAATCGTGTCAAGCGCCTGCTGCGCGAGGCGTACAGGCATGAGAAGCAGGCCCTATACATGCTGCTGGCCACCGCTCATAAGCAGCTGGCCCTGATGTGGATCTATAAGGGTAAGGAGGTCCCCGCCCACGCCATCGTGCAAAAGAATGTGTCAGAACTGCTGGCCAAACTGCAGGCCAGGGTGATCAGGTAGAGTCCCTACCTAAAGGCTACCGCCCCCCCCAGGCTGAACTGATTGGACTGGGCTACAGAGGTGTGCGCCTTCACATAGTTGCCGCCAAAGAGTTTGAATGCGTGCTTCCTGCCAAACTGGGCGAAGTACACATTGGCACCGAGGCGGAAGTACATCGGGTTGATCGTAGCGTAGTCCTTCCACAGATAGATACCGGCTGAGTAGTACATGCCCACGCGCCCGAGCATGATCTCATCTCCCACCACAAAGCTGGCCGTGGTAGCCTCCATAGTATGAGAGTAGCGGGTCGTGATCTCATTATAGTTGAGAAAGTCATGTACCGCCCGCACATACTCATAGCAGAAGCCGCCAAATATCTTATTGCCGGGGCTGGTATAGCGGGCGTAGGTGAGTACGGCACTATGTATGGGAAACTTAGGGCCATTGAAGCCATAGGTCTCCTGTATGCCCAGCACATACATGGCGGCTATCTCATTGTGCAGGAAGTCGCGATGGCGCTCGCAGTTGTAGTACAGGTCTTTGACCATCGGTATGGCCTTGATCCCTATGGAGCCCATCAGGAGATTAGCACCATAGTTGGGCAGGTTGGCAGCTGAGTTTGACAGGTGATTAAAGGCAAACGTGGAGCTCAGTTGCACGTTGGGTGTCAGCTTCCACTCAGCGCCGATCTTGATCTGTACACTCAGGTTGATATTGGAGCTGATCAGGTTATTGGTAGGATTGGTCAGGTAGTCGTACTTCTTTGTGATATAGCCGTAGCCCGCGCCTACGCGTGTGTACAGGTCTACTACCTTGCTACGGTACATGTAGAACTTGCCATAGCCCATCAGGGCGATCACATCGCCAAATATCTTGTTCTCGCCAAAGCGTATAAAGAGCAGCGTACCGCCAAACTCAGGAAAGTTCAGCGGCTTGTGCCAGGGCTGCTCACCCAGGGTCTTCTTATACACGTCTATCTGAAAGCCCTGTGACAACTCATGTGGCACATGGTTTACTTTGGGGCTATGCTTGAAGATCTTGCCCACCAGATATGATGCCTCTACGCCCCACCGCCCACCGCGAAAAGAGTCCGACGCATCCGCCGCGCGCACGGGCTGCAGGCCGGACACGAGCACCAGTAGCATGACTATAGGGAGGTAGAGCTTCACTTGATGGCTATCCCTCCAAACTTACTGAAAAAGCAGGGAAAAACTTCCGTGGCATCTGTTTTGACGTACCTTTGCAGCATATATGACCAGCATCACAGACCTGAGGGAGAAAAGAAAGAATCTGGGGAGGCGCATGGGCTCCTACTTCCTGCAGGGCCTGCTGCTGGTGGGTCCGGCTTTCTTCACCTTCTGGGCCATCTATCAGATATTTGACCTCTTTGACAGCAATACCAAACCACTCTTTCAGCGCTTCCTGCATTTCAGCTTTCCCGGTATCGGGATCATCATTTTTGTAGCGTTCATCACGCTGATAGGCTTCCTGGGCTCTACGGTGATCGTCAGGCCGCTCATGGAGATCATAGAGAACCTGCTGGAGCATACGCCACTGGTCAAGGATATCTATTCCTCTTTCAAGGACTTTATCTCCGCCTTTATCAGCAATAAGAAGAAGTTCAACCGCCCTGTGATCATGGAGATGGGCAGGGCCACAGGCCTCTACCGCATGGGCTTCATCACACAGGATGACCTGGATGAGTTTGATATCAAGAATAAGGTAGCAGTATACTGCCCTGACTCGTATGGCTTCACCGGCAACCTGTATGTGGTAGACAAAGACCTGGTGCAAACGCTGCCGCATGTAGGCTCTGCTCATGCTATGAAGTATATCCTCTCGGGTGGCGTGATGGAGGTACCGGAAGATAAAGCGCCGCAGCCCACACCACCGGTAGAGGGCAGGGAGGTACTTTGATCATTTCAGCGCCTCCAGAGAGAGTTTAGCCAGGTATGCATACTTTGAGTCGTCTTTGCCGGCCAGGATCTTAGCAAAGTAGTCTCCTGCCTTTTGCCTATCACCCATGCGCCAGCAGGCGCGACCTATATAGTAATACGGAACAGCCAGCGTACTATCCGCTGTATTGCCGGCTCTCTTTTGCTGATCTATATAGACAGACCACGCAGCGATCGATGTTTTATACTCAGCAGACTGGTATAGGGCGTAGGCATAGTACAGCTGCACATCGTTAGTGGGCCGGTGCTTTGCCATGTAGCCATCCAGAAGCGTCGCCGCATCTTTGTACCGCTTATCGTTGATCAGTACCTGCGCCTCTACGACGTATGGCAGGACACTATCGGCGAAGTCATGGCGCAGGCGGGTAGTGACCAGCCGCGCACCATAGTCCCCTATATGATAGGTGAGCAGGGAGAGTAGCCCGTGATACGTATCTGACTCCGGGTCAGTGGCCAGGTATAGTGCGGCCTCAAATACTTGGTTGCTATCAGCAGCCACCTGAAACTTATCAAGGTAGCCGTTGATGTCTTTCTTCCACGCATTGTCATGGTGGGCGTACTTATACAGGCCCGAGTAGAAGAGATGATCTCCATATACGGTATCAGGCTCAGTGGCAGCTAGCATGGCAGGTACAGAGTCTATGGGTGCGATGAGCGTATAGATGTCGCGGGCATCAGTACAGGCATCTCTATCAGTAGCCGCGCTATACAGGCCGCGCGCTGCATATGTTTTAGCGTTAGTCAGGTCTCCCGAGGAGAAGTACAGCGAGGCAAGGGTACAATTCAGCCCCTGCACATTGGGGTATAGCGACATCACACTGCGATAAACACCGTAAGCCCCCGCGGTATCCCCACGCTCATGCAGCAGCCGTGCATAGTCTGCCAGCGTATAGGCAAAGTTGTCGCCTATATTCTGTGTGTATGCCTTCATGACAGGCAGGTAGGCGATCAGCTCATCATGCATCAGCGCCATAGCGTAAAGGCTGCAGAGGCCCTTGCGCAGGTCCAGCCTCGAGGAGTCTATAGCGATGCCCTGTAGCCACAGGCCGGCTATCTGCCGGGCAGCTGCCTGTGGTACCACGGTCACATTATCGCTCAGGCCAGCGAGGTCAGGACTGAGGATGGATTCATCTTCCGGAGTGATGATATGCAGGGCCGGCGTCTCTATGAGTGCATAGTTCAGCAGCACATTGCCCTTCATCATCAGGGCAGTGACATTCTTTGGCTCTGCGTGCAGGATAGAGTCCAGGTAGCCTTCGGCGTCTTTGTATTTGCCTTCAGCTATGAGCAGGGTAGCCTGATTGACGATAGCCTCCTGTGCCGTAGCAGTGAGTGCCACCAGCGCCAGGAGCAGGGATAGGAGCGTTTTTGCCATAGCCCAAAAGTATAATCATTTGTATATTGCGTAAAATATCTGCGATGCTGTATTCCATGACGGGCTTCGGCAAGGCCCAGGTGGCCTTCAAAAACAAGACGATCATAGCCGAAGTGCGTTCTCTCAATAGCCAGAAAGGCCTCGATCTCTCCCTGAAATTCACTACCCAGTTTCGGGAGCAGGAGTACAACCTGCGCACGCTGATACAGGATAAGCTGCAGCGCGGCAAAGTAGATGTCTATGTGACGATAGAGAAAGAAGACCACACCCCGGAGGTACTGCTCAATAAGCGTGTGATCAAGGCCTACTATCAGGAGCTGCGCCAGATAGCTGATGAGGTAGGGGCGCCCTCCAATGAACTCCTGTCTACCATCCTGCAGCTACCGGAGATAGCCGCCAGCGCTGCAGAGGAGTCTGACGAAGAGGAGTGGAAGGCGATAGAAAAAGCCATCATGCAGGCCCTGGAAGGGTTAAATGGATTCCGTGCGGACGAGGGCAAGATACTGGCGGACGATATGCTGCAGCGTATAGCGCTCATAGACAAATATGCTCAGGAAGTACGCGCTATGGACCGGGAGCGTGTAGCCGAGATCAAGTCCCGCCTGGAGACCAGCGTAGAGGCTGCCGTAGGCAAAGACAAAATAGACCCTAACCGCCTGGAGCAGGAGCTGGTGTACTATATCGAGAAGCTCGATATCACCGAGGAGCTGACCCGCCTGAAGGCTCACTGCGAGTACTACCGCGAGGTGATGGCCGGCAAGGATGATATGAAGGGCCGCAAGCTGAACTTTATCTCTCAGGAGATAGGCCGCGAGATCAATACACTCGGCTCCAAGGCCAGCCACGCCCCTATACAGAAGCTGGTGGTCAATATGAAAGACGAGCTCGAGAAGATCAAAGAGCAGATCAATAATATACTCTGATTTTTTTATCAAATTAGCGGCTCCAAATCATAGCCTTATGTCTCACGACTTTCACGTAGTAGTACCTCCTAAAAAGATCATCGTCATCACCGCCCCGTCAGGTGCCGGCAAGTCTACCATCGTACGCAAACTGATCAAGCAGCGCATAGACCTGGCTTTCAGTATATCCCTCACGACCCGTGAGCGGCGCGAAGGCGAGATGGATGGCAAGGACTACTACTTTGTGACGCACAATGAATTTCAGCAGCGCGTGCAGAAGGGTGACCTGGTAGAGCACGAAGAGGTATATCCGGGTCAGCACTACGGCACCCTGCGCAGTGAGATAGAGCGCATCTGGAGCCAGAGGAGGATAGCCCTCTTTGACATGGATGTGAAAGGTGCTGAGAATATCAAGAAGGCCTACGGCAATGACGCACTGGTGATCTTCATCGCACCGCCTGACAAAGAAACACTGGCGCGCCGCCTGGAGAACCGCAATACAGAAAGCAAAGACAGCCTCAAGAAGCGCATCAGGAAAGCAGAACAAGAACTGTCCTACAGAGACAAGGCAGATAAGGTAGTGGTGAATGATGATTTTGACATCGCATTTATGAATGTCAAGAATGTGATCACAAACTTCCTGAAAAAAGCCGAGGCTCATCCTGCCCACTAGGCAAAATCACATCTGTACTATATTGACTTTCATGCATAGATGCATGTCAATATCTGTTGCGTTTATTTTTTTGCAGAACCCTTGGCGATATCGTTTCCGTTTATAACTTCGGGTCATAAATCCCTCAGCCATGGTCTCAGAAATCACAGCAGGTATAGAGGTCTCCGTGCAGACAATGTATCAGGATGGACACTCTGCACCGGATGAGAATCGCTTTGTGTTTGCCTACAAGATCAGCATCTCTAATCACAATGATCATACCGTACAGCTGCTCTCCAGGCGTTGGATCATCACCAACGGTATAGGCGGTGTAGAGATAGTAGAGGGCGAAGGAGTAGTAGGACGCCAGCCTGTGCTCTACAAGGGAGATATGCATGAGTACGTATCGGGCTGCAATCTCATCACACCATTTGGCACGATGGAGGGCTCTTACTTCTTTCAGAATAAAGCAACCCAGGAGATATTTGAGGTAAATATCCCGCTCTTCAAATTGGAGGCAACCTTCGCTCTGAATTGATTCACGTTCAAGTCTCCCCTTTGGGGAGATTTAGACGGGCTATGGCTTTTCCATTACACTACCACATTTCCGGCAGGTGCAGAGGCTTTTGTCAGCGTAAAATTTATCCATGACCACCGGCAGGTCTTTCACGATGTCTTTGACGGGCACTTTGACCTCGTAGAGCAGGTTGCCGCAGTTCTCGCAGTACCACTGGAAGCCATCCTCCAGGCTCTCCGGGCGCGGCACTTCCATCACCAGCCCCACGCTACCCTCAGTTCTGCGCGGTGAGTGTGGCGTGCCGGCAGGCAGCAGAAATATCTCCCCCTCGCCTATCGGCACATCTACGATCTTGCCATCCTGCACTGTCTTCACTACTATGTTGCCCTCCAGCTGGTAGAAGAACTCTTCCGTACCATTCACGTGAAAGTCCTTGCGCTTGTTGGGCCCGCCTACCACCATTACGATGAAGTCCTTGCTGTCTTTGTACACTACCTGATTCATCACCGGCGGCTTCAGCAGGTGGCGGTGCTCATCTATCCATTTCTTAAAGTTGAAAGCAGGTGTGATCATGGCTGTGTGCTTTTGTAAAGTGAAAATACACATCCTGCCAGAAGAAAATAATGACTTTTGCACCTATCTGCTATCCGGCGGATCGCCATCTGATTTTTTATTTACTTTACCACGGTAGTTTTCAAATCTATATCACATGAATCTCGATCTCTCAGGCAAGAATGCATTTGTATCCGGCAGCAGCAAAGGCATAGGCAAGGCAGTAGCTACAGAGCTGGCCAGGCTCGGCGCCAATGTGACGCTGGTAGCCCGCACCGAAACTGCCCTGATGCAGGGACTGATAGACCTTAGCTTCAGCGCGGGTGCCGAGCAGCGGCACGACTACCTGGTAGCAGACTACTCTAACCCTGAGAAACTACGTGCAGCAGTGGAGCGCCATATGCTCAAGACCAATAAGACCTATCACATACTCGTCAATAATACCGGCGGCCCGCCATCTGGCAAGATCACCAATGCTACAGAAGACGAATTCCTCTCGGCATTCAATAATCACCTGATCTGTAATCACCTCCTCACGACGCTGATGATGGAAGGAATGAAAAAGGATGGCTACGGGCGTATCATCAATATCATCTCTACCTCGGTGAAGATACCGCTCAAAGGCCTAGGTGTGAGCAATACCATACGCGGTGCGGTAGCCAGCTGGTCCAAGACCATGGCCAATGAGCTGGGAGAATATGGTATCACAGTCAACAATGTACTGCCAGGTGCGACACAGACCGAAAGGCTGAAAGAGATCGTAGCCAATAAAAGTGAGAAGCAAAAAATAGCAGCTGACGAGGTGGAGAAGGAAATGCTGGCCGAGATACCACTGGGCAGATTTGCCAAACCGGAGGAAGTGGCTGCTGCAGTGGCCTTTCTGGCTACGCCTGCTGCGGCCTATATCAGCGGCATCAATGTACCTGTAGACGGTGGCAGGACCGGCAGCCTGTAGGCCGGATCATTCTTCTTTTTTCTCTACGATGCGCAGCTGTACTAGCATGATACGCTTGTCGGTAGCCTTGATGATCTTGATCTCAAAGTGATCGATATTGATCGTTTCGCCCTGCTCCGGTATATCCTCATGATGCGCTACGATGTAGCCGGATAGCGTCTCATACTCTCCCTCTGGGATATCAAGATCGTACTCCGTATTGAGGTAGTCTACCTCCAGCCTGCCGGAGAATATGTACTCCTTATTGCTGATCTTTTTCTCCGTCAGCTCTTCTACATCGTGCTCGTCTTCTATCTCACCAAAGATCTCTTCCATCAGGTCCTCCAGTGTGATGATACCGGCGGTGCCACCGTACTCATCTACCACCCAGGCTATACTTTTACGCTCCTTGACCAGCTGTACCATCAGGTCCTGGGCATTCATAGATGCGGGTACTACCTCTATAGGCCGTATGAACTGGCGGATCGATACAGGGTTTTTCAGCAGGTCAAAATGATGTACGTAGCCTATCACTTTGTCTATGGAGTCATCATATACTATCAGGCGGGAGTGTTTGGTCTCCTGAAATTTCTTGCGCAGCTCCTCTATAGGCTCGTCAGCCTCTATAGCCGATATCTCAGGACGCGGCACCATGCAGCTTTTGGCCTTTACCTCTTTCAGATTGAGCGCACGCTCAAATATCTCTGAGTTGAGGTTGTCTGTTTCATCTTCATCTTTCTCCTCGCTGGCGGCAGATTCTTTGATCAGGTACTCCAGGTCGTCTTCGGTAAAGTCCTGTTTGCCCTCATGATAATCCTTGCCGGAGGCAGCCTTGATCACCTTGCTCGATATAGTATGAAAGACATTGGTCAGCGGCATGAGCAGTACATAGATCCCACGCACCGGATAGGCAAAGATCAGCAGCATCCTGTCGGCATTGATCCGGAAGAGGAGTTTAGGCAGCAGCTCTCCGAGTATCAGTACCAGTACCGTAGTGACCAGCGTATGTATCATGAGCAGTGGCACCTCGCCATGCGGCAGGAATGGCAGCCGCTCGGGCGTCAGTATCTTGGACATCATACTGCCGAAGAGTACGAGTACGATATTGAGCCCGATGAGCATCGTGCTGATAAAGCGTGAGGGGTCCTGATTGAAGCCAGCTATGATACGGGCACTGCCTGATTTCTCCTTGAGCAGCTCTATACGGAGCTTATTGGCAGAGACAAAGGATATCTCTATGCCGGAGAAAAAGGCGATCAGTAAAAGGCTAAGTAAGAGTAAGAAAACTTCCATCTGGGCGTGTAAATATAATGCTATTCGCCTTTAGGCATATCAGCCTTGCGCTGCGCCTCCTCCTGGAGCATTTTTTCGCGAAAACGGCGCTGGCCGCGTATATTCATATAGATCAGGACACAAAAGCCGGCACAGATGATGGGGAAATACACCAGCCGGTCAAATCTCTGGTAGCTGATAAGATTGAATACCCCCAGCGCCAGCGCAGCTATCGCAGCTACCATCCACGCCCGCTCCAGTATCTCCAGAAATTTCATGTCCTGTTTATTTACGCAGCAAAGGTAATGCTTTCCTGAAGACTGCCCCTAGCGTATCACAGTCACGCTGCCTTTGCTGGCCAGCGTCTGTCCATCAGCGAAGGTAATGGTGACAGTATAGACGTAGTCTCCCGGGGAGACATATACACCGTGATATGTGCCATCCCAGCCAGAGCCTACATCATTAGAGAAGTATACATGCTCGCCCCAGCGGTCAAAGACATTGATCTCAAAAACCTTGACCGGGCCGGCAGGATACACATAGAAAACATCATTGATGCCATCATTGTTTGGCGTAAAGGCATTAGGTATAAAGAAGTGCTTGGCCGCATCTACATAAAGGGTGATGGTATCACTGCCTGTGCAGCCTCCTACAGGATCGGTGACGGTCAGGATATACCGCGTAGTCAGTAGTGGAGAGGCCACTGGCTCCGGGCAGAAATCACAGCTAAGCCCTGTAGAAGGGGTCCAGGCGTAGAGGTAGTTTGCCGATGGGCTGATGTCGATCTGTATAGACTCAGATCCTCCATAGCTGATGCGCAGCGGGCTGACTGTAGTAAATGTGATAGGCTGAGGCTGCGTGATCGCCACAGTAGAGTCTACTGTGCAGCCATGCGCATCTGTAGCGGTCACTGTATAGCTGCCGGCCGCGAGATGATAGATACCCGCTGTGGCAGCGCCTGTAGACCATAGATAGGACACAGGAGCAGTACCTCCCAGCACGGCTGCATGGAGGCTGCCATCTGAATGATTGTTGCAGGTGAGGTTTTGAACGCTATCTATATCCAGCGCTATAGCAGGTGCGGCCTGTACGGTGTAGGAGATCGAGCCTGTGCAGCTATTGGCATCTGATACTGATACGGTGTAGATACCCGGAGCAAGGCCCGAGGCTGTCGGTCCGCTTTGTGCCGGGGTCGTATTCCATGTATAGGTGTATGGAGCAGTACCGGTAGAGGTGGTCACCGTGAGGCTGCCATCACTCAGGCCGGGACAAGATTGGTCTATTTCGCCGTTGGCTGCCAGCGCAGGAGCAGGGTTTGCATTAGCAGTGACCGTGACGGCAGGATTGCTGATATAGGCGCAGCCTGCGGCATCATGAGCAGTGAGGGTGTAGGTACCTGATGTCCTGACTGTGATGGTAGCAGTGGTGTCACCACTGGACCAGAGATAGTTTGACTGCGGTGCGAGATTGTCACTCAGCATCACACTATCGCCCTGGCAGAATGAGGTAGGTCCGGAGGCGACGATAGACATAGGCGCTACCGGTGTGACAGTCACATTGACATAGGCAGTATCTGCACAGCCGCCGGTGGCGATCAGCATGTAGTTATTCACGACTGCCGCGCCGCTGGTATTGGTCTGTGAGAAAACAGGGTCGGCTATTGTAGCATTACTAAGATTTGCTGCAGGGCTCCAGGCGTAGGCTACACCTGCCACAGGCGCAGCGCCCAGTTGTACATTGGTGCCGGAGCAGACTGTGGTATCGGTGCCGGCAATAGCCGTAGGCCGTGTGCCGATCGTGATAGTGGTAGAGCTCGCTGTACCGGTACATCCGTTATCACTCACATCGAGCGATACATTGTAGCTACCCTGCGATGGCCAGCTGAGCTGGTATGGACCAGCCCCTGATCCACTGACCACGGTAGCCCCAGAGAAACTCCAGGTATAGGTGGCAGTAGGACTCACGGTACCTGCATATGTCACTGTGATCACATCATTGGCGCAGCCACTATGAGAGCTGACCACAAAAGAATTGTCTATATCCGGATAGATAGTGACCCGCACGGTATCATAAGCTACACAGGAACCTGTAGTAGCAGTGAGTATATAAAGTGTATCTATCGTAGCGCCCGAAGGATTGCTTGGTATCGTAATGGTAGGGTTGGCTACAGTAGCGCTGCTCAGGCCCCAGGTAGGTGACCAGCTGTAGGTATAGCCGGCGGCAGGGGCGGCACCCAGATTGCCTGTAGTGCCTGGGCATAGCTGTATATCACTGCCGGCGTCAGCACTGGCAGTATTAGCTATCGTGATGGATTGAGAGGCATTGCCTGTGCAGCCATTATCGGTCACTGTGAGGTCTACTGTCTGCGTACCATTTGCATTCCAACTCACGGAGTAAGGTCCTGCGCCGCTGCCGCTGATCACGGTACCACCGTTAAAGTTCCAGGTATACGTAGCAGTACCCGACGGTGTACCGCTGAGTGTGACAGCCACGGCCTGACCTGCGCAGGCGGTAGATGGACTGATCGTAAAGGCCGGAGTGAGACTGCTGCCGACAGTCACTGTATTGGTGCTATTAGACAGGCAGCCGTGGTCCGTCACGGTCAGGTTGACATTATAAGATCCCTGCGATGCCCAGCTGACGGAGTATGGACCCGCACCGCTGCCACTGGCCACCGTGCCGCCGTTAAAGTTCCAGCTGTACGTAGCTGTACCGCTATCAGTACCTGCATAGGTAGCAGTCACATTGACATTCACGCAGGTACTAGTAGGATTGAGCGTAAAGGTGCTGACAGGCGCAGGATACAGCGTGACGCGCACCGTATCTGTAGCGGAGCAAGAGCCGGATGTAGCTGTGACCACATAGAAAGTATCTATCGGCCTACCGAGGGGATTGACTGGTATAGTGATAGTAGGATTGGCTACAGTAGCGCTACTCAGCCCAAGCGCAGGTGACCAGCTATAGGTATAGCCTGACACCGGTGCAGCGCCGAGCTGGCCGGGCACTGCCGGGCATATCTGTATATCAGGTCCGGCATTGGCAGTGATGCCGCCGGTGATAGTGATGGTCTGTGTAGCTGCATTGCCGGAGCAGCCACCATCTGTCACGGTCAGGTCCACGCTTTGGCTGCCGGCAGTATTCCAGCTCACAGAGTATGGGCCTGCGCCAGACCCGCTGATCACTGTACCTCCGTGAAAATTCCAGGTATACGTAGCAGTAGGTGAACTCGCTCCGGTGAGCGTCACCGCTACCGGCTGGCCCTGGCAGGCCGTAGTAGATGGATTCAATGTAAATGCCGGGGCAGGAGCTGCATTGACAGAAACACCGGACGTAGCCGTAGCTGTGCAGGTGTGGTCCGTCACTGTCAGACTGATGGTCTTTGTCCCCGAGCTGCTCCAATTGACAGCATACGGCCCGGATCCTGTACCGCTCACCACATTGCCACCACCAAAACTCCAGCTATAGCTACCTGTGCCTGAGACATTGGTCACAGTGACAGCTACATTCTGTCCTACACACGTACTGGTCGGATTGACCGTAAAGGCCGCATCAGCAGAATCTACAGTGATCGTACGCGTAGCTGAAGTGGTACAGCCGTTGTCTGATACCGTCACCGAGATGGTCTTGGTACCACCTGTAGCCCACTGCAGGGTATAGGGGCCTCCGCCTGAGCCGGATGAGGCCGTACCGCCGCCAAAGCTCCAGGTATAGGTCGCAGTACCTGAGACAGTATTGAGCGAGACATTGGCGTTTGTATTTTTGCAGATGGTAGCCGGCGCCACATTGATGGTAGGTGGTGTAGGAGTAGAGACATTGACCGTACCTGTAGAGTCAGCCTTGCAGTGCCAGCGGTCAGATACCTCTATAGTATAAGTAGTAGTGGTAGTAGGGGATACTGTGATGCTCTGCGTAGTCTGGCCTCCCGGTGACCAGGCATAGGTAAATGGTGAGGTACCTCCGGTGATGACGGAAGTAGAAAGGGAAGCAGAGTTGCCTGCGCAGATGGTCGTATCGTGAGGTTTGGCGATGACCGGGCAGGTATTGATCTCGAGTACGACGATGCGTTGTATAGGTGGGCCGCCAGCGTTGCCGGTAGTGGTACCATTGCAGCTATTATCCAGCCACTGGCCGCTGGCATTCATGATCGCGCAGTCTTCACCATAGGAGCACCAATAGGCATTGGTACCGGTGCAGAGTGCGCAGCCTGTCACTCCGTTGTAGCAGCCGGGGCGTAGGTTATTAGGCTCTCCGGAGGTCCAGTTGTAATAGGTAGGCGTAGCACCGGTGGCAAATATGCGCCAGTTATAGGTCGTGGAGCTATCAGTCATACCCAGCCACACTGCCGAACCCGCTCCTGTGATCTGGTAGACATTCTGTGCCCACAGCGCAGCACTCACATCACTATTCTCCTGAGCATTGTCTATGATCAGCTGAGGTATGCCTATATTGGCAGCGTCGCGGTGTGCATCGATGCCGGTTTTGGGCGTCAGGCTATGAAAATAAGCACTGCAGGGCTGTGTAGGCACCCATACGCGGTAGTATCCCAGGGGATTCAGGTAGGCATTCATGGCAGTAGTATCACAGGCACCTACCTGCGCAAAAACTGCTGAAGAAGCGATCCAGAGGCCGAAGGCAAAAAATGTCTTTCTAAGTAGCTGACTCACATTCAAAAATTGACCCGCGAATATACTGAAAAAGAGGGCAAAAGGTTTGAAGAGGTTGCCTGCATGGAGGTATATAGCAATAAAAAAGCGGCAAGGGAAGCCTGCCGCTTTTTATTGCGATTTGTAGTCTCTTAGTTTACAGACTGCGACGCTTTAAATTTCTTCATGTCATGCGTTCCCTTGGCTGTCAGTATCGCGCCCGGTATGGTCATACCCGTACCCGCCAGACTGAATATCGTACCAAAGGCTATCTCTACCGTGTGTGACAGGGTAGAAGAGCCGAAGAGGCCACTCTCAGAATCACCATACAGGATATCATTGTGCAGGCCATGACCGCCTACAGCCAGCAGTGTCACACCGCTCACCAGAAAGGTGCCACCTATAGCTGTGAGTACGATGCCCACTTTTTGCTTGTGCTTGGCACTTTCGTAGCGACGGCTGCTGCTGGCACGCTCGCGAAGATTGAGGTCGAGCATCGCTACTGCTGCGGGCTCAGTCTTCATGGTCACCAGTGATGCCTGCAAACCCGGCTCTGGCAGGTGGTGAGATTTGAAGAGGATAGAGTGGTGGTCTGCGGTGCTCTGTGCATGACCGGAAAACGCTGCGCAAAACACCAGCGCGAGGAAGAATACGAATTGCTTCATAGTAAGTATTTTATGGAGTTAGAAATTATGACTGCAAATTAATCAAACATCCCGCTCTACAAAATCCGTACTGGTACGTAGATAATTTTTTTTGAAAAAGGGAGTCAGTATCCCGGTGCCGCCCGCTTCATAGCCTTTGACCCCTTTACGATCTTGACGATACCGGATATCAGCAGGGGCGTGCCCACCAGCAGGGCCAGTCCGCCACCACCTACCTCGCCGCCATGCTCTACATAATCTCCTACAGGGGTATTCTCTCCGCCGATGTCGCGCTTCAGGGCGGGTACACCTACCGCCAGGAGCGCCGAGCCACCGGCTGCAAAGACGGCCCCTATCACCGTGAGCGCTATGCCTCCGTTCCGCTGCCTGCGTCCAAATTTATACTCTGAGCTATTGTAGCTGGCCTGATGAGCGCCTGAGTCTGCCCACTGCACCATACTCAGCGGGGCAGGAGTGGTCAGAGCCATGACAGACTCGTGATGATCTCTGAAAAGAATGGAACGCTGCCCCGTCTGAGCAAATGCCACAGACACCATACAGAGCAATAAACCGAGAAAGAATAGCCGCTTCATGACACATCATTTTACAACGTGTCATACAAAGCCCAAGCCACAATATTTGTGTAGAAAATTGCATGCAGCCCCAAAGGGGCGAAATATATATAAGGGTAGAGGCTGTTAAAGTCTCCCCTGAAACAGGGGAGATCTAGAGGGGTAAATCGGAGCTCAGAGCCACAGCACCGTACTAGCTAAGAATACAAAACTACACCCGCTCCAGCTTGATCTGCTTGGCTCCCTTGATACGGATAGGCACCATCTCTTCCTCCACGTTGGTCAGCTCCAGGCCAAAGTCCTCCGGTGTGGAGAGGCTGATAGATTTGATGAGGCGGTAAAACTTCACCACAAACTGCTCAAACGGTGTCAGCGCGTCATCTATCGCCACCCGCGTATTGAGAATGATAAACTTGAAGTCTGCCGGCATGTTGTATTTGCGCAGCGATGGATAGTGAGAGAGTTCATCTACCTCGCCACTCGCCACCATCTCCTCCACTATTTTTTTGAACATCAGGTTGACCTTGTGCTCCACCTTAAAGCCAAAAGACAGCTTCACAAAGAAGCAACGACGCGGTATGATCGTGTCTACCCCGTAGGTGATACCATACGGCTCATTGGTGATATCTACGTGTACGAACCAGTAGATATCCGCCCGCTTAGGCCGCTTGCGGAAGATGGAGTACACGATATTGGAATCTATGTGGCTCTTGTCATTGGCCATGCTCAGGTACACCAGGTTATTGGCCTCCTTGGCTATAGACTCATCCTTCATCAGGTCCTTGAGCGGGGCCACGTAGTCCTTTACCTCTACAAACTCCGTATGCTTCTTGCGCAGCAGGCGTGCCTGATAGAAGATATACATCACACCAAACAGCACCACTGCTATGAGGAAGGTGAACCAGCCCCCGTGCGGGAATTTCTCCAGGTTAGACACGAAGAAGGCGCCCTCTACAGTATAGAGGAATACGGCCAGGCCCACTACCCAGATCATCGGTTTGCGCTGGATATATTTCAGGTAGACCAGCAGCGCGGTGGTCATGAGCATATTCAGCATGATGGCCAGGCCGTAGGCCGCATCCATCTTGGCCGACTCCTGAAAGATGAATACCACCGCCACACAGCCGAAGAACAGGAACCAGTTGATGAACGGGATGTACATCTGCCCCTGGTGCTGCGTAGGGTAGATCACTTTCAGGTTTGGCCAGAGACGCAGTTTCATGGCTTCATTCACCAGGGTGAAGCAGCCTGTGATCAATGCCTGAGATGCGATGATCGCAGCCATAGTAGCTACTGCCACACCTATCGGCAGAAACCACTTAGGCATCATATCATAGAAAGGCGACCCGGTAGAGCAGCCGTGGTCCATGCATCCCAGCAGGTAGGCCGACTGGCCAAAGTAGTTTAGCAGCAGGCATACCAGTACAAAGGCCCAGCTCACGCGGATGTTCAGCTTGCCGCAGTGGCCCAGGTCAGAGTACAGCGCCTCACCGCCCGTAGTGCAGAGGAAGACGGCCCCCAGCAGCCAGAAGCCGCCCGGATACACAGTGAGCAGATGGATAGCCCAGTAGGGGTTCAGCGCCTTGAGCACCACCGGATTTTTGATGATCTCTATGATGCCCAGCGAGCCGATCATGATAAACCAGATGGTCATGACCGGGCCGAAGATGCCACCCACCACGCGGGTGCCAAACTGCTGGAAGACGAACAGCCCGATCAGGATAGCGATCACGATGGGCACTACTGTAGTGATGTTAGGATTGATCAGGCGGAGGCCCTCTACGGCAGAGGAGATAGAGATAGGCGGAGTGATAAAGCCGTCTGCTATCAGGCTCGCGCAGCCTATCAGCGCCGGGAAGATGGTCCACTGCACCTTGTAGCGGCGCACGAGCGCATAGAGTGCAAAGATACCGCCCTCACCACGGTTGTCCGCGTCGAGCGCGAGGTACACATACTTAAAGGAGGTCACGATCATGAGCGTCCAGAAGACGCACGACACCCCGCCGAAGATCAGCTCCTGCGTGAGATGGCGGTCATGTATGATGGCACTGAGAACGTATATGGGTGAGGTACCGATATCTCCGAAGATGATGCCCAGAGTGATCAGTACACCTGCAGCACTTAGTTTGTGCAGGTCATTATGGTCTGACATGTATAGCTCCTATAGTAAATGAACAATACGGGGGAATCAAAACATAGCCGCCGGAACGACACTCATAGCTATACATCAGGCGGTGTTAATTTTGGTTACACAAAGTTAAAACCTATTTGGGCAGACTATAAAGCTTTGTGGCAAATATATTTACCACCGCACGCAGTGGCAGTTTTTCGGTTTACCGTTAGTACGTATATAATCTTTGTAGAATATGGCGAAGCGTGGCAGGTCGTCGGCATTGATCCAGTCTACCCCGGCGTCCAGCAGCGTACGCCAGACATGCTCATCCTGCGGCGCGGCGTAGAAGCGTATCTGGCGCCCGTGGTCGTGTGCGGTCTTCACCAGGGCATCCAGTCTGGCACGTTGCTTCCCGGGCATCGTCCCATGCCCCCGCCAGGAGAA
Organism: Bacteroidota bacterium; assembly: GCA_018267385.1. GTDB lineage: Bacteria > Bacteroidota > Bacteroidia > Chitinophagales > LD1 > UBA1941. Next base: position 296,774 of record JAFDYN010000007.1, on the reverse strand, counting down.
GTGGCTGCCGTACGGATCACTGACGCGCTCTATGATATGCGGCGGCAGGCTGTCTGCAGACTGACTGATGTCAGCATCTGCGGTGATGTATAGCTCCCGGTCGGTGCGCAGGCTGCGCCACGGCCTGTTGCCCGTGATCAGCAGTTTGATAGGCCCGCCGCGGCCCAGCCGGTCGGCCAGGATGGGCTTGTACCGCTCTATCAGCTCCTTTAGCACCACATAGCAGGCCTCGGGGTCATTTTTAAACTCGACCATAAAGATGGTGGGGGTGGTATCTCCGGCGTACACCTGCCCCTGATTGGCCTGTATGCGCTCCTGTATGGGGCGCAGGTATAGCTCCTCTATGTCCTTTTTGCCGCTATCCAGCGCCAGCCCGTTGTGGTCCACTATCAGCTTGCCCTTATGGAGCCATACATCTATCTCTATAGACTTATACCCGTACTGCAGCGCATCAAAGAGCGGATGCTCATGCGTGTAGTCATTGTGCGAGTGGCCGCTCTCCAGTATGGTGACCGGAGCCACAGACTGTGCAGATACTATCGCTGCCGCCATCAGCAGCAGGCCCGTCAGTAGTTTTCTCATAGCGGCAAATATAAGAGATGTGGGTTGCGGGAAGGTTAAAATCAGAAGGCTCCTTTGAGATATGTCTGCGGCAGGCAGGGGAAAATCAACTGAAATGTAGAGGTGGTATTTTGGGGAGTAATCTTCAGCTTTGCCAGGTTGTTTGGCTCTCATATAGGTAGCATCTGTAATCTTGGGTTATCATCAACTACTCCTTGACGATGGGTGTTCGGATTAGCATAAAACAACCACACGTGGATTATATTATAGTTATTTTAATTTAGGCTGAAAATTTGTTACTCTATGAATAAAAATAAAGGTTCTGAATGGCGCAGGTGGGACTTGCATTTTCACAGTCAATCATCTTACGACTATGGGAATAAGAATCTCACAAATCAACAGATTGTAGATGGGCTAGTGGCAAATAATGTTTCCGTAGTAGCCATCACTGATCACCATATCATCGATGTTGATAGAATTAGGGAACTTCAAGAACTTGGTACATCCAAAGGTCTTACAGTTTTACCTGGTATCGAGTTTCTTGCAGATGCGCGAGGGCAAGAGCCAATTCATTTTATCGCAATTTTTAGTGAAAAGGCCGATTTAGAGCATATATGGGGGCAAATCAAGCACAAAACTAATATCCATAAGATAGATAGCGAAGGACTGGATCCTAATCAAGTTTACTGTGACTTAATTGATACAATTAAAATAGTCAAAGAGCTAAATGGAATAGTAACAATACATGCAGGTAAAAAATCAAATAGTATTGAAAACATTACCAATTCCTTAGAACATAATATTGCTCAAAAGCAGGATATAGCTAGAAATATCGATGTTTTTGAAATTGGGAAGGAATCAGATCAAGCAGGTTATAAAACGCACGTAATTCCATTTCTAAAAAGAACAATAGGTAAGTTAATTCCTATGATTATTTGTTCGGATAATCATAATATATCTGAATATGAGGTAAAGCAAAATTTGTGGATTAAAGCAGAGCCTAACTTCGAGGGGTTAAAACAGATATTATATGAGCCAGAGGCGAGAGTTAGGATTCAAAAGGATAAGCCAGATTATAAAGAAGATCGGGTAATTATTGAAGAAATCAAATTTCATTCTTCCAATAACACATTTCCCGGTAATTCGATATTTCTTAGTGAGAATTTAAACGTAATTATAGGTGGGAAGTCGTCAGGAAAATCTATTTTGCTTTATAATATAGCGAAAACTCTTTTGGCCGACAAGTCCATACTTAATAAAGAGAAAATTGAGAATAAATATGACTTTAGATCTGATGATGTTGAATTTAACTTCGAGATAATTACAAAAGGAGGATTTCCTCAAAGATTATATAGAGAATCTACAGAGAATAGCATCATTCCTGAAATCAAATATATTCCTCAGAACTACCTAATAAAGCTTGCCGAGCCAGACAAAAACAAGACCGGCAATGCTTTAAATAAAATCATCAGAGAATTAATAAATGAAGACAATGATTCTCGTAGGACTTATGATTTCTTCGTATCTCAAGTAAAGGCTAATGATCGAAAGCGAGAGGCGATAATAGATGCCTATTTTGATATTAAAGATCGGATTGCCTTTCTTAATGAGCAACTGAAGACCAAGACTCATAAAGATATACTCAAGAGCAATATTGAATCTAATATTCAAAAAGTTGCAGAATTGAATCAAGAGGCGGGGCTTGATGCGGAGCAAATCATTAAATACAACGAATTGCAATCGCGGCTAGATAGAAATAAATTAGAACTAACTAAAGCAGAAAATGATTGTCTGAGGATAGTCAATTTCAACAAAGATGCCTTCGAGAATTTAAGTAATCTTAAGACTAGAAAAGGTCTCTTACAGGCGTCCCTTGAGAATGATTCAATAAAAGAGATTTTTAATAAGGCTTATCTCACACTGGATAGCTTTATTGAAGAATTGACCGCATTTATGGTTTCAGTTGATGAATGTGGAGAAGAACAAAGCTCAAATGAGTTATCGGAAATCTTTTCAAATCTAAATAAGGAAGGAATGAACATCTCAGAAGAGATAAAGCCATATTTGAGAGGCGAGGAGACTAAAAGGCAAATAGATAGTATTCTCACATCGATAAGTGAAGATAGGACAACTCAACAGGCTATTGATCAACTTACTAAAGAACTTGAAGGTAATAGCATTGCTTTGGAGAGGGAAAAGGAAAAATTATTTGCCTTATATGAGGAAAACTATAATCTTTATTTGCAGGTTATTTTTGATTTGAAATCTCGAGTCGTTGACCTTGAAAAAGATGGTTTAAAAATTGATGGAATCGTAAAATTTAATTTTTCAAAATTCAGAAGAGCTATTCTTGATATAAGTGATGGGAGAAGCGCATCATATGGAAAGTATAGGATATTTGACAATCATAAGGATTCTTTGAGTGACTACGTATTGACTGAGATTATTCAAGATATAAAATCCATATTTTCTGCTATTGAAAGTGGGGATTACGTTATAACAAGTAAGGCAACTGTAAAAAGCACTATTAGTCTACTTTTGAATGACTTCTTTTTCGATTATTGGCAAATCGAATATAAAGGGGATACCCTGAGGAAGATGTCAGCAGGTAAAGCTAGCTTTATAATACTTATGCTAATCGTGGGATTAAGTAAATCAAAAGCACCAATCCTTATTGACCAGCCTGAGGATAATCTTGATAACAGATCTATTACAAAGGATTTAGTTGAGTATTTGAGGAACAAGAAGCTAGATAGACAGATCATATTGGTTACACATAACGCTAATGTCGTTGTTAACGCAGATGCTGAGAATATTATTGTCGCGAACCAAAAAGGTCAAGAGGATATCGAAACAACAAGCCCATATCGATTCGACTATATCAATGGATCTTTAGAAAACACATATCCCTTCGTTGAAGGGGAAAAGAATTTGCTAAAATCTATGGGTATAAGAGAACATATTGCAGATATTGTAGAAGGGGGTAAGGAAGCATTTAAAAAGCGCGAGGAAAAATATGGTTTTAGGTGATGCCCATGCCCCGAACGCCGCTAACTGCGGATTTAAAATCCACGGTTAGCATACTTTCGGATTACAAATCCGAAAGAGCAGCTATCGGTCGCCTGACCGACAACCAACGCCATGCTCCCTCATCCGTACCAGCACGGATGTTCTCGGTCCGCGTATAGGCGTATTTTGGAGGCACGATCACATAAATCTAACTCCAATGAAAAAGCTACTACTTCTAGCCATGATCACCGGCCTCATAGCCGGCGGCTGCTCCAAGGTCAAGGACATCCTCACCGTGAAGGCGATCTACAATGCATCTTCCTTCACAGAGACGAGCTGCGACCAGATGTCCGGCCTCAAGTCTCAGAACTCCCTAAGCCCGGTAGACGTGACCTTTACCAACCACTGCAAGCGTACCCTGCACATCAACTGGCTGGACTACAGCGGCAGCGAGGTGAGCTACAAAGACCTGGCAGATGGCGAGTCATGGACCGTGCCCACGTACCTGACCCATCCCTGGGTGATCCGCAAAACGGACAACGCCTGCTCTACCATCCTGATCCCTAAAACAGGTGCCGCCCGTGCGGAGACGGTCTCCTTTGGCGAATAGTATGTAGCCGGGATAAATCAGCGACAGTATCGCCAAAAGCCTTTCCTTATAGAAAGCTTAGGATAGGGCGTGCCCTAATTTCGTCCGTAGTCTCAGCCGGAAAAGGTCGCGCTAAAATGGTGATAGGGTGTGCCGCATGGGGCTCTCGTCAAAGTAGCCGCCTCAGAGGGATGTCTTCCGGCTTTCTACCTTGTCAAATATCCGCTGCATGACCTGCGCCGTATAGCACTCGGTCTCCATGTAGTCTACGAAGGTGCCGTAGTCTATCATCTCATGCAGGTCCATCACGTTGACGTACTTCACTGCATCTACGGCATCTTCCAGTTTCATGGTGGCGAGTGTCGCATTGGTCTTGGCCACATAGATATCTGTGAGGGCGCTTTTACGCTTCACGCGGGAGATAAACTTCAGGTCAGACGGCTGCAGCGTGATGCCGAGTTCTTCTTGTACCTCTCTCACGGCGCCTGTTTTGCTATCCTCGCCGCTGATCACGGAGCCTCCTGTAGTGGCCCATTTGCCGGGCATCCAATAGACGTGCGGAGCTCGCTGCTGTATCAGCACCTCGCCCTTATCATTATAGAGCCAGATGTGTACTACGATGTGGTATTTGCCAGCAGGCAGTATAGCATCAGTTCGTTCTACTACCTCGCCGGTAGGCTTGGCGTTTTCATCATAGATGTCCCAGAGTTCTGTCATTATTTTCCTTTTCGTTTTACTTCTATTTCCGGCTTCTCTACCGGCTCCTCGTAGCCCAGGCGGGCGTAGTTCTTGAGCGTCTTGACGGTGATCTCTGAGGCGGCGATCACAGCATCTATCTGCTTGATCTTTTTGAGCAGGTCTTTGGTGCCCTTGTACTCCGGCTCCATTTTGAGCAGGTAGTCAAAGTTGCCCGCCTCGGGCAGCAGCAGCTCGCCCATATTCTTATTGGCAAAGAGATAAAAGGTAGTATGCGTGAGCTGGTGAAAACCGCGAAAGACGCTAAGCGACATCTTGAGAGAGCGCTCTTTGAGCTCTACCTCATGATTGGGCAGGCGCACGAGATCCCAGTCCAGCGCCTCGCTGAGCATATAGCACAGGCGGTAGTCGCGCTCAGGGGTGGCTATCCCTATGAGCTTGAAGTTGCGGTCGGGCTCTGATGTGATCTTCTTATCGGCGGCCATAGCGCAAAGATAGCGTTAATCAACGACGGTCTGCGGTCCATCGCCAACAAGGATGACAGTCATAGCAGCATTTCATTGACCGTGGACCGTTGCCTGTGCACTGATATTAATCATATGAAGCACTATCTGTTGGCCTTCTGCAAAAACACCGTTGACTGATACTTTGCCCCTGCAAAATAGGGGTCAAAATACCCCAAAACAAACTGACTATCAGAGAGTTCAAAATTAACTTGTCTAATATGGGTTTTATTGTATTTTTGCTGCTCAAAATCTAACCAAACTAAACATGGCAACAATAGCTGAAAGGGTAAAAAAGATAATCGTAGATAAACTGGGTGTAGAAGAAAGCCAGGTCACTAACGAGGCCAGCTTTACCACAGACCTGGGCGCTGACTCCCTCGATACAGTAGAGCTGATCATGGAGTTTGAGAAGGAGTTTAATATCTCTATCCCTGATGAGCAGGCTGAGACTATCACTACCGTAGGTCAGGCTATCGCCTACCTCGAGAAGACGGCTACTGCCTAATAAATCCCACTTTACATGACGCTCAGGAGAGTAGTAGTCACCGGACTGGGAGCCCTGACTCCTATAGGTCTTGATGTCCCGGCCTACTGGGACGGACTGGTCAATGGTGTAAGCGGATGCGCTACCATCACCAACCTGGATATCACCAAGCTCAAAACCAAAATTGCCTGTCAGCTCAAGGGCTTTGACATCAGCAAGCACATGGACCGCAAGGAAGCCAAGAGGCAGGACCTCTTCTCCCAGTATGCCATGGTAGCTGCTGCCGAGGCCATGGCCGATGCGGCTATAGACCTGGAGAAGATAGACAAGTACCGCGCCGGAGTGATCTGGTCGTCAGGTATCGGCGGGCTCAGTGTGTTTGAAGAGGAGGTGACGGCCTTTGCCAAGGGTGACGGTACGCCACGCTTCAACCCATTCTTTATCCCCAAGATGATAGCAGATATCGCCGCAGGCCATATCTCTATGAAGTACGGCCTCTGCGGCCCTAACTATGCCGCTGTAGCTGCCTGTGCTTCCTCTACCATCTCCCTCATAGACGCATTCAACTTTATCCGTCTCAATAAAGCCGACATCATGGTGGCCGGTGGCTCTGAGGCTGCTGTGACCTACAGCGGTATCGGTGGCTTCAGCTCCATGAAGGCCATGAGCGAGCGCAATGATGACCCTGCTACTGCCTCTCGTCCATATGATAAGGACCGTGATGGCTTTGTGCTCGGTGAGGGTGCCGGTGCGCTGGTACTAGAGTCTCTGGACCATGCTCTGGCCCGCGGCGCCAAGATCTACTGCGAGCTGGCCGGTGGTGCCCTGACAGCAGATGCCTACCACCTCACAGCGCCACATCCGGAGGGACTGGGCGTGATCAAGGTAATGGAGTTTGCACTGCAGGATGCGGAGATGAGTGCTGACCAGATAGACTACGTCAATACGCACGGTACCTCTACTCCGCTGGGTGATGTGGCGGAGCTGAAGGCGATAGAGAAGGTCTTTGGCGAGCAGGCCTATAAGATGAACATCAGCAGTACGAAGTCTATGACAGGCCACCTGCTAGGTGCAGCCGGTGCCATAGAGGCTATCGCTACTGTACTGGCTATCAAGAACGATATCGTACCTCCTACGATCAATAACTTCAACCTCGATCCGGAAATTGATCCACGCCTGAACCTGACGCTGAATAAGGCCCAGCACCGCACCGTACGTGCCGCTGTGTCAAACACGTTCGGCTTTGGCGGTCACAATGCGGCGGCCATCTTCAAGAAGTACGAGGGGTAAGCTGTCTGATACACGCTGGCAGCTGGTGATACAAATATTTTACGGCATAGCTTTAGCTGATCGCAACTCCATAGAGGATTTAAAGCCAGGACTACTGCCTGCTAGCTGAAGATAGCAGCTATCTTCTCCATGCTCTGCTCGAGGCCTAGCTGTGCGAAGTGGCTGATAGAGCCAAACTCTGCGTACTCTGTGATGGTCATCTCTGTCTCCGTAGCAGATAGTGCGCGGAAGGTGACGACCGTCCTCACATCGCGGGGAAAGTCTGCGGGCATGCCGACTGTAGTGGGGTCGATCAGCTGACCATCTGTATCTGCCAGGCTCTGGATAAACTCAATGGACACGTGCTGTACAATACGCACATACTCCCATATCGAGTAATACACCTGGCCGCCCATCTCAGGCGGGGCCTGCATACTGACCAGCGACCTGCCTCCCTCGCGGAAGTCCATGATAGCCACCGGTGAGGTGAAATGCCTCGGCCCCCACCAGCGCTTGACCAGTTCCGGCTCGACCCATACTCTCCAGGCCATGTCTATAGGTGCGCGGAGTGTCCTGATGACTTCTATTTGCTTTGCCATAATGATGTGAAAAGCACAAGCATCTTAGGTAATGCTTGTGCTGTAGGTGGTTTAAACGTTTTCCAAAGTGGCGATATCAAACTTCTTCATCTTCATAAATGCCTGGACGACCTTTTGACCTTTTTTAGGGTCAGACATGAGCTGGCCGAGGTTAGCAGGTACCACCTGCCATGAGAGGCCGAACTTATCGCGACACCAGCCGCACTGGCTCTCTACGCCGCCATCAGCAGTGAGCGAGTACCAGTAGTGGTCGATCTCCTGCTGGTCCTCGCAGGGTATGACAAACGATACGGTCTCGGTGAAAGTAGGATTGTCGTTGGTATTGAGCGCCATGAAGGTGCTGCCATCCAGCTCAAACATGACCACCAGGCCCGAGTCGCTTATGATCCTGGAGTGTGGGAAAATATCGCAGTAAAAATCTGCTGCTGCCCTGGCCTGATCTTTCAGCCATATGCAGGGATACATTGGTTTTGCCATTTGTGTTGGTTTTACTTTTTATTGAATTTCCTTTTTGATTTAGGTTTCTGGCCCTGCATCTCTGCCAGCAGGTCGTCCATCGCATCGAGCCTGTCCTCCCATAGTTTGCGGTATGGCTCCAGCCACACAGCTACCTCCTTCATGCGCTGTGCATTAAAGTGATAGTGTATCTCGCGGCCGGACTGGCGCTGCGTGAGCAGGTCGCACTCCTGCAGGATGCTGATGTGCTTCGATATAGTCTGGCGCGAGGAGTCAAAGCGCTCAGCTATGGCGCCAGGCGTCATGGCATTCAGCGCCACGAGGGCCAGTATAGCCCTGCGCGTGGGATCGGCTATAGCCTGAAATACATCTCTGCGGGTTTCCATCATGCAGTTATTTGACTGCAAATATAATGCAGCCACTTGACTGCGCAAATTTTTGAGGAGATTTATTTGGGTGGCGTAATGGTCAAGTGTGTTCACTGGGAATCTCCATCCGAAAGTTTGGCCTATCTCCAAGAAGCATGAAACCTGCACTGCTGGCAGGTGACCGTAGACTGAATGGCTGCTTTTCGCTCTGTCTGACTGCGGGGAGACTATAGAGATCTGCTAAGAAAGACTATGGCTTGGCTTCGAGCGGAGAGTGCCAGTCTATGTCGCCATCAAAGCTGGCTGTGGTGGAAAGCACTGTGATATGATAGATACCGCTGGGAAGGTGGGCGATGCTGTAGTTGCACTGGGAGGTGCCGCAGCCGGGGTGAGTGGCTACAAGGGTACCGTCCGGACGCTGGATACGGACCTGAGAGATATGGCCGGCACCTCCCAGATCTACGTACAGCTGCTGCTGCGAAAGCCGGATGTGGCACTTAAGATCTGTAGATCTCACTGTAGGGTGGTCTGCTGAGAGAAAGCTACGGCAGGTCATGACACAAACAGCTATGAATGCGGCTGCGAAAAAAGTGAGGGTGAAGATGCGGGTTCTCTGATTCATAGAGTGAAAGATAAGAACTAAGAGCAATTTGTAGCCCATCCCCACCTACTATCTTTTCTATACTTATCGATGGCGAAATATTAATGCTTTAGCTTCGTCTTATCCATCATAAAAAGAAAACAAATGGATCTCCAACTAAAGAATAAGACAGCCCTGGTAAGCGGATCTACTGCGGGCATAGGCTATGCGATAGCCAAACAACTGCTGGCCGAAGGCGCAAAAGTATACATCAACGGCCGCTCGCAGGCGCGGGTAGATGAGGCGATAAAGAAATTACAGGCAGAAGTGCCCGGCTCACAGGTGGCAGGTGTAGCCGCAGACTTCACCAAAGTGAATGAAATCGATGCGCTGCTGAAAGCGATACCCACAGTAGACATACTGGTCAATAACGTCGGCATATTTGAGCCAAAAGACTTTAAAGATATCCCTGACGCAGACTGGCTGCGCTTCTACGAGGTGAATGTGCTGAGTGGTGTGCGCCTCTCGCGCCACTACCTGCCGCTGATGCTGGCGCAAAACTGGGGCCGTATCATCTTTATCAGCAGTGAGTCTGCTATCATGATCCCCTCTGAGATGATCCACTACGGCATGACGAAGACAGCGCAGCTAGCCATCAGCCGTGGCATGGCAGAGCTGACCAAAGGCACAAACGTGACCGTAAACTCCGTATTACCCGGCCCTACCCGCTCCGAGGGTGTCGGCACATTCGTAGAGGACCTGGCTAAAAGCCGCGGCATCACAACAGAGCAGATGGAGAAGGAGTTTTTTGAGACGGCGCGACCATCGTCATTGCTCAATCGCTTTGCCTCCGTAGAGGAGATAGCGAATATGGTGACATATGTAGCCAGCCCGCTCTCATCAGCTACTAATGGTGCTTCGCTACGTGCAGAAGGAGGATTGGTGCGGTCTATACTATAGGTGTGTCGCTCTAGTATATAGCTCCTCTAAATCTCCCGTGAATAAGGGGAGACTTCAATGCAAGTGCATTTTGAACTACATAGATCACATAGAGCCATAGAAAGGCACTGATGCGGTATCTTTATGGAGGATGCTATTTGTGCTAGATAAAAAGTAAAGGTCCTTTGCTGTCGCTCAGAATGACAAAGATGCTTACTCGATATACTTCATCTGAGCGATCTTATTGTCCAGCGTCTTAGAGTCTGAGCCGGCGGCTTTTGCCTTATTCCAGTACTCTACAGCCTTATCTTTCTCGCCCAGCTGGATGAGGATATCACCGTAGTGCTCGAGCAGTGTAGGATTGGTAGGGTTCTTGAGCACTGCACGGTCCTGGAAGGTCTTTGCCTCGGTGTACTCGCCGAGCTGGAAGAGTATCCAGGCATAAGTATCGAGGAAAGAGTCATTGTCAGGGTCCAGCTTATTGGCATAGGCAGACATCTGCTTGGCACGCTGGAGGTTTTCCTTGCGCACGGAGAGGTAGTAGCTGTAGTTATTCAGCACGTAGGCATTCTCCGGGTCCAGCTTGAGAGATTTCTCATAGGCGCTGTCAGAGGCTGCGTTGTTGTCGAGGCTATGGTAGGCATCACCCAGATCGGCAAAGATCTGTGCTTTCAGCGGCGCATTGTCATTAGCCATGCGCTCTGCCTTGGAGAAGGTCTTGACAGACTTCGCATATTCCTTCATCTGAAACTCGGCACCACCCTTAAAGAGGTAGATGACCGCCTGATTGGGGAAAAGCTCCATGGCCTGGGTAGCTATATCGTTCAGCCTGGTCCAGTCGCGCTCAGCGTTGTAGATGAGCATGACCTGCTGCCATACCGTGAAGACATCCTTCTTCAGATCCAGCGCTTTGAGATAGGCAGGCAGCGCGAGGCTGTCCTTTTTGTCTATGAAGTAAAGGTCGCCCTGTATGGCGTAGGCTTTGGCCTCTGCGGGGTGTGTCTCTACCAGTATCTTTGCCAGCTCAAAAGCATCGCCTATCTTATCCTTTTTGATGTCATAGTACTGTACATATGGATACAGCATTTTGATCTTGGTATCTATGCTCAGCTTAGGATTGGCAAAGATCTTCTTCATGCTCTCCAGGCGCGCCGTACTATCGCCTTTGGCGGCACTGATGTCTGCAGTAGCGAGTAGGGCTTGTGCATTGTCAGGCTCTATCTCGAGTATCTTCTGGTAGATCTCATTGGCCTTGTCCTTCTTATTATTCAGCGCATAGAGCTCTGCCAGCATGCCCATATACTGCACCTCTCCGGGATAGGCGTCTATCAGTTTCTGCACCTCGGCAGCGGCATTGTCAAATTTGTTTTGCTTCAGGTAGATGCGCTCCTTTTGCAGCACTACGCTCTCCTCCAGGCCATAGTTTTTCTCAAAGAGATCATAGGCCTTGATAGCCTGGTCAGGCTGATTGGTCTGGAGATAGAGATAGCCGAGGTCAAAGTAGCTGTCAGGATCACCGGGGCTGAGCTTGATCAGTTGCTCATAGTCTTTTATGGCGTCTTTGGCGTTGTTGCGCTTCATGTGTACTGTAGCGAGCTGCTCCAGGTACCATTTGTTATTGGGATTGAGCTTGACGGCTGTCTCAGCCTCTGTCTGTGCCTCTTCAAATTTATTGGCATTGAAGTACAGGCTGCTCATCTCATAGTGGGCATCTGCGTTTTTAGGGTCCACTTTCAGGAGCTCCTCAAACTTCTTCTGGGCCTCATCATAGTCCTCTATCGCCTTGGCGCGCTGCGCATCCATAAAGATACGGTCTACCGTATCCCGCTGGGCAGGAGTGAGGCGGCTGGTGCCCTGATCGGCTGCACTATCTTTGGTAGCGGCGCTTTTTGTTTTGCAACCGGTAGTCAGGAGTGCGACCACCAGGCCACAGGCTATATATCTGAGGAGTACGTTCATGTATCAGTTTATCACCACATAGTCGCCTATGCTGAGGTCGTCCATTTTACCGACCAATTTAGCATTATTCCCTACCATGCTGTTTTCTATTAACTTATTTTTCAAAACAGTATTGCCCTGAATGATGCTTTTTCTAATCACAGTGTTCTCTATCTCAGTTCCCTTGCCCACTGAGACATACGGGCCTACTACAGAGTTGGTGATCTTGACCCCTTCATCTATGAAGCATGGCTCTATGATCACCGAGTTTACGATCTGGGCAGACTTGTGCACGAGTTCTGTGCCCTTCAGGTAGTTGAGGTATTGGGCGTTGGTATCTACGGTCGCGTTCTTATTGCCGCAGTCGAGCCAGTCCAGTACCGTACCCTGCTCAAAGCGGGCTCCTTTCCGCTTCATATTCTCCATGGCATTGGTGAGCTGGTATTCGCCCTTCTCACGGATGTCATTATCTATCAGGTACTGCATCTCTTCGCGCAGCTTCTTGCCATCGCGGAAGTAGTAGATGCCGATGATGGCCAGGTCTGATACAAACTCCTGCGGCTTTTCTACAAAATCAGTGATGATGCCATCCTTATCCAGCTTCACTACACCAAAGGCGCGTGGGTCCTCCACCTTTTGTACAAAGATGATGCCCTCTTTCTCTGCTTTCAGCTTGAAATTGAGGCGGAAGAGTGTATCGGCAAAGGCTACGATCACCTTGTCATGCAGGAAGTCACCGGCGCAAAGGATAGCGTGGGCGGTACCCAGCGGCTCCTCCTGATAGCGTACGTGGCAGGCTACCTGCAGCGTCTCAGACAGGGCCAGGAGTTGATTCTTGATCTTATCTCCGAAATCCTCACGGATGATAAAAACGATATTGTCGATCTTCTCGTCAGTAGCTTGTATCAGGTCCTCTACGAGGCGCTGCACGATCGGCTTGCCGGCTATGGGCAGCATAGGTTTGGGAATGGTGAGCGTATGCGGCCTCAGGCGAGTGCCCCATCCTGCCATGGGTATGATGATGTTCATTGTACTTGGGTTTTGTCGGTATGAAAATGAAAATTTCTACTCACTAGTATAAAGCTAACCACTCCAAAAAGTATCACTGCTGCAGTCTGGAGCGACCATACGAGCCAGCCGAAAGCAAATCCCACTTCATAAGATATGCCATAAAGCTGAAGTACAAGCGCCACTACAGGTGGGTATGCCCCTATACCTCCCTGTGAAATGATAAAAGCTATACCGCCGAAAAAAACAATAGCAAGTCCGGATGCGAGTCCGAGATCCGAGGTTTCTGGCAGCGAGTGATAGCAGATGACCAGCATATAGGTGTACATACCCCAGATCAGGATAGAGTAAAAGATGAAGAGCAGCGGATTTTGCAGGCGGCGGATAGACAGGAGGCCGTCTATCATGCCCCTGATAAAGCCTTCAATTTTTACCACAAAAGGATGGCTCCTCATCCTGAAAAAGAGATAGAGTACACCACCTATCAAGGCTACTAAAAGCAGAACGATAAATAGAAAGATATAAGAAGTCAGGAAACTTCCTCCCTTGATAGAAATGTGGGAAAGGAATTTGTCTTGCAGTAGCCCCATGAGAAGGTCGTACTGCCATATCAGGGCTATGAGGCCTATAGACAGCATGCATACGACGTCTACTACACGCTCCAGAACCATAGTTCCAATAGACTTGTCTACAGGCACGCGATCTGTATTGTATAGAATAGTGCAACGTGACACCTCTCCCAGACGCGGGAAAAGCAGGTTGCCAGCATACATTACAAAAACGCTGTAAATGACATTGGACCTCTTTGGGGTATAACCAATGGAGTTGAGAAGCATTTTCCACCGCTCGGCTCGCGCTACATTGCTCAGCATACCGACTAAGGCCCCTATGATGACCCAGTGATACTGAGTCCTGCGAAAAACACCCTTCACCACCTCGATATCAGCAGCCGTGAGCTGCCTCACTGTGAGCCATACGATCAGGATGCCCAGCCCGAGGGATACGACGAGTTTCAGTACGTTGCTGAGGGTTTTAGACATGGGCGTTCCTGTTGGGGCGCAGACCTTAGTCTGTCACCTGGTTAGATGCATTGACATGGATGGTCACAGGTTTGTGGGCCTTGTACTCATCCAGTGTGACCTGGCAGTAGGAGATCACGATGATGATATCACCCAGAGATACCTTGCGGGCAGCAGGACCATTCAGGCACATGATACCCGAGCCGCGCTCGCCCTTGATCACGTAGGTCTCCAGGCGCTCGCCGTTGTTTACATTCACTATCTGTACACGCTCGTGCTCATAGATATTGGCAGCATCCATCAGGTCCTCATCTATGGTGATAGAGCCGATATAGTTGAGGTCTGCCTGCGTCACCGTAGCACGGTGTATCTTTGATTTATATACTGTAAGAGTCATAGCGCGGGCAAAAGTAGACTTATTTTTAAAATATTGCCAATCGGCAGAAACCACGGTCCGGCCATCAAAAACCAATAAAATATACAGCGGTAAAACATTGACCTTATACTATCTTCGCTTCGCAAAATAGCATGGCTATTTTACCGAAATCAAACATCCGAAATCCGAAATCAAAATGCCACTCTGCACCATACTCACCATAGGCGATGAGATACTCATAGGCCAGACCGTAGATACCAACTCTGCCTGGATAGGCCAGCAGCTCAATGGTATAGGCGCCAAAGTACACGAGATCATCTCAGTGAGCGACAATGCTGATCACATAAAAGATGGCCTGCGCCGCGCCGCCCGCCAGTCTGAGATCGTGCTGATCACCGGAGGCCTCGGCCCTACCAAAGACGACATCACAAAGAAAACCCTCTGTGACTACTTTGAGGTCGGTGAGGTCTTTCATGAGGATATTTTTGAAAACCTGAAAACGATATTTGCGAAGCGTGGTCGTGAAGTATTGGATATTAATAAGAAGCAAGCGCTGCTGCCGTCTAACTGTCAGGTAGTACCAAACGAGCGCGGCACCGCACCGGGTATGTGGTTTGACGAGGCGGGTACCATCTACGTATCTATGCCCGGCGTGCCGCATGAGATGAAGCATATGGTGACCAACTATGTGCTGCCGAGGCTGGCGGCGCAGTTCAAATTTCCACATATCATACATCGCAACCTGATGCTATGTGGCATAGGTGAGTCCAGCGCTGCCAAACTGCTGGATGAATTTGAAAATAAACTGCCGCAGCATATCAAGCTGGCCTACCTGCCCGACCTCGGCATACTGAAGCTGCGCCTATCTGCCTACGAGGTGACCACTGCAGAGGGTGAGGCGGAGATAGACGCGCTCTACACAGAGATGAAGGCGATCCTGAAGGAATACGCCTACGCAGAGGAGGATATCAAGCTGGAGGAGCTGATAGGCAAGCTCTTTCTGGAGCGGGGCAAGACTTTTGCCCTGGCGGAGAGCTGCACCGGCGGCTATGCTGGGCATCTGGTTACTAGCATAGCAGGCAGCTCTAAGTATTTTGAGGGGTCTACGGTGACGTACTCCTATGATATGAAGCAGACGATACTGGGTGTGAAACCAGAGACACTGGAGCAGCAGGGTGCCGTGAGCGAGCAGTGCGTGCGCGAAATGCTGGAGGGCCTTTTGAAGATAAGCAAGGCTGACTATGGCGTCTCTGTATCCGGTATAGCGGGGCCCGATGGCGGTACGCCGGAGAAACCTGTAGGTACGGTTTGCTTCGCCGTAGGCGATAGGAACAGGATCGTGACAAAGACGTTTCAGTTCTTCCCCCGGAGAATGGAGAATATCAGGATATCGTCAGTGACGGCACTGAACCTGTTGAGGAAATTTGTGCTGGGGGAGCTGGAATAGCACCTCTCCCATCTGCCAGAAGGGCGGGCTACACGTGCTGCGCAGCTTAGTGTGCTCCTACTTTTTTTTTATTGGGATCTACATGATCAAAAAGGTCGCCGCGGCGTACCAGCCAGCGGAAGCGCGCCAACTGCAGCACAGCAGCTATGAAAAGGCCGATGATAAATCCGATCCAGATACCTGATAGCCCCATATGATAATGAAATGCCAGGAGGTAGCAGCCGGGGATCATCACGACTGTGTAAGATAAGAATGCGATGACTGCCGGGAATGATGCATCCTGCATACCGCGCAGCGCTCCGGCAGCGGCAGACTGCAGCCCATCACTGACCTGAAAGATAGCTGCGAAAATGAGCATAGTAGATGCGATAGAGATCACCTCAGCATTGTCTGTATAGAGCTGCGGCAGCAGATGGTGGCAAGCCAGGAAGAGCAGGGCGAAAAAAGCCTCCAGGATGACCACCAGGATAAAGACCGTATTGCCCGCCAGGCGGATACCCTCACGGTCCCTGGCTCCATAGGCATAGCCTATCATGATCGTACCTGCAGATGAAAATCCCGTGACGACCATAAATGTAATAGAGGCCAGGCCTATAGCGATCATGTGTGCCGCCTCAGCAGTAGTGCTGATCCAGCCGCTCATGATCTGGCCGCCATTGAAGGCTGCCACCTCTGCAAAAAACTGAAAGCCCACGGGCAGGCCGATAGCCAGGATAGGGCGTACGTGGGCCAGCGCGGGGTCAGCATACTGCTTAAACTCCCTGCGCAGCTGGCGCACCTGTGCATCTCGCCATATGAAGATCAGGATCGTGGCAGCCATCAGCACACGGGCGGTAGAGGTAGCTATGGCAGCACCGGCTATACCCAGCTTTGGTGCACCCAGATGGCCATAGATCAGTACCCAGTTGAGAAAGATATTGATGACCAGGCCGCCGAGTGTGATATACATGCCTATGCGCGTGCGCTCCATACCATCCAGAAACTGCTTGCCCGCCATAAAAAGGAAGAGAAATCCGGTAGACCAGTTCACGATATTAAGAAAGCGGGAGGCCAGCTCGTTATCCATATCCGTATGCCGGAAGACGGCAATATTCCACGAGAGGGCCTGTATCACGATCATAAAGATGACCGTCATGCCTACAGCTATTACGAGACTGGAGATGAGCGCACCGATGCTTTTGTGGCCATTGCCTTCACCAAAGGCCTCACTCACGAGGGGTGATACTGCATACATCACGCCCAAGCCCAGGAGGACCGTCATCCAGTAGATGCCATTGGCAAAACCTGAGGCTGCTATATACTCGTGGCCCAGTCCGCCTATCTGCACTGTATCAAAAAAGCCCATCAACACCTGCCCCAGCTGGCCTGCTATGATAGGCAGGGCGAGGGACAGTGCCTCCTTTATTCTGGCGCGGTAGAGAGGTGACAGCATAGTGGTTTAGGACCACAAGTATAGTGATTGCGGCGGACTCCCCTTAGACCGGGCTACCAGCATTTGCCATACAGCTCATAAGAGGCGCGCTCCAGCTCCGCTCTGTGGTCCGGGTGCGAGATATCTATGAGCGCCTTTGCCCGCTGGGCTATGTTGCGGCCATAGAGGTCTGCCACGCCGTACTCTGTGACCACGTAGTGTATATGCGCGCGCGTAGTGACCACACCCGCTCCCGGTTTGAGTGTCGGTACGATCTTGGAAATACCGCTGCCCGTAGTAGCCGGCATGGCGATGATAGGGCGGCCACCCAGGCTGAGAGCTGCCCCGCGCATGAAGTCCATCTGCCCTCCTACCCCGCTATAGATGCGCGGGCCTATAGAGTCTGCACAGACCTGCCCGGTGATATCTACTTCCACTGCCGTATTGATCGCGGTCATTTTATCATGGCCACGGATCACAGTGGTATCATTCACATAGGCTACATCCATCATGGCTACCATAGGATTGTCATTGATGAAGTCATACAGCTTTTTGCTACCCATAGCAAAGGAGGAAACTATCTTACCATTGTTGTGGCGCTTCAGCCTGCCATTGATCACTCCCTTCTCTATCAGCGGCAGCACACCATCAGAGAACATCTCCGTATGGATACCGAGGTCTTTGTGCCCATCCAGAAATTTCAGCGCAGCATTGGGTATACCACCTATACCCATCTGTAGCGTGGCGCCGTCCTGCACCAGCTCTGAGACGTAGCGGCCTATAGCCAGCTCACGCTCCGATAGCGGCGCCTCATCTACCCTGATGATAGGCTGCTCCGTCCATACCGCAGCACTGATGCGGGACTCATGTATCAGGCCATCTCCCAGCGTACGGGGCATATTAGGGTTGACCTGGGCTATGATGGTGCGGGCTACATCACAGGCCGCCCGCGTGATGTCTACAGAGATGCCCAGCGAGCAGAAGCCATGGGCATCAGGAGGGCTGACCTGTATGAGGGCCACATCCAGCGGAAACCTGCCACTACGGAAGTACAACGGGATCTCACTGAGAAACATCGGGATGTACTGCACATTCGTATGCTCTATGTAGGGCCTTATATTGCCGGCCACAAAAAATGCATTGACATGAAAGGCCTCTGCCAGCTCAGGTCGCGCATAGGGCGCAGCACCCTCTGTATGCATGTGTGTGACCTCTACGCCGCGCAGCTCGGGGTGACGGGCCGTGAGTGCCTCTACGAGTAGCTGTGGTGCCGCTGCTGCACTCTGTATAAACACGCGCTGCCCACTCTTCACTGTGGCCATGGCCCCTTCTGCTGAGGTATATTTCATCTGTATAGCTTTCCTCTAAAATAAAAAAGAGGTCGTAGCTTATCTTACGACCTCTCTTTCAAAACTAACCGTATCTGTTTAAAACCGATGCAAAGCTAACAGGGTCATAGCAGCCATGCCATGACTACTTTGCCGTGGACTTATGACTTTTGTCATGCAGGAAAGGGGCGAACCCTAATTGGCTGCGTAAAGGATATTGGCCCAGCTGTAGTAATAGGTAGGCGGATTGATCAGGGCGGCGGCATCATAGACACCATCCCAGTCTCCCTGTGCAGGCGAGGTGGCAGAACCATCGCCATTCGTATCACCGCCGTGCGCATCGTCCTTGTAGCTTGTAAAGTAAACTCCGGCCAGGTCTTTGCCTGCTATCTGAGAGTTGTCACTACGGATACGGATCCCGGGTGCATAGTCACCAGGATTAGAGGAGGCAAACTTGATGATCACACCGGGACCTACGGTGACGGTGACCGGGCTGGTAGCTGCATTGTGGGCAGCGTCCATAAACTGGGTATGATAGTAGGCGTAGAATACAAAGGGTACTTCATTTTCCAGCCAGCTCAGGGAGCTGCCGGTGCCCGTAGAATATTCCGAAACGAAGATACCATTGTAGGTATTTTTTTGTGATGGATTATCAGGGTTGTGGAAGGTATTAGAGCTGTCTACGCTGGTAGCTTCATTGATAGACCACGGTTTTATATTGTCATAGAAAACACAGTTGGTAACCGGAGCTACCGTGGCACCACCGCTATAGGAGAGCACACCGCGGCCTGTGATGGCAGCATCACCCTTGCAGTGCGCAAAGGTGCAGTGGTCAAACACGATGCCGTCTGCTGTGATCTCAAACAGCGCTAGGTCATTGCCACTACCATTGTATAGGAACTGCGTGTACTTGAACTGGCTGCCCTGAGAGTTGATCACGATGTACGACCAATCTCCGGCTGTGGGTGTGGTAGCTGTACCATCCCCATTCGCATCGCCGCCGTGCGTATCATCTTTGTCTGAGGTGAAGATGACGGGATTGTCCTTCGTGCCATTGGAGAGGATCTTGCCATTGCCGCTGGCCTGCAGGACGAACGGTATGCCGGTATTAGGAAACTTCAAAATAGCACCGGCCTCTATCGTGAGGGTGTTTTCTATAGAGTACTGGCTGGACCAGTTGAAATAATAGGTAGTGCACGAGTGCAGCGTGACGGGCTGCGTAAAGTCAAAGCTGCCATCTACGATCACTACCGGCGAATGGGTAGCGCAGGAGGTGCTATTCGTATTATCTTTCTTGCAGCCGGTGAGTATGCCTACCAGCGCGGCGAGGATGAGTATTGATCTCTTCATAACTTGGTTATTGGTTTTAACAAAGCTACGAAAGATACTTCTAAAAAGAACGATAAATATCTGGTTATGAGGGGTTCATGCCAAAGACAGCAAAATGATAATGGCCAGGGTAAACCATATACCTGTATCTGGGGCTTAGGTGGTAGATCGCCTGCGTGGGTAGTATCTGGGTATAGGAAGACGAGCAGATTAAACTCAATTTCGCGATTAAGTACAGCGCTTATGAATCCTACAATTGATCAATTTAAAATGGTGTACTTTGATCTTTTTTAAAATAATAGTCTCTTAATATTGTCGTAAATTTTGGAGACTTTAATTCCTTCGCCTTTTTCAGAATCCTTTCCTTATCATAAAATTCAACTCTATACTTAGAGGTATTCACTTTCTCTAATAATTGCTGTGCCTCAGCTGTGAATCCTCCAGTACGCCATATTTCAAAAATTAAGGCTTTTTCCTTATAACTACTTGCTAAAACCCAATTTCTAAAAGTAGGTAATTTTTCATTCAAGTATTTTATAATATACCTGTCATCTATAGGATAATTGTAGCCTTTACATTCTGCTATATGTAATTCATTTTCATAAATAGCAAAAACATCAGCGTCGTACTCTTTAAAATCACTTTCAACTTTTATCTTTTTCCCTATTTCTAAGAATTTACAAAATTGACCATGATAATAACCAACCGCTAATTCAAATAAATCACCTCTCAAATTATTAGTCTGGCCATCAACCAACTTCGTCAGACCAATCATCAATTGTATATATTCCTCGGGCTTGGTTCTAAGTATCTCGCCAGCGTTTTTAATAGTATTGATAAGAGATCTAAGTAGTTCATCATAATTTTCACCAAAAATCTCCTTAATCGTACCAACAACAATGCCTGTCTTTTTTAAAAGATTAAGCGCTTCCAATTCTACACCGTGAACAATTAAAACAGGAAATAGTCTCAGAGAAATATTTGAAGCTTTGATTGCATTAATTTTTTGAACGAAAAAATCAACTTGGAGCAAATCAACTTTATTCCCTATTAAAACATCAGCTACAAGAAAGCCAGGTTTAGGATTTCCTCCTTTATATTGTACGAATCCTGTTATATATGATGGGGCGCTATACGCGAATTGAAACCCTCCTACCTCAGAATTAAACTTCCCCTTGTTAAACGATCCTATGCCAATATTCCTACTCCAAACATTGAACTGGTTTAAAACAAGGTCCTTTGAAAACTCAATAGCTTTATACGCCTTGATATCAGCTCCTAATCCATCTATCAAATAAGGATTTAATTGATAATGGTCCTGATCATAATCGCTTATAATATTGTTTTTCAGCAAATTACCTACGATGGTGGAAAGCGATTGATGGCCTTTAAGTTTAGTAACAGGGCTAAAAGTATAATTTCCTAAATCCTCTTTTTTAATTAGTCCCTGATGAAAATTAAGAGCTATAAGAATAGCAAAATGTCTTTTGCCAGCTACCGAAAGGGCGTTTTTAAAATTTTCGTAAAAGGCCTCTTTCCTGTAATTGTCTGAATGATAAATAAATGATTGGCTCTCGGAAAACAATCCCGATATTTTATGTACAGGACTTTTTAATCTTTCGATTCTCTTCCGTGCAGTTGGGGATGCAATACCGTCCCTCTGCACAAGATATTTTTCTAAATCCCCAGACAGTATACCTCCTTGATCCTTAATATATTGTTCTATGGATGTCACAGCACACTATTTATAAAGAAATACTCCTCCTACGGGCCCTTCTTTTAAAAAAACGTCCGTCCTCTACTTACTCAGCATCATGCTCTTCTTCTTGTACAGATTCCTGAAGTGCGGGTCGTAGAGGTCTTTGATAAAGTAGATGGCCTCACCTGTACTCTTCATCTCAGGACCCAGCTCGCGTGATACGCCCGGGAACTTGTCAAAAGAGAACACCGGCTCCTTGATAGCGTAGCCTATCAGGCGCTTGAAGTAGGTGAAGTCCTGTATCTTGTTTACACCCAGCATGACCTTCGTAGCGTAGTTGAGGTATGGTATGTCGTAGGCCTTGCAGATGAATGGCGTAGTACGGGATGCACGAGGGTTGGCCTCGATCACATACACCTTCTCATTCTTGATGGCAAACTGGATATTGATCAGGCCGCGGATGTTGAGTGCGCGGGCTATCTTCTCGGTGTACTCGCGCATGAGCTGGATCACCTTCTCAGAGAGATTGTATGGCGGGAGTACGGCGTTAGAGTCGCCTGAGTGGATACCGGCTGGCTCTATGTGCTCCATGATGCCCATGATCTCTACCGTCTCCCCGTCAAATATCGCATCTACCTCTGCCTCCTCTGCACGATCCAGGAAGTGGTCTATCAGGATGTTATTGTCAGGGAAGTGCTTCACGATCTTGAGTACCGCCTTGGTCAGCTCCTCATCGTCTATCACGATACGCATGCGCTGGCCACCCAGTACGTAGGATGGACGTACAAGGACCGGATAGCCGATCTTGTGCGCTACCTCCAGTGCGTCTTCTGCATTCTTGGCAGCGCCATACTCAGGGTATGGTATATTCAGCGACTTCAGCATATCACTGAAGCGTTCACGGTCTTCTGCTATATCCATACTGTCGTATGAAGTACCGATGATCTTGATACCGGCATCCTGCAGATTCTTGGCCAGCTTCAGCGCCGTCTGCCCGCCCAGCTGCACGATCACACCCTCCGGCTTCTCATGCTCTATCAGCTCTCGCAGGTGCTCCCAAAATACGGGCTCGAAGTACAGTTTATCAGCTATGTCAAAGTCAGTGGATACCGTCTCAGGGTTACAGTTTAGCATGATGGCCTCGTAGCCGGCCTCCTTGATAGCCAGTACGCCATGCACACAGCAGTAGTCAAACTCGATACCCTGGCCGATACGGTTAGGTCCCGAGCCGAGTACGATCACCTTCTTCTTATTGGTAGATGGAGACTCATTGGTCGGCACATTGGCGCCGCCGCTCTCTGCACCTTTCTCAAAGCTCGAGTAGTAGTATGGCGTCTGCGCCTGAAATTCTGCCGAGCAGGTGTCTACCAGCTTATAGATGCGGCGGATGTTCTGCTGCTTGGCGCGATACTCATACACCTCATCCTCAGTAGTAGAGGTCATATAGGCGATCTGGAGGTCAGAGTAGCCCTTCTGCTTCAGCTCCAGCATGAGGTCTGCATCTATATCATGCAGGTTCATCTTACGGATCTTGCGCTCGGTCTCTACCAGGTCCATGATCTGATGCAGGTACCACGGGTCTATGCGCGTGATATCCTGTATGGTCTTCATCGGCACGCCGAGCTTCAGCGCGTCATATATCCTGAAGATACGATCCCATGATGGCACCTTGATACCCTGCAGCATATTGTCTGCACTCACCCAGGTCTTGCCGTCGGCGCCGAGGCCTATGCGGTTATTCTCGAGTGACTGGCAGGCCTTCTGCAGCGCCTCCTGGAAGCTACGGCCTATGGCCATCACCTCTCCCACGGCCTTCATCTGCAGGCCCAGGCTATCATCAGCGCCGAGGAACTTGTCAAAGTTCCAGCGCGGTATCTTCACTATAGTATAGTCCAGCGCCGGCTCAAAGAAGGCTGACGTGGTCTTTGTGATCTGGTTTTTCAGTTCGTCCAGCGTGTAGCCTATGGCCAGCTTGGCAGCGATCTTGGCTATCGGGTAGCCCGTAGCCTTAGATGCGAGCGCAGAGGAGCGCGATACACGCGGGTTCATCTCTATGGAGATGATATCCTCAGTCACAGGGTCTATGGCAAACTGTATATTACAGCCTCCGGCAAAACTGCCGAGGTCTGTGATCATCCTCTTGGAGTACTCGCGCATGCGCTGGTAGGCAGTATCGCTCAGGGTCATGGCAGGCGCTACCGTGATAGAGTCTCCGGTATGCACGCCCATCGGGTCAAAGTTCTCTACCGTACAGATCACTACAAAATTGCCCACGGAGTCTTTCATCACCTCCAGCTCGTATTCCTTCCAGCCGAGGACTGCCTTCTCTATCATGACCTCATGCGTAGGAGAGGCATCGAGGCCGCGCTGCAGCTTCTCGTCAAACTCCTCTTTGGTATGTACGAAGCCGCCACCCGCACCACCGAGTGTATAGGACGCGCGGATCACGAGCGGATAGCCTATCTTTTGAGCGGCTTCTTTGCCCTCCAGAAACGAATTGGCAGTGATGGCCGGAGAGGTGCCGATGCCCAGCTCTACCATCCACTTGCGGTATTCCTCGCGGTTCTCCGTCTTTTCTATCGCCTTGAAGTCTGCACCGAGTACGCGTACATTATACTTCTCCCAGATACCCAGCTCATAGGCCTCCATGCAGAGGTTGAGCGCGGTCTGGCCGCCCATGGTAGGCAGCACAGCGTCTATCTTCTGCTCCTCCAGTATCTTGACCACTGACTGTACATTGATAGGCAGCAGGTACACATGATCTGCTACTACCGGGTCGGTCATGATAGTGGCGGGGTTGGAGTTGAGGAGAGTGACTTCTATGCCTTCTTCGCGGAGGCTGCGGGCTGCCTGGGAGCCGGAGTAGTCAAATTCGCAGGCTTGTCCTATAACGATGGGGCCGGAGCCGATGATGAGGACAGACTTGATCGAGGTGTCACGTGGCATTCCGTATAATTTGCGCGAAAATAATAGAAATCTCAATTCCCGAAAGCAGAATACTTACTTCTGGGAAAGCTTTCCGGTCAAGCGTTTTTATTGACCAGTGAATCAATGCTATACATCATACATTACACGAAATAACCTTTCCCCGAAATCCAATTGTCACAGAATTGTCGTAATTGTTAATAGGTCGCAAATGTGGCTGTAAACGCTGATGACATGAAAAGCAAAACAATCAAACGGACAATCCTGGCGCTCGGAGGTACCACCCTCCTGCTGGCTGCAGCACTCGTGATACACATCATGGTAGTGACCCGGCCCAGGGCAGATGCCTCTACGGTAGCTATGGCGCGCATAGACTTTAAACAAGATATCACCCGGCAGGATGCAGACCAGATCACAGCCTGGCTGTCGCACCAGAAGGGTGTAGACCACGTATTGTGCAATGCACAAACGGAAACCGCAGTATTCACGTTCCACCCCGTCAAAGCATCTGCAGACCAGATAGCCGCCGACCTCCGCTCCCAGCTACACTATAATGGCGTGCGCTACATGCCCGACCAGAAAGCCATGATGAGCGGCTGCCCCGTGGGCGATCATTCCCTCAGCTATAAGATATATAGTACCATAAAGCATATTCTCTAACCTCTCGCAAACAACTCCAAATGAAAAAGACAACCACAAAGACCGGTATCATCACAGCGCTGCTGCTGGCAGTGATCGTACTCGCATTCGCTCCTACCATGCAGTCGTGCAAGAAAAACGACAACACTACTGCTGCCATGACGCTCTACGACTCACTGGGCGGCACTACGATGGTCAATGACCCTGCCAATCCCGGCACGATGATAGAGAAGGGCCGCCTCGGCATCCGCTCTGTAGTAGACAGTACCATTTTTGTGATAGCCGCAGACACTGCTATCAATGGCTTCTTCACGGTGCTGCTCACCGAGGTGACCTCTGGCAATACAAGCGGCCTGACTGCTCTGAGCAAGAATTTGACAGATTTCTTCTGTGTAGCTACAGGCGCTCAGCACTATACCTATACTGGCAAGAGTATGACAGCCGCACACGACCCCGCTCAAAACTCCCGTATGAACGGCAAAGCCGACAGTCATGACTTTGATGTATTTGTCAATGACCTGGTGACAGGCGCGACCAAATGCGGCCTCTCCTCTCAGCTCATAGGGCAAGTGGGGCGCGTGGTCAATACCACACGCAGCCAGGTAGTGCAGCAGTAAGTTGTTTGTTTAATAAATGTAGGAAGCCTCCGCGGGATCACCGTGGGGGCTTCTTATTTTATTGATTTAATAAAATCAAAAAAAGGTTTAAAATTGATGAAGTCCTGCTGAGTACCATTGTCAATTATATACTTCTTGAATGCTTTTTTATCAAAGGTGGTATGCCTTCCTCCGTATTCATCATCTGGGTCGAGTTTGTAGAATCGAGCATCAAATAAACTTTCTGGAAACAGGTTTTCAATTCCACGTTTGATTTTATTATTCAATTCGTTCTTCGTAAAGATAAATGGGTAAGTTTTGTTAGTTGATGTAAGAGAGGAAAAGTTGTTAGCATCATAATCCCATGCTATCACAACTTTTTTATCATGTGGCACCTTTGAAAAAAAGGTATATAATGACCTTAACTGATCTTTACCCGTCTTGCTCTCCAAACCTTCAACTATTTCGATATCATCGCTTCCAAATATAGAATTGGCCCGTTTCAAGTATTCTGTATTATTCCCTTCGGTTATTATTGAAATGTTACACTTGCCTATTTGATCTAATAGTTTTACTCCTTCTTCCAGAGTTGCAAAACCCTCTGATAAAAATTCAATTGCTTCGGCCTTTTGTTTTTTTTGAATAAAAGGCTCTGAATTCTTGTCTACCACATAAACTATTTCTGAAGGGAATAAAGCAACAGTTGTAGGAGAGTGCGTTACCATCATAATTTTAAGTCCCTTATCTTCGTAAAATACCTTTTGCAACACACCAAGCAACCGCTTTATCATCGATGGATGCAATGCAGCATCAATCTCATCTAACAACAGCATTCTAGGAAAAACACATCCCTTTCTTGCCTTGTATACCATCAAGGCTATCGCAAGTAAAGTCTGTTCTCCCGATGACAAATGAGAGAAATTAGTTATATACGGTTCCCTCCTATGCCTAATTTCAATTGGTATTGTTTTTTGCATGTGAGCATCGCTATATTCAGGACTCCATTCAGTATGTAGATAGTAACCATTGCAATCGTATTCCTCCAAAACTTCATTCATCAGAATTAGAGGCGATTTTCCCCACTTCAACAAGAACTCCTCATTACTTAAAAAATGAACTCCGGTTTGTCTTTCGGACTTGAACCTTTGCAAGGCATTTTGAGATTCTCTAATAATATAGAGTTTAATTTCATGAGATAGATCTGATTCAAATAAATTTATATGCTCGAAATCATTATAAGAGAGGCCTATGATACTCTTACTTTTAGGAAGTGTGCGCTTTAAAAAATCGAAGTATTCATTGCCTGAGTCCAAAACTTTTTGGGTTAAATCCTCCTCCCAATATTTAACTTTTCCCTTTATACTTTCATAATCCCAGTCATACGCGTATCCTCCCCTGCTATGATAGTTACTTATAAAATTCGTGAATGCTTGGCTTACCGAGCCGTTGAGCATATTTGTATTTACACGGCCTTCATTTCTTATTTTTTCTTTCTCCAATAGCTCGTAGTCTTTCGGAGAACCAAAAATCTCCTCGAACGAAGACTCATTGATACTAGCATGAATTAGAAAATATATTATAGTTCGATCTATAGGATCATTCCCAAGTTCGTCACCTAATCTCATAACATGATTTCGATATTCAGCTAGCCGTGCGAGCCTGGATGCATCTATATTAGTCCTTAAATGTTGCGGCTGAATACTTGAATGGCTTTTAGCCTCGGTATTTACAATGAAATCATTATAATTAAAATATACAATTTCATTTGCTCCGAAATCGCTCACTTGAATGTTACCTGCCTTAATTGCTTGTAACAAATGTGTTTTCCCTGCGCCATTAAGGCCAGTGTAAAGTGAAAAAGATTCAACCTCTATATCGGCAAAGTCTTTGACTGAGAGATATGGCTTTAAAAACTTGAGTTTCATAAGTAAAAGTTATAGTAGTGAGTTTATTAGTTTACTAAAATAATAAACTCAGCTTTTTTACTCCTCTTCCTTCCACGCGGCAGTATCATTGCGCGCACTCAGGATATTAAAGACCGGCTGGATATCATACACGCCACGGTTGTAGCGATTGCTGAGGATGATGACGGCCAGGGTGTCAGGCAGGTAGCGGTAGAAGACGGTGTTATTGCCATGCCACCAGCCGTTGTGGTAGATCAGGCTGCTGCCGTCGGGCTGCTTCATCAGGCGCCAGCCGTAGCCATAGTTGCGCACGCCCTTGTGCTCCAGGCTGCGCGGTGTGTAGGCCTCCTCCTGCATAGCGGCACTTAGGTTGGTATGCTCGTAGAAGGCATGGTCCCAGATCATCATATCCTCTACCGTAGAGAAAACATTTTTATCGCCATAGATGCCATCGTAGGGATCTTCGTGCTGCACCTGCCATTGAGAGTTGTAGCTGATCGCATGTTTGCGTTCTGAGGTGTCATTGGTCACATCGCGTATCCAGGTATTTTTCATACCCAGCGGCTCAAAGAAAGTCGCCTTCATATACTCCGGAAACTTCTGTCCTGTGACACGCTCTACGATAGATGCCAGCAGGGCATAGTTGCTATTATTATACTGGAAGTGTGTACCCGCCTTTGAGGTACCCTCTATTTTCGGGTTCTTCATAAAGAGGTCTATCAGGCCGTCATTGGTCAGGTATTCTTTGCTCTTCCAGAGCTTGTCACCAAAATAGAGGTAGTTGGCCAAACCGCTGCGATGTGACAGGAGCATGGCCACAGTGATGTGGTGATAGGGAAAGCCCGGAAAAAACTTGCCGAGCGTGTCTGTCAGGTTGAGTTTGCCCTCGTCAGCCAGGCGCAGGATAGCGCTCGCAGTGAAGGGTTTGCTGGACGAGGCTATCTGAAATGGTGTCTGTGCAGTGAGGGTATCTTTGTCTTTGTAGTTGCAGTAGCCGAAGCATGCTTTGTATATTACCCTGTTACCTTTCAGGATGAGGACATTGCCATTGAATCCGGCCTTGTGCCTGCGCATGAAGAGACTATCGAGACGATGATACATCAGCCCTTGTGATACTTTCAGCGAATCCAGGCATTCGGGGCTATTGCACACAGGCACTACTGTAGCGGCAGTCTTAGGCCGGGTATGATCACCACAAGAGCAAACCACTGTCAGAAATAAAAGGGCCACAAGGCTGAGTCTCATCCACTTCACGGTGGGCAAAACAAACAAATTGTGGGAATTGGCGATCTCTTTTAACTAACGGCATGAGGCCGCCTATGTTGACATCTCTTGTGAAACATTGATGCCCGTTTTCACGTATGATCTGAAAGATCATGGCCAGAAAATTACTATTCGTTGCTTTGCTATTTGCCTGTGCCGTCCGCGTCAGTGCGGGTAGCGTAGAGAAGGTCTATACCAATCTGCCTCAGGCCCTGGCCAGCGCCCCGGCGGTGACCAGCCTCAGCCTGAAGGGGCAGGAGCTGAAGCAGCTACCGGAGGATATAGCCAGACTGGTCAACCTGGAGTCGCTCGATCTATCCTACAATGAATTTACAGCGCTCCCTCCGCAGCTCTTCAAGCTCAAGAAGCTGAAAAAACTGTACCTCAACAACAATGCACTGACCACGCTACCGGCAGATATGTCAGGGCTCTCTTCACTCGTCATCATCCGCCTCGATGCCAATCCATTCACATCACCCGCTGCAGAGCTGAAAAAAGTAGCCACGATAGCAACACTGGCAGAGTTGAATTTCTCGGCCAATAAGATCAACTCATTCCCGGCAGAACTACTGCAGCTCTCGCACCTGACCGACCTGGACCTGGGCTACGGTACGATCAGAGAACTGCCTAAAGATATAGACCGGTTGAGCCACCTCAAGCGGCTGGTGCTGACCAAAAACCTGATCACGACCTTCCCTCCCGCCTTCTTCAAAATGGCAAGCCTCAATAACCTGGACCTGAGCTACAATAACTTTACGAAGCTGCAGGATGAGTTTAGCCAGCTATCTCTGGATGTGCTGGATATCAGCTTCAATAAAAACCTGACAGCCATACCCGCCATACAGGGCCTGCGCTACATCAATATCAAAAGCACCCATCTCGACTCTGAGAAGCTGAAAACAGCCCTGGGTGAGGGCAGTATGATACTGATGTAGGTGAACTTCTTACCCCGGAGCTTGTTTTAGATCATATGGGCTCTTATATACTCACCCGCGTACAAAAACTACCGATAGATATACCCACGGCCTGGGATTTTTTCTCCGCTCCTGATAATCTGGATGCGATCACTCCACCTGATGTCAAGTTTCGCCAGCTCAGCGCCGCAGAGCGGATGTATGAAGGCCAGATCATCCGCTACTATATCAGTCCTGTACTGGGCATCCCGCTCTTCTGGATGACGGAGATCACGCATGTGCGCGAGGGTGAGTACTTCGTAGATGAGCAGCGCTTTGGCCCTTATGCCTTCTGGCATCACAAGCACTTCTTTAAAGCGATACCGGGCGGCGTAGAGATGCGGGATGTGGTGGACTACAAACTACCGCTGGGCATACTGGGCAATGTAGCACACGCACTCTTCGTAAGGAATAAGCTGGAAGGAATATTTGATTATCGATACAAGGTACTAGAGGAGCGTTTTGGCAGGTATCAGGGCTGAGGTTTCTTTGCCTTTCTGCACCGGTCACTACAGTATTTGACCTCGTCCCATACGCGCTCCCACTTTTTGCGCCAGGTGAATGGCCTGCCGCAGGCCGCGCATACCTTCTGCGGGAGATCCTGCTTTTTCAATTCTTCTGCGTCACTTGTTTGAACACCTCCTCCAGAGAGAACTGCTCACGCTCGAGGCCGAGCAGGGTCAGGTTCTTATTTTTGGCAAAGAGGAATATCTCTTCGCGCAGATCACCCTTGCCACCAGATACGAAGCTCCATCGGCCATCCTTCATCTGCTCATAGTGCTTGACACCTTTCAGCTCGCCCAGCAGAGCGCGCTCCACTTTCTGCTTAAACTCTGCTATGACGGTGATCTCATTATTGAGCTTATTTTGCAGCGCAGCAGCGGTATCATTGGCTACGATCTTGCCTTTATTGATGATGATGATCCGGTCAGCTACCGCCTGCACCTCCTGCATGATATGCGAGGAGAAGATCACGGTCTTATTGCGGCCCAGGCTGCGGATCAGCTCGCGTATCTCTATGAGTTGGTTTGGGTCGAGGCCTGAGGTCGGCTCATCCAGTATCAGTACCTCAGGGTCATGCAGCATGGCCTGCGCCAGGCCTACGCGCTGTTTGTAGCCTTTTGACAGTTGGCCTACCAGCTTGCGGCGCTCGGCCGTGAGGCCGGTAGCCTCTATCATCGCCTCTATCCGCTCTTGGGTCTTATCTCCCAGTTTGTGCAGGCCCGCCATAAACTCGAGGTACTCCTGCACATACATATCGTAGTAGAGTGCGTTGCTCTCTGGCAGGTAGCCTATTTTCTTGCGCACCTCGATAGAGTCTGTCATGGTATCCCGGCCACAGACCAGCGCATGGCCGGTGGTCTGTGGGATGAAGCAGGTCAGTATCTTCATCGTAGTAGACTTGCCGGCACCATTGGGCCCGAGGAAGCCGAGTATCTCCCCTTTATTTACCTCAAAGGAAATATCATCTACAGCGCGCTGGGCGCCATATACTTTAGTGAGACCTGTGACTTTGATAGACATACGGCAAATATACCTCAGGCAACCATTTGTGCAAAGAATGCATCTTCATCATTCAGTCATTTTTGCGTTTCACGGTATCTTAAATAATATATTAAGATTAAGTGAGGTTATGTTAAATACTAATTGCAATCTATTGGTACACAAAAATATCCCATTCATCGATATGTTATGCCCTTAAATCATTTTTTGTTTAGAATCGTATATTGAATTTGATAGTAATGCCCTCTCACATCAAAGCCATTCAAATGATCGGCACCCAACGATCAGGCTCCAATCTCCTCCGGCTCATGCTCAGCCAGTTGCCGGGCGTTTTTGCACCACATCCACCGCACATTATGCTAAACTTTTATCCACTCATGGACCGCTATGGCGATCTGGAGCGTGATGAAAACTTTAGTCAGCTCATAGATGATGTCTGCCACGTGGTAGAGCTCAACCCTGTACCATGGGAGGGTGCTGTGCTGGACCGGGCCCGGATATGGGATATGTGCCGGCGCAGGTCGCTACTGGAAGTATTTATACGCATCCATGAACTGCAGTGTATAGTCCACGGCCTGAATACCTGGTGCTGCAAGAGCCTGGAGACCGTGGCACATATAGACCACTATGCTGCGGAGGGGGTGTACCCATATATCATCTATCTCTACCGCGATGGCAGGGATGTGGCTTTGTCATTCCGCAAGGCTATAGTAGGAGAAAAGCACTTCTATCATCTCGCCCGCAAGTGGCGCCAGGATCAGCAGCAGGCATTGGATTTTCTGGAAACCATCTCCGCTGATCGTCTTGTAACGCTAAGTTATAAGGACCTGATAGCTGAGCCGACGGCATATATCCACCATATCTGCGATAAGTTTTCGCTGCCATATAGTGACAGCATCCTGGATTACTACAAATCTGAAGAATCAAAAAGAACAGCTGTATCAGGGCACATGTGGGAAAATGTGGCCAAACCTATCATGAAAGATAACTCCGGCAAATTCCTAAAAGAAATGAGCCATGAAGACCTGGTGATCTATGAGAGCGTAGCCGGCGATATGCTGGAGCGGCTGGGCTTTGAGCTGACCACCAGGCCCGAAGAGCGCCGTGTGTTTTCAGAAAAGGAACTGGCCATATTTGACGCCGAAAATACCCAGCTGAAAGAAGATGCCATACTCACAGCAGATCCTCATGACCTGGCTCTGCGCAAGCCGCAGGCAGATTTTATGAAAAAGCTGCGTGACAGACCTGCGCGATGATCACTTATTGCTGTACTTAAAGAGGAAGTCCTTTTCTTCTTTGGATAGGCTGCTGTAGCCTGACTTAGATATCTTGTCCAGTATCTCATCCAGCCGTTTCTGCTCTGACGACGGGCGCTCCGGCTGCGTGGCCGTGGCCCCCCTGCTGACATGGGTGGCTTTCATATTCCTGCCGCTCCGGCTGAAAAGGCGGGATACCCGGTCCAGTGGTGCGAACCAATCTACTCCGGACTGCAGAGACTTGATATATGTGAAACCAAAGATCGCGCCGCCTATGTGGGCTATCTCACCTCCCGGATTGCCGTATGTGATAGCGACATAATTCAAAATGAATATGCCCAAAGCTACGAACTTGAGAGGTACCTCACCGATAAAAAACAAACGTATCCTGTGGTCCGGATTGAGCGCCGTAGCTGCAAACATAATAGCCTCTATGCCGGCAGATGCACCCACCAGCGTAGCCTCAGGCACGAGCGGCCGGAGCGGTGGCAGTATATGGTAAGCTGTGATACTAAGCGCTGCACCCGCCAGGCCACCACCAAAGAAAACAGCCAGCGCCCTCCGGTCGCGCATGTATAGCTGGTATATCTCGCCAAACCAATATAACCAGAGCATATTGTATAGAAGGTGGCCTACCCCCGCATGCACAAACATATAGGAGATGATAGTCCATGGCTTGCGGATCAATACGGTAAGGTCGTATGGCAGTGCTACCCAATGGTAAATAGTGGCATATAGTGCATCACGCTGACTGCTCCACAGGATGAGATGAAGCGTCTCCATGCAGACAAAAATGGCAATGCAGATAATGATGAGCCTGATAATAACGCTGCCCATGCGAAACTGATGCACAATATCTTCCCAGAAACTTTTCAGCATGATCAATAAAGCGTGTTGCGGTTCCTGTTCCAGATCCGCACGATGATAAAACCAAACAACGCACCACCGAGATGCGCAAAGTGGGCTACATTGTCTGAGGGGCTATTGCTCACGCCGCTGAGCAGCTCAAACACCACATAGCCGCCTATGGCATATTTAGCTTTGACAGGTATAGGCACAAACATGAGGTACAGCTCCGTATTGGGGAATAGCAATGCAAACGCGGTCAAGACACCAAACACAGCACCGGAGGCACCGAGCACAGGTGTATTGATGATCTCCCAGGCCTGTGAGCCGGGCATCACCAGCAGATTGGCCGGAGCGAAGGAGCCCGTGAGCTGATAGATCTGGATAGCCTGCACCAGCGTGTGTATAGCCAGCGCGCCAAAACCTGTCATGAAGTAAAACTCAGTAAAGCGTTTTGGCCCCCAGACACGCTCCAGTATCTCGCCAAACATATACAGGCCGAACATATTGAAGAAAATGTGGCCTATATTGGCATGCATGAACATGTAGGTGATGATCTGCCACGGCCGGAAATACTCTGAAGACGGATAGTGCATAGCCAGCATACCCGGGCCGAGCGGCAGGATACCCGGCAGAATATTGGTAAAAGCGAAGAGGGCAATATTGGCTACGATCAGA
The DNA here is from genome assembly GCA_018267385.1 of Bacteroidota bacterium. GTDB lineage: Bacteria > Bacteroidota > Bacteroidia > Chitinophagales > LD1 > UBA1941. The sequence continues at coordinate 262,600 of JAFDYN010000007.1, read as the reverse complement.
TAAAATACTGCGCTGTTGGTATTGATCGGATTATTGCCGGAGTTATATCGATACATGGGAGTAAAATTAAAAAAGACGGCGACAAGTGCTCCTTATGTAAACGAACCTCTGCTGGCGGCATTGTATGCCGGCTTCTGCCCTGATACGCTTTCCGCAAAACCTAGTATTTTAGCCGGGGTATGCAGCTCGTAGCAGACATAGGCAATACAGCCATCAAATTTGCCTCCTTTGAGGGTGAGCAGATGCGCTACTCCGGCACCGGGGTCGCGGCGCTGGAGCAGCATCTGAGCGCTGGCCCTATGCCTGTCCGTTGCCTTATAGCATCGGTGTCTGAGCACACGGCGGTGACAGATCTGCTAAAAAAATATAATATCCCCTATGACCTGCTATCTCCTGCTACCAGCCTGCCCATAGCAAATCTATACGGTACTCCCGAGACACTCGGAGCTGACAGGCTGACACTGGCAGTAGCAGCGCAAAAGACAATAGGCGTGCCGGCCCTGGTCATAGCAGCAGGCACCTGCATTACCTACAATCTGGTAGATACTGCCGGCTACCGCGGCGGTGCTATTTCTCCCGGTATCACCATGCGCTTTCGTGCGCTGCAGCACTATACCTCTCGCCTGCCCTATGTAGACTGGGATGCCTACCGGCACGACGCATTTGACGGCCTTATAGGTACTGATACCACCAGCTCTATCCTCAGCGGGGTATTGGAGGGCGTGATACAGGAGGTCAGCGGCACAATAGAAGAGTACGAGCGCCGTTATAGCGGACTCCGTGTAGCAGTGACCGGCGGTGACATGGCCTTTTTGGTAAAGAATCTTAAAAATGGCATATTTGCCGGCCCTGATATGGTACTGGAGGGATTGAATTATATTTTATTACACAATGCGTAAATACTTTTCGGCTCTTGTTATGGTGCTCCTCTTATGCTCCTCGGGCGCCGCTTACGCACAGGTGTTTTCCCCGTTTTCACGCTATGGCCTCGGCTACCTCAACTCTGATGTTTTCTCGGTGACCAAGGGTATGGGTGGTATAGCTACCGGCTACTCCAGCCCCATACATATCAATCATAATAATCCCGCCTCCTATTCGGAGCTGACCTCTACTACTTTTGAGATAGGAGTCAATGCCGATGCTGCGACCGTGCGGACCAAAGACTCCCTGTACAACGGGGTGAATGGCGCCGTGAATCACATAGCTATAGGCGTGCCGCTGCTGCGCAACAGGTTAGGCCTGAGTTTCGGCTTGCTGCCCTACAGCATATTGAATTACAACTTCACCAATAACGATGTAGATACCAATAAGGTCTATACCGGCCAGGGATCTCTCTATCAGTTTTATCTCGGTACAGGCTACCAGATCAAGGGTTTCTCCATTGGTGTCAATGCTGCCTATTTATTTGGCAGGCTCGATTATACCCGTGGCTTTGCTTTTACCGACTCTATTGATGCATTCAATGTTCAAAATGCGACGTCACTGAGGGTGAGCGGATTTATGTACAATGTAGGCGTGCAATACAAAAAGCGGATACTGAAAAAGACCACTCAAAACACGCTGAAAACAGATGTGTTCTTTACTGTAGGTGCGCAAGGTTCATCAAATGTGAAAGTCAATGCGCGTACCTCCAGCCAGTGGGAGCGCTACATCAATATCTCTGATGTGCAGACCATAGTAGATACCCCCCTGAGCTATGCTGAGAAGCGCAGCAAAATGGTGATACCGTATAATTTCTCTGCGGGCTTTACGGTGGGCAATGAGAACTGGTGGCTGGTAGGGGCAGATTTCCGCTATGCCGGCTGGAGCCAGTTTGCCTATGATCTGAATACCAATAAGCTGGCCAATAGCTGGCGCCTGATGGCCGGTGCGAGCATCGTGCCAAACTATGACTCAAAGAAGTTTCTGGACCGCGTACAGTACAAGGTGGGAGGCTACTATGGCAAGAGCGAAGTGATCTATCAGGGTATCCAGCTGACCGAATACGGCGGCACAGTGGGTCTGAGTATGCCGATACCGATACCGATGGCAGTACAGTACCGGGAGGCTGCACGTTTCCATTTCAACGCTGATATCGGAGCGCGTACTCCGGGCACCAAAAGCCTCATAGCAGAGAGCTACTATCGCATCAACTTTGGTTTCACGCTGAATAACGTGTGGTTCCAGAAGCGTAAGTTCGACTAAGCTGGTGGTAGTGATGGGCTCGCTCATGGCTGGTCATCACTGTATACAAATCCCTTTTCTTTATCTATTTTCGACTATCAGGCATTTCCTGCTGTTTTGTATTCCAGCCAACCGCCACCAGACAACTGCCACCCGATAACCGCCACGCGTCACCTGAACATATGCTCGACAAACTCCTATATGAAAAGCTCTGCCACTTCTGCGAGTACCAGGAGCGCTGCAGGTTTGATGTGGTCAGGAAGTGCATCGCGCTCAAGATCGCTAAGGGAGAGATGCAGCCCTATATAGACCAGCTGGAGCGGTCAGGTTTTCTGGATGAGAAACGCTACGTCAGGGGTTTTGTAGAAAGCAAATTCAATAATAAGAAATGGGGCGCTGCCAAGATCCGTGCGGCACTATCTGCCAAGGGCATTAAGGACACGATCTATCGCCCCTACCTGCAGGACCTGGACCAGGAGGAGTACTACGCCGCAGCGCTCAGGCTGGCAGAAAAGAAGAATCCGACCATCAAATCTAAATCACCTCAAGACCACCGGCTGAAACTGATGCGCTTTCTGATGGGGAAAGGATATGAGAGCACGATAGTGAGCCGTGTGATCAAGGCTGTGCTCTGATCACTGCACATGGTACCGTACGAGGCGATGCTCTGAGTAGTATGGTGGACCGTCCATGTATCCTATGCCCTGCTGCAATACCAGGCCCACAGAATCCGCATAATAAGTATGATAACTCCTACCCTCAAATGAACTCTGACGCCATGGAAGGAAATTGAAAGTCGACGAGATATCCCTGGCCATAAAAAAACCTGCCGGAGTGGATATCGGGGCTAGATCAGCGTATATCTGGGTTGTTACTTTATACATGGTATCTGAGTCGGAATATCCCTCGAAGAAAGGAGGCAAAATCTGCGGACTACGTATATCCGTCAGGAATACATAGTTCCAATTACTGATAATGTATCCAAATGAATCTTTGAGATACAATACCTGCGCCGATCCATAGACATTGACTGAGTAAAACTTCGCGTACTTTACGAAGTCTATGATGGTATCCTTTTCTACATAGCAGCTATCAAACTCGATCGGGTTGTTTGCCACATCGGCACCCGTAGTATCCTTCCAGGCGCGACGGTATATCCAGTAGCTACCTGGCTTAAGAGGAAAATATTTAGGTGTGTGGACAGGTGGGGTGATGACCAGTAGATCTGCCTTCTTTTTGCAGCCCGCCAGCGTTGCTATAGTGATGATAAAAAACAACAAGGCCCGTGGAGTTTTCATGCGTAAAATTTGATGCTAAACGAGCCTTGTTTTGAAATATTGTCTTGCATCTTCTCATTTTCGTAGTCTGCACATTTCGTCTAATTTTGACCCTATGCTGACAGAACTCCGCAATAAATACAAAGAGCTGGAACTCCGCCTTCACCCCGAGTGTAAAGCTCTCCTCGATAATTGGAATACCACCAAAGAGAAATACTCAGGCGAGACATTTGCTTTCGGTGTGCGAGATAAAACAATACAACTGCCCTTCACTTATAAAAGCCTCTCTGGCACCTCTATCCGTAAAGTATACTTGCCTAAGTACAGCGACTGGGGCGATATCCTGACCTGGCAGCTACAGGAGAATGTACCCGGCGAATTTCCCTATACTGCTGGTGTCTTCCCTCTCAAGCGTGAAGGTGAAGACCCTACGCGGATGTTCGCCGGAGAGGGTGGCCCGGAGCGGACCAACAGGCGCTTCCACTACGTATCTCTCGGCCAGCCGGCTATCCGTCTGTCTACGGCCTTTGACTCGGTGACACTCTATGGAGAGGACCCTGCACACCGCCCTGATATCTATGGCAAGGTAGGCAATAGCGGTGTGAGCATCGCTACTGTAGATGATGCTAAGAAGCTCTACAGCGGCTTTGACCTCTGCGATCCGAAGACCTCGGTATCTATGACCATCAATGGTCCTGCGCCTATGCTCCTTGCGTTCTTTATGAATGCCGCCATAGACCAGGAGTGTGAGAAATACATCAAGGAAAAGGGGCTGGAAAAAGAAGTAGCGAAGAAGCTGGATGATATATTCAAGGCTACCGGCAGGCCGGCGTACAATGGCCCACTACCAGAGGGCAATAACGGTCTCGGCCTCTCACTGCTTGGCGTATCGGGAGATCAGGTACTGCCTGCTGATGTATATGCACAGCTGAAGGCCAAGGCTCTCTCTGCTGTACGTGGTACCGTACAGGCAGATATCCTGAAGGAGGACCAGGCGCAGAATACTTGCATCTTCTCGACAGAGTTTGCGCTGAAGATGATGGGAGATGTGCAGCAGTATTTCATCGAGCAGAAAGTACGGAACTTCTACTCTGTCTCCATCTCCGGCTATCACATAGCCGAGGCCGGGGCCAATCCTATTTCTCAGCTTGCATTTACCTTATCCAATGGCTTCACCTATGTAGAGTACTATCTGAGCAGGGGCATGCATATAGATGACTTTGCGCCAAACCTGTCGTTCTTCTTCAGCAATGGTATGGACCCTGAGTACTCCGTGATAGGCCGCGTGGCGCGCCGCATCTGGGCCAAGGCCATCAAGTACAAATACAAGGGTAACGACCGCTCGCAAAAGCTGAAGTACCATATCCAGACCTCGGGCCGCAGCCTGCACGCCCAGGAGATAGATTTCAATGACATCCGTACCACCCTGCAGGCGCTGTATGCTATCTATGACAACTGCAACTCCCTGCATACCAATGCCTATGACGAAGCGATCACCACACCTACAGAGGAGAGTGTACGCCGCGCCATGGCTATACAGCTGATCATAAACCGCGAGCTGGGCACTGCTAAAAATGAGAATCCCAATCAGGGTTCCTTTCTGATAGAGGAGCTCACAGACCTGGTAGAGGAGGCTGTGCTGAATGAGTTTAAACGCATCACAGACCGCGGCGGCGTGCTGGGCGCTATGGAGCGGATGTACCAGCGCAATAAGATACAGGAGGAGTCTATGTACTACGAGCACCAGAAGCACACCGGCGAGTACCCCATAGTGGGTGTCAATACCTTCCTCAGCAAGAATGGCTCACCGACTATCATACCCGGTGAGGTGATCCGCTCTACCACAGAGGAGAAGGAGTACCAGATACAGGCGCTGGATACTTTCTGGCAGCGCCATGCAGCTACCTCTGCCACAGCGCTGCGCAGGCTCCAGCAGGTGGCGATGGACAACGGTAACATCTTTGCCGAGCTGATAGAGACGGTCAAGCATGCCTCCCTGGGCCAGATCACCCATGCGCTGTATGAGGTAGGCGGGCAGTACAGGCGTAGTATGTAGGTGCCGGGGAGCATAGATCGGATATGACATTAGCGCCACGTTGACACCCATGAGCAATTCACTTTTTCAAGAGCTTAGTGCTGCCATTCTTAAAGTACAAAAGCAGGCACCTGTCCTTGTAGCCGTAGATGGTGTCGACGGCTCCGGGAAAACGCACTTTGCCCATCAGCTGAGAGCATCGTTGGAAAAGGCGGGCAAAACCGTAGTAGTAGTCGGCATAGACGGCTTTCACCACCCGCGTGCTATACGATATCGTCTCGGAGCTAATTCCCCCCTAGGATATTATTCAGATTCCTATGATTATGACGCATTTATTGAAAAGGTCATTAAACCTTTTCAGAATGGCGGGCTATACTACACCAGTATATTTGATGTGGATTCGGACTGCAAGAGCGAGGCAAAGCCTATGGTCGTTCCGCTGGCTTCAGTCTTGATCGTAGAGGGTATTTTCCTTCATCGTACCCAGTTACTTTCATTTTGGGATTACAGCATATTTTTAGACGTATCGGAGAAGACCCATCTACAGCGGAATATTGACCGAGATCCTCGCAAAAACGATCCGAAACATCTGGAACAATTGATCGCGCGTTTTAACGAAAGATATAAACCGGGCCAGAATATTTATCTATCCGAAAATACGCCTCAAAGCCACGCCGATGTGGTAGTCTGCAATGATGATTTCACTGCCCCGTTTATATTATCTAGATAGCCGGTTATATATCTTTCCCTTCGGTCGGTATAAATCACTCCGGCTATAAATTTACACATGCCGGATGTGATGCCAACCATCGTTTGGTAAAGTCAGCCATGGATTTGCAATTTTTTTGATGGGTTTATTATGATTTAGAGATAAACTCTTTAGATTGGTACGACCAAAAAATCCAAATCATGAATATCAGACTGACCCATATATGCTGCTGCATAGTGCTGCTATTTGCCTGTACCGGTGCCTTTGCACAGAAAGATGTAGAAAAAGGTAAAGAAAAGCTGAAAGAAGCTTTCTCTCAAAAAGACAATGCCAAGAAAAATGAAATGATACAGAAGGCTATGGAGACCTTTCAGAAAGGGGGCCTCAAGCAGCAAGAGATCAACGTGATACTGGGAGATGCATTTCTGGAGCATGGAGAGCTACAGCAGGCTGAGACGAAGTACGGCAGCGCTGATAAAGCCGGCAAGGCAGAAGGCCTGGCCAAAGTAGGTGATGCATGGGTAGAGCAGGCCATGGGCGATGAAAAACAAGAGACCAAGATGCTCGACAAAGCCATGAAAGACTATACCAAAGCAGGTAAAGCCAAGGATGGTGCTACAGGCATAGGTGATAAATTTTATGAGCGTGGGGAGAAGTACTACCCTAAGGCTGTAGATTATTACTTCCGCGCGCAGGACACACCATCTGTGACCAAGGTAGCGCGCGACTATGAGAAGCAAGGCACTACAGAAGGCGTCAATCAGGCTTTTGAACTGTACAAGCGCTCAGGCCTCTACAAAAAAGCCGGAGATCTGGCATGGGATAATAAGCAATACCTCAAAGCATACGATGCCTACTCCACCGGCGAGGTGACCGAGGGTATGAGGAAATGTGCCGAGCAGTTTTACTCCCTGGGCCAGGAGAGCGAGGCGCAGAATATCTACCTGAAAATGGTGGAGTCTTATACCAAAACAGCTAATACCGAAGCCATCGAAAAACTGGCACAGGAAAATGTCTCTGTCATGAATTATGGATTTGCATCCAGGATCTATGACAAGGCTGGCAACCTCAATGCTGCCAAAAAATATCATGGTCTTTACAGCCTGATGAACCTGGATCTGGACAGCGCCAAAGAGCTGCTGCAGGGCACTGACCAGGCCGGCCTCATCAAGGCGATAGATGCTAATAGCAAAAACCTGAACGCGCTGAGGGATGTCAAAATGCAGTTTGATGACTGGGTGAAGCAGCAGCCGCCGGTATCTATAGAGATCGACCCCGAGACCAATAAATACAAAGTCGCTACCAAAGATGAGCAAATGCTCGTAGACTATTACAAAGTGCTGAAAGACCAGATATCTGACCAGTGCGGTATCATCTCAAAAAATGTAATGGCCATCAGCAATCCTGAGCTGAAGAAGATGCTCATGAAGCGTTTCCTGGATTATCCTGCTGTAGGCAAAGTACTCGATAAGCAGACCTTTGCTGTGAAGCTGACCAAGTCTACCACACAGGTGAAGGACGTCTATCTGAAGAAGATATAAGAACGATATAAAAAGAGAATATAAGGGCTGGCAGATACCGGCCCTTTTTTATTTAGAAAGTGCCAAAGCGCAGGAAGACGCCACCGTAGACAGAGCCTACATTATAGCTCTTCACATCTAGGTAGTTTTGGCCAAAGACCGCATTGCCACCTACTACTATACCGGGCCGGAATACCTTGGTAGCATTCCAGATCATGCTGACAGACGGGCTGATACAGGCATAGTGGCCGGTATATGTCTCGCTCTTGCTTGCTGCTGGGTCTGCCCATCCCGCGCGTGGATCAGTGAAGTGGATATAGGCCCAGCCGAGGCCCAGCTGCGGCTCAAAGGAGAGCTTTTTGCCTGATCTGAAGATATAGCCTCCCGTCAGGCCGGCTGACATGAGCTGAGGCGTGATATTATTGGGTATCACGCCTATGGCGGCATTGCTATTGACGTACTGATTCAGAGTCACATTATTGGACGTCAGGATGCTAAAGGCAGCGCCGATGGAGATCTTGTGATTGATGACCCAGGCCACCTGAAAGCCCGTGACCGCACCTACCTCCCGGAACATATACGCCGCATCACCCTCAAACTGGACATGAAAAGAGCTATGAAAGCGGGCCGCGTGAAAAAACCCATTGCGGGTGGAATCCGGCTGGCTGTCTACCTGACGCTGTACCGAGCGGTAGGTAGAATCCGCCTGAGCGCAGAGGTGCCCGGCAGGTATCCATAATATCAGTCCGAGGACCGCCAGCAGTTTTGATATGTGGTTATGATTCACCTTGAAAAATATAAATCATTGATAAACAGATAAATCGCAAATTTTCAATAATGCTCCTACTGTCCAGTCAATACTCCTAAAGTACATTTTTTTCAACCAATCTTAACAATCGGACGGTCTGCGGTTCTTATTATTCCGTACGTTTGCCCCCCGATGTACGCCGTCATAGATGTCGAGACCACCGGGGGCAGCCCCTCTGTAGACAGGATCATAGAGATCGCTGTCATCGTCTTTGACGGTGAAAATATCCTGGAGCAATATTCCTCACTGGTCAATCCGCATCGCAATATAGACAAATATGTGACCCAGCTGACCGGTATCACAGATAAAATGGTGCGTCACGCACCCTCTTTTGAGGAGATACAGGAGAAAATACTGGAGATCACCCGCGAGAAGATATTTGTAGCGCACAATGTCAAGTTTGACTATGGCATGGTGCGCAGCGAGTACAAGCGGCTGGGTATCGACTTTGTACGCAAACAGGTCGACACCGTCAATCTTTCACGCAAAGTCCTGCCGGGCTTTACGTCCTACAGCCTCGGCTCCCTGTGTGAGTCGCTGGGTATCACCATCGAGAACCGCCACCGCGCACTGGGAGACGTAGAGGCCACAGTCAAGCTGCTCAGCCTCATACTCAAGCAGAGCAATGCCAAAAAGTATCTGGAGATAGAGATGAACCACGGCATCGATCCGTCTATCCTCCCTCCCAATATCACACTCGGCGAGATAGAAAAGCTGCCGGAGGAGCCGGGCTATTTCTACCTCAAAGATGCCACAGATAAGATCCTATTCATCGAAGCCTCTAAGAATGTACGCAGGGAGGTGATCAAATTTTTCAATAAGGCGGAGGGTCTCCCGGAGCGGCAGCGGGCCCAGGAGGCTATCACACAGATAGACTACCAGCCTACCGGCAATGAACTGATGGCGCGCCTTGGCGCCTATCATGAGGTCAAGAAACTGCTGCCGGAATTCAACAAGCGGCCCAAAGAATACAAGCTCACATCTGCCATCTTTATCACTACAGACCAGGAGGGATTCAAGCACCTGCGTGTAGAGAAAATAGAATTTGCGGGCGGTGAGGTCACTTTGAAGTTTCAGAGCCGGGGCACTGCGCAGAAAGTACTGCACAAGATCATAGTAGAGGGCCACCTGCAGGTACAGTTTTCACTGCTGAAAAAAATAACCGAACCGGAGCAGCGGGAGAATTTCAAAAAGTCATACAACGAGAAGATCGATAAGGCTGTCAGGAAATACCTGTACAAGAACTCTAACTTCTTCATAGTAGGTGATGGCCGCCGCCCGGATGAAAACTCCGTGATCTGCGTCGAGAACAGCGTCTACCTCGGTATGGGTTATATCTGCCCTGAGCTGACGCCTGTCAATACGGAGAGCCTGCGGGCCAGTATCACACCATATGAGGATGACCTGGAGATACAGAAGATCATCCGTCAGGAACTACGCAAGGGCAAAGGCCTTAAGATCATCAACTTCTAGGAGCATCACTGCCCGCCGTCATCCAGAGTGAAGCGTGTCCAGACGCTTTTTGCCCTTCGGCCATTTTTGATATCCAGGCGTATGTACATGGTAGTACCCCTGCCTACTTTGTGTACCTCCCGTATCATCTCCTCCGTCGGTACATCTCCTTTCACATAGAAATTTTTGGACAGGTGCCTATTGACCAGAGAGATGGTGATGCCTGTGATCACATTGTCCTTGTTGAACCTTCCATTCTCTTCATAGCCAAATGAACACTTATCCGGAAAGTCCTTCTTGCTGTAGATCATATCCCGCTCCAGGGCCAGATGGCCTACAGTGATATTGTTATCCTTATTGGGATTCAAAACGGGGAACACCCTGACATGTGGCAGCAGGATAAACCTGTGATACAATAGGATGCGGTTATTGTTTGAGAAACCGATGATGCGCAGGGTGGCAGTATCTACGCCCTCTGTGCGGGCCGATCGCGGCCTGATAGATAGGAAGGAGTCTACCCGCGTAGCCAGCCCCTTGTCAAAGAAAAGCTCGGAGAAAGTGTACTTGCTAGCAAACCGGAGGCGAAAGAGGTATTCCTTCTCGCAGTCCAGCGTATCTACCAGGGGGATCACCTGCACCTCCTCGCGCTCGCGCAGGGGGATGTATATCTCACTATTGATCTTTGTGGTGCCTTTGATAGCGGCAGACGTACTTTTAGTCTGGGCATATAGCGCCGGCGATGCTGAGAGCGTCAGCAGGAGTATGGCAGTTCTCAGCCGGTGCATGTATGATGGTTTATTCTACCGTCTCAGTCCATTCATTGTAGAGTTCGCTGAGGTAGATGTTTTCTTCTTTGGTGATAGGTCGGGTAGCTTTGGTCAGCTTGATAGCAAAATCAATGAGGTGCAGGCGCTCTTCATCTGTAGAGTCTTCGTAGAAATCATCCATGCACTTCTGGAAGTGCAGCATGTAGTCCTCTTCTTTCAGCGCGCTGATATACTCGAGTTCCTTATCCAGACTCACTGGTATGGGGAAGTTCTCTGCTACATACTCCGCTATGATGCGGTCCTCCGCCACGCTGAATTTATGATCTACTGCAGACAGTAGCATCAGGATATGGTATCCTGCTATGGGCTTGTTTTTTCTTCCGTTTGGCATGGTGGTGATTTTGAGAGTAAATTAAACAATATTTCCATCTAGGGATATTGATCCAGAGATTTTTTTAACTCCGCTTTAACCTTTTCTACCAGTGAGGCTGGGCGTAGCACGCGCACATTGGCACCATAGCTGAGCAGCTGGCTCACCAGCTCATGATTGACCATCACACTGAGGCTGATGTGTGTCTCTGTTTTCGTCTCCCTTACTACCTGCTGTGAGTGGTGCAGCGGCTGCGACTGTATGTACTTCGCCTGCACTGGTGTGAAGGCCAGCACGACCGTCTCCGCCTTGCCGGCACCCTCGGAGATACCATAGACATTCTGAAAGTACTTCTCGCTGTCAAAGGCCTTGCCATCAAAGGTCTTGTCTGTCACTTGCAAACCTGCGAAGCGATCAAACGCGTAGGTCTTCACCTTAGCTATTTTGCCTTCATTCACATTGCCTAATAGATAGAAGCGCCCCTTTGACTCCCGCAGTACGTATGGCTCTATGATGTGCTCTTTGGCCTTTTCATCATCAAACTTGCGGTACGATAGCCTCACCCTGCGGCGCTCGCGGATGGCGCGCACCAGCGGCTCAAAGTACTCTATGCCGCGATAGCTATTGGGCCGGTCAAACTGGATGATCTTGTCCTCTCCGCGCGATTGCTTATTGAAGCGTACCGTCTCGGCTATCTTCATGATGGCCTCTTCAAACTCTTTGATGGCCGGCAGCTCTTTGAACTGGTCGAGCAGGCTGATGGCAAACTCAAGGCCGTGGAGGTCATCTGCCGTCACGGGCAGGTTATTGATAGAATAGGTAGCATCTGAGTAGCGGTAGCTATGCGCCCCGCGGTCAAATACGATAGGCGCCATAAATTTCAGCGCCTGGCTGTAGCGCATCTCCTGTATATCCAGCTGGATGGTGCGGCGGGAGACCGGTTTATCCAGGTGCTCGCTCACATATCTGATCAGGTCCTCCAGTCTTGGATCTGGCTTTTTGCGCATACGCTCGTCTATCAGCCGGTATCTGGCAAAGGCATCTTTATTGAGTGACATATCAGTGTATCTCTTGTCAGGTTTAGTCGGTGTGGCCGTCTATTCTAGTACCGCACTACTGTAGAATATAATCAATCCAAACAGGTTTTCAAAAAAAGTTTCATCAGGCTGTGCATATGTAATGTACACATTCCCCAGCCTTTGGCACCTGCCTTGTCGTACATAGGTGGACGGGAACCGAAGAAAATTAAAATAAATTTTTTACTGCGCAAATTGATTGCGTAGTGTGCTTGTTATTTCGTGTTATCATTTAAAACTAATCGAGATGAAAGCCATAGAACAAAAGCAACCGTCCATCGTCAGGAATAAGATCCATTTCTCTGAGATAGAGTTCTTTACATCTGAAGAAGTCACGCTGATCGGCGAGATAGAGATCAATGGCAAAACTGAGTTCGCTCAGTATATCACCAATAAGAAAAATCTCTACCAGCTGCTGAAGCACTCCGGCAAGGTAGGCCAGGAGATCATTTACCTGATCATGGATGCCTTCAAGCGCCCCCACGCCGTACCGGTCAACCTGAACCTGAAGCACATTTTTGGCAAGGCCGTATGCCTGCAGCACTGCATGCTGAAGCTGGACCGCTCTTTCTACGAAAATGAAGTGGGTGAGTGGAAAGTAGACTACAATACCAACCTTTTCTTCATAGACGCTGTGAAGCCTGTAGAGGCACAGCCGGTAGCGGCAGGGCTATTTTAAGATAAACAATAAACTTGTATTGACTCCCCAGTTTCTTCCCGAGAGAGGCTGGGGCTTTTTATTTAGCTGACAGGATTCAGTGTGATCGAGAAGATCTTGTACTGGTTCATATCGCGCTCATAGTAGAATTTGTCCAGGGCGTCGTACATATTCTTGGCGCGGAAGTAGGATGTATGGAGCTTATTGTCGCCTATCTTGATCCACTGGATGGTCATGCTGCCTTCTTTGGCATAGTGCTCATTGATGTATTCGAGCATCTTGCGCAGGGCGTCTACCTTGTCCGTGCCGTGTACGGTGTGGAAGAGGAATGACTGCTCATGCTTCGGATTGATGGTCACGAGGTCAAAGCGGACCACATCATTTTTCTGCTTGAAGTTGAATATCGCATTCTCCTGGCTGATACCCAGACGGCTGATGATATCCTTCTGGAGTTTTGCGATCTCTATATTCTGGTCGTTGAGCGCCATACTACTTTTCATGTGAAAATAAGAAATAAAAAACCGCAGCTGACAAAAGGCTGGATGCCGGCGTCACCTGCGGTCTACGGGTATTATCAAATCAGTTTAGATCAGCTTGTCTGCTATGCCGTCTACTATACCGTATGCCACAGCCTCCTTGGCGCTCATCCAGTAGTCACGGTCAAAGTCTGCGAGGATCTGCTCTACGCTCTTGCCGGTATTCTCAGCCAGTATCTCGGCGCTCATCAGGCGGGTCTTGTCTATCTCACGCGCTGTGATCTCGATATCCGTAGCCTGACCGTACATGCCACCTATAGATGGCTGGTGTATCATCACCCTGCCGTGTGGCCAGATCAGTCTTTTACCCTTCACACCGCCACTGAGCAGGATCGAGCCCATAGAGGCAGCCAGGCCCATGCAGATAGTATGTACGGGAGACGAGATCATCTTCATCACGTCATACACTACCATGCCTGATGTCACCACGCCGCCCGGCGAGTTGATGTAAAAAAATATGTCCTTGCCCGGATCGTTGGCCTCCAGAAACAGGAGCCTGTTTACCACCCGCTCCGAAGATTCATCTGTGACCGGCCCCCACAGGAATACCCTGCGCTGCTCCAGAAATTTATTGTCAAACTTGGCACCTCCGGCAAACTTCTCGATCAGCTCATCCGGTTTGCCAGGTACTTGTGGCTCTTCCATTCTTATGTTCATGATTAACTATTTGATGTATAGACGTTCAAAAATAGAATAAATTTTATCACAGCCAATCTCACAGAGATACCATGATGCCAGGAGTTTCTCTTTAGGTTTTGTTGACAAATAGCGCCAAAACGTTAGCCCGTTTTTAGCGACTTTTGGACGAGTAAATATGCTGCTGTCACTGTTTGATAATCTGTTTGAGGAGAAGAAGCCGAAACCTGAAGCGCCAAAGAAGCTGGAAAACTTTGAGCTGGAGGTCAATGGGCGGATCGTGCCGGTGCGCATACAGGAGGAGAAAAGGTTTAATAACCGGATCATGGTCAATGCCAACGGCGTACTGATCCGCATAGCGGCCAACCAGTCTATAGAGGAGAAGAAAAAGCACATAGACAACTTCCTGAAGTGGGCCAAGACCAAACTGGACAAGAACCCGCAACTGCTGGACTACCTCCCGCAGCGCAAATACACAAACGGCGAGATCCTGGTGATAGGCAAACATTCCTTCCGCATCAATATCTTCTATCACGACAATCCGAAAAGCTCTGCAAAGTTATTCAACGACCAGATCGTGATCAACCTGACCCGCGGGCTGAACAAAGAAGCCGAAGACAGCACCAACAGCTACCTGGTGGCGCGCTGCCTCTCGCGTTTCTTCACCCCCATCGTATCCGAGCGCCTGCATGAGCTGAACCGCAAATACTTTGGCAAGACCATCAACTCCGTGCGGATGAAGTATAATACGTCTAACTGGGGCAGCTGCTCTACCCAGGGCAATATCAATATCTCGGTGCGCCTCATGTTCGCCCCAGACGAGGTGATAGACTATGTGCTGATCCATGAGCTGGCGCACCTGGTGCATGCAGACCACTCTCCACGCTTCTGGACACTGGTAGAAAAGATAGACCCCGACTACTACAGCAAGGAGAAACACCTGACGGCGAATAATTTTAAGTACTACTTGTAAGCTTAAGCGCTGCTCGCAATTCTAAGCCACTCTAGGCGACCAATTTTGTGAATAATTCCTCCGCACAAAGTCGCCGATTTTTCCAATCTTTGCATCATTAAATTGAAGCTAATTCTCACCGCATTTCTATGTGACCTATGTGTTCTATGTGATTCAAAATGTATTCCGTATTTGACATCTC
This sequence comes from Bacteroidota bacterium, assembly GCA_018267385.1. Lineage (GTDB taxonomy): Bacteria > Bacteroidota > Bacteroidia > Chitinophagales > LD1 > UBA1941. Next base: position 247,439 of record JAFDYN010000007.1, on the reverse strand, counting down.
TATTCTGAATCATTCAAACCATTCCGAAAACTATGATTCAGAAACTGCATTCTGTATTAACCCGCCCTTTAGGGAGTCGCGAAGCTTCGGGATAGAGGGTTGCTTTAATTCCCTCCGCGTCTCTCCGCCCTGCCTACCGGAAGACAGGCTCTGCGGTCCAAAACTGTATTAATTCTGTCAATTCTAAAATCCTGCAAATTCTGATTCCGACAATTTACACTCTGCATTAAAGCCTCCCTATTTTAGGGAGGTTTGGAGGGTAACACCTTCGCAAGAAATTTATTCTGCATTCATTCTGAGTTATTCATAAGATTCTGAAAATTCTGCTTCAGAAATTGCAAGCTGTATTAAAGTCCCCTTGGGGGATTTAGGGGCCGATTATTCACTCTAAATATAAATCCTATGTCCTCCACACAATTTGGCAATCAAAACGCCTCCAAATGGACCCATGAGAAGACACTCCTGTTTCTCGGCAAAATCGAAGCCATCGCCCTTGATGAATTCTCCATCTGCGACACCCTCTCCCAGGCGCTGCTCAAAGCCCGCTGCTACAAGCAGCTCTGGAGCTACTGGAAAAAGAAATGGGAACATGACGAAGACATCATGGACCGCATCTACTACATCGAGCAGATCTTTATCTGCAAACTCGAAGACGGCGGCCTCTACCGGCGGCTGAACGCCTCTACTTGCCATTTCGTATTGAAACACAACTACGGCTACAACACCAAAGGCGAAAACGAACTGCCATCTCACCTGCGCCACGAATTTCCCGAACTCATTGAAGATAAACCCCTCCTCGGTTCAAAAACAAAAAAGGAAAAGGCGCCGAAATCCCTCACGCCGGAGGAGCAATACGAGCTGGACTACGTCAATGACCCAGCCTACAAAGATTTCAGCCCAAGAGATACGGATGACGAGGTCCTGGCCAAGCTCCGCGCCGATGCCCGCAAGCACCCGCACCTCTACACAGCCAAGCCACCACTGGATTGCAACTATATCAAGTTTGCGGAAGACCTCTACGCACCCAATGCATAGTGGATAGATGCCTGGGCAAATAATTAAGTATTACCTGGAAGGTCAATCTTCAGAATGTATTCATCCCTGTCATCACAAAAATCAAACAACTCACAGTTAAGACTGTGTGGCAATGATCACATCTTTATCCTCCAAAAAGTCCTGCTCGTAGCGGAACCGCATCAATAGCCTGGCTACAGTCACTACGTCCCGCTGGCAGTACTCTACGATCCGCTTCAGCCCTTGCTGCTCATAGTAGACCATGCAGACATCCTTGCCCTCTATATCCTCCTTCGGGCTGGGTATGCCGAGGACGTGGGTGAGTAGCTTCAGAGAGGTGTAGTTCTTGTTGTCGCCAAACTTCCAGAGCTGGAGCGTGTCCACCATCTCCGTCTCCCAGGGCTTCTTGCCCGAGATGTCAAAGAGGGCGGGCAGGCGCAGGTTATTGATCACCATACGGCGGCAGAGGAACGGGATGTCAAACTCTTTGATATTGTGCCCGGAGAATTTGAAGCGGTCAGGGTTTGGAAAGTGCCGGTTGAAAAGTGTCACGACATCACTGAGCAGCTGCTGCTCGTCATCGCCATAGATAGAGCGCAGGCGAAAGGTATCTGCATTGGCCTCGCGGTCATACCAGAAGAAGCCGATAGACAGGCAGATCACTTTGGCAAACTCCGAGTACACTCCGGCGCGCCTGAGATAGCCCTCCTCTGCGGTCTCATCAGGTATCTTGAGCGTGGCATGTTTTATGGCCCAGAGGTCCTTCTCTGCATCGGGCAGGTCATGCCAGGAGCCGAGGCGCGGCACGGTCTCGATATCGAGGAAAAGGAGGTTGCGCAGGTAGCCGTTTTGCAGCAGCACGACAGATGATTTTAAAATGAAAGTATAAAAAGGTTGCGAATTGAGGCTGTTCCTGCATTTGTCTAGTGTCTCTCATCTATCGTCTCACGTCTATTTAGTATATTCACGCTCCCAAATTTTTCATATATGAGTGAGCATCTGAATGATCAGGAGATAGCCCGTCGCGAGAAGCTGAAGGGCCTGATAGAAGCGGGCATAGACCCCTACCCTGCCCCTATGTGGGAGGTCAATGCAACTGCCAAAGAGATACTGGATGCTGTAGAGAAACATAAAGCAGCACATCCCGGTGAGGAGGTGCACGAGGTAGAAGGCTATAAGAACATCAGCATAGCCGGCCGTATCATGAGCATCAATGCCAAGGGCAAGGTGACATTCATCAAGATACTGGACAATACGACGCGTATACAGCTCTTCATCTCCATAGATAATATCTGCCCGGGCGAGGATAAGACGCTCTACAATACTGTGATCAAAGGACTGCTGGATCTCGGCGACTTTGTCGGTGCCAAAGGTGAGGCCTTTGTGACCAAGACCGGCGAGACATCTATCCGCGTAAAGGAATTTAAAGTACTGGGTAAGGCGCTGCGCCCGATGCCGGTAGTGAAGGAGAAAGACGGAGAGGTGTTTGACGCCTTTACCGATCCAGAGCTGCGCTGGAGGCAGCGCTATGTAGACCTGGTGGTCAATCCTGATGTGAAGGACACCTTCCTGAAGCGTACCAGGATGGTGAAGACAATCCGCGACTTCCTGAATGATCACGGCGGTGTGGAGGTAGATACCCCCGTGCTGCAGAGCATACCGGGGGGCGCGGCTGCACGCCCCTTTGTCACGCATCACAATGCGCTGGATACACAGCTCTACCTGCGTATCGCAAATGAGCTATACCTGAAGCGACTGATCGTAGGAGGTTTTGATTTCGTGTATGAGTTCAGCCGCAATTTCCGCAATGAGGGCATGAGCCGCAAGCATAATCCGGAGTTTACTATCCTGGAGTTTTACGTAGCCTACAAGGACTATATCTGGATGATGGAGTTCACCGAGCGGATGCTGGAGAAAGTAGCTACGGCTATGCACGGCACGACTGAGCTGGCAGTGGGTGACAATAAGATCAACTTCAAGGCGCCATTCAAGCGTATCACGATCTACGATGCGATCAAAGAGTATACCGGTCACGATGTGAGCGCCATGACCGAGGAGCAGATCTATGACGTCTGCAAGTCACTGCACCTGGAGGTAGACAAGACGATGGGCAAAGGCAAGCTGATAGACGAACTCTTCAGCGCCAAGTGTGAGAAAAATTTCATACAGCCGACCTTCATCACTGACTATCCGGTAGAGATGAGCCCGCTGACCAAGAAGCACCGCAGCAAGGAGGGCCTCGTAGAGCGCTTTGAGCTGATGGTGAATGGGCAGGAGATAGGCAATGCGTATAGCGAGCTGAATGATCCGCTGGACCAGCGTGCACGCTTTGAGGAGCAGGTGCGGCTGATGGAGCGCGGCGATGATGAGGCCATGTTCATTGACTATGACTTTCTCCGCGCGCTGGAGTATGGTATGCCACCTACGGCCGGTATCGGTATCGGCATAGACCGCCTCTGCATGCTCATGACCAATCAGCCTACGATACAGGAGGTGCTCTTCTTCCCTCAAATGAGGCCGGAGAATCTGACGAGCTGATACGTTGTTCGTAAGCCTCTGGAGCAAGCAAAACGATACCAGAGGACTAAAATAAACTGGAAATGAAAACACCAACCTGGGCTTACATAGTGGGAATATTAATGATGCTATTAGGCGGGTGCAGTACTATAAAAAACTGCCAACTGATCCTGACACCGGTCCTACTGGAAAATCAAAAGGCGATGATGAAGGGTTTGGTACCTATGGTATCAGTAAGAGTTGATACTACCACACAAACCCTCGGTGATTCCAGCATCACCGTCATAGAAAAAACTCGATCTCCTTTGGGCAATAAGGAGATGATCCAGAATATGGAAAAGATGTTTTATATGTCGGACTTTCAGAAAACGTGGATCGTAAGGCTGGGCTATATCGGTTTTATTCCCTCACTGATTTATATTGTGGGCGGCTTGTTCTTACTGATCAAGCGTCGGTTTTCTATAAAATTAGCCTGCTCTGCCTTAATTCTTAGTGCCCTCTTTAGCGTTATACGCACAGTCGTACTTTTAAAAGACGCATCAATAGGTTTTATAGCAATGAGTTCCAGCTTCGGGATGATCTTCGGTGTCATAATGGATGTTATTTTGCTGATAATTATCCTTGCTTCCGACAGATCTTACTATCTACCAAGGCAGGAGGTAGCAAACTCTAGTCAGTACGGGGATTAATATCTGCCTCTGCGTAAGCATTTCATTTTCTCCTTATAAGAGTGAAGTGGTGCTCTTCTAGCCTAATATGAGGCTGGAGAATCTGACGTCGTAATATTGTAACAGGCGATCAAACCCTGATCATAAAACGAGCTACGATCAATAGGGCTGGCATTATGATAAGGTAAATCCCACTGCTAAGCGCAATCCATTTGTGATAAGTGGAGAGCACTCTGTGTCGATATTCCCTATAGATGATATAGGCCATGATCAGCGGCGCTACGAAGACAAGGTAAGCTACTCCTAGCGATGCTATACCTGACCATTGCCAGAAAAGGCTTGTCAAAACAACCAGGAGTAGTCCTCCGTAAGTCGCGAATAATGGAATAGCTCTAATACTAATCCACCTGGCAGATCAGCTTGTGTCATTCTCTTCGCAAGAAAAAGAAACACAACCAAGCCGATGACCGGAATCAGAATATGTATAATCAAAAACGTAATCATGTATCAAAGTCAGGTATCATAAATATACATACTCAGTAAAACAAAAGTCCCAGCTTGTTGTAGCCAGGCTTTCATCGGATCACGTCAAGCTCTCTGGCCCGCTAAACAATGTCAGATTAAATACGCCCTTTCCAGTAGAAAGGCTTCCTGTTTTGATGTTGAATAGCTACGACTATTATTTCGTTGCTTTCCTGATCAAAACGATAAATGATCGAGTAAGGAAATATCTTGAAATTCAGTTTTCTGAGATCAGCATAATGCAGTGCCCATCCGAGCGGCATTGAGAAATCTGTCTGCGAGGTCATCTGATATCTGAGCGTAATACACTGCGCCATCTTCCAGTTCCTGCCTGGCTGCGGGCTGGATCTGGGTCATTTAAACAGTTTCTTTCTGATCTCTGCTACTGCCGACTCTGATGAGACCAAATCTGCTTACCATTGTCCAATTCATCGATCCTGCGTTGCAACTCCTTATTCCAGGCCTGAGTGTAATCGGCCTCCATGTTATCCTGAGCAGACTTTAAAAATATACTGATCAGCTCCCTCTCCTCAGTGGAAAGGGACAGTATTTCTTCTTGTATTTTTTCCAACTTGCTCATCCAAAAGCTTTCTATAAAGTTAAGGCATTTCAGAGCATTTAAAAAACATGCCTCTTGAGCACTCCTCACGAGGCAAGAAACTGACGAGCTAAAAGCTATTGGCTGATCTTGATGATCCGAGCAGACTGCCTGACATTGTTACCTTGCGAGAGACTTATAACATATTGTCCGTCTTGATAGGATGTCAGATCCACCCGGTAGCTGTTTGTTACCTTTTGATGCCAGAGTAGCTGACCGGTCATGGTATACAGGCTGACCTCTGTGGGTGCCGACACAGATACACGCGTCCATCCCTCCGTAATTATAATAGGGGCAATCGTCATGGCTGTATCTCGCCCTAATACTTTGATAGTCGTCCGGTTTATGACCTCCTCGCAATCCTGATTTCCGCTTTCACCATTATAGGTGCTTTTGTATAAACCTATTGTCGTATCCTCATAGCACCTCAGCGGAGAGGCAAAGATGCTGTTATCATAACCCGGGAACATACTAATAGTGTGCCCTATGCCCTCAATGACCGCGCCGGAAAAATCAATAGCCATACTACCGGCATCATATTGGAAAACCCGGCGCTGGTGGCCATTGATCCGGATAGTATCTATAGATCGGATATGCGCCATAAGACCTGTACAATTGACATCAAAACTATCTCCTACCGCGCCAAACATGTACAAGGGACACCAGGAGGAGCCATGCCAGTTATAGACGTAAGCGCTATCTGAATACATAAAATATAAGGTCTCATTAGAATCAGCGGGACTGGTGCGCTCTGTCTCTTTGATGACGCGACAGCTTTGCGCTCCTATCACAGTGTCAGAGACAGACTCAAATGTAGTGTAAGTAGTATAGTAAGGGTTGACAGTGTTTTGATTATAGGTCCATTTAGCACCTATGGGCGCCCATACCTGGCCCACGGCCAAAAAGGGTAACAACAAAAAGAGAGTAAATAATTTCCAGTTCATGCTTAAAGATAACTATCCCTATAAATAAATTGTCATAGGTATGTCACTAAAACAAATCAGGGCTGCCGGTCCCGGCAACCCTGATCGATTAGATATCTTCTTGCGTATTACTGTGCCGTAAATGTGCTCAGCTCATCGCGGCTGGCATCGAAGTCAAATACATCATTTATCTTGAAATAATTGTTCTTGTCAAAGCAGTACTTGTAGGCAAATTTGGCAAAGTCAAGCTTTGAAGCCTCAAAGGTAAAGAGCCTGCAGATCGTCCTGATCTGGTCAGCATACATACAGTTATTAGAGATGATGGACTTTGCAGACTTGAGTTTGGTTTCTTCAAATGTTGCCTTCTCTATAGATGCCTTAGCCGAAGCATAGTCTCCCGCTGTCATAGCATAGCTGCATGGGCCCGCGGCGGCAGGTGGCGGTGGCGGTGGAGTAGAGGAGGTAGTAGTAGTGGTAGTATAGGTGGTAGTCGTAGTCTGCTGTGTATTGAAGGCCGGGTCATTGATATGTACATTCATATTGACCCCCATGCCGCCCATATTCACTCCTACATTGGCACCGGTGCCACCTGTAGTAGTCGTGGTAGTCTCTGTGACCGTCGTTTGCACCACGGGTACAGTAGTACCATAGTTGTACACTACCACATCCGGTGGTATGACTGGTGTAGCGGTGACCACTACCGGTGTGGCAGAGAAATAACGCAGCACCTGTTTTCCATTCTTATCAGATTTGATCTTGTAGGTCACGTCCATAGATTGTGTCTGATTGCCGGGATCGGTCACCGGCAGGTAGTTTTTGCTGACCTCGCCGAGTGCCTTGTCGTCAAAGAGCACCTTGCAGTTGTAATACGGCTGCGTCAGGTTCTGCAGACGGATATTGGTCTCCGGCTTGTCATTCATCCGTGTGCCATTCAGGATGAGGTAAAATTTGTGTCCTTCTTCAGAGAAAATAGTGAGCGTAGAGTTGATCAGCTGCGCCATAGTGGCGCCATAGATCAGCACACAGCTCATGAACAGCGTAAGCTTTTTCATTTGTGGGTGTATTTTGGTGATCGAATTGGTTATTACTCTGGGAAGTATAACAATCATACCAAATATAAAAACTAAATGGAGCTTTTACTTTTTTTGGCTTACACCTACTTTTTGCCTATGTAAGACTTAAGCGCATTGACATAATCTTCAAAAGCTTTGATACCTGATTTAGTGATACGGCAGGTAGTCTGGGGATAGTTTCCTTTGAAAGATTTCTCAATGGTAATGTAGCCACCCTCGGCCAGTTTATTGAGCTGCACACTGAGATTGCCTGCCGTGGCTCCCGTCTTTTCTTTGAGAAAGGAAAAGTCGGCCTCCTGCACACTGATGAGCAGTGACATCACAGCGAGCCGTAGCTCTGAGTGCAGCAGGGGGTCCAGCGGTTTAAACATCAGCCTGAGACTTGGATAGTCGGCGCAAGATAATACCGGGTATGATATATCCAAGGAATACACCGAGCGCCTCCAGGAGGAGTTGGTCTACGGGCTGCACCCACAGACAGGCGAGGGTGAGGATGAAGAACACGACACCACCGGCCATCATAGGGCGGAAGCGGAGCATGAGGCCGGAGGCAAAGGTGACCATGCCGGTGATCATCAGGATATAAGGTACGGGTGATACCTGTATGCTGCCACTGTAAAAAAGTACGAGGAAGAGCGCGCCGCCATAAGACCACCACAGGTATTTGATATTGGTATCGACCACAGTGCGTATACCTGCGCTCCTCCTGAACCTGCGCTCGTAGATGATGCCTGCGGGCACTCCTACCACGGGCATGCAGAGCCACGGTAGCCCTGATATATTTCCATAGCCCGCCTGAAAGAGAAAGTAGTTTAGCAGGCAGCAGGCAATGACCAGTATACCCCAGAGTATAAGGTGGAAACCGTCATCTGCGACTTTATTGCGGGCGGTATCGATCATTGACTGTATGAGCTCGAGGCTCTCTTCATGTGTCATTTGCTTTTCTTGTGCCATTGTTATTGGTTTTAGTTTGAATGGTAATGCAAACGTAAACTAGTTTACATTATAAACCAAATAAGCGTCGAAATATTTTTTGAGGTCTGAAGAGAGCAATAAATCCTAGTGGTAGATAGTAACGGGGACGGGGTAGTCTTTGATGATCATTGCATTCAGCACAGCTTTGTAGGAATCGCCTTGTATCACGTCTATTACCTTCTTATAGTTTTGCCTGTCATAGCAGTAGGGGTAGGCGTATCGCGCCAGCTCCAGTTTAGCCTGATCAAAATCAAGGAGGAAACACAACTCCATGACCTGCCTGGAGGATAAGCAGTTGGCCGCAGCCAGAGCCTTGGCAGCCTTCAGCTTACTCTCGTCAAATGAAGTGGTATTCATAGCAGCTTTAGCCGATTGAAAAGCTGTGTTAGACATCGGCCTGCTGCAGATACTATCCGGGCGCAGTGTGGCAGTCTTTGCCACATGCTCTGCAGGTATAGCTTCGGCTTTTTTAGCATCGCTCACACCAGTGATGAGCGCCGTGACAAACATTGTATCAATGTGAATGATACCAAACACGCCCGTAGCTCCGGCAGAGTCCGGTGTGTAATCATAAACAGTAGTATGCGCGGCTATGCTGAGGTGTGAGGTATCTGCAGCCTGCTTCTGAGCCACCAGCACGAGGCTCTGCCTGCCGTTAGGCTCCTTTTGTGTCCTGTAGACCACATCCAGGGGGCTATTATGATTGTCAGGATCAGTGACCAGAAGGTGCCGCTTTGTGACATCATCCTGGGTCCTGTCAGTGAAGTCTATAGTACAGCTGTAAAAGCGGTCCCGCAGCATGCGGACACAGATCGCAGACTCCGCCTGCTTATTGACCTGATGGCCATCCAGATATAGGTGAAATTTATAGCCGCTACCCGAGATAATAGTGAGGCTAGGATAGGTGCCGGCATATATCATGCTGCCAGGCAGCACAAAAGCTAACACACAAAAAGAGATGATAAAGGCCCTCGTCATTGACGGGGCTAAAGATAAGAATCACATTCTAAATCTGCCTAAACGGGCTGATAATCAGCCTTATGCCAGAATGCTGCGGGAGATCACGATACGCTGTACCTCAGAGGTGCCCTCGTATATCTGGGTGATCTTGGCATCGCGCATGAGGCGCTCTACATGGTACTCTTTTACATAGCCATAGCCACCGTGTATCTGCACGGCCTCTACGGTAGTCTTCATCGCTACCTCAGAGGCAAATACCTTGGCCATAGAGCTGGAGAGATCGTAGTTCTCACCGGCGTCTTTCTGCGCCGCAGCTTTGTAGACCAGGAGCCTTGCAGCTTCTATTTCTGTAGCCATATCTGCCAGCTTGAAGGCGATAGCCTGGTGGTTGATGATCTCTTTGCCAAAGGCAGAACGCTGCTTGGCGTAGGCTGCAGCCAGCTCATAAGCACCTGCGGCGATACCGAGCGCCTGCGCGGCGATACCGATACGGCCACCTGCGAGGGTCTTCATAGCAAACTTGAAACCGAAGCCGTCCTCACCGATGCGGTTTTCCTTAGGAACCTTCACATCATTGAAAAGGAGGGTATGTGTGTCAGATGAGCGGATACCGAGTTTATCTTCCTTCTTGCCCACTACGAATCCGGGCATGCCTTTCTCTACGATCAGCACATTGATACCACGGGAACCCTTAGATGGATCTGTATGTGCGATCACAAGGTAAACGGAAGCGCAGCCGCCGTTTGTGATCCAGTTCTTGGTACCATTCAGGATATAGTGGTCGCCCATGTCTACCGCAGTAGTACGCTGGTGGGTAGCATCGCTACCAGCCTCCGGCTCTGACAGGCAGAAGGCACCTATCTTCTCGCCTTTAGCCAGTGGCTCGAGGTATTTCTTCTTTTGCTCCTCTGTACCAAATTTCTCCAGGCCCCAGCATACGAGGGAGTTATTCACTGACATGAGGACAGAAGAGGAGTTGTCTATCTTGGATATTTCCTCCAGCGCTATCACATAGCTGAGCGTATCGAGGCCGGCGCCGCCGTACTTGGGGTCTACCATCATACCGAGGAATCCCAGCTCGGCCATACCCTTGACCTGCTCTGCAGGCCATGTCTGCTCAGAGTCGCGCTCTATGACACCCGGTTTGCATACATTCTGTGCAAAGTCGCTGGCGGCCTTGCGTATCATCTTATGCTCTTCTGACAGAGAGAAATCCATATCACAAAAATTTAGTGTGGCGAATATAGCAAAAATAGGTAGCCCGCAGATGAGCAGCGGGCGGGCGTCCCCTATTTCGTCACGGTGACTCTTGTCACCTTATTCAGTCCCTTCTCATCGCTCACGCGTACGAGGTAAACGCCCGTAGCCAGTGCGTCTGTGCTGATAGCATTCACGCCCTTGCCGAGTGCTACTGACTTTACCAGCCTGCCCATGGCGTCGTACATAGATGCAGAGGCGAATTCGCCTGCCTGATAGATCTCTACGTTGAACCTATCGTGTGCCGGATTGGGATAGACGGAAACGATCGCCTGCTCACTGATATTGTCGATGCCATTGGCACAATCTATGAAGCGATAGCGGTCAAAAAACTGCTTGGCCTGCAGGATGGAATACTGGGCGCATGGTACGTGGTCCAGATCAGGATTGATATCCATAGTATCGCAGTCTGCACAGCCATTTTGCCTCATCTTGTTGATGGCCACACAGGAGTTCTGATACGGTACATAGGTATCACCCTTACAGAAGAAAATCCTGGTAGGTGCCTGTGGCGCCCAGTCAAAGTTGTCATTATCTCGCAGTGCTACGCGCATGGCAGAGTTCGGATCATTGACAAAAGTATCCAGCTCTGAAGTGGTAAATATCCTCTTAGGAATGCTCGGCATGGCATTATTCACTGTATTGGTGCCATAGTTGCCACTCAGCAGGATAGGCAGGATAGAGTCATAGGGATGTACAAAGGCCTGGGAAAAAGAATCGCACAGGTGATAGATAGGATTCCATGAAATAACGAGGTACGCCAGGTATGCCGGCTGCGAGTACGGTGTATCTGTGAGCATCCTATTGATCATCACTCCAGACATATCATAGGCACCTGACATAGGTACTGATGCAGTGACAGTCATCTCACCCTGCAGCTTTTGCTCTATAGCTTTATGCGTAGCCATACAGGCATGACCTCCCTCTGAGTATCCCATCAGGAAGAGCTGGCCATTCTGCTTGATACCGGCAGAGTCGCAAAACTCACGTGCAGAGCGGAGCATATCTATAGATGCGCTGGCTTCTGTAGCATCATGCTGGTATGGGTGTATACCTGGTCCATCCCCCAGGCCCAGATAGTCTGGCTCCACGACTATGTAGCCTATAGATGCCATCACCATACCGATCACCGGCTCCTGCCCACCCAGGTATGACGGGGCATCGTGTTTGGCTGTCACTGTACCATGCTCATACGCAGCCAGAGGAAAGCGGCAAGTCGTATTATGAGGCACGGCCAACATACCTGAAGCAGTAATAGTGGTACTATCAAAATTTACTGTATTGTAGATCAGGCGGTATATGTCTATGTCATAGGCAGTCCCGAAAATATTGGGAATACCATTGGCTCCAAGTATGGAGTCTATCTGGCCTTTGGTAAAGGATGTGAGGTAAATCCGGTTTACAATGCGCTGCGAATAGGCCGATGAAAAAATGGCCAGCAGCATCACACAGAATAGAAACTTCTTCATGTCAGATATTTCGGGAGTATTTGAGCCTTAATAATACTCCATTTTAAGGGAATGTTACGTTAAAAAAGGTGCTGCTGGTTTGCTATTTTGCGCTTTGGCGCTGACGGAGAGCCTCGTAGAGCAAAACCGCTGCGCTGACAGATACATTGAGCGAGTCTATCTGGCCCAGCATGGGTATCTTGATATGCTGCGAGGCCGCCTGCATCCAGAGAGGTGAGAGCCCTGTGGCTTCATCGCCTACTACGATGGCAGTGGCTGATGTGAAGTCCTTCTGGTAATGCGCTTCTGTAGCGGTCAGCTCTGCCGCGTAGGAAGTAATGCTTCTATCTGTGAGAAAAGCTATGACCTCTTCTGATGAAGCGATAGCGATCTGATTGGTAAAGACAGTGCCGACGCTGGAGCGCACGGCGTTTGGATTGTAAACATCCGTCTTGGTATCGCACACTATCACGGCATCTACGCCTGCCGCATCACAGGTGCGGAGCATGGCGCCGAGGTTGCCCGGTTTCTCTACTCCCTCTATGACCAGTATGAGTGGTTTGTCCTTTAGCCTCAGATCTGCCAGTGTATGTGGCCGGGGTCTGGCCAATGCTATCACGCCCTCTGTAGTACCGCGGTAGGCTACAGACTCATACACCTCCGCGGTGATCTGAAAGACCTCTGTACCGGTCAGCTTGCAATTGCCGAGATTGTACTCTTCTGTTTCTTTCAGCAGTTCATCGCAGATATAGAGCTGCGTGATCTCGTAGCCTGCGCCATCTGCCAGACACAGCTCGCGCATGCCCTCTATGGGAAAGACACCCTGCTCCCTGCGCTCAGCAGCTTTATCGAGCTTCTTGAGCGCCTTGATACGTGGGTTTTGCGGGCTGGAGATGAGCATTGTGGCTGGAGATAAAGTTGAAATTTGAAAATTATAATTGAATTTAGAGGCAGATAAGTATCCCAGCGTGAAAATAGGCCTCTTTTTCGGTTCCTTCAATCCGGTGCACACCGGCCACCTGATCATAGCCAACTATATCAGGGAGACGACTGATCTGGACAAGGTGTGGATGGTGGTCTCGCCGCAAAACCCCTTTAAGGAAAAACAGAGCCTGCTGAATGAGTATGACCGGCTGCACCTGCTACGGCTGGCTATAGAAGGCAATGACAGCCTCATGGCATCGGACATTGAGTTCAAACTACCAAAGCCCTCGTACACCATAGATACCCTGACGCACCTGAAGGAGAAACACCCTGCGTATCAGTTTAGCCTGATCATGGGGGGTGACAACCTGGCCTCTCTGCATAAGTGGAAGAACTACGAGCTGATCCTGAATAATCATGGCATCTATGTGTATGGGCGTAGCGGTGATGCTGACAATCCATTCCCGGATAGAAAGTCGGTACACATACTGAATGTGCCGATGCTGGATATCTCAGCCACTTTCATCAGGGAGCATATCCGTCAGGGTCACTCCATGCAGTACTTCCTGCCGGATAAAGTATGGGAGTACATTCGTGACTATAACCTGTACAAATCCTGATGAGCGCAGTCAGGTACCTGCTTAGGCTTTCGATCTTGCTACTGCTGGTCTTCGCGTTCAGCAGGGTGGTCTTTCTGGCGGCTGCTGTTTCGACGCTTGATGCTGAAAGTTTGGGGACCATCCTGTCGAGCTTTTATCATGGATTGAAAACGGATGTCGCGACTGCTTGCTATCTGCTATTTCTACCCGGATTGCTAGTAGCTATCGAGAGCCTGATCAGGTCAAAGTTTCTCTATCATATAAGGCGCAGGTATGTGCGGCTCATCCTGCTGGTGAATGCGATCATCACCTCTGCAGAGCCCGGCCTCTATCACGAGTGGGGCACGAAGCTAAACTATAAGGCACTGCTCTATCTGGAGCATCCTTCGGAGATCTTTCATACTGCTACTGCGGCGCTGCTGGTGCTCTTTGTGGTAATGATTCTGCTGCAATGGGTGGTGGGTTTGTTTCTGTACAATAGAATAGTGCGGCCGGTAGATGAGATAGCAAAGCAGTCCTGGGCGGCACTCGTTATTGTACCCCTGTATCCCATACTCATCATCGGGCTGCGCGGGGGTGTGCAGGAGATACCGATGTCTGCGGGGGACTCTTACTATAGCACCAATCCCACGCTGAACTGGAGCACGGTGAACTCGCTCTGGAATGTGGGGCAAAGCATCCTGACAGGGATGCAGTATGGTCGGAGCAATCCGTATCACTTCCTACCTGATAAAGAGGCTGCGGAAAATGTAGCGGCGCTGTATCAAAGCAAGTGTGATTCATCAGAACAGATACTGACTACCACAAAACCGAACATCGTGTTAGTGATCTTTGAAGGGTGGTCTGCGGACCTGAGCTACTCTATCTCTGGCATCAAGGAGCACTCATGTACGCCGCACTTTGATGAGATGGCGGCAGAGGGGTTGCTTTTCAAAAAGTGTATCGCATCGGGTGAGCGGTCAGATCAGGGGCTGACTGCGGTGCTGTCGGGGTTTCCGGCTTTGCCGCTTTCCTCTATCGTGAACTATACTGCGAAGGTGGATCAGCTACCCTCGCTGTTAGAGCCCTTTCAGATGGATGGTTATAGTTCATTGTTCCTATTCGGCGGGCAGCTCAGCTATGGCAATCTGCGTACGCTGATCTATCACAATAAGTTTGACAAAGTGATAGAGGAAAAGGACATCGATCCGTCTATCTATCGCGGGAGGCTGGGCGTGCATGACCAGCACACGTTTGACATCTTACAACGGGAGCTGGATACGATGCATCAGCCTTTCTTCTCAGGGTTCTTTACCCAGAGCACACACTTCAGCTACGACTACCCGGGGGCAAAACAAGGAGCGGCAATAGCGGGTGATGCAAGCGGGTACACGAGTTCATTGCTCTATGCTGACAGCTGCCTGGGAGACTTCATGAAGAAGGCCAAAACAAAGCCGTGGTTTAAGAATACGCTGTTCATCTTCGTAGCAGATCACAGCCATGTAGTGCCGTGGAATGACAATCACCATTCATCGGCCATGCATCATATCCCGCTGCTGCTGTATGGCGATGTGATCGAGGATGACTATAGAGGAAAGGCTATAACGGCTACTGTTTCCCAGCAGGATATAGCTGCTACCTTACTGTCTCAGACGAGGCATGATCATAGTGCGTATAGCTGGAGCAGAGACCTGTTTGCGCCATGTAGTAACCACTTCGCTTACTGGACATTTACAGAAGGCTTTGGACTCACCACGGATAGCTGCGAGGTGGTATATGACCTAGCCGGAAGAAAAATAATCAATAGTCAATATGCTAATTGTGACAGTACAGTATTCCAGAAACAAGCCTTCTCGTATATGCAGATGGTGATGGAGGATTTTCTAAAGAAATGATACATCATTGAGGCATTGCTGGCGCGGCTGCTACGTATTTGCCACCCTCGCACTCGATGTAATCGTAAAGTTCTTTTAGCTCCTTGTCTGTCAATTCAGGGAAAACACTCATCTCCGATGGAGCATAGTTGCACCAGTTGATGGCATCTGCATCACCGGCATTGTAGAGGGTTTTCCAGTTTCTGGTGAAGGAGTACAGCCATTTGCGGCTATGCCTGCTAGTGGCTCCTGCCAGCTCCGGTCCGGTAGTCGGTACGAATAGATCATGGCAAGATCTACAGTTTGATCTAAACAGGCTGCGCCCCACAGATAGCTCGCCCTGATTATCACAGATGCTGCATGGGTGAATGATACCACGCAGATGGTCCAGTATGCGCTGCTCTCTTTGCTGCCTTTCGAGTTCGTCTTCCCTGGCATCAAAGTAGCGCTGATAGCCTATGTCTACCAGCATGGAGTTTTCGTCGAGGTAGTTGCTACGGCGCGATACTGCTATTTCATCCTTGCCCGGCTGCCACTCTCCGGGTTTTGCAGCGTAGTTGCCTTTTTCTATTTCATTCATCACGTGGCCTACGTCTTGTGGGGTAGTTCTGGTCACGCCCTGTATATCTATCGTGGTCTGGCGGCCGGTGGTAAACTTTTTGATGGCCATATAGGGCACATCATCTTTGTAGGCTACTACTACGATGAGCGCATCCTTATTGGGATACATCAGCATGGAGTGGTCCGACTGATCACCTACATAGTAGTGCGTCCGGTCCCCAGCATTCATCTTATACAGGCTCCTGACATCTGTGAGGACGAGATATGAATGTAGGTGGTCATACTGTAGCGGTGTACTGACGGTTGCCTCTACTTTGATGAACTGAAGTGAATTTTTTACGGTGTCAGGAATAGTAGCATTCAGCACAGGATCGGCAGGCTTATCGATATTTACCCAGCCATTGTCCGTCCATGTGAACTTGTATTTCTCCATGCGGTACTTCTCGCGCTGCCAGAGGAGCTTCCTGTATTCATCAGATATGGAGTCACTGACCCGCTGCGCCGCGGCTTGCTTTGCTTCCGCATTTTCAAAGAGCGTTTTCAGCTCTTGCGTATTTTTTGCCAGCTGCTGCTGGTAGTATTGCTGCATGGCTGTGGCCTGCTCGGGTGCCTCTTTCACATTGGTGAGTCGCTGCGCAGCAAACGCCCTGAACTGGTCCGCCATAGGTCCCTTACCCAGTTTCTCAGCGGCCATCTCGTCCAGCCGCCAGAGGTCTTTGTCCAGATTATTGACATATATATCGAGGATATCTTTGTCACAGGTTTTGAAGATCGACTGTAGGCGCTCTTCAAACTCATGCGTAGCGATCAGTGTATTGTTAAACTTCGGATCTTTGAGCGTTTTGATACGCGCGGGGTCTATTTCGTTCTGATCTATCTCTCCGCCTAGATCGGAGGAAAGTGATGCTTCTGAAGAATCAGAAAGGGCTTGATTCCCCGTAGTGTAAGACTCTTTGGTGTAGGCTCCCTTCTCTATCTTCTTATTGGGATTATAGTAAGGTTCGTTCAATGGAGCATTAGCGCCCATTTCACGTGCTCTTTTCTCCGGTTCTTTCGTTGCTGCTGCTGTGATGCCCAGTGTAGAGAAACTATAGTAGAGGCTATCTACGAAAGGCTTGGTGGCCTTCTTGTAGCCGCCCAGTGGCATGCTGGTAGCGACCATGCCGGCAAAGCCCCTCGGCAGAAAATCGAGTGTGGAGATATCTACGGGAGTGAGATAGGTCTCTATGGGTTTAGGGTCTATCCAGTTCATATTCCCATCCTTATCCCGTATGCCGTGATAAACCATCATGCCACCCTTTTTCTGACCGGTAGGTATCTCGATGTAGAGCGGCTTTGACTTCTTTATAAAGACCTCCTCTCCTGCCGCAGTAGCTTTGAAATAGATCATGCCGCCAGTCTCCAGCGGTTTGCCGTCTGAGGTGGTAGTGAGATTGGAGGAGAGCATGCGGTCCATGGTCAGCGCCTCGGCCAGCTCCACGCGGACTGGCCCCGACACTGCGCGACCCATACGGTCTACAAAGCAGCCTTTTTGCATCGCTACCGTGGTGCCAGATGCGCCCTCCACCACATTGTCTTTATCTGGATCTACGGTGAAGAACTCGCTCGGGACCATAGTCCTGTCGAAAGGATCATTGACACCGAGTTTGGCAGATGGATATTTGCTGCTGCATGAGGACAATATCAACAGCGGCAAAAGGAGGAGTAGGAAGTATCTCATGTTGCGTTTTTCAAAGGGTAAAATCAAGGTGTCGGTCAAAAGTAACCGGGCTTAACTTTTCTTGGCTTTCTCTGCGTTGTACTGGTAGATCACCTGTACCATCACCTTGCCTACAGCATCCAGTGTGTTTTTGCTGATGAGATCCAGGTTGTCTTTGTGCGTATGATGGTGATGGCCAAATCCGTCCTCGCCGTAGCGGATCACATCTACTGTAGGGATGTGGATGATCTGATTGACATAGTAGTGGTCATCCGTGACCTGGCCAAAGATGCGATTGACAAAGAGGCTGCTGTAGCCGAGACGCTCTGCGGTATGCCATACATACTGGCTCACCCAGTCTGCCATAGTAGCTGACACGCCCTCTCTCGGGAAAGCCGCATCTGCCGTACCCACCATGTCCAGATTGATACCGAAGTCTGCGCGGTAACCGCCTACATGAGGATGGGACGCCCAATACTGCGAGCCGAGACACCAGGAGTCTTGCATCTTTGGCAGCTTGCTATCATCAGGCTGGCCGTAGTCCTCACTATCAAAGAGGATGATATCTACTCCTATCTCCGGTCGCTGCTGATGAATAGTACGGGCTATCTCCATAGCTACGGCCGTGCTGCTACCACCGTCATCGGCTCCATTGATCGGTTTGTCGCGGTCATGGTCGTCCTCGTCAGCTATAGGGCGCGTATCCCAGTGTGAGCTGATAAAGACGCGCGTAGTAGCCTGCGGATTGATGGCAGCGATGATATTGGTAGATTTCATCTTCAGCCCGTCAAAGGCGGTGGCTGTGTACTTCTGTATGTAAACTGTGTCCGCCCATGCTTTCAATTTATTGGCGAGCCATGTGGCACATTTGTCATGCGCGACGGAGTTGGGAGTACGCGGACCGAAATCTACCTGCGCCTTGACATAGCTATAGGCAGAGTCGGTATTGAAAGCAGGCACAGTGACCAGCGCAGGCTCTGCCGGTGCGGCGGGTGTGCTTACGGCTTCGTCAATATTCTTTGGATTATTGCAGGCCGCAAGAAACAGGAGCAGCACGGCAATACCAGATATTCTAGTCATCTCTTCTTTGAGCTTTAGTAGTGATCAATTTTTACTCCAGGTAGTCCCTTCTTTGCCGTCTTTCACTTGTATGCTGAGCTGCAGCAGGGCATCCCGTATTTTATCAGAGGTGGCAAAGTCCTTCTTGTCACGGGCGTCCTTGCGCAGGGAGAGGATAAGGTCCATCAGGCCATCGGCAGTATTGTCATCCTGCGCATCGGCCTTATCTATAGCGAGTATGTCTTTTATAAAGGCCGTGAAGGTGGCTTTCAGCCTTTTGAAAGTAGTCTCGCTAATACTACCTATAGCGATATGACCTTCTTTGAAAGAGTTTATCTTCTTGCTCATTTCAAAGAGGACGGCTGTGACCTCGGCTGTGTTGAAGTCGTCATTCATCTTATCATAGATCTGCTCGCAGAGATCGTTGATCTCCTTGTCCTCGGCTTCGTTCTTTTGTGCAGCAGTGCTATATACTAACGACTGTAAGTTTGTGTAGGCATTGATCAGCTTGGCGTAGCCCTTTTCCGCCGCTTGCAGGGCTTCGTTTGAGAAATCAAGCGTAGAGCGGTAGTGACTCTGCATCATAAAGAACTTGACTGCCATCGGTGCATAGGCTTTCTCCAGGAGCTTGTGCTCCCCGGCAAACAACTCCTTTGGCAGGAATGAATTGCCTTTAGACTTGCTCATCTTCTCACCATTTACCGTGAGCATATTGGCATGCATCCAGTACCTGACGGGTACCACGCCATCTGCACCCACCCCCTGTGCTATTTCGCACTCATGGTGGGGAAACTTCAGGTCCATACCGCCGCCATGTATATCAAACTGATGGCCGAGGTACTTGCCACTCATGGCAGAGCACTCCAGGTGCCAGCCCGGGCAGCCCTCACCCCATGGTGACGGCCATTTCTGCAATGCATTGTCCGGCGTCTTGATCCAGAGAGCAAAGTCGTATGAGTTCTTCTTGTCACTGGTGCCGGATAGCTCGCGCGTCACCTCCAGCAGGTCATCCACATTGCGGCCGCTAAGCTGGCCATAGGGATGCGTCTCCATGTATTTCTTTACATCAAAGTAGACCGAGCCATTGATCTCATAGGCATACCCTTTGGCGAGTATGCGCTTCACCATTTCGATCTGCTCTACTATGTGGCCGGTAGCAGTAGGCTCTATGCTTGGCGGCAGGAGATTGAAGATATCGCAAACCTCGTGGAAGCTGGTGGTATACTTCTGCACGATCTCCATGGGCTCCAGCTGCTCCAGCTTGGCGCGTTCTTCTATCTTGCTATCTCCGCCATCTCCATCATCTGTGAGGTGGCCGGCATCAGTGATATTGCGCACGTAGCGGACCTTGTATCCCAGGTGTGTGAGATACCTGTATACCACATCAAAGGTGGTGAAGGTCCTGAGATTGCCCAGGTGTACTTCATTATATACTGTAGGGCCGCAGGCATAGAGGCCTACGAAAGGGGCATTCAACGGTTTAAAAACTTCCTTCTCCCTGCTGAGGGTGTTATAGATCTTCAGTTCTGATGGCATAGACCTCAAATATATGAAAAGCGCCCCACGCCGCTAAATACCTACGGCTGTGCCGGCAGTGTGAGCGTAGTGACGATAGGGTAATGGTCAGACAGCCTCCGGTGTATGGTGCGGCAGGAGTGGATAGCTATGGCGGGGTCTGTGAGCATAAAGTCTATGCGGTACACGCCCAACCGAGTGGCAAAGGAACTACCGAAACCCATCCCCCGTGCCACAAAAGCATCCTGCATGCCACGGCTGATGGTGTGATAGGTATAGGATACGGGGGCATCATTGAAATCTCCGCAGAGGACCTTGGGGCCCTGGTAGCGGGCTATAGCCTCCTGCAGGGTGCGCGCCTGGTGCGCCCTGGCCGCAGTAGCACGCTTCATCTTGCGGAGGATATTTTTGAGTTTGTGCCAGCTCGTGCTCTGGTTTTCACTCAGCTCCTCTATGGTGTCATAGTCATCGTAGCCCAGATGGATCGATTGCAGGTGGGTATTGTACACCCGGAGGAGATGGCCATCTATCCGTAGGTCGGCGTACATACATTGGTTGGCGTTGGATTGGCCCAGCTGTACGAGGCCTTTGTCCACTAGGTCATAGCGGGAAAAGATAGCAAGCCCCCACTGCATATGATTTGATCTCCGGGCTTTCTCAGTCCTGGCATCCTTGTCAAATGTGATACGCATGTAGTGATGTGCATAGCCGAGGCTATCCCGCAGGTATTCTGTGTCCTTAAACTCATTGTCGTCTGTATAATATTCCTGAAAGCAGATAATGTCAGGAGCTTCTGACCTGATGAGCTGCATGATATCAGATCGCGTAGCCTTATTGCCTGACCAGTTGTAGAGGTCAAAGTTGCGGACA
Source organism: Bacteroidota bacterium (assembly GCA_018267385.1). Lineage (GTDB taxonomy): Bacteria > Bacteroidota > Bacteroidia > Chitinophagales > LD1 > UBA1941. The sequence continues at coordinate 226,404 of JAFDYN010000007.1, read as the reverse complement.
TTGTAGCTCATGACCTTGATGGCTTTGGGAGTTTCCTCCCTATCGCTGTGCAGCGATACGATAGTTTTGATAAAAGGCCAGGAGAGAATGATAGCTAGCAGATTGACCCAGAAAATGAACGTACGTGCGCCAGCGGATATCAGTAGGAACAAGATAGCAAACAGCACTATGAATGGGAAAGCCAGGCCCAGAAACTGCAAGGGCCAGAATACAGAAGGGTCTATATAGCAGGCCAGGCAGGAGGCCATCAGCGCCGCCAGCACCAGGATATTACACGTATAAAATAGCTTTTTGATCAACGCTGCAAAGGTTTACGCCAGGATAGCAAAGGGTTTATGGTCGGCGCGGCTCTGCAGGTAAAGTGTTGCTACTTCGTTTACTGTATCCTGTAGCGGTCGAAATGTAAAACCGAGGGCCTTCTTCACTTTCTCATTGCTGTAGTAGAAGTCATTCTGTCCTATCTCTACACTGTCATGAGTGATAATATTGGATGGTTTCACAAATAGAGATTTGACGGCCTCAAACCTCCATGCCAGTGATCCTAGTACTTTGCCGGAGTGGATATATGGCCTGCGTACTTTCATAGCGTCTGCCGCCATCCACATCACATCACGGAAAGAAGCATTCTCTGCTGATACGATAAATTTCTCTGCGGAGATATCTGAATCCATCAGCCGGATGGCGACCTCCACCACATCGCGTACATCTACGAAGCCATTGACCCCTGTAGTGTAAAATGGTAGCCCGCTATAGACGTGGCTAAAGATGCCATTGGGGGGTATATTCCAAAAGCCACCACCAAGTATAGTAGATGGATTGATGATCACAGCGTTCAGCCCTTCTGCTATACCGCGCCAGACCTCGCGCTCTGCAAAGAGCTTACTCTTGTAGTAGGCGAAGTTGTCTTTAGAGTCTTTTACGTCGAAGTTTTCGTCTATGATACGATCCGCCTTTTCCGGTCTGCCAAAGGCGGCTACGCTGCTGACGTAGAGCAGCTTTCCTACACCACTACCGAGTGCAGCATTTACTACATTGGCAGTGCCTTCGGTATTCACATTCAGCATCTGCTGCAGGTCGCGAGGCTGCATAGAGATCATGGCGGCCACATGATATACCCTGTCCACCCCCTGCATGGCCTCCTCGAGGCTATATATATCACGTACGTCTCCCTCAGCCCACTCTATTCGGTCCACATAGCCCGCCAGCAGGCTCATGTCACTCGTGGTCCTCCGGAGACCCCGTACACGCTCTCCGCGCCTGATCAATTCTTTGACCAGGTAGGAGCCCAGCAGGCCGTTTGCACCAGTGACCAATACCATAAAGTGTATATAGATATTACGCCGCGAATATCGAATATTCATGCCTGATTGAGGCAAATACTTTAAGGAAGATAGATAGCCCCGCACCTGGCATCGCGCGATGCACCGGTCACGGAGCTGAGTACATTGACCTCTCCGCGCAGGCGCAATACCCCGATCAAGGCCATGATGATGGCCTCCTTGTAGCTGACGATCTGTGCAGATGGCACCTCTGCTATGACATTCGCATGCTGCGAAATCCTATTGATCAGATAGGTATTGAACGCACCTCCTCCGGTGACAAGCATTTTGGCATGCAGGCCCGCGGCTACGGACGCACGATTGATGTGCTGCCCGATCTGTACAGCGATATGCTCTGTGACTGTAGCGAGTTTATCTTCTACACTGATGGAGTACTTCTCGACCGCCGGGAGGATGTGGTCGGTGGTGTAGCCATTATCGAGGGACTTAGGTGCCGGGCGCTGGTAGTAGTCCAGCGCATTCAGCGCAGACAGTAGTTCTGCGTTTATCTGCCCCGAAGCAGCCAGGTGTCCGTTTACATCAAACTGGTGGCCCAACTGCTGTGCGTAGTGATTCAATACCTGATTGGCCGGACAAATATCAAAGGCCGTGATGCTATCTCCGGCCTTGATGGTGATATTGGCTATGCCACCCAGATTGAGCAGGTACGCATACTGCGGAAAGAGCAACTTGTCTCCTATCGGCACGATCGGAGCACCGCTGCCCCCTAGCGCCACATCACTGCTGCGCAGGTCTGATACTACCGGTATGCCCGTCACTGCCGCTATAGCCGCACCATCTCCTATCTGTGCGGTAAACCCCTGATCCGGAAAGTGAAATATCGTGTGTCCATGAGAGGCTATGAGGTCTACTTTGCCTTTCAGGTCATTAGCCTCCACAAAGTCAGCAACCATGCCAGCCTGTAAGTGACCATAGTCAGCATGCAACTGCCACAAAGAGCGGCCATCAAGACCCCGTGCGCTGCGAAGTTTAAACAGCCACTCCTGAGAATACTCAATGCAAGCTGTCTTCTCAACAGAAAAATGCCAGCGTCCATCAGTGAAACTAAAATGGCAATACGCCAGATCTACACCATCCAGCGAGCTGCCAGACATTAAGCCAATGGCGCGGTATGAATCATGAGCAGGCATCTCCATACCCTAAACATACTTAAAGTTTGAGAAAGAGATAAGCGCGGTAAGGTACTAGCGCACGAGCGTCACATTGCCGGAGCGGACGATGTCTTCTCCATCATAGGTGCGGGCTGCGACTGTCCAGACATAGGTGCCTATATCCATGTCGTGCCCGTTGTAGCGGCCATCCCATCCGATATTGATATTCTGGGTAGAGAAAACCTTGCCTCCCCAGCGATCATAGACGGCAAATTCCATGAGTGTCTCAATATTAAGATAGCGGGCTATGCGGAAGAGATCGTTGAGTCCGTCACCGTTTGGCGAGAATGCCGTGGGGAGAAGCAGCTCAGTATGCCCGTCTACAGTGACCAGCACAGAGTCAAAATTGCTGCAGCCATACTCCGATATAGCATAGAGATAGTACATGGTCGTATTGAGCGGCGTAGCCGGCGTGGTCAACTGGAATGGCGACTCAATATACTGGCCAGGGTACCAGTAGATGTAGGATACATTGGCAATACCACTGAGGATCGCCGGAGTATTGCGGTATATCAGCGTATCCAGCCCCGCATCTACTATCGGCAGCGGGCGGATCGTGACATCTACCTCGGCCGTATCTGAGAAGCAATCATTGGACACGCGCACGTGATACACGATAGATGCCAGTGGCGTAGCTACAGGACTGGAGTCTATAGGATGGTTGATCCAGGTAGATGGATACCACTCGTAGTAAAATCCACCGGAGGAGTGCAGTTGGATAGACTTGCCTTCGCAGACATCATATGGAGACTGTGCCACTGCATGTACCGGTAGCTGCACATTGATCGTGACAGAAGTATCTGCGTAGCATTGATGAATATTAAAAATGCGTACGTAGTAGGTGTCCGTATCCATCGGATTAGCCAGAGGATTTGCTATAGTAGTAGAGCTGAGGCTAGGATCGGCCTGCCACTGGTAGTCCACACCGCCTGTGGCTACGAGCTGTATGGGATGGCCCTGACAGATGTACGGCACATCCGGTCCGATGCCTGGTATAGGCGGCAGATAGACATGCACCAATACCGAATCCTTGTTTTTGCAGCCGTAGGTAGTCTCTGTACCGGTCACATAGTACATATGGTCACTGGTAGGATAGGCCAGCGGGTCCGCTATCGTAGTGTCTGACAGGGTCGCATCTGCCCGCCAGTGATAGACATCGGCCCCGGACGCATGTAGCTGTACAGTATCACCTATACATACCGAGTCTATATGCTCAGTAGTGAGGGGCGGGAGCGGATGCACTATGACGGTGGCTGTATCCTGCTTGGAGTAGCAGTAGTTTTGTACCGTAAAAATATAGGTGGTCGTATTTAGCGGGAAGAACAGAGGGCTATTAGAGTTAGGATCACTGATACCTATGTTAGGGCTCCAGTTGTAGTAGGAGTTTCCTTGCTTTAATACATTGAGTGTAGTGGTATCATAGCGGCAGATGGCTTTGGCTGTGTCCACTATCAGATTCAGCGCCGGGTCCAGATCATATACGGTGACCGAGTCTGTGAGGTGGCACCCATTAGTATCTGTACCTGTCACATAGTAGGTTTGGTTGCCGGCAGGAGGAGTGGCGACAGGATTAGCGATAGTAGTGCTGGACAAACCTGTAGCAGGTGTCCAGGTATAGCTGACGCCACCGGTAGCGGTGAGCTGTACGCTGGTATGAAAATTCGCGCCGGCTTTGCATACAGAGGTATCCGGGCCCGCATCTATCTGAGGATTCGGGTAGGTGTTTACCATGACCGAGTCAAAGTTTCGGCAGCCATTCGCATCTGTCACAGTCACATGGTATATGGTAGAGACTGTGGGCGTAGCCACCGGGCTCGCTATAGTAGAATCACTGAGAGTAGATCCCGGAGACCATATATAGCTGACTCCGCCAGATTCGGAGAGTTGGGTGGATGTATTAGGACAGATCTTGACTGTGGGGGCATGTGTCACCGCAGGCAGCGGATAGACGGTGACGGATTTGGTCACGGTATCACGGCAGCCATCAGGAGTCACTGTGATCAGAGAAACAGTTTTGGTGCCTGCACTAGTATATAAAACGGCCGGATTGATCTGTGTGCTGGTGGTGCCATTGCCAAAGTCCCAGTAATAGCTAGTCACCGTACCCGTACCGGTATAGGTAAAATGAACAGAATCTGATAAGCAGGTAGGCGTGACTGCAAAGTTTGGTACCGGCACAGGTTTCACGATTACATTGTGCGATGCATTCACGGAGCAGCCCACAGCATTGCGTGCAGTGAGCAAGACAGTATAACTACCCGCGGCACTATAATTATGAACAGGGTTTTGGACTCCGCTGCTCTGACCATCACCAAAATTCCAACTCCAGGATGCCAAAGGGGATGAAGTGGATAAGGAAAGGTCATGAAAAACTACTGCGGAATCCTGGCATACTGTGCTGGAGGAAAAGTCAGCTATCAGAGTCGGATAGATCTTGACCAGCGCATGAGATGAATCTGCGCAGTCGCCCTTGATGATAATCACAGTGACATAATAGGTACCTGTATCAGGATATGTATATACCGGAAACTCGGTGTTAGCTGTATCATTAGTCAGGCTAGGCACACCAAAGTCCCAATGGAAGGTAGGGTTTACATTGGTAGGCGGCGGGTTGACCACATTCACTTGGTTAAAATTGACCGTGAGGTCCGAGCAGATATTTTCGTAGACCCCAATATTGGTAGACGGATTGTAGGTACCGGGGAGATATGGTAGCGTGACCGTAGGTATGTTGCACGGTACGATGTTAAACTGATAGTCCCGGATGGTCTGGTCTATATATACGCCATGCCGATACTCCGACACGGCCACAGCTACTACGAAAATGCCTGTCTGATTAGGCGTGCCGGTCAGTAGCCCGGTAGAGGGGTCTATCTGGAGGTTTCCGGAGTTAGATGGATTATTGGTAGGATTCGTAGCACTATTAGGCGAATAGTAGGCAACAGGAATAAAAGGAGGTGGGTAAGCGGACGTAGGGCATCCTGATCCGGCTCCACCGGGGCTAGGGTTGACACAGGCCGCTGAATTAGTATAATCCAGCGCATCTACCAGAGAGTATGACAGGGAGTCGCCATCAGGATCCGTGGCGGAATTATCAAACTGCAGGAAATATCCGTTGCAGATAAATTTTGGTGGACGCTGGGTAAATCTCGGACTACTATTGGTCAGGAAGCGATCGTTTGATATGTGTGCCGTATATGCCGCGCCCGTATTCTGCGGGATGGTCATGATAGCCGAGTTTCTACAGCAGCGCTCGTACACCAGCGTGTACCCTCCGGGGATCGGGGGGAGCACTTTGGTGCCGGTATAAAAAGCCTGGGTGATACAAACATCAATATTGCTGGTATCCATACATGAGTTGACAGTAGACGGTACGTAGTCTATCTGTGTCGGCAGGGCCATCGGTATGGAGTCGACATAGTTTCCCAGAGAATCGAAGATCTGTACATACTCCGGATCGCCATAAGGAGCGCACTGCGTACATGACATGGAGCAGTTTCTGTAAAGCTTCAATGTAACCCTGAAATTATTTCCTCCCAGGTAATCATAGAACAGCTCTGCCCCTACTATGTGTGATGCCAGAAGAGGTACCGTAGCGGACAAGCAAAAAAGAAGGGCAAGTATCTTTGTCTTCATAAAAAAGGACGTTAAAGATACGGTATAATATGGGATGTAGTAAAATTTATCATTTAATGGGCGTTGCTGCTCAGCCGCTGACGGCATATGAAGAAGACGATTAAATGGACCCGGTGGTGGCCTGTGATCTGGCGTGATAGTATACAAACGGCCAAAAATCGGCGAATCAATCGATTCAATAGGTTTAACGATCTGGTGTGCTCATACCATTTAACAAAAAAAACATACACCTTCGTTAAACCATTGCAGCAGTGCAGTGTCTACATGGGTAATATCTTTATCAGATAAAATTTTTAAGGTGGTTTTAGGGTGAATGGGCTTCTTCGGAAGCCCTTTCATATTTTATGCCTTGCTGGCAGCGTCGCGCTTTTTCACGCCCATGTTGTAAATGATCTGGAAGATGATAAACGCCAGACCGAAGTAGACAAAAGCAAGCAAGGTCATAACCCAGTCCCAGCGGACGGCACCGGTGAGGAGCACCAGGCACAGCGGGATGGATAAAAGAGAAATAGCCACCAGCGTATAGCCCACCCCTCTCTCTCGCAAGCCGAAATAATATAGCATATGCGTGATGTGATCCTTGCCACCCACAAAAGGAGACTGCTTGCGCAGCAGCCGGCGGAATGTAACAGTAATAGTATCTATCAGCGGCACTATGAACATCAACATAGGTATCACAAACTGCTTGAACTCCAGTATGTCATCCGGGTTGTCTTTGTACTGCCATAGGTACTCTATACCACAGGCGGCCAGAAAAACGCCTAAAAACTGGCTACCGGTATCCCCCATAAACATTTTGGATGGATGCCAGTTGAAAAACAAGAAGCCGACCAGCGCTCCCAGTACACCCACCATCATGACCAGATTAAAATTATTCTGGTGCATGTCCCGGGCAAAGATCACTGCTATCAACCCAATAATAATAGATGCGGATATAGAGGTGGTGATGCCATCCATATTATCCAGCATATTGATCGAATTCATCAAACCTATCACCCAAAATACTGTGATGGCAAAATCAAGCGCCGGCTGTCCCGTCACTCTGATATAGACATCAGACAATATGAGTATAAACGCGCATGAGAGCTGGCCTATAAATTTGACGAGGGGATTTGTATTATAAGCGTCATCTGCCAGGCCGAGTATAAATCCCAGGCTGCTGGCCGCCATGATACCCATCAGGTGCTTATCCAGAAATAAGGGATTCTCCCGGGGCAATACGCCAATGACAGATATCGAGATCAGGAATACGATAAAAAACGAAAATCCACCTATTGCAGGCTTGACATTGGCAGACCATCTCTCCTGCTGTAGTTCAGTATTATTCCGCGTACCCAGATTGAAAGAGACTTTGAGGAAGAGCCAGTTGATCAGGAAAGAAAACAAAACTGATACCACGAAAAAGGTGGTAAGGAAGAGTGCAGAATATTTCAGATCAAAAAACATAGTTTACCCTTTGGTAAAAACTCTCTTGAGCAGCGGTAGCTTTTTGCGGTTCTTTTCATCATCTCCATAGTATCCATACCCATGAGACGATCCATAGCCATAGCCATAACCGTAGCCATAACCATAGCCGTAACCATAGCCCGATCCATAGCCATAATAATATCCATAACTGGAAGCCCCGCGACCAAAGTCATTCAATACGCAGGACAATCGGGTAATATGATTTTCCTCTATCAGCCTGTTAATATTAAGTATAAATGAACGGTTTGAAAAAGCAGCCCGGAGAATATAAATGGGGAAATCTGACAGGCGCAGGATCTCCAGAGCATCTGTGACCAGACCGATAGGTGGTGTATCTATGATCACGAAATCATATTTAGCCCTCAGCTCATCTATCAGCTGTAGTAGCCGGGGCTGCAGGATCAGTTCTGATGGATTGGGAGGTACCGGGCCAGAAGGTATAAAATCAACATTGGCTATGTTGCTCCTTTGAATACAATCGACCGTACTGGTCTGGTTACTTAGTATTGTACTTACACCCTTCGAATTGTCTGATTCAAATATCTTATTGAGACGCGGTTTCCGCATATCGCAATCTATCAGGATCACCTTTTTCTCCAGCATAGACAGGATAGCAGCTACATTGAGCGCAGTGAATGTTTTCCCCTCACCCGGGATGGTGGACGTAGTAGACACTACTTTCGGGCCAGGGCTATTGTCTATAAACTGAAAATTGGACCTCAGAGCTCGATATGCCTCGGAAATAGTAGACTTAGGATCCTTGGTCACTACTATCTGCGACCTTTCGAGTGTTTCATTGTAGCTAGGGATAATACCCAGTATGGGAGCTTTGCTCTTGAAAGATATCTCTTGTATTGAGATGATCGTCTTATGCAGTAAATATCGGATGATCACTATCACCAGGCCTATGAGCAAGCCAATCAACAGCCCGGCCAGCCTGATCACTGTGACTTGTGGCGAAACCGGATTTACAGGCAGATTGGCATGAGATAGTATCGTATAATCAGATACTACACCTGCATTTGCTATCAGATAATTGGACTTCTGATTGATAAGGCTCAGAAAGAAGTTTTCCTTGGATTCCCTTACCTTGTTCAGTCTATTGAAATCTGATGCTATCTGCGGGATTTTGAGGAGTTTGCTGTTGATCTCGGCTAGTTGCTGCTGTAGCTTGTTTACCTCATCGGTGGTGAAACGGATAGAGTTATCTATATTTTGTAATAACTCACTCTGGCGCTGCACAATTTTCTGATTCATCAGCTTTACCTCCGGATGCTCTGTGGTGACATCCAGCATTTCTATATTCCGGGCATCGCGCAAATCATTTAGCTCCGTCACTGCATCATCAAAGTCGAAATTAGCCGCCTGGAAATGCACAATCGGCACATTTTCATGATTGGTATTGTTTGCTATGAAATTTCTGAAAATTTTTAAAACTATAAGATCGGACCTCAATTTATCCAATTGATCATCCAGTTTGACATTGTTTTCACTAAGCTTAGTCTCTACTTTGTCATCTGTAAAACCATTTACTGCACGAAGATTTGATATCGAATCTTCAAACTGGGCGAAACTAAGAGAAAATGAATCTATCTGCTCACTGACATACCTTAGAATATTGGAAAAACTCTCCCGCTTCTTTTCTATATCGTATTCTATAAATTCATTGGCCAAAGCCTCGGTCACATCCCTGGTCTTTTCCTGGTTCTTATCCTCATAAGTGATAGTGACGAGTTTTGTCTTAGGGTCCAGCGCATTGACAGTGGTGTGGCTCATGATATCGTGCATCACGTACCCCTTGTCCATAAACTTAAAGAAGTAATTAGCATTGATGTGGTCACTGGTAAAACGATTGATGTTTTTCTTGACATAGGCCCGAAACAGCGGTGTCACTACCAGATCTCCAAAATTGAAAGTCTTCTCAAAATTACCGCCGGCATTATTGTAAGAGATAGAAAAAGATCTCTGATTGATAATAGTAATGTAGATCGGCTCATTTTCTATCCGTGTAAAACCCGGCACCTCTTCTATGCGGAACGGGCTGGATAGATACAAATCTGAAGATACGATCTTTGACCTTCCCTCTTTGAAGTAAGCTACCCGCAAGGGAAGCTTATTGTACACCTTTTCTGCTATAAGTGGTGACTGTATCAGTTTGATCTCACGGTTTATCTCTCCCTGGTCCTGCTCCTGTGTGATCTTCTCTACTCCCAGTATCTGCGCTTCTTTGTTAGCCGTGATAAAAAGTATCGATGCGTTGGACTGGTAGATATTGGGGGAGTAATGAATATACAGCCATGACAGGATCACACTGACGATGGTCACTACGATGATCCATATCACAGATTTATTCAATACATAGAGAAAGAGACCCAGATTAAAATTCTCCAATGGATTGGTAAATTCTCCCTCCTGATTGACCTTGGTGCTTTGTATATTGGGATTGGTGTTTTCCAACGTTATGACTCTATTTTATAGTTCGTGCCAGCAGGGTGAAAGATGTGACTAAACCTATCAGGCTGATCACTGGTGTTATGACCGGCAGAATTTCTCTGGTAAAATCTGTTATCACACTTTTGCGCTGCTCGATATATATGATGTCATTTGACTGTACGATCAGGTCCGCACTTCGCAGGCCCTCCAGTGTAGACAAGTCTACAATACGAACCTGCGGATTGGCCAGATCGCCCCTTATTATCTTGATTTTGTACGCTTTGAGAAGACGCTCTAGCCCTCCGGCCTTAGCCAGCACCTCCACAAGATTGGTAGGTGCATCGTTTAGTTTGATTACCATTCCCATGTCACCCTTGAAAAGGAATACCCTGCGATTTGCAACGCGCAGCACTACAAAAGGGTTTACGAAAAGAGAAGCATATCTTTGGGCCAGCTGGGCTTCGAGCTCGCTCTGTGTATATCCCTTGACATACATGATACCTAGTACGGGAAATTTCACAAAGCCTTCCTGGTCCACGAGATACTGTATATCTGTTACCCTTCCAGCGGTGCTCGCTACGGTTGAGTTGCTGCCCTGCTGCGAATGTGTCGCTCCTCCCAGCACATCTATGAGCTTAAACCCGTCTCTGGAATATACCTGCAATGTCACCTCATCTCCGGGCTGGATCACGTATTCTTCTATGTTCTTCTTGGCTAATTCAAAATACTGATAATCCTTTTGCTTGAACATTGTATTGGGGTAAAATACCCTGCAAGACGATAATGACAGCAACGTCAGCAATCCCAGAAAACAATAGATTTTCTTTATCATATAATTCCTACAAACCTACAATAATTGGTATAATAAACCCAGTAGAGGGCTTGATAACGTAAACATTACCGTCCTCTACTGAGTAATCTCCTGTACAAGGCACCCATATCCTGGGCCAGCCGCAGATGGCTAAAGTTCTTTAGGACATGCGCCACACCTTTATCAGACATAGCATGGCGGAGGTGATCATCCTCTACGAGCTGCAATAAATTGCCGGCAAAACTCTCCACATCTCCAGACTGGCTCAGCAGGCCGGTCTCGCCCTCTACCAGTATATTGGCTATACCACCTACTTTCGTACTGACTATTGGTTTCCCGGAGGCCTGTGCCTCGATCAGGCTCACCGGCGTTCCCTCATTGAGAGAGGTGAGTGCTATGATATCCGAGCCGGCATTTGAGACATCAATATCGCGTATCCAGGATGTAAAAGTAAGCAAGCGCGGGGAGCCTTGAGGCTGCGGGCCGAAAGGCAGGCCCAGATCACGCGCCAATAGCTCTACCTGAGGGCGCAGCTCGCCATCTCCGATGATGAAGGCCCTGATCTTTTTAGTGGATCTTTCAGATACCAGCTTTATGGCACGGAGAAAAAGGTCGTGATTCTTGATCGGTACCAGGCGGCCTACTATACTGATCACTATTTCATCATCAGCTATGTGGTATTGGTCTCTAAACTGTTTCCGCTTACGCTCCTTGTCTTCTATAAATTTGCTCAGATCAAAGCCCAGTGGGATGATCTCAAATTTATCCCGTGGCGCTACTTTAAACTGATCTGCGAGTTCATTCCGCTGGATATCACTGAGGGTGACGATAGCATCTGTCCTGCGGGCCAGATAGCGCTCTATTTCCAAAAAAGCTCTGGTCTTGAGCGGGCCAAAGTAAGAATGGAACACATGCCCATGAAAGGTATGGACTATGACCGGCACCCGCTCATGCCAGGCAGCCAGACGGCCTACTGCACCGGCCTTGGCAGCATGCGTATGTACGATATCCGGCTTAAACTCCCGGATGATCTCTCGTATCTTGAAGTAAGCCTTGTAATCTTTGAATGGATTTAGCTCCCTGTACATTTCACGGATATAGACAGGATGCAGATCCAGCTTATCTAGTATAAATTGTGAGCTTTGCTCTGTATCATCAGTCATGCCTGACACCAGCATCGTCTCAAAATCGCTATCCAGATACTTGGTCAGATTAGCAGCATTGTATGTGGGACCACCCAGATTGAGCCGATTGATGATACGTAGGACCCGGGGCATGAAGGGCTGGATTGTTTCTGACGAATCAAGCAAAATTCTACCACAAAAGCAATAGTAGCAGCTTTGGTGCTGATGAGAGTTTACAGCAGATCCGTCAGTATCTTTTCTATCGACAGGCCTTCTGCCTCAGCCTTATAGTTTTTAAATACTCTATGGCGCAGTATGGGCAGCGCCACTGCCTTTACATCATCTATATCCGGCGAGTATTTACCTTTAGTGGCTGCATGGCATTTGGCACCGAGCACGAGATACTGAGAGGCGCGCGGACCTGCCCCCCATGCCACATAGTTATTGACCATAGGCAGTGATTCTTTGCGGTTTGGCCGGGTCTTGGCAGCCAGTCTCACCGCGTACTCCAGTACATTGTCTGCTATCGGTATGCGGCGCATGAGCTGCTGGAAGTAAAGTATCTCGGTAGCTGCCATCTTTTTGTGCAGATCGACTTTCGTACCTGCGGTGGTGCTCTTCACCACCTGCAGCTCTTCCTCAAAACTCGGATAGTCCAGCGATATAGAAAACATAAAACGGTCCAGCTGCGCCTCTGGCAGCGGATAGGTACCCTCCTGCTCTATGGGATTCTGGGTAGCGAGGACAAAGAACGGGAGGTCAAGCTTATGACGCTGGCCGGCCACTGTCACCGTGCGCTCCTGCATAGCCTCCAGCAGGGCAGACTGTGTCTTGGGCGGCGTACGGTTGATCTCGTCTGCCAGCACGATATTGCTGAATGCCGGGCCGCGGGTAAACTTAAAATTGCGACTCTCGTCCAGTATCTCAGAGCCTATGATATCTGATGGCATCAGGTCCGGGGTGAACTGTATCCGGCTGAAACTAAGGTCCAGTATCTGTGCTATGGTATGTACCGTGAGCGTCTTGGCCAGGCCAGGTACACCGATCAGCAGAGAGTGGCCATCACTGAATATTGAGATAAGTATATTGGAAACTACCTCCTCCTGGCCCACGATCACCCGGGCTATCTCCGCTTTCAGGTCTTTATATTTTTGGGCAAATGCGTCGAGGGCTTCTACGTCTGAGTTGTACATTGCTATCCGTGGTTTAGCTCAAAGTAAGTGAAAAGCACTGAGAGGCTGTATCTGTCCCCGCATTTATTTTACTGCTCCATTGTCTGTGCTGAGCCATTTCTTTATCACATCGCATCCATAATAAGATTTATCGATCTTGATAAAGACGTGGCCCTTATTCAATCTGATCCAGTGTGCTAGCTCGTCCTGTTGTTTTTTCTGTTTGGCAGCTGCCTGTATCTTAGAGTAGTCTGTAGAAGGATCAGCCTTGTGCGGTTTAGTTTCCGACTTCAGATAGATGATCCTGTACCCCTTTCTCTCCTGCCCTGTTTTGTCCATACTGGTGAAAGGAAGCACCTCTGAGTACTGCCCCACCTTCATCCTGTCCAGAGTGAAGATCAGCGTGCCGTCTATTTCAGATTTTTCGAAAAACGTACTTTGCGTCTTAGGATTGGTCATGAGCCCTCCATTCATCCGGAGGTTTTCATCATCAGAATACTGATTTACAGCTTCGCGAAAGCTCATCGAGTCTGCTACCAGCTGATGCTGGACGCTGTCTATCCTCTTCTTTACAGCCTCCAGATCGTCTAGTGTTGTTTTCGGCTTGATGAGAATATGACGCAGCTTCAGTTTATTGCCACGCTTCTCATCGAGCAGTATCAGGTGATATCCAAATGGGGTTTCCACGATATCACTCATTTTGTGCGGATCCAGACGGTAAGCCACAGCCTCAAACTCCGGCACCAACTCACCCCTCTCTATGATGCCCAGATCGCCGCCATTAGACGCGGAGCCGGGGTCCTCAGAATATAAAATAGCCTGCAAAGAGAAGTCAGCACCTCCCTCTATATCCTTTTTGATCTTCTCCAGTTTCTTTTTGGCGACCTCTTTTTCCTCTTCGGTCACCTTCGGGAACATAATGACCTGACCTATCTCCAGCTCCGAGTTAAAATAGGGAATACTGTCCTTGGGGATTTTGGCAAAAAACTCATATACCTCTTGCGGACTAACCTTCAGACCGGTGAAAACCTTGCCCTTCATCTTATCACTTAGCAGCTGGTTTTTGATATCCTCCGTGAAATCCTCCTTCATTTCGGCCACACTCTTGCCGTAGTAGGCTTCCATCTTCTCCTTAGACCCATCAAAAATACTGATGAAGTATTTGACCCGGCGGTCAAGCTCCGCCTCTATCTCCTCCTGAGAAACAGTGAGACTATCCAGATTAGCCTGAGCCAGAAACATTTTGTCCAGCAGCAGCCCATCGAATATCCGGCAGCGGGTTTCCTCCGTATCTATCGGATTGGGGTTGGCATTGTGCAACTGCTGATTGAGCTGTATGTCTACCTCAGACTGGAGTACGATATTATCTCCTACCACAGCTACGACACGGTCTGCTGTAGTATATTGCGCATATGCTGTATGGCTGAGTGCCACCATGAGCATCAGCATACATATATATATGAGTGATCTTTTCATTTTAGGGATTGCAAAATAGCAATTTATCTCTTTCGTGGCTGATAATCCCGCCTGCACAGAGCAGCCTGAGACCTGATTTGACAAGTAATAACATATACAATGATGATTTATTGTGCAGCCTTCCTGACGAGCACTTCTGTCTTGCCCGATTTCTGTGCATCTGTATAGATACCATCGTATATTTTCTGGATCAGCACCACCTTTTTCTTATTCATCACTATCTCGCGGATCTGTGCCCTGATATACTCCAGTGGCGATGGCTCGCCCTGATGTTTTACAGTTTTGATATATATGAAATACGAATCCGACCCCTTTTTTATTTCTGAAAAATGACCTTGGGAAGCTATCTTCTTCAGCTCATCCTGCGCAATGGGAAAGCGCTTCATGACCGCTGCGGCAGACAGCCAGTTGCTATCTGCAAAGGAATAACTCTGCGCATATGCCTTGCAGTAGCCCTCCCGCTTATTGATGTCATCTTCTGTCCGTGGGCTGAGTATAGTAGGGCGCATCTTGTCCAGATCCGGCGCATCCGTATGTATCTCTACATACTGCAGGTCATAGATATCACTTTCGAGTGTAAACTTGTCTTTATTCTGATCATAGAAAGCCTGCACCTCGGCATCGCTTACGCTTTTGTCCAGCTTCTGATTGATCAGCTCCTTTTCATACTCGTATAGCAGCAGTGACTGCCTGTAGTCCTCTACTTTTTTGTCTATACCCAGTTCGTCCGCCGGTACGTTTTCTTCTGCCTTCTTGAGCAGCAGCTTGCGGCGCACCCACGATTCACTGTACTTGACCACAAAATCAGCAGAATCCTTCGGTGACATATTTTTGGTCATGCCCATGACATCTGAGAGATACAGATAGTCATCATTGGCGCGGGCCAGCACGATCTCTCCCTGATTGGGAGAGCTTTTCTTAAAATACTTGCAGGATGCACTGCTACCTGCTATGAGTACGATCAGTACCCACAGCCACCCGCCTGGTCTGGATTTGTATCTGCTGGTCATATCAATAAAAAAGGTGCGACCGGAGACCGCACCTTTCAAAAATAGCATTAAACAGTAATTTATTACTTCTTAGGCTTGATCAGAGAGCGGAAAACGGCCTGATCCACTTCTATCGGATATTTCTGGCGCAGCTCTGCCAGCCAGTTTTTCTCCAGGTACTCCTGATAGTCAGATACCGCATAGCCTTTGGCTTCTTTCAGTGTCTTGGGCTCAGGCTGCACTATGTCCTTTATCACTACAAACTGGTAGCTGCTGTCATTGAGCTTGTTGATAGGCTCGATACCTTTCTTCCACGAGGTCTTGTCTACCACGTCGTATTGGCCTTTCTCATATTTGCCGCTGATCACAGATACCTTGCTGCTGCTGCCTTCTTTATTCAATTCTGACTGAATGTCTGCGGCAGATTTGCCGGCCTTGGCCATAGCATAGGCTGCGTCACAGATCTTCTTGTCAGAGCAATTGTATATCTCCACATCAGCACGCTCTTTCCACATGTACTTTGTCTTATTGGCCTCATAGAATGCCTGCAGGCCTGTGGTATCTTTCGTAGCCTTGCCCCATACCTGACGGTCTGTGAGCTCAAACAGCAGGATGCCATCGCGATATTCTTTCATCAGGTTGGCAAATTCCGGCTTCTTCTTGTCCAGCATGCTTTCCTCATAGTCCAGGCACTTTTGATTCACCCAGTTGTCATAATATTCTGTCAGGAGGCCATCACGATCCTTATCATTGCGGTGTTTCGCACTTTTCTGCAGATACTGGGCAAAATCCTTTGTCTTATATGGCTTGCCTGCCAGGGTAAAGAGTGTTTCATCACCAAATTTGATAGAATCGGCCTTCAGGTTGCCACTGCGGATAGCCATCGTATCTACAGCATCAAAAAACTGCCTCTTGGTCACCAGGCTTTCGGTGAACCTGTTGTCCCTCTTGATGCGCTCGATCAGTTTTGTCTTGGCTACAGATGAACGGGAGTCGCGCTCTACCTTCTTTTTGAAATCAGCCTTCACCTCTGCAAACGGAGGTATAGCACGCAGCTCCAGACGCTTGATGATGTGCCAGCCGTAAGCAGTCTTGACTGGTTTGCTGAGCTCACCATCCTTTTTGAGTGCATAGGCAGCCTCCTCAAACTCCGGCATCATACGGCCTACACCAAACCACTGGAGTTCTCCCTTCTTATTCTTAGAGGTGCGGTCCTCAGAGAATGCTGTCACGGCATCGTCCCACTTGGCTTTGCCGGTGATCAGAGCGTTATAGATAGAGTCCGCTTTTGTCTTCAGTTTCGCCTTCTCTGCATCGGTAGCCTTTTCGCCAAATTTCAGCAGGATATGCGCTACATGTATCTCGCCCTGAGCAGGACGCACTTTGTTCAGCTTCACTATGTGGTAGCCAAACTGTGTACGCACGGGTCCTGATATTTCACCCGGCTTCAGGGTATAAGCTGCCGTCTCAAAAGGATAAACTGTCTGGAATACGGTGAACCAGCCTATGCTGCCACCATTATCCTTGGCAGATGGGTCTCCTTTATCTTTCTCAGCAGATTCCTTTGCCAGCTTGGCAAAGTCTTCACCCTTCAGGAGGCGAGCGCGGTACTCAAGCGCTTTATTGTAAGCAGCCAGCGTATCTGCAGGATTGGCGCCTTCCTCGCAGCCTACCAGTATATGGCTCACGTTTACTTCCTGCTTTGAGCGGTCATAGGCCTCCTGTATCAGGCGGTCGGTGATCTCTTTATCTGTCAGGTAGCTCTTTGCCAGCTGCTTGCGGTAGCCCTCCAGCTCATTCTTGAGAGACGAAATGGTATCCAGCTTGAGCGCCTCTGCCTCGCGTACTTTCAGACGAAAGTTTTCATACAGCGTGAGGTAGTCAGTCAGCGACTTCTCACTGTAGTCCGCCTGGTTGTTGATGTTGTTCTTCGTATATACATACTCAAACTCGCCTACGGTCACAGGCTGCTTGTCTACTGTAAAAATGATCGCACTTTTGTCTGCCTTCTTGACCGGAGCAGTAGTTGCAGCAGCTGGTTTTGCGGCCGGTTTCGTCTGGGCGAAAGCTGTGACCGCAGCAGCAGTCAAAAGCACTGTAAGACTTTTACGAATCATATTGGTTTTATTCATACTATTTGTAAAGGATGACAATTATAATACTTGACAAAAAAAGACGGGCGAAGTTAATCAAATTTAACAGAGGCAGTAGCCTGATGTGTTAATCGCACATTATCAGCCTTTACATGTGTTAATTAACATCTGGCCACGATCATAAGCAGCTCTTTGTGTGTGGCTTATCCTTATCATTGTGATCCATCTAAAAATGCTTGCTCGTTCCACATTATGGAAAGGAAATCTAACGGCGGCAATGCTGCTGCTCTCACTATGGATGGAGGCTCAATGCACAGGTGGCATCTCTACTTTCCCGTATGTCGAAGATTTTGAAACCAGCGCAGCCTGGACCTCGGGAGGGCCTCCGTGCGTGCCACTAGGCCTCGTGATAAATGACTGGGCCTGGTGCCACCCGCAGAAAAACGTGATCAACAGCGCGGGCAGCGGCCAGCGCTGCTGGATGGTAGGTGACTCCGTCGGTTGGTTTTATGCTTATGGTGAGCGCTCGTGGGTACAGAGCCCATGTTTTAATTTCTCCGCTGTACAGCATCCCTGCATCCAGCTCAAAGTGTGGTGGGAGACCGAGTGGAAATATGATGGCGCATTGCTGCAATATTCATTGGACAACGGAAGCACGTGGGGCAACATTGGTTCCTACAGCGATGCTACAGACTGTATGAATGCCAACTGGTATAACTACGACAACGTGACGAACGTAGGTGTCTACAGCCACTCCCTGCCGGGCCATGGCAGCGGCGCAGAGAGATATGCTGCCCTGACCAATGTCAATGAAGCCTGGTGCGGCAATATCCAGACACCTGACTATACAGATACCACTGGTGTATCTGCCTCTACCTGCCAGACCGGTCATGGCTCCGGCCACTGGGTCACCGCCAAGCACTGTATGCCGTATCTGGCGGGTCATGCCGGTGTACTGATCCGTATGGCATTTGGTGCGGGCACGAGTTGCAATAATTTTAATGGTTTTGCATTTGATAGTGTTGCAATAGGCGAAGCGCCGCCAAATACAGCAGACTTCACTTATACTTGTGTAAATACTACGACTTTATCCTTTCACGGTTCTACGACCTTGTGCCCTGACACCTTTCAGTGGAACTTTGGAGATCCGTCGAGTGGTGTTGCTAATACTGTGAACGGTACCGGCACACTGAATCCTACGCACAGTTTTTCAGGGCCGGGAACTTATACTGTCACATTCACCGTAAAAGGAGGCCCGTGCAATGCAGCTGGTACCATAAGCAGGACCGTACATATACTGGGCGTCACAGCCACTCCGCAGTATATATGCGGCGGTACCTCTGCCTCTGTGATAGCTGTAGTCAATGCCGCTACCAATAGTGCGCCATATGGATACTCCTGGAGCACCTCCCCCGCCCAGCATGGCGATACTGCGACCGGGCTCGCGGCGGGCACTTACACAGTGACTGTGACCAGCGCAGGAGTATGCTCTGCTACAGCCTCTGGTACGGTGACCGCCTCAGCACCACTCATACATAGCACATCAGAAACTCCCGCTACCTGTACCGGCAATGATGGGACTGCCTCCGTGGCAGAAAGCGGCGGCGCTACACCTTACCAATATGCCTGGTCCGGCAATAGCAGCACTACCAACACGATCACAAATGTGCAGGCGGGCACCTATATCGTAACTGCGACAGATGGCAGAGGCTGCACAGATACCGCGGTCATAAACGTGCCTAATAACGGTGGCATCATAGCCTCAGTCACTAGCATATCTGACGCGACCTGTGCTGACAAAACAGATGGCAGCATCTCCATCACCGTATCCGGCGGCTCCGCACCATATACTTATCACTGGGGAATAGCAACAAATGGGAATAGCAGTCAGACAGGGTTTGGTGCAGGCACTTATACTATCACTGTCTCGGACAATAACGGCTGCAATACGACTGTGACCGCCACTGTAGCTGCACCACCGCCACTGATAGCTACTGTCAGCAGTAGCCCTGTCAGCTGCCATGGCTATACAGATGGATCAGCCAGTGCAGCGGCCAATGGTGGCACACCAGGCTACACCTACCAGTGGAGCACGAGTGGCTCCGGCGCTACCGTCTCCGGCCTGGCAACCGGCCAGTATATCGTGACTGCTACTGACCAGCACAATTGTACCGTATCAGATACGGCTCAGATCATTGAGCCCGCTGCTCTGTCAGTCACTGCTACCTTGCAACCACAGTCATGTATCGGCATGTCAGATGGATCTGTGTCTCTGCAGGCCAGCGGGGGTACTCCTGGCTACAGTTATCAGTGGGCGCCGGTGTCATCGAGTAGCCCTTTACTGTCCGGCCTTTCTGCGGGTACTTATTTTTACACTGTCACAGATAGCCACTCGTGCCAGGATACCGGCAGCAGCGTGGTCACGATCGCAGCTACTGTATTGTCCAATCCGACGATCTCAGAGCCTCTATGCCAGACGTTTTCTGATGGTAGCATCACCATCCATCCATCGGGTGGCACTCCGGACTATACTTATGCCTGGAGCAATGGCGCTTTGACTGATATCAATTCATCCCTAGCGGCAGGGTATTATTACCTGACCATCACTGATGCGCGTGGTTGCAGCAGCGTGGATACATTCAGGCTGTCTTATCAGAAAGATGTCACCGTGGAAGCCGGGCCTGATCAGACCATAGAGCTAGGGACATCTGCGCAGCTAAACGCTGTGCTCACAGGAGATGCCTCGAGCTACATCTGGACTCCGGATTATAATTTAAACTGTACCACCTGTCTGGCGCCACAGGCTACACCACTACAGACTACCTACTATATCATCTCGGTCTCCGATACTGATGGATGCAAGGCCAGCGATACGCTTACCATATTCCTCCACAAACCGTATCACCTGTACGTCCCCAATGCCTTCACCCCAAATAGCGATGGCACAAATGACTACTTTGAAGTATATGGCAATAAGAGCTCATGGAAATATCTGGATGTAAAGATATTCAACGGGTGGGGGGAGAAGGTCTTTGACTCAAATGATCTGGACTTCCGGTGGAATGGCTACTACAAAGGCGCTCTGCAAGAGCCAAACGTATACGTGTATGTTTTAAATGTGACCTTTATAGATGGCTATAGTACAGGTGCAGTGAAGGGGTCGCTGACACTTATCCGCTGAGGATATCAGTGTTTTTGCCCACCTTTGCCTTATGCCTCTGCTGAATGACAGCCCTCAGAAAGATGATGATTTTACCCTGCGCTGGTACCGGGTGCGCAATCGTGTACGCGACGAATTTGGCCAGCGGCCGGATGTGAATGCCATGCTGTTTCTCATAGGCATGAATGAAGTAGGCATCGTGAAAGAAAAGTGGGAGAAAGAAGAGAAACTCAACCTCATGCACATAGCTGTCTGCCGCCTGCTGGCTGGTGATGGCTACTACGTCTACACAGGCGATGACGAAGAAGGCTGGCCACACTATGAGGCTGTCAAAGGCCTACCCCCATTCTCTATGAAAGAGCAAGAGGAGCTGCTGAAGCGGCGGATCGTGGAGTACTTTGAGGCACTATAAATGCATTTTGCCCCAGAGCATTGTAGGGACAGGTCGCGACCTGTCCCTACAAGATTCAAAAGGCTAAGCCCCCTCCTGCCCCATCTGGCGCAGGTAGTCGTGCCAGTAGCCGGCTTTGTATGGATAGCGTGCCAGGTATAGTTCCCGTACTTTATCAAAGATCAACTCACGTAGCTGGGCGGTGTTGCGCCCCTGCGTCGCAGAGATGAAGATGGCGTTGTGATTGGTCTTTTGCATCCAGGTGTCCTGTAGCTCCTGCAGCAGCGTACGGCGCACTTCCTGTGGCAGAAACTCGTCAAGGTTTTTCTCCTCGTACAGGTCCATTTTATTGAAAATAACGACCATTGGTTTGTCCTTAGCCCCTAGATCAGAAAGTACCTGATTGACCACATTCATCTGGTCCTCAAAGGCGGGATGCGAAATATCTACCACCTGCAGCAGGATATCCGCTTCGAGCGTTTCATCCAAGGTAGACTTAAAACTCTCGATCAGATGGGTAGGCAGCTTGCGGATAAAGCCGACGGTATCTGACAGCAGGAAAGGCATACCGTTGAACACTACTTTGCGCACAGTGGTATCTACGGTAGCGAAAAGCTTATTCTCGGCAAAGACGTTGTCCTTGGCCAGGAGGTTCATGAGGGTAGATTTGCCTACGTTAGTATAGCCCACCAGCGCTACGCGGATCATCTCTGCGCGGTTTTTGCGGCGGGTCTCGTTTTGCTTGTCTATCTCTTTGAGCTTAAGTTTGAGCGCTGAGATCTTCTTCTCGGCCATACGGCGGTCCGTCTCGATCTCCTTCTCACCGGCACCGCCACGCGTGCCGGTACCGCCACGCTGGCGCTCGAGGTGCGTCCACATACCCTTCAGCCGGGGCAGCATGTACTGTAGCTGCGCCAACTCTACCTGTGTTCGCGCCTGCACTGTCTTGGCCCGCTGGTCAAAGATCTCCAGGATCAGCATGCTACGGTCCATGACGCGGCACTTCAGCACCTTCTCCATATTGCGCTGCTGGGAGGGCGATATCTCATCATCCACTACGGCCAGGTCGGTCTGGTGACTCTCTACATAGGCAGCTACTTCTTCCAACTTACCTTTGCCCAGGTAGCTGGTATTATCAGGCGTAGGCAGCTTCTGCCAAAATTTCTTTTGCGTGACTATCCCCGCGGTGGATGCCAGAAAGTCCAGCTCGTCGAGATACTCAAATGTCTGCGCCTCGTTCTGGGTTTTGGTGACCAGCCCTATGAGGACCGCCTTCGTGATCTTTATCGTCTTATTATCTATCAAATACCTGCTTATTAGGATCGGCAAAAGTACAGATATTATGCCACACCCGCGCAGGATAGAACCCAATTTAATAGTACAAGATCCTCCTTTCTTCCTTTACACTAATGGCACCAGAGATGCGCGACAGTCTGGTTATCCAGTTGCCACGATCGTCATATTCATAGAGCCAGTCTACGTCCATGTTTGAGTTGCCTAAGCCTTTACCATAGGTAGTGCGGATCACGGTGGTGTGTATTTTGATGCCAAGGCTATCGTAGCTATACAGAATATCTGAGGTAGCACCCGACCCGATATCCGTCTCATGCATGGCCTTGAGCGAGTCATTGCTGCCATATTCATAGGTCAGTTGAGTAGTATCTCCTGCCACTTTGAGCGTACTGATGCGCTGGTTGCGCTCGTTATATGTATGGTAGCTCCACTCTACCTCGCCTCTCATATACATCGAGTCTATCTGCGTGACGCAGTGGCCCTGCGCATCATATAGGTATATATGCGCCATCCCTCCCATATCTTCTTTCGTACACCTGCCATAGCGGTCAAATATCTTCTGGCTGGTAGCCCGCCCTGAGCCCAGAGATTGACTCTCTGTATAGACCTCTCTCAGTGTGCCGGCAGTGTCATATTTATATTCCCTGGTCAAAAAATAACTGGTGTCCGAATTTGCCATGAAGTCGGCCTGTACCCTGCCATCAGGTCCGAAGGTCCTACTGAGTGTGATCAGCTTATTGCTACCGGGAAAGGAAGTCCGGCTGCCGGTCATGGCTCCGGCGCGCGAGTAGTCCGTTTGTACTGTTTGCTTCCACACAGGCGCTACACCGCGCTCTATCGCCTCTGAAGAATACTTCTGCGTGATGGTTTGACGGACCGCCCCCTGCAGGCCATCTATCCGGGCATCTGACAGGAGCGTAGTAGCTCCGGGCGCTGGCTTTATCACTCTGATAGATAGATCATCCTGAGCCTGGCTATGCCCGGGACAAAGGCTTAGCAGGCCACAAAGCGCAATCAGAAACAAACGGGTAGAAAACACCATAACTCTACTTTACAACGCGCATCAGGCCAAAAGTAACATATCCCGGGCTGTCCCTGTCATGTGCCACCCATCCATATCCGGCCCTTACCGGTAAATATTCGCCTGCGAAAGACGGCATTATCAATGCAATACTTATCTTTGCCGAACATCCAATTAAACACAATACGTATATGAAAAATATAGTGCTCTTTGGCCCTCCGGGCAGTGGCAAAGGTACACAGGCTGCGACCATCGTATCTAAGTACAATCTGGTACACCTCTCTACCGGCGATATGCTCCGCGCTGAGATAGCTGACAAGACCGAACTAGGCCTGAAAGCCAAGACTCTCATGGACCGAGGCGAACTGGTACCGGACGCGGTAGTGATAGGCATGATAGACAATAAACTCAAGGCTAATCCAAAGGCTGCGGGTTTTATATTCGATGGCTTCCCGCGCACAGTAGCGCAGGCCGAGGCGCTGGACCAGCTGCTCTCTGCCAAGGGTGCACCGATCAATAAGGTACTCTCCCTGAAGGTAAGCGAAGAAGAACTGACCAAGCGTATCCTCGAGCGCGGCAAGACCTCCGGCCGTACGGATGATCAGGATGAGAACATCGTAAAGAACCGCGTGGTAGAATACCGTAATAAGACCGCGCCCCTGGCAGCCTACTACGAGAAGCAAGGCAAGCTGGTAGAGATACCGGGCGAGGGTACGATAGATCATATAGCAGACCTGCTGGCATATGAGCTGGATAATATCGCCAATGGTAGTACTGCCGGAACACCTTCATTGTTTGACAGGATATTCCATCCGCACAAGGATGAGCCTAAGAAGGAAGAAGCCAAGCCTGCAGAGACGCCGATAGCCGAAGCTGCGCATAAGGTGACTGACGTCATCAAGAAAGCAGTAAAGGCTGTAGCCGAGAAAGTAGAAGCGCCTGAGAAGAAAGCAGCACCTAAAAAAGCAGCAGCAAAACCTGCGGCTAAGAAAGCACCTGCAAAAGCAGCAGCTCCGAAGAAAGCTGCCTCACCAGCCAAAGCGGCCAAGAAAGCAACGCCAAAGAAGGCCGCAGCAGTGGTAAAGAAAGCAGCTAAGAAAGTGACACCAAAAAAAGCAGTGAAGAAGGCAGCCAAAAAAGCAGCGCCTAAAAAGGTCGCTAAAAAAGTAGCTCCTAAAAAAGTAGTGAAGGCCGTAAAGAAAGCTGCAAAGAAGGTAGCACCTAAGAAGGTGGTAAAGGCTGTGAAAAAAGTAGCCAAAAAGGTAGCTCCAAAAAAGGTAGTGAAAAAAGCAGCGCCAAAGAAGGTCGCTAAAAAGGCCGCACCAAAGAAGGCGGTAAAGGCTATCAAGAAAGTGGCTAAGAAAGTAGCTCCGAAGAAAGTGGTGAAAAAAGCAGCGCCTAAGAAAGCTGTAAAGGCAGTCAAGAAAGCTGTGAAGAAAGTAGCCCCTAAAAAGGTAGCGAAGAAGGCTGTAAAAAAGGTAGCCGTAAAGAAGAAGAAAAAGTAATCAGACAGATCGTCCCGGCTCAGTCGGGACCAGTGGGATGGAGAATTTCATAGACTACGTAAAGATACTCGGGCGCTCCGGTCACGGTGGCCCGGGGTACTCGCACTTTCATAGAGAAAAGTTTGTGCGCAAGGGTGGGCCTGACGGCGGCGATGGCGGCCGTGGCGGCCATATCATCCTGCGTGGCAATAAGCAACTGTGGACCCTCCTGCACCTGAAGTACCGCAAGCATATTTTCGCAGAAGATGGCAAGCGCGGTGGTAGCTCTCACTCTTATGGCCGCAGCGGTGAAGACATCATCCTGGAGGTGCCGCTGGGCACGGTCTGCAAGGATTTTGAGACAGGCCAGATCATCTGCGAGATCAATGAAGATGGCCAGGAGGCCATCATGCTGGAGGGCGGTATGGGCGGCAAGGGCAATGCCTTCTTCAAAACTGCTACCAATCAATCTCCCACCTATGCACAGCCGGGCATGGATGGTATAGAGAAATGGGTGCTCATTGAGCTCAAGCTACTCGCAGATGTGGGTATGGTGGGCTTCCCTAATGCGGGTAAGTCTACACTCCTGTCAGTCATGTCTGCAGCTAAACCAGAGATCGCTGATTATCCTTTTACCACACTGGTGCCGAGCCTCGGTATGGTCTACTATAAGGATGCGCATTCCTTTGTGATGGCAGATATACC
The DNA here is from genome assembly GCA_018267385.1 of Bacteroidota bacterium. Lineage (GTDB taxonomy): Bacteria > Bacteroidota > Bacteroidia > Chitinophagales > LD1 > UBA1941. The sequence goes on along the minus strand of JAFDYN010000007.1, from coordinate 200,658 downwards.
GGGTATCATAGAGGGAGCCTCTGAGGGCCGTGGCCTGGGCATCCGGTTCCTAAAGCATATAGAGCGCAATGCCTGCCTGCTCTTCATGGTGCCTATAGATGCTGACGATATCATCGGGCAGTATAAGATCTTGCTCAATGAGCTGAAGAAGTTTAATCCTGACCTGCTGCTCAAAGACCGTATGCTGGCGATCACCAAGGCCGACATCGTAGATGAAGAAACACGCACGCTCATAGAGAAAGACCTCAAGAAGAAGATGCCACGCAAGCAGCCGATAGAGTACACCTTTATCTCCTCCGCTACGGGCTTTGGCATCGAGAACCTGAAAGGTAAACTCTGGAACCGCCTCAACGAGATCAATCCTGATTGATTTTAATCTCCTGTTGGTTTAACTGCATTTTGTTGTGTCCTTATTAAAGGCACCTTTGCGTCTGTTCATTCCTTATGCGCGGGTTGCTTGGCTCCATACTATTGGCTGTATCTCTTTCCTGCATGGCAGGTAGTGCAGATAGCATCCCTGCCGGAAAAAACGAACTGCATGTGCTGACCTACAATGTCAAGTTTCTGCCCGCTATCCTGGTCAGCCAGCACCACCATCCGATCAAACGCGCCAAGTATATACCGCAGGCGCTGATAGCAGATACGGTAGATATAATCGTGTTTGAGGAAGCCTTTGATGCGACGGCGCGGCGCAGGCTCATACGGGGGTTGAAGAAAGAGTTTCCCTATATCACCGGTCCGGCTAATAAGAAAGCAAGTTTCAAGTATTGCAGCGGTGTCTTTATGGCGAGCCGTTACCCTATGCGGGAGCTGGATGAGGTACAGTACAAAGAATGCATCAGCTATGACTGCATGGCTCGCAAGGGTGGCCTGATCAGTGAAGTAACGCTACCCAGTGGCCGCCAGATACAGATCATTGGCACGCACATACAGGCTCCGGGAGAGGACTCTATCAAGATACACCAGCTGTATCAACTGCGCCGGATGATGGACAAGTACAAACGTGCTAATGTGCCGCAGCTGGCCTGTGGAGACTTCAATGCCTGCCGGGCAGACAAACCACTTTATGATACGCTCATACACATCCTCGGCGGGCTGGACGGGCCGATCTGCGGTGCTCAGCAGTGCTCCTCAGACCATCAGCACAATGATATGGAGCACTACGGTCCCGACCAGAACCTGGTAGACTACCTGCTCTACTGCCATCCTCAGCCTCCGCTATTTACGGAGCGCCGGATCATCAAGTACCAGTACCAGTGGTCAAAAAAGCACAAAGATCTCTCCGATCACTATGGTGTGCGACTAAAGCTCATATTCTGATGCAATAAGACAGCTCCACCCCCGTTTATCCGCGCGACTGCTTACCTAAAACTTAGATACATTTGCCGCGCCATGGATAGGAAAGACGACTTACAAAACTGGCTACTACTCGGTCTGCTCACATTGATCTGGGGTACCTCTTACATCCTTATCAAGAAAGCACTTGTCGTATTTTCTCCGGTACAGGTAGCTGCGGCACGGGTGAGTATTTCGTTTCTGGCTTGTATACCATTTTATATCCCCGCGCTGCGGGCCATCCCACGGGGCAAATATCACCATCTTCTATTCCTGGGCGTGATCAGCATTTTTGTTCCGGCCTTTCTTTTTGCCTACTCACAGACACGTATCAATAGTGCGGTGAGTGGGATCATCAACTCGCTATCACCGCTATTCACCGTACTGACCGGCCTTGTGATCTGGCGTGTACAGACACCGGCAATGAAGGTGGTCGGAGTACTCATAGGTTTATTGGGTGCTATTGTGTTAGTTTTTGGCAAGAGCGGTTTTGATATGAATGGGGATATGATCTATGCGCTGATGCCGGTGGTGGCTACTCTATTTTATGGCCTTAACTCTAATTATGTCAAGCAGCATTTCACCGGTACCAATCCGCTATACGTCACGGCGCTCAGCATCGGTTTCATCGGCATCCCGGCGGCGCTGATCCTGTTTAGCACTGATTTCATAGCGCGCGTAGAGGGTACCGGTGGCCTGCAGGGACTGGGATGCGTCAGCTGCCTCGCCATCTTTGGCACTGTGTCAGGCTGGCTCATTTTCTATCGGCTCATACAGCGTCGCGATCCGCTATTTGCCGCTTCGGTCACTTACCTCGTGCCCATCGTAGCCATAGGCTGGGGCCTCAGAGATGGCGAAACGCTCAATATCTATCATGGTATCGGTATGCTGCTGATACTTGCAGGAGTGTATTTTGTAAGCAGTGCAAAGAAATCTACCGTACCAAAACTTTAACTATGACAGAAAAAATAAATTCCGGACCAGCAGGCGTATTGATCAAGAGACCAGGGCAAGACTGGTGGATCAGCTCACCTATCGCAATACCTCTGCTGGATGGTGCAAAGCTACCCATCATCTATGTGGATCTGGTGCCTGAGCGTGACCCCACATTTATAGCAGCAGCAGACCAAGCTTTAAATAGCTTTCTGGCAATGACTCTTGCTGATCGTGATACCTTATCTGAATCAGTCTATAAAAACTGTCAAGATACAATTCACAGCTTGGGCGGAGACTATATACCGGAGGAGATATTAAATCTCCATAATGCTCAGGATATATGGAGATATGTAGAACCTACAGAGCTGTGCCTGACCCGGGGAAACGATAATGATGACATATACCTGCAACTATTGTGTGAGTGTGGCTGGGAGCAAGAGCACGGTCTACAACTTGTTTTTCATGAAGGATACAGGCTGGTGAGGGTGAGCCAGCAAGATGGCTATCTGACAGACGAGGAAGCCGGGGAAGACTAGCTATACTTACAGGATTCAGGTTTTAATATAATTTCAAAGCATGAATAAGATCAATTTCTATTCCGGCCCATCCATTTTGCCTCCTGCTGTATTGGAGCAGGCTAAAGCTGCTATTGATGATTTTGCGGGGATGGGGCTATCTATACTGGAGATATCCCACCGCGCCAAGCCATTCGTAGACGTGATGGATAGTGCGCGAGCGATGATTAAAGAACTCATGGGCCTGGGTAATGACTATGAGGTACTCTACCTGCAGGGCGGTGCCAGCTCGCAGTTTCACATGGTGCCGTACAATCTGCTGAATGGCACCGAGACGGCAGGCTATATCGATACAGGTACCTGGGCGCATGGTGCCCTGACGGAAGCGCGGCTCTTTGGTGAGGTACACGTGATCGCTTCGTCTAAGGATAGCAACTACGACCACATCCCAAAAAACTGGGACATGAGCGGCAAGCCATACAAGTACATACACATCACTACCAATAATACGATCTATGGTACGCAGTGGGATATCGCCTCGCTGCAGCGCCTGCATGGGCAGACGGATATACTGGTAGCGGATATGAGCAGCGATATTTTCTCACGGGAGATAGACTATTCTATGTTTGACCTGATCTATGCCGGTGCACAGAAGAACGCCGGCGTGGCCGGTGCGACCATCGTAGTAGTACGCAAGAGCATCCTCGGCTCTGTGAAGTGGACCCTGCCCAAGATGATAGACTACCGTGTACATATAGAGAACGCCTCTATGAAAAACACGCCATCTGTTTTTGCGGTATACTGCTCTTACCTCGTGCTGAACTGGATCAAGGAGCAAGGCTTAAAGAATCTATACCTCCACAATGAGCGCAAAGCGCAGCGGCTCTATGAGGCTATCGATGACTCTAAAATATTCAAGGGTAATGTGGCCAGGGAAGACCGCTCTATGATGAATGTGTGCTTCACCGCTCATGATCGTGCACTGGAGCCTAAATTCAGCGAACTGGCAAAGACAAAGGGTCTGGTGGGAATAGAGGGACACCGCTCAGTGGGTGGCTTCCGCGCATCTATCTACAATGCCATGCCAGAGAGCGGTGTGGAGGCGCTGATCGCGGCGATGAAAGAATTTGAGGCCAACCTTTGATACAAATAAACCTATGAAGAAACGGACACTATTTTTTGCGGTTGCTTTGCACAGTGCTATCGCTTGTATTGCGCAGCACAAAGATGATGGCCACCCCAATGTGCCACATCTCAATGGTAGCGTTTTATCTTTCATCCAATATACAGACACCAACAGCCTCCGCAAGGCACATGAACAGCCCTTCCGGCCATGGCGCGATGAGTACACTTACGACGTTAAAGGGAGATGTACTTCTCACTTTTCATACTTTGTGCAGAGGGCAACTGTACGTACTGAGTTTTCCTACGATGGCCAGGAGCGGACGGAGAAAATCAAAACCTACAGGGATCAGCGCACTGATTCTGTAGCTGCAGTGATGGTATATCACTACCGGCCAGATAGTACGCTCAGCGAAAAAGAAACAATAAACGGACAGGTACGGTATACGGCAAAGTATGATCGCCACGGTGAGATCTGCTACTACTGGGACACTATGGTAGACATGGCGGATCACAGGGGTAGCAAGCATCCTATCACGCATAGCGATAGCTTTGAAAACATTTACAATGATGCTGGCAAGCTGATCCTACAGCGCCAATTTCAAGCTGACACCTTGTACCAAACCAAAACATTTACATACAATAAATGGGGAAATGAAATAACAAATGAAACGCGCAGCCCGCATGGGAAAATAATAGCAAGATATGTTTACGTCTATGATAGCTTGGGCCGGGAAATTGAGAATACGTATTTCATATCGACTGAGGGCTACCATAGCCTCACGGTTTACAATAAACAAGGGGATCCTGCTACCATCACCTATTTGAAACCATCTGGAACCGTACGTACGAAAATCAGCTATCAATACAAATACGACAAACATCACAATTGGATAGAGCGGAAAACTACTTTCGTGAAAGAAGCCTTTAAAGTAGTCAAGGACAAAGTGAGCAATATGCTGGAGCCAAAGCCAATGGAGATGAAAGGCACCTATGTGACGCACCGTATTATTACCTACTATTAAGTAGCAGGCGGCCTCGCCTTATATCAGCCACATACACTGCTACATAAATCAATAGTGGCATCACCACTACCTTATAGCGTACCAGATTGCCGAGTACGGGGGTCATAATGCCTATCAGGCAGAGGTAGGGGATGGTACAGGCTAGTATAAAGAAGAGCAGGTTGAAGTTGATCTCTGTTCTCTTTGTCTTGTAGAGGATAGCAAAGACGAGTAGCGCTATCAGTGCCAGATTCTCCAGTGCGCTGAGGAGCATCATTGGGTTGCGGGTATGCCAGAGGTAAGGTTTCTCCATGGCATTCCAGAGGCCGACGGGGAGGTTCTTTAATATGGACCAGATGCTCTGCTCCAGTGGCGGTACGTAGCTGTAACTACCAGCTTTCATGTACATGGCCTCCGCTATCGCATGCTTTTGCTTCATGGCTATGAGGAAGACAAAATCGAGCTTAGGTGCCAGCGGTGAGACGATCGCTACTACTGCTACAGATAGGGCCAGTACTGCCAGGTATTTGATACCAGCGGCTTTCATATCTGTTTTGCCAGAAAGAATGTAGTAAGCCACTATAGCCGGCAGCAGGCATAATAGCAGGAAGTACTTGATCACAAAGAGCAGTAGCGCTCCTGCTAGAAAGCTTAGAACAGTTACAAACTTTCTCTCTCTGATAGACAGGAATCCATAAAGCAATAATCCCAGTGCGAGGATCATGATCGATTCCTTCAGCCCGCCGGAGGTCCAGAAGAGGAACGAGGGGAATAGCATGGTGAGCAGCGCCCATTTCTTTTTGCCGTCAGGCAGGAAGCGCTGGAAGACTTTTAGTAGCAGGATGCAGCCGATAAAGGATAGCAGGCAGAAGAAGACCGTATGGAGGTGCATATTCTCTCCCGATAAAAGCATCATAGCCGCGTTCAGGCGGATCATGAAGCGGTTCTCGTTGAAGGGCATGCGGTCGGTAAAATTGCGCTCCCAGTTCTTCATCTGTGAGGTGTAGGCCGTGAGTGATGAGTCTTCCCTGCAGGTCATGAGGCCGATGAAGGCAGCTTTGTTTTCGCCGCAGGCGGTATGGATGTAGTGCGCGTCGTCGTAGAACTTATAGATATCGCTCGTGGACCTATCCTTGTAGTAAAATGTATAGACTGCCCACAGGGCAAAGCCGAAAAGAAGTTTGAGGCCAAACAATGCCGGCGGCACCCAGGCGGGAAGCTCCTCCAGCCGCATAGCGCGCCAGCGGTAGATGCCAAAGGCTATGAGCGCGGCTATCAATATGGCTATCAGTAAACCCATGGTCGTGCGTCTAAGTTGTACATTATCTGTCAAAGTATCTAATAGTAGTGCGCCTTATAGCCCTTTTTGCCCTACTTGGCAATCAGGTTTAAATGGTTATTTTTGCCACCTCAAAACACCAAAGAATAAAGAATGGCTACTACAGCAGACATCAGAAACGGACTTTGCATCGAGTGGAATCACGATATCTTCCAATTCATAGAATTTCAGCACGTTAAGCCGGGCAAGGGCAACGCCTTTGTACGCTGCCGTATGAAGAGCTTCAAGACCGGCCGTGTGCTGGAGCATACTTTCCCGTCTGGCCACGAGATCATCACTGCGCGTGTAGTGAGGAGGCCTCACCAGTTCCTGTACTCTGACTCTATGGGTTACAACTTCATGGATCAGGAGACATTTGAGCAAGTGCTGATCGATGGCAAGATGATCGATAACAACGACCTGCTGAAGGAAGGCGACGTGTGCGATGTAGTAGTACACGAAGAGAACAGCCAGATCCTGGCATGTGAACTGCCTAACTTCGTGATACTCGAAGTAACCTCTGCAGACCCTGCAGTAAAGGGCAACTCAGCCTCAAACGTGCAGAAGAACTGTGTAGTAGAAACAGGCGCTACGATCAAGGTGCCGATGTTCATCGACGCTGGTGAGAAGATCAAGATCGATACCCGTACTCGTGAGTACATGGATAGGGCGTAATGCTTTAGACATGAGACGTTAGACTAGAGACATTAGACAATACAATGAACAGCCGGTTTTAGCCGGCTGTTTTATTTTTAGTCTATGATGAGTTTGAGGTTTCGGACGGACTGGCCGGTGTAGAGGAGGTGGCAGAGATACATGCCGGGGGTGAGCGGCTTTACATCTACATTGGTCTCGGTGGCTTGGAGCAGACCGGTGGCTACTTTTTGACCAAGAATATCATATAGCTCGTAGGTCATATCCTGATAGCTATCCGCCTGTATGGTCATATGACCAGTAGCGGGATTGGGATAGATGCTCATGGCGCTGCGGCGCACCTCCTCCAGGCCGGTGTAGACATAGCGCTGCCCCCATGTAGCGCCGTTGGCTTTGTGATAATAGGTAAGTTGTTCCGTCTTGTCTGGTGCTATGCCGGGCCATTCTGTTTTATATACCAGGCCTATAGAGTCTGCATAGATCTCCTGCCAGTCTATCATACTACAGGTGCTGAAGCCGCATTGGTTTTGTTTGCTACCATTATACTGTGCAGATACGGTATAGCTGGAATCGCTCCTGGTACAGATGATGCCGTAGACACTATCCATCAAGTAACTGATGCTGCTATCCAGATCTGTGATGATCCATCTCTGCGCATCGAGCGGTACATAGTCCGGCACCCAGAAGCCGGGTCGGCAGCCACCGCAAGAAGAAGCATTGGGCAGCGTGTCTGACTGAAGGATCTGGCTATGGAATATGACAGTCTCTGTGTCATTGGTGGTATTGTACTGCACGGCATCTATCACGTTGAGCAGATAGATATTGCACAACATGCCACAGCCGGGGCCCATAACCTCAGATGTGAGGTGGTACTCCAGACTATCTCCGGCCTGTAGGGCAAATACCTGCCGGACCGTAGAGGCCGGCAGGCCCCGAGCCTTCACAGCGCCGGCAGAGAGCATAGTGATACAAAAGGTATAGAGTAGGAACCAGTATTTCAAGGTCATAGCTTTGCCCGAAGGTCTTATTAATTATACCATTTCATATTAAATAGTCGCTTTGTGACAGAAAAATGACAGATGGGTCAATGCATCATAGCCTTGCCCCTTTTGGCAGACAGTCCACACCCCTTTCGCTAACATCATTTTGGGATAATCAATCCTAGCCCATCCTTCCTCCACTACTTTAGCTGACAGGTTTTTATGAAAGACAAGGTCAGAATCGGGGTCTTGGGCGCTGGCCACCTCGGCAAGATACATATCAGGCTACTAAAGGAGATAGAGGGCTATGAGCTCGTGGGCTTCCATGACCCGGATGCAGCGGTTGCGGCAAAGGTGTCAGAGGAGTTTGGCATCCCGGCCTTCAGTACTGCAGAGGAGCTCATAGACCTTTGCGATGCGGTAGACATAGTGACGCCCACTACTACGCACTATGACTGTGCGGTATTGGCAATCAAGAAATTCAAGCACATCTTTATAGAGAAGCCATTGGCCTATGCTATCACCGAGGCCTCTACACTGGTGAAGCTGATAGACGAAGCCCGCATCAAGTGCATGGTAGGCCACGTGGAGCGATTTAACCCCGCCCTGCTCAGCCTCAATAAGAAGATGATCAAGCCCCTCTTTATAGAGGTGCACAGGCTGGCTCAGTTCAACCCGCGCGGTACAGATGTATCTGTGATACATGACCTGATGATACACGATATAGACATCATCCTGAGCCTGGTGCGTGGTAATGTAAAGCGTGTGAGCGCGAGTGGTGTGGCCATCGTGAGCAAGACCGCAGACATAGCCAATGCCCGGATAGAGTTTGACAATGGCTGTGTGGCCAATCTAACGGCAAGCCGCATATCTGTAAAGAACATGCGTAAGATGCGCATCTTCCAGCCGGGCGCCTATATCAGTATGGATTTCCTGAAGCAGAAGTCTGAAGTATTCAAGATAGATGACATGCCTAATCCGGATGGCGTCAATCAATTTGAAATAGAGCTGGCCGACCAGACCAAGAAATACATCACCTATGATGTGCCCGAAAAGAAGGAGGTCAATGCGATCAAGATGGAGCTGGAGCTTTTTCACAAAAGTATAGTGACAAATAAACAGCCGCCGGTGACCGCCCATGATGGCTACCTGGCCATGGAGCTGGGCCAGCGCATCATAGACAAGATCAATAGCCAGCTGGTAGTACACTGATCATCCGGGTCACAGATGTGTCATTTCGCCGCAAAGAAGGCCAGCCGCCTTTCACAATCCTTTTAAAGTTCTTACGTTTACTGCCTTATCTTTGACCAGCTATATGACTAAAGAACTGCGCGTATCTGTATGGGGCGGGGTGACCCTGATCGTAATACTCCTGCTGGCTGTCAGCCCTGGCTGCCGCAAATTGCCTAATGGTGGTGTGCCCTTCTACCTCCGTGTAGACTCACCTACGATAGTAGATGACGGGCTGGTAGGCACTATCAACTGGAAGATGCCGGATGTATATGTGACGGTCAATAATACGGACCTGGGAGGCTATCAGATGCCCGTCAATGTACCTGTGCTCTGTGATGGCGAGGCACGCATGATAGTGAGCGGAGGGATATATGAGAATGGTGTGATAAGCCAGCGGGCTGAGTACCCATTCTGGAGGCCTGACACTTTTACCATATCCGATCCTGTGGGAGGTGCAGTATATGTACACCACCCGGTCTATCACTACTACGCAGATGTGAAGCATAGTATCCTGAGCGATTTCAATAGTTCTACCGGGTTTGATACCGCTATGCACCTGGTCAGGGGCCTAGATGCCGACTCCATCAGTGGCAAGGTGTGGCAGTGCGGAGTCATATCTCTGGGCGCTACCGACTCGGTGAAAGGCTCCCTGGAGACGCTGACAGCAGCAGATCTCATCCTTACCAATGGCCGTCAGGCATATTTGGAGTTTAACTTCAAGCAGTCTGGTACCAGCCAGGCGGTCTCCTTTGATGTAGGCCTCAGAGGTACTACTACCACGGGTGTGGTCACAGATAATACGGTCCTCACCATTTTCCCCGCTAACTATTGGAAGAAGACCTATATAGACTTCAGTACCTTCATTGGAAATAATTATGGTAGTAACTTCCAGGTATATTTCGTAGGGTACAATAGCTCAGGTGCACCGGTAGATTTTTACTTTGATGACGTAAAACTGCTGTACTTCCAGTAATGCACAAACGAAGACTGACAGGCTGGTATGTGGTGAGTGACTACCTGAGCTCACTCGCGGCGTGGTACTGCCTGTATATGTTTCGCAAAGTGGTGATAGAGGCGGAGCATTTTCAGGTCGGCCTGCCTTTTCAGGATAACCAGTTTTTTGCCGGCCTATTCATCGTACCTGAGATCTGGCTCTTGCTACACTACATCAGTGGCACCTATACAGATCTTTACCGCAAGTCGCGCCTGCAGGAGGCTATCAAAACTACTGTGGTCATACTGGTAGGCGCTATCATTATTTTCTTTGGCCTGCTGCTGGATGACAAGGTGCGCCGTTTCACTGATTATTACCTGACCTTTGCAGTGCTCTATACGGCTCAGCTCACATTCACGCTGCTGGGCCGCATTTTGCTACTCAACAGGGCAAAGGCCAACCTGCGCACCAAGCGGTTTGCCTACAATACACTTCTGATCGGCGCCAATCAGAGAGCTGCGGAGCTGTATGAGGAGTTTTCTGCCAAGGGTAATGCCTTTGGCTATATCTTTTGCGGCTATCTGCGCCTGAATGGCGAAACTCCCAATAAAGTGACCTCAGAGCTGCATCAGCTCGGCAACCTGAGCGACCTGGAGCGCATAGTAGATGAGCAGCATATAGAGGAGGTGATCATAGCCATAGAGTCTCATGAGCACCACCTGCTGAATGATATCCTGATCATGCTCGCCGACAAAAAGGTCTACATCCGTATCATACCTGATATGTATGATATCCTGTCTGGCACTACCAAGATGAACTCGATCATCGGGGAGGCCTTTATAGAGATACCACCGGTAGTGCTGAGCGAGTGGCAGCGCATCACCAAGAGGTGGTTTGACATGATCGGCTCGGTCGGTGCCCTGATCTTCACTTCACCGCTGCTGCTATATGTAGCTTTGCGGATCAAGTTCTCAAGCAAAGGGCCCGTCTTCTACACGCAGGAGCGCCTGGGTCAGTATGGTGATCCGTTTCAGATCATCAAGTTTCGCTCTATGTACACAGATGCAGAGCAGCACGGCCCCCGGCTGACCACAGATGATGACCCCCGCATCACGCCCGTAGGCCGCTGGATCCGCAAGTACCGGGTAGATGAGCTGCCTCAGTTCATCAATGTACTGAAAGGAGAAATGAGCATCGTAGGCCCACGCGCGGAGCGGCGTTTCTTTGCAGACCAGATCATACAGGAAGCACCGTACTACAGGCATGTCTTCAAGGTGCAGCCGGGCATCACATCGCTGGGTATGGTGAAGTATGGCTATGCATCTACCGTAGAGGAGATGGTGAAGCGGCTCAAGTATGACATCATCTACATGGAGAATATGAGCATCCTGATGGACCTGAAGGTGATCATCTATACGGTGCTGACGGTGCTCTACGGCCGGGGTAAGTAGCCTGGTGGCGGGTGAGAGGTGCCAGCTGGCGGCCTGACGGCAAGTTTTTCGACTATAGAGCGAGGGAGCTGGGACGAAGGGCAAGGGGCGAAGGACGGGGGCGGCAAGTGGTATGAGGAAGCAAGTTTTCCGACCATGTAGGGCTAAGAGACTGTAAGAATATGCAGCAAGTTTTTCGATTAGAGTTCAAAGATATTTTATTGTAATACAAATTTTTATACATCATAAAATTACGCCATATTGAAAGACCAGCATCTAAGGTGGGATGACGAAGAAGGTGATGAGTGGAAGACCAAACCAATGAAAGAAGCTGCGGCTATGCTAAAGAAGCAATCGCGGCAGATACTACAGACAGTGGCGGCTATCGTAGAAACGTTGCCTAAAGAGGAGTGAATCTACTTCATGCACCACTTCTTCTTGCTCAGCTTATACTTTTTCTTGTCTGCTGAGGTGACCTTGATACAGGTGATGTGAAAAGGCACGCCGATCATCCGCACGTTTGGTGGTATGGCACCTACATCGCCATCTATAGATAGGTGCAGGCCATCCTGGCGCAACTCTGCCGGCAGGTCTGTGGCTACGTAGCGCTGGTTGGGTTCACTATCGGGCACGATCACAGTTTGTGTTTCGTTGAGCACTTTAACGGTAGCCTTGATCCCCTTAAGGGATTTTACCTTTTCAAACTTAGCCTGTGCCGAGACGGTGAGTACTCCTGAGAGCATCAGCAGGGTAATGAAGAGCTTTATCTTTTTCATATAGATAGTGAATAGCCAAATGTAATGCCATTTTTCCGAAAGGGAGCACCTCTCCCAACCCTCTCCAAAAGAGAGGCCTAAAAATGCAGACGGCCGCCCCTACCATACCTCCCTAAAGCGGGCTACATACAAATCGACCGCACCTGTCCCAACCGTCTCTATAGATGGGGGCTAAACAGCTCCCAGGTCAAAAACAAAACCGGCAGCAGAGCTGGTGCTCTGCTGCCGGTAGGTAGTTATGCCATTTGGCTGAGGGGCATCTGGAGTGATTCCATCAGCCGATTGGCATTATCGGGGGTTTTGGAGAGGGTTAATTAAGATCGTATGATTTATGAACGAGTTTATACTTTTCCTTTAGCTCATAGGCTACCCATATCTTGTGAATGTTCAGCGCTGTGCCGGTGCCATCTGCCGTACCCAGATCACCGTCAAAGGTCACCTCCAGGCCATTCTTCTTGTACTCATCAGGCAGGTAGGCCGGGATAAATTTTGAACTCTTGCTATCCGCGGGTATGAGGATATAGTCTCCATCAGCTTTGCGGATGGTAGCTTTGATCTTGTAGACTGGCTTGGCGAATTCGAACTTGTTATCATTCTCTGGTATGGCGGCGCGGCCTGAGATGAGCGCAAAAGCCAGAGCGGAAATGGTGAGCAGGTACTTCATTACTTCACAATGTATGTTTGGTATACGTTTTTGATAGGAGATTGTTTCAATGCCGGCCCCATCCAAACCTTCCCCCACGGGGAAGGCTTTAATACAATGTCTGAATCAGAATTTTCAGAATGATGCAAACAGCCAGCCCTCCAAACCTCTCCCGACGGCATCGGGATCTACGACCTGAAGGGAGGCTTGAATGCAGAACAGCCACCTCTCCCAACCCTCTCCAAAGGAGAGGGCTTAATATCTATTTGTCGCTCGTGGGGCTTTGGTTATATTCGCCGTCAATTATGAGTAAGGACAATAGCGCAAACATTTTGCAAGAGATCATCAGCCATGCGAAGGAGTATGGTTTTGTATTCCCGTCGTCTGAGATCTATGATGGCCTGGGGGCGGTGTATGACTACGGCCAGTATGGCGTGGAGCTGAAGAAGAATATACAGGACTACTGGTGGCGGAGCATGGTGCAGCTGCATGAGAATATCGTGGGGCTGGATGCGGCTATCTTTATGCATCCGAAGACGTGGAAGGCATCGGGCCACGTGGATGCATTCAACGATCCGCTGGTGGATAATAAGGACTCTAAGAAGCGCTACCGTGCGGATGTGCTGATAGAAGAGGCTATCGTGAAGATGGAGGATAAGATCACCAAGGAGGTGGAGAAGGCGGCGAAGAAGTTTGGGGAGACGTTTGACAAGGCGATGTTTCTCCAGACGAATCCGAATGTGCTGCGCAATAAGGAAAAGATAACGGCTACAGAGGCGCGCTTCAAGGCGGCACTAGAGGCCAACGATATGGCCGAATTGCGCCAGATCATCATTGATCTGGAGATTGTGTGCCCGATCAGTGGCACGCGCAACTGGACAGAGGTGAGGCAGTTTAACCTGATGTTCTCCACGCAGGTGGGCGCTGTGGCAGAGGAGTCTGACACGATCTACCTGCGCCCGGAGACGGCGCAGGGTATCTTTGTGAACTTCCTCAACGTGCTGAATACCTCGCGCCAGCGTATCCCGTTTGGTATCGCGCAGGTGGGCAAGGCCTTTCGTAATGAAGTAGTAGCGCGCCAGTTCATCTTCCGCACGCGGGAGTTTGAGCAGATGGAGATGCAGTTCTTCGTGCGCCCCGGCACTGAGATGGAGTGGTACAACAAGTGGAAAGAGACGCGCATGGCCTGGCACAAGTCGCTCGGATTTGAAGAGAGCGGCCTGAAGTTTAAGGATCACGTGAAGGTGGCGCACTATGCGAATGCAGCGGTGGACATCGAGTTCAACTTCCCGTTTGGCTACAAAGAGATAGAAGGTATCCACTCGCGTACGGACTTTGACCTGACGCAGCATCAGAACCTGAGCGGCAAGAAGCTCCAGTACTTTGACCCGGAGCTGAACGAAAGCTACGTGCCATATGTGATAGAGACCTCTATCGGGCTAAACCGTACGATACTGGCGGTACTAAGCAATAGCTACCAGAATGAAAAGCTGGAAGACGGCACGGAGCGCGTGGTGCTGAAGTTCCCGCCGTTCCTCGCGCCGATCAAGGCTGCGATACTGCCACTGGTGAAGAAAGACGGCCTACCGGAGAAAGCGCGTGAGATCATGGACGAGCTGAAGTACGATCATCTCTGCTTCTACGACGAGAAGGACTCTATAGGCAAGCGCTACCGCCGCCAGGATGCGATCGGTACGCCATTCTGCATCACTGTAGATCACGATACACTGACCGACAATAAGGTGACCATCCGCGACCGCGATACGATGACGCAGGAGCGTGTGGACATCTCTGAACTGCGGCGCATCGTAGGTGAGAAGGTAGATTGGAGGAAGGCTGGGAGGTAGTTTGTGTGGGTTCAAGCGAGGACGCTTGAACCGGCGGGGCTAATTATAATTGAATATTGAAAATCTATGAGCATACATCAAGAGTGGATTGAGGAAGGAGAGAAATACGCAAGGGCTTTCAATGATATTCTCAAATACGCTCAAATACATGGATGGGAAAACTGGAAAGGTCCGGACCCTGTAGATACCCGAACTCATTTAGCTCAAGAGGTTCTAAGTTTACTTCGGGATGCAAACAAACAAGATAAGGTCGAACAATTCAGATATTTATTCCCTCCCTCTTATGCGCCTTTTACTCAATTTCTAGAAGCAAGTGGGCAAAGAATAGAGCAGATCAATTTCATCGACTCAGATCGTGCAGTTTTTTTTGCTGATCCTTCCAAGGGAAAAAGGATTCCCTATCTTTTGGATAATGACACTGTCGCCCCTCTTGAAACATCAATAACGAGTATAGGCAAGTCTCCCAGAAATAACGTCTTCGCCATTGCTAATGATGCTTCAGTAATAACTACTCAAAATTGGCAAGGAAGTCAGATCAAATACTTCCCCCGAACAAGAAGTTTATCGGCAGATATTTCCCAGATAATTCCTTCAAATGATGGGATGTCGGTATTTCTACTATCTCCCCAAGGTATATTTGTCTTATCTCAAGATCAGGACATTAGAATATTCCCCGATGATAATGCGAGCGATGATATATTTCTAAGTATGGAAAACATAGCATTGTCTCCAGATAATAACTTTCTAGCTATTGGCGACCAAGATCTCCAACATACAATTATTGGCAAGGACGGAAGTATAATTGCAACTATCGGTCCGCAGTCATCCTATCCACATTTTTGCCTGTTCTCAAAGGATTCAACACAATTTCTATCTAACTCCTGTCACTTTTATAATGGAGTTACAATCGCGGTAGATACATTAAATTTACCTGGTCTGACTCTAGAACCCTTCAAAGAAAGTGATAGCTATAAATTAATAGATGATAATATGAGAGTCTATCAAGGTGTATCAACCAGTAGCTTTTATATATTAGGAGATGCATATGGCTGGATCAAAGCCATTACTAAAGACGGCAAACTATTGTGGGAGCATTTTATTGGCTCTACTATCACCGGCATGGCCGTGTCTGATGACGAGACAACTCTTTTGGTCGGTTCGTATTCGGGAATGCTTCATAAATTAATATTAGATAAGGGACATCGTGACAATCACACAATAGGTACCGGTAATAATTTTGAAGTGTTCAGACTACTAATTTGGCAAAATGAAGAGCGGGTCTGGAAATGGTAACTACTTAAGCTTCATTCAACCTTATACGACGCATTACTTGTTTAGCTTTGATTAGCGTTAGCAGAATACATGTCAATTTGTACAATGTGTTTTGATAAACTTTTACTACATTGTAGGTAAAGCTCTCTATAATTAAACCCACACATCATGGCAACCACTCCCACTAAGACGGTCGCGTTTATTCATGGCCTATGGATGCACCGTACGTCCTGGCAGGCATGGATGGACTTCTTTGAGCAGAATGGCTACAAGACTGTGGCGCTCTCTTGGCCCGGAGACTCTGATACTATCGCTGCGAGCCGCGCTAATCCTACGCCAATAGGCAATCGCGGCGTAAAAGAAATAGCCGACTACCTGGAGCAGCAGATCAAAGCGCTGCCGGAGAAGCCGATCCTGATAGGGCATTCATTTGGCGGGCTGCTGACGCAGATACTGCTGGGGCGCGGCACAGCGGTAGCTGGCGTAGCGATAGACCCTGCACCGATCAAGGGTGTATGGCAGCTGCCCTTCTCAGCGCTACGTGCATCCTTTGGTATCCTGAGCAATCCTTTTAATATCAATAAGGCAGTCTCGCTTTCATTTGACCAGTTCCGATTTGGTTTTGCGAATGCAGTGTCAGAGCAGGAGGCCCGTGAGCTGTATGAGAAGTGGCCTATACCGGCGCCGGCACGCCCACTTTTTCAGGCGGCGATGGCGACATTTATTGGTTCGGAAACTAAGGTCGATACAGAGAATACTACCCGCGGGCCGCTGCTGATCACTGGTGGAGAGAAAGACCACATAGCCCCGCCAATCTTCGGGCAGGCATCACTGGCTAAATACAACAAGAGCGTGGTGACGGAGTACCATGAGTTTGAAAACCGTGGTCACTCACTGATACTGGATAGCGGCTGGAAAGAGGTAGCACAGTATTCACTCGACTGGCTGCGGGGAAAGGGATTTTAGTGTACCCGGATCTGAAACCACGCTGCTCAAAAAGCTGTATCTTTATCGTAAACTGGCAGTATGAATCTGACGCTCGAAAAAGAAAGGATCAAAAGAGAAATAGACCTCATCGAGGACGCCCGTATCCTCGAGGCGCTGAAAAAAGTATTGCTGGATTTTGCAGAAGATAGGATCGCCGATGTCTTGCATGATGCTCCGCTCACAGATGAAGAAATGGCGCTCCCAGGTGGCAGGGTGCCTACCAGAGAGCAGGTAGAAGAATGGTTGGACAGAGATGAGGAAGACGAATTTCTATCTGGTGATGAGGCGCTCGACTATATGAGAAAGCGATACGAGGAGCTAAAATCCCAGCGGAAACGTGCATGAATCTGGTGATAAGGAAAAATGCCGCTAATGCTATAGCTGATACTGCGGCGTGGGTAAATATGATCAACACGGATGGTGCCGGAGATCGGTGGTTCAGCAGAATCATAGAAACGTTGCAATCGGCTGCACGCTCAGGAGTGCTGCACGCTATCTGTCAAAACGAAGCACTCGCCCGCCGCGGTTATAGATGTTTTACCTATAGACAAAAATGGATCGTAGCCTATCAGATCAAAGGATACGATTTTACAGTATATCGCTTCATACTTGGATCTAAGTTAGCCTAAAGCGCCGCGACCTCACCACTCATCTCCACCTTTACAAAGCCTGAGCCTGCCACATCTGTGAGGCGTACAGTCTGCATGGTCTTGGAGAGAGACTCATCGTGTGGTGTACCGACTTTGATATAGTTGTCGGTGAAGCCGTACATGGTACCGCCATCATTCTCCATCTCCCAGAGTACGCGGCGTTCGGTGCTGAGGTGCTGCTCATAGAAGGCGCGTTTCTTTTTCTCCGATAGGATACGCAGCATTTCGTTGCGCTCTTTGCGTATGGCCTTGGGTACTACGGGAGTGATATTTAGGGCGCGGGTATTGGCGCGTTCGGAGTAGGTGAAGACGTGGAGGTAAGAGACATCCAGCGAGTTGATGAAATCATAGGTGGTGCGAAACTCTTCATCCGTCTCGCCGGGAAAACCAACGATGACATCTACACCAATACAAGCATGTGGCATTAACCTCTTGATCGTCTCTACACGCTCGCGATAGAGCGGCGTGAGGTATTTGCGGCGCATATATTTGAGTATACGGTCGCTACCACTCTGCAGAGGTATGTGAAAGTGCGGTGCGAACTTATCTGACTTTGCTACAAAGGCTATGATCTCGTCTGTGAGGAGATTGGGCTCGATGGAGGAGATACGCCAACGCTGCACGCTTTCTATCCTTTCCAGCTCCTGAATAAGTTGGTAGAAGTTCTCCGAGGTGCGCTCATTGCCATCGGGTGTTTTGCCAAAGTCGCCGAGGTTGACTCCTGTGAGTACGATCTCCTTCACGCCAGTGGCTGCGGCTTTTTGCGCGAGCTCTATGGTCTTTGCGATAGAGTTGCTGCGGCTCTTGCCACGGGCTAATGGTATGGTGCAGAAAGAGCACATATAGTCGCAGCCGTCCTGCACCTTGAGGAAGGTACGGGTGCGGTCACCGTGAGAGAAGGCATCGCTGTAGAAAGCCACATCGTCTATGGCTCCGTTTAGTACAACGGGTGCTTCGGCTTCTTCCAGTTTATCCAGATGTTCATGCAGCTTGAATTTTTCGTTGGCGCCGAGTACCATGCTCACACCGGGGATGGAGGCTATTTCGTCTGGCTTCAGCTGAGCGTAGCAGCCGATGACGATCACCTTTGCATCAGGATTGGTGCGGAGGGCGGTCTTGACCACGTAGCGGGTCTGCTTGTCGGCATTCTCTGTGACGGAGCAGGTATTGATCACATAGTAGTCTGCCCGCTCGGAGAAGTCTACGCGCTGGTAGCCATGCTCCGACAGCGCCCTGCCGATGGCAGAGGTCTCGCTGTAGTTGAGCTTGCAGCCGAGAGTGGTGAGCGCTATTTTGCGATTGTAGTACATCCGGAGGGCTGCAAAAATACGGAATAATCGGCTGGTGGCCTATGCAGTGCCCGGAAACAGACAAGCCGGAGCATTCGCCCCGGCTTGTCAAATAATATGAGATCAGTACTAAAATCCCTCAGCAAGCGGATACCACTTTGACCCATTGAAGATCAGCGTGAGCGCATGCGTAGAACTGGTGCCAAAATCTACAAAGGTCGAAAGTCCCGGATAATCATTGCCCTGCTGATGTACAGTCTGGCCATTGGGATCTATAGTAGACGAGTTATTATCAGCGTAGAAATACAGGATCTGACCCGTGACCGGAGAGGCCGGCAGCTTCACATTGATAGCGCCCGATACGAGCACAAATTGGCTGGCTGTAGAGAGTATTGTATTCGTAACGGATACCGTGGTCACAGAAATAGTACCTGCCGCACCTGTAGGGCCAGTAGGACCTTGTGCGCCTGCAGAACCTGCCGCACCGGTAGGACCAGTAGGACCGGCAACTCCCGCACCTGTAGGGCCCGCAGGACCTTGTGCGCCCACCGGGCCGGTAGGACCAGTCACACCGGTCGTGCCATTAGTGCCGGCAGGACCAGTCGGGCCTGCAGCACCGTTGGCACCGGCAGGACCTTGAGGACCTTGTGGGCCTACGGCGCCGTCTATACCGTCAGCACCTGCAGGACCTTGCGGACCCTGAGGGCCTTGTGGACCTACTGCGCCATCTATGCCGTCAGCACCTGCCGGACCTTGAGGACCTTGTGGACCTTGCGGACCTACTGCGCCATCTATGCCGTCAGCACCTGCCGGACCAGTAGGACCCGTAGCACCACCAGCAGGGCCGGTAGGACCGTCAGACCCCGTAGGACCCTGAGCACCATCAGCACCTGCCGGGCCTTGCGGACCCTGTGGGCCCTGTGGACCTGCTGCACCATCTAAGCCATCAGCACCTGCAGGGCCTTGAGGACCTACTGCGCCATCTAAACCGTCAGCACCTGCAGGACCTTGAGGGCCCTGAGGACCTTGCGGACCTACTGCACCATCTACGCCATCAGCACCTGCAGGACCTTGCGGACCCTGTGGGCCCTGTGGACCTACTGCGCCATCTATGCCGTCAGCACCTGCAGGACCTTGCGGACCTTGAGGGCCTTGTGGACCTACTGCGCCATCTATACCGTCAGCACCTGCAGGACCTTGTGGACCTTGAGGGCCTTGTGGACCTACTGCGCCATCTACGCCGTCAGCACCTGCCGGACCAGTAGGACCCGTAGCACCACCAGCAGGGCCGGTAGGACCCTGAGCACCATCAGCACCTGCCGGGCCTTGCGGACCCTGTGGGCCCTGTGGACCTACTGCGCCATCTACGCCATCAGCACCTGCCGGGCCTTGAGGACCTTGAGGGCCTACTGCTCCGTCTACACCATCTATACCATCAGCACCTGCCGGACCTTGAGGGCCCTGTGGGCCTTGTGGACCCTGTGGACCTTGTGGACCTACTGCGCCGTCTACGCCGTCAGCACCTTGCGGGCCTTGCGGGCCTTGTGGGCCTACTGCACCGTCTACGCCGTCAGCACCTGCCGGGCCTTGCGGACCCTGAGGACCCTGTGGGCCTTGTGGACCTACTGCACCGTCTACGCCATCTATACCATCAGCACCTGTAGGGCCCGTCAGACCATCCGAGCCTGCGGTACCAGTCGGGCCGGTAGCACCGTCTGTACCGTCTGCCCCGGCAGGGCCGGTAGCACCAATACCGGTTGGACCGGTGGCACCTGTAGCGCCCATAGCGCCATCATTGCCTGCTGATCCTGTAGCACCCACCGCGCCTGTAGGGCCAGTAGCCCCTGTGGCACCGGTAGCGCCATCAGTACCAGCCACACCTGCAGGGCCCGTAGCACCAGCACCAGTAGGGCCCGTAGCACCCGTAGCACCGGTCTGACCTGCGGCACCGGTGGCTCCTGTAGCACCCGTAGATCCTATGCCATTGCCTGAAAACAGTGCATATGGTACACTCATCATCTGCGAGGTGCCCATGTCTGTATAGCTGCTGCCGCCTGTGATATCTACTTCTACCTGCAGGTATTTGGCTCCGGTGCCCCAGTTTACGGCACTAAGATTGCCTATGCCGGTGCCATTCAGGCCACCTATTATAGCATTGAAAAGGCCAAACTGATTTGTGGAAGCCTGATGTACTTCCTGAAAAACGATATTGCCGCCGGAGGTACCGTCATGGATCGTAAACCGGACGGCCACCTGAGTATTGGGGAGTATAGCACCCTGTGCATCGCGCACGACTGCCTGATAGCTGATGCCCTGAGGAGCCTGGGCAGATACCCATACCACCGTGGACAATAAAACAGCTGTAGTAAGGAGTTTTAGTTTTTTCATGTAGGAAAATTTGAGTTGAAAAGTGCAGTGAAGATACACATTGCGAAAAAGGCATTACTGCTTTTTCGGTAAAATCTTTCGCCTGGTAAATGCCTTGATACAACAAACTTTTGTAAAGCTGTCTGTGTCCGCGTGATATGACAAAAAAAGCCCCATCTAAAAAGACGGGGCTTTAAGATCATTTATCTGTGAATATCAGCTTGTTTATTTTTTAAGCAGCGCTTTGAGTTCTTCGATCTGCTTTTGCAGGTCTTGTATCTGCTTTTGCTGTGCGTCTATCTGATTCTGCTGATCTTGTACAGCGCTCACTACTACAGGTATCAGGCCTGTATAGTTTACAGACTTGTAAGTGATAGCCTGATACTGCTTCTTGGTGATAGGGTCTATGCCTCCCGGATTGACCTGCTCCCTCACGAGTGTAGGATATATCCTCTCCAGCTCCTGTGCTATGAATCCATACTGCAGACCTGATGCGAGTTTCATATTGCTCAGATCAGTACGATAGTAGTACTGCACCGCACGGAGCATCCTGAGGCTAGCCAGTGCATTTGACATAGGCTGTACATCTCTCTTCAGCTTTTGATCTGATGGATTGGTAAATGTACCTGTCACTGTCACGTCACCGTTAAAGTAACCAGCATAATTAGTACCGCCGCCACTTGCATTGCCATACACACCGTAGTTAGTTCCGCTACCATTAGCATATCCAAAAGTACCATAGTTGATGAATCCGCCGCTGGCTGTACCACTGACACCATAATTCACAAAGCTGCCGGAGCCTTGACCGTATCCATCCACTCCATAAGTAGCCGATGCTACACCGGTAGCTGTAAAGCGCGCTGCTACAGTACCAGAAGTAGTACCAGTCAGTCCACCAGAGATTGTCGCGTCCGTGCCGTCGTCAGAAATCACTGCACTGCTTCCCAGATTGCCGCTGCCATCGAAACGGCCAATAGCATTAGCGGTACCTGTGACACTGCCTGTAGGGCCTGTAGGACCGGTAGCTCCGTTAGTACCGTCTGCACCAGCCGGACCTTGAGGACCCTGAGGACCTACTGCGCCGTCTACACCGTCTATACCATCAGCACCAGCAGGACCTTGAGGACCTTGTGGACCCACTGCGCCGTCTACGCCGTCAGCACCCGCAGGACCTTGAGGACCCTGAGGACCTACTGCACCATCTACGCCGTCAGCACCTGCCGGACCTTGTGGACCTTGAGGGCCTTGTGGACCTACTGCACCGTCTACGCCATCTATACCGTCAGCACCGGCCGGACCTTGTGGACCTTGAGGGCCTACTGCGCCATCTACGCCGTCAGCACCAGCAGGACCTTGAGGGCCTTGTGGACCTACTGCGCCGTCTACGCCGTCTGCACCTGCCGGGCCTTGAGGACCTTGCGGGCCTTGTGGACCAACTGCACCGTCTACGCCGTCTGCACCTGCCGGGCCTTGAGGACCTTGCGGGCCTTGTGGACCTACTGCACCGTCTACGCCGTCTATACCGTCAGCACCAGCCGGACCTTGAGGACCTTGCGGGCCTACTGCGCCATCTACGCCGTCAGCACCTGCCGGGCCTTGTGGACCCTGTGGGCCAACTGCACCGTCTACGCCATCTATACCGTCAGCACCTGCCGGACCTTGTGGGCCCTGAGGACCCTGTGGACCTACTGCGCCATCTACACCATCAGCACCTGCCGGGCCTTGAGGACCTTGCGGACCTACTGCGCCGTCTACACCATCAGCACCTGCCGGGCCTTGCGGACCCTGAGGACCAACTGCACCGTCTACGCCGTCTATACCGTCAGCACCAGCCGGACCTTGAGGACCTTGCGGGCCTACTGCGCCATCTACGCCGTCAGCACCTGCAGGGCCTTGTGGACCCTGTGGGCCAACTGCACCGTCTACGCCATCTATACCGTCAGCACCGGCAGGACCTTGTGGGCCCTGAGGACCCTGAGGACCAACTGCACCGTCTACGCCGTCTGCACCTGCCGGGCCTTGAGGACCTTGCGGGCCTACAGCACCGTCTACACCATCTATACCGTCAGCACCTGCCGGACCTTGAGGACCCTGAGGACCGACTGCACCGTCTACGCCATCTATACCGTCAGCACCTGCCGGACCTTGAGGACCCTGAGGACCTACAGCACCGTCTACGCCGTCAGCACCTGCAGGGCCTTGAGGACCCTGAGGACCAACTGCGCCATCTACGCCGTCAGCACCAGCCGGGCCTTGAGGACCTTGTGGACCTACAGCACCGTCTACGCCATCAGCTCCTGCAGGACCTTGCGGACCTTGAGGGCCTTGTGGACCTACTGCGCCGTCTACACCGTCAGCACCAGCGGGGCCTTGGGGACCTACTGCGCCATCAGCACCTGCCGGGCCAGTAGGGCCGGTAGCACCATCAGGACCAGTAGCACCAGGCCAGCCTACAGAGCCTGCAGGACCAGTAGGACCTGTGACACCGTTCAGGCCATTGATACCGTCTGCACCGGCAGGACCAGTGGCGCCTGTGGCACCGTTAGCTCCCGCAGCGCCGGTAGCACCTGTGGCACCCGTAGCACCGTTTGTGCCATTGATACCATCTGCACCGGCAGGACCAGTAGCACCCGTAGCACCATTTATACCATTAGTACCATTAGCTCCATTGGCACCAGTAGGGCCGGTCGGGCCTTGCGCCCCATCTGCACCGGTAGGGCCTGTCAGACCATCTGATCCGGCTGTACCTGTAGCACCGTCTGCGCCCGTAGGGCCGGTAGGACCAGCTGCACCTGTAGCGCCATCTGCGCCAGTGGCGCCTGTAGCACCTACTGCGCCTGCGGCACCGGTAGCGCCATCAGCCCCAGCTGCGCCCGTAGGGCCAGCTACACCGGCAGGACCCGTAGCACCGGTAGCGCCATCGGCACCTGCAGCACCCACAGCGCCTGTTGCACCGGTAGCACCCACAGGGCCAGTAACACCGGTAACGCCCACGGCACCGGTAGCACCGGTAGCGCCTGTGGCACCTATACCGCTAGCTGCAAATAATGCGTAAGGAACGCTCATCATACGGGAGGTACCCATATCTACATAGTTGGTACCACCAGCTACGTCTACTTCTACCTGCAGGTATTTGTCGCCTACTCCCCAGCTCACGTCGGCCAGGTTGGAAATACCACTCGCATTACCACTGCCTATCACAGCATTGACAAGGCCAAACTGATTAGTAGTGACCTGGTGGGTTTCCTGAAAAATAATGTTTCCGGTAGGTGAGACATCGTGGATGGAAAAGCGTACAGACACCGCAGTGTTTGATACGACCGATCCCTGCGCATTGCGCACCACGGCCTGGTAGCTGATACCCAGCGGCACTGACGACTGAGCGAATAGCCCCGTAGCCAGAATAATGAGTACAGCTGTGGTGAGAAGTCTAAGTTTTTTCATGCAGACAGATTATGGGTTTATCTAAATATGCAAAGGCGAATATATATTAACATGCCACAAGGTCCGTTATGTTAGTCTTAAGGGGCGATTGTTTTTATGAACAGCTATGCGTCTACTGATCTCAGAGTTGTATCAATAATTGAACAGCTTCACTGGGAGGCCCGATAGAGCTGACTAGATACATGATAGGTTTATGTCCGTTTATTGTAAAATTTCGTGTCTTTTCACCTCTCTTTATCGTCTATAGTAAACTGTTGGCATCGTTTACGTAATTTTAACCGGCTTTGAACAGCCATTCATGAAATACAAAGGGACTATATTTCTACTACTACTGGCCGCTCTGCTACCACAGGTGCATGCGGCTAGCACGATACCCCGGTCCCAACCATCTGACCTGACTTTTGCTGAAAATAAAAATCAATGGGCTCCATGGGTAAAGTACATGGGAGACCTGAAAAACGGCAAACTGATCCTGGAGCAGGATAAGCTTACATTCTATCTGAATGATGCCGTACATGAGCATGGACACAAAAGTACTGCACCTGTACATGCCCATCTGATGCGGATAACATTTGAAGGGGCTAACATGCACGCAGCTGTTTTGCCGGAGGCGAAAAAAGAATTTTACCGCAACTACTACCTGGGCAATGACCCCACGCGGTGGGCATCAGAGGTCAGGATGTATGGCAGGGTGGTCTATCACGATCTCTACCCCGGTATAGACGCGGAGGTGATGGGAGACGGCGACCATCTGAAGTACCAGTTTCGCGTGCATCCCGGAGCTGATGCCTCGGCTATCCGGCTGCGCTATGAGGGAGCAGACGATATGGCGCTCAAAGGCGGGGACCTGACATATAAAACAACTGTGGGAGCCTTTACAGAGCTGGCGCCCGTGACCTACCAGCAGGATGGAGATAAGACCAATATGGTCAGGTGCCGCTACAGGCTGGATGCCCTGACGCACCTGGTGACCTTTGACCTGCCGCATGGATATGACCACACGCGCGAACTGGTCATAGATCCCACACTCATTTTTGCATCGTATACCGGAGCTACTGCAGACAACTGGGGATTTACTGCCGCCTATGATAATCAGGGTAGCTTCTATGCCGGGGGCATTGTATTTGAGTATGGCGACTACGTCTACACACAGTCCGGGCCCGGCACCTACCCTACTACTGCGGGTGCCTTTCAGACCAGCTACTCCGGCAGTACCTACAATGGAGATACCTGTGATATAGCGATCTCAAAATTTGACTCTACCGGGGCTCACCTGCTCTACTCTACCTACCTCGGTGGCAATGGCTGGGACTGGCCACACTCCCTGATCGTAAACCAGAACAATGAGCTCTACATCATGGGCTCGACGCTTTCTACCGATTATCCTACTACATCGGGCGCTTTTGACCGCAGCCATAACGGTCATGTAGACATCATCGTGACCAAGATGAACGCCACCGGCACAGCCCTGCTCGGATCTACATATGTGGGCGGATCTGAGGATGACGGGCGTAACCTGGAGGAGTTCTTTACCTATAACTATGGTGATGAGGTGCGGGGAGAGATCATACTGGACAGCCTGTCCAATGTATACGTAGCCTCGTCCACCCACTCGTCTAACTTCCCTGTGACCAATGGGGTATTTCAGCCTAATGCGGGTGGAGCGCTGGATGGTTGTGTATTTAAAATGAACAGTAACCTGACCTCTATGCTGTGGTGCTCCTATCTGGGTGGGTCGGCACAAGATGCTGCCTACTCTGTAAAACTGGACCACAGCAATAACCTGATCGTGACCGGCCCTACTGCCAGCAGTAACTTTCGCACCACGTCGGGCGCGCTGCACACGGGCTACCAGGGCGGTGACTGTGACGGCTATGTATGCAAGATCAGCAATAATGGCGCTTCTCTCATGGCGTCTACCTATCTCGGTACCAGTGATCATGACCAGTGCTTCTTTGCTGAGATAGACGGCCAAAATCAGGTTTACATCGTAGGCCAGACACTAGGCACCTATCCGGTCAGCAATGCAGCATATTCTCACGCTGGGGCGAGTCAATTCATACAAGTACTGAATAACAATCTGACAACG
This sequence comes from Bacteroidota bacterium, assembly GCA_018267385.1. Taxonomy (GTDB): domain Bacteria; phylum Bacteroidota; class Bacteroidia; order Chitinophagales; family LD1; genus UBA1941. The sequence continues at coordinate 173,833 of JAFDYN010000007.1, read as the reverse complement.
TCCATAAGGTCTACGACATTCGGTACCGGTGGCGGCTATGTCAATATCTCGCCAACAGCGTTTCTCGTAGATAATTGCAACAATGTGTACGTAGCAGGCTGGGGGGGCAATGTCAATAACCAGTTTTATAACCCGGCTACCGGCAATACAACAGGCCTACCCACCACATCCAATGCTGTACAAACCAGTACGGACGGGAGTGATATGTACTTCATTGTTTTATCCAGTGGGTTATCGAGCATACTATATGGTACTTTCTACGGAGGCAGGGCGCAGGTAGGAGAGCATGTGGACGGAGGCACCTGCCGCTTTGATAAAAACGGTACGATCTACTCTGCCGTCTGCTCCGGCTGCGGCGGCAATAGTTTTTTCCCGGCTACACCGGGAGCGTGGTCGACCAACAACAATAGCTATAACTGCAACTACTCAGCGCTGAAATTTGAGATGAACTACTCGGGAGCGTACGTAGATGTAAATGCCTCTCCGCGCGCCACAGGCTGCGTGCCCCTCACCGTACAGTTTCAATCACAGACCAGCAACGTGCAGCACCTGTACTGGAACTTTGGCGATGGCAGTAGCTCGGTACAGCCTTACCCCGTACACACCTATACGGATACCGGGCACTACTTTGTATCGCTGATAGGTACAGACTCTGCACAATGCAACTCCGCAGACACAGCCTATATAGATGTATGGGTGCGAGATGACAGCCTTTCCGCATTCTTTGGTGATAGTGTCTTTGTAGACTGCTACAACAGGAATGTGACCCTCACTACTACTAACTATCCTACCACCCACTATCTGTGGAATTTTGGTGACGGTACTACCTCTATAGCCAGCCCCACCGCTACACATACCTACGCGGCGCCGGGATCATATACTGTGACACTCACTGTGACAGATACTACCAAGTGTAACCTCCAGGCCACCTACCAGAGGAAGGTGATCACCCCACCTATTGTGCGGCTCACGCTGAGTCCGACTGATACTGTGGGCTGCATCCCTCTCACTGTACACTTTGGCAATACGACACCATCTGCGGGTAGCTATCACTGGGATTTGGGTAACGGGGATACTTCTTCCCTGCCTAACCCTGTATATACCTACACACAGGGAGGCCACTATACCGTGCGAGTGACCCTCTATGACTCTACTACCTGCAATAAGACAGACACCCTGGTGATGCACGTGATAGCCATAGACTCCTCAGCCGATGCAGGATTCAGTGTGAGCAGGCACTTCTATAATTGTGACTCCGTAGACGTGACGGTACACTCCAGCTATGTAGGTGCCACATGGCAAAAGTGGGACTTTGGCGATGGCTATACCTCTACAGCCGCTACGGTTTCGCACACCTATCGGGGCAGCACCTTTGATACGATCACGCACATATTATACGACAGTACTAAAATATGCCACCCCTACGATACGGCGCGGGTGATCATCAGCCTGAGTCCGCTGCAGACATCGGTATCGGTACCAGATACCATAGGCTGCGTGCCTTTCACCGCTACTATGTATGGTGTATCACCACTGTTTACTACACATTACTACTGGTTCTTCCCCGATGGAGATACGGCTATAGGCTCACCGGTGCAGCATACATTCTCACCGGTAGGCAGCTACCAGGTGTTATGTGTGTCTATAGATTCCAATGCGTGCGTGAATATAGACTCCAACTATGCTACGATCGTAGTGATAGATGACTCGGTGCATGCCCGCTTTGACGTACAGGTACTGAATGACTGCGACTCTGACCTATCCATCCAGCTGGTCAATAACAGTGTAAACGCTACTCAGTATTACTGGACCTTTGGCAATGGCAATAGCTCTACCCTTGGCAATCCTTCCCAGCATTATTACACTCCGGGCACCTATACCATCAAGCTGCTGGCCGTAGATACCACCCGCTGCCATCCGCGCGACTCTATGTACCGTACCGTCACGCTGAAACCTAATGTGGTGCTGCACTTCACACTCGGCGATATCTGCCTGGGGCAGACAGAAAGTTTTGTGAATCAGAGCAATCCGTCCGCCACATACCAGTGGCAGTTTGGTGATGGGCAGGGATCTGCAGTCTACTCACCTGCACATCTCTATGGCTCAGATGGCAACTATACTGTACAACTCTCTATCATAGATACGAGCACCTGTGATGTGTACGATACTTTGCGACAAAATATCACTGTCTATGCCCAGCCGATAGCCTCTTATACTACTGCCATGGATACGTATCTGTTTGAGACGCCGGTAGACTTTATCAATACCAGTCAGCACTACAATACATCGATCTGGCACTTTGGAGATGGCGACAGCTCACTGGAAACCAATCCGACCCACATCTACGACCATACTATAGACTGGCAGGTAGTGTGCCTGGAGGTGTACAATCAAGGTGCCCCCTGTCGCGATAGTGTATGCGACAGCCTTTATATCCGCTTCATACCGCTGATAGGCGTGCCCAATGCCTTCTCTCCAAACGGAGACGGTGTAAATGATATAGTATTTGTAGAGGGCAAGGGTATCATAGCTATGGATTTTCGCATCTATAACCGATGGGGCCAGCTGGTATATCAGGGCAATGACCCGAAGAAAGGCTGGGATGGTATCTATCGCGGCGCACCGCAGCCTATGGAGGTTTATACCTACACCGTAGACGCTACGCTGATCAATAAGGACAATGTGCAGCTGAAAGGCAACATCACATTGCTACGATGATCACTCCACAGCTTTGACCTCTTCTATAGCTGTCTTAGCAGTCTTGATCACATTATCTATCTCTTTGATCTCTGCTTTGAGCGCGGTCTTGTACTTCTCCTTTGTGCGGCTGCCGCTGCTCTCTACCTGCTCGTAGACAGCCTTTTCACGCTCGTATGTTTCTTTGATACGCTCCAGCGCGCCGAGACCAAAGCCCAGAAGTTGCTTACTTTTCTCCTGGTCAGCCAGGAGCTCCGCCTTGATCGTCACTACACCACGGGCGCTCAGCGCCGGCTGCATACGGCAGAGGAAATTAGCATAGTGATACATCAGCATAGCTTTGGAGAAGCCCTTGTCCTCCTTCAGTTTTCTCTCAAAGTATCCGTTGTACCCGGAGTCGCCACTCAGAGCGACCACCGTGTACACTGCATTCTTCATGTCAAAAACCTTTTCCTTTGCAAAGAGCCTGATGGCCTGCAGCGCCTTGAGCGAATCCAGCTTATTCAGAGTGATGAGCGCCGTAGAGGCTACGAGATAAGACGAATCCCCCAAGGCTTTCTCCACAGCGGCTTCATATTTGCGCGCTTTCTCTCTGCCCAGCTTGTCCAGCACAGCCGCGCGTACATGAGAGGCGCTATCTGTCTCCAGCATGGCCTGCAACGCGGGAAGAATACCATCTCTGTCAGCTTCGGTCACCAGGATATTCCTGACGGCCAGCGCGCGGATGCTCTCCGAGTGGTCTCTCAGAGCATCCTTATATAGGGCAGCTACTCCGGTATTATTTTTCTGAGCACCCTTTAGCGAGTCGAGAGCCTCGCGCCGCTGCATATAGCGCGTGCCTTTCCGGTACTGAAATTCATACTCTGCTATACTCTTATTCTCAGATTTCTCGCATAGCAGTACTCGCTCTCCGTCTGCATCTATCAGGTCAGGCTTTCTGCCCAGTGCCTTGAAGGCAAAGGTTTGTTTTCTCTTTGTCAGCGTCACATTCTCTGATACCACGATGTCATCATAGTGCATGTCTATACGGAATGGTAGCTGATAGGTGAGAGGCTTATCCGTACTGTGTTTCTGAGAGACCTTGACATAGACACTATCATGTGCATAGCTGTATTTGAAATCCAGGACCGGTAGCCCAGTATTGTAGTACCACTGATCAAAGAACCAATTCATATCACGGCCTGTGACATCTTCAAAACACATGCGCAGTGCAGGTACCTCTGTATTTTTATATGCATAGCGCTGGAGATAGAGCTGCAGGGATTTGAAAAAAGCATCGTCTCCTACCGCATAGCGCAGCATATGGAGGATGCGACCGCCCTTTTCATAGGTGTGTGCATCAAAAACCTCTTCTCTATCATCATAGTGAAAGCGGACCAGATCATAGTTTTTGCCTTTGCGCACATCGGCCATATACTTGGCAAAAGCCTGGTAGTTTTTCCAGTCTGCATATTCACGGCCATAGCGGTGCTCATTCCACAGGTACTCACTGTAGTCAGCAAAGGATTCATGCAGTGTAGTGTTGCTCCACGTCTTGGCGGTGACCAGATCTCCAAACCACTGATGAAACAGCTCATGGGAGATATAATCGTGATAGTCCTCATCGAGCATCTGGCGTGGTGTACGGTTGAGGTTTTCTCCATGCAGAGTAGCTGTGGTATTCTCCATAGCCCCGCTGACATAGTCGCGCACTACCACCTGTGAGTATTTCTGCCAGGGGTAGTCATATCCCAGCCGCTGAGAAAAAAACTCCATCATGGCAGGTGTCTCGCCAAACATCTTCATGGTATAAGGAGCATACTTAGGCTCGATATAGTAGTTTACTTCTTTATCACGCCATTTTTCCTTAGTGACTACAAACTCTCCCACGGCCATCATCACGAGATACTGCGAGTGGGGCAGGTCCATATGCCAGTAGTCGGTGCGGGTACCATCTCCATTATCCTTTTGCGAAGCCAGTACACCATTTGACAGCGTCGTGTACTTTTTGTCTACTGTGATATAGATATCATCTGTACACTTGAAATTAGGTTTATCCAAAGTAGGAAACCAGTAGGAGTTTGACTCTGTCTCTCCCTGGGTCCATATTTCCTGCGGCTTGTCTGAGTCTGTGCCCAGCGGATTGATAAAGTAAAGCCCCTTGTCCTCCTGTATCGCATCGGAGCCCCCGATACGGCGCTCATTAGGTTTAGACTTATAGTCTATGAAAAGGGTAAACTTCTCTCCCTCCTTGTACTCCCTGTCCAGCGTGATATCCAGTTTCATCGTATCATAGGTGTATCTGAGGGGGCTGGTATTGCCATTGGCGCCGACCAGCTCTACTTTGTAGATATCCAGGTTCTTTGCGTCGAGCTTGACACTGGCCTGCGGATAAAAATGCGGTGACAGCGTGATATGTTCCTGGCCATACAGCCACTGGTGCGCCCAGTCAAAGCGCACATCCAGCCTGGTGTGTACCAGATCACAGTACTTAGTAGCTGCGGCCCTATATGGATTTTCCCTGGGCACTGTGATCTGCATTGTATCCAGCAGGATGGCGTGCTTATCGTCATATGCCGCCTTCGCCGACCGGCATGAAGAAATAAATGTACCCAGCACCGCTGCAAGGGAGACTAATACTAAAACTCTGGCTAATGATCTCAAGGCTGATAGATTTGAATATTTGACCGGCCTAAAGCTACAAAAAGCTAGCCTGATGTGCCCCGGGCATGGGTATCAGCTCTCAAGCGGTCGGAGGAAGCCGTGCGTAAAGCGATACAGGCTGAAGCCTGGCTGCGCTGCTGAGTCTATGAGCTGCTGGCGCAGCGCCTTCTTGTCAAATCCCTTCATCCTGTGACGCTGGATGATCTTGTAGGCTTTATCTGCCATCAGGCTGATCCTCCTTTCCTCATTGCCTTTGGACTCAGTCTGCATGATCGTACTGATCAATTCTTTGACACCTTTGGCCTCCACCGCTACCGTACGCAGCACGGGTATATGGTCCCGCCCGCTGATGTGGAGCTGCAGCGATAAAAAATTGACCATCGCATCCGCTTCGGGCCGGTCTGCTTTATTGACTACAAAAATATCTGCTATCTCCATGAGGCCCGCTTTCATAGCTTGTACCGAATCGCCCGCCTCCGGCACCAGTACTACTACAGTGGTATCCGCCAGGCCGGCTATCTCTACCTCACTCTGGCCTACACCTACTGTCTCTATGAATATATAGTCAAAGGGATAAGCCTTCATCACCTCTACTACCTCTATGATCTTATCGCTCAGGCCGCCGAGAGACCCGCGTGAGGCCAGAGACCGAATGAAGAGATTGGGGTCTGTAAAATGAGCAGTCATGCGCAGCCTGTCACCCAGTACGGCGCCGAGATTGAACGGCGAAGAAGGATCTACCAGGATCAGGCCTACTTTTTTACCCTCACCCAATAAATAACCGATCACCGCGTTTAGGAGCGTACTCTTGCCGGCACCAGGGGGACCAGTGAGGCCGATGACCGGGATATCATGTGGCGCGAGCGACCCGAGTATAGTTTCAAAACCGTCCGCCTCATTCTCCACCAGAGAGATAGTGCGGGCCAGGGTTTTAAAATCGGACAGGATGGTCGTATTTTGCGCAAGCATAGCGTATCGAAAATATAAAACATTTGCAGCAAAAGACGGTCATACACAAAGTGCTCCCTGAGGGCAGGGATCAATGGGTCGTCTACCTGCTATGTGTGTCGGTCTTTGCGGGCTTCTCACTCTCACGCGCCATGATCAGTGTCGGTGTGATAGGGCTGATAGCATATGGCCTGCTGGCCTTTGACATAGGCCAGACGCTGCGCACTTATCTCTCCAGTCCGGCCTACTATATCAATGTTATTTTCCTTCTGACCATACTACTATCAGGTATCAACTCAGATGATAAACACCTCTGGGCTACCTTTGTGCAGATCAAACTACCTTTCCTCTTTTTACCTGTAGCATTCTGCGCCTTTCAATTCTTCGATAGTTCATTTTTTCATAAGCTACTGATCGCTTTTAGTATAATAATGGTACTCAGTGCGGTGGGTGTCATGGTAAACTATGCCTTGCATTACGATGAGATCACCCGCAGTGTCAGTTATGGCGGCATCATCCCTACACCATTCTCACACATACGGTATACGCTACTGTTGGTGTTTGCATTTTTCTGTTTGATCCGGCTATATGAGCAGCGGGCGATATCCGGGTATCAGGTACTCCCGTTGGCTGTATTCCTCTTTGTCGTCATTCATATTTTGTCGTCACGCAGCGGCTGGATAGCGCTCTACAGCGGTTTACTACTTTATGCCGTCGTGTATATTATCCGTACACGCAGATATGCGATCGGCTCTGCTATCGCGCTGTCTACTATCGTTGCTCCCTTGGCATTGTACTTCCTGATTCCCAGTTTTCAGAATAAGATCAACTATATGCGCTGGACAGCAGGCGAGGTAGCGGCCGGGCATATAGACAATATGTCTGACGCGATGCGTATCGCGTCCTGGCGCAGCGGCATGGAGATCATAAAGCGCCACCCGCTGACAGGTGTAGGCGCCGGAGACCTGCTGGTAGAGTCAAAAGCCATATCGCACGAATTATTCCCCTCTATAGTAAATGAAGACGACCGCAAAATGCCACACAATGAATTTATCTGGATATGGGCAGCAGCGGGTATACTGGGGCTGCTGGCCTACCTTGCCGCATTCATATATCCATTTGTGAGTAGCTTTCGTAAGGGTACCTGGCTCATGGCTCTCCTCTTCCTGATCTTCTTTTCGGCATTTCTCACGGAGGCACCGCTCGAGGAGCAGATAGGCAGCACATTCTATCTGCTGTTTTTGCTTATTTTCCTGACCAGTATCGATCATAGCCCTGCCATCCATGACTAAGATCTCAGCACTCATCATCACGCACAATGAGGCAAAGCACATCGAAGCCTGTATAGACTCACTGGCCGGTGTGGCCGATGAAGTGATAGTGATAGACTCCAGCTCAGATGACGAAACAGCCGCCATAGCGAGGGCAAAAGGAGCCCAGGTGATCGAAAAAAAATTTGAAGGTTTTGGAGGGCAAAAAAACTATGGGGCCACCCAGGCGGCGAATGACTACATTCTCTCTATAGATGCGGATGAGGTGCTTTCGGCAGAACTCCGTGAATCTATCACTGGCCTGAAGCAAAGTGGTATTTCGGGCTGTTACTATGTAAATCGTCTGAACCATATAGCAGGTAGAGCTGTGCGATCTTGTGGCTGGTATCCTGATATCCGCACCAGGCTTTATGACAGGCGCAAGGCCCGCTGGGACGATAAACCTGTGCACGAGGAACTCATCATGATCGAAAAACCGACGTTTCTCTCCGGAGACCTGCTGCACTTCAGCTATGACAGCTATGAGGAGATGAAGGTGCGCGCAGACCGGTATGGGAAGCTCGCAGCTGCATCATTGAAAGGTAAAGGCATCTTCTATCTGGCACTCAAAATAGTGCTGAATACGCCTGCCAAATTTCTGAAGAGCTATATTTTGCAGAAGGGATTCACAGACGGGTATGCCGGCTGGATGATCAGTCGCTACAAAGCACGTGAGACATTTATGAAATACTATCTCGCTATCAAATGAAGATAGCCCTCGATGCAAAGCGAATGCTGAATAACGGCACAGGACTGGGCAATCACGCACGGATCCTGGCCAATGCCCTCATGCGCGACTATCCTGAAAATGAATATCAACTCTACACGCCCAAAATAGATGATCGATATCTGAATGAGCTGCATGGTGCCTTTTCAATAGAAATGCCGGGATCCAAATTTGCTCAGGCGCTGCACCCATGGTGGCGCAGCTACAGCATCACAGAGGATCTGCTGAAAAATATGGTAGATGTATATCACGGCCTGAGCAATGAGCTACCGCTCAATATACACCGCTCCAGAATCCCGACTGTGGTGACAATACATGATCTTATATTTCTAAAGCATAGGGAGCAATATCCCTGGCTGGACAGGCAGGTGTATATGGTCAAAACAAAGTACGCAGCCAGATATGCTCACAGGATCATAGCTGTCAGTGAGGAAACAAAGCGGGACCTGATAGAGTACTATCATGTGCCTGAGAAAAAAATAAAAGTGATCTACCAGAGCATTGACCCGAGATTTTATGCAGCTGCAGCTGCAGCTGTGCTGCGAGCTTTCCGCAAAAAGTTTCAATTATCCGACCAGTATATCCTCAACGTCAGTTCGTTCTTCCCACGTAAAAACCAGCTCAAACTGATCGAGGCTTTTGATCTGATAAAGGACAAAATACCACATCGCCTGGTACTAGCCGGCGGAGCGGGGAATATGATGCCAGAGATATCTGAAATGATCAAAGAAAGGCAGCTAGCTGATAGAATAATCACACTAACGAATGTTAGTAATGATGAAATGCCTTTGCTGTACCAGGCTTCAGATTTATTCGTATACCCTGCACTAATGGAGGGCTTTGGTATGCCAGTACTGGAGGCCCTGGTATCTGGTGTGCCTGTGATAACGACAGGTAGTGGCGCTATAGCAGAAGCAGCAGGCCTGGCTGCGGTGAAGATTGACCCTTTGATACCGGAATCCATTGCGAGAGCGGTCATCATGGTTTTGCTGAATGAAAATCTAAAAGGTCAGCTAGTGCTGGCAGGACGAGAGCATGCCGCTACAATGACGGACAAATTATTTGCGCAAAGAGTAATGCAAGTATATGAATCTGTAGTATGAACGAGTCTACTTGATAAACAGGGCTTCCTTGTGTATACGCAAAATGTCCTTCCAGCCCCAGTCCGGTCCCTGCCATGGATAGGAATATATCTGCTGCAATCTCAGACTGAGAAGTAAGAGAAAAGCAATAATTGTCAAACCCACAGCACGGACCGGCAATCTCCAATTTGAAGCGACGGAAAGGAAATATGCCAAAGGTAATACTAGCAAAGGCAGCAGATCGATATACGGGCGAAAACCGTATGCAGCACCAAAATTCCAGTACCACCAGCTACCACAGATGTAGTCTGTGAGTAAAAATATCAATAGTATGACTGGTGCTGAATGCTGTTTTCTACGTAGGATCATATATAGCCCGGCCATGCTCAATAGCATAAGTGGTGCAAACAGAAAAAAACCATTTTGCGGATGAAAAAGGACACTAAGTATCTTGGGGTTTTTCCAATAAATAAAACCCTCCTGCTCATATGAGTACAGCAGCCAATGTCCGGATACGTAGTGCCAATATGCAAACTGTGGCATCCAGGCCAGAAAGCCACAGACCGGAAACAGCAGGAGCTGTGGCCACTTCTTTATCAGATATATCACTCGCACCCTGAGTTGCACCCAGGAATGTACATCATAAAGGAAAATATAGAACGCAACCACAGCATTGGTAGGCCGGATCACTGTGATTATCCCAAGCAAAACTGCTAACAGTAATACATATATCACACTGCGCCTTTCATACATCATGGGAGTTAGGTATAGTATACAGGTGATGAGAAAGAAAGAATAGACGTGAGAAAAACCTATAGCGAAAGAAGAATAGTAAAGGAGGTTGGTACCTAACCATATAATGAGTTCGCTCAGTATCACTACCGGCAGCGAAAAATACCTCAGCAGCAAAAGTCCCAGAATAAAAAGGCCGGCTGCAAGATAAAAAGCACCCGACACAATAATGGATTTCATATACCCCGGAGAATAAAAGCCGGGCTCATCATGATAGCGCAGTTTATGCAGCCATCGCGATGTGAGAAAAAAGGGAGACTCCATTAAGGCCACACCATAAGTGTACTTTGTGAAGACACGTTTGGTGCCGGGATACGGTCTAAATGTGTAGGTGTCCGGATTGTCATTATCAGGGCGCGTATCCAGATTTTCAAAACTGTGATTGACAGCTACTGCGGGCAGGTAGAGATAATATCCCAGTGAATCCCATGAGAGCATTAGGAAATAATCCCACTGGTTGTTTCTGCGCATGCCCTGAAAAACCGAAGCGGCAAAAACACAAAGACAAAACAAGATCAAAGCTACTCTGCGTGCTGGCATCGTACTCAATCTAAGAAGTAATCCTGTATCTGCTAAACTCAAGATCTCTGGCTAGGCTTGATCTTTTCGTCTATGAGAAACACATAAATATCCGCTGTTCCTTCTGCTTTCAGCACCAGATTGCCATCGTGATAGTAGTGGCCTTTGACATTATCTGTGAGGTCCAGTACGGATGGCAGCTCACCACGGTTTCTGAGATTGAAGATATCTATAGCCTTATTTAGGTCGGCAGCGAGACGCGTAGTATCCGCCAGGAATATCTGTGTACGTGGGAATACGGGCAGCCTCCTGCGCGATGCTTGTTTAGGATTCAGTATCAGATTGCCCGCGTCGGCTACGAGCGTCTCGCAGAGGCATATAGCAGCACTGGAGTTTTCCAGCGTAAAGCCGATCGCACCTTTCTGGAAATCGTTTTCACAGAAAGCGTCTTTGATCTCGTTTTCCCAGCAGAATACGTGGGCCCAGCCCATATCCTGCGCCATTATCTTCAGCTCGGCCACTACATCACTGATGGACTCGCAGTAGATAAACTTACCACCCTTTTCTATCAGGGCGCTGGCGAACTGTATATCCAGATCAGTCCGTTCTGCTGCTTCCTCTGCATGTACGGGCTGCATAGCCTGTGTCTCCTCTATCACTTTGGTCACCGGAGTGAATGCCACATGGCTAAAGTCTACTGTACGCGTACCCATAGGACCCTGAGGTATATCTACAGGCATTGTTTTGACAGGCGGGATATACTCCTCGACCAGAGAATGGTTCAACTCTGTGTCATCTACATCAGACTGCCTTAAAGTTTTCTTTGACGAAAACAGATTTTTCAAATTTCCCAGAAAGCCGCTATTACTGTCTTCTGTATACATGTGCCATTCTTTTGGTTATTCTTCTGCACAGGGTACTCCCCGCCTCCCTCCAAAATTGAAAAATTGCGGGGGTGGGTTAAAAAATTGTCAGTTATGATTTTCAACCCTCGGATCCATACTATTCAGATTATTAGACAGTAGCCATCAACATACAAACACTGTGGCATAAAAAATGCCGCCCCGGATATGGGCGGCATATTATGGTGATGTGTCTTGATTCTTACTTTGTACTCCAGGTATCTTGGTCGGTGATAGTTCTTGTCACTACTCTATAATACGGAGATGTATTAGTCGGCACAGTGACGGAGGTGGTATAAGTAGCCGTAAGCACCATCTTAGAACCATCTATGCTTGTGATCTTCCAGCTATAAGTCTGGGTAGAGCCACTACCGGAGAAGGAAATGAACGCATTGTCCTTGTCCAAATCCCAATAGCCCGTGGTCACATCGCTGGTCTCATTGAGGCACTTGGTCTCTGCGTAGTCATAGTAGCTTCTTTGCGCAGTATTATTCAGGTAATCCCTAAACTCCCTGTAGCCATCCTGCTGGCATGGCAGCGTGTCATAACGGAGATTGTTTATCGTATAATTAGTATCACCAGATATCTGTCTTGTACTGGTCGAGAGTACCCACTTGTGACTGGTCAGGATGCTAGCAGTGGTGGGATCAGATTTTTTGCAAGAAGCGAGGAGTGTAAGCACAAAAGCAAAGGCGAGGAGAATTCTCAGGTTTTTCATTTTCGTTTGTTTAGGTAATAAAATAATGGGGTCGAAAATATCAATCCTTGTGATAAAAGAAAAGGGATGATAAAAAATTATCATCCCCTCAAATATTTAAAATATAAAAATTGTCTATCAGATGCCGTCCGGAGTAGCGGTGGTAGGTGTACTCTCCTCCGGCGATTCCTGCTTGTCAAAAGGACGCTTGCCCAGCAGGCGCTCCAGGTCATCTTTGAAGATCACCTCCTTGGTGAGCAGCTCGTTGGCCAGGATATCCAGCAGGTTGCGCTTCTCGCGCAGCAGGCTTTGCGCCCTGACATATTGCTCATCTATCAGTTTGCGTGCTTCCTCATCTATCATCTTAGCCGTTTCATCGCTGTATGGTTTTGAGAAGGCGCTATTATTGACCATATCATAGAAGGATACATTACCTACCTTTTCATTCATACCATAGTATGCTATAGCTGCATAGGCCATCTTAGTCACTACATCCAGATCGCTCATAGCGCCTGTAGAGATACGGTCAAATACCACGCGCTCCGCTGCACGGCCACCCATGGTCATGCACATACGGTCTTTCATCTCCTCGGTGGTCTCCAGGTATTTCTCCTTAGGCAGGTACTGCGCATAGCCGAGCGCAGCTACACCGCGCGGTACGATAGAGACCTTGACCAGCGGATGCGCATACTCCAGAAACCAACCACACAATGCGTGGCCAGCCTCATGATAGGCTATGATCTTCTTCTCATCCGGCTGTATGATCTTATTCTTCTTCTCCAGACCACCTATCACGCGGTCTATAGCATCGTTAAAGTCCTCAAAATCTACATCTGACTTCTCCTTGCGTGCTGCGATGAGGGCAGCTTCATTGCAGATATTGGCGATATCGGCACCTACAAAGCCCGGGGTCTGTGCAGCCAGCTTGAGCGGATCTACACCTGCAGCTGTCTTGATAGCCTTCAGGTGTACTTTGAATATCTGCTCCCGGCCCTTCAGATCCGGGCGGTCTATAGATATCTGGCGGTCAAAGCGGCCCGGCCTGAGCAGTGCCTGATCGAGCACATCCGGTCTATTTGTGGCTGCGATCATGATCACGCCCTTCTCTCCGCTGAATCCATCCATCTCTACCAGGAGCTGGTTCAGCGTGCTTTCGCGCTCATCATTGCCTTGTACGAGCGTCTTGCCACGGGCACGGCCTATGGCATCTATCTCATCTATGAAAATGATACATGGAGCCTTCTCGCGTGCCTGGCGGAAGAGGTCACGCACACGTGATGCACCTACCCCTACAAACATTTCTACGAAGTCCGAACCGGATATAGAGAAAAATGGTACTTGGGCCTCACCGGCCATAGCCTTTGCTATCAGTGTCTTGCCTGTGCCCGGAGGGCCTATGAGCAGGGCTCCCTTTGGTATCTTGCCACCGAGGGAGGTATATTTTTTAGGATTTTTGAGGAAGCTGACGATCTCTTGTACTTCTTCTTTGGCCTCGTCCAGCCCGGCTACATCATCAAAGGTGATCTTGATCTTGTCATCCTTGTCAAAAAGGATAGCCTTAGAGCGTCCTATGTTAAAGATATTACCGCCCGGTCCGCCTACACCGCCACCACCCATGCGGCGCAGCATAAACATCCAGAAAAGGAATGACAACCCTATGACCACTACCCAGCCGATCAGACCATTATAGTCTTTGGCCTCACGGTAGTTTTTCAGAATGTGCCTTTTCTCCGGGTGGTCTTTATAGAAGTTGTTATAGAAATCTTCAAACTTATCGTTGGAGGCTACTGTGAATACATAATGGGGGCCACTATTTACAGTGCTGAGTATCTTATTTTTTGAGAGTTCCTCATATTTAGGGAGCTTCAGCGCGGAGTCTGTGAGATAGACATATCCCTCTCTGCCTCCTACTATCTCCACGCCTTTGACCTCATTGTCCATGAGCATCTGCGTGAGCTGATCTATAGAGATATCCTCAGTATGGTGCTGGAATAGTGGAAGATTAAAGAGGACTATAATGACTCCCAGCAGGAGTATGACCCACATAAAGTTGAACTTGAGTCCACCGTCATCCTCACTGCCCCGCGGCTTTTGGTCTCTATAGAAAGGCTTATTGCCTTTTTCATTCTGATTTTCCATGATATGCTACTTCTTCTTGCTTGTATTTTTAGTCGCGGGTTTCGTTGCTTTTGCGCCTTTGGCCGCTGATTTTTTGCCTGCAGCATTTGACGCCGGCTTTTTGCTTGCAGTCTTGCGCGCAGGCGCTTTCTTGTCTTTATATGGTTTGTCTGCTGTCCAGCGGACTGGCTTTTCCTTAGGGATGACATCCTCTGCGAGTGACCTCCTGATAGATGGTTTATTCAGGCTCTCCCTCAGGTCCTTGCGCTCCTGTGGAGAGAGTGACCTTTCTACCTCTTCGATCGTCATCTCATTATCGTCCGTTCTGGTTTTCTTATTGGAAGGACGTACTGCCTTGGTTTTTATTGCAGCCGCATCATCGTGTTTGGAGACTTTAGCATCGCTCCAGAGCTCCTCCAGCTGGTAGAAGTCCCTGCGCTCCCTATAGAAAATATGCGCCACCACGTCTACGAAATCCACTATCACCCACTCACCATTCTTTTGGCCCTCGGCGTGGAATGGCAGCTGTCCGTTTTCTTTGGTCTTCTCCAGTACACTCTGGAAAATAGCATTGACCTGCGTACCAGAGTCGCCATGAGTGATGATAAAATAATCTGCTACTGTATCGTGTATATCCCTGAGGTCGAGGCTGACCACGTCCTGGCCCTTTTTGTCCAGTATAGCGTCTATTACCAGATCTTTGAGTATTTCTGTATCGCCCGCTTTCTTTTTAGCCAATATGTCTTATTTTTAGTACCGTCAAAAGTAATTCATTTTCACCAAACAAAAAGGATACAGGCCGTACTCATGTCCTGCGCATATAGATGCAGTGATAATGTCTCCGCCATGACCACACGATCTAAGGCATGCCCCACCCCTTGTTTGCCGGAGCCAACCACATAGCCCTGCATAGCGTAGACTCTACCAATAACTATGCTAAAAACCTCCTCTCCTCGCAGCGGGTACCGGAGGGCACCCTCATCACAGCCTCAGAGCAGACCGCCGGCAGGGGCCAGGCAGAAAGCAGATGGCATACCGAGCCGGGGCAGAACCTCACAGCATCTTTTATCCTCTATCCTACGTTTCTGGCAGCTGACAGGCAGTTTTTTCTCAGTATGGCAGTGAGCCTGGCGGTACGTGAGCTGTGTGAGGAGGTGATCAATGATGATATCCGTATCAAATGGCCCAATGACATCTACCATAACGGTCGTAAACTGGCCGGTATCCTGATAGAAAATACGATCAGTGGCAGCCAGCTATCGTCATCAGTAGTGGGTATCGGGCTGAATGTGAACCAGGTAGATTTTGACACGGCACTGCCCAACCCTGCATCGCTGCGCTCAGAGTCGGGACAGCAGCAGGACCTGCGGCATATCACAGAGAAACTAAGCGCCTATCTGGAGAAATACTACCTGCAGCTCAGAAACCTGCACTATAACTTTCTGGATAAAGCCTATACGGTGCATCTATATCGGTACAATCAGACCGCACTCTATCGCAAAGACGGCCAGGAGTTTCGCGGGGAGATAATGGGTGTGACCAAAGAAGGTAAGCTGATCATAGAGAGTAACGGACGCCAGTTTAAATTTGGGCTGAAGGAGGTGGAATATCTATGATGTTTTTGACAAACCCGGAATCTGGCTAATTTTAAACACAGAAAATATCTGCCATGCCTAGTTTTGATATAGCCAGCAAAGTAGACCCACAGGTGGTGGAGAATGCTATCAATGTGGCAAAGAAAGAGATACAGAACCGCTATGACTTCAGCGGGTCCAATACGTCTATAGATTTTAATAAAAAAGAACTATCCATGCATATCGTGACCGAGACCGAGATGCGTATGGATACGATCATGGATATCATCGTAAACCGTGGCATCAAGCAGGGCTTGGACCCGCGCAGCTATGACCAGAGTAAGGAAGCATACACGCAAGGCACCATGCTCAAGAAGGACCTCAAGATGAAAAATGGTCTCGACAAGGAGGCAATGAAGAAAATAGCCAAGGCAATCAAAGATGGTGGGCTGAAAGTGCAAGCCTCTCAGATGGATCAGATCGTACGCGTGACTGCCAAGAAGATAGATGACCTGCAAGCTGTAATGGCAGATCTGCGGAAACAGGACTTTGGTTTCCCACTACAGTTTGAAAACATGAAAAGCTAACACTGGTGGCGGCTGGCAGGTGGCAGTAATACAACTTTTATTATCTCAATACGCAATACTCAATACTAAAAACAATGGGCTTTCTGGATCAGCTAAAGCAGCTCAATGAGCTGAAATCAAAAATGGATGAAGTGAAAAACCGCCTCGATACGATCACCGTGTCAGAGGAGAATAGCTTCATCAAGGTGACTGTCAATGGCAATCGTAAGGTGACAGATATACAGATCAAGCAATCTGCAAGCAATGATGAACTGAGCGATCATCTGGTCAATGTGCTGAACGAAGCGCTGGCCAAAGCTGACAACCTGATGCAAAGCGAGATGAAAGGAGTAATGCCTAATATACCGGGGCTAGGATAGAATGGATACCAAAACAATAGATATAGCCAATATCATACTCATGATCATATCGTGCGTAGCGGCTTATTTATTGCCGTTTGAGCTGTTCCTTTTTTCATATGCCGTACTGGGCCCGCTGCACTACCTGACCGAGATCTCCTGGCTGCATAAGCGTGATTACTTTGCCACAGGCAAGATGGACTACGTGGTCTTCATTCCACTTTGCGTGCTGCTCACACTCATGGTGGTAACCAATACACAAGGAGAAGAAGCTGCGCGCTGGTCTACCAACCTGATATTTATCTGCCTGGTAGCTGCGCTGGGTATGGTAGTGCTGGAGAGTTGGTTTTACAAGCTGATCCTCGTTTTGGGCGCATTCATAGGAGGATATATCATCAGCTCGGCACATGGCGTGCAGCTAGCCTTTGGCATGTACCTGCCTACACTTGTACATGTGTTTCTTTTCACGGGTTTATTCATCATTTACGGTGCGCTGAAAAATAAAAGCGTGCTGGGTCTGCTGTCAGTACTGGTCTTTGTAGGCTGTGGCGTCAGCTTCTTTGTGTACCATCCCACTATTTCATGGTATCAGGTACACCCCTATGCCCAGCGCAGCATTACGGGCATCCGCTTTGACGGGCTGGTGGCCTCTTTTGCCCATCTGCTCAATATGGACCATGGCACATTCAAGAGCTTTGAGGATTTTGTCTTCCACTCCGTGCCCGGCCAGAGCGTGATGCGTTTCATAGCCTTTGCCTATACCTATCATTACCTCAATTGGTTTTCCAAGACCTCGGTGATCAAGTGGCACAAGGTGCCGGCCCGATACCTGGTGATAGTAGGTATACTCTGGGTGATCAGTGTGGGCCTTTACGCCTATGACTATATGCTGGGTCTGGAGGTCCTCTTCCTGCTGAGCATGCTGCATGTCTTTATGGAGTTTCCGCTCAACTACCGCTCTATCATAGGTATAGGTGAGGAGCTCGGCCTGAAAGTAAAGCTGCCTAAGCCAGCCATGGCACAGCCCGCCGCTGCTGCTCCGGTCAAAAGCAGGAAGGCGAAATAAGCGCGGGACCACCTTGTCAAAAAAACAAAATCGCCGTCCACCCGGTTAATTATTTGGTAGTTTTATAATCCCTGATCTGTACATCAAATGAGAATCTTTTTTGCAGCACTATTTGCATCTGTCACTTCTATTGCATCCGGAGAGGGAGTGCATATACATGGTCGGTTTAATGTGAATGGAGGCAATATGCCGCCGGTGGTGGTCATGCATAATGCGGGTGAAGATGGCAATGATCTCTCTGCCGTGGTCAAGGATGGCTCTTTCAGTATACATGTACCAGTGGCGGCACCGGCCCTTTACAATGTCAGGCTGGGGCGTTCGTCTTATGAGCTGATGCTCTCACCACGCGACAAGGATATTTCCATTGAAGTTGCTGTAAAAGATGATCAGGTGGCGGATGTAAAGGTCACACCTGATGCTGAGAGCGAGGCGTACAAGCGGTTCTACGCCATGATGAAGCTCAATGACAGCAAAATGGAAAAACACTTTCGCCAGTGTGAGGGTGCCGGCTGTGAGCAGGATATGCATGACTTGCTGCTGGACTATAGAGACGACCTGAACGATATTCGCAAACGCTATCCCGGCACCTATGCCGCTGACGTGCTGTGCGCTATGCGTATGCCGGCTATAGCTACAGATATCAGCCATACTACTGCCGAGTACCGCGCCCGGTATTTTGACAGCGTGCCGATCACTCATCCATCGCTGCTGGCCACACCTGTCTATCACGATATGATCGTGAATTATATTGATTTTATGCTGGAGGGCACGCTCAATAGTGAGGAGGCATTTATCCGCGATCTGATGACTCGCGCCAAAGCAGACTCAAAGGTATACAATAAAACCGCGCTATCACTTTTCGACGGGCTGCTGTGGCACTCGCGCGAAAAAATGCTGGCCATGCTGATACGCTATTATGATGAAAATGAAGCGGCGCTAAACAATCCTGTACTCGCGGCCAAGATCCATAATATCAGAACAGTGATGCCGGGAAATAACTATAAAGATATAGCCAAACCGGACACCGGCGGCGTGGTGCGCTCACTGAAAGACATCGTGCAGAGGTCGAAATGTACATTGCTGCTTTTCTGGTCTCCCGGATGCAGTCACTGTACGGAGGAGATGCCACAGATACAGACCATGTATGAAAAATACCATAGTAAGGGATTTGACATCTATGCGTACTGTATGGACATGAGCCCGCAGCACTGGCGCAGCTATCTGCGGGAGCACGCACTGCCGTGGACCAATGTGCTGGCCGGATTCCCGGAAGAAGGCAAACCTACCGCGGGTAACGACTACGCCATCAGCTCTACGCCTACACTAGTGCTCATAGATCAGAAGGGTACCATCCTGCATCGCGTTGCACCTAAAAACAAACTGGAGAAATATATTCAGGAAGCGCTGAAATGATATTATGCTAGGCTATAGATTTAGTAAACATACCCCGGAGGGGAAGGCACCTTTTGATAAGCTGTTTGACATCTTCAAGCAACTACTCACCTATACGAGCGGTGATGTAGCAGAGGCGCTCAGCTGGCTCACCGACCTGGACAAGGAATACAAGCTGACCAATAAGGATTACGGCATCGGAGATTTCATCAATGACCTGCGCGAGCGCGGCTATCTGAAAGACAACCCGGAGCAAGCCGGGCAGATGTCTATGACTGCCAAAACGGAACAGGCTATACGTGAGTCTGCACTGGACCGCATCTTTGGTAAACTGAAAAAAGGCACACGGGGAAACCACAAGACGGGATTTACGGGTCAGGGAGACGAGCAAAGCAGTGACCTTCGCTCTTTCACTTTTGGTGACTCTATAGAGCAGATAGCGATGCTGGAGTCATTTAAAAATGCACAGGTCAATCATGGCATCGGCGAGTTTATGATGAGTGAAGATGACCTCGTAGTACGAGAGCAGGAGCACAAATCCCAGAGCAGTACAGTGCTGATGATAGACATCTCTCACAGCATGATCCTGTACGGCGAAGACCGCATCACTCCGGCTAAAAATGTAGCCATGGCGCTGGCCGAACTGATCAAAAAGAAATACCCGAAAGATACCCTGGACATACTCGTCTTTGGCGATGATGCCTGGCCGATAGAGATCAAAGACCTGCCCTATCTGCAGGTGGGGCCCTACCATACCAATACGCCAGCGGGCCTCGAGCTGGCTATGGACCTGCTGCACAAACGCAAGAATCCCAACAAGCAGATATTCATGATCACAGACGGCAAGCCCAGCTGCATGAAGGAGAATGGCCAGTACTACAAAAATAGCTGGGGGCTGGACCGCAAGATCGTAAACAAGTGTCTCAACCTGGCTCGCTCTGCCCGCAGATTGAAAATACCGATCACCACATTCATGATAGCATCTGACCCGTATCTGCAGAGCTTTGTCGAGGAATTTACAGAGGCGAATAATGGTAAGGCTTTTTATACCAGCCTGAAGGGATTGGGTGAGTTTTTATTTGAAGATTTTGAGAGAAACAAAAAGAGAAAAGTAAGATGAGAGCAAGTACTCTGGGCGAACTGAAGAAATCCGGCTACCAACCTAAAAGTATCAAAGACGAACTACGCGACAACCTGATAGCAAAGATCAGGAAGTGTGAAACTGTGTTCAAGGGCATACTCGGCTATGAGGATACTGTGATACCCGACCTGGAGCGTGCCATCCTGTCCCGGCACAATATCAACCTGCTGGGCCTGCGCGGCCAGGCCAAGACGCGCATAGCACGCCAGATGACGGAGCTGCTGGACGAGTATATCCCTGTGATCACCGGCAGCGAGCTGAATGACGACCCACTGATACCACTCACGCGCTATGCCAAAGACCTGATAGCGGAGAAGGGGGATGATACACCTGTATCCTGGCTGCACCGCAGCGAGCGCTACGCAGAGAAACTAGCCACACCTGATGTATCTGTAGCAGACCTGATAGGTGATGTAGACCCCATCAAAGCTGCTAACCTCAAACTCAGCTATGCCGATGACCGTGTGATCCACTTTGGCATCATACCGCGCAGCCATCGGTGCATCTTTGTGATCAATGAGCTGCCCGACCTGCAGGCGCGTATACAGGTAGCACTCTTTAATATTCTGCAAGAAGGTGACATACAGATACGTGGCTTCAAACTGCGCCTCTCACTGGATATCGAGTTCATCTTTACGGCCAATCCGGAAGACTACACCAATCGCGGCAGCATCGTGACTCCGCTCAAAGACCGCATAGGTAGCCAGATCCTCACGCACTATCCCAAGACCATACAGCTCTCCCGCCAGATCACCGAGCAGGAGGCGCGCCTCACTCCGTCACAGCGCGAAACCGTAGCAGTAGGTGATATACTGAAAGACCTCATAGAGCAAGTGGCACATGAGGCCCGGCAGAGCGAGTATGTAGACGCCAAGAGTGGCGTCAGTGCCCGCCTCACCATCTCAGCATATGAGAACCTGGCCTCTACCGCAGAGCGCCGCATGCTGCTGAATAATGAGCATCGCACCACTGCCCGCATAGGCGACCTCTGGGGGGTGGTACCAGCTATCAATGGCAAAATAGAGCTGGTATATGAGGGCGAGCAGGAAGGCGCAGCCATGGTAGCCCAGCACCTGATAGGCAAGGCCCTTAGGAGTTACTTCGTGCAGTTCTTCCCCGACCCGTCTAAGCTGAAAAAGAAAAAGACACCGTCGCCCTACCAGACCATCCTGGATTGGTTTTCCAATAATGACTCTCTGGACTTGCTCCTGAATGCTGACGAAGCCACCTACCGCAGCTCTCTGGAATCTGTAGATGGCCTCTCACGGCTGGTGCAGACGCACATGCCTGCGCTGGACCCGGCAGAGAAATATATAGCCATGGAGTTTGTACTGCATTCATTAGCAGAGCATTCGCAGATAGGCAAGGCGATGCTTGAGCGGAGTGTACAGTTCAAAGATCTCTTTGGATCTATGTTTGCCCCCGAAGAAATGGAAGGCGAGGAAAGTTAAAATTCTTGCAGGTATCAGGATATTTTCCGATTTTCCACAAATCGGAGAAAATTATGAACAGCCTTTTAGGTCGTAACATTCGTCATGTTTTTACGAAAAAGAAAGGCAAACCCTGCTGATAGAATGATCTGGAAGAAGTACGCGCTACTGGCCTTTTTAACATTTTCGCTGACGCATATCGGACGCTCCTCTGGGGGTGTCGTGACCGGCAGCGTAGCAAACGAGGAAAACACCACTGAGGTGGCTATCCCCCTCACAGACGCAGAGCTGACGGTCAACTCCCTGCTGACCCGCTATTTCAATCACCGGCATACCGCAGAAAAATTTAATGGCGTAGTACTCGTAGCACACAATGGCCGCCCTATCTATGAGGAGAGCTTCGGCTACAGTGATATCGCTGCGCGCAAACCACTGGACCCCAATACCCCATTTGAGCTGGCCTCTGTCAGCAAGACCTTCACTGCCACTGCTGTGCTGAAACTGGCAGAAGCAGGCAAACTCACTCTGGACGACTCGATCAGTCAGTATTTCCCGGCATTTCCATACGGTATCACTATCCGCCAGCTGCTGGACCACCGTTCCGGACTGCCTGATTATGTCTACATGGACAATCGCTATATCACAGACCGCCAGCACTACATGAGCAATCTGGATGTGGTAGATATATTTTGCCAAAAGAAGCCCCGTCTCCTCTTTAAACCAGATACCCGATTTGAATACAGCAACTCAAACTATGCGCTCCTCGCGGCCATAGTACAGCAGGCTAGTGGCATAAAGTTCCAGAAGTTCGTACAGGATTCGATCTTCGCTCCGCTGGGTATGACGCACAGCTATGTATTCGACTTCGAAGACTCTACCGTTCAGCACGACTATGCACGCACACACGATGCCTATGGCCGCAAGCTGAGTGATGTCTGTTTTGACGGTGCAGTGGGTGACAAGGGTATCTTCTCTACCGTAGAGGATATGCTGAAGTGGGACAATGCGCTCCGCACCGGCAAAGTCCTTTCAGACGAGACATTGGCAGAGGCTTATAAGCCGCGGAGCTTTGAGCGTGTTTCATTTCCTGACTGCAATGCGCGCAACTATGGCTATGGCTGGAGGATGGCCAGGCAGGCAGATGGCAATAACATCATCTATCACAATGGCTGGTGGCATGGCAATAACAACGTCTTTGCGCGTAACCTGCGTGACAATACGACGATCATTATCCTCAGCAACAGACTCAACCAGGCCAACTACTGGACAGATCCCATCTGGAATATGCTGAAAGGTGTGAAAGAAGAGACGATAAACGAAGTAGCCGCGCAGTAATTTACTCCTCGATAGCCACTACCTCTCTGACCTCGGGCACCATACGCTTGAGCAGACCCTCGATACCGGATTTCAGTGTGATAGAAGAAGACGGACAGCCGCTGCATGATCCCTGCAGGGCCAGGTTTACTATCCCTTCATTGAAAGAGCGGAAAGCAATGTGACCGCCATCTGCCTCTACAGCTGGTTTTACATACTTATCCAGCAGCTCTTTGATCTTGGTCTCAGGGTCAGCGTCTGCGCTGTTATTGGTTTGCGCTACAGGCTCAGGATTCCCTTTTTCGTAGAGTGCCTTAGAGACAGGAGCCTTGCCGGAGGCGAGGAACGAGCGGATAGCTTCGCGCAGCTCCGGAGTGATCTCATACCACTCATAGTCAGGCTTCTTGGTGATGGTCACAAAGTTATTGGAGATAAAAACACCGCTCACAAACGGTATCTCAAAAAGGCGCTGGGCCAGCTCTGACTCTCCGGCGGCCTCCTTATTCTTAAACTCCGCCACATAGTTTGGGAGCAGGTGCAGGTTGGTCACAAACATCTGGCTCTCAGGGTTTGGCGTGCTCTCGGTATATATTTCTACTACAGCAGGTGTACTCATATTTTATCAATCAGGCTGCAAAATTACTCCAAACTATCGGCATTGCGTAGCAGGGCCTGCTATACTTTTGGTGATGTAGATTTTATTGTAGTTTTGACCAGCGAACCGTGAAAATCATTGCAAACAATAAAACCAGAAGATAAAATGAAAGCACTTCATGTAATCGTATTCTGCGCGGCGGGCCTGATCATGAGCGCCTGCGGCAATAAAGAAAATGCACCTGCCAAGGATATATCTGCTCCGGCACCACAGGCCGGCATCTCTATACCGGCTGCCCAGCTGGGAGCGCCCAAAGACCTGGTATGCGGTATGCCTATAAAGGACGGAGGTATAGCTGATACCGCGGTCTATGATGGCAAGACGTATGGCTTCTGCAGCACTGAGTGCAAAGATGAATTCAAAAAGGAACCATCTAAATACCTCACGCAAAAGTAAGCAATGCCTTATAGCAAAGTGACCGGTCTGGGCTACTACCTGCCCGAGACTATAGTGACCAATGCAGATCTCGCTGCACAGATGGACACCTCAGACGAGTGGATAGTGGAGCGTACAGGCATACGTGAGCGCCGTTTTTTCAAAGAAGGTGTAGATACAGTATCTAATATGGGGGCCAGGGCTGCCCGCATAGCTATGGATCGTGCCGGCCGGAAGCCGGAAGATATAGATATGGTGGTCTTTGCCACGCTGAGCCCGGATTATTATTTCCCCGGCTGTGGTGTACTGGCCCAGCGGGAGCTAGGGCTGAGGCAGATCCCATGCTTTGATATCCGGCAGCAGTGTGGTGGTTTCGTATACGCACTCTCTCTGGCTGACCAGTATATACGCACTGGTTTTGCCAAAAAGGTACTCGTGATCGGTTCAGAGATACAGTCCAATGTAATGGAGATCAGTGACCGCGGGCGCAATATGGCGGCGATCTTTGGCGATGGTGCCGGCGCACTGCTACTGGAGGCACATGATGAAGCTGGCAAAGGCCTGCTCTCTACACACCTGCACTCTGATGGCACGCATGCAGAGGAGCTGATGGTAGAGCACATAGGCAGCAAGCGCAAACAGCGTATTACTCACGCTATGATAGATGATGGCTCCATGCTACCGTATATGAATGGCAAGATGGTTTTCCAGCACGCCGTCCGGTATTTCCCTGAGGTGATCCGCGAGGCGCTGACCGCCAATAACCTGAAAGAGTCCGATATAGACATCTTCGTACCGCACCAGGCCAATGCCCGTATCACTCAGGCGGTACAAAAAGAACTGGGACTGCGTGATGACCAGGTAGTCTCAAACATCCATAAATACGGCAATACAACTGCGGGCTCTATACCTATAGCACTCACTGAGGCGTGGGAGGAGGGTCGTGTCAAAGAGGGTGACCTCGTATGCCTAGCAGCTTTTGGCAGCGGCTTTATGTGGGCTAGTACGCTGATCCGCTGGTAGGCTATTTCTGAATCTCTTCGTATTTCTTTACCGCCCTGTCCTTGTACGGATTGGGTGTAGTGGTCAGCTGCTCGAGCAGCCGTTTAGCCTCGTCCTTTTTGCCGCGGTCCAGCAGTACATTTGCCTTGTACCACTTAGATCCGTCTACATACTGGCCAGATTTGAGCAGCTTGTCAAAGTTCTTTTCTGCAGGCTTTAGTTTGCCGTTCTTATACTCACAGATGCCCCCAAAGAAAAGCGCATCCATATTCTCAGGCTGGTCAGACAGCACTTTATTATATTTTTTGCCCGCTTCCTTGAAGTCTCCGGCATCAAAGAGCGCTCTGGCCTCTTTCATATTGTCTGCCACCGTCGCATTGGCCTTTTCTTTCTTTGTTTCTGCTTTTGTATCGGCGGGGGCCACTGGTCTGGCTGCTTCATTTTGCACCACTGCAGTGTTGGTGCGCATATCTTTCGTATTGTTTACCTCATCCGCGGCTACCGGTGCTGTAGCTTTTGCAGCGGTCACTTGCTCAGATTGCATAGATGTAGCTCTTTTCTCCGCCGACGGGTTGAAGATATTACCTGAGGCAGGAGTTGCAGGTACCTTTAGTGGAGCTGGTAGGGCTGCTCCCTGAGCATAGCCTGAAGGAGCAGATGAAATGCCAGACCTAGCTGATAATGTGCCGGTATTCTGAGCGATCATTTTGACTGTATCAGTAGCTACTATAGCCGGCGTTGCCGCCACCAGGTGTGTAGTATCGGGGAGCATAGCTGTAGTATCTGCCTTTTGAGTGGCCACAGGCATACTCTCCTCCCCCTGCGGTGTAGTCTTATTCATCGCTATGGTGGTATCGTTCCGCTGTATGAAGTGTACCATGACAAAACCCAATCCAATGAGCACCCCTACGATCACAGCGGCGTAGGCATATGTAGCCCAGTGTATCTCTATGCCTTTGCGCTTTTTCTCACGCATGCCGGCCTTATCCCTCAGGCGCGAGTTGATGGCTGTGAGGGCGGTATGCATGCCGGCTGCGGCGGCGCTATTCCTGATTCCATCCAGCGCCTCCTGAGCAAAAGGGTCTTCGCGCAACAGCTTGTCCACCTGAGCCACCTCCTCGGGGCTGAGCCTGCCCTGAGCATAGGCCAGCAGCGCCTCCTGCGTGATCACGCCCTCCTCCGTGAGGATGATATTTTTAGGCTTTGCCATTGCTCTTGTCCATGATATATATTTTCAAATTCCTTTTCCCGTTCTGTATATAGCTCTTCACTTCATTGAGTGAGTAGCCGGTCTCCTCCGCTATCTGCTGGTAGCTGCGCCCTTGCAGGTAAAATAGCTCCACACACTGACGCTGCTCAGCCTTCAGCACCGTGAGGCCCGAGGAGAGGTGCTGCGCCATCAGTTCTTTTTCCTGCTCGCTCTCTTGATGATCTGATTCAGCATTTTCCACATCTCCCTTGACATTATTTAGGAGCTGCGCCTCCTTCTTGCTGGCTGCGGCTTCCTTGCGGAAATGCATCATGCAGTGATTTTTGACCACAGTATGCAGCCACGGGCGGAAGGTCTCCACGTGGTGCTTTTTCAGCTCTACGATCAGCTTCTCAAATATCTGCATGACTGCGTCCTGCGCGTCTGCATCGTTGTGAAAGTACTTCAGGCACACACCGTACACGAGGTGGGTATAGCGCACATATAGCTCTCCTATATAGGCGGTGTCGTGAGAATTGCGGTAGCGATGCACCAATTCTTCATCACTCAAAAACGGTCCTGAAGCGTTTTTGGACAAAGGCGTTGCTTTTTGGTTTGTTTAAAATTAAGCCGGACATCCGTAAAGCCAAAGGATAGGATAAACAGGCATCTGTGTACCGACAGGGATAATAGACAGGTCAAACCCCGCTAAGGGGCAGAGATATCTGGTGTGTCTGCCGTGTAGAATAATGGTCCTGCCGACGTGTGCCTTACTGTATCACTACCTTTTGCAGCTGGCGGCCTGACGCTGTCACTACCTCCAGCAGATAGGTGCCTTCTTCAAAAGACCTCACACTAAAGGAAACCGACCTTGACTCATTGGTGCGGGTCATGACCCGCTGGCCGAGCGTGTTTATGAGCGTCAGCTCTGTGATAGGCTCTGCTGTCCGTACGGTGAGTACATCAGAGACAGGATTGGGATAGATCTCCAAGGCCATATCCTTATTGAGATCGCTGACTGCCGTGGGCCAGGTCACGGTGATATAGTCTACTTTGGTCGTATCACCGGAGGCCGGAGTGCCGCCTGTGGGGCTCACGATATGCAGCGATACAGTATAGAGACCCGGCGCTGTGAAATTTACCTTTGGTGATGCATATGTGTCATTAGTGCCCAAAACATAGTTGAATGTATTGGGGGTGATCGTGTAGCGATAGGCAGTACCCGCCACAAACGGAGTAGACCTATTGATCAGAGAGATCGTATCGCGCGTAGTACATGTAGTATGATTGGCACGAAAGTCTGCCTGCACTGTAAATGGCGGAGGTGGCAGGCGGAATCCATCGCGGAATCTGCGTTTGGTCACCGTATAAAAACCAAACTGGTCATTGCCCGTTACTTCTACTACCGGTATCTTTTGCCCATTTGCCAGCCACTGATACGTGATCTTATTATTAGGTACGCCGATAGTAGTGCCTAGCGCGTCTATAGTGAAAGAGTCTGTCTCCTGCTGGTAGGAGCGCAGGCGCAGACACTGGAAGGTATCGTAAGGAGTGATGACCATACCCCACCCATCCACATTATTAAATCGCCTGCCTACCATATGCAATGAACCGAGGCTAGGAATGGAGATGGTCAGCTCGTAAGGCGTAGTGTCCTTTCTGCCATAGGTCAGCGGAAACTGATACACTTTGTCGGGCACATCATAGGCTGCCGGTAGTGGTATACCGTTAAACTCAGCCCCAAACCCTTCTATCTCCAGGTAAGAGTTGCTCTTTTTATAGAAGCTGTATTGATTGGATATCTGTAGCTGCGCGATAGCGGGAAAGGCATCATTGCGGATAGCATAGTCCAGGATATTGAAGGACAAGACATATAGCGGATTGACAGATAGTATGGACCTGAAACTATCTATACCCTGACCATTGATCACGAGATTAGAAAAGTCCCAGATCACATTAGGACCTGTAGTGGTGATGTCTATATTATTATTGGTCGTACTATAGCGGGCTGTATCCCTGATAGATGGCATATCATTGCGCGTGATAGTGATCTGCGCATCTGAGAAACCATAAAAACATAGGAACAGAGCGGCTACGTAGAGTTTCTTCATTATGGCTGGTGTTATCTTTCAAATATAATTAACACAGCCACAACAAAGTGCTAAAAATGATGAGAATCAGCAATTAATCAATCTAGAGTACGCCGGTCCTGTTTTCGATCAGATAGTTGTAGATATCCTCCCACTTGCGGCTCTCTACGGCCACATAGGCGGCCAGTGTTTCGCGGCTATCCTTGACCTCTGTGCCGCCCAGTGCGCGGCCATCATTCAGCCAGAAAGCGCGGGCACCAAGGTTCTTGGCCAGCTGCACATCAGTGATCCGGTCCCCTATTACAAACGAATTAGCCAGGTCATATTCTGGATTATTCATGTATTTCTTTAGCATACCAGTACCGGGCTTGCGGGTATCTTTATTGTCATGCGGATAGTGGGGATCGATGCACTCCTCTGCAAAAAAGATACGCTCACCGGCAAAGGTATTCATGATAAAGCGATGCGTAGTATAGAATGGCTCATGCGGAAAATCATCTGTGCCCAGGCCATCCTGATTGGTGACCAGTACCAGCTCAAAGTCAAACTCGCGCACGATCCTGCCCAGCCAGTAGAACACCTCCGGATAAAAAATAACTTTCTCCATCGTCTCGATCTTGAAGTCGTCTGTCTCCAGGATCATGGTACCATCACGGTCTATGAAAAGGACTTTCTTCATTTGTTTGGTATTGTGTAGTGAGTATTGTGTAGTGAGATAATACGATCAGTCAGCCTTATTCACCCGCGCTATCCAGCGCGGCAGTACGATAGCGCCGATGCCCAAATAAAGGTAAAAATTGAGCAACCTCCATATGATAGCCACGGCTGTCGTGAGCCCGGCGGGCAGATAGTCACAGTTCAGGGCGATAAAACCAAGCTCAGACACACCACTGCCACCCGGCGTGGTAGGTATAAAGGTGATGACCCGCAGCAGACACTGCCGTACGAAAACATCCAGCATATTGAGGTCTGCCACCGTGAAGGTCCAGATGAGAGCGTTGGCCAGAGCATAGCGCGCAGTCCAGGAGATGACAGTAGCGATGAGCACCTTGAGCAAGAAGAAGACACCCCTGGTCTTAAACTCCCTGGAGGTATACCAGATCTCATCTCCCAGCAGCTCTATTTTGGCGCGCCAGCGATGCAGCCATTTGATACGTGCCACCCTGTTGCAAAATGACCGCGCCCATTGTGGTTTGACAAAAATGCCGAAACCCAGCAGGCTGCCAGTGATACCTACTACCAGGAACCCGATCCATGCATAGCCCGCCATAGTGCGTATCGCAGTCATGACAGGGGCCGTGCCGAGTTCGGCACAGCCAGGGGGCAGCGCAAACATAGACGTGCCATAGATAAGAAACAGTGTGCTAAAGACAAGTATAAAAGCAATGTTGTCCATATAGGAGCAGAGGAGGACGATAGCGGCGCCTTTGCCAAAGCTGAGTTTCTCTTTGCGGAGCACGAAGATAGCTGTGACGCCCCCTACAGAGGCGGGAGTGACCGAGGAGCCAAACTCCCAAAGCATGATCACCTCAAAGCACCTCCACCACGAGAGCTGGCGATCGGTAAGCAGCCACATACGGTAGATATATGCTATATCACGTACAGCTACTGTGAGGATAGAAATGATGACCCCGATAGCCAGATGCTGCGAGAGTGATATCTGAGCCAGGCCGGACATATCCAGCCTGGATAGCCCAAAGACCAGATACAATGTGACCGCCACACCTATGGCTACAGGTAGTAGCACCCGGCGCGGCCGGAACTGTGATAAGGGACTATTAGCGGATATCTCTGCCATCGTAGCGCGGGTCTAAGATAATGACAGAAAAGGAGAGCCGTGTGATGAAAGTGTTATGCCTTCTCTACCGCTACAGCAGTACCGTATGCCAGTACCTCTGTCATGCCGGGCATGACCTCATTGGCATCGTAGCGCATATTGATCACGGCATTGGCACCCATCTTCTGGGCGTGCTCCATCATCAGCTCGTAGGCTTCTTCGCGTGCTTTCTCGCAGAGGTCTGTGTAGATGCTATTGCGCCCGCCAAAGATAGCGAGAATGCCTCCGGCAAAGTTGCCCACTACGCTGCGGGAACGGACTGTGATGCCACGCACCAGGCCGAGCTGTTTAGTGATCTTGTATCCTTCCAGATTGGTACTGGTAGTGACTAGCAATGCTGTGTTCATTTTGAATTGGTTTTAGATAAAGATACTGACGAAAACTGCAAAGAGAAATTGTGCCGGCTTATGCTTTTATGGCTGATCGCCGTGGTCTACAGGAGTAGGATTGCGCTCTTCGTCCGTCTTGGAGCGTATCCAGAAGTTATTGTACCCATCACCTACTATGATAGTGAGCACCTGCTCCTGTATCAGCTCGAGCATGGCCAGGAAGGTAAAGATGGCGTGTACGCGATTTTCCACCTGATCAAAGATCTTTTCAAAAAGGACTTGCTCATTTTCTTTGACCAGCTCGCGCAGGAGCATCTTCTCGCCTTCTATAGTATAGGCGGGTGCTACCACCGTGTGTACAGGCTTATTGCGCTCCCGCTCTACACGGGTCACTACCGTCTGAAAGGCCTTCAGCAGGCGAAACATAGTGAGCGACTGCATCTCATACTCTGTCTCAAAGAGCGTGGCGATCTCGCTCATCTCACCTGTGATATTGCCACGCTTTGCGATGCTCTGGCGGTCATCCTCCATCTGGCGGAGCAGCTCTGTTGCTTCTTTGAATTTCTTGTACTCGATGAGGCGCGTCACGAGCTCCTCCCGCGGGTCGATCTCCTGGCCGGTCTCAGGGTTCACCTCTTTGCGCGGCAGCAAGAGCTTGGCCTTGATACGCATGAGCGTAGCGGCTACCAGTATAAACTCGCCGGCCAGCTCGATATTGAGGTGCTCCATCTGGTGGATGTAGTGGAGAAAGTCTTGTGTGAGCTTGAAGATCGGGATATCATAAATATCCAACTCGTCCCGCTCTATGAAGAAGAGGAGGAGATCAAACGGTCCCTCAAACTGAGGGAGCTTGATGGAGTAGGTATCATTAGGATTATTACTCATATCCGCGAAAGGGACACGAATTTAACCCATTTGTGCGGTATAGCAAATGGTGCCTGGACTCCGACTTTGCCTGCTTTTGGCTTAGATAGCGCCGGATGCCCTCAGGATATTGACCAGAGAGATCGCGATCACCGCATTTGCGGCAGTGAGAACGAAGATGATAACGGCTTGCTTGAAGAGAGTGATGTACATAAGGGTTGTGTTTTCACAGATATACGGAGCCGGCCGGCAAAGGTTTGCTACCGGTTGTTAAAAGCTGCTTCCTTCATTTTCCATGAGGATAGCCTATATTTATCATCAAAATCATACCCGTGCGTCATATCCTTATACTCTTAGCCTTCATTTGCCTCGGATCGGCTGCTGCCAGCGCTCAGAAGGGCGCCGCAGCCCAGACAGGCTACTGCCTCATGCGCGTGTTTGACGTCAATAAGTTTGCGGCGCAGGGTGCAGGTTTTATCGGGTCCAAGATCATCATCACCTACGAAGATGGCAACCAGGAGACCATACCGCTGGAGGCCTATAGCGAGAAGACCGAACCCGGCAATCTGAAGATCATAGTAGACAATATCAATAAACTGCGCAAGAAGGGCTACATCCTCATGAGTGCCAATAGCACCGGAGACCAGGGTAATATCGTGACAGACTACGTCCTGCTAAAGCAGGGTTTCTAGCCCTTTTTGTAAATATCTTTCAGCGCCCCGGCCAGATCGGGGTACTTAAACTGATACCCGCTAGCCAATAGCTTAGCGTCGCTGCATCTTTGACTCTGTAGCACCACCTCGCTCATCTCTCCCAGCATCACTTTCAGTGCCAGCGGCGGCACCGGC
Organism: Bacteroidota bacterium; assembly: GCA_018267385.1. Classification (GTDB taxonomy): domain Bacteria; phylum Bacteroidota; class Bacteroidia; order Chitinophagales; family LD1; genus UBA1941. The sequence continues at coordinate 141,367 of JAFDYN010000007.1, read as the reverse complement.
ACGAGTAGGGCATGGGCCCTGCGAGCGGTGATGATCGCTCGCATCAGTGCTTTGATCTGTACCGGTTCCGGTGCTGTAGTATTATAGCTGCCGTGCATAGCTTCCTGCTCCAGCGCATGGATCATGGTGCCGCATACATCATCTATATGCACCCACGGATAGTAGAGGTCTTGCTTCGCAAAATAAGGCGCGATACCGGCAGGCACCGTCCTGTCCAGCTCGGGCAGGGCGCCACCATGGCGGGCCAGCACCACACCTATGCGGCAGCAGATATGCCGCACACTGAGTTTCTCCATCTGCGCCACCTCTCGCTCCCAGTCCAGCACCACTTTTGCCAGGAAACTGTCTCCCGGCGGTTCTGTTTCACTGATCACGTCAGCACCCCTGTCACCATAGTAGCCTACTGCTGCGGCAGAGACTATTGTTTTCACCTGATTAGGTATAGTAGCCAGTGTCTTATAGATTAGCCGTGTAGAGTCTATGCGGCTGTCATAGATTTCTTTTTTGCGCGCTGCAGTCCAGCGCTGATCCGCTACACCGGCCCCGGCCAGGTGTATGATAGCAGTCACACCTTTTAGTGATGCCGGATCCATGGTTTGCGTAGCTATATCCCATATATACTGGTCAGGTTCCGGTTTGTCCTTTTTGGCCCTGCCGATAGTGTGGACTGCATAACCATCCTTTTTTAGCAGCTGCTGTAGCCTGGTACCTATCAGGCCATCTGCCCCGGTGATCAATACTTTATTCATAGCATATCCTTTTTACCAAAAACTATTCCGAAAGGCGCATCCTGCCACGCTGGATCCGGTTTGTAATACTGTAACAGATTCTGCTATATTTGTTCGCACTTATCATACTATTCACAAAACTTAATAGATATCCAATGGTTTGGAAAGTTTCATACAGGCTCATCATAATGGTGGTGATCGCCGGCACGATCCTGAGCGGATGCAAAGGCAAAAAGGCTGCCAATGAAGGCGGTACAGGAGCAAACAACCTCAATGCATACTCCCTCAGTGACCCGGACATGCTGAATCCCATCAATCTGACCTCTACTGACGGCAGGTATATAGCAGGCCTCATGTTTATGTCTATGTACGGACAGGACCCAAAGGACTACAAACTGACCCCGGCACTGGCTGTAGCACGTGCCAAGGTATCTGAAGTGACTGAAGGCGAGTGGAAAGGTGGCGAGAAACTCGAGTTTGAAATCCGCCCTGAGGCTACATGGGACAACGGTACACCTGTCCTGGCTTCAGACTATGTTTTTTCCCTGAAGTGTATCCTCAATCCAAATACTAAGTGTACACCGCTGCGTCCATACTATGACTGGCTCGCAGATGTACAGATAGACTCTGCCAATCCTAAGAAGTTCACTGTATATGCCAAGGAAAAGTATTTCATGGTAGAAGAGTTTGCCGGATACTATGTACTCCCTGAGTATGTATATGACCCGGAGCATCTGATGGCCAAATTCAGCATCAAAGACCTGAATAGCAATGACAAGAGGAATAAAATAAAGGACAATGCTGATATCCGCAAGTTTGCAGATCAGTTCAACTCTGAGAAGTTTCAGCGCGAGAAGGGCGGTATAGTAGGCTGCGGCCCATACGAATTTGCTGGCTGGAAGACGGGCCAGGACATCACTCTGGTGCGCAAAAAGAACTGGTGGGGTGATAAGGTAAAGGACGTGCGCGATTTTATAGCATATCCCGACAAGATCGTCTTTAAGGTAATCAACGATGGCAATACCGCTGTGACAGCCCTGAAGGATGGGCAGATAGACGAGATGAACGGTATCAATCCTAAGCTGTACGAAGACCTCCTCAAGAATGAGACTGCTAAACAAAAACTCAAACTGGATGCTCCATCCATCTTCGCATGGACTTACATCGGCTTCAATACCAAGAATGTGAAGCTCAGCGACCGCAAAGTACGTGAAGCAATCGCTCACTGTATAAACAGGAAAGAGATCAATGAGGTGATCAACTTTAACAGGAACCAGATCGCTGAGTCTTTTGTACATCCTACGCAGGTACACTACAATAAGGACATCAAGCCTTTTGACTATGACCTGGACCTGGCGCGCAAGCTGCTGGATGACGCCGGCTGGAAAGACTCTGATGGAGATGGTTTCCGCGATAAGATGATCAAGGGCCAGAAGGTGAAACTCTCTCTCGACTTTAAGATACCTGCAGGCAATAAAGGCCGCGAGCAGACGGGCATCCTGATCAAGGAAGACCTGAAGAAAGTAGGTATAGACCTCACTATCACTGCACGTGAGTGGAGCGTCTACATCCAGGATATGGACAAGAGGGACTTTGAAACCACCTACGGTGGCTACAGCATGTCTGCTACTATGGGCGATGCAAAACAGATGTGGCATACCTCATCTGCTGTAGTAGGCGGCTCTAATATGTTTGGCTACGGCAATGCCGAGTCTGACAAGCTGATCGAAAGCATCCGCGGAGAGCTGGATGAGAGCAAGCGTGTGGAGATGTACAAGAAGCTAGAGATCATGATCCACGATGATATCCCTTGCGTATTTATGTTCATCCCTGCCAATAGGATCGCGATCAACAAGAGGTACACTGTAGAGGAAACCCTGATCAACCCGGGCTTCATGTACAACGAATTTAAGCTGGCTAATAACTAAGCCATAGTCATCATTAGCCTTTCAAAAGAGTAGATGTTCTCATACATACTAAAACGGGTATTGATCTTCATCCCTACGATGCTGATCATCTCTATCCTGACCTTTGCCCTGAGCAAGATGTCTCCCGGAGACTCTGTCAGGATCGCGCTAGGCAATCAGGAGGCGCAAGGCGAGACCAATGGCTCCTCAGACAGGATGGCCGGCGAGAAGGCATACCTGGATATGGCACAGCAGCTGGGCTTTGACCTACCGTCGTTTTATTTCCTTTTCTCCAATGCCGCTACACCGGATACACTCTACAAGATCATCAAGAAGCCCGAGCGTGACAATCTCGAGCGCCTGATAGGTCAATATGGAGACTGGCCGGAGATAGAGCAGTACTACCATGCGGTCAAGGCTGTAGACCTCCACCTGCTGGATGTCAAAAAAGACTCTACCATTTTTGATCAGGATAAGCTGATACGCGACGATGCCGGCAAGCTGCTGCTGGAGTATAAAGATGTGACCATACAGGATATGCTGACGGAGATGGACAAGGCATCCGCCACGTCACCGCTTCTTGCCGGAGTGCATCAGGATATACAGCATCTGCAGGCCTCTTATACAGCGATCAAGCAGAAGGCTACCCCATCTAAAAATATGATACCATCCCTGAAATGGTATGGCCTCAATAATCAATATCACCGCTGGCTGAGCCACTTTCTACATCTGGATTTTGGTATCTCGTATATAGACAAGCGCCCTATCTGGTCAAAGATCAAAGAAGCGCTGCCATGGACGCTGATGCTCAACCTGATCTCTATCTTGCTATCCTATCTGATAGCTATCCCTATAGGTATCAGCTCTGCACGCAATAAGGGAAGTATAGGCGAGCAGGCTACCACAGTTTTCCTCTTTATCCTGTATTCTCTGCCTGTATTTTGGGTGGCTACTCTCCTTATCACTTTTGTCACTACGCCTGAGTATGGCATGGATTGGTTCCCTACATTCGGTGTAGGTGAAATCACAGATCAGATGAGCTGGAGCGAGGCGCTGATGGAGCGTGTATCGCACTTTATCCTGCCTGTATTCTGTATCACATACGGATCTCTGGCGTACCTCTCCCGACAGATGCGTGGTGGTGTACTGAGCGTATTCCGCCAGGACTACATCCGTACTGCACGTGCCAAGGGGCTCAGTGAGGGCAAGGTAGTATGGAAGCACGCCCTGCGCAACTCACTCATTCCGATCATCACGATCTTTGCGAGCCTGCTGCCTGCTGCTATCAGCGGTGCCTTTATCATAGAGATCATCTTCAGCCTGCCAGGCATGGGCAAGGTAGCCTACCTCTCCCTGCAGTCGCGTGATTACCCTATGGTATTTACAGTGATGATGTTCTCTGCCTTCCTCACGCTGGTGGGCACCTTGATCTCTGATATCCTATATGCAGTAGTAGACCCTCGAATCTCTTTTGACAAATAATGGCTAAGGAAAAAAATAAAGTAGAAAAGGCTGAGACGCTAAACGCCATCGTGCGCAGGCAGTTCAATAGGAACCGCCCGGCTGTATGGTCTCTGCGCCTGCTCATGTTCATATTCCTGATAGGTATATCTGCAGACTTTATAGCCAATGAAAAGCCATACTATGCGGAGATCAAAGGCCAAACCTATTTTCCCGTCTTGCGCGGTATAGGTGTGGACTGGGGCCTCACTACCTGGCCTACCGAGCTGTCTAACGTAGACTGGCGCGACCTGCAATACGACAAAGTAGTCTGGGCGCTGGTACCATACTCGCCTACGACCATGGATAGCAAAAACCGCGACTATGTAGGTCCCTTTGACCAGCAGAATGTGGCCTCTGCCCGCTGGAAGCACTACCTCGGTACGGACAATCTGGGCCGCGACGTACTCTCCGGTATGATACACGGCACTACGGTAGCGATGATGGTGGGCGTGGTATCTATGTCTGTAGCATTGCTGCTGGGTTTGTTCTTTGGCTCTCTGGCCGGCTACTACGGCGACAGTCGCCTCAAGATGACCCGCCTGACCATTGTACTAAATGTAGTGGCACTTCCGTTTGCAATGTTCTATGCCTTCAGCGTGCGCTCGTATACATTGACCGACGCGATGGCTGTGTCTATCTGGCGGTTTACAGGGCACTTTATCCTGAGCCTGGGCATTTTTGCGGGTATCATGGCCATACCTAACCTGCTGGACAGGTTCTTCAAAAAGATCCCGTACCTGGGGGGGGAAGTGTCCCTTCCGATAGATATACTCGTATCTCGCCTCATAGAAATACTGGAGTCTATACCGAGCCTTCTCTTGCTACTATCTATCGTAGCCATCATAGAGAAGCCATCACTGATGATCGTGATGGTGATCATAGGCCTGACGCGGTGGACCGGCATAGCCCGCTACCTGCGCGGGGAGCTCCTGCGCGTACGCAGTCTCGAGTATGTGGAGGCTGCACAGGCACTCGGCTATCCTGAGTGGCGTATCATACTGCGCCACACGCTGCCCAACTCGCTTACATCTGTTCTCATCTCAGTTTCATTTGGTATCGCCTCGGCTATCCTCACGGAGTCCAGCCTTTCCTTCCTGGGCATTGGTGTACCTCCTGAGCAGGTGACATGGGGTAGCATGCTCTCCCTGGCCCGCGGCGAGACACATGCCTGGTGGGTAGCTATCTTCCCCGGCTTTGCCATCTTCATCACAGTGACCATCTTTAACCTCATAGGCGATGGTCTGACAGAGGCACTAGATCCGAGGCTGAAGCAGTAGTCTGCCTCTCAAACGGGTGAAATAGCCCTCATTGCATTCAGGATATTCGTTAGATTTGATACATGAGTAGAGGCATCTTGTTTGCCATATTATTATCATGTCAGGTGCTGGCTGTAGCACAGGTAGGCTCATTCTCATCTCCTACCCGGCTCAGCTCGCGGCTGAATAAGGTGCGCATCATAGGCAAAAACCAGGATGGCTATGTAGTCCGCTTCTCAGGTAGCGAGGAGCTGATCCATATCTACGATAGCGATCTAAAGCTGGCTGCCGCACGTACGCTGGATTTCAAATCAGGCGATGGAAACCTGCAGCAGATCCTGCTAAACAGGACAGGAGGCTCACTAGTCTATCTCCACGGAGAAAAAAAACAGACCCTGCTGATGCTACAGCCGGTCAATTCTAAGTTTATAGATATCAGTGTACCGATCACGATAGATACCTTTGCAGACCGCAGGGACCTGGTAGATGCCAATCTGCACTACAAGCTTTCCATAGACCAGAACTATACGCTTTATTACTATCCTATATTTGCTGATGGCATGATCCGCTACATGAAGATGACATGCATGGACCGTGCAGGTGAGGTAGTATACAAAAGCTTTCTGACCATCAACCGGCCAGAGAGAGATATGGAGTATGCCAAAGCACTCGTAGATAATGCGGGTAACGGCTATCTGATCTTCACCGCCGAGAAAGATGCCCAAGACAACGTAAGGGGTGATGAATATTATGTGATCCGTATCGATAAGATCAATGGGCAGCAAACCTCCTATACCATCAAATGTGAAAAGGAAATATTCGGAGAACCACAGTTTGAAATAGACAATGTAAACGGGACCTTGCTGTTCTGCGGCTTTTATGATGACAAAGGAGATCCGGCTGACGCAGCGGCTAATGGCTTTTTTTATCTCAAGTATGACGCTCCCAATGGTTTGCTGAAGCAGTCCAATTATTCTCCTTTCCCTTCTGCCTTTATGACTTCTCTCACCGGCAGGAGCGCCGGTATGAGCAATAGGCTATTTACTTTCAATATAAGGAAAATGCTCCTGCGGATAGACGGCGGCGCGCTGATCACAGCTGAATCCGTGATAAGGGACAAGCGGGAGGTGGTGACCATGTCGCCCTCTATCATGAGCACGCCCTACAATACCTACCGGACCATTTTTACTTTTGCCTACAATGATATCATAGCATTCTCATTCAATCCCGATGGGAGCATAGACTGGAGTGCCATCATGCGCAAGAAACAACTGAGCGAAGACGATGACGGATTCAACTCATCCTTTGCCTTCATCAATGAAAAGGATAAAGTACATTTTCTCTACCTTGACGAGATCAGCACGTCCGCCTCACTGGATGCCTATGATCTCAATAGCTCTGGTACATCCCAGCGGGTGATCCTTTTTGGACAGGAGGAGAAGGACGTCTTTCTCATACCTAAACAAGGAAAACAGGTGGCGCCAAATGAAGTGGTGATACCTAGTGTAAAAAACGGCTCATTCCGCTTGGTCAGGGTACAGTATTGATCTATGTTCAGCTTTTTTAAATCCAACAATCCGGCGCTGGTAGTGATCAATATAATATTGATCGTATTATTCCGGTTTGTGTTTTTGGTACACGGCCTGGACATAGCCGGACTATATCATCACACTGAGCCGGCCGCAGCCTTTCTCATCAGGCTGATATACCCTGCTCACATGAGCCAGCTATGGCTGGCGATAGCTGGTGGTGCCTTGTGTTTAGTCGAATCCCTACTCGTAAACCGGATCATCAATCGTCATAAGGTTTCTCAACGCAAAAACTATCTGGGAGGTATCCTCTTCGTGATCTTTACCTCTATGATACCTGAGTGTACCCTGATCAGCCCTGCGCAAGTTTCACTACTATTCCTGCTGCTGGTTTTCGATCAGCTCTTTGATCTCTCGCGTCCTGAGAAACTCTATGCCAATCAGTTTGATCTCGGTTTCCTGAGCGGTATCGCGATGCTGGTATATTTCCCGTCCGTCTTTATGCTTCCCCTCGTGATCGTAGGCTTTCTCACCATGCGTACAGGCACACTGAAAGGTATCATGATCATTTTTACCGGCTTTGCGTCAGTCCTGGCTATCGTATTTACCCACTACCTGTGGTATGACCGGCTGCCAGATATGCTGCCAGATATGGTCAATTTGTCTAACAGGAGAGCATTGAGCACGGTGCGCCTCACACACTGGCAGGATATCTCCATAGCATGGATAGTAATGGTAGATGCATGGATACTGGCCAATGTGCCGGGCATCTTATACTCATCAGTGATCCAGACACGCAAGTATATCACTATACTGATCCTGAGCGGCTTCTTCTCGCTGCTGGCTATAGCATTGCTGTTTAACTTTAATTTGACACACCTCATTTTTGTGCTTACATCGCTGAGTATCTTGTCAGCTATGTATTTTGTGGAAACAAAAATGGCATTGGTGGCCGAAATCCTGTTTATAGTCTTAATTTTGTCCGTCTTTACATTTCAATACCTGCCTATATTTGTGCCGGTATAGCGTATAAAATCTGAAAAGTATAATCATATGAAGTTTGGAGTGGTAGTTTTCCCGGGGTCTAATTGTGACAGGGATATGGTGCATGTGCTCGGCAATGTAATGGGCCAGGAGGTAGTGACGATCTTTCACAAAGAGACGTCTCTCGAGGGCTTTACACATCGCGACTGCATCATCCTGCCGGGTGGCTTCAGCTATGGAGACTACCTGCGCACAGGCGCTATCGCGCGCTTTTCACCTATCATGGATGCGGTGATCGAGTTTGCCAATAATGGTGGCCGTGTGTTTGGTATCTGCAATGGATTCCAGATACTGTGTGAGGCAGGACTGCTGCCGGGTGCGCTGCTGCGCAATAACAATATGAAGTACGTCTGCAAGAACATCTATCTGAAAACACAGACCAAAGAATCCCTCCTCACTCAATCTATAAAGCCGGGCACGGTACTCAAGGTGCCTATAGCACATGGCGATGGCCGCTACTATGCTGATGCCGCTACACTGCAAAAGCTAAAGGATAATGATCAGGTGATATTCCGCTACTGCGATGCCAATGGCAACATCACTGAAGAAGCCAACCCTAATGGCTCTCTGGAAAATATAGCCGGCATCTGCAATGAAGGCCGTAATGTATACGGTATGATGCCACACCCTGAGCGCGCCTCAGAGGCAGACCTGGGCAATACAGATGGCAGGCAGATATTCCAGTCTCTGATAGAGTCTGTGCTGAGCACAGAGCTCGAGCCACGCAAGGCGATCTCTTCTTACTAGTCCCTGGGGCTGGCTTTTGATAGCCGGATTTACGGCGTTTACTTATCTTAATGCAATTATGTTTGCTGCAGCACGTCTGACAGTGATATTAGCTATATCAAAACCCATCACGCATGAAAGCAGCCGTACTCGTACGCACAGGCGACGCCGCCAAAGCATTTGAGATCAAAGAGGTGCCAGTACCAAAAATCCAGGCAGGCGAGGTACTGATCAAGGTGGAAGGCTTCGGCCTCAACTTTGCAGATGTAGTGGCCCGCGAGGGGATGTATCAGGATGCGCCGCCGATCCCGGCTATACTAGGCTATGATGTGGTGGGCCGTATCACTGAGGTAGCACCAGATGTGCAGACTGTGAAAGTGGGTGATCGCGTCACTGCACTCACACGCTTTGGTGGCTATGCAGAGTATGCCGCTGCCAATGCAATGGCAATATCTGTGATACCGGACGATATGCCTGTGGGCGAGGCTACAGCCCTCACGACACAATACTGCACGGCATACTACGCCGCCGCAGAGGCCGCCAATATACAAGAAGGAGACCGTGTCCTCATCCATTCGGCTGCCGGAGGCGTGGGCACTGCACTGGTGCAATACGCACGATACAAGAAGTGTGAGATATTTGCTACAGCCGGCTCGGAGTCGAAACTAAAGATGCTGCGAGAGGAAGGTGTGCAGCATGCTATCAACTATCAGAGGGAGGACTTTGAGCAGGTGATCAAAGACAAAACCAACGGTGTAGGTGTAGATGCGATCTTTGATGCTGTGGGCGGCAGCAATGTGAAGAAAGGCTTTCGCTCACTGATACATGGAGGTGGACGTATAGTATGCTATGGTGCCTCTACTATCACAGGCCAGAACATCTTTGGCAAGATCAGCACCCTGTTGGGATTTGGCATTTATCATCCTATACAGTTCATGTCTACCTCGCGCGCGATCATAGGTGTCAATATGCTGCGGATAGCAGATAATAAACCTACGACTCTGGCACGCTGCCTCAAAGAAGTAGTCACACTACATGAGCAAGGCATATTCAAGCCGCTGGTGGGCGGAGTATATCCGGTAGCGCAACTGGCAGAGGCGCACGCGGCGCTGGAGGGCAGAAAGACTGTAGGCAAGATCACTGTGACCTGGTAGTTCTTTTTACCGCAGAGGCGGAGAGACGCAAAGGAATACAATTATCCTTTGCTCCGCTTTATCTCATAAACGGAGACTTTGCTTTTCACTTCCCTTATCTCTACTTCGTAGGAAAACTTCTTTAGCCCGTAGCCCGAGGCCTGTAGCTCTGCGATCAGTGGTTCTGCTATGTAGCGGTTGGGTTCGCTGAGGAGGATCAGGCCATTGGGTTTGACGAGCGTATCAAAGGCCGCGAGCAGTGGCTCAAACTGCCTGCGCTCATAGGCCACATCTGAGGCCAGCAGCACTTCACATGGCTCTATGCCGGATGGCTTTCTCCAGTCGAGTGTTTGAAAAGCTATATTTCCGATGCCATTTCTCACAGCATTCTCTTTCGCAAAGTCTACTGCGTCCTGCAGGTAGTCTGTAGAGATGACTTGTGCCCCCACTGCGCCAGCCACCAGCGCCGGCAAGCCTAATCCCCCACCGATCTCCAATGTTTGTTTACCTATGACGAGATGAGGATAGGCTGCGATATGCTGCGCCAGGCCCACTGCAGACGGCCACAGCTCTGCCCAGTAGGGGATACGCTCATCGGCTACCTCCTCGTGTTGCAGACCCTTTGCTACCAGCTCATCGTAGAGCTCGTCAAAGTTGGTGACGGAGAGGATGCGGTATAGCCTTTCGCCTATCGTGAGCTTGTGCTCTGTGGTTTTGAATCGCATATGAAGGCGATAATACGCATCTTTAGCCCAATCTCAGGCCCCGAGCAGATAATATTCTATACAGCAGAGCTTCCTGCTAATCTTAACTTTGAGGTAACATTCTGTCAATAGGTTTGCGGCCAAATAGCATGGTATGGAGATGAATGACTTTAAGGTACTGCTGGTAGATGATGAACCGGATGTACTGGAGTTTATGAAGTATAGCCTGGAGAAGGAAGGCTTCTGGGTATACACAGCCACCAATGGTGCAGACGGTATACAGATAGCGAAGAAGGTACGTCCGCACCTCATCGTACTGGACATGATGATGCCGGTAAAGGATGGTATCACTACCTGCCGTGAGCTGCGCTCTATGCCTGAGTTTAAGAATACACTGATCACCTTCCTCTCTGCGAGGGACGAGGACTACTCACAGATAGCGGGCCTCGAGTCAGGCGCGGATGACTATATCACCAAGCCGATCAAACCAAAGGTCTTCACCACGCGTGTACACGCGCTGATGCGCAGGCTGGACGATGGCGCCCAGGTAAGCAATATCAAGGTGGCCAACATAGAGATAGACCGTGAGAAGTATAAGGTGATACAGGAGGGCCGCGACATCAACCTGCCGCGCAAGGAGTTTGAGCTGCTGTGCCTGCTAGCCAGCAAGCCGGGCCGTGTCTTCAAGCGGGAGGAGATACTCAATAAGGTCTGGGGCAACGACACCATAGTGGGTGACCGCACCATAGACGTACACATCCGCAAGCTCCGGGAGAAGATAGGCGAGGACCTCTTCAAGACGATCAAAGGCATCGGCTACAAATTCGACGCGTAGATCACTTACATATTACGATTCCAAGTTTTCCGACTAAGGGAGAAACTTATATGCTCAAACATGAGCTTTGTATCTATAATAATTTTAATATAATATAGATGTGATAATATGTCAGGATAAATATCCGGCATATATAAAATACATCGCAAATAACCTGAATATGGTAGCTGCCGGGCTTAATTGCTGGCTATCTCTATGCCTGCGGAGTACTGTTTTACAGACTCGCCACCATCTTTGGAGATCAGCTTGCCAGCACCCTGGCGCTTGTTGGCCTTCCAGGTGCCGATGAACACATCGCCATCAGCCCATTTGAATTTGCCCGCGCCATCCATCAGGCCGTTTGTAAACTGGCCTTCGTAGATGTCGCCATTGGCATAGTAGTAGGTCCCTTGACCCGTGCGCTTGTTATTGGTAAAGTCGCCAACATACTTGTCCCCGTTAGGGAAGGTCATGGTGCCTTTGCCGATCTTGATGTCCTCTGAGAAGAGGCCTTCGTAGACCTTGCCATCGCGGTAGGTGTAGGTGCCCTGGCCGGTGCGCTTGCCATTCAGGAGGGTGCCCTGATAGGTCTCCCCATTGGCATAGAGGCACATGCCTATGCCCGTCACCTGCCCGTTGGTCACGCTGCCGGTATATTCATCACCATTAGCAAAGCGGTAGACGCCCTGGCCATTCATGATATCAGCCTCAAAGTCACCGGTATAGATATCACCATTCTTGAAGAAATACTTGCCTTTGCCGTTGCGCTGGTCGTTCTTCCACTCACCTACGTAGCGATCACCGTTGGGGAAGGTAGCCTCACCCTGGCCATTGCGCATATTGGCCTCCCAGTTGCCCTTGTAGGTAGAGCCATCGTCTAATATCGCATTGGCAAAGCCCGTCCGCTGACCATTGGCATCGTGCTGACCATCATAGGTTCCATTGATGTATTTCACATTGGCCTGTGCCTGTATGCTGCTGTAGCATAGCACAAAAAAAGCGACAAGGGTGGCGATTCTGGTCATAATCTTAGGGTGAGGTGAGCGTATAATTCTCATCTTTGTTTACGTAAAAACTGTTTACAGGTTTTGAATCCACTCAAAAAATTGGCCTCCCAGACTGCGATCTATGGCGTCAGCAGCATTATCGGGCGGTTTCTCAACTACTTACTCGTTCCGCTCTACACACGGTTTTTTTTGCCTGCTGAGTATGGCGTGATCTCTGAGTTTTACTCCTATACCGGTTTCTTGTGGGTGTTTCTGACGTTTGGTATGGAGACGGGGTACTTCCGCTTCAGTAAGTCGGATGAGGGGCAGAGAACTTACTCCACGGCACTTATCTTCCTGTCTGCCATGTCGTTCTGTTTTGCGGTGCTCGTCTTTCTATTAGCTCCGCTCATGGGGCAAGCGCTGCACTACCAGGAGCACCTGGAGTATTTCAAGTGGTTTGGCCTCATCCTGGCCATAGATACCATCGGAGCCATGCCATTCGCCCGGCTGCGCCAGGAGGGGCGGCCGGTACACTTTGCCGCGATCAAGCTCATAGAGATAGCCGTCAATATCGGTTTTAACATTTTCTTCATCGTCCTGTGCAAAGGAGCCTATGATCAGGACCCTACCTCCCTGTGGGCTAAGTTTTACAGCCCGGCCATCGGAGTGGGGTATGTCTTTATCTCCAACCTGCTGGCAAGTGGCGTAAAACTTGTCTTACTGCTACCACAGCTACAAAGTATCAAAGACGGATTTGACCGGCCGCTATTCCGGCGGATGCTATCGTACTCTATGCCTATGGTGGTGATAGGACTGGCGGGCGTGACGAACGAGATGCTGGACCGCGCCATCCTGCCTCACTATATCGTGGGGTCTGATACCTTCAAGAGAGAGCAGACAGGTATCTATGGTGCCTGCTACAAGATCAGCATCCTGATGTCGCTCTTCATACAGGCTTTCCGCTTTGCGGCGGAGCCGTTCTTCTTTGCCAATGCTGATAAAGAAAACTCGCGCAAGACGATCTCTGATGTGATGACGTGGTTTGTGATCTTCTGCTGCTTCATCTTCCTGATGGTCACGCTGAACCTGGATTTCTTCGGCCATTTCATAGGTGAGAAATACCGCGTGGGCCTGCCGGTGGTGCCGATCCTGATGCTGGCCAATCTGTTCCTCGGAGTATATGTGAACCTCTCTGTCTGGTACAAGCTGACCGACCACACCATGACAGGTGCATGGGTAGCGATAGGCGGCGCGGCGGTGACCATCGCACTTAATCTGCTACTGATACCTACTATGGGCTATATGGGCTCGGCTTGGGCTACGCTGGTATGCTACTTCCTGATGGCGCTGGTGTCTTTTCTCATGGGGCAGCACTACTACCCGGTGCCGTACGAGACGCTGAAGGTCGTGCTTTATATTGTCCTCGCTTTGATCCTGTATGCCATCTATACATTTGCCGTGGTGGATGCCAGCAGCCTGGTGCACTATGCGACCTCGCTTGGGTTCCTGTTACTTTTTGGGGTGTTTGTATTTGTAGTGGATGGGAGGGGTTTGATGGCAGTGGTGAGGAGAAGGTGAGACCTCACTCATCTGCCTTCGGCATCTTCCCTCTCTCTCGGAGAGGGAAGAACCAGATGAGCGATGATACATCCAGGATTGATTTAGAATTATTTTCGCTTCTTTGCCGCATGCAGGTACGTATCATCAATAAGTCAAACAACCCACTTCCGGCATATGAAACAGCGGGATCCGCGGGTATGGACCTGAGGGCTTTCACTGATGCTGATATCACGGTGAAGGCCGGTGACAGGCTGCTGGTGCCTACGGGTATCTATATAGAGCTGCCCGATGGCTATGAGGCGCAGATCAGGCCACGGAGCGGAATGGCATTCAAGCATGGTATCTCGCTGCCCAATACGCCGGCTACGATAGACAGTGACTACCGCGGTGAGGTGAAGGTGGCGGTGATCAACCTGTCTAAGGAAGATTTTGTGATCAAAAGCGGTGACCGTATCGCGCAGATGGTGATAGCAAAGTATGAGCGCGTGCAATGGAAGACGACAGAGGAGCTAAGCGAAACACAGCGCGGCCACGGTGGCTTTGGCCATACGGGCAAATAACCACCCTTACTTCAAGATCATCAGCAATCAAATACCAAAAAAGGACGCATATCGTTTAAATATATACATCTCACGGCCTTGAAACTCCATCCCTACATCTCGCACAAGATACTCGACGTAGAGACGCTCCGGCAGCGTATCCAGCACTGGCGCGCGGTAGGCAATAAGATCGTCTTTACCAATGGCTGCTTTGATATCCTGCATCTTGGTCATGTAGAGCTGCTGGCGCAGTGCCGCACGTATGGTGACTATGTGATCCTGGGACTCAACTCCGATGCCTCTGTGAAAAGGCTCAAAGGCGAAACGCGCCCCATCAATGACCAGACCGCACGCGCGGCAGTTCTCGCAGCTTTGAGCTTTGTGGATGCCGTGGTGATATTTGACGAAGACACACCACTCGAGCTAATAAAGATCATACAACCGGACATTCTCGTCAAAGGCGGAGACTATGATGCAGATAAAGTAGTAGGTGCAGATATAGTAAACCGGCGCGGGGGCGAGGTACGCATCGTGCCTATCGTAAAAGGCTACAGCACCACCGACCTCATATCAAAAACATCCGGCAAGTAAATCGCTCTTCACTAGACACTTATATTTTGACTGTCTATAAGTGGCTTCTCTCATTGCTGTAATAGTGAAATCTTCGCAATAGTATTCCATTCATCAAAACTTTCATTATGAAGAAGCATTTACTCATTGCTATCGCGATCCTATGCAGTGCGGTGGTATTTGGACAGGCCAAGACAGACCTGAAAGATGCGCTCAAACCGCAGGAAGTCACTATCAATGATACCAATACTCACTACTGGAGGTATACAGGATTTTTCGGGGTCAACTTTGGACAGGTAGCATTGGTCAACTGGGCTGCCGGCGGACAGAACTCTATCTCCATACAGGCCAATGCCAACGCAACCCTGACCTACGAGAAAAAGCACCTGCTGTGGGACAATCAGCTCCTTTTTGCGCTGGGTGGTATAGCCTCGGGCAGGCTGCGCCAGCCATCAGCCAAAAATGCATATCCTTTCCGGAAGAATGTGGACATGCTCCAGATCACCTCCCGTGTGGGCTATATCATAGACGCCAAGAAACACTGGACCGCGGCTTTCCTCGCGGATCTCAAGACAAACGTCATGAACGGCTGGGACTATACCGCTTATGACGCAGGTACAGGTCCACGCCAGCTCACCTCTACATCTTTCTCTCCGAGCTATGTACTGCTCTCTCTGGGTATCAACTACAAGCCTGTGTCTTACTTCTCAGTATTTCTCTCTCCGGTCACAGCCAAACTGACCATCATGAACGCCAATAAACTGGATACTGCCAATGGCACCTATACCAGCAAAGTAGACCGCACCCGATATGGCCTGGATAATGGCATGACCTACCGGGCCTCTGTAGGTGCGTACCTGCGCGCTGACTTTCAGAAAGACATCTACAAGAACATAAACCTGAAGACCTCCATAGAGCTCTTTCAGAACTATACTGACAAACATATGCTGGATGGCATCGTACAGAGTGAGTTGAACACTATCTACGCGGCCTATCCGTCCGAGCAGACCAATCCAAGTGCTACTACAAAGAATCTACAGAACCACCTGTACTATGATAACAGGCCCAATACATATGTAAACTGGAATACCGCCATCACCTTTAAGGTAAATAAGTATATCACTGCCAGCCTGGAGACACAGCTCCTGTATGACCATACGGTAGCCGTGCCTCACCTGCTGCCTGATGGCACCACCTATCAGGGCCGTGGTACACAGTTCCGGGAGGCATTTACACTGGGCTTCGGTTATAAATTCAAGTAGAAGCCCCACCCAACCCTCCCCATAGGGGAGGGCTAAATGCAAGGAAAATTATTGATAGAGCCCGGTATCATGCCGGGCTTTTTTGTTGGGCCGCATGGCGCGGAGAAACCTCACCTATCTGCCTTCGGCATCTTTCCTCTCCCAAGGAGAGGAAAGAACCACATGGCTAAAGTCGCATGATATGACCGCATGCAATATGTCCTGACCTGATAAAAGAATAAAATTATCTCAGTACCTCCAGGCGCTGCGAGTCCAGACGGATAAAGACAAAGAGCAGCAGCGTAAAGGCGAGCAGTGATGAGCCGCCATAGCTGATAAAGGGCAGGGGGATGCCTATGACGGGGGCTACCCCGATGGCCATGCCGATATTGATCAGAAAGTGGAAGAAGAGGATAGAGACCACGCAGTAGCCATACACACGGCTATACTTGGACCGCTGCCGCTCGGCCAGGTACATGAGCCGCATGAGCAGCGCGATGAAGAGCCCGATGATGAGCACACTGCCGGCAAAGCCGAACTCCTCGCCTATAGAGCTATAGATAAAATCCGTGCTCTGCTCAGGCACAAATTTCAGCTTGGTCTGCGTACCCTGCAGATAGCCCTTGCCGGTAAGGCCGCCGGAGCCGATGGCAATGATAGACTGGCGGATATTCCAGTCTTTGCCCTTCTCCACTTCTTTGCCCAGCAGCACATTGATACGGTCCTTCTGGTGTGGTTTGAGGTGGTCAAAGATGAAATTGACACCTGTCACATATACTGAGGCTATGAGCGCGATGCCCGCTATGGCGTAGACCAGGCGGCGGTTTTTAAAATTGAAATAGATCAGCAGTGCCGCTACGATGGCAAAGGCGATCCACAGGTACCAGAGATGCGGCACGATGAGCGCCAGCAGCGAGAGGAAGATGACCGACCCACCGATAATGAGATAGTAAGACTCCAGCCCCTCACGGAAAAGGACGAGCGCAAAGACGACGAATACGATAGCCGAACCGGCATCGCCCTGCACGATCACGATCAGCATAGGTATGCCTATGATAGCAAAGGCTATCCACTTGTCACGCCAGCGGCGTATATCTACATTGAGCGTAGAGAGGTACTTGGCCAGCGCGAGGCTCGTCGTAAACTTGACCAGCTCTGACGGCTGCATCTGGAAGCCGCCTATCCGTATCCAGTTTCGCTGGCCGTGAGACTCCGCTCCGAAAAACATGACCCCTATGAGCAAGGGAATAAAAGCGCCATATATCACATAGGAGAAGGTCACGAAAAACTTGCCGTCTATGATCAGGATGATAGCCGCAAAGATGGCAGAGGCGATGATCCATTGAAACTGCTTGCCGGTATTGACCGTGGTATCCCTGCCTACTGTATTGAACGGACTGAGGCCCTCGGTATAAACTGCGGAGTAGATAGCAGCCCAGCCTATGAGCACGAGCACCACATAGATCAGCACCGTGATCCAGTCTATATTCCCAGTAAATTTTTCTTCCTTCCTCATCAGTGGTGTCCGTTTGTGACCGGCATATTCTTGCCGAGGGCATATTTGTCCAGGAGGTTGGTCTCCATCATCTTCTTCTCCTTTGCCTTCCTGTTATCCGCTATGGTGTCATTGATAAACCGCTCTACCATCAGGCTGGCTATAGGGCAGGCAAAGGTAGCGCCGAAGCCTGCATTCTCTACCACTACTGCTATAGCGATCTTAGGGTTATCCTTTGGCGCAAAGCCGGCAAACACAGAGTGGTGATCACCGTGGCTATTTTGCACTGTACCGGTTTTGCCGCAGAGGCTGATACCCTCTATGCGTGACTCGATAGCCGTACCCGCCTCTACTACCTGGCGCAGGCCATCATTGACCGGTACATACCAGCGCGTATCTATAGAGGCATAGATCTTCTTGAGGTCCGGTTTTACTTCGTTCTTGTCATGCACCTTCTGGAAAGTCTTAACGAGGTGCGGTTTGATATACCAGCCGTGATTGCCCACAGCGGCATAGAAGTTTGCCAGCTGCAGCGGTGTGACCAGTATCTCGCCCTGTCCGATACCCAGGGAGATGATCGTGGCAGAGTGCCAGCCTTTCTCGCCGTATATTTTATTGTAGTAGTTGATAGATGGGATATTGCCGCGTGCCTCAGAGGGCAGATCTATGCCTAGCCTGGAGCCCAGGCCAAAGCTGCGGCAGTAGTCTGCCCACTGGCCATAGCTATCCTGTATACGTGTATACTTGGGATTCTCTATCGCATTGCGGAAGGTCTGCCAGAAGTATGGGTTGCAAGATTGGGCCAGCGCATACTCTATATTGGTAGCCCAAGGGTGGTGGTGGGAGCACTTCAGAGAGAGACCGGCAAAGGGATAGAAGCCGTTGCAAGGAACGGTGTAGATCTCACCCTGCACGCCTTCATCCAGAGAGATCAGGCCTACGAGCGGCTTGAAGGTGGAGCCCGGAGAATACGTAGCCATCGTAGCGCGATTGAAGAGGGGCTTCAGCGAGTCAAAGACCAGCTTTTTGAAGTTCTCACCACGTATAGCGCCGCAGAGCAGGTTAGGGTCATAGCCCGGCGAGCTGACCATACAGAGTATCTCGCCTGTCTCCGGCTCTATGGCTATGATGCTGCCCTTCTTATTGGCCATCAGCTGCTCTCCGTACTCCTGCAGCTTGATGTCTATGGTAGAGTAGAGGTTGTCCCCTGCTATAGCCGCGGTGTCATACTTTCCATCGTTAAAGCGACCCTGCTCCCGGTTGTGTACATCTACGTAGATGAATTTCTTGCCCTGCGTACCGCCCAGTTCTTTCTCGTAGTAGCGCTCCAGGCCGCTCTGGCCTACATAGTCACCCGGTTTGTAGTAGCCGTTTGAGTTTTTGATCTGGTTGTCGTCTACTTCGCCTACGTCTCCCAGTATCACAGCGGCGCAGTTGTGCGGGTATTTGCGGATGGTGCGCACCTGCCCGTCAAACCCCGGAAAGAGGTACTGTGACTCCTCAAAGCGCTGGTAGTCCTCCAGCGATACCTGCTTCATAAAGACAGAAGCCTTGTGTGCTGAGTACTGGCGCGCCTTTGCCATGCGCGTGGAGTAGTCCTCCATGGTCAGCTTTAGCAGCGAGCAGATCTTAGGCGAGTCCGCTGTCTTGGCCAGGCGGGGCGTGACCATGATGTCATAGATGGCCTCATTGTAGACTATCAGCTCTCCTTTGCGGTCATAGACCAGGCCACGGGTGGGGTAGACCTCTACCTCCTTTATCGCATTGTCAAAGGCGATCTTGTCATATTTCTTCTCAAAGAGCTGGAGATAGGCCAGGCGCAGCACAAATACAGCAGCAAACACCACAATAATGATGCGCACGACATTGTACCTGTTTTGAAAGAGATCCTTATTCACCGGGAGAGAAAATCAACCTCAAAAATAACGGAGTTTGCTACATTCTATGCTACTGTCAGCGTGGTTTTAGCACTTATTTTTCTCAGGCCATCCGCCGCTTGCGGGTAGGGGTAAAGAGGTAGAGGAACATCATCATAAAAAGCACCGAAAAAACGCTACTGATCAGGATGCGGGCAAAGAGGATAAAGACATTGTAAAAGGTCCAGCTCTCTATGATAAAATAGAAGGTAGTGTGGATGATGGTAGCCAGCCCGGCATAGATCAGAAACCAGGTGAAGCCCTGCAGGTAGATATTAGGCTCCACCTCAAACTCGGCGCCCTTGGGCGTGATGATAGAGATAAGCGATGGACGCATATAGGCTATGAGCAGGCAGGTAGCCGCGTGCATACCCCAGGAGCCGAGGAAGAAATCGAGCGATAGCCCGGTGGCAAAACCCAGTATCATGAGCAGCCAGGTAGGTGTGCTGAATGGTAAAAGCAGGATGAACAGGGGGTACACGAAAATATTGACATAAGGACCCAGAGAGGCACCCAGATTGATGGTGCTGAAAATAAGTACCTGCACCGCCAGCAGGGCGATGAAACGAAGCAGATTGATAGGGAGCAGGCTGAGCACTGGTGGTGGTGTCTTGAAGGACGAAAGTAATAAAGTCCTTGGATAGATTAACGTAGCAGCCTGTGCACCTATTTTGTTTTGGACAAAATAATGTAGCTTGGATGCTATAACCTTTATTATGATCACGTTTCGCCCTTTCCTACCCCGGCTCCTTGCTGTTTGCCTGATCGCTGCCGGCATGGTCTCCTGCCAGGACCATAATACAACGCTGGAAAAGTACCAGCAAGCTCTAAACAGTCACCATACACTCTCCTATCATACCCATATGAAAATATGGAGTACGATACAAACTGATACGATCAATGAGGATGATGAGATAGCCCTGGAAAAGCTGCCGGGCGATACCCTGCTGAACGGACGTGTCTGGATAAGCAATCGGTACGGAGAGAAATACTATAACGGCACTACGGTATACTATCACAATAAAGACTCTGCAGCTACGGATGAGTACCTACTCAGCGAGGGCGGCATCTATAACATTCTGGGCAATATCTCAGCCAGGGCTATCCTATTTGACTTTCTGGATACGGCGGGAGCTGCCTACAAAAGGTGTGACAGCAATGTATCTATTATAAATGGAGCGACAGAGATAGATTCCTTTTTTGTGAAGAATGAGGATGGGTCAGAGTCGATAGTGGTATATACATTTCTGAATGGAGCAGCGATGCCTGCCAAAATATCATGGACAAAGAAAATAAACGATGTCATAGCCAGACGGGAACTGACCTTCACTCATGTCGCGTTTGATGAGGACATAGCGAAGATATGGGCCTCTCACGGCGCCGGGAAACTGCCTGTAGTAGTGCGCCATCCCGCCCCTGCACCACAGCCATTGGCCGTAGGAGCACAAATCATCCCAATAGATGGTACAAACGCAGAAACCGGAGTAAGGGAAAGAACCGCAAATGATAAGCTGGTAGTGCTGGATTTCTGGTTTATAGGCTGCAAGCCGTGTATGGATGCGATGCCCCCCCTGATAGCACTCCGCAAGAAATATCCTCCCAGTAAGGTAGCTATCTATGGCATCAATGCCTCAGATACTAATCGGGATGGTGTAGAGGCATTTGTGAAAAAAGAAGGGATCAACTATCCCGTGCTGCTATGTGCTCCGGATGTTTTGAATCGCTATGCTGTGCACGCGTTCCCTACATTCTATGTGCTGGATAAGTCTGGCAAAGTGATCCTGTCTGAAATGGGCTATGATGAGGCTGGATTTGATGAGCGAGTTTCTAAAGTCATAGACAGCCATCTATAATACCCAAAAACGCAAACCGATTCAATCCCAGTCTATCTCCTCACCGCGCTCTTTGAGAAGGTCTATGAGTTTGCTGTCATTCTCCACCATGTCCGAGAGTACCTCTGCCAGTTGCTCGGCTTTCTTCTCATTAGCAGGTGTGAGTTTGTAGTAGGCCTTGTAGGTGCCGGCAGCAGAGTTAGACCCCATGCCACCTGATACAGATGGATGAAACTCATCCAGGTACCACTCCAGCAGAGCCTCCCAGCCGGAGCCATTCATAGATACACCGCCATTGACGGTTTTGATCTTATCTCCGAGTGCTGCTATTTTGTCGCTCTTGATATCAAAGCGTACGGATACGCTGCCCTCCTTTTCATTTTTGATAAACTGGATGTAATCTTTCATGCTATTGAGATTTTAGGTGGATCACTTGTTTTTGGTCAGCGAGTCGAGTAGCTGGATCTCGTTTTTCTTCAGGTTCGTCACTACATATACGTATGACAGGTTGCTCATGTTAGTAGACAAAGCTACGTCAATATCCAGAAAGTTTTCCTCCGGCTCCGCGTTGAAGTGCTTTACCGTACCTACCATGACATTCTCCGGGAAAAGCTCTGAATAACCGCTGGTGACCAGCGTATCTCCCACCTTGATCTTGACGTGCTTAGGTATTTCCTTGACCTTTGCCAGTGTGGTGTTGGTGCCCTCCCATGAGAGCGGGCCGAAGTAGTTGGACCCCTTCAGCTTGACACTGACCTGAAACTTCTTATTGAGCAGTGACATGACGGCGGCATAGTTGTCGCTCACATTCACCACCTGGCCTACTACGCCGGATGGATTGATCACACCCATCTGTGGCGTGATGCCCTGCAGGCGGCCGCGATTGATATAGATATAGTTGGAGGATTGATTGACCGAGTTGCGGATCACCTTGGCCGTGGTATATGTATAAACCTGCTCGAGCTTGTGCACCAGAGTATCAGTTTTGCGCGTGCTATCTACGGTATTATCACTGCGCGAGTCTATGAGCTGCGCACGCAGGGAGGCATTCTCACGACTGAGCGAATCCGCATAGCGCCTGAGATAGAGATAGTCAGTGACCCCGGCGTAGGACTGATAGAGGCGCCCACTGGCCTCGTTAGACATATTGACCATAGAGGCGTGGTTGAACTGATTATTCTGATAGATGAGATAAAAGCAAAATCCCTCCAGAAGCAGGAAGAAGAAAAACAGGTGGTACCTGATGAGGAATCGTATGAGATTATACATAGGCCCCTCCAAACCTCCCCAACAGGGAGGCTTCCATTTCAGATATGATCAAAAATGTATCTGCCATTCTCATATCTATGCCATTGATGGCTTAATCCATCAGGAAGGTGAAGGAGTCTATCTTTTTCAGCGCGATACCGGTGCCGCGTACCACGGCTCGCAGCGGATCCTCGGCTACGTGCACAGGGAGCTTGGTCTTCTGGCTGACACGCTTGTCGAGGCCTCGGAGCAAAGCACCACCACCTGTGAGGTAGAGGCCCGTCTTGAAGATATCTGCAGCCAGCTCCGGCGGAGTGGTCTCCAGCGCCTTGAGGATCGCCTCCTCTATCTTGGCTATAGACTTGTCCAGCGCGTGGGCTATCTCAGAGTAGGATACGATGATCTGCTTTGGGATACCGGTCATGAGGTCACGCCCATTCACCGGGTAGTCATCCGGGGCATTGTCTATATCTGTGAGGGCAGAGCCTACATTGATCTTGATATTTTCTGCGGTGCGCTCACCGATGAGCATATTGTGCTGGCGGCGCATGTAGTCTACGATATCGAGGGTAAATTCATCACCCGCTACGCGGATAGACTGGTCACACACGATACCTGAGAGCGCTATGACTGCGATCTCTGTGGTACCACCGCCGATGTCGATGATCATATTTCCATTCGGCTCCTCTACGTCTATGCCGATACCGATAGCGGCAGCCATCGGCTCATAGATCATCTTGACCTCCTGGCCGCCTGCCTGCTCTGCAGAGTCCTTGACCGCGCGCTTCTCCACCTCTGTGATGCCCGATGGGATACAGATCACCATGCGGAAACGCGGGGGGAAGAGGAACTTCTTCTTGTCAAAAATCATCTTGATCATCTCGCGGATCATATTCTCCGCCGCGTAGAAGTCTGCTATCACACCGTCTTTGAGCGGGCGTATCGTTTTGATATTCTCGTGGGTCTTCTCATGCATCTGCATGGCGCGCTGGCCTACAGCTATCACCTTATCCGTCCGGCGGTCTATGGCCACGATAGACGGCTGGTCTACCACCACCTTGTCATTATGGATGATGAGCGTATTGGCCGTACCGAGGTCAATAGCGATCTCCTCCATGAAGAAATTAAACAAACCCATACTATATCTTAATGAAAATCTGGTCTAAACAATGAACGGTCAAATGTAGATAAATTCAAAGGAAATCAGCAAAAAGGCCGAACAAAAAAGACATTGCGTATACAACGCATGAAAAGGTATTGAAAGTATCGCTGCGCTGAAAATCTTTTTGCATTATGCCGACCCTATATATTAAAATAAACTCTACTACCAAGCAATGTGTATGATCTGTCAGACGGCTTAATTTCTATCTTTAAGCAATGAAGATCGCAGCGCGGATATTGTGGTTTGGCATAGTGACCATAATCGCAGGGTGGGCGCTGTCCGTAGATCTCCTGTACTATGGTCCGGATGGATTGGAGCCGATAGATACAGAGATGGTGGTCATGACCGCCTTTGCACTGACAGGGGTCGTGCTCGGCATGCTACTGATACGCTACGGTGCGCGGTTGCGGCCGGCCTTTTTCTGGCTATGGTTTGTACTGTATCAGTTTGCGTTTAGCTTCCCTGCTGTAGCGGGGTCGTACTATGCGTATACCTTCCTCTCGCTGGGCAAGTGAAGGCTATCAATGCTTGAAGTGGCGCACACCGGTCATGACCATCGCCTGGCCATTGGCGTTCGCCGCAGCGATAGAGTCCTGATCTTTGATACTGCCGCCCGGCTGAGAGATAGCTGCGATGCCTGCCTCCGCAGAGATATTGACGCAGTCCGGGAATGGGAAGAAAGCCTCTGAGGCCATCACAGCTCCAGTGGTGTCAAAACCAAATGCTTTCGCTTTCTTGAGCGCAGACTCCAGCGAATCTACCCGAGATGTCTGACCACAGCCCATGCCTATGAGCTGCTTGTTTTTCACCAGCGTGATGCCGTTGCTCTTGAGATGTTTCACCGCTATGATAGCAAACTCCAGGTCGCTCAGCTCCTGTGCGGACGGGCTTTTCTCAGTTACGACCTTAAAGGACTCCTTGCTATCACTTACGCTATCTACATCCTGCTCCAGCACACCATTGAGCAGTGATTTGAACATCTTTGCCGGCTGCTTCCAACCGCTTTTCAGTTTCAGCAGGATACGGTTCTTCTTCTGCATGAGTATCTGCAGCGCCTCGGGCTCATAGTCGGGGGCAGTGAGCACCTCAAAGAAGAGATTGCTTACTTCATTGGCTGTAGCCACATCTATTTTCCGATTGGCAGCGAGCACACCGCCAAAGGCAGAAGTAGGGTCGCAGGCCAGCGCAGCCGTATACGCTTCCGAGATGGTAGGCCGCGATGCCAGGCCGCAGCTATTGGTGTGCTTGATGATGGCAAAGGTCGGCTCCGTAAACTCCGCAGCCAGATTGATCGAAGCCTCTACATCCACGAGGTTATTGTACGAAAGTTCCTTGCCGTTTAGTATCTCAAATACCTCGCTCAGGTGGCCATAGAAAGTGCCCTTCTGATGCGGGTTTTCGCCATAGCGGAGGGTTTTGGCCTCCAGCAGGCTCTGCTTGAAAACAGGCAGGGCCAGGCCTTTATTGAAATATTCAAAGATCAGGGTGTCATAGTGTGAAGAGGTCATAAACGCTTTGGCCGCAAAAAGCTTGCGGTCCTCTATATCAGAGGCGCCGTTTTTGGCCTGCAGCAGCGCGAGCAGCTCGTCATACTGACTGCGTGAGGACACGATCAGCGTATCCTTAAAATTCTTTGCTGCTGCGCGTATCAGGGAGATACCACCTATGTCTATCTTCTCAATGATCTCCTGTTCATTCTGGGTAGACTTTACCGTCTCCTCAAATGGATAAAGGTCTACGATCACGAGGTCTATCTCCGGTATATCGTGCTGCTGGAGCTGCGCTACATCAGAGTCATTGTCCCGGCGCGCCAGGATGCCGCCAAACACCTTTGGATGCAGCGTTTTGACACGGCCTCCCAGTATCTCAGGAAATCCTGTGAGGGCATCTACTGCTACCACCGGCACACCGAGAGACTCTATGAATGACAAGGTGCCGCCTGTAGAGTAGATGGTCACATTGTTCTTATGGAGCTCACGGACTATAAGGTCCAGTTTGTCTTTATAGTATACAGAGATGAGCGCTGAGCGGATTGACTTTGACATGTGGCAGGATTTTGCGCGCAAAAATAGTCCTAATCACCATGTCGTGCAGACTATTTTGCCACAGATTGTCCACGGGCAACGCACAGGCAAGAGTCCGTTTTTTATACTGGTGTTAGTTGCTCTCTATCAGATTATTATAAGCACGGATAAAGATGGCCCCGAGATTTTTGTGCGGTGGGACGTAATCTAGAAACTTTGAGTATTGTGGGTGGCCCTTCAGCCGGGCGTCTACCCGCGCCCACAGCAGCTGCCAGTCTATATCCTTGCCACTGCGGATGGTGTCTGCCAGCTCTTTGAGTATCGGGTTATTGACGGCATAGACGCCGATCTGCTTGGAGGAGATGATATTGACCTCAGGCGCACGGTCTATGATATTGGTGAGGTTGTGGTAGCCCCCGCATGACCCCAGCACAAATATCTTGGTATCCGGTTTGGTCTTTTCTATCGTCTTATAGGCATAGTAGCTGTGCCCGCGGTGTATGAGTACATCTGGTGTGATACCCAGGCTATCAAAATAATGCTCCAGCCAGGCCTGCCCGTTATATTCTTCTTTAGGCCTGTTGGCGTAGATCTCTACGGGTTTGCCACCTCTGGAGCTGATGCGCACATAGAGGGGACTATGCTCATCTATGGTCCATGCCGGATCGCGAAATGTATTGAGGAAGGCCTGAAAGGAAACGCCCCCATCCTCATCATCATAGAAATACATGTGCCAGATACACGACTTGTTTGACTCAAACAGGCGCGCAGAGGGTAGTACATCTATCGGCGGCAGCTTATACTTATCAGAGATATTGGCATACCAGTCCGCCTGGAAGAGTGTGCTATTCGCAAAAAGATTGGATAGCAATCCATAAATGGCCATGCCCTTCTTGTCGCTCTCTGCAGTGACGCGCTCCAGCTCCATCGCTATGGTGCGCTGCAGGATAGCCTGTATGGCCGTATCGTGAATACTCGTATAGGCATCTGCTACCTCCACTGCCTGGGATATATCCGTACCATCACGGTCCAGGCCGGCAGCAAATTTCACCAATAAGATATTGCGCTCATCCGGTGTCATCGTCTTGAGAAAAACATCCAGATTGCCATAGGCAGCACACTGCTTGATAAAGGTACGAAAGCGATTGCCCCCCATAGACTGGATAAATCCAAAACCATCATCCTTACCCAGTCTTGCGCTAAACCTTTTGTAGATGCCATTGAAGGTACTGGTAAATATTTCCTCCTCGCTATATACGATCAGCGTATAGAGTTGCTCGGCAGAAAACTTATTGACCGGGCGAAAGCGGACCTCATCTTTTTCATTGTGCAGGTCATTTACCTGCCGCACATACTTGAGCGCCTGCACCTCCAGCTCCTGCTCCAGAGAGTATTCTGCCAGCGGGTGTTTCTGTTTGCGGATATTCATCAACGCAGTGAGACAGGCATAGCTGTCTGAGCCGATGGAGTCGGCCTGAGCGATGGTCAGGCTGCTTTTGGCTATATCATCCAGCAGTACATAGCTATTAGACTTCTTGCCTATGTCATGCGTGATCTGCAGCAGTATCATGACCGCACTGTCAGTACTGGCCTGCAGGATATTCATAACCGGGTCATTTTTGAGAAAATACTTTTTGGCCATCTGCGGCGCATACTTAGCTGCATACTCCACCACATGAGGCGCGTAGGGCTGTTTCTGAAACTCTTCAATATTGAGAAAGATCCAGTCAGGATTGATGCGTGCCGCATAGCAAAGGAATGAGTCCGTAGCCGGATCCCGTTTGTACATGCCGATGGTCTGGATGGAGAGCGGCACATTGGCTGCCAGCACAGGATAAAGCTGGCCCGCCCTGATACCTTTCAGCTCCTTATACAGCTGACCGAAAAGCGCGTCAAAAAACTTTGCTGCATAATAGTTGCGGCCATGTACCCTGCGCAGCGTGCGGAATAGATAGTCTCTGTAAAAGGCTTTGTCGGCCTCATTGAAATTTCTCCTGATATAGCTGTCTATCGTATCCGGTAGGACGAGGAATGCGTGAAAGGCAAGCGCATTGCGCGCGGAGTCTCCGGTCTCCACCTTGCGGTCTTCCTTGCCATCCAGTTTGTCTATCCGCTGGATGTCGGCCTGTATGAAGTCCATCCTGCTCTCCGGCGGATGCAACTGCGCCTGCGCACTACACGCGGCCATCATGCAGAGGCAAAAAACGATATGTCTGATCCTCTCTCTCATCCGCCCATGATCTCATAGTATGCCCTGACAAATAATGCCTCCAGGTTTTTGTGTGGTGGCACGTAGTCGTTGAAATAGCTGCTGGCGCCGACCTTGGTCCTCATTTCATCCCAGAAGGTCTTCCAGTTGATATCCCGGCCCTGGCGCAGGTATTCATTGAAGCTAAAGAGCAGCGGGTCATTGACCTGCTTCACCCCTATCTGGCGCGTAGCTATGATCTGGGCGTCAGGTGCCTTGCGCAAGGCTATGTTTATTTTGTAAAAGCCGCCGCACGAACCGACCAGCACAAAGCGCGCCGTGCTGGGGACTCGATTCAGTGTCTCCTCTGTATGAAAACTATGGCCGCGGTGTACTACACATTTCACCTCATAGTTATTGTCTGCTATGAGCTTGCATATCTCTTTATCCCCGCTCTCCGGCAGGTCCGCTTTATTGGCATAGATCTCGATCTTTGCTCCTGTCTGTGAGGCTACCTTCACATAGCTGTAGTTCTGCTCTATGCGCCAATCCTGTGAGCCAGAGAAAGTCTTCAGAAAATTTTGATAGGAGTCGCGGCCATCTTCATCATCATAGAAATACATGCGCTCTATGAAAGGCTTCTGTCCTGTCAGCGCCCGGCTGGACAAGGTAGTGAGAGAACCCGTTTTATATTTATGCGCCATCATAGTATACCACACCTTGTCAGGAGAGACCTTGTCGCGGCACAGGGCTGCGAGTATGCCATAGATAGACATACCGTTATAATCCTGTACAGAGTCAAACGCCATGTAAGACCCTTTGACCACTGAGAGCAAGGTCTGCAGCGTAGCGGGAGTATTGGTGTTGGCTATGGTCTCTGCCACCGTAGCTGCCTCTGACAGCTCATCCTGCTCATTTTGCAGACCGGTGGCAAAGGCTGTGAGCAGCTCTATGCGGTCTGATGGAGCAAATAAAGAAAGGAACCTGTCCAGCCGACCATAGGTGGCACACAGCGCGATAAAAGACCGATAATGAGGATAGGCTGTAAAATGAGCTGCCGTCCATTGCCCGCTGACACTGCACTTGCGCTCAAAGCGCGCATACATGCCCTCAAAGGTAGAGTTGAACACCTCCTCTCTGCCGTATACCATCATGTAGTAGAGCTCATCGCAGCTCAGGTCATCTACTGCCGCAAAGCGGATATGCTCCGGCTGCCCGGTCTTGTCATTGAGGCTGCGCACGTAGTGCAGCGCATAGTAGTTCATCTCTTCTTCTACATTGTACCGGCCCAGGTAGTTTCGACGGGCGGAGATCCGCATCAGCTCCCGAAACAGGCGCGCCTCATTGCTACTGATCTCTGTAGCACCTGATAGGCTGAGGCTATCATACACCATTTCATCAAACAGCAGGAATGGCTTAGACTGGTACTCTGCCTCACGGTTGAGTCGGATCAGCTTCTTTATAGCCGGGTTCTGGCTATAGGTCAGTATTACCGTCACAGGATGCGTTTTATTGTCCAGGTATCTGCGCGCAGTGATAGGAGCATTCTGTGCCGCCTGCTCCAGTACATCCTTGCACCAATATTTCCCCTTGTACATTTCTACCTTCTTGATCACCTCATCCGGCTCTACCATAGCCGCATACAGGAGCGCAGCCCTGGCGTATGATTTGTGTACGAAGGATGGAATATCCTGCAGTGCCATGAAGATGTTTCTTTTGAGCGCCAGCAGGCCTCTGGCAGAATCACTCAGGACGATATGCACCGGCTCTACCACCATCTCATCAGCAGGCTCCGGTTTTGGCCTTGGTACCTTATGCGGGCGTGGCATTTCCTTTACTGCCGGTTCCGGTTTTGCCTCAGGCTCCAGCTCCGGAGCGGGTATCGATATATCTTCTGCTTGCGTATCTGCTATCACAGCGCGTAGCTGTGGCTGAGCTTCACGCCTTTCATTCACGGCCAGGAGCTTAGTCAGGTTATGCTGCTCCTCCGGGCTGAAAGGCTCCAGAAATGCAGCGAGCTTGTCCTCTTTGTCCAGCGCCTTTATCAGGCCTGCCAGTGGTCCGTCAGAGAGGTTTCTGATCAGTGCGGGACTCACGGTGCTCAGGTCGGCTTTCTCCATCTGACGCAGGTATACCTCCAGCGCCCTCGACCCGCACTCCCTGTAGCCATAGGCCAGCATGACCAGCTTTTCATCAGCACTCAGCGGTGCAAAGGTCTCAGAGATCCGTGCCTGCGGCCAGAGAGAAGACTGGCGCATCTGCTCCACCACTCTGTATTCTGTCTCGCGGAGGAGCGAGCGCTTGCCCAGCGGCTGCTCGGTAGCCAGCAGTGTGATGAGGATACGCAGCATCAGGTGATTGTCTTCGGCTATAGAGTCTGCCTCTGCTCTTGAGATGATGTCTCTGGCTACAGCATCATACAATACAAATGCCCTCGTCTTGCTGCCATAGTCACTGAATAGTTTATACAGCCTGCGTACCAATGTATCACTGGTACCAGCGGCTGTCCTGCTCACAGCATTGTCGCTGAAAAAATATCTTTTGGCAAAATCAGGATCACTGAGGATAGCCCGCTCTATCACCCGGTGGTAATAGCCATCAGCCGGGAGCTGATCTGCACTGGCCAGGACCTTACCAGGGTCGCTTTCGCCTACATAGCTGATAAAACGCTGTCCGGCGGTATCTGATGCAAAGAGTGCTGCACATCTGAGGGCAAAGCCCGGCGAGAGGCAAAGCTGATCATACAGTACCCCCTCCCTACGCCAGTCCATGACAGCAAAAGCAAACTGCAGCTGATCTGTATATCTGCCATCCAGCAGGGCGCTGCGGTCTGTCATCCGCACGAGTAGCTGATGCAGGCCATGAAGGTTTTGCATCTGCTGGCCGGTAGTGAAAGTATCACTCACGGCGTAGCGGCTCAGAGAGTCAGCTGTGGCCATAAAAATACTGTCACGCACTCCCAGCCGCCGTTTAACATACTGGAGGCTCCAGCGCACGGAGTCCTCATAGTGCGAGACCTCCGCCTGAGCCATCACCACATCAGCCAACAGCACACATAGGCCAACCAGAAAAAACAATTTTTTCACTCTGCTAAGCAAGTTAATTCTAATCGTGGACGTCTCCTCACTTTTTTCACAGAAACAAGGACAACGCCGTGCAAATTTGAACGATTTAACAGACAGGTCAGCCTGCTGCGGGCCTTTGCAATGAAAAGGAGAAGGTAGTGCCGAGGCCGACAGCGCTGGTCACTGTAATGGACTGCTTGTGTGCCTCCATGATGTGCTTTGCGATGGCCAGGCCCAGACCGGTGCCCCCCTTGTCGCGGGATCGTGCACGGTCTACCCTATAGAAACGCTCAAAGAGCCGGCTGAGATGTTCCTGAGCGATACCCGGACCATTGTCACGTATCTCTATCATTATTTTATCCTCCTGGGCCGTAAAGGAGGCAGATACAAAACAACCGTCATTACAGTATTTGATCGCATTGGCCACGAGATTGTAAAACACCTGTCCGATACGTAGTTTATCTGCAGTGACGAATACAGGCTCCATAGTCATATCGCGAAAGCGAAGGTCAATATTCTTTGACCGGGCCTGTATCATAAAGCTTTCATAGATCTCCCTCACCTGATCTACTATGTCATACGTGGTCATATGCAGGGTCAGGTCACCAGACTCGTACTGGGATATAAGGAGCAGGTCGCTCACTATTTCGCTGAGGCGCTCCGTATTGCGCGAGGCCCGCGTGAGAAAGTCTTTAGCTATCTTCTCATCTTCCATGCCACCATCCAGCAGTGTCTCCAGGTAGCCTTGTATATTGAAGATGGGTGTCTTCAGCTCGTGAGACACATTACCCAGAAACTCCTTGCGGTATTGCTCCAGCTTTTTGAGCTGCTCTATCTCCTTTGATTTTTGCAGTGAAAACTCCATGACCCGGCTCTGCACGGCATCAAAAATATTCTTGTCCTCTATGTCACTTTTATCCTCGCGAAAACCATCTATCAGCTCGTAGATACGCAGCAGCTTGATAAAAATAAACTCCCTCATCGTGACATAGACGATCAGGTAGCACGAGAGAAATACCAAAGGTGGCAGGATCAAATATAGAGACTGCTGAAAGGCGGCCCAGTGCAGCAGGTCCGCCAGGTACATGACGAGGGTAGTGGTCAGTGATACGACCATAGCTGTCAGTACGGATACACCCCATTGTATACTACCTTTCATCAGGTGCTAAGTTCCATAAAATAGCTGATTATCCCCATGAGCATGGTTAACGTTTCATTATCTTTACGCCTATGACTGATCTGCGTATCGCTACCATACAAACTGCCCTTCACTGGGAGGATATACAGGCCAATCTGGATATGATGGACAGGCTGGTAGATAGTATCACAGATGCAGATCTGGTGGTACTGCCGGAGATGTTCAGTACGGGCTTTAGCATGGCGCCGGCACATCTGGCAGAAAGCATGGACGGTAGCGCTGTGACATGGATGAAGCAGGCCGCAGCGAAAAGAAACTGCGTGATAACCGGCAGCCTGATGCTATACGAGGGCGAGGGCCATGACCGGAAATACTACAACCGCCTCGTCTGGATGCGCCCCGACGGCACCTATGAGACCTATGACAAAAAGCACCTCTTCTCACTATCTGATGAGCCCAGGATATATACACCAGGATCAGAGCGACTGATCGTCACGCTGAAAGGCTGGCGTATCTGCCCCATGATCTGCTATGACCTGAGATTTCCCGTATGGTCGCGCAATGCGATAAATAAAGACCGCGAAGCAACTTACGACCTCCTGACCTACTCAGCCAACTGGCCCGACCGTCGTGCCCTGGCATGGAAAACACTCCTGCAAGCCAGAGCCATAGAAAATCAATCCTATGTGATAGGAGTGAATCGTGTAGGAGATGATGGGACTGGGGTCACATATACGGGAGATACATCTGTGATAGATCCATTAGGAAACATCCTCTACCGCAAGGAAGGTGATCAAGACATTTTCATCACCACACTCAGCTACACAGAGCTGGTCAAGGTGCGCCGCCAGTTTCAGTTTCTCAGAGATGCGGACCCTTTCCAATTATTATAATCTGCTGGGATTACTGCATTTTGCATAACTTCGGATATCATGTATCACTTCTGCACGATCTCATCCGCAGACCACCTCCACAAGACGCTGGCGCTCTATGACTCACTGCGCAGGATACATACGGATGCCTTCCTGCATGTGCTATGCACGGAGGACCTGATGGATAAGTTGCCTTCCGGCAATATAGCCTTGTATCACATCTCTGATGTCGCCCACCTGCCATCTGCACAGCCCATCGTATCGAAGTATAGCTCCTCTGCAGATAAACTGCGCTGGTCTCTGAAGCCGGTATTCCTCCACTATCTGCTGGAGGAGAAATCAGACAAGGTGATCTATATCGATAATGATATTTATTTCTTTGGCGACTATGCGTTCCTTTTTGATCTGCTGGATGAATACAATTTCTTGCTGACACCACACCACTATCCGCGTGACCCTGACAGGGATCAAAACTGGCTGGAGGCAAACTTTCGCGTAGGATTGTATAATGCTGGCTTTGTAGCTGTAAACAGGGATGCTATCACCCATCTGGACTGGTGGGCCGCCTGCTGCGCCTATCGCTGTGAGAAAAATCCGCTGCGTGGTATGTTTGACGATCAGAAATACCTGGACCTCATGCCTGTGATGAACGAGCGGACACACGTACTGCGCCACAAGGGCTGTAACGTAGCGGAGTGGAATAAAGCGGTGATCAGCCGTACCGAAAGCCACGGCCAGATCTATCTCGATGAAAAGTATCCGCTGGTATTTATCCATTTCAACGGGACCACCGTGCGTGCGATAGAGCAAGGCGAAGAGCCGCTACTCAAAAAACCGCTGGCTACCTATATGGAAAACCTGTCAAAGTACAGAGCAGATATCCAGGCCTCTGACCTGTATCAGCTACCGGGCATCCTGGAGCAGATCAAATACCGTATCTGGCGCACTGCTACAGATGCTTCCTTGTAGTGTCACTTTCTGATGAGATAGTGGCCTATGATCAGCGCATCGAGGCCACTGGCATAAAATGTACCCAGCGCCTGCTGCGGTGTACAGACGATAGGCTCATACTTGAGATTAAATGATGTGTTGAGACAAACCCCCGATCCCGTTTTATCTTTCAGTAGCCGGAGCAGCTGATAGTATAGTTTATTCTGTTTCTCATTTACCGTCTGTATGCGGCAGCTGCCGTCGGCGTGTGTCACGCCTTTTAGCTGATCCAGCTTTTCTTTCCGCGTCTGATATGTCACGGTCATATACGGTGCTACCGGTAGCCTGCCCTCAAAATTTGAGGAGCAATCCTCCTCCAGTACACTGGCACCAAAGGGCCTGAAGCCCTCTCTGAATTTTATTTTCCGGTTGACTAACGACTGTATGTCCGGGGTAGCCGGATTGGCCAGGATGCTCCTATTACCTAATGCTCTCGGGCCAAATTCCATCCGGCCCTGGTACCACGCTATCACTTTGCCACTGGCCAGCAGGTCAGCGGCGATCGCGGCCGGGTCATCTACCCTTTCATAGTGAGCCTGGCAAATATCCAGTACCTTCTGTATCTCTGCATCACTGTACTCATTGCCCAGGAAAGCATCTACCGGGGCCTTTGGCGCAATATTATGGTCCAGGCACGCCAGCCATGCGGCTCCCAGTGAGATACCGGCATCAGAGGAGGCGGGCTGCACGAAAAATCCTTCTATCGGCAGCTCATTCATTAGTCGCTGGTTGGCCAGGCAGTTGAGCGCTGCACCGCCGGCAGTACAGAGGTTTTTCTGACCGGTCTTGCCCAGAAAGTATTTTGCTATCTGCAATGCCGTATTCTCAAAATGCAGCTGGGCAGACGCAGCTATGTCTTTATACACTTGCGTGATCTCTTCATGAGGCAGGCGGCGCTTCATGCCCATCTTCTGCTCAAAAAGCGCATTGAAGATCATCTCATCACGGTGCAGTGATGGCGCCTTGGGGCCCACTGTATTAATATACGCTGTATTCAGCCTGAGCGCCTCGCCCTCAAAGCTCAGTAGCCAGGAGAAATGATAACGTGTCTTGTCTCCGTATGCCGCGAGGCCCATGAGTTTATACTCATCTCCATCTTTCACAAAGCCACAAAACTGCGTGAGCAGCGAGTAAAAAAGACCAAGGCTATCCGGGCGGGGGAAGCGCTTCACAACCTCTATTTGTGTCCCTTTGCCTACGGCTATCTGCAGGGAGATACCATCGCCAGAGTTATCCATAGTCATGATCATAGCCTCCGGATAGCCGGAGCTAAAGAAAGATGCGGCGGCATGGCAGTCGTGATGATGATAGCGCCTGATGACCGGGCAGTAGCCGAAATGATTTTCAAAATACTGCTGTATACGCCCATCTATCTCCGCCTCCCAGGTAGATCCATGAAAGGCAAGCACATCTACCTGCTGTATAGCAATACCATCTATACGCAGCACCTCCAGCACAGCCAGGTGCGGTAGCCGGCCGGCAGAATATTTCACCCGGCTGAGCCGCTCCTCCTCTATAGCTGCTACCACTGCGCCATCTCTGATCAGTGCTGCGCTCACATCCTGATAGCCCTGCCGGAAGCCTCCGTTTATACCTAATACGATCATTTCTTATATGCCTTTTCCAGGTCGTCAAACTGGGTTCCTTTCCACTGCTGTGGTTTGATGGTCACATCTACCACCTTGATATCTCCGGCAAATTCGTTGAACTCTCCCTGTGCAATGATGCCCTTTTTGTCTACAGCGAGTGAACAGCCTATCATCTTCTTGCCCTCATAGGGGCCGCCCACTATATAGCCCACGCTAGTCACGCTCACGAATGGTATATCATAGAGCCTGGATATGCTCTGCAGCGGGTGTATCCACTTGTCGCGATAGGGGTCCATCTCCTCAGTGATAGAGTGGTCTACCGTCCATGAGGACGGGGACAGGATAAGCTGCGCTCCCATCCGTGCGAGCATATGAGCGTTGTGCGTAGAGTAGAGATAGTTATCAGCACAGATATTGATACCTATGAGACCGAAAGGCGTCTCCACCACACTGAGTGACCGGCCCGGCTCATAAAAGGGAAACTCCACCTCCAGCAGGTTGATCTTGTGATAGACATGAACGATTTCGCCCAGATCATTGATGAGCAGGGCTGCGTTATGCCTTCGGCTACCGCGCCGCTCTGTGAGACCGAGGCACAGCCAGATATGTAGCTCCGCCGCCAGGCGGCAGAAAAAATCTGAAAAGCGTCCTGGTACCGGTTCTGCCTCTGTGTAGGCAGACGGATGTGTCCATGCCAAGTCGAGCGTCTCAGGTAGCAATACGAGGTCGCACTTTTCAGCCTTGGCCTGGCGGATGAGCTTTTCTGCGCGCTCCAGATTGCGATCAGGCTCGCCACCCTCCACGAGGAGTTGTGCCATACCTATGCGCATATCTCACCTGAATTTGATGCTGAAATACTTGTCATATACTACTTGTGTAAAGATGCCCATTTTAGTCAGGATATAGATAGGGCCTTGCGCCAGTTTCATCCACTTATAGCTATTTGGGTAGTCCCACCAGTTCTTTGGTGGACTCTGTATGATCTGCTCAAACTCCTGCTCAGTGAGGCCGAGGCGCTTGATGCAGAGCGAGATCACCTTGGGGTCCTCTATCTGGTAGGGCCGCTGCGCCCTCGCTATGGCCTCCTCTCGATCCAACTGGCCGCTACGTATCAGCGCAGAATACTCTATCAGCCGAAAATTGATCTTGAACTTGGTGCGGTGGAGGTAAGTGATAAGTGCCCAGTAAAGATCGTCAAAATAATGCGCACCGGGATAGACCCAGTCCAGCTCCCGGCTCAGTATCTCTCCGGCCTCCTCCCTGTTATAGGGATAGTTGTATAGCGGCGAATGGACTCTGATGCCATTTATCACAGTATAGAAGAACATCTCCTTTATACCAAGATTAAAGCCGGGATCATCCGGTTTCCATTTGCGCAGAGGCACCTTGCCAAATATCTTGTGTACAGCACGCAGGTGGTCTCCGTCAAAATAAGCCCAGGCTATAGGGCGGATACCCTCGGTACGAAAACTCTGACCAAACAGTATGTGCTTGATGCCCTCCCTATAGGCTACCCCATAGAGCGAGGCACCGATACCTACGTCGGTGCCATTATTGAGAAGGGGTGTGGAGGCCTTGAGGTCTGTTATTTTGAGGTCCTTGCACTCGCGAAAGTCTGAGGTAATGGTACGCAGCTCTACACCCAGCCTGCGTACAGCTTTCAGCATATTTTCTCCTGCTACAGGATTGTCAAAGCCATCATTGAAATGTACTGCCAGCGGGCGCACCTTCCACTTTGTGACGGCGAGGTAGAGCAGGTAGATACTGTCACGGCCTCCGCTGATACCTATCACGCAGTCATATTTTTTGCCTGCGCCATCCTTCCGGATCTCGTCGAATTTTTTTTGAAGCACCTTTTCCCCACGTGCATCATTCGGAAAGACCACATCAAAGCTATCGTGCATATGGCAGAGCGAGCAGATACCCGCATCATCAAAACCGATGCCGGGTATCGTATTGTCACAGATGCAGCGGGTACACTGCTGATAGGTGATATCTTTCTCTATGCCACTGACTACTACCATACATTTATCTGTGTGCGAAAGCTATGATTTTTTCAGACACATAGTCTACCTGCTCATCTGTCATACCTACCCACAGCGGTAAGCTCAGACAGGTACGCGATAGCTGCTCTGTGATGGGAAACTGCCCCTCTACCCAGCCAAAGCGCCGTAGTGCCGGCTGCAGATGGGGTGCCACCGGATAATGGATCAGCGTCTGTATACCGCTTTCTGTCAGGTATGCCTGCAGCTCATCGCGGCGCTCATGCCTGATCACAAAAAGGTGATAAACATGCGCGGCTCCTGTCATCGTCACGGGCAAAATGACGCTGCTATCCTTTAGATTATTGAGATAGCGCGCCGCCAGCCGCTGTCTTTCTGCATTCCATTTATCCAGGTGAGCCAGCTTTATCCGGAGTATTGCAGCCTGTATCGTATCCATGCGCGCATTGTATCCGGCTACATCATGATAGTATTTCTGTGCGCTGCCCATATTGCGCAGCAGTGCTGCCTGACGGTAGAGGGCCTGGTCATTTGTGGTGATGGCACCTGCATCTCCCATGGCTCCGAGGTTTTTAGACGGGTAAAAACTCGTGGCATTGATATGGCCGAAACTACCGGTCTTCTTTCCTCTGTACATAGCACCCTGTGCCTGAGCATTATCTTCCACCACATAGAGCCCGTGCGTTGTGGCCAGCTGCATGATGGGATCCATATCGCACGGCTGGCCATAGAGGTGTACCGGCATGATGGCCCTGGTACGTGAGGTCAATAGCGGATATATGGTTTCTGCAGTGGTATTGTATGTACGGTCATCGGGCTCTGCCAGCACAGGAGTCGCACCCGCGTCAATGATAGCAAATAAGGAAGCGATGTAGGTATTGGCGGGCACGATGACCTCATCTCCGGCCCCTATATCCAGCGCACAGAGTGCTATCTTGAGCGCATCCAGCCCATTGCTGATACCGATACAATACATTGAATCACAATATCCTGCAAAGCTCTGCTCAAATGCCGTCACACTCTCTCCCAGGATAAAATCGCTCCTATCCAAAAGCCGGTCCACCTCTTTGTGAATGTCTGTACGCAACGGCTCGTGGAGCGGAGATAGAGATACGAAGGGAACCTGCATGAGCCGATGGATAAATTGGTCAGTTACTGGTAAATATAATGACAAAGTTCATTCTGTATCCTAACACACTTATTGCTTATATTTGGAAGACACCAAGAGGATAATGGGCATTTCTTCGTTTTTCAATGGTCTTTTTTCAACTGCGGAGCAGCAGCCAAATCCATATGAGGAGATCCGGCGAGACCCGTTTTTTATAGATCCGGCCAAGCACGAGGAGTTTTTGAAAAATGGCTGGTGCGTGATGCCGAACGTGGTGAAGCCGGAAGAGATCGCGTCATTTATGGATACCTTTCAGGAGATATCAAAGCTGGAAGGCTTTGAGCTGGACAAGCACCTTCTCAATAGTGGGCGCCTGTTTAATCCTGAGATAAGGAAGAAGACCCAGGCTGTCATCAATAAGAATGCAAAGACCATTTTGCCCCGTATGTTTCAGATGGACAAGGTAGATGAGCATACGGGCGGAGCCTATCAGGTGAAACCACCTCATGTAAATAGCGACCTGCTGATCCATCAGGACAGTACAGTGATAGATGAGGAAAAAGATTACTGCCTGTTCATTTGGATACCATTCTGTGATATCACGATGGAGAATGGGCCTGTAGCTTTCCTCTCGGGCAGCCATCTCTGGGGCAATACCCAGCGCAGCCTGGGTGTGCCATGGCAGTTTCGCAATCA
Source organism: Bacteroidota bacterium (assembly GCA_018267385.1). Taxonomy (GTDB): domain Bacteria; phylum Bacteroidota; class Bacteroidia; order Chitinophagales; family LD1; genus UBA1941. The sequence goes on along the minus strand of JAFDYN010000007.1, from coordinate 101,798 downwards.
TACTGACACGCTCTATAAATATGTAAAACCCGCCCTGATCAAAGCCGGTGACGCGCTGGTATTTGACCCGGCTACCATCCACTCCAGCGCGCCAAACCTATCCACCGAGATCCGTCATGCTATTACCGTGACCGTGCTGCGCAAAAACTACCAACTCGTATATTACTTTCGCAATAAGGAAATAGCTGATGACCTGATAGAAAAATACGAGGTAGATGAGAACTTCTACTACGGTTATGACTTTATATCTAAACCTGATGAAACGAAATGGAAAAAGGAAGTAGTAAAGTTTAAACCGTTTGACATCAGTACGCGCCAGCTGGAGCGTCTGATCAAAAAACACATGCCGTCATAGCGCTTATGCGACAGACATTTCTGGATAGCAGGCTGCAAAAGGAATTTGAGCAGAAGGGATATATTATTTTCCCTTCCCTACTCGATGCTGCCCGCCTGCAGCTGCTCAGGGAGCTTTTGGCATCTCATGAGGAAGAGTACGCCGGCCCCTTTCACACGAGCCACTTCAGCGATGACCTGTCATACAAAAAACACGTACATGACACTCTGGCTGAAGTCGTTTTCCCGGCCGTAGCGCGTCATCTTGACAGCTACACGCCGCTGTTTGGCAACTTTATGATCAAAAACCCGGACCCCAATGTATCTATGGACCTGCATGCAGACTGGGCCTATGTAGATGAAAATCAGTACCGCTCAGTAGCCGTCTGGGCACCTTTGGTAGATACGACCCGGCTGAATGGCCGATTTGGAGTCATAGAGGGATCGCACAAGATCACCAACAAGGTGCGGGGTCCGCAGATACTGCAGAGCACGCGCGACAATGAACCTCTGTGGGAGCGGCGCTATGGGCAGCTACTCTCAATGCGTGCAGGAGATGTGGTCGTGTATGATCATGCGCTGCTCCATTTCTCTCCGGCCAATAAAAGCGGCCAGCCACGCCCGGCGCTCAACTTATCTTTAGCTCCTGCAGAAGGCCCCTGGCTGCACTATTGCCAGCCCGGCTCTGAGATAGAGCTATACGATGTGCCCGGACCAGACTTTTTCATCCATTATACCCACTGCGGCAGGCCACAATACGGAGAGCCCGTACTCAAAATGAAGCCTTCCGCCGATACCTACATAGATGCTCGCATGAATTCATTCTGGAAGCATAAAATCATAGAAAAGGTCTCTCATCTGCTCTGAGCCTACGACCAGCGCCTGTACCATTTTTCCATCACAGTCAGTTTCCACAGTTTCCAGTGCTCCTGCCCGGCTATGAGGCGCGTATAGTACTCGTATCTGATTATCCCGTCCCTGACCAGTTTAGACTGGTCCAGAATACTGCAGTACCAGTTTATATCCATATAGTAGCTATCCGGCCCTACGAATCCCTGCTTGCGCCGGTCGAGAATGGCCTTGGGCAGGTGGCTCTTTATGTTTTCGTACAGGAGGTACTTTGTGATATCTGGTTTGAAGTAGGTGCGCTCGTCTGTACTCAGCACCTGCTCAAAAAGGTCATGGTCCAGAAATGGCACCCGGACCTCCAGAGAGTTGGCCATACTGGCCCGATCTATCTTGGTCAGTACCAGCTCTCCCATGAAGCACTTGATATCCATTTTTTGTATCGATTGCAGTGGGGACAGGCGCTCATCGTAGTGCTGACGGTAAAACCAATCAGTATCCGGAGCTATATATTGGTGATACCCCTCCGTGAACATAGCTGCCAGCTCCGCCTTGTCAAATCTACCCATAGCCATGGCATGGGCGTAGTAGCTGACTGTGTCTATTTTTTCCCCTTTTATATATTGCCGGAGCCGCTGCCCGAGCGGTATATGCCGCTGCGCAAAAAAATCTTTCTGCCAGGTATAGCCCCCCAGCAATTCATCGGCACCCTCGCCGCTCATCACAGCCTTTACTTTGGTCCCGGCCAGATGGCTCACGAGCCAGGTGGGGATGATAGAGATATCTGCTATCGGCTCATCATATACATCTGGCATGATATCCAGCAGCTCTAGCGAGCTACTGTCTGCGACAGTAGTAGAGAGGGGTACGCCCAACTGGTCTGCTACGATCCGGGCATACTGATCCTCGCTCTGCCCCCAGCCTGAGAATCCGATCGAAAAAGTTTCCGGCTTTGCCTGTGCCCTGGCCATGTAGTACACCACTGCAGAGCTATCATACCCACCACTCAGAAAGGAGCCGACAGGCACGTCACTCCGTGCGTGGAGCTGCACCGATCTGTCTAACGCCGCGCCAAAGGAGTGGATAAGCTCCTGTTCATTCCTTTTTCTTTTGCCATGCGGTACTACCCAGTATTCACTGAAGGTGGTCTGGCCGGTATGAATATCATATGTAAGGTATGTGGCAGGCGCCAGCTTAGAGATGCCCTTCCATATAGTTTTGGGAGACGGGATATAGCGATAGACAAAATAATCTGCAAAGGCGCTGAAGTCGATCTCTCTCGGAGCCTGTGGATCCACCATTATAGCTTTCAGCTCGGACGCAAATACGAGACCGGATCTATCATGGCGGTAGTATAGAGGCTTGATACCAAACCTATCCCGTACCAGAAAAACCTTGCCGCCGCGCAGGTCTACGAGACCAAAAGCAAACATGCCCTTGACTTTGTCCAGCAGGTTCATACCCCACTCCTCGTAGCCATGCAGGAGCACCTCCGTGTCGCTATTGGTTTTGAAACGATGGCCGGCTCTGATGAGATCCGCGCGCAGCTCCAGATAGTTGTATATCTCGCCGTTTAGCACGATCCAGACAGTGTCATCTTCATTGCTCATAGGCTGCCGGCCCGCAGGAGTGAGGTCCAGAAAGGAGAGCCGGCGGTGACCTAGTGCAATCCGGCCATCCAGCAGGTAGTGACTATGTGCATCATCCGGCCCGCGATGTGCCAGCGCATCGCGCATCTGATCAAATAGGCTGCGGTCTACCTGGCCACCAGATCTGATATGTCCCACTATGCCGCACATCAGCCTGCAGATTGTGTTTTGGTCAGCAGTAGTGGATATTGCTTGCGTATACGCTGTAGCAGTAGCCGGGCGAAAAGATCATATCCCCTGGAGGTATAGTGCATATCACGCGGCCAGGAGTAGTCACTATAGTTACGTGTAGAGACCACAGCTCTGAAATCATCAAAGAGATCAATAGACATTATATGCCTGCGCTCCAGCAGCGGCACTATACCGGGTAGAAGGTCCTGCTTCTTCAGGTACCGGTCATACGGATCCAGATAGGGATGCAGCACTACCACAAAACGCATACCATGTGCGCTACATAGCGCTGCGGCGCTATCAGCACAGTCGGACAGCTGCAGCAGCGCAGCCTGCGACCTACGCTCATGCTGCGCAGGAGATAGCAGGGAGAAATCATATCTAAGCACAAAATGCAGGAACAGGCGGACGAGGTGCACATGCCGGTACAGTGGTTCAAACCAAGGCCCCGACGCAAACTGCGTAGACCCATCAGTATGGAAACGCTCCAACCCTCCGCGTGTGATACAGTCATTGACATCAGAATAGTTGATGCTCATTATGACCAGGTCAGGATGTAGCTTTATCAGTTTTTCCTTCAGCCAGATATATTCAAAAAACGGATCGCTGCCCGCCGTACCCGCATTGTATATGCGGTAATGAAGCCCCGCTGTATCCACATTCAGCAGGCTTTCTAGCCTGGCCGGCCAGCTACTATCAGGAGGTGCGCCCATACCCTGTACAAATGAATCTCCCAATACAAGCGCCTTGAGGATATGATGGTCATCTGAGGTATCAAAGTCTTTATCTGCAAATCCATAATTGTTCGCCTTGCTGTGGTAGGTGTACTCTGGTTTATTATCCAGTATAGAGTCGTAGGCGTGCCGGCCCCAAAACCACGTGGGCATATGGCGGCCATAATAGCTCACATACTCACCATCCATCTTCTCCGTGTAGGTTTTGTAAAATCCCAGGTATCGCAATGCCATCTCACAAAGGCCCGCCGTGAGGATCAAAAGCAGGGTAATAGCTACCAGGCTGAGCCTTTTCTTTCTACGATCATTCATCTCCGGCTGGATGCGTTACTCTCATTTGGTATTTTATCCATTGGTAGGTTTTCTCCAGGCCGGCACGCAGCGGGTAGGATGGGGACCATTGCAGTTCTCTTTGGATTCGGTCATTGTGAGACGTCCTGATATCTACCCCCTTTGGCCCTGCTACATTCCTGATGCCTAGGCGTTTGCCGGAGATATCGATGATCATCCTAGCCAGCTGCTGGATAGTCACCATCTCTGCAGATCCGATATTGATCGGCTCCGCGGTTTCTGATAGTATCAATCGCTCCAGGCCATCCAGGCATTCGTCTATATATAAAAAGGAGCGTGTCTGCTGTCCGTCTCCCCAGACCTCTATCTCGGCGCCCTCAGTGGCGGTGATCACCTTGCGGCAAATGGCGGCTATAGCCTTTTCTTTGCCTCCAGCCCAGGCAGATTCCGGTCCGTATACATTGTGCAGCCGGGCTATGCGTACGTTCAATCCGGCATTGCGGGCATGCGCCAGATAGAGCCGTTCGCTGAATAGCTTCTCCCAGCCATACTCACTGTCTGGCTGTGCCGGATAGGCCGTAGACTCCTCATAGGCCACCTCACTATAAGCATCAGGCGGAGGATAGATGCAGGCAGACGAAGCATAAAAGATAATACCCGGAGGCATTCTGACCGCCTCTCGTAGCACATTGAGGTTGATCTGAGCTGAGTTGGCCATGATGGCGGCATCATGTGTTCCGGTGAAAATATAACCGGCACCGCCCATATCCGCTGCCAGCTGGTATACGCGGTCATATAGCCTGTCAAATACGCTGGCGCAGAAGGCCCGATCTCTGAGGTCGCCCAGCAAAAAACGCTCTGCCGGACTCTGGCCAAACTCCGGCAAATGCATATCCACAGCAGTCACCAGGTGCCCCTCTCCGGACAGCCTTCTGACCAGATGGCCTCCTATGAAGCCGCCTCCTCCTAGCACCAGTGCGTGTGACATACTCTTCAAATATATGGTAAACGCTGATAACATTTCATTCTAACCGGCCCGATGATGAGGTCGGCCCGGCCTTATCATAACTATATACTTCTTAAGCCCTGCCAGCCTATCACTGGCTATAGGGATCGAGATAGGATGTTTGTATTAAAAAAAGCAAAAGGGATCGAGAAAAGCTGTCGCTTTTTGCCAAATAAGTGACTTTTAAAGCGTACACAAACGTATCAAAAAATTAGGCCATCAGAATTATATTCAAATGATAATCAAAGTAATACAACAAAAAATGCACTTTGGCCTGATTTTTACGGTATTTTAGGGTTTATAATAAGATATAAATATATTTTATTTTTTATCCTGTGACAACGAAAATAAAATACGTAACTTAATAAATGTATTGATAAACAATCAAGTGAAAAATTAAAGTATTGTTTTATTTGTTTTTATTAAAATTTGATTTTTGCATATACGAAACTTTTTTATGATGACAACTTCTACCCTTCGTTTCCCGTTTAAGCTACTCCAGTGCGCATTGCTTTTTGCCGGACTCTCTCTGGGCTTATCGTCTTTCGGACAATGTAACGTGGGCACCAGTACGGGTACCATCACCGCACCCACCACCTGTGCTGGTGGTAGCACCAGTATGGGGGCGGGCGAGTTTAAAACCATGACATTTGCAGCCGGTGTTGTTTACCAGTTTTCATACACAGATAACTCTCAAAGTAGTGGTATGTGTATCAATGGTACGCGCTATACCGCTGCTACTAACTTTACTCCCGGTGCGGTCACCTGGAATGTCGGTATCTATAGGAATAATGGTACATGGACTTCCTCCTCGGCTGTACTGACATACAAGCTGGTGACCCCAACCCTGGGTACAGGTGGAGGCGGTACCTTCTGTAACTCTGATGCGGTAACCGCCAGTGCGACTAATGGAACCGCCTACTGGCAAGGAACTACTAACTGTGGTACATCTACCGCCACTCCGTCCACTTCTCAGACAGTCACTTCATCCGGCACTTATTATTATAATGCCAATAACGGTGGATGCTGGTCTGGCTGCTCCAGTCAGGCGGTGATTATCAATACATCATCCACAGCACCTACTTCTATCAGCAGCAGCACTACGATCTGTAACGGAGGTAATACAACGCTCAGCGTTTCCGGAGGCTCTTTGGGCACAGGCTCTTCGGTCAAATGGTACGCCGGTGGCTGCGGCAGCGGCTCCTCCATCGGCTCAGGATCGAGTATCGTAGTGGCACCGACCTCTACGACCACCTATTATGCGCGATATGAAGACCCATCTCCATGTAGTTCAAATACGGCATGCCTCTCTACTACGGTGACTGTCAATACACCATCCAGCGCAGTGACAGGTATCAGCGGCGGTGGTGGCACTATCTGCCAGGGTAGTGGTGTGACGCTGACTGCTACGGGCGGCTCTCTCGGCACAGGGGCCAACTATCAGTGGGGTACAGGTACCGTAGTAGGTACAAGTCCGATAGCAGGCGCTACATCTGTTTCTTATACACCTTCACCTTCTTCTACCACATCCTACTGGGTGTCTGTCACTGGCCCTGCACCATGTAATGGAGCGGGTGGTACCTATACCACAGTCACGGTCAATACACCATCCAGTGCTGTGACAGGTATCAGCGGTGGTGGCGGCACGATATGTCAAGGTAGTGGTGTGACACTGACCGCTACAGGTGGCTCTCTTGGCACAGGGGCCAACTATCAGTGGGGTACAGGTACCGTAGTAGGTACGAACCCGATAGCAGGTGCTACATCTGTTTCTTATACACCTTCACCTTCTTCTACCACATCCTACTGGGTATCAGTCACAGGTCCATCACCTTGTAATGGTGCCGGCGGTACCTATACCACAGTCACTGTCAATACACCATCCAGTGCTGTGACAGGTATCAGCGGCGGCGGCGGTACTATCTGCCAGGGTAGTGGTGTGACGCTGACCGCTACAGGTGGTTCGCTCGGCACAGGGGCCAACTATCAGTGGGGCACAGGCACCGTAGTAGGCACCAATCCTATAGGCGGCGCTACATCTGTTTCCTATACACCTTCACCATCTTCTACCACATCCTACTGGGTATCAGTCACAGGACCATCACCATGTAATGGTGCCGGCGGTACCTATACCACAGTCACTGTCAATACACCATCCAGTGCTGTGACAGGCATCAGCGGAGGCGGTGGTACCATCTGCCAGGGCAGTGGTGTGACGCTCACTGCCACAGGCGGCTCTTTGGGCACAGGGGCTAACTACCAGTGGGGCACAGGCAGCGTAGTGGGCACGAGCCCGATAGCGGGTGCTACATCGGTTTCCTATACACCTACACCATCTTCTACTACCTCCTACTGGGTGTCAGTCACCGGCCCATCACCATGTAACGGTGCCGGCGGCGTGACTACTACGGTCAATGTCAATACACCATCTACCGCGCCTACAGGCATCAGCGGTGGCGGCGGTACGATATGCCAGGGTTCCGGTGTAACCCTCACTGCTACAGGCGGTTCACTGGGTACAGGTGCCAACTATCAGTGGGGTACAGGTGCTGTAGTGGGTACCAACCCTATAGGCGGCGCTACTTCTATCTCTTACACGCCTACACCATCATCTACTACTACTTACTGGGTGTCTGTCACAGGCCCATCACCATGTAATGGTGCGGGTGGCGTGACCACTACTGTCAATGTCAATACACCATCTACCGCGCCTACAGGTATCAGCGGTACCACCTCTCTATGCAGTGGTAATGGTACAACGCTGACTGCTACAGGTGGCTCTCTCGGCACCGGTGCCAACTATCAGTGGGGTACAGGATCTGTAGTAGGTACCAGCCCGATAGCAGGTGCCACATCTGTTTCCTACTCTGTGACGCCGGGATCTACTACCAGCTACTGGGTATCTGTCACCGGCCCATCACCATGCAATGGTGCCGGCGGTGTCTCTACTACTGTCACAGTCACTACTACTCCTACGCCTACATTTAGCGTAGTCCCATCCAGTCCTACCTGTACTTATACTAATGCTACCTATACTACGCAATCAGGGTATAGCAGCTACGTATGGTCCGGTTTTGGTACGGCAGGCACAGATTACAACATCGTATCAGGCGGTCTCAGCGCTACAGACTATACCGTGACGCTGCAGTGGCTCTCTACCGGCACCAAGTCATTGAGCATTAGCTACTCTAATGGCAGCTGTCCGGCTGTGACACCCGGTACCAATACGACGGTGGTCAACGCGAGCCCATCGCCTACTCTAAGCACATCCGGTGCGTTCTGTACCTCAAACTCCGTGGTCTATACTACACAATCCGGCAATTCCAACTATAGCTGGACCATAGGTGGTACTGCCGGTGTAGATTATACGCTCATAGCTGGCGGGACTACTTCTGACTACTCCGCGACCATACAGTGGATCACTACAGGATCCAAGACTGTCAGTGTAAACTATACAAACGGCTCAGGCTGCACCGGTCCTACAGCAGCCTCTACCAGCAATGCTGTGAATAATGGTCCGTCAGGAGCCGCCATCTCAGATAATATAGACCCATGTAATGGTGGCCACACAGCCTATGTCGTAGTGACGGGTGGTACCTCGCCTTATAATTTCACTGTATGTGGCACTCCGTATACCAATCAAGCCTCTCCATTTGAACTGGATGCCACCAGCAATACATCCTGCTCTCTCTCCCTCGTCTCTGATGCCAATGGCTGTACTCCAGGTACCATCAGTGGTAGCCCGGTATCTTACCCTACCCGCACCCTGACCAGTGGAGACACTTATGCATGTACGGTATCTACGGGTGCTACCAAGATATTCTACGACCATAGCGGTAACCTGATGGTCAAGATCACTGACGGTGGCAATACGCTGGGAAGTACTTCTGTCACTACTACCGTAGATGGTTCTGTGCAGCAGTTCGGCCCTACCAATCCGCAGAGCTACCTGCAGCGTCACTTTAAGATATCTCCGGCCAATACCTCAGGCTCTGCCTCTGTCTGCCTCTATATGAGTGATGCAGAAGTAGCGGCGCTCAACACAGCTTCGCACAACAACGATAATCACAATGCACCTTCTTACTATGCAGACTTCTTGACCAATATGAGTAATGCGACGGTTACTAAGTTCCACGGCGCAGGAGAGACGCCTACCAGCAACACTTCACGCCTCGTGCTGACACCTACCTCTAAGACACACAACCCTACGGTGAATGGCGTGACCTTCAATAACGTATGGGAGGTCTGTATGAATGTATCGAGCTGGTCCGGGTTCTACATCCACGCTCAGAATACCAACAATACGCCGCTGCCTGTGACCCTGCTCTATCTCACCGCAGATGCCATAGACAATAAGTACATAGACCTCGACTGGGCTACTGCATCAGAGATCAATAATAGCGGCTTTGCCGTAGAGCGCAGTACCAATGGTACTGAGTTCACCCAAATAGGATGGGTAGATGGCCATGGCAATAGCAATACCCAGCTCTCCTACTCATATTCTGACCGCACCGTACAGCCGGGTGTGGTGTACTACTACCGCCTGAAACAAGTAGACTTTGACGGACAGTATGTCTACTCTGAGATCGTATCAGCATCTCTGATCGGAGACAAGGGCTTCAGCTTTGAGGACATGATACCAAATCCTGCTGTCAACTCCGTACAGCTCGGTATACTGACCACTGCAGGCCAGAAAGCGAATGTGACCATCACAGACATGCTGGGCCGCGTCGTACTGGATCTGCCATGGCAGCTGGCAGAGGGCTACAATATCTCTACCTTTGATATCTCTGGCCTGGCGCAGGGCACCTACTCCGTCACCGTGTACGCCGGTAGCAGCTTTACTACCAAGAAACTCGTGGTGACCAGGTAATAAGAGCAATACTTAGCATTTTCAAGGCGCTCTTCGTGAGCGCCTTTTTATTTTTATATAGCTTAGTGGTTTTATGCTCCGTCTGGCTCACATACTCAATCCGGTCAAAACTCCCAATGGCTCCGAATTAGCCATCGTGCAGCCCATCACATTTGAGAGTATGAGGGTAGCAAGAGATTTTGTGACGGGCACTTCTGTAGAGCTTTTCTCTGCCAGCTATCCAGAGGATCACCCGATCATTCCTCCATATTTCCTCAAAACACCCGACCTGGATAGGTCGGTCAGAGATACTCCGGCGTTCACAGGCAAAAAAAAGCTGCCATTTATCAAAGACATCCTGCAGCGGCTGTATGACTCGACAGATGCCGAATGGCTGATCTACACCAATGCTGACATCGCATTGATGCCACAGTTTTATGCTGTCGTAGCTCAATTCATAGAGGCCGGCCACGATGCCATATTGATCAACAGGCGCAGGATATCGCGTGCATATCACTCTGTAGCAGAGCTGCCGCAGATGTACTCAGATATAGGAGCCTCGCACCCGGGATACGATTGTTTTGTTTTTCACAGGAAGCTCCTGGCGCATTTTATATTGGATGACATCTGTATAGGTGTCCCGTTTATAGAAGTCAGCCTGCTGCACAATATCATCACGCACGCTGCCCGCTTAAAGCATATAGATGATATGCACCTTACTTTTCACATCGGTATGGAGGTCATGCCTCCGGTAGACCAGGATCTCTACCAGCATAATCGCATCACCTATGAGCAAAAGATAAGGCCACAATTGAAGCCGCATTTTGACAGCAGGAAGTTTCCCTATCAAGACTTATCGTTTCCGGTACGGATGATAAAGTATGGACTGAATCCATGCTACTCTACCGCCCTCATGCTGGAGCTGGAGGGCAAAACAATGATGAGAAAGATAAAGATACTGCTGGATGAGATCCGCTGGCGTATACTGGCGCGCTAGATCATTCAGATCACCTCGAGCCCCTTTAGCCGCTCCATATCCAGGCTGACTATAGATGCCTCAAAACTCTTCTTCAGCTCAGTATCTACCGGATCCTGAGGGTCAAACTCCAGTGCGGTCTTATTGCCATACAGCTGCTGTGTAGCCCTGTGCAGCATGGCCGTAGCCTGCATATAGTTTTCACGCTTGAGGCAATACTCATAGCCCTGCCCCAGTTCAATTTTTTTTGTACGCTTAAATCCCAATGAAGTATTGTAGAGATGTGCTACCAGATTGGAGTCGCGCACCTTGGCATATATAGACTCCAGATTGGTAAACGAGAAAAACACATCGAGGATAGTGAGGGACGCGCGCACAGGTACATCGGTACCTATATATCTGTCGTCATAGATGAAAAGCCCGGCAAAGGCATTACGCGTTTCAAAATCTATGGAAGAGATGCTGATCAGGCCACATGGCTCCTGGCCGCTGTAGATGAGGAAGTAATAGTTCTGTTCATTATTGACTGAGTCATACCAGCGCCGCTGCATCTCAGGGGTGATCGTAGCTTGGAAAAACATATGGCGCTGTATCTTGGGATCATTGCGCCAGTGGCGTATCATCTCTATGTGTGATGCTTTCAGCCGCACCAGCTCCAAACCATATTTCCTGATGATCACCTGATTGTTTCTTTCACTATAAAGATAGGTTTATCTGTCTGTATAATGAATAGCCTGCTGAGATATTCACCTATGATACCTATGCAAAAAAGGATAAGGCCGGTAGACATAAATATAGATACGATGAGAGCGGTGAATCCCAGCTCTGCACCATAAGTATATTTCATGTAGATAAAGTAAATGATGATGCCCAGACATACGAAGAATGAAAGCAGACCCAGCCAGGTGATCATCTGCAAAGGTAAAGTGGTATAGCTGAACAGGATCTGGATAGTGTACCTGATCAGGCGCAGTGAATTGTAGCCTGAGACGCCTGTGCGCCTGTCCTCGTGCCGCACTACTGCATAGCTCGTCTTGCGGCTATACCAGCCCAGTACCTCATCCAAAAAAACGTATGGATGATTGTAATCCTTGACCTGGTCTATGATGTGCCTTGAGATCAGCTTGAAGGAAGACCCCTTCCGAGGCATATGCGCATATTTGCGAAAGATCCAGGCCACCAACAGGCTACCCCAGTTTCTTATAAGGTTATGCTTCTTGCGCTGAGAGACTCCATATACCACATCTGCCTGTGCAGCCTGCTGACATTCTATGAGGCCCTGTATATCTTCCGGGTGGTATTGCAGGTCATCGTCCATGGTGATGGCGTACTGACCGCGGCTATTTTTCAGGCCGCAGAGCAGGGCCTTGTGCTGCCCGAAGTTTCTGGCCAGGTCGATCCCTGTCACCTGGCCGGGATACCGGTGGCATATCTCTCCTATCATAGCCCAGCTGCCATCAGCGCTGCCATCATTTACCATCAGTATCTCTACAGGCTCGCCACGGCGTGCGAAAAAAGCAATGACGCGCTCGCACAATTCGGCCAGCGTGCCTTCACTATTATATACCGGTATGATGACAGAGTAGAGGGGCTGCTCCATATAAAACTTCCCCTAATATAGCCTTTCTGGAGTCATATTTCAATGATATCCGCTATATGCGCCTGGCTAAAATCTATGACCGCCGCGCCCCAGGATAGACCAACACCAAAGCCGCTCAGCACAAGGTTCTTTCTACTCTCGGGCAGTGATCCATGTAGCTGACTCGCTATGGTCACAGGTATAGACGCGGAGCTCGTATTGCCATAGTCATAGAGTGAGTACGGAAATTTCTCGGACGGCGCCTTTAGCTTTTTGCGTACACACTCCAGTATCAATTTATTTGCCTGATGAAGTACGTAGTAATCGGTATCTCCGGCACTGACTTGTGCCGATGCCATTACAGATTCTATGTTTGAGGCCACCTCACGCAGTGCAAAATTGAAGATGTTGAGCCCGTCCAGTTTCATCTGCAGGTCGCTGCGCACCTCTCCGGGTCCATGATCTACAGGATCCAAAGAATGCATATGGAACGGATGCTTCATGCCGCCTCCCTTTACTATGATATCCTCATAACCGGAGCCATCAGTATGCAGGTCAAAATGCCAGCTCGTCCCTGCCTGATGCTCTATAGCGGTAGCTGATCCGGCATCGCTGAAAAGCGGGTAGGTAGCTTTATCTCCCTTTGATACGATCGCAGATGAGCAATCGCCCACCAGCAGCAGTCCTTTGCGGCCGGGCATATTTTGCAGCAGAGATCCGATGACCGAGAGGCCATAGACATAGCCCGAGCATCCCAGATTGATATCCAGGGCCAGACAGTCTTTGGGTATCCCGAGTTGATGCTGTATGATAGACGATGAGTTTGGTACGACGTAGTCGGGCGTTTGTGTGATCAGGACGAGTACCCCTATCTCATCCGGCTGCCAGCCCAGGTCACTCATGAGCTTCTGTGCGCTGACCCTGCACAGGTCAGCGGCCGTAGTGCCGGGTGCCGCCATCCGCCTGTATCTGATACCGGTAGTCTGTATAAAGATTTCACGCTGGCTCTCTGGTATCAGGTCCAGCTCCATATTGTCTTCCCGCCGCACAGGCACACAGGCACTGACACCGCGCAGTGAGACATTATGTACCGCAAAAGATGACATTACTTTGATTGAATGATGTGGTAGAGATCATTAATGGTTTCGGCATTCCTGATATCATCTGAGGTTAGCGTTTTGCCATACTCGCTGTCTACCATTGCTATCACTATCAGGGCAAAGATCGAGCTCCACTCATCCAGCTTTTTGAAATTTGTAGCGCCATCTACCGGCACTACAGGAGCGCTATTGAGGCATGTCACAAATTTCTCTGTAAAGTCATTGATCTGCATAGAGTAAAAATAAGAAAATACCCCTATGTGCGGGTCGTACTTTCCACAGTACCTCCGGGCTGTTCATTGATGGTCCTGTCTATCGCTGAGCGTGGCGCTGCAGCGCACATCTGACCACCACGGGCAGCAGCACAGAGGCCTTGTTCCACTCACCAGTACTATCCAGGTGGCAGTCATCCAGCCAGCTATGCGGGTCATGTATCGAGTCATATGCAAAAGGTACAATGATCCCACCTGTCCGGTCAGCCAGATCACAGGATATACGGACGTTCTCTGCACATAGGTCCCTGTACCTTGGGCTACTATTGACAAAGGAGTCCTTTTCATTCAGGATATTAGGCAGGACCAGTAGTATAGCGCTATCCCGTATCACCTCTGCGTAGAGACTTTGGGTATTGCGATAGAAGGGGAGGTATAGGTGGCCGGCACCCCAGCGTATGGTATCCGCATCTATGTCTGACCAGTGAGCAAACTGCTGGCCCCTCTGCCGGACATAGCACTGACGGCCATTCACGCCGCTATAGTAGAAATTTGCATAAAACAACCTGATAGCAAGATAGCTGAAGAGATAAGAATGCATGAAAAAACGAGCTGGCTGGGGTAGTGGCTCGAGATGAAACTGCAGCCGCCGGTAGTGGGTATAGTCCAGCTGAAAATCCCTGTCTGCGCTCGCCATGATCTCTGCATCATTCACTCCGCTGTGCACTATCACTATATCGGGCCGGTAGTACCGGTATTTCATGAGGTACTGCTCCAGCTCCTCTGCAGACGTACCAGCCTCAAGCCCGGCATTGAGTACCTCAGCTCCGCCATACATTGTGTGCAGTGCGCTATCTTCCTTTATAACTTTATTAAGGAGAAAGGACAGTCTCGCAGGGTAAGTCTGATATGGCAAGGGTACGCCCAGGCCATAGGTGGTGGATCCCCCCAGACAGAGTATCCTTAGCTTACGGCTGCGGACCAGCGGTATCTTTTCGCCCCTGTATCCTGCATCATTGTGCTGTACCTCACCATGCGCGGCATAGCCCGGGTCCGGTATATATCCCAGATATGGCTGTGAGAGATACCTGGCCCGCTGATCAGCAGCCGTATCACCTATGAGCATGGCCCGTACCTTAAAGTAGTTTTTCGTATTGACCCAGTCAAAGGAGCGGCTATTGGCCCACATAGCTATATAGCCTATGGCCTCCAGCACAGCCAGCAGGAGTACGATCATGATAAGACGGAAGAGCCAATTGCGTTTTTTCACCTGAGCAGACATTTATAAAGCAGATGCATGAGGCTCTATCCAGTGCTCACGGAAGTAAGGAATATCCCGTCTCCTCTCCCTCTCACGCCTTATCATACCATAGATTTCCTCTCTGCTCACTGCAGGCACCGGATAGTCAAACTGACCAGTCATGACACCTACCAGCGGCCGCTCGCCGATATTATGATACCTGAGAAAAAAATCATCCGGCATTTCAAATTTTTCCAGCAGGTCTCCGGGCTGTGAGGGCCCCCTGTAGTGAAATGTGAGCTGGGCCTGGGCAGAGGTGATGCCGTATGCTATGACCACACGGGCTCTTTCGGTTCTATTGGCAGATGATGCGTGTATCACAGCATGATTGAGCACGAAAGCCTGACCCGGCTGCATGGGCACTGTGAGCATGTGATCCCAGATGAGTTGCTCACTACCGCGATAGCTCACAGGTATATGAGTGTTGCGTAGTTTATTGAAGAACAAGTGGCTACCAGGCAGCACCCGCAGGGCACCGTTGCGCTCATCTACCGGCTCTGTGGGTATCCATACAGTCGCCGAGGCATATCTCGACTCGTCTACCACACTCCAGTCCTGGTGTACATTCACGTGTCCTTTGTCTCCCGGGGCTTTGCAGAGAAAGGTGCTACCGAGCTTTTTATAGTTGATAAAAGTACGATCCAGCGGAGGTCCGAGCAGCGCGTCCATCTCAGCAAAAATTTCTTTTTTGACCCGTTCCTCTACCTCTGTGGCGCCTGATGAAAACCCCTCAGGGATATCGGGATTGAGATCATAAAACCGCCGGCCCAGATGACGGACGATTTCCGGCGTAGTGAGATCTATCACTATATATCCATCCCGCTCAAACTGCTCCTGGGCGGCTACATCTGCAAATAGCTGATTGAGCTTCATTGTATCCGAAAAATAGGCAATTATTCTATATTTTGCTGAGTATACAGGTGGCTGCACTATCACCTGATACAGATGGTGCGGGGATCTGCCTCACGATTGTAAAATGCGAAATTCCTCATCGGACCGCAGGTCTTTATTTCTCATAGCCGTGCTGGTGACAGCGGCTTGCTTCCTGTTTACCTACTTGTACTACGGTTTTTTCTATGTAGAGTATGAGGGGATGTTTGATAGTTTCTATAGCGGGCACCTGACAGGCGGCCTGCCCTTTCGGTCCGTCTACTTTCTCGGCAATATAGGAACCTCTCATCTATACTCCCTGCTGTACCAGGCATACCCCGGCGTAGAGTGGGTCTCCTGGTTCCTGTATAGCTACCTGTTTTTGTCATGTCTGCTAGCTGTTTATATTATACTCTCTGTCGTGGCTGAGATATCGGGTGCGGGCATCGGCGCTGTCATAGCTGCGCTCGTTTATTTTCTCGTCATGGCAGATTCCAATATTCACTTCCTGTTTACACGAGTCTCATACATGCTGGTGGGGTCCTCACTGCTGGGGCTGGTATATTTTTTTGGGGCGGCGGGATCTATCCGCAGGCAGCCGGGGCTTTTTATACTGCTCTGCTCCGGCTTTGCTATAGGTACACTGACCAGATCAGAGTCAGCCACAGCCGTGCTCCTGCAGGTGTTTGTCTTTGGCTTTCTCTACATAAAAAGAATACGCCAGCTGATATCTGTCTTTCTCTTTCCTGTATTATTCCTGGGGGTAGTTTTAGCGGCTATAGCCTATGATCTCAGCACCACTCCATACTTTTACAAGCAGGTAGAGCCTGACATAGAGGCGCAGTTTACTGATCGCGAAAATGCCGTACCCCTGTCACAGATGCACAGCCATAGAGATACCGTGAGGTGGGAGGCTGTAAAAAACATTATCTGGGTAGACCCCCCGGTCCTGACCCCATCCTATATGCGCTCACTCATCCTGCCGGAGCGGCCGCTCTATACAGATGCACGCCAGTGGAGCCGGGTGGCGAGAGTCATGACCAATATAGCTGGCCGCTATTGGTATCTCTGTGTGATCTCATGGCTGCTGAGCCTCGCGCTGCTGATACGCAGGCGGCCACAGTCTGCATGGTATCTTTTACAGTGGTTAGTGTTTGCAGCCTCATTCTGGGTACTGATAGCAGTACAGACCTATACCGACAAAGTCAATGACCGATCGTTCCTTCCCTTACTCAGCATTTTTATCCTGGCGCAGCTTATAGCAGCTCTTCCTGCGCTGCTTACTCAGCGGCGCATGATAGTGGTGGCTTTACCTGTTCTTACGCTTTCTATGATCCACCTGTCGCGTCTGTCTGCAGAGGCAGACACACTGCGCGGGTATAGGGGAGCCTACCAGAGCACTCTGGCCACTATCAGCCACGTAGCAGGTGGCAAGGTACTGGTAGTCAACTCGTCGTCCTGTGACTATCTTTTTCTGAGCAACGAGCCTTTTCACCCATTTGATTTCTCTGCTTTCCACAGGATTTACATCACAGATGGATTCAATATACCATTCCTCCCATACTACAGGCGGTACCTGGAGCAGGAGTGCCATTGTGATATGGCTGCCTTTCCATCTTTCTGGGATTATCTCAGATCTCGCCACCAGAAGGTCGTGATCGTCTCTACCCCTCAGCATCTATCCATACTCCGGTCCTATATGGAGGCCGAACATCATTATATACTACCCATATCAGCTGATACCGGCACTGCCCTCATGACGCTACAAAAAAGTGATGCGCGCGATATCACAGATAGCCTGCAGATCTATCACCTCGGTCAGTAGTAGTTTCAGTCGCCCCCTATAGGGGAGATGCGCCAGGCCAGGCCAGGCCTGAGGGCGCCCTTGCCGGGATCGCCGATATAGTCCGTATAGGAGGGGTGTGGTGTCACCGTGAAGTTTAGCTTCTCTGAAAAGCGAATACCCTCCTCTGAAGTAGCCGTCCACTCCCCGCTCTCCACTCCAAAGCGCGGAAACAGGTAATACTTGCCCGGCAGCAGCCAATCGGCCGGTATCTCGCAGCATATCTCCATCAGGCCTACCTGATCTTTCCACTGACTGCTCAGGTCTTTTTTTTCAGTATTATTCAGCAGATGCCCTACCATGACCGACTGATGAAAAACATCCTGCAGGAAGAAAAAAGCGCCTACATATACTCCCTTTTTCTTTTTGTCTATTACAAACTTCAGCTTTATGGGGCCGGTATTGTATATAGGTTCCCCTTTCACCGCTCCTGTCACTGATAGCTCTCTGATGGAGAAGGCATCATTGCCCGGAGCTACATCTGCCTCCCACGTCAGGTCTATACTCCCATTTTGCTCTATATGCTCCTGGCCCGCAGTCTTGTCTATATCTACCACGAGCTTGCGCTGGTCATAGTTGTCTTGATGCATAGAGAAATACTCTGCCAGCACAAAGGCAGGCTTATCATATTTTTTTACCATCCCCTTGTCCAGCCACAGACACTTCGTGCTGAGCTCCAGCACCTCATTCCTGCTGTGCGAGACGAAGAGGATGGTCCTGCCCTCAGTAGCCAGCCGCTGCAGCATATCCTGGCATTTCAGGCGGAAACCTTCATCGCCTACAGACAGGACCTCATCCAGCAGGAGTATATCTGCATGCAGGTGAAAGGCGACAGAAAAGGCGAGACGTAGAAACATACCACTGCTATAGATCTTGACCGGCTGGTCAAAGAAAGAACCGATCTCACTAAAAGTATGTATGGCTGCATAGCGCTGATCAAACTCACCGGGAGACACTCCCTTCAGACGGAGGTGCATGGTCACATTTTCGCGCCCGGTCAGGTCCGGGTGAAAGTTTGTGCCTATATCCAGGATAGATGAGACTGTACCATAAAACCGCACTTCTCCTTCACTCGGCCGGGTGATCTGGCTGAGGATCTTGAGTAGTGTACTCTTGCCGGATCCATTGCTGCCTATGATACCTACCATATCTCCCTTTTGCACCTCCAGAGATACATCGCGCAGCGCATAAAAGTCTGCCTCACCGGCAGCCATCTGGCTTTCCGTTTTCAGCTTATACCTTTTGCTGAGATTTTGTATCACTATGGCAGGCGTACCGGTCATGTATCGTAGCTTTACAATTTTACAGCTTCTTTCGCACATCTGCATCCTCATGTGTCAGATAGCATATCTCTGATCGCATATATATGTGCGCATAGACGGTGATAGTGCCACTACGCTGCTTTTATTTTCGCTCAGGAGGCCGGAGTCTTCGCAAATTGAAAAATATTAAGAATCTTGGCCATAACTTTAGCTTATTCACCTAAAATACAGCAGCGGCTATTCATGCTCCCTGACCGACCGGAAGAAATAGAGTTAAGTATCGTGATGCCCTGCCTCAATGAAGCAAGCACACTGAAAGGCTGCATACAAAAGGCCAAACTCTATCTGGCTACCAGTGGTGTGAGCGGTGAGATCATCATAGGTGACAATGGCAGTACGGATGGATCGCAGCAGATAGCCAGAGACTGCGGCGTGACCGTGATAGAGACTCCTGAGCGTGGCTACGGCAGGGCGCTGATGGGCGCATTTAGAGCCGCACGAGGGCAGTATATAGTGATGGGAGACTCAGATGATAGTTATGACTTCAGCCAGATAGATCCCTTTGTGGTCAAACTAAGAGAGGGTTATGACCTGGTCATAGGCAATAGATTCAAGGGAGAGATCAAGCCCCGGGCTATGCCTATGATGAATAAGTATGTGGGCAATCCTATACTATCCACGCTGGGCCGCCTTTTCATCCGCAGCGAAATAGGTGATTTTCACTGTGGCCTCAGGGCCTTCCGGCGCCGGGCGCTGCTCGATCTGGACCTTGCTACCACAGGTATGGAGTTTGCCTCTGAGATGATCGTAGCCGCCACTATCCATCACCTGCGCATCACAGAGGTGCCGGTGGTGCTCTCTCCTGATGGCAGGGGGCGGCCCTCACATCTGCGCCCATGGAGAGACGGCTGGCGCCACCTCAGGTTCCTGCTCTCTCACAGTCCAGGTCCACTCATTCTGATACATGAGCTGCTCTATATGATCGGTGGCCTGGTGCGAAGGTTCCTGAACCTCTTTAAGTAAGGTCACACTGATATTTTCCGGCTTGTTTGTCCTGCCTTTTCTTTGACCCACAGAAGAATTTTTTTTAGTAATATTGAAAAGATCAATCCCCTGATTCAAACCTCGCCACATGAAGCCGAGCAATGTCAAGACCAGCCAATGGCTGCAGTATAATTTTCTCTTTTTCGCCGAACATATCCTGGGTGAAAAATGGTATCAAAAAGCCTTTGGCAGTACAGAAAAGAAACTGTACCGGGAAATAGAAAAGTATGCCTCTGAGCATCCCAATACGGACAATTTTCGTGTGATAGAATATAAAAAGGGAGAGTATACTGATCCCGTGAAAGACGATCACTGCCCTATCGTTTTTCGCGGTGCTGCGTCAGACTGGCCATGCCAGGGCAAGTGGAACTTTGACTACTTCAAAGAAAAATACGGACATGAGGATGTCACACTGGTCAATAACCCCGGTCTCATCAAAGATACAGACCAGGCTTATGATGTAGTCAAGTTTAGTGAGTACATAGACAATATGAAGCAGGGGTCTAAGCGCTATCTCAAGTTTTCCCGTATCGTAGATGAGCAGTCAGGCCTGCGTCAGGATTTTGACTATAGCTGGCTGCGCAAATTTCGACCTGCGGGCGCACAAAATGACTTGAATTATTTCTTTATGGGCGGCAAGAATACCATGACGCCGATCCATGATGGTTTCGCTATCACGATCTTTGTGCAGATAGAGGGTATCAAGCGGTGGGTGTTTTATCCGACCAATCACCGCCTCTTTATAGGTGTGAGGCCGCGCCGGTACAATTATTTCTATAGTGATGCAGATCCATACAAGCTGGATGACCCCCGATATCCACTGCTCAAGCTGGCGCAGCGTACAGAGGTACTGCTGTACCCCGGAGACGTGCTGTACTTCCCGTCTCTGGTATGGCACCAGGTAGAGAATGTGACCGATAGTATCGGTGTGGCTTACAAATTTGCTACGCTCAAAGCGGGATTCACTTCCTCCAAAATGCTATTCCTTTGCTTCCTGCTGGCTACCAAACCTCCGCTTATCAATACATTCCTCCCATGGAAAAAAGATATCCTGGAATATAAAAAACCCGGCAAGGCCGCTACTGCATAATAATCTCGATTTCCTTTACCTACAGGAAAAGTTTCAGCCGCCGCTGCACCGGCAGCAGAAACCACCAAAGGAACGAAAAGAACGCACAAGAAAAACCGGCGAGAAACTCCGGCAAATGGCGCAAGACACCGATGCGCTTGTACAGAAAAATATATGTCTGGCTGCCCAGCGTCTTACGGCATATCTCCGTTTGCCGGTCGGCCAGTACCTCCGGTACAAAATCTATGATCAGTACATAGCGCTTGTGGTCTGATCGGTTCCATGCCAGGTGCCGCTGCACGATGGTGAATGCCATGACCTCACCGTCTGCCCATCCTTGTGCTTCATCGCCCACCTGCAGCGCTATGGCCGGATACGGCTCCGGCACGATCAGGCCCACGTGGGCCCGTATCACACCGTTGGTATCTCCATAGTGTGGTTTGATCTCTGTATGTGGAGAGAGCACACTGATGGTCACGGTCGTGATGTTTGGTATGCGGTCTGTCAGCGCCGTCAGCACCGGAAACCTCTCCCTGTTTTTGTGAAAGAGTACCATGTAACTCATCAGGTTGATAGTGCTCCAGTCGGTACCACTCACCTGTGCCGGAGAGTAGGAGCCCATACCTTTTATATTGCCCCGCTCACGCTCATAGGCCAGTATCTCATCCCTTATGGCCTGCCAGTTTTCCTTTAGTAGATTTAGCTCCGGAAACCATTCCGGCGGGTAGAAGTTGGGCAGCCTTCCGTGATATTCTTCCTTAGGCGGTCTGAGGTAGACCAGCTCCTCTCCTTCGGGCCATATGAACTTCTGGGTAGTCATAACCTGTGTTTAGTGAGATAATTGGGATCAGTACGAATCTAAGCATCTGGCGTGATATTTTTTGCTACTGGTGCGTCACCGGGCCACCGGCCATACAGATACCGGCCATCCCGCAGCAGAAAAACACCTCCGACCACTACCTCCGGTACCAAAAAAGACAAATGCGTGTAAATACCGAAGAGCGCATAGCTCTGCAGGGCTGCATGCTCTGTACCGGCACCATTTATTTTTGCAGCGAGTATCAGTACCAGGTACAGTCCATAGTGCAGTACACCCACATTGCCAGGCGCAGAGGGTATGAAGGCGATGATCATCATACTCACGGCAGTGAGATAGGCAGTATATACTGAGGCTACAGGACCTGATATGCCGGCTGCCTTCAGCAGCAAAAAGAATTGCGCCACATTCAGCAGGAATGCCCCGCTACAGAAAAAAAGATAAGCCCCCACAAAACCATGCTGCCGAATGCCGGACATCTGCCAGGACGCGTATTTATATATCCTGTATAGAAACCTGCCCGGCCGCCTCAGTGCTACTACGATGCGCCATAGCGCCTTCTCGAGAAGTACGTACCGTAGCATCAATAGATATAATATACCGAGTAGTGCTGCTACCGTGGCTGTATAGTAGATAGCCAGAAAAATATAGTCTCCTGAAAGGGGGCTGATCATAAACAGGATGACGGATATGACCACAAACATCTGTGCATCGAGCCACTTCTCCGTAATGATGGATGCCAGCGAACTGGCGAAGGGTATGCGCTGCCGCCGCGCGAAATGCCAGGCACGTACAGCATCACCCAGATTGCCGGGCAGCACGCAGTTATAAAAATTACCTATGGAGAGGCTACTGAATGTAGCGGGCTCTTTCCAGTTGGCACCCCTCTTTAGCCAGACGATTTTCGCGCGCATGGATTGAAACCAGGTGGCTAGTACAAAGGCAAACATAGATCCGGCAAAGTAAATACCCTCCGTCATACTCATGTGTATCGACCGCAGCTCCAGGCCACTCTGATGGATGGCGAGCCATAGCAATACACCACTGATTATAAACCCGAGTACAGAGCGCAGGTTAAATTTATCTGAAAGGACCAAGCCGTAGTCTGGCTGCATGAGGGGTGTGTCGGCTTTGAGTACCTGATAGGAAAGCTAGGTTTTAAAAATATTGATACCGGGGAAATCTCCCGGCAGCACGGACTGTACTACATCGTTTCCGGCGCCAAACCACTGCCGGAGTACAGAGGCATATACTGCCTTGAAATCATACTGCAGGGGCAGGTTGTCATCTACCGTCACCTGGTCCGGTATCACGGGATTGTGGCCTATGATCTGGCTATCGATATTAGCGCCAAAGTAAATGACCGGCTGTGTAGAGCCGTGATCTGTGCCCAGCCCGCTGGTAGATACTATCCTGCGGCCAAACTCTGAGAAGGTCATACCCGCTATATCTTCTTCGCGGCCCATGTGTACTACATCGTCCCAGAAGCAGGTGATGGCCTGTGATAGTTTGCTCAGTAGTGCAGCATGCACACCTTTTGTCTTGTCAGAGGCGGTCACTTGCTCCACATGCGTATCAAAGCCTTTCATATCCACCATGTACACGGATGTTTTCAGGCCGCCGTTGATCAGGCGGGCCACCACTTTCAGCTGATCTGCCAGAGAGTTTTCACCGGCCTTTGGGTAGAGCTTTGAGGAGGCAAAAGGCGTATCCAGCGCCTTCTTTACTACTCCTGCATATTTATCAGTTTGCAGCAGGATCTCCCTTATGCTCCTCACCTCCTCCACACCAAAGCTATCAGGGGCGCTGCCTTTGGCATCTGTATCTGATGCACCGAAAGGTATACTGGGATTTACCACTATACTCATATCCATCGCCTTGCCCTGAAATAGAAACGTACCCGTGTCTCCCACCTTCATAGCTGGCGGATCAGGTTGCTCCTTGCTGGGGTAGCCTTCCGGATAGTTCTTAAACTTGGTCTCCAGGTATCTGGCCATCCAGCCGGTGTAGAGAGACTTATCAGCAGGAGAGCCGGTGAGCCAAATATCCGAGGACCGGAAGTGAGAAAAATTTGGGTGCTCATAGCCCACCCCCTGTATGAATCCCGCCAGACCATTATCAAACATATCACGAATGCCGGCCAGGGAGGGATGCAGCCCGGTGTCAGATGTACCCTTGATGGGTAGTATCTTATTCTCAGGGATGAAGATATTAGGTCGCGCCGCAGCTATCTGGCTGTAGCGGCTCACAGGTATCACAGTATGCAGTCCATCATTGCCACCTATCAGCTGTATGATCACAAAAACCTTATTACCCTTGCCCTGCCTGCGCACATGGCAGGCATCCAGCGCGCTCAGGAGCGGGTACATAGCCGCCACGACTGCGGTATTTTGTATAAAGGCTTTTCTATTCACTTTCTTTCTATTCTCTATCGTTTACAGATCACATCACATGGTACTCCGGCAGGCTCAGCAGCCGCGCGTAAAACATCCTGAGACGCGCATCCAGTACATCCTTCGTCTCTGCGTCATCAGGTTTGTCTTCTAGTTTCTTCCATGCTTTCTGCCAGTAGTAGTCGGTATCCATGCCTGATACGAGCAGGCCCTTTAGCTGGTCTATAGTAGAGGGTGCAGGTGCCACAGCGCATAGCCGTTTGGTCACTTGGGCTATGAATCCCTGCAGGTCTCCCGGGTTTTCAAACTGGCGTGAAAAATTCAGAAAATCAAAACTGATGCTATATCCGTTGAATATGAGCCCCTCATGCGTGCTGAGGCCATCACTTAGCTTTTTGCGCATACTGAGACTGGCAGAGTTTACCCACCAGCGGTGATAGTTGGGTGCCTGATAGTAGGCCGGCCAGCCAGCCACAGAGGGGGGATCTCCTATGCGCTGAGACAGGTCCTCACAGTTCAGGTGGTACTGCAGCCATGGCTCGTGGCATTCTTTGAGCGTCGTATATGTCTTCTCCGGAGCCAGGTACACAGTCACTCCTATCTCCAGTGTAGAGCCGAGCAGAAAGTCTGCCGGGCTTTTGACTATGCCACCCCGTACAGCCGGGTCAAAGAAATGCTCGCTGCCCAGTAGTGCTCTGAGCACCGGTACAATCTCAAAATTATTTTGAAAATAAATATCTGCCAGCGGCGCTATGACCTCGCGCTCTATGGTATCATCTATATGAGCATATACAAACCACCTGTACAGATTGCGACAGACATATTTTGCAGCTTCCTTTTTGCGCAGGATCATGTCTATCAGTTCATCTGTCTCGTCGCTACCCTCTTTGCCTTCACGGCCTTTTATGACGTGGTGATCAAAAAAGGCAGAGAAATGCTTGTCTGCTGGCTCGTGCTGGGCCGGATCGAATAGGCCCACACATTTGTCTTTATCATCCTTCCATCCTGTCAGTACGCGTGCTGCCGCTTTTACATCTTCCTCTGTGTAGTGTATGTCGGGGCTTTTGCCCAGTGTAAACAGCTCCATCAGCTCACGGGCATAGTTTTCATTTGGAGCTGATTTAAAATTGGTATTGCCACCCAGGTACACGAGCATAGCGGGGCTGGTGGTACCCTCGCGTATCAGCTGTCTGAAATTGCCAAGCGCATGAGACCGCAGCATTGCTACATAGTAGTAAGAATAGCGGCTATCCTTTACTACATCGGTCTCTGTCACAAAGTGATTGTGCCAGAAAAGTGTCATCTTCTCTGTGATAGAGTGGTCGCGATTCAATATGAGGCCGGTCCACCACATACGAAACATGATCTTGCGGCGGTAGTTTACCTCCTCACTCTCGTAGGGAGCATGTATCCACGTACCACCGAGTTTGACATAGGGATCTACACCGTCTGAGAGCTCCTCCCGCACAGGTGGCGGTGTGGGAGATGGGCGCAGCAGGCCATCCAGGCACTGGCCTAAAGATTTTCCCTTATAGAAAGATACATCGCTATGACCCGCACCGAGGAGGCATCTGCGCAGCAGGTGCAGCAGGTCTTCTTCGCTGAGGTCACTTTTATATGGCTTCAGACTATATGTGCCTATAGAGGCCATAGACATGTCTCGTTTAGCAGCCAATTTAGCTACTTGCAGGCGCTTTTAAAAAATAAAATTCAGCTATATATCTTTCCTTTTAAATGTAATGACCGGCAGGCCGCAAGACAAGACGGAAATAATGACCTCCGTCATGATCTCTTCTCATTGCCGGGATTATATCCTTACCTTCACTACCTCATGGCACAGTCAGCACATATACGGGAGCCGGACCGCTACTTTCTCAAAGAGGCCCGGTATGATGGGACCCATCCACGCTACTATGACCCCGCTGCATATCCGTGGGTGCCTATGCTGGAGAGCAGATATACCGAGATCATAGAGGAGATCAGCGGACTCACCTCGGGCCATGAGGCTATGCCGCCTAACCTTAACCCGCCCTATCTCAGTGCGCCCGATGCCTGGAGAAATTTCTATTTCTTCAACTTCCGCTGGTACAATCACAAAAACTGTCTGAAATACCCAAAGACCTTTGCCCTGCTTCAGACTATACCTCACATCTCCTTTGCAGGTATCACCGTGCTGGAGCCGCACAGCCGTGTGCTGCCCCATATCGGTGAGACCAATGCCATCATCCGCTGCCATCTAGGCCTGCAGATACCCGGCCAGTACCTGGACTGCGGCATACAGGTGGATGATGAGAAGCGCGGCTATCACACCGGGCGGCTGCTCATGTTCAGTGATGCCCACATGCATACTACATGGAATGATACCAGCCAGCGCCGGTTTCTGCTCATACTGGATGTGATACATCCGGATTTTGTAAAAAAAGGAAACTGGGTCTGCGCACAATCACTTGGCGC
This sequence comes from Bacteroidota bacterium, assembly GCA_018267385.1. Taxonomy (GTDB): domain Bacteria; phylum Bacteroidota; class Bacteroidia; order Chitinophagales; family LD1; genus UBA1941. Next base: position 74,997 of record JAFDYN010000007.1, on the reverse strand, counting down.
ACTCACCATCAAATACATAGATGAAAAGATTCCGGTCATCAGCTTTTTGCCATCACCCGTGCTCACAGCCTGCCTGAAGGTGCTGGCGCTGGCGTGGTATCTCTTCCTGCCCGTACAAAAGAGATTTGCCGTTTTTTACAAATAGGCTCTGACCTATATCATAGCTTCTTCTTCACCTGAAAATGCGTAAAGTAGCGTATCTTCACTGGCACCTGCACGGCACAGTGCCGCAGGCTGACCACAGACCAGCATATGCGCCCGATATTCAAAGATGAAAAACTCCAGGCTGCCTTTGAGAGTGACGGGTATGTGAAGCTAAAGCTCTTCACACCCGCCCAGATACAGGTGCTCCGGGACTACTATGAGGGTGTGCGTGCAGAGCACGAAGCAGCTATGCAGACCGAGAGCCTCTACTCCTCTGTAGAGACTGGCAATGCCGACCTGCTCATAGCCCTGGACCAACTGGTAAAAACGACCATCATGGACCAGGTACAGGCTGTCTTTCAAAACTACCAGGTGCTGATCTCTAACTATCTGATCAAAAACAGTGGTGACAATAGCGAACTGATGCCACATCAGGACCTGACCTTTGTAGATGAGCCATCAGAGTGCTCTTTCAACCTCTGGATACCGCTGCAAAAAACAGACGCAAACAGCGGCCAGCTCAGAGTACTGAAGGGGAGCCACAAGATCAAAAAAACACTGCGGGTAGTGCCCGAGTATCCCAGGCCCTTCGTACACCTGCAGGACACGATCCGTTCCTTATTCACTGACATAGTCACAGATATAGGTGAGTGCGTGGTACTAAATCACGCCGTACTGCATGGCTCTGCGCCCAATCATACCGGTAGCCCGCGCGTGGCCGTCATACTCGGTATGTGCTCCGGCCCGGCTGATATCCACTACTACTATATGCCCCAGGGCGATAGCACCCGGATAGAAAAGTATAAAATGGCACCGGAAGATTACTACTATTTCAAAGCTGATGGCAGGCCCGCCCATGCGCGTCAGGTAGACACCATAGCTCATGCATTTGAGCCGGCGTCTGTAGATAGCTTCAAAAGCTGGATCCGCAGAGACCCCCACCTGAGCCTGATGACCAAGATCAACCTCTTATATTTCAAATCACTGCAGCAATAAATGAAACCAGACCTTCTGATCAGAGACCCCGAGTATATGACCGCCCTGGACGATATGGGCTTCTGTGTGGCTCCGCTATTCTCGCAGGCACAGATAGACCAGATCAAAGAGCTGTATCATGAGTTCTCCATACAGAATAATGTCTCCGGCCTGATAGCCAGCCATAGCAAAATAGGTGGTGATAAAAATCTGCGCCTCAGTGGCGCATTGCGTGATATAGTGATGCCGGCACTCTCTGAGTGGTTTTCTGATTTTGATTTTTTCATCGGCGGGTTTATGGTCAAGGAAGGAAATAATCCCAAAGAGCTGACCCTGCACCAGGACTGGAATATAGTAGACGAGAAACTATACACCAGCTACCAGATCTGGGTGCCTGTAGATCTGTCTTATCCTGACAATGCGGGCATGTTTGTCGTACCCGGCAGTCATCGGTTTTTTGACAACTACCGCTCCGGCAGCTATAGCATACCGGATGTAGTAGCAGACAAGCACATCCGGCCATATACCGTAGATATGATCATCCCCCCGGGCCATGCCCTGGTATTTCACAATTCACTTTTTCACGCGTCATATCCCAATCATTCTGCGCAAAACAGGGTGTCAGCTATCATCAGTATCTACAAGAAAAATGCACCTCTGTCATACTTTCAGAAAAATGCAGCCGAAGGCAAAACAGACGTATACCGGATCACTCCTGAGATATTTCTCACTACGCTCAATAAGCTGGAAAATGGCGGCATACCAGACAGCTACCTCTCACATAGTGAGGCGCCCCTGCAGCTATTGGAAAACAGAGCTATAAGCAGCCAGGATCTGGCCGCCAGGTATCTCTCCCATATAGGTGGGGACGCCGCCGGCTTTGAGCCACTACAGCGTCATATACTGCGTGACGCAGATACAGAGCAGTCTATGAAGAAAGACGGCTATGTGGTATTGGATTTCCTGTCTGCTGAGACGGTAGAAGAACTCAAGGCGGAGTATGACCGGCTATTCAAGGCGCCCGGCACTAACATTGGCCGCTTTACACCTATGGAGCATGCTACTGCCGATTCCAAAAGGTATATCCACAATTTTATCATTGACAAAGTACGAAGCCGGCTGGACCATTACTTTCAAAACTACCAGACGCCTATAGCCAGCTTTTTTACGAAGTATGCCCACTCTACAGGAGACCTGTCATGGCACAATGATGCCTCTCTCATCATCAATACGCATCTGGAGCCCCACTATGGTATCTGGTGCCCGCTCATAGATGTAGATGAAAGCAATGGTGCCTTTTGTCTCGTGGAGGGGAGCCACAAATTTTGCCATTCTGTGTATGTAGATGGTATACAGTGGCCATTCTCGCAGTACATATCGGACTTTGACCGTATAGGTCGCGTACTGCACCTGCGCGCAGGGCAGATGGTCCTCTTTGACCTGCGCCTGATACATAATGCTGTACCCAATCAATCTGATCAGGACAGGCTGGTATTTGCCATCAGGCTCACGCATACCGCTACGAGGTACTATAGCTTTCTATGTGAGGACCCGGCCCGGGATGCGATCAGCATGTATGAGGAAAAACCGGACTACTACCTGCGTGATGACTGGTCCGGGGCCAATCAGGCCGGCAGCAGAAACATAAAAATGGGAGAGATGCAGCACATCTATACGCAGATAGACCGGGCAGCCATAGCCCTCAGGTTAAAATCAGAAACGGCTGCGATCTGAGCGCCCAGTATCAGGACCAGTAGAATATCTCCTTGCCATCATTGGAGAAGTTGACAAAGCCGCCGTACGTGATCCGTGGGGTATCGCCTTTGATATTTTCTACGCGGTGCCAGATAGGGCCACCCGAGAAAACAAGTATATCTCCCGGCTGCGGCTTTACGGTGAATTGTTCTACATCTTTCAGGTAGATCGTATTGCCATCTTTATCTATCACAGAGTCGTTTTCGTCTGGGGTGGCTTTGGCCACCACATCCTTCCATAGCATGTCATAGATCGTGAGCTCTCCCCCCACCTCAGTATTCTGGAGGTTAAAGAAAAAGCTGAGCTGATCACTCATGTCGATATCATTGGCCAGCAGTGAATAGTAATACTCAGATTGCTGCTGAAATAGATTACCACAGTGGACAAATAGTCCTCCTCTATCCTTGTAGAATACCCGGAAGCAGCCCTCGGAGACCGGTATACCTTTTATTTTATTGATCGGTACACTCACCTCATAGTCTGCCGCCACTGCACGAAAAAAAGAACTGATCCTGTCTCTGACCAGCTGTAGTGCCGGCTCGCGGTCCATGAGCTTATGCATGGTGTTTAACGACTCATAGTAGGCATCCAGCCTCTCTCCGTCATTTGTGATGATTGCGAAGGGGGTTGGAAACATTTTGCCGGACGGGGTATTCATTGCATCCTGCTCCAGTGGGCCCTCCAGCGCTTTGAGCATATTTGCTACCTCTTGTTTTGAGAAAAGATTGCGCAGAACGAAGCCATGTATCGCACCGCTTTTCAGCTTGCGGATCAGGTCTCCGTTCTCGGCCATTTTATCGGCAGCCACTTCTATAAAATTGAAAAAGATACGCGGTCCTGTGATAGTTGAGGGTTGTTCTGAGATCATCATATTGGTTATTTGGTCAAAGATACCAAGTATCTGTACAGATTGTATAAAGCACTGTGTCAATAATATTTTCCGGGGTCTGCTTCATCGGGGGCTGCCGGTCTGATTGAGCAGAGATTCTATGTCTCTGTTTCCCGGGAATATCTTGCGGGCCGAAAGCAAGGTAGCCCTGGCGCTATCCGTCTCTCCCATGCCTGTGTAGGTACGGTAGATATTGATATAGGGATTGGGGTTGCCAGGTATTAGTTCGATAGCCTTTCTGTTTACGGCCAGTGACTTTTGATACTCTTTTAGCAGAAAATAGTTATAGCTGAGCTTGCTGTAGTTTTCATAGTCTTGCGGCATCAGGACTATGAGGCGCTCCAGGTATGGTGCCGCCTGTGCATACATCTTCTTATAAATGTAGATATCAGATACAGTTTTGTATACGTCGGGATAGGTGCTATCTATAGCTATGGCACGCAGCATAGACTGCAGGCCGCTGTCAGGTTGGTTTAGGTTGAGATAGACCCTGCCTATGTCATAGGCCACATTAAAAAACTTGGGATATATCTCCTCTGCCCTCTTGAAGTTCACCAAAGCCTCATTCATCATAGCGGTGCGTAGAGCGGGATCCTGCTCTGCTGTGGCGTGCTGCATGAGGTGTAGCGCCAGCAGATTGTGCGCCTGGGCTGAGTTGTCAGCATATTTTATATCATGCCTGAAGAGTGTGAGGTCATCCTTCCAGTCTGCATTGCGGGCTACTGTCAGTACAGAGTAGAGCAGCAGCAGGCCTATAAATACTCCTCTGCCTGCCGGCGCTATAGACTGCCAGCCAGCACGCCCTTCTTTATCACTCACAAATAAATAGTAGATAGCCCCGGCAGCAGCCAGGCACCACCCCAGAGAGGGTAGCAGCAGGAAGCGATCTCCCATCATACCGGGTACGAAATAGAGATAATTAGAAACGCTGATGATAGCCAGGAGATACACGATCACCCCAAAACTGACCAGGGGCCATCTGCGCATAGTGGCCATCGCTACTATCAGAAGGGCCAGGTATACCAGCAGGCTGAGCAGGGATATAGGATCTGACATACGCTGCGGCTGGATCACTTTATAGCCATAGTAAAACGAAAGTGGATAGGGTAGTATGACTTTTTGCAGATAGTGGATCACGATAGAGAGCGAGGTGCCTATACGTACACTGGCGGGATCATGTGCCGATACGCACTGCTCCGTATATATCAGGGGCCTGTTTTGTGCATTGGCAATGACTGGTGGGTTTACTTTTTCTGTGGCAGCCTGCAGCCCAGTTACACTCTTATTGTATAGCCCCCTGCTTGCAGTCAGGATATTCTCTTCATGGATACTTTTTGTCATGAAAAGAAGGATCATAGCAGGTAAAACAAAAGCCCCTGCTGTGACCTGTATGCCGCGTCTATAGCGCAGTAGCAATACGGCTGCCACAAATGCGGCCAGGCCAAAAGTGTAAATCCCATCCGCTAATACAAAATGACCAAACATCTCCCAGAGATTAAACAAGATCACAAGGACGAGGGGTACTAGCAGAAATAGCCTTACACGTGCATTTGCAAAAAGAAATATAGCCGGCAACGTCAGTAGCGTAAGTATACACTCCGGCATCTTTATCGTATTGTCCCGCCAGAAAGAAAAACCGACTGGATCCCGGTATCCCTCAAAAAAGGCAATCATCAAAAAAGTAATAAGAGTAGGCCAAAAGATATCCCGCCTGCCAAAGACAAGCATAAAGGCCAGATACTTAGAGAGCAGCCCCGCATATCCGTGCAGATATCCCATATCCCGGAAAAGGTACAGACAGTTGATAGCAATGCAAATATTAAATACAGATGCTGCCCACCACGATAGGCTCCGGCCACCGCGCAGGCTCAGGACTGCCAATATCCCGAGTGGCAAGAGCGCCGGAATAAAAAAATCATGAAGCATCAGAAAAAAATAAACCACTCCCAGCGCCAGGCAAAAAAGCGCCGGCCTCCAGGCCCATATCTCATCGGCAGGCATCATACCGCGAAACACGTCCCTGTACGTCCGCACATCTGCGAACACTAGGCTTGGGGAGTCACCGTGCCAGACACTGCTGCTGATCCTGCTATTCAGCCGCCTCGCCAGGAGCCGCACGGTCTGGAGGATCGTCTTATAGTTTTTCAGAGCGGTAAAACCCAGAATGGTACCGCCCAGCGCTACTATCACTTCAAATTTTGCAAACCCGCTGCCGATATTAAGCAGAAAGTATGATGGCAGCAGGAGACCGAGCCCTATCAGCAGTACTATGGTCGCAGTAGCATCGGTAAAGAAAAGTAACCCCAGCGGGATGATAAGTACCAAGGAAAGGATACTTGTCTTGCTCATCAGGGCTACTGTGAAAAGTGCCGCACAGGCTACACTGAGCCAGGCCTTGCCCGAGCGCGCAGCGTAGACAGCCACATGCAGTGTGAGCAATGCAAAAATAAGCGCCAATATCTCATCCCTGTTTTTGATGCTGGCTACTATCTCTGTGTGCGCCGTATGCGCAGCAAAGAGCGCAGCTATGGCAAAAGAAACATAGTCCGGGTAAGCGATCAGGAGCTGCCGGAGTACCTTATATAGCAGCCCGCAGGCCAGTGCATACAGGAGGACATTGATAAAATGGCTGACGGGTGCATGCTCCCCAAAAATATCATGCTCTATGGCAAAGGATATCAATACGACGGGGCGATACTCGTAGGCATAGCCCATATTATCCTCGTAGTAGGATGATGACAATATCTCTGGTATGGCTGATATGCCATGAGACGTAAAGCGGTGGTCGCGCGTTACCAGTTCATCATCCAGGTTATAGCCATTGGGTATGGCATTGGCGAAAAGCAAGAATGCCAGCAAAAAGACGATCACGCCATAATATTGGCTGAGTTGTCTACTCTTCTTCTTTGCTGTTGGGGCAGCGGGTTTGTTTTGTCTTTGTTTCGGCATAGTAAAGTCCCGGAGCCTAAAAAGACTCCGTCTACGTCGTCACACTGTCCGGTATTATTAAATGTAGTTGTTTTCCATTATTTCCGTCAAAATTTATCCATAGAAATAAGGCAACGAAAGACATATCCCTATGAGTCGTGCTTTTTATTGACGATAAGTTTAAATAGACGAAACGGGCAATTCATAGGAAATATCTGCGGTAGGCTGCCAGGTCACTTTTTCAAAAACTTGAATAGTCTGTTTGATATAAAAGTGGTAGTAGTGGTCAGCAGTCCTACCTCCAGGGTACCCTCCAGTGCAGCAAAGAAAGACTCTATCTCCGCAGGCTGTACGATCACCGGCGGAGAAAAATTTACACCCTCCGGCGTAAATGAAGTGTAAACATTGTAGTGGGAAAACATCCAGTCTGTGATGCCCGCGAGTATGACCTGGTATACAAATCGGTCTTGCTTTACCATATTGACCGGTAGCACGCGGAGGGCGCTCTCCAGTAGCTCTGTCTTGATATTTAGCCGTATGGAGAATAGCGTACCCTGCCCTACCCCCTCTCTGACCAAGCCGGGAAACCGTATCTGCAGAGCTGCGATCCTCTCTAAGATCATCGCGCCGGCTTGGCGGCTTTTACTCACGTAGTCATCATCGGCTATGATATTGAGCGCCTCTATAGCTGTGGCACACTCCTCACCGAAACCATTATAGGTGGTCGAATGCAATACAAAATCGTGATGGTTGCCAAAAGTCTTCTGTAGCACAGGTGTCCTGGCCACAAATGCTGAAATAGATGATTTGCCTCCCCCTATGGATTTGGATGTGGTCAGTATATCCGGCACTACCTCATGATCCATAAAGTAAAAGAGATTGCCCGTTTTGCACCACCCCGTGAAAACCTCATCAAAGACCAATACGATGTTTTCCCGGTCGCAAATCTGCCGCAGTTCCCTGAGATATTCGCCATCACATTTCCGTCCTGTACTGGCGGAGTATGGCTCCAGAAAGATGGCGTAGACATCTGAGCTACCGTCCTTCTTTCTCAGCTCAGACAGCGCCTGTCTGATAGAGGTTATATTGCCATATTCATAAGCGCGTGTACCAGGTATTTTAGGAAATCCGAAGTGCAGCTCCTTTGAGCCGGTGATACTGCCGGCACCGAGCAGTTTGCCGTGGTAGGATATGTCGGAGTAGAGAATATGGTTGCGACTACCGGCATGATATTTATGCGCCATTTTGATGGCGCCATCCACCGCCTCCGCTCCAGAGTTGCAAAAGAATGGATAATTGAGGTCCGCCGGCAGCATTGCTGCTACATTGGCACTCAGTGCTGCCAGGTAGGGCGAGAAGATCGTCTTGTGCACCTCCATACGCTGCCGCTCCTGGTAGCGGATACGGGCCGCCAATATGCGCGGATGATTATGACCATGATTCAGCACACCCTGGCCACCAGTGGCATCCAGTACTTTCTTGCCACTGCGCGTATACAGCCAGAGTCCTTCGGCGCGCTCTACCAGCTCAGATCCGATGGTAAAGGTGGAGAAAACATCCTCATACACAGGGTTGATGTAGGCCTTATACAGGTCCTTTATCTCTTTCAGTGATAACTGCTCGGCATTATCTATGGTCAGAAGCTTTTTGCCAGGATTCATTGTTTTTGTTTTAGATCCGCTCAGGATAGATTCGGACGCGTATGAATCTAGCGAATATGTCTGCAATCTGATAGCCGATAAACGAACATCAAAACAACAGTATAAAGTCAATACTAGTGACGCTACAATTACTTCATACCATAATTTCTGATAAAATATTTGGCAATGGTGTCAGCTACCATTTCATCCACCATGACCGAGGGATGAGGATCATGGTCGTTTACCACGCGCTTTTCCAGGGATATATCTTTCACCAGGGGGGTCAGATCTATTACATCTATTTTTTGTTTGGCCAGTGCATCTGTCATTCTGCGGGTATAGAGCCTTTCTGCATCGCGAGGTCCGTTTTGCCAGAGATATGGGAAAATGATCACAAGAAACCTTGTTCCTTTACCCTTATAGTACGTAGCCGCCTCGACGAGTGGATTCAAATGGGAAAGGAATGGGTTGATATAGGCCCCTGAAGAATCCTTTAAGGCTTGACCATTTACTACCAGGCTATCTGCCAGATATAGCTGGCTGAGAAAGTCCATATAAGTATGATAGCTTGCCACCTCATTATGACGAAAGTACTCCCAATAGATGTAGTCCAATAAAAATGATTTTTCCCTGAAAAGCGCACGGCCTATATGTTCTGTGGGGTCCTTGCTGATCTCGTGTTCATAAATATCCGGACCCAGGGCTGATGTATCCATATCATCACCAAAATACTGCCATACCACGGCATAGGGTTGCGATTTAGCTGCGGTATCAAATGCATACAGTGTCTCTTTCTCATGATATATATCCGCGCCGCCGTCGCCCAGGTTTACACATATCACCTGATCATCTGAATCTTTTAAAGTATTCTGCTGAGATAGTCTTAGTAGCCGCTCCACCTTTGCCGGAAAGCTCTGCTCGGTTTTCTCCAGGCCAAAACCAAAGGTGAAAGAATCGCCAATAAACCATATTGCTTTTTTCTTACGTTTCAAATCAGGAATAGGCTCCCTGATATCGGCACGATCTTCCTCTCCCCTGGAGTTTATAAAATAAAAGGAGCTCCGATGCGTAAAGTGTCTTTTGCTCCACAGTCTATAGCTCCACCGCATACCTATTCCGTTTGTCCTTTCGTAGTGGAGAAAAAACGCTTCTGCGCTGAATAGTAGAATGACTAGTATCAGCACCACCAGTACTACATTCTTGGCCCGGTCTGATAGCCCCGAGCGTATCATACTGGCTATGCATAAGGCACCTGTAGCAAGAATACTAAGAACAATAAATACTGTAGCCACTGATTGTAGCATCATCATACGTGCCGGTTTGGGAGACTGGCCCATAGCGTCCGGAAACATCATCAACCGGGTAATGTAAAAATAAGCCGCCAACGAGAGGATAGGGAGCGTAACGAGTACCCACCATGTCAAACTGCTATACCGTATTGTTCCTGGCCGCATATCTGAGAATTATACGTTTAAAATATCGCATATCATCTCTAATATATCTATTCTCTTAGTTGTTTTCGCATCTTGCCAGACGTGGCCTGATCTATACGAGTCATCCTGTAAAATGTAGCAGGCAAATGTGTTTCCCAGTCCTTTTCTACCGGCACGTAGAGCCAATGTATTTTTTTATTCGTGTCTAGTTCCATCACCTTGGTACCCTCCTGATCTGTGGAGGCACAGATCAGGGTATTGCCATTAGGCAAGCGCTGCGCACTACCCAAAAACGGAGCAGCCATTGATTCTTTTGGCTCTGCAGTATATTCCCAAACTTTCTTCTGAGTCTGCGGATCATACTCTGTGATGCTCACCCATGGCCTGCCTACTGGTTTAATATAGGGCCTCGGTGGAAAAATTTTACCAAGCGCAGCCAGGTAGGCACTTCTTCCCTGCTTGTCCTCGTCCCAATATTCAGCCTCTGTGCTGTTTTGAAAGACCAGGATCCTGTTTTGGGGTGTCAAAGTAACCGTGTGCAGGCGTGTAGGCTCGGGCAGATAGCCTACCCACTCAAATCTGCGTGTAGCAGTATCTAGTATGCCGTAGCAAGCATAGGGATTTAAGGATATAAGAAGGTTTCCTTTTTTGAAAGCGGGAATGAAACTGGCAAGAGTATTGTCTGGTAGCACTTGCATAGAGTTTAGGTGCGACCATTCATACGCTCCTCCTGAGCCCTTATAATTTCGAGCCTTGATAAAAAACCGCTCCGGGGCTTGAGAAATGTACTCCTCTATCCCTCGCATCGAATCAAAAGGAAGAGGTAAATCGTTCAACATCGCAGACCTTGAGATTATTGAGAAGTATTCGTTCCGATGGTCCCATAGTGACCACCGGTATCTCACCTTTCCTTCAGGAGATAATATCAGAATGACATCATACCTTATATTGACTCCCTTGAAACTATCCATTTGGCTGGTAAAGAGATAGATGGCTCCGCGATCGTCTATGGTGATCTCGTGATGCACATGTTTGATCGACACTTGCCACAGTATTTTCCCATTTACATCAAACTTCACAAGTGTAGAATCTGATGCACCCAGCATGTTGCCATCAGAAAGTACCTTAATAAACCCACGCGGGTACTCTTTCAAAACATTACCGTTTATATCCAGCAGTAGGCTACGCTCTTTTTGATCTAAAATATTGAGCCCGGGTTCTACATGAGCCGTATCGTAAATCAGGACCCCGTCCACAGGAGCCGCAGGTTGTATGCCGTGTTTGCACTGGCTGAAAAGAAAAAGGAAAAAGAGACCTAAAAGAGATTTTTTCACCTTATTGAAAGAGCTAATGATTTTGAAGGTAACTAAAATAATCATCTAACTAATGGGGTAATGAAAATAGCGGCTAACTTTTTATCTGAGTTCTCACTACACGTATTTTAAATGCATTTTTTATGAAAAACTGCCTGCCATGGCGGCTGCAATATTCCAATGTGTAGGCTGGATGAGATTGAAAATGAGGCTCTTCAAAAATCACACTGTCGCCCGCCGATTTCTGCCAGGGCTTGTAACTATTCAGCAAAGTATCAGGATAATGCGGCAAAAAGCAGATATTGACGAGCGTATAATGACCCGGAGCTAATATGGCAGTACCGGTGCTATCTATATGATACCTGCCCCGATATGAATAATAAACGGCAGGCGAAAGCTCCTGATAATAGTTGAAATCTGTCCTTCCCTTTTTTTTATACAAATGATACTTATAGATCGCGTGCCTCGGATATTCTATTGCATTAAGATCTTTGATCACAAATCCGTAATTGATGCATGCCAGCAGCACCATACTCCACAGGACAACGCCTGGTCTCCATAGCTTTTGCTGCTGCAGGAAACCTACTACTCCCATGATCACAAAGGGATAATAAATATGCAGTACCCGGCCCTCAAAAACCATCTGCCGGAAAAAGACCACGTAAATCCCAAATGTCAGGTATGCTATCGCACCGAGCACTAACAGTAGCTTGGCATTATATTGATCTTTTAGCCTAAGTAGTGATAATCCCCCTGCAGTGGATAGCAGCAGCAAAACTATTCCCCACCACTTCTCGACCAGATAGAAATATAATCCTATAAAGTACAGCCCTTCCTCGTTACTACCTTCTCCTTCTATCGTTTTTGAATAATCGAAGATGAAGCCCAGGTATGACCGTCCCGCATGCCTCATGATAGCCTCATAAAACAGCACCAAAACTATAAAAGGAGCGACAAAATATGCTACGCTTTTTATCACTGGCTTCCCGAGCCTGTAGTGCCTCAGGGTGAGAAAACCTACATTGATAAAAATGAACATGAAGCAACCGAGATAATTAGTGAGCCCGATAGCCGATAGCAGGCCGGCCAGCATGAGCGTACGTGGTCTCTGCTCCTCCCGTAGCAGCAGGTTCAAAGCCAGCAGCTGCCATAGCAATGCCTGGTCATAAGGCAGTATATGGCGGGTGTACAGATTAAAGTTGACGAGAGTGCCCAGGAGTAGCGTACCCGTCAAAGAAAACTCGAAGGTGAAACCCAGTTTGATCAGTATTCTGTGAAACACGTACAGGATGAGCAGCGAGACTCCTATGTTATACATGCCCATCAGACAAAGCATGTCAGCGCTTAGCATTTGCCTGCCGGTGGCGTATGATATAGGCAGCAAGCTGATATACTCTGCCAGCCGCGTAGCTAATTCTGGCAACTGTGCCTGCATTTCGCCTATTGCATGTGCCCATGTAGACAGATGGACGAAATCTGCCAGGTGCATATCTATCCAGATAAAAAGAAATTCATCAGGGTCTTCCAGGTAGCCTTTGCCCGCTAGCAGTATCCTGCCCGCTAGCAGTACTGCAAACACAAAAACAAAAAAGATGATCTGCCTCTTATTCATCTATACCGGTTTGATCAGGGCGGTCAGAGACTGTACCGGGTGCTGCAGCATATTGTGCGGGCCATAGCAGCTCATCCAGCAGTGGGGGCACTTATCCCTCTTGATATCTGCCAGCAGCGCCTCTGCCTCAGGGCTATGGTAGTGGGCCGGATCAAAGCCTGCTCCTATCCGGCTGACCGGCGGCAGGAACATGCACTGATGCACCTCACCCGTAGCCATCAGGTGGGCAGAGGAGAGGCCCACGTCACAGGGAATGATATTAGTCGTACGGTTTTTTTGCAAAAAGAAAATGCCAATCTTGATATATAGCTTTACTATCCAATCTCCCAGCGAGGATATCTTATAGCTACGGTATATCGTCTTGAGCGACTCAGCGATATTCTGGTTAAACTCCCTGTCTGCCTCTTTGCCATATTCTGTCAGAAATATCCCGCCGGTATGTACAAAGGTCACAGCCTTGATCTTGTCTCTGAAGGCATGATAAGATGTAGTGATAAAGGAGTGATTGGTATCTGCCACCGTGATGCCAAAGTGCGCCTGTATGCCGTGCGCCGTGAGCAGGTCATAGGTCTCCATACAGCGGGCATAGTTGCCCTTGATACCCCTCATCGTGTCATGTGTCTCTTCATCTCCATCCAGGCTGATGGTGATGAAAAGGTCGGCTTTCAGCTCTCTTTTGATCAGCAGTGCATAGTCCAGTATGCGCTGTGGCATGAGACCATTGGTAGTGAAAGTGATGATACGGAGCCTGGGGCAGTTATCTTTTATCAGCCGCACCACCTCGGGAAACTGATTATTAGTAGTGACCTCGCCACCGGTCAGTGCTATCCATAGCAGGTCGCTGTTCATCCTTTTGAGAAATATCTCAAAGTCACTTAGGTTGATCTTTTTGACATCTTCCTTTTTTATTTTCCATATATCGCAGTAGAGGCATCGCGAGTTGCACTGGGTAGTGAGTTCTACTACTATTTTATATGGTATGATCTTATGCCGTTGACCTGTCAGCTTGTAGTACCCATGCTGCAGGTTTTTGAGTGTCAGATCTACTATGGTACGTATGGTCATGAAAATACAGCCTGCCGGTTTTAAAGTCTGCTATCGTAAAGACCGGAGATGCTGAAATAAACAAAAAAATAGCATCTATCTCGCGGCCGCGCTATCACAGGTATCAGAAAAGAGGATAAATTTACTCTGCGCTGCGGTTTTGCCCGTGCTGCACGCATACTTTTCTGCTGTATAAATCTAAGCAAAGATATGGATGCTGTCATAGCCCCTCAAAAACCGGAAAAGGAGCCGCTCGTAGCTCTCAAGAGACAAGAGCGCTACGAGGGGCATCTGCCATTTTTCTTTGAGCCGGAGTGGTTTCCCGAGCTAAAGCCGCTCACTGATCACTGGCAGACTATACGGGATGAGATACTAGAGTATGAGCGCCGGCACGGTGCTATCAAAGGACTGGACTCAAATCCATACGTAGCTCCCCAGATAGAAGGCATAGAATGGAGCAACCTCTTTCTGGAAAATTTTATGATCCGGCATCATCGCAATCACAAGAAGTTTCCTTTCCTCAGCTCAGTCATAGACCAGATACCCGGTTGCTCCTTTGCGGTCATCAGTGTATTGTCTCCACATACGATCATCAAGCCTCACTATGGCGATACCAATGGCATAGTGCGCAGTCACCTGGGCCTCATCATCCCTGCCGGGCTGCCTGACTGTGGCATACGCGTGGGCCAGGAGGAGCGGGGCTGGCAGGATGGCGAGCTGGTGCTCTTCACTGAGGCCTACCTGCACGGCGCGTGGAATAACTCCGATCAAAAAAGATATGTGCTCGTGCTCGATTTCGTGCCTGCCTTTATGGGTCAGAGCAAAATAAAAGTCTGCACTACGCTGCTCGGCGCCCAGTCATTCAACTATCTGGAGCAGCGCTTTCCCATATTTCGCAGACTGCCAGACTCCTGGGCCGATATGGTGTGCTCTATCCTGGCTTTGGGCTGGCGATTTTATCTTCCTATACAGCGCACTTTCAGCTTCTTATGATGCGTCGCCGAACATAGGATTTGCTATTTCGGTTTTTATGTATTAATTATCGGATTGCCAGTTAGTGTTATTACCCACAGCAGCATGAAAGTTTGCTTGATCAATCCATCCCGGCTCATGAAGCCGATGAGCGCCACCATGAAGCCCTCCCCACCACTGGGGCTAGGATTCATAGCAGGTGCGCTGCATCGTGCGGGTCATACTATACAGGTAGTAGACTCCATGGCTGAGGCCCCGGATCAGTACATCTATTTCAAAGATGATATCGTGCTGAATGGTCTCACGGAGGGCGAGATAGCTGATCTGATAGATCCGGATACGCGCATGATAGGCCTCAGCCTCATGTTTAGCGGCAACTGGCTCCACAACCGTAAACTTATTGACTACCTCGGCGCTCGCTTCCCACAGGCCGTGATCATAGCCGGCGGCGAGCACCTGACCGCTGCGCCGGAGTTTTGTATCCGGCAGACACGGCACCTGCAGGTGGCTATCTGTGGCGAGGGAGAGGATACTGTGGTAGAGGTGGCAGCAGCGATTGACGCCGGTACTTCATTTGAGCACATAGCCGGCATAGTGTATAGGGATGCAGCAGGCAGTCCCATTCGTACCGAGGCGCGGCGGCGCATACGTGAGGTAGAGGACGTGGCATGGCCGGGCTGGCAGTTTTTCCCGCTGGACAAATACAAACAGCACAGCATCATCTACGGCGTAGACCGTGATGTATACTCCCTGCCGCTCATGGCTACGCGCGGCTGCCCGTATGAGTGCACATTCTGTAGCAGCCCCCAGATGTGGGGCACGCGCTACTTCATGCGTAGTCCGACAGATGTGGCCGATGAGATCGAATATTTCAAAAATACGTTCGGTGCTTTAAACTTTGACTTCTATGATCTCACTGCCATCATACGCAAGCAGTGGATCATAGACTTTGCCAAAGAGGTGATAGCGCGCGACCTGAATATCACCTGGCAGATACCCGCCGGCACCCGCTCTGAGGCCATAGACAGAGAGGTAGCACACTACCTGTACAAATCCGGCTGCAGAAACATCACCTACGCGCCAGAGAGTGGCTCTGAGGAGACCCTGCGTCTCATCAAAAAGAAAGTCTCCCTGCCCAAAATGCTGGAGTCTATCACCTACTCCAGCGCAGAGAAGATGAATATCAAGATCAATGTTATCATCGGTTTCCCTAGTGAGGGGCATAGGAATATCTGGCAGACGGCCCTCTTCCTCATACGCGCGAGCTGGCACGGGGTCAATGACATGGCACCATCGGTCTTCTCTCCCTATCCGGGCAGTGAGCTCTTCACGCAGCTACTTGATGCCGGCAAAATAGACATGACCAATGACGATTACTTCTATCAGATCATCTATGTAGACACGTTCTTTAATAATTTCTTTTATAATGATAAAGTAAATAAGCACATGCTGCGCTTTTACCTGCTGCTATACTTATTTGTTTTTTATTCGTCCAATTATATTTTTCATCCTACGCGTTTATTCAAAACGCTGCGCAACCTGATGACCAGGAAATATGAATCGCGGGCAGAGATGGCCCTCGGTGAGCTGATCAAGCGGTCGCGCATCAGGATCAAAGACCCTGCAGACCTATCTGTGGAGTGGCAGTCATGATCACCTGGAAAACTGATTTTTTGACTAATAAATAATATCGCGGCTGCAGCTAAAAAAAGGTGCAGCCCTGAATAGCCCGATATGAAAGTTTGTATCATCAGGCCCGCCGTCATACACAAGGAGATGGCGTTCTCACACATGCCGGGAGCACCGCTGGGCCCCGCCTATGTAGCTGCAGCCATACGGCAGCAGGGCCATGATGTGCAGGCTATAGATGCCGCCATAGAGGGACTGTATGATGTAGAGAAATTTGAGACAGACCGCTTCACATTTGATACCTACATTTTTGGGCTGAATATAGACAACACCGTGAGCCGCATCAGAGAGGGCACAGATGTCATTTGCTTCAGCCTGATGTATACCAATAGCTGGTACTTTGACAAAGAGCTGGTAGCAGCTACCAGGCGGCGCTTCCCGCAGGCAGTGATCATAGCGGGCGGTGAGCACGTGACAGCTGCACCAGCCTATTGCTTTGACACAGCACCCGATATTGATTATATCGTTCTCGGCGAAGGTGAGGCTACAGTCTGCGAGCTGCTCGACTGCATCGCGCAGGGTACACCTGTGGCAGAGGTAGCCCGCATAGCCTACCGGAGTGCAGACGAGGTGGTCGTCAATAACTTCAGCCGGCGCATCAAGCGGATAGAAAATATAGACGCGATCCCCTGGCCGGCATGGGATCTTTTCCCGCTCGACAAGTATTTCGGCTACAAGGTCAGCTATGGTGTATATCGCGGCAATACCCTGCCGGTCATGGCTTCGCGCGGCTGTCCCTATGAGTGCACCTTCTGCTCCAGCCCCCAGATGTGGGGCAAAAAGTATAACCTCCGCAACGTAAAAGACTTTGTGGATGAGATGGAGCACTACTACAGGCATTACGGCGTGGTCAATTTTGATTTCTTTGACCTGACAGCTATCATATACAAGGACTGGATCATACGCCTCTGTGACGAGATCATAGCGCGTGGGCTGGATATCAGCTACCAGATACCTGCGGGCACACGCTCAGAGGCTATAGATAGAGAGGTAGCCATGAAGCTCTTCCAGTCGGGCTGTCGCAATATCACCTACGCGCCGGAGTCCGGCTCGCCGCGCGTACTGCATGACATCAAGAAGAAGGTCAAGCTCTCTAATATGCTGGACTCGATACGCTACTCATATGAGGTCGGCATGAATATCAAGCTGAATATCATAGCGGGATTCCCAGATGAGACGCATGGCGATATCTGGCGCACTATCTGGTTTCTGATACAGTCCAGCTGGTATGGCGCCCATGACATGTACCCGGGTGTCTTCTCGCCATACCCCGGCAGTGCACTCTATGACAGGCTACAGGCCGAGGGCATGGTAGACCTGTATGATGACGGCTATATCATGGAGATAGTCAACTCTCACGACCTATGGCCGGGCCGCACCTATACGCACCGCATGAGCCCCTTTGCTGTCAAGACTTATACACTTATCATGTATCTGACCTTTTACGGCAGCAATTTCCTGTTCAGGCCAGTACGGCTGTACAAACTGATCCGCAACCTGATCACTAAAAATCATGAGTCGCGGGCAGAGCTGGTGCTTGCGCAGACCTTTACCAAACTCTGGCTATCAAAAAAAGAACATCACAGCCGGCGTGACCCTGGCCTGACGGGCAAGCCTGCCGCCCTGACCGAGAGTGGCGCATGACAGCATTGATCAAAAACTGATGGAAATCATTTATTTTACAGCATGGCTAAAGTGACTTTTGCGGCATTGGGTACGGAGCAGCTGGGCATCAGCATGCTTTCAGCCATAGCGCGGTCTCATGGCCATCAGACTGGGCTGGCTTTCTCTGCGTCGCTTTTTCATGACCGCTTCAATCTGGAGATGCCCGGGCTGGCACCGTTCTTTGACGACACTCAGGAGGTATACCGCGCCATAGAGCAGCAGCAGCCGGATGTGCTCGCCTTCTCACCATTGACCTCTACCTATCAGTGGAGCCTGGAGATAGCTCGCCGCGCCAAGGAGTCCAACCCTCATATAAAAACTGTTTTTGGCGGAGTGCATGCCTCTGCTGTGCCGCATCTCCTGCTGCGCAGGCCGGAGATCGACTTCGTAGTAGTAGGCGAGGGGGATGTTGCTTTCCCCGAGATCATACGCGCTGCCACAGATCCGGCCTACAGCCAGCCGATAGCCAATACGCGCTATAAAAGCGCCGCCGGCCACATTATCACCGGTCCGCAAAAAGGATTTATACAAGATCTCGATGCGCTGCCCTTTGCAGATAAACCCCTGTGGGAGGAGCACGTGCGCATCGGCGACCTCTACCTGGCCATGGCATCGCGCGGATGCCCCTATCGCTGCACCTTTTGCTTCAATAATTTCTTTGCCAAGCTACCTGAGGAAAAATCAGGCAAGTATGTACGGCTGCGCAGCCCAGAGCATATGATAGCCGAGCTGAAAATAGCTAAGCAGCGGTATAACATACAGGTAGTAGACTTTCAGGATGACATCTTTACCACCAGCAAAAAATGGCTGCAGGATTTCCTCGCCCTCTATCGCAAGGAGATCAATAAACCTTTTCAGATACTCACGCATCCGCGCTATATGGATGAGGATGTGGCCCGCTGGCTGAGCCATGCCGGCTGCCAGTGGATACAGATGGGCGTGCAATCTATGGATGAAAGTTTCAAAAAAGACACCCTGCTGCGATACGAGCGTAGCGAAGATGTGAGCGAAGCCATAGATGTGATGAATAAATACGGCATGAAGGTCAAGGTGGACCATATGTTTGGCCTGCCTGACGAACCCATCAGCGCTCAGGAAAATGCGCGTCTGCTCTATGCAGATCACCCGGCCCGGCGCATACAGACCTTCTGGACCTGCTACCTGCCCGGCACCGAGATGATGAATGATGCCATAGAAAAAAACAGGCTCACAGAGGAGCAGGTGACCAAGATCAATGAGGGTGAGGACTTCTACTTCTTTCGCAATACAGAGAATATCAAAGATGAAAAGCTGATGGACCTCTACAAAGCCTATGAGGTCATTTTCCGTATCATGCCAGTGCTACCTACCGGTCTGCGCAAAAGGATACTGCCTAAGCATATCCTGCGCATTCCGCGCCTTTTCATCCGGCCGCTGTCTATGCTCAGCGATGTCATTACCGGATTTATGCTGCGCAATCCAGAGTTTCGCGCCTATGCACTGCACAATCTCTTTCATATCTGGAGGTTTGCCCTGCGCAAAATGGGCATCCGCAACGTGCCGGCTACCAGGCCCCGGGCCGATGTGTCGTTTTACCAGCCGGCTGTACCTGAGGGCGCATCCAGTGTTGCCTGAATTTTAGCGGCTCCATTTACTTTGCTTCCCTATTTTTAGTGCGTGAAAAAACTACCCGGACACAGGATATCTGAGCTACTGATCTGCTGTTTCATCTTTGCTGTCAGCTATCTCTTTTTTCACCCCGTGGTAGACGATTATTCCTTCTTTGCCAGTAGCCTGGCTGCGCATCAGTTTTGCGACTTCTCATATTTTGATTTTCACTGGCAGGGCTATATAGGTATCAGGGAGGTATACAAGGCTTTCTATTACCTCCTGCCGCAGATCAACTGGCACTACGTCTTTAGTATAGTGACCGAGTTTGCCGGGCTTTATCTTTTATTGCGCGTCCTCCGCAGTATCGCACTGGAGATCGTGACCACTGAGTGGCTGATAGTAGCGCTGCAGATCCTGTTTGGCCTTTTGTATATAGAGGATATCATCTCTGTCTCTCATACGCGTGTTTCCATCATCTTCTGCGGAGTGGCTGTTTTCCGGCTGGCCTTTTTGCAGCGCCCTCGCCGGCAGGACACTATAGCTGATACCCTCTTGTATATCACCGGCCTGCTGCTGCGGCCAGAGAGCAGCATCGGTACGCTGCTGCTGGCTGGTGCGGGCTTGCTGCTTTTTACGCTCGATATCAGGTACACGCTTCGCCGGCTTTGGATACCTGCCTCCATCGTGACCCTGTTCCTCGTTCTTTTTGCCATAGACCTGCAGACCACAGATATATATGTGCGCAAGATAGAGCCCGAGATAGAATACAAGGTGATGGCTGACCGGATGCTCCCCTTCAGCGCTATGAAGACACCACAGGACTCTGTGAAACGGGAAGCTATGAAGATCGGAATGTGGTTTGATACGAGAGGCATGTCTCCTGAGTATATGCGGAGCATCTTGCTGCCGGGGGGTGATTTTAGCTTGGCACATTCGCTGGCCGTCTTTTATCATGTATGTAGCTTCTATGGGTACTATTCCTTCATTGATGCATTTATCGCAGTGCTGCTGCTGCTCAGCCTGCTGGCTCCGCAGAGGGACTGGCGCGGTATAGCGCGCATGGTGGCTCTCGCTGTCTTCTCGTTTGTGGTGATATACCTGCTGGACTACAATGGTTTTCTGGTCTGTGACCGCCACTTTCTCAATCTCCAGTTTACCTCTCTGCTCGTCCTTTCCTATTTCTTTTTTCACCAGCAGGGCATCTCTGATATACTGCTCCGGCCGGTCAGGGTGGTGCTTGCACTGCTCATCGCTTTTATATTCCTCGGCCTCACCATCGCGGGGTATGCCCGGGACAATAGAAGCACCTATGCCGATATAGAGGCCGCGGAGCAGATGATGAAGGCCATAGAATCCCGCTACACGGGCAGGCTGGTGATCAGCACGATAGATGGGCGCTTCCTGTTTGATCAGCACTTCTCTGTGTGGAATCACAACTATACTGCCAATCACTATATATTATACGACTGGTTCACCTTTGCCAGCACCCCGCGCTATGTAGACTACCTGAGCCGCAGCTGCGGGTGCGATGCCGGTGATCCTGCCGCACTCTTCCGGTGGTTTGCCAGCCAGAATGCGCTCTACCTGGCCCGGCCCTACAGGTCCGGCCTGACTGCCAGATACATGCAGACCGTCTATGGATGTGATGTATACTTTGATGACCCCGTACGTGTCAATGACCTGGTCAGGCTAAACAATATGCAGACGGACTCTCTGGAGCTGCGTACGGTAAAACTACGGCAGGATACCGTGGCGGCCCGCGAGGCGCCGTAATATCATCAGCGCCGGAGCAGGGATAGGAAAGTGCGGCTATAGGTAGTCTGACTGGCCTGCAGGTAGTCCCTCATATCCGTATCCATCAGAAATGCCTCCACCTCGGCAAAGCGCGTATAGGAAACCTGAGGGTCCCAGTGGTGTATCAGGTGCCTGTTGAACCCCGCCGGGCCCAGCAGCCTGCTCAGCAGGCTATCTCCAAACATGCGGTGCATCTCCCCGTGATCAGTCACATTGTAGTCTACACTGCCATCAGCATCCAGCCTGCGGTGCTCCGTGATCTGCCGCAGTACTGACAGCAGCGGATATCCTACACCTACGCCCAGCAGCCACGCCGCACCTGCCTGCCAGTACCCTGCCAATGCCAGGCAGCCGGCCATGATGGCATGCAGCAGCATGCTGGCAGCAAAGACCATCTGGCTCCTGCGCACCAGGTGGCCACCTATCTCCTGCCCCTCATGGCGGATCATGTTTTTTTTGCGGAGCAGCAGTACCTTTAGCACCTTGAGGCCTGTGACCAGGTCGATGATCAGCATCGGTGTGATAGCATCAAAGTATGATTTCTCCGTATCCTGTACTGTGCCCAGGTAGCGGTGGTGTGCCGCATGCATCACACGGTAAAACTTCACATCCAGCCCCGTCAGTATTCCGATAAAGATATTGGCCAGCCGATCGTTATTCGTTTTATCTGCCGCTATATTGAAGTGTGCCGCCTCATGCATGAAGAGATGCAGATAGGCTATCGCGCCACCTATGATCACGGCGCCCGCAGGTACTGTGACCATCCATAGCCACGGGTACTGCTGCTGCATCAGCATAGCGCCGGCCAATGCGAGCAGCAGCACTATGTATGCGAGCGAGATATCTCTCCATACGATACCATACCTGGCGCGCAGCCCCGCACGAAAATCTACATAGCGCGTACCGCTGCTATTGATGATCTTCGATTTGTCAGTATGGTATGATGTCTCCATCTTGATGTTGTATCCCGCGACCGTTTTTTCAAAGATACCCATTCGGTCTATAAATCAGTGTGTGCCTTGTCTGGAAACTTGTAAATTAAGTTTCGATATTTATCGTATGGTTGCTGCCAAAATAAAATTTGCCCTCATAGGCTGTGGCTACTGGGGTGCCAATTTTTTGCGTGTCCTGGCGGGATCACCACTCGTCACACTGGTGGCGGTCTGCGATACAGATGCGGACAGAAGGGCTGCCATGCACGCTCAGTACCCGCACATCACATTCACAGGAGATATCTCAGATGTGACCAGTGACATGGGGATTCAGGCCGCTGTGATCTGCACACCTGTAGAGACGCACCTGCCACTCACTGAGCTGCTACTACGCAGTGGCAAGCATGTGCTCTGCGAGAAACCGCTCACAGGTACCGCCGATGGATGCCTATACCTCTACGATCTGGCGCAGCAGATGCAGCGGTGCCTGATGGTGGGGCACGTATTTGAGTACAATAGCGTGATCAACTATATGCAGCGCATGATAGCGGCTGATGAGATCGGCCCGTTGCGATACCTGCAGTTCACCCGCATGGGCCTCGGCCCGGTACGCAGAGATGTGAGCGTGATCTTTGACCTGGCGGCGCATGATGTAGCTATCGCTCTCTCTATAGCTGGCGCCATGCCGCTGTCTGTCACGGCCACCGGGCAGTCTTTTCAGTCGTCTGGCTTGGAGGATGTGGCCTTCATTCAGCTGACTTTGCCAGGAGGTGTTATAGCCAGTATCAATGTTTCATGGCTGGACCCGATCAAGCAGCGCCTCGTCAAAATAGTAGGAAGGGACAAAATGCTCCTATTTGATGATCTCTCTCTGGGAGAGAAACTAAAGATCGTAGAAATGGGCCAAAACTATCAGGACCCTAAGGGGGATTTTGGCAGCTTTCAGCTCTCTGTGAAAGACGGGCAGATCATCATACCCAATTTGCAATATCCTGAGTCTCTCGTCACAGAGCTGGAGCATTTTGCGGAGTGTATACACAGCGGCAGTGCGCCGCGTACTGATGGGCGCTATGCACACAGGGTCGTGCGTGTACTGGAGGCTGCTCAGGAGTCCATACGCCAGGATGGCAAAAAAATACTGATCACATAATGGCGTTCCAGGTTTCTGTCATCATACCGGCATATAATGAAGAGGCCATCATACAGGGCGCTGTACAGGCCGCACATGATATCCTCTCCGCCGCAGCTGCTGACTATGAGATCATAGTAGTAAATGACGGCAGCAGCGATGCTACTGCAGAGATATTGAACCGCTCCTTTGCATCTACGCAGGGTATCCGCATCATTCACAAAGAAAAGAATGAAGGTTTCGGCAGCGCCATCCGCACAGGTATCGCGGCTGCGGACAGGCAGTATATACTATGTATCCCGGCAGATAGTCCTCTCACACCTGCTCTGTATACTGCATTTAGCACACACGCCCACCGTGCCGATGTACTCGTCAGCTACAGGCGGCAGAAGCTCGGCTACTCTTTTATCAAGCTGGTCAACTCCTATGTGTACCAGCGCATGATCTCTGTGCTCTTTGGCATGCGCCTCAGGGATTACAACTGGATACATATGTATGACAGGCGCATCTTCCGTGATGGCGGCATCTCTATCCGGTATGATGGGATCTTTATGCTGGCCGAGATACTCATCAAGGCAAAAAGGGGTGGCTTCACGTTTTACGAATTTGAAGTAGAACAAACAGAAAGGCTCACCGGCATCGCTACAGCGTCGCGGCCAGCAGCCATCCTGCGCACGATCAGAGATCTGCTCTCCTTCCGGTGGCATGGCTAGCTCATAGGCCGAGCCACTGACGCACGCGCTCCAAGGCTCCTCTCGGCTGCTGCTGTAGCGGCTGCCCTGACCGGAGCCTGCTGTATTGATCAGGTGTGACCGGTGCATACGAGTACTGAGCCTCGCTTATTTTTTGCAGCGTCCGGGGTCCTTGAAATATATTTTCATAGAGAAAGAATTCCTTGTTAGAGGCATAGACCTCTATAGTCTGCTCGTCCTTCTGGTGGTAGTAGTACATCGGGGCACCTGCCGGTATCACCCCATACACTGCTGCGAGGCGGATCTCATCCGTATGGTTTTCGCCGGAGGCGTGTATCAGGCGGTGGTCATATATCAGCGCCTCTCCTGCACGCATATATAGCGGTGTCATGTCCTGCCAGAGTTGCTGTTCCACTTGATTGTACAGGGAGTGGATATTAGCAGATCTGTAGGATGGTATCCAGGTGTGGCTGCGCGGCATGATACATATAGCACCGTTGTCGGCTGTGAGGTCTACCAGCGGCACCCATATATTGAAAGAGCGGTAGAGGTCTTCGTCAACTATATTCCAGTCCTGATGCGGCGAGAGGGTACCACGTTGGCCTTTGCCCTTGGCTATGAATGAACCGCCCAGTGGGTTGGCGTTGATCATGTTTTCATCTATCGCCCGGCGAAAAACCTCCTTGACTGCATCATTCATCTTCATGCGCATATCCAGGTCCGGCAGGTGCGCTGTGGCGGCCATGCCATCCAGCGCCTGAGCGTGATGCTGATAGTAGATCTTTTTGAGCGTTTCTACTTCGGCCCCTGTCAGGAAGGGAACTACGATATATCCCTCGGAGAGTAGCCGCGCGTCGAGCTGCAGGTCTTTGATGATCGGTTTCATTATTTTTCTTTGATCCAGGCCAGTGGCTGTCCACTGCTGTCATTTTTGATTTTTATACTGCGTGCAAAGCGCTCCGTGACGGTGTATAGCGTCCACATCTCCATGATAGCCTTGCGTAGTGTTTTCCAGTTTCCACCTTTGGCTACGCCAGATGTGCGGCTGTGGTATGCTGATGGCAGCTCTATGGGTCGGATCCCGGCCTTCTGCAGCTTGCTGCAGATCTCGCTTTCTACTATGGAGCTTTGCAGCTCCGGCTTGACATAGTCCAGCTGGTCCCTGCGGTATACCTTGATCCAGTTCACGTCTTTCATATCCAGTCCGAGGAGGTGCTTATTGAAAAATCTATTGACGCGTGTCAGTAGCGCCCTGTAGGGGCCATAGTCTGCCTGCGGCCTGTACAGCGCGTAGAAAGCATCAAACCCGAATGCCTGCACCTGCATCAGCTCTCTGACGTCAAACTGCCCGTCTCCGGGCACTGCACAGATGTACTCACACCGCGCAGCAGCATAGCCTGTACGGAGGGCCATACCTATGCCCTGATTCTGCGCGTGGCGTATATACCTGATATCGGGTTCTGCGGCCAGTATCTCTGCGGTGCCGTCATCACTACCATCATCCACAGCTATCACCTCGCTGCTGCCGCCCATAGCTATAGCCAGCTGCCGGGCCTCAGCTGCTACATGCGCTATGGTGCCATGCTCATTGTAGCAGAAGATGATGATAGATAGATCCATCTACAGGTATTTTAGCGCTATTTGAGCGGAGCGAGTGCTCGGCCCTCTCCAGTATCCGTATAGTATCCAGCGCGTTCACACCATCTGATAATGGTGTGCGGCCGGTACGTACGCAGTCATAAAACTCCGCTATCACATTGCTCAGCGGCTCTGTGATCTCATACTTGGGTATCGTGATATCTCCCAGGCGGTAGTCTATCAGGCGGCTCTTGGTAGGGTCTGGTGCGTTGTTATTGACATAGTCGTATATCACCAGTTTATTGGTAGACTCTATATCGTCATAGATGATCATCTTCTTCTCTCCGCCTATGATCATTTTCCTGATCTTGACCGGAGAGGCCCACGAGTCATTGATCTGTATGAGCAGGCCAGACCTGTACTCCAGAAAGAGATAGGCCAGGTCCTCTACCTTACTGTTAAAGTTGAGCTTGCCTATGGCCCGTGCCGACTGGGGCCTTTCGTCTATCAGGTAGTTGATAATGGAGATGTCATGACAGGCCAGGTCCCAGAGCACATTTACATCATCCTGATAGATGCCCAGGTTGATGCGTGTGGCGTCTATATAGTTGATCCGCCCCAGAAAGTCCTCCGTGATATATTTCTTTAGCTGGCGTACTACGGGGTTGTACAGGTAGATATGGTCTACCATCAGTATCAGGCCACGCGCTGCGGCTATGCTGATCAGCTCCTCCACCTCTGCCACAGAGGTAGCCAGAGGCTTCTCCGCCAGTACATGCTTGCCATGCAGCAGCGCTTCTTTGACCAGGCGGTAGTGGGTAGAGGTGGGTGTGGCTATGACCACAGCATCTATTTCTTCATTGAGCCAGATGTCTGCTACCGGGTCTGTGGTGGTTTCCAGATTGATATATACTGACTGTACAGCCCTCAGCCTGTCCGGATCT
Source organism: Bacteroidota bacterium (assembly GCA_018267385.1). GTDB lineage: Bacteria > Bacteroidota > Bacteroidia > Chitinophagales > LD1 > UBA1941. The sequence continues at coordinate 48,279 of JAFDYN010000007.1, read as the reverse complement.
ATATCACAGACTACCACACGGCCCGATGCGCCGTGCTGCACGATATTGCGCAGCAGGTTGATACCCCAGTATCCGTAGCCTATCAGGCCTATGTTGATCTTGTCATCTGTCATTGACAGCGGCTGCCTTTTGTTCGCATTTCAAAATAATACAATACTATCAAAAAGTGAAGACGAAAGTCAGAGTCCCTACACGCGGGATAGCCAGGACCGTACCCGCTGCATCATACTGCGTGGTGGCTGGCTCATACTGTATCCTGCCCGGGTTTTCATATCAGAGATCATCTGCCTGAGCCGCTCTCTGTCAGGCTGCGGCATCGTGTAGGGGATCTCTCCCTGATAGGTGCCGAGATACGGCCGCTGGCCTATATCCCGGGCGAAATCACGGAAGCTGATCAGAAAATCATCTTCCATATCAAAGACTTCCAGCGCATCCCTGCCCGGCACCCGGTAGTGAAACTTCATCCTGGCTCCTGCGCTCTTGACACCTGCGGTGATAGCACGCCTGACCTCCGCACTTTTATTGTCAGGAGAGTAGTGTATCACACTTTGATTGAGGATCACCGCAGTACCCGCCGGTACGATCATCGGTATCAGCTCGGGGTGTATCACATCTTCGTTTCCCGAAAAGAAAAACGGCAATGTAGGCGCGCGCACCACATTGAAATTGTCATACTGGCTACCCGGCAGTATCATGATCGGTCCGTTATCCGCGGTGATGTCCTGCAGCGGCACCCAGCAGTTTAGCGCTACATGCTCCTGCTCGTCTACTATGGTCCAGTCCTGATGTGCTGCCAGTGCACTATTGGCACCGGGCACTTTGTATAAAAAAGCTCCCCCAAAGGGAGTATAGTCTATAAAGAGGTCTTCGTAAGCACGGCTGAAGACTTTTACGATCTCGTCGCTCGCCTTTTTCTTGTATTCAAAATCTGCGCTGTAGCTACCACTAAAGAACCCACTCTGCCCGATGTCAGGGTGTAGCGTATCAAATAAACTATTGAGCTGTGCCACCTCTGCTGCATTGACAAATGGCAGGACGATGAAGCCTTGCCTGTCAAAGAGCTCCTGATGCGCTGCTGACCGGAAGATCCTCTTTGACATCAGCTGATCATTTCTTTGATGCGTTGCAAGATAGATTTCCTCGGGGCCTCTTCGCCGGCAGTATGGCTGCTGTCCGGCACCGACGGCTGTGGTGGTACTGCACTCCTGATCATCTCGCGCGCTCCGGTAGGGCGAAACCGCTCCGCCAGGTACTCTTTGGATATCTTAGGAAAATCATACGCCACGAGGCCGAGAGACTCGCCCACCTTTGGCCGGTCGCGGATATTATCGCCAAACTGCTCAAAATCCAGCATGAAGGAATCATTCTGTGCAAACGCTTCCACCTTGCCGCCGTATGCCTCATCCCAATAGTAGGTACGGAATGCTGCATCTTTATGAGTGAAGTAAGTATTCGTCACGATGCGGATCCGGTCAGAATAGTTGGGCGGAGAATAATGAATGATGCTCTGATCAAAGAAAACGGCCTCACCTGCCTTGATCTCTACGGGCACCATGTAGTCTATCATGTCATCCATGACCGGTGAGAAAAACTCCGGTATGCTGCTGCCTCTGTAGGTGGGCATCAGCCTGTGGCTGCCGGGCAGTACGAATAGTGTACCATTGGTCACAGAGAGATCGCACAGCGGTACCCAGATATTGATACCCGTATAGCGGCTCTCATCTACCAGGCTCATATCCTGGTGCACGCACATGGCGCTCTCCGGCCCCGGCGTCTTCACTATAAAGGCACCGCACATCACCTTCACATCCTGGCAGTACAGGTCTATGCCCCTCTGGCATATCCTCCTGATCTCGCGGTCCGCTACCTGCCTGTAGTTTTTGTCATGCGAGAAAGTGCTGGGAAAAAAGCCATGCTCATCCCTGGGGTGCAGCTCATGATAGAGGGCCTCCAGCTCTCTGATCTCTGCGGCATCATAAAAAGGCAGAATAACATACCCATTCTTCTCAAAGAAAGCCTGGTGGCTCTCCTCTCTGAAAACAGGCATCATCTTATCCGGGAAACTGAACATTCGCTTTACTTTTTCTTGATCCGCTATCAGGCTCCTACCAGCCTCATTTTTATTTCCTTGGCTATATTCTTCAGCGTGTATTTTTCGGCAAATGTCCTCGTATCTACCCATGGTGCAGGCAGCTCGGGCTGTGGCTCTGTGGCGGCAGTGTCAGGTGGCTGCACGGTGGCCGGCTCTTCCTGCTTTTGCTCCTGCGGTGCAGACATATTGCCAAATATCTTCGCTAGCTTTTCCGTCATCGGCACATTAAAGGTGTTGCCTGCGGCCTTCATCACATCCAGCAGCTCATCGGTAGTGTATCGGGTGAAGTCGTACGACACCTCTGTCGGTGTACCGTACCCTTCTATCACACCACCGGCATCATAGAGGCGCGCCAGAGCAGAGTTGTCGTATCTGAGGTAGAAGTCTGTATCTACATTGTAGCGCAGCATAGTCCGGAAGGTGCCATCCGGCCTCATATAGTAGTGTACCAGGTCGGCGTCTTCCTGTGTCACTCCTACTCCTACTGCCAGGCGCACGCCATCAGATACATTGGGCGGAGATGCGTGAAAGGTCCTGTTGTCAAACATCAACACCTCTCCAGCCTTCATATCTATGGTATGCAGGTAGGGGAATATGCTGAACATATGATCGCTCAGTGGCACAGGGCACTGCGGCGAGGGCGACGGGCGGTGGTTCATCATAAACTTGTGGCTGCCCCGGATCACGCCCATGCCACCATTGTCTATATTGGTATCTACCAGTGCTATCCAGCAGGTGATAGAGCAGTAGCCATCCTCCTCACGATCTGCAAAACTCCAATCCTGGTGTGCGGGAACTACACCTTTAGGGTTTACTTCTTTGACCACGTAGCTGGCCACAAAGGGTTTAAATTTCTCCAGGTGCTCATTGAGCTTTGGCATCACCACACCCCATATCTTCTCCCTGATCTCACGACACATTTCCTTGTCTGCCTGGTCCATGCTGACATGAAAACCAAACCCGCGGTCATCTTTAATATGCTTGGAGAAATAATACTGCTTCAGCTCTTCTATCTCATCCGGGCCCAGTAGCGGAAATACTGCATAGCCTTCTTGTTCAAAAGAGGCCTGCATAGCCCTGTCACGGAATATCGGGATCATTTTATACATCGCTTCTGACTTTTGATGTAGGAAATTTAGTTTCATCTGCCGGTACTCGGCAGCTGTCACAAAGTGTTGCTCATAGTCCAGTGAGGCCGTCACATGGCCGAAATCGGGCCTGCTGCCTATCTGCCTGTTATACCGCTGGAAAAAATCTGCCTCCACAGCATAGCGGTCTGTCTGCCCCCCGGCCTCGTGGTGATAGAATAACAACGGCGCATCTGCAGCCGTGAGTCCATAGGTCACAGCTACGCGTGGTGATGCTCCGGTATTGGGAGGCGAGGCATGCAGCAGCGCATGAGAGAATATGAATGCTTCACCGGCTTTCATGCGCAGTATTTTCAGGTCCTGCCGCAGCTCGCTCTGCACCTCGCGGAAAGGATCCGGCAGTGAGGGTGCCCTCAGCGCCCCTGAGAAGCGATGGCTGCCGTCTATCACCTGTATCGCACCATTGGTCTCATCGGTATCCTGCAGTGGTATCCAGATGGTCACGCTGTCATGAGCCGGCTCATCGGTCATGGTCCAGTCCTGGTGTATGGGCATCTCTCCCGCAGCACCGGGTTGCTTATTGAGAAAACAGCTGCCCAGCTTCCTGATCTCGCCGAACCGCTCCGGCACATACCTGTCTACTACTGCTGTTATCTTTTCATTGAGCGAGATACGCTTGCGCTCATCGGCGTCAAAGCTGCTGGAGTAGAATCCCTCCGGCGGATCAGGGTAGGATGCAAAAAACAAACTGCGCAGCTCTGCCACATCTACCTCCGGCAGAAAGGGTACGACCACATATCCCTGCAGGTCAAACTGGCGCTGTAATTTTTCATCCTTAAATAGCATGCCGGAGTATTATACTGTAGCGATCAGGCAAATACCTCTTTGATCCTGGATATCAGGTTTTTCTTTTGCGGCTCATCATAGGCAGGTCCTCTCAGCCGCTGTGCAAACTCCTTCGCATCTATAGGCCTGTACTGATAGGGTATAGTGCGCAGCCGCTTCACAGCGCCCGGGTTTTTCCATGGGTTAAACTGCATATAGAAGTCCACATCTACCTCCAGCACTTCTACTTCGTTTTGGCTCACTGCCGGATTCATGTGGTAGTGTATAGATGGCATCTCTGCCGGTATGCAGATCAGCTGTATGGCCAGTCGCAGGTCGTTGGTTTTATTGAGGGCAGAGTAATGCACTATACTATCATCCAGTATCACACAGTCTCCGGCTTTGGTCTCCAGCGGCACCAGGTATTTGTCTATGATCTCTTGCTTTACATTATCCAGCTCCCACGGTATCATAGGCCCCCTCACCTCACCGAACCTTTTGTGACTGCCCGGCACCACCTGTAGGGTGCCGTTGGCTACAGTAGAGTCTACCAGAGGGCACCAGATAGACACGGTGTAGCATTTGCGCTCATCTGCAAATGCCCAGTTCTCATGCAGTGGCACCTCGCCATTTTGCGATTGCTTCCTGATATAGTTGGCTATGATGGGGCGATAGTCTGCCAGCAGCTCATCCATCTTTTTTTTGAAGCGCGCTGTGATCGCGTCAAACACCATTTTTTTGTATTCTACATTCTTGTCTATGAATGTGAAGTCGTATGTGATCAGCGGCGTGCCGTCTACACCGGTCTCACCCGCCGTGATCTGGCCGCCACTATGCGGCAGGGTATCAAAGAAATTCTGTTTGAGAAAAGCCACCTCCTCCGGAGAGATGAACGGTACGCGTACATACCCGTTCTTTATAAATTCGGCATTCAGTGCATCATCATTCAGTACTCTTCGCATAGTGCAAACCTTGTCTTGCTAAGATACAAAATAATAGTGTGCCCTGTGCTGATCTATCTCACCATGCTCAGGCATAGTCTACTATATCATCCTCAGCGCGCGCCAGCAGCAGGACGGCTATAGCCAGCAGCACCGCCACCACGCCATATGAGAGCCAGTACCACCCATCTACCGGCTCTCCCAGCAGGGCATAGCGGTAGCCCGCTATGATAGCAGCCATCGGGTTAAAGTAAAGCAGAAACTGATATGCATCAGGAATGATCGTGCGGGGAAAGAATACCGGTGTGACCCAGATGCCTATACTGATCAGTGGCATCACTACCTGGTGTAGGTCGCGATAGCGCACACTGGCCAGCGTGAGCCAGAGAGATACCGCCAAGCCGAGGCACACATTCATACCTATGAAAAACGGCAGCAGCAGCAGGTGCCATGACACATGATATCGCAGCACTACCATAAAAATGAACAGCAGCAGCAGGGAGATCACCGTCTCTACTCCGGCTATCAGCACCTTGGATAGCGGCAGTATGAGCCTGGGAAAATACATGCGCCGGATCAGGTCCTGCCGGTCTGTGATGGCCACAGATGCAGTAGTGACTATCTGCGAAAAGAAATTCCACGCGATCATACCGGAGAAAGCAAAAAGCAGGTAGGGAGAGGAGGTCTCTATGTGCAGCAGATAGCCGAAGAGCACGGTGAAAATAGATAAGATAATAACCGGCCTGAGCACAGCCCATAGCAGTCCGAAGTATGTCTGCGCATACGCCACCTTTAGCTCCTGCCAGGCGAATATCCAGATGAGGCTGCGGTAGCGGATCAGCCGCCTCCAGTATTCTGTCTGTGATATGGGTTTTGCCGTGATGATCAGTGGCTCCATGTGCACAATATAGCAGTAAAAAATAAGCTCTCAGGAGTGCAGCGCCGCTCTCAGGCGGTCCAGCAGGGACATTGGTTTGGCGGTCATACGCCTTAGTGCTGCTGCAGTCACGGGGCTGTGGTCTGCCGGTACTATCCCGGCCAGTGTAGCCTGCGGGGCTTCTCCCTTTACAAATCTCAGGTATGCCTCTCTGCTCATGATGTACCTGCCCAGCTGCTGCGGGTCACTCTGCGCATAGTACATGAGCAGGTCTGCCTCCTGCGGGTAGGCCGCCATGACAGCGGCTACGCGAGGCTGGCCGGTGAGGTTAGGATGAGAGGCATGTATGACCGCATGGTCAAAGATAAAGGCCTCCCCCCTGCGCGATGGATAGTCCTCTAGCATCCCCTCCAGCTCTGCACGCACCGGCTCATAGGGCCAGGCATAGCCATGTGTAGGCCGCAGAAAGCGGGTGAACAGGTGGCTGCCTCTCACAAAGCGCATACAACCGTTAGTACGGTCTGTGTCTACGAGAGAGACCCATACGCTGATACTGCGGTAGCGGTCTTCATCTACAAAGGTGGTATCCTGGTGGAGCGGTGTAGCTGACTCGCTGCCGGTCTGCTTGATCAGAAAATTGCCAAAAAGCCGCTGATAGTCACACAGCACTCTGTCCATCTCGGGTGCCATCACGTCTGCTATATATTGATCTGCCTGTCGTATCAGCTCATGGTCATTGCTATGGCTGGTAGTGGTAAAGGGCAGGCCGATCCGCTCATGTGCAGCAGCCAGGGTATCATATGATCGCTGCAGGGCATCCACCTGCTCCTCTGTGAGTAGTGGCAGCCGCACGAATCCATTTCTATCAAACTCATGCTGTAGCTCCTGCGCTCGGAAAATGGGGTGTACCGCCACTAGCTGAATATTTTTTCAAACCATGATTTGCGCTTTTCCTTGGGGCGTAGCTTTCCTATTTGTGCCAGAAAATCATCTCTCGTGATCTGTGGAAAGTCCCAGGATATATAGCGCAGGAAGCGCGACTCGTCCGGCCTGCCGTCTCTTTTGAGGTGAAAGAAGGTATCCATATCAAAGCTATACTGCTCTATGCGGTCAGTAGGTGCACCGGGCTCCAGGTAGTGAAAGATAAGCTCAGAACCCGCAGACCGGATGGCCATCACTGCTGCCATGCGCGGGCCACCGGAGAGATTGGGCGTGGCACCGTGCATCACGGCATGATTGATCACTATCGCCTCTCCCGCCTGTACCGGCACCTCTGTTATGTTTTCCCGCAGCAGGTCAAAGACCCCGTCATACGCAGAGGGGCACACGGGTGTCACGCGCAGCGAGCGCATATACCTGTGCGTACCAGGTATGAAAAACATATTGCCGTTATCATGGTTGATATCATGCAGCGCCACCCATATATTGGCTGTGACATATTTCTGCTCATCTACAAATGTAGGGTCCTGGTGTATGCGCGTATCTGATCCCTCTCCCGGCTGTTTGGTGATGTACGTACACATCATCGGTTCATAGTTTTGAAAGAACCGCGGCAGCTCCGGTGCCATCACAGAGCGGATCTTGTCATCTACCCTGCGTATCAGGTCGGGATCATTGGTGTGCGTGGTAGACTGATAGAGGCTGTTTACCGCCTCGTGCTCCCGCTGGGTAGCCATGAAAAACTCCCTCAGCTCGCGCGTCTGCGCCTCATCCAGTATTTTGATCCTGGCATAGCCATCTCTGTCAAACTGCCGCTGGAGCTCTGCATCTATAAATATGGGTGCTACTGTACTCATCGCATCACGATATGAAATGTAATCCATTTCACCCAAAAGTAAAAGCCGCCACCACTCAGGCTACATAGCGTCATTTTCTATATCTTACACACGCTATGCTATCTGTATTTTCCAAGCTCTGGCCGCGCCCTGCAGCGACCGCGCCCCCTACACCGCCTACTGGCGTGGAACAGGTGAGAAATTTTTACAATAACAACACAGATAAATTCATGCAGGTATACGGGGAGGTCATACAGGCCTTCCGTACCAACCAAGTGACTGACTATCTGGACTATACCATACAGAGCGCCGAGCTGAGAGATGGCCAGCGCATACTGGATGCGGGCTGCGGAGTAGGCGGTCCTGCGTCATACTTTGCCTCACGTCTGCAGGCAGATATCACCGGTGTGACCATCTCAGACTATCAGGTAGCAAAGTCAAAAGAGATCCTCGCAGACAAAACACTCAAAGGCACGGTGACCATCAGGCAAGGAGACTACCATGATATAGATCAGCTCTTTGGCGAAAATGTTTTTGACCGTGTACTATTCCTGGAGTCGTTTGGACACTCTCCGGATCAGAATCTGCTAATAGAGAAAGCCTATAAAGTACTCAAGCCCGGTGGCATACTTTATATCAAGGACCTCTTTCGCAGGGAGCATCCCAATGCAGAAGACGGCAGGCGCATAGACAATATCATCGCAGCTATCAATCAGGCCTATGCCTACAATGTAGCCGATTTCACAGAAGTGATGAAGACCATCCGCAGGCTCAACTTTATTCTTCTCTTTGTCAAGACACCTGAGATCAGGACAGAAGAGTTTGAGCACCTCACTATATCCAATGACTTTCAGAACCTCTTTGACATCGGCAAAATAATATCATGGGAGGACTACGTATTCCCTATAGATTTCTACGAGGTCAAAGTGATGAAACCTCCCTTTGATATCAATAAGGAGAAGCATCTGTATTTCCTGAACAGGCCGCAGTAAAATGAAGGCTGGCAAGATCTTTAGGGCAGAAGACTGGTGGATAGGCAAAGCCTCTATGCTCATGGGCATGGTATATATGCTGTCGGCGCTATTTGGCATTGCGTTCGGCTCTTTTGCACTGTGGGCTGCGTGCTCCATGTGCACTATTATTGGATTTGCCGCTCTTGGTTATCTGCTGAATGATTATTTCGATCGTGACTCTGACCGCCTGGCCGGCAAGAAGAATTTTCTGCTGGGCAAGGGTGTCGCAGAGCAGGCCGGCCTTTTGCTCGTAGCTGTCTTTTTGCTCGCAGCGCCGTGGTACTTTCTTCCATGGGATCTCTATACCCTGTGCCTGATGGCGGGTCAGCTACTGGCATACCTGGTCTACTCTGCGCCTCCGCTGCGTCTGAAGGAGCGGGGCGCGGCCGGCATATTGGTCGATGCGCTATATGCCCATGGCATCCCGGCTATGATGGCCACCTATACCTATATGCTGCTCTCCGGGGCGCGGCCAGACCTGATGTTCTTAGGCCTGCTGCTGGGCTGGCAGCTGGCAGCCGGCCTGCGCAATGTACTCCTGCACCAGCAGGATGATATCGGCCACGACACCCGCAGTGGTACCATCACCTATGCCACACGGCGGGGAGGTATCTCCGCTGTACTACTGCAGCGCCTGCGCATAGCTGAGCTGCTGCTCCTGGTGTCACTGCTGGTGTATGGCAGCGCCACCCGGCATTCCTTTGTCTGGGCTCTACCCGCTGTGGCACTATCTCTACTGGTCTGTGCGCGTATGCCCGAGACCGATGGCTACAGGCGGTACTATCCCAATATCCTGTACGACCAGTGGCTGCCATACACATTTATCATCCTCCTGGCCTGTCAGGATATCCGCTATTTGCTGCTGATACCTTTACACGGTATTTTATTTTCACGTGCTATCGTGTCTGAGCTCTATCACAGTATCCCGTGGGCACACTATGCCGCAGCCGTGCGTAGGGCATTGGTGGCGGTAGCCGACAGGGTGAGGCTCGCGGGCAATTGGCTTATCTATCTTATATTTCGCCTGGCCGGCATCGATCTGATCAAGGAGCAGACAGATGCCCTCGGCTATATACGCAGGAGGATGCACAGGCATCAAAGGTAAATATGCAGCACCAGGAAAAAGTTTTCGTTTTTGTAGTATGCGGAGCGCAGGAGCATATAGATACGCTGCACTATAGCCTGGCCGCGCTCGCTGCGCGCACCCGGCACCCCCTGTGGGTGGTCACCGACAGCAGTCGAAACGAAGTGCCCGTTTCTCATCCACACGTCATAGATATCCGCACACCTGAGCACTATGACCACCACCAGGCCAGCATCTACCTCAAGACCGGCTTGCATCGTTTCCTGCCGTCAGGGCCCCTGTATTGCTATCTGGATACCGACGTCGTAGCCGTGCGCGATGGGGTAGATGAGATCTTTGACCAGTACGTCAGCCCTGTCACATTTGCGCCGGACCACTGTGTAGCAGATCAGTTCAGTCCGTTTGCCATGCGCTGTGGCTGCACAGAGAAGTTCAATGCATGGGAGAAGGAGCTAAAGGAGCTTTTCCTGGTATATAAAGACCTCATACGCCAGCCCGAGGATGCAGAAAAAAAAGAACGGCTGCTGAAGTACCTGGACGAGGCAAGAAAAGATAAACTCAGATATGCGGTCCTGTCGCTTCGCTTTAATGCAGCACGCAAAATATTCAAGCTGGATCAGGATACTTTTCTCAATAAAAAGGAACACTACTGGCATGACCGTACCGGCGCTCCCATACTCTATGAGAATCCGGTGCTGAGCTCTGTAGAGATGATAGAGCTCACCACACCATACCGCTGCGAGGCTGACCGCGGTGGCATCTGGACGCGCGATGGGCTGGATGTTTTTGATGCGCGGTGTACACACCTCATAGAGGCTATACGCCAGGTTTTCAATATAGAGGTAAGTGATCCGCAGTGGCAGCACTGGAATGGGGGTGTCTTCCTCTTTGATGATACCAGCAGCGATTTTTTGCAATCATGGCATGACAAGACCATGAAAATATTTGACCTCCCGGGCTGGAAAACGCGGGACCAGGGCACACTGATCGCTACGGCCTGGGAGTACGGTCTGCAGCACCACCCGATGCTATCCCGCCGCTACAACCTGATAGCCGACTATATGCACCGCAATATAGACCACCTGGGCGACCTGGTCTTTCGGCTCAAAAAGGAGCAGGCAGAGATACGTCCGGTGCTGGCGCATATCTACCATCACTGGGCAGACAAAAGGTGGGATGTGTGGCAGGCGGTAGAGCGCGCCACAGGTATAGAGGTAGATCCGGACAGCCAGACCATCAATGGTCTATGGATCGGCTCTACGCTCAGTGCGCTGGAGCTGCTCACTATCCGCTCGTTTTTATCATTTGGCTATCGCTACAAACTATGGTTGTATGATCCCCTGCAAACGTCCCTGCCCGATGGAGTGATCATAGGCGATGCTAATGAGATCATCCCTCGCGAGCGGGTTTTCTCCTATCGCCACAAAAACGCGTATGGCCACGGACAGGGCAGCTATGCAGGCTTTTCTGATATATTTCGCTACAAGCTACTATATGACAAAGGTGGCTGGTGGGCAGATATGGATGTGACCTGTCTCAGGCCGCTGGACTTCGCGCAGGCCTATTTCTTTCGTGAGCATCATGAGCTGAAGGTGGTAGGCAATGTGATGAAGTGTCCACGACACTCAGAGCTGATGCTCCGCTGCTACGAGGAGGCCATAGAGCAGGTCACCGAGCACAATACAGACTGGCATAAGCCGATCAATATCCTGAACGATAATATCACACGGCTGGGCCTGGATAAATATATCGTGCGAGGAGTGAGCAATCAAGACCGCTGGGATAGCACGAGCCGCTATATATGGACCGATGCCGAGCTGCCGCCGCAGTGGTACTTCATACACTGGCAGAATGAAGAGTGGCGTACGCAAAACGTAAGCAGGAGCAGCTTCTACTACCGCTCGGCGCTGGCCCGCCTGCTGCGCAGCTATCAGCTGGCAGCAGTGCCAGAATCACGTGCGGCAGAACTGCTCAATACGGCCCGCCATAGCCAGCTCCTGCGCAGGTTTACTATCTTCAACAGGTAATCCAGATCATGAAACTATCGGACAGCATCATCAGCGCCTACAATGCATCCCGCACCGGCACAGACCGGTCTCTGGTATGCCATGCTCCGTATGTCAATCTGAACTTTGAGCAAAACGGTAACGTACGTGCCTGCTGCTACAATACAAAACACAGCCTCGGTATATGGCCACAGCAGACACTGCAGGATATGTGGCAGGGAGCTGCGGCACAGGAGCTCCGAGACTATATAGCCCACCATGATCTGGGCGGCGGCTGCGCAGAGTGCGGCCACATGATCACCTCCGGAAACTATCAGGGTGTACGTGCACACTACTATGACGAGTATGCCCCCGGAGGTCCGATGGCCACCGTACAGCGCTGGTACCGCAAGATGCGCGGCCGGCAGCCATACCCCAGGGTCATGGAGTTTGAGCTGAGCAATGAGTGCAACCTGGAGTGCGTGATGTGCAACGGCTACTTTTCCTCCAGTATCCGCAAAAACCGCGAGAAGCTGCCACCGGTACCGATGGTGTATGACGACCGCTTTGTAGATGAGCTGGAGGAGTTTATCCCGCACCTGACAGATGCCAAGTTTCTGGGCGGAGAGCCCTTTATGATAGATATCTATCTCAGGATATGGGAGCGTATACGCCAGATCAACCCCGGCATCCGCATACACATCACTACCAATGCTACCTTTCTCAACCGGCGGATCAAAGACCTGCTGGATGGACTCAATGCAGGCATAATACTATCCATAGACTCTGTCAATCCGGATACCTACCGCAAGATACGGGTGAATGGCAACTACCAGAAAGTGATGGAAAACCTTGAGTACTTTCGAGACTATACACGGCGCAAAAAGACATTTCTATCTCTGGCAGCTTGCCCTATTACATACAACTGGCAGGAGCTACCCGAGATGCTCAGGTTTTGCCTCGATAGAGACATCGCGCTTTACTTTAACGCCGTTTTCTCACCATCAGAATACTCTCTGCGCGACCAGTCTCAGGCCTATCTGCAGCATGTGATCAGCACGCTGGAGGCATACCCCCTGCCTGCCGTGAGCGGAGGCGCCACCTCTCCGGCCCGGCTCAGTGTGAGGGCCTATGCTGACTTCATCCTGATGCTAAAGGGCTGGCTGGCGGAGAAGAAGGAAACGCTACAAGCCACAGACGCACCGGTATATACGGCTATGGAGGTGCCGCTCATCAGAGAGCAGGTCGGCACCTGGAGCCTGCAGGAGATCAAAGATAAGCTCCGCGCACTCGCAGAGGTGAGTGGCACAGCCTATGTAGACAAGGAAGTAGCACTGCTCAATCGTCTGGCCAATCTCTTTGTCGCTACGCCGCCCGGCAGCCTGCAGGATGTCATTCTCTGTTACTTTGATTTTTGCCCGGAGGCAGATCCGGGCAGCTACTCAGCCAGGGCGGCAGAGATCGCTGCTATGATAGAGGCACATCCGCGCCGCGATCAGGTACTGGTCATGATGTCCCGGGCTACACCGTCAGATCTCGCGCACAGTTTCTATCAGGCAGATACAGAGAGCCTCCGGTCTCAGCTGGCGGCCGCTTTCGGCTAGACACGCAGGAAGTGTGATTCAAATTCTGCCACCAGATCCTGTACACTGCGGCCCTCCAGCCTGCTATACAGCACATCTGCCGGGGTCTGATAGATAGCTGCGTAAAAGTCTACCGCCCCATTGCGCTCATTCAGCTCTGATTGTATTTTTTCTATTTTCTGCATCAGCAGTGTGAGCCTGCGGCTGCGCTGCTCTATGGAGTCCTTAAACTGGCCCAGCGCATAGTCTGAGAGGTTTTTTTCTATGATCGCTTTCGCATTGTCATTATCCGGCAGCGATGTGCCTTCATGGTCTCCGGTCACAGGTGCGGTGCGTCCTTCGGCTTCTTCCAGCCAGTTTTTGATCTGCACCTTCACCAGATTGTTGTAGATAGATATGTTATATCCTGATATCGGGCTGCTGCGCTCCTCAGGAGTATAGACTACACTACTCAGCGTATGGTATACCCGGCGCAGCTCATCATATGGCAGTGCCCAGATAGATAGCTCCTCCGGTCTCTGTATAGTATTAAACCAGATGTTGATGTTATGCTTATTGACAAAGCGGATGAACTCAGGCATCTCATGCCAGTTGTTTCGCATCGGATTTACCATCAGGCACATAGTACGGCGGTGCGTACGTGTATACTCATGAAAGAACCGGAAGTTCTCCATCACCCTGTCATAGTGCGCATTCACCCGTATACCTTCATATATCTCCGGGGTCAGTGAGTCGAGCGAAAAGTTGATATGTATATTGAGTTTGTCCAGCCACTCTTTTACCTTGTAGTTTACCACTGTACCATTGGTAGCCACTACTATTTTCAGTGATGGGTTGAGCTTTTCTACCTTTTCAAATATCCGGTATACCCAGTTGATCAGAAATGGCTCTCCGCCATTGAACCTCAACTCTCTGAGATGCGGGATAAACTCCTCGAGCTGGTCTACAAAAGCCTGATCATAAGGACTCTTGAGTGCTGGTAGTTTTTCGCGGTTTTTGCGGATGGCCGAAGATAGTTCTCCTATGCACATCACGCACTCGAGGTTGCAGGTGTTTTCCAGCTCCAGCTCCAGCATAGAGGGGTAGTCTTGCACAGGGTTGATATCATAGGCACGCGCCAGGACAGAGGTATAGTTGCCTCCTTGCAGGTTTTTCAGGCAGGTATTGCATTTATGGCGCAGGTCATAGTCCAGCAGGTGGCGGCGCAGGGACTGGTATCTCTCCCCAAACCAGATGTCACGTACCGATTTTTGCGGATAGCTGTCCGGATCCAGAAAGGTGAGCCAGCACGGCGCACAGTCTCCATGTACGTTGAAGTACATGTTTGTAAAAGGGGCGTGGCAGATGTGGCCGGAGGTTGGTTTGCCTCTTGCTATATTATACTCAGCTATGGTCTCCTTGCTCAGGCCGGGGCCGGATTTCCTATCGGTGACAAAGACCTTGCTCAGCAGTTTGTTGATCGTCTTATTCATCCTTACACGCTCAGCGTCTTTTGGTCGTGGAGACTCAGTAGTCTTTTATACTCCTCCAGAGAGGCGCGGCTCATCCCGTGCAGCGCATCAGCAGGATATGCCTTCAGGCTTTGCAGAAATATCCTCATGTCATTCCTGATGATAAAGGCGTGCAGCAGAGTCCTGTCATCTTCGTCATATCCCTTCAGCAGCGCCTCCAGCTGCTCCATCAGAGCCGCCTGCGGCAGTTCATCGGAGAGCGCCTGATCTGCACGATAGCTATCTGCTACCCACTGCAGCAGTTGCTCAGAGGTGACCGGCACCAGCACTTCAAATTCTTTTATTTTATCTGCCTCCGTAGGTGGCTGCGGTTCTTTTTTGAATTCATAATCCTGATAGCGCTTCTCTTCACTATTGTCCAGGTACTTATCCAGGTATGTCTTGAAGTCCTGAAAGCAGTTGTCATTGTGCCGCTCCTTTTGCGTATGGCGTGGCAGAGTGACACCCTCCATATAATCTCTGATCCGGCGCAGCTCCTTCAGCGGCAGGTCTGCTATAGAATATCTGGATGGCCGCTCCAGATAGCTCACGTAGATATAGGCATTGACTTCATTGCACAGGCCGATGACCAGTGGCAGCTGCTCCCAGTTATCTTTCTGCACGGTGAAACTCAGGGAGAGATGTTTCCCTTTTTTATTGCAGATCGCGCTGAAGCGGCGAATGTTATCCATCAGCTTGTCATACACCACATTCTTTCGTATCGTCTCCAGCTTCTGCCGGTCCAGTGCATCTATAGAGATAGCCACGTCAAAGTTCAGCTCCGTCACCAGGCTTTCTATCTTCTTATTCCAGTGGGTACCATTTGTGATCACAAAGAGCTCCAGCCCGGGATTCAGCGCTGCTATCTTTTCCCATATCTTGTAGTAGACCGGTATCAGAAATGGCTCCCCGCCATAAAACTTCGCCTCCTTGAGGTGTGGTATGTACTGCGCCAGCTGCGCTACAAACTCATCGTCATAAGGTGTAGGTATGGGTGGCAGGTTATCACGGTTTTTGCGGATACTGCTCGACACCTCGCCATGACACATCTGGCACTCCAGGTTGCACTCATTGCTCAGCTCAAACTCAAAGACCTGAGGATAGGTAGCCGCTGTGTTCTTGTAGTATTTGTCAAAGACGAGCGGACGCAGGTTAGAAAATTTCTCTTTGTCAAAAAAGAACTTGCAATGGCGGCAGCCGTACTCCAGATCATTGTGCTCCATATGCGCGCGCAGGCGGCGTGCCTCGGGGCCGTGCCAGATCTCATCTATCTTGTTGTCAGGATAGCGGCCCAGCAGGATGTCCCTATTGTATCCACAGACATAGACTGCTCCGCTAAAGGAGAAGGTCATACTGCTGAATGGCAGATAGCAAAAGATCGGCTTAGGCCCCTGCGGACGAAATTTATTATACCGGCGGTAACGGGCGCTGTCCAGGGGCTGGTAGCCTTGCTGTACCGCCTCGGCATGTCTCCGGTCTGCCTGCCAGTTGGTCTTGATGGCCTCGAAAAGATCGATCATTCAGCGCGCTTTGCCCTTCTAAAATACACAATATTCCCATGCCGTCTCCGGCCCCAAATAAAAAATCCCCGCCGGGAGGACGAGGATTAGGTGTGGTTGAGGAGGGAATTGAACCCCCGACACATAGATTTTCAGTCTATTGCTCTACCAACTGAGCTACTCAACCTTGTCTGAGGGACGGCAAATATAGACTTTTTGCCAGTTTTTCAAAACATTCCGGGGCCTTTTCGACCGCTTTGACTTCAGAGACCGAGTTTTTGCAGCACATAGGCCTCCTCTGCATCTATTTCGAGTGTCTTGTAGGCTGTGCCCGTTCCTTTGAGCAGGACCACGCGTGAAGGCGCTATGCCCAGCCGTATAGCTATATATTCTATGAGGTACTTATTAGCTTTGCCCTCCACAGGCGGGGCTTTGATCTTCACACGGATCGTGCCATCCGCCTCACGGCTGACCTCGTCTGTGCGCGAGTTAGGCTTTACTTTGATACGGAACAGCATGGCCTCTATTTGCTATCCTTATATAGTAGATACTTCTGCCGCATTTCTTTGTATGCCTTCAGCGCTGGCTGCCAGCTGGCCTTGATCTCAGCTTCGGTTTTGCCGTCCAGTATCTGTTTGCGCAGCTCATCCGTGCCAGCCAGCTTGTCAAAGAAATCCGGGCTGCTAAAGAACTTCGCCTTATCCTTGGCCACCGCATACATACGCAGCAGGTATCTCACGTTGACCCCGTGCATCTCTGTGCTCAGGTCTTTGCGATAGTGGCGCAGGTCATAGCCCACACAGAGCTTGCCTTTATTCATCGGGTCGGTGGCGCCGGGGGTACTCTTTGGCGTAAAGCTGAAAGCACTATCCAGTCCCGCATCAGGAGAGCCGATCACCTCAAAGGGCCACGGCGTACCACGCCCCACACTCACATTGGTCCCCTCAAAGAAACACAGCGATGGATAGAGGAAGATCGCACGGTCATTTTTCAGATTGGGCGAGGGGGCTACGGGCAGGTGGTAGCGCATGCTGTGGTCATAGTCCGCGCAGCTGATCACTGTCAGGTCCAGGTTGGCAGCACTGTCTATCCACTGTTCCCCTTTGGCCATGTGTGCATATTCGCCGGGTGTGAGGCCATAGACCACCGGCAGCGCATCTATCCCTACAAAGGAGCGGTACCTGAGATCCTGCACCGGTCCGTCTATATAGAAGCCATTGGGGTCCGGCCTGTCCAGCACGATCAGCTTTTTGCCATAGGCAGCACAGGCATCCATCAGGTAGTGCAGCGTGGAGATAAAGGTGTAGAACCTACAGCCCACGTCCTGTATATCATAGACCACTACATCTATATCTTTCAGGTCTTCTGCCGTGGGCTTCTGCTTCTTGCCGTAGAGGGAGATGACGGGTATGCCGGTCTTGCTGTCTGTCGTATTGGCCACGTGCGCCCCGGCATCCGCATCGCCGCGAAAGCCATGCTCCGGCGCAAAGATCACGCGGATGTCCGTACCCAGCGCCTTCAGCGTATCTGCCAGATGGGCCTTGCCTATACGGCTGGTCTGGTTCACCAGCAGAGCCACGCGTTTGCCCTGCAGCATAGGCAGGTACTCGGTCATCCGCTCTGCACCCACTGTGATATGCACGCCAACTCCTTTGCCATAGCCGGCGGCAGCTATGATCATTGAAAAGAAGAGAAGGGGAATACTATATCTGATGAAGCCGATCATATCAGTTGAGCTGCTCTTTGCTCACATCCAGTTTGCTTGGCGGCGTCTCATACGGCATGAAGAGAAAACTCATAAGCCCCTCCTCTGCCAGAAAGATACACATGAACTCGTCGGGGTTCTTATAGTTTCGGATAAAGTCCTGCACCTTCTCCTCGCTCACCACGCCGTGATGTACAAAGTCCTCCAGGTGGGAGGCATTGATGGCCCAGGTGAGGTCCATCTCCTCGCGGCTGATGATAGGCAGGCCGAGGTCTATGTCAGCCTCAGACCGCGTCGCGACAAAGATCGGGTACTTGCTCACGTTGCCTTTCAGCATGCCCTGGCTCACCTGGCGGATGTAGCTCCGGCAGGTCTGCAGGTCACTGGTCAGGCTGGCTAGTATTTCTTCGTCAAACTTCACGTCAGTTTTTATTAGCATGAAAGTTAGCCATTTTTCCGAACGGTCAAAATCGGCTGCCCCGTATGCACTTTTGGTGTTGCATGGCAGTGACCCCGTATGGAATGCAACTCAAGACGATGAGGTACAAAACCTATGCCCTGGCCGTTTTATTTAAAGACATTAAATTGCAAACGCTAAAACAGAATCCCCTATGGCGCTCCGCGACCGGATAAACAGAAACCGCAACAATGTAGATATAGGCCTGGACCACGGTGCACAGGAGGGCCGCCAGCGCACGGTCAACCTGGACGGCAGCTACAATATCCGCAAGGTGACCGGCGACCGCATAGACTTTGACCTCTACCACTGGCTGCTCACGACTAAGTGGAAGAACTACTGGATCACCGTGTTTCTCTTTTATGGCGGTGTCAACCTTTTTTACGCAGTGGTATACTACCTCTGTGACGCACAAGGTATCAACGGCGTGAGTGGTGTGAGCGGCATCAGTAAGTTCATGCAGTGCTTCTTCTTCTCCAGCCAGACTTTTACTACAGTAGGCTATGGCGCTATGTACCCGGTAGATGTATTCAGCAGCTGGATGGCATCGCTGGAGGCCTTCACCGGGCTCATGGGTTTTGCAGTACTCACCGGCACCCTGTATGGCCGCTTCTCAAAACCGAAACCCCTGATGAAGTTTGGCCGCAACCTCATCGTCGCGCCGGTAGGCGAACTGACAGGCCTGCAGTTCATCTTTGCCAATCAGCGCTCGTCAAACATCATGGACCTCGAGGCCACGGTAAACTACAGCTGGGTGGACAACAGCAATAATGACGGCCTGCGCAGATTCAAGCAGCTCAATCTGGAGCTGTCTAAGATCGCTATGTTTCCGCTGAGCTGGACCATCAATCATGTCATAGACGATCAGAGCCCGCTCTATGGTATGACCGAGCAGGATATGAAGGATCAGGAGATAGAGATCTTCATCACGCTGCGCGGCTATGATGAGACCTACGCGCAGACCATCTACGTGCGCATGTCCTACACCTGGCGCGACCTGATCTACGGCGCCAAATTCCAGAAGCCATTCTACGTCGGTACGGATGGCAAGATGGTGATGGACCTGCGCAAGGTAGGCAGCTATGATCTGGTAGACCTGCCACAGCGCACTATCCCTATAGATATACCCGCTGCCCCTTATGAGGTAGAGGGTGAGATGCTGGATCTGTAAGGCGCCTCTCCCTCCCGAAGCCCAGGGACTCCCTGAAGGGGAGCTTTAATACAAATACTGTGTCTGAATAAGAATTTGCGGGATTTTAGAATTGATGGAATCAAAACAGAAATCAACTCCCGGTTTATTGTTTTAGAACCGGGAGAGTAGTGTGAGAAGAGAGTCGCGGTCTGTGAGGTGATGGACGCGGAAGCCCAGGTCTGAGGCGGCGGCAGTGTTTTCCAGCTTGTCATCGATAAATAAAGAACGCTGCGGATCAATACCTGCGTGATCTAACACATATCTGTAGATGCGGCTCTCAGGTTTGCGCATGCGCAGCTCGTGAGAGTAGTAGGCATAGTCAAAATAGCTGCGCATATCTGCGGAGCCGAGATGCAGGCTGATGTAGCGGTCTATGTCTGCCAGGTGTATCTCATTGATATTGCTCAGCGCGTAGACCTTATAGTTGCCTCGCAATTCCCTCAGGCGGTCAAACTTGGCCGCCGGGTAGTGACAGAGGATCGCATTCCACGCGTGGTCTATCTCTGAATCTGCCACATCCGCGCGCAGATAGGGCCGCAGCGCAGCGCGAAAGTCTGCGGAGCCGATATCGCCACGCTCATAGCGGCTAAAGAGATCATCCTGCTGTGTGTAGGTGATCAGCTCACTGAAGTCACGCGCAGCTATGCCGCGAAAGGCCCCGATCATCACATCAAAGTCAATATCAATGATCACATTGCCCAGGTCAAATATGATGGTGTCTATGCCGGAGGGATCGAGTATCATGCTCATACGGATGCGATAACAGCGCGAAACTGGCTATTATTTCTTGCTTTTGGTATGTGCAGCCTGGCGGCAAAAGACTATATCGGCGAGTACAGGTCCTCTGCGATCTTGATGTAGTTGCCGCGGACGGGTGTCTTGGCGGTGTAAAGGTCCGGATACTTGCGGGCATCGGCACGGAACCACTTCATCTGCTCATCATCAGTCTCCCTATCGCTGAAATCCTTGTAGGCCGGATCATTGATATAGTCCAGTTCCTCCTGAGTATAAGGCTCTTCACCATTATTCTTTTTTGATTTTGAACCGGTGGAGGCTTTTTGAGCTACTGTTTTTTCCTCCGGAAACTCATGCCTCAGATGGCTAGGCAGCTCCGTTTCGCCTTTGGTATTGTAGCCATAGTTGTGCTTTAGGATGAAATGGCAGGTGGAGGCGTTCATCCGTTTGAAGAGGGCGCCTTCTTCGAGCTTGTGGGTGAAGATCTGCTCGATAAAGTAGATCTGGTCCATGACCTCTTCATCGATTTCCCATTTCTTCTTCCAGTAGCTCCAGAGCTGCTTGTAGCAGCGGACCTTGAAGAGGGCCTCGGTGAGGGTATTGGTAATGGAGAATTCATCGAGGGCGAGCTGCTCGATCTGGTGGAGAGTAGCAATGGTTTTCTCGCGGGTCCATCGGGACGCGTTGGTGTTGCCGGTAGGGGCGGACATAGGTGATTTTATTTTGAGTGAAAGAATACGACCTCTCCCTAAATCCCTCTCCAAAGGAGAGGGACTTTAATACAAATACAATTTCTGAATCAGGATTTGCAGGATTTCGGAATTGACCGAATAATACAAACAGCCACCTCTCCCTCCCGGAGCCTCGGGACCCACTCTCCAAAGGAGAGGGACTTTAATGCAAATACATCGTCTGAATCAGAATTTGCAGGATTTTAGAATTGACAGAATAATACAGAAATACATTTTTGAGCCACATAGACCGCATAGAGACATAGAAATACAAAGCTAGTGTACCCCCCCCCTCCAAACCTCTCCTGACTGAATCGGGATCTGCGACCTAAATGGATATTTTAATACAAAAGATACCACGGAGAGATTAATAGGTCCGGCAGCTGATAAATGGCTGCGTGGTGATGGTGCAAAGGTCTGCAATGTGACGGAATTTATCTGGCGGAAATGTTCACAAAGGGAAGGGCAAGAGGAATAGTTATTCACCAGGCGGTGCGCGGTCAGATCACGGTGTAGGTGGCCTGCTGGAGCCAGCCCACCTTGCCGTCTGAGAGGCGCACCTTAGACCAGTCGCCCACGTGGTCGAGTATCTGGATCTTGATACCCTCATGGATCATGAAAAGGTCGGTAGATGACGCATCAGGCGCGCTTTTGATGTAGGCATTGTCTGTGGTGAGGATAGCCTGGTCTGCACCATACTCGGTGTGTGACTGCGACCATGCCAGCGAACCAAAAAATCCCGCCGCGAGCAACAGCACCACGCCGAGATAAAAGCCTATACGGCGGATGCTCTGTATAAAGAGATAGGCGGCGAAGCCCGCCAGCGCCAGCCAGACACAGGCACCGGCCAGGAGGCTCCAGGTACGTGAGGAGCGGGCCTCTACGAATTGGTCCCAGCGCTGCACGATGGCGAGCTGCGGCACTGGTATGAGGCGGTCTATGGTTTTCTGATTGGCCAGCTTGAGGTTGACGCGGATATCCTCATCGCCGGGGGCGAGGCGCAGCGCGCGCTCATAGCTGAGGATGGCCTGGCCTATAGAGTCTTTTTTATAGAAAGCGTTGCCGAGGTTGTAGTACACCTCCGCAGTCTTATAGTCCTGTGAGAGCAGCTTGCTATAGCCGGCTATGGCCAGGTCGTAGTCTTTATTTTTGTAGGCTGTATTGGCTGCATCAAATAGCTGTGCCGCGCCCTCTGCATACAGGCCACCGCCGAGGCTGAGCATACATAGCAGCACCAGCATGATACGCGGCAGCAGCCCGCCGGGCCCATGTGTGTATGTGGTCCTGCCGGTCATTTGATCTCATCCTCCAGGTCGGCTATCAGCTCTATGGCTGCGCTGTAGTTTTGCTTCATCTCATCTCCCGCGCCTACCGGAGAGTAGAGCGCCAGCTCACAGGTGTGGATGAGTGATTTAAGTTTGCCTATGGTATCAGGCTTCACATTTTTGGCCAGGAGCTTTTCCTCTACATTGTCTTTGGACAGCTGTGACTGGTCTATATTCAGCTTGTCTCCCAGGTAGCCCCACATGGCGCGGGAGACCTCATCATAGAATGCCTCCTTATTGCCCTTGGCCAAGTGCTTGTCAGCCGTAGAGAGGCGTTTTTTGGCGAGCCGGGTAGCACGGCGGCGCTTGGCGCCTACGATGTCTGCGGCCAGGTCCTCCGTACGCCTGCGCACAAACAGCAGCCCGATAAAAGCAAAGAACGGAGTACCTACCAAGCCGAAGAAACCGGCAGAGCCAAAGAAGGGTTTCTGCTCACGCACCAGCTCTGCGCGTGTCTTGATAAAACGGATGTCTGAGTGCAGGGCCGCCACATCTTCCTTGCTCACCATCGCGGTGCCGGTGTTAGGATTCTGAGATGGTGCGCCGGTGATCTTGAGCGCCAGCTCCGGAGAGGTCTGTGTGATATATTTGCCTGCTCCCGGATCAAAGAAAGAAAACGAACTGCCGGCTATCTTGAAATCTCCCGGCTGGTGCGGGATGATGAGGTAGTCATACTGTATGCTGCCGCTCATGCCCGCATCGGTATTGGTCACATCGTCTTTCACCTTGGGGTCAAATGTCTCAAAGCCGTCAGGAAACTGTGGCTTGGGCAGTTCAATGGTCTTGAGGTTGCCCACGCCGCTGATCTTTACCGTATAGGTGAGTGCATTGTCTGTCTTGCCTTCTTTGTCAGAGAGATGTACCTCATATTTGAATTTGCCTACGGCCCCGCTGTAGTCGGCTGGTTTGCCGGCGGCAGGTACGTCTTTCACATTGATGGTGACGGCGTTGCTGCTGGCCTTGTAGGGCACATTGGCGTACTGGCTACCCCAGAAGGAGCGGCCCACCTCCGCCTGCACGATCATATTGAGCTCTGCTGGTGTGATCTGCAGGGTGCCTGCACGCTGCGGATAGAGATTGTACCGGATCAGGTCAGCCGCATAGTACCTCTGCCCGTTGTAGGTCTCTATGTGCTCTTTGATCTGCTTATTATTCATCACCTCCTGGCTCCAGAAGCCATCAAAGGAAGGTGCCTTGGTCGGCGATACATTGCCGATGTTCATCTTAAAGTAGATCTTGATCGTGGCGGAGATGCGCTCGCCTATGTAGACATTATTGCGGTCGGTCTCCATGCGCACGATCACATTGTCGCGTATAGACTTGTCCAGCTCGGCGTTGGATTTTTGCGGCTGGGCAGGCTGCTGCTGCATCTGTTGCATCTGCTGCTGCATCTGCTGCTGCATGGCAGCAAAAGGATCATCGTCATCGTCAAAAGGATTGAAAGGATCGCGCCTGCGGCGGGCCTGCTGCTGCACAGGGCCTGTCACCGTAATAGTGAGCTCGTTTGACTCCATGGTAGCGCCCTCTATGCTGGCCTTTGCCTTTCCTATCTTGAAGACGCCCTCCTTTTTGGGGTGCACGATGTAGGAGTAGATCACTGACTGGCTCATGTGGCCATTCATGATCTGCACCTGCTGTGTAGGATTGGGCCCGCTCAAAATTTGAAAGTCGCTACCGATGCCCGGATCAATGGTCCTGGCGCTGCCATTCTCTACGGTATAGTCTACCTGAAAGTTTTGATTGATACCCACCGACGAAGGCGCAGAGGCCGCAAAGCGCACCTGCGCAAAAGCACCCGCCGCTGTGAGCAGCAGCATGCCCAGCAGGAGGACGGCCCGGCGCGGGCGATGAGGCGCTATCTGGTGGTTATCTTTCACAATACAAAATTGAAGTAAGGATAGATAAAACTCAAGAGAGAGGGGGTATTGTTAAGGATTTTTGACAAGTGGGCACCTCACCTATCTGCCTTCGGCATCTTCCCTCTCCCAAGGAGATGGAAGAACTACGTGAGCTAGTGACGCTGTCGAGCATCCTTTCTTTTGTATTTTGTCATCCAGAGCGAAGTGATAATGGAATTTATGACAGGTGCGGTCCAAGGCTGGGAGGCATAGATCCCTCGCTATTGCCCGGGATGACAAAAAACAAGAGAGCGCTATTTACCAGTCCTTCTCTATCTGGACGTCTGCCGGTTTTGCGGCTTTCTTCTGCATTTTGTCCTGCGCCTTTTGCTCTTCGGCTTTCAGCGCTTCCAGCAGCTTCTCGGCCTGCTCCTTGGTCAGTTTAGGCTGCTCGCCTGGCTTCTTCTGATCTTTATCGCCTTTGCCCTGCTGGTCTTTGTCTTTCTGGTCTTTATTATCCTTCTTATCCTTATCGCCTTTGCCCTGCTGGTCCTTTTTATCCTGATCCTTATTGTCCTTATTCTGGTCCTTGTTGTCTTTGTTGTTCTTGTTGTTTTTGTTCTGCTGGTTTTGCTGCTGCTCTTTGCGCAGTTTGGCATTGGCGTAGGCCAGGTTGTAGCGGGTGTCACGGTCTGCAGGGTTGAGCTTCAGCGCCTGCTTGTAGGCATCTACTGCCTTTTCGTATTCCTCTTTGTCCAGCTGGGCATTGCCGAGGTTGTGATAGGCCTGAGCTTTTTGCTTTGGGTCCTTGAAGGTCTTGGCGGCCAGCTCAAACTGCGCTATGGCGTCATCGTAGCGCTTCTGCTTGTAGATGGCATCGCCCAGATTGAAGATCGCCTCAGGGAAGTTATTCTTTTTCTCCAGCGCCTTTTTGTACGCGGCTTCTGCATCAGGGTATTTCCCCTTGGTGAAGAGCTTATTGCCATCGCGGGTAAGGCCACGCTCCTCTTGGGCAAAGGAGGATAAGGCGACCAGGATAAACACCATAATACAGATCAACCGCAGAGGCGCTGAGGCGCTGAGGCGTATTGCTGTACTCCGATAGTATGGGATAATATGTGCCATCTGCCTCATCATATCTTCAGCTTTTCAAACAGCCTGCTGCGGCGCTCGCTGAGCATAAACTCTGCTATGAGCAGCAGCGCAGCCGCTATGAGGAAATATTGGAACTTGTCGTCGTACTCGGTGAAGACCACGTCATCTATTTCCTTGGTAGAGATGCGGCCCAGCTCTTTGAATATCGCTTCTATCTCATCTTTGCCATTGCCGAGGATCAGCGCCTTGCCATTACCCTTGGCCGCATAGCTGCGCATAGCCTCGATGTTTACTTTAGAGAGGACGATGTTATTCTCCGCATCGCGCTTGTAGTCGCCATTTGGCAGCGGGATAGGGGAACCCTTCTCTGTGCCGACAGCCACGGTGAAGACCTTGATACCGTTTTGCGCTGCCTTTTCGAGGGCCTCCTCTACACCCGGCTCGTTGTCCTCCCCGTCAGAGATGATGATAAGGGCCTTCGACTTGTTATCGCCTTTGGCGAAAGACTCATTGGCAAGATCGATCGCCTCACCGATATTGGTACCCTGCGTAGGCACGCTCTCCGTGCTCACCGATCGCAGGTATAACTTTACCGCACTATAGTCTACAGACAGTGGCATCTGCAGATAGGCGCGGCCTGCAAAGATGACCATCGCAAAGCGGTCATTTTTGAGCTGGTCTACAAAGTTTGAGATAAAGTTTTTGGCGCGTGCCAGGCGGTTAGGCTGCACGTCCTGTGCGAGCATACTGCGCGATACGTCCAGCGCCACCACTACATCTATACCATTGCGTTTCACCTTCTCCTGCTTGGTGCCGATCTGTGGATTGGCTATGGCGATGACGAGGCAGATGTATGCCAGGGTGAGGAGTACGAACTTGATGACCTGCTTGCCATCAGAGAAATCAGGAATGAGCTGGTACACCAGAGACTTGCTGCCAAAGCGCTCGATGCTCTTCCTGCGCCATACAGAGAAGTAGATGAACAGCAGCAGCACCGGCACCAGAAGGGCCAGCAGTAGTAGGTATTCTATGTGTTCGAATCTGAACATAGGACGGGGGACGGAGGGCGAAGGACGGGGGCGACAAGCGACCGTCATTGGCCCTTCTTATTTATTTTTTGTTTTTACCTTCTAATGTGTTTATAGCCGCAGTTGTCATTGCGATTATCGAATCCAATTTTTCAATCCTCTTTTGCACTTTTTCTTTTGATAATAGCTTCTCAGATCTTTTGTACCATCCTTTAGATTCTCTGGCTGAGCCTCTGGAGTACCTTAGAAACTGAGGGTACTCTTTTCCAAAACCCCGGCCATATCCTTCTTCAATATTAGCACTGATAGATCCTACGCTTCTGGTTAGTTGTTTCAGTATTTCCGGCCCCTCACATCCTGCTCTAACGTATCGCCATCTATCCAAAACTCATCCCACAACTCCATAGATAGCGTGTAAAATACTACCTCATCTAACCGGTCTTTCATAGTTTCATTTTTATTTAATTTCTCAATCCCGCGTTCCTTTTGTATTCCGTCCCTCGTCCTTCGCCCTTTGTCCCCTGTATTTAAGGTATACTCCTTAATACGGTGTAACGTAAAATCCACTCGATCAAGAGCAGCGCCGCAGCGATCAGGGCAAAGAGCTGGAATTTCTCCGTCTTGTGCGTGAAGGCTGAGACATTGATCTTGGTCTTCTCCAGTTTGTCTATCTGCTCAAAGATCCCTTTCAGGGTCTTATTGTCTGTGGCGCGGTAGTACCTGCCGCCGGTCTTGTCTGCTATGCTCTTGAGCAGGGCCTCGTCTATCTGCACCTCGGCATAGTCAAAGATGAGGCCATTGGGACCCATCGCGACAGGCGTCAGCGCCTGGCCGTTCTTGCCCACGCCGATGGTATAGCAGCGCACGCCAAACTGTGTAGCGATATCGGCCGCCATGCGCGGATCTATGATGCCGCGGTTATTGACACCATCCGTCATGAGTATCACCACCTTGGTCTTGCTCTCGCTGTCCTTGAGCCGCTGCACGGCGGTAGAGAGGCCCATGCCTATGGCCGTGCCATCCTCCAGAATGCCATTTTTGATATCCTTGAGCTGGTTCTTCACGATCACATGGTCTATGGTGACCGGGCACTGCGTGAAGCTCTCACCTGCAAAGACCACCAGCCCGATACGGTCATGCGGGCGACCCTCCACGAAGTCTAATGCGACACTTTTGGCAGCCTCCAGGCGGTTTGGTTTGAAGTCCTGAGACAGCATAGACGTAGACACGTCCATAGCCAGGACGATATCTATACCCTCGGTGGTAGACTTGCTCTCATCGTAGCTGCTCTGCGGGCGGGCCAGCGCTACGAGCAGGAAGCCGAGCGAGAGGATGCGCAGGAGCGGTGCATATTTTTTCAGTACACCTTTCAAAGGAGATTGGAAGCCCTTAAAGGCAGACGTATCAGAAAAGGTCAATGTCGGATACTGCCGCCGCCGGCGCAGGTACCACCATACGGTGGCCAGGATGGCTACCACCGGTATCAGCCACAGCACCCACTGATTGGCCCACGTGATATGTGACAGGTGAAACATCCTATTTCTTCTTCTTTTTAGCGGGTGGGTTTTGTTTATTCTCTGCCGGCTCGGTCACGAGCTGTTTGGTCTCTTCTACAAAGGCAGAAGCATTCTGCATGCTGCGCATATTCTGATCAGGTGCAGGGTTCATCTTGGCAAACTTGACAAAGTCGGCCAGACGCAGGGTCTCCATGATGCGGCTGCGCGCATCGAGGCCGATACCCAGGCGGTCCAGCTCCTGCTCTATCTCGCCAGTGGTAGACTCCAGTGCATAGTAGTCATAGCGGAACTCAAGATAGCTGCGCAGGATATCTGCCAGGCGCGAGTGGTAGAGCTTGACCTGGTCCTTCTGCCAGAGCTTTTCATCCTCCAGCTTCTTCAGCTCTTTGGCTGCCCATATGTGGGCGGGGTCTTTTGGCCGCGGACGGGCTACGACCGGTGCCGGCTTCTTCTTGTACCGGAGATAGAGTATGATGCCGATGATGATCGCCGCGAGTATGACCAGCCCTATGGCTATCCAGCTGTAAAACTCATTGAGCTGGTAAGGCACATTCAGCGGGGCCTTGATCGGTTTGATCGGCTTGGTAGTGTCTACGGCCGGCTCAGTGACCTGCAGCTGGTATGCATTGGTGTAGGCGCTGTCTATCACACGCGTCACCGTATTCATAGAGTAGACCTTTAGCGGGGTGAAGATATACTGCCCACCCTCATAGGCCTGTATGGTGATATTCTGTGAGTAGATCGTGCTCGTACCGATCTTAGCGGTATCTATCTTGTCCTTTTTGACGATGCCGATCTTGCCGATGGTATCGCCGGGAAAGGTCGGGAAGTCTACCACGATATCCGGCTGCGCATTGACCACCAGCTTCATATTAAAGTAGTCTCCGATCTCGATCTTAGACGAGTCACCCTTGAAGGTGGCGGAGATTTGGGCGTGAGAGACGCAAGAAGCAAGAACCAAGAGGCAAGACAATGCAAGATGCTTGATGCGCCTAGCTGGTAGGGACAGGTCGCGACCTGTCCCTACAGACAGGAGCGGGCTTTGACCACCGGAGATATATGATATGTTATGAAGCGCTTTCATTACCGCTTTATCTCCCTTTCTTTAAACATCTTCATGAGGGCTGTCACATAGTTGGCAGTAGTATCGATGCTTACGAACTGGGCACCGGCTTTGCCGAAAGTGACCTTGTTCTTCACCTGCTGCTCGTCAAACAGCTTTTGTATCTGGGCGCGGAGACGCTTGTCAGAGGTGTCTGCAAAGAACTCTACGCCGGACTCGGCATCCTGTATGAGTACTGTGCCGACGTCCTCCATCAGGCGTTCACGCTTGTCATATATCTGAATGCCAATAAAATCATGCTTACGGGCTGCGATGGTCAGCTCCTTCTGAATATCCTTGCCCCCCATGAAGTCTGATATCATAAAAGCGATCGCCTTCTTCTTGCTCACATTATTAAAGTACTTCAGCGCCTCGGCCAGGTCTGTGCCGCGCTCCTTTGACTCAAAGCTGTCTATCTCAGAAATGATGCGCATGATGTGCGACTTGCCCTTCTTGGCAGGGATGAACTTCTCTACTTTATCACTGAAGAAGATGACACCGACCTTATCGTTATTGGTGATCGCAGAGAAAGCCAATATGCCGCTGATGATCTCGATGATCTCCTTCTTAAACTCCGTCTGCGTGCCAAACATGGTAGAGCGGCTCACATCTATAAGCAGCATCAGCGTCTGCTCTCGCTCTTCTTCAAATACCTTGATGAATGGCCTATTGGCACGGGCGGTCACATTCCAATCTATAGAGCGGATATCATCTCCAAACTGATACTCACGCACCTCACTAAAGGAAATACCACGTCCCTTGAAGGCAGAGTGATAGCTACCAGAGAAAACCTGTGCGGAGAGCTTGCGGGTCTTGATTTCGATCCTGCGTAGCTTTTTCCGCCGTTCACTCTGCGCGCTATCTGCAGCCTGCGCTTTATCAGACTTTATTTGAGACGCCTTTGTCATGATGGTCTATGGTACTTCTACCGCGTTCAGGATGTCGCTGATGATCTCTTCTGTTGTTACATTTTCGGCTTCAGCCTCGTAAGTCAGGCCGATACGGTGACGCAGTACGTCATAGCATACGGCGCGTACGTCCTCCGGTATCACATAGCCGCGGCGCTTGATAAAGGCGTAAGCCTTGGCAGCGAGAGCCAGATTGATACTGGCGCGAGGGGAGCCACCGTAGGTGATGAGCGGCTTGATCTTGCCCAGCTTGTAGTCCTCCGGACGACGGGTAGCGAAAACAATATCCAGGATATAGCGCTCGATCTTCTCATCCATATATACCTCGCGGGTAGTACGACGGGCAGAGACGAGGGCCTCTTTAGAGATGACCGGGTTGATCTTAGGCGCATCATACGACATATTCTGACGCATGATCAGTTGCTCTTCTTCTTTTTTAGGATAGGTCACGACCACCTTTAGCATGAAGCGGTCTACCTGCGCCTCTGGCAGCGGGTAGGTACCCTCCTGCTCTATCGGGTTCTGCGTGGCGAGCACGAGGAAAGGCTCCTCCAGCTTGAAGGTCTGCTCACCGATGGTCACCTGGCGCTCCTGCATGGCCTCGAGCAGTGCAGACTGCACCTTGGCCGGGGCACGGTTGATCTCATCTGCCAGGATAAAGTTGGAGAATACAGGGCCCTTCTTCACGCTGAACTCGTGGTCCTTTGGATTGTATATCATGGTACCGATCAGATCGGCAGGGAGCAGGTCCGGCGTGAACTGGATCCGCGAGAAACCCGCGTGTACCGCCGAGGCGAGCGATTTGATCGAGAGGGTCTTGGCGAGGCCGGGCACACCCTCCAGGAGGATGTGGCCATTGGAGAGGACGGCGAGCAGCAGGCGCTCTACCATGTACTTCTGGCCTACGACCACCTTGCCGAGCTCCATATTCAGCACGTCTATGAAGGCGCTCTCGCGGTTGATACGATCATTCAGAGACGCGATGTCTACAGATGATGAGGATGGTGTGATTACTTCCATGTGCGTGTATCTTTTGGGAGAGCGAATTTAAGTTTTAACAAAGCAGGGCGTTGTAAAAAGATGTTAAGCAGGGGGATAGGTGCAACTGAGACGGCCAGTCGCTGAAGCACACTTCATGGATAAGATAAGAATCGGTAACTTTGGGTAAAAGCGGAGGTATGGATAAATCGCAAATAGCAGAGCTTCATAAGCTACCGGTGGAAGAAAAGCTGCAGCTCGTACAAGAACTGTGGGATGATATCGCCCGCGACAATTCGCTTGAATCTATATCCAAAGAGCACAAGGAAATCCTGGATCAGCGAATAGCAAAGATTAACAGTGGCGAAGCGACCTTCAGGCCATGGTCAGAAGTCAAAGCCAAGTATAAAAAGTGAAAGTGGAGTATCATGTTTCCATCCTATCGGAAGCGGAGATAGACCTGGATACGGCATTCATATGGTATGAAACACAGCAGATAGGTTTGGGAGATAAATTTATTGAGTCAGTAGACCAATCTATCGAGTCTATATCCAAGACACCCAAGATCTATCAGGAGGTATATAAAGGCTATAGAAGGTGTGTGATCAGGAAGTTCCCCTATGGTATCTACTATCAGGTGCTCCCAGACATAGCCGAAATACGGATCGTGGGCATCATCCATTTTAAAAGAGAGCCGGCAGAAATAAAGAAGCGCATATAACTGTACAGGCGAATCCCATAGGATACTACCGCTGACATTTCACCGTTATCTGCCATTACTCATTCCTTCTCCTATCTTTGCCCTGTGTCAAATTTCAAGCGAATAGTCAGCTATCTCAGGCCGTATACCGGACTCGGTGCGCTTAACTTTTTTTTCAATGTGCTGACGGCGGTCTTCTCCCTTTTCTCTGTAGTGATGGTGATCCCGCTGCTGCAGCTCATCTTCAACCAGGTGCCGGATGTGACGGTGAAACCGGTCCTGACCGCCAATGCCAACTCGATCCTGGAATACATCAAGTATATACTCTCTACAGAGAAGCGTATACATGGCCCGGCGCAGGCGCTGCTGGAGGTCTGCGTGGCGATCATATTAGTCATCTTCCTGAAGAACTTCTTCCGCTACCTGGCGCTGCGGGTGCTATCGCCCATCCGTACAGGCGTGATGCGCGACCTGCGCAATGAGGTCTTTGGCAAGCTGCTGAGCCTGCCGCTGAGCTACTACGGCCAGGAGCGCAAGGGCGACCTGATCACGCGCATGACGGACGATATCCGCGCCATAGACGGCTGGATATTCAGCATGCTGGAGGTGATCATCAGTGAGCCGGTCAATATCATCCTCTCCCTCACCTGGATGCTCATGCTGAGTGCCAAACTCACGCTCTTCGTGTTTGTGATGCTGGGCGTGGTGGGACTGCTGATAGGCAGCATAGGCAAGACGCTCAAGCGCCAGTCGCAGAATATACAGGAGACGATAGGGCGCTTTATGTCCATAGTAGAGGAGAGCATTTCTGGCCTGCGTATCGTGCAGGCCTTTGGTGCGGAGGGGTATAAGAAGCGCCAGTTTGAAGAGACCAATGAGCTGCACTATCAGCAGGGAAATGCGATCAACCGCCGCTATGAGCTGAGCTCACCGCTCACGGAGTTTCTGGCTATCGCGGTTTTCAGCCTCGTGCTGTGGTTTGGCGGCGGGCTGGTGCTGCGGGGGGAGATGGAGGCGGCTACGTTTATCGGATATATCGCCATGTTCTCGCTGCTGATACAGCCGGCGAAGAGCTTCTCTACGGCTTTCTATAAGATCAATATTGGCCTGGCCTCCTCAGAGCGGGTCTTTGAGATACTGGACGCGCCGAATACTATCGTAGAGGCCGCTGATGCGAAACCTGCGGCGCTGTTTAGCCAGTCTATTGTATATAAGAATGTCTCCTTCCACTATCCGTCTAACCCAAACAGACAGATACTGAAAGGCATCGACCTGACTATAGCCAAGGGCAAAGTGATAGCCCTCGTGGGCCAAAGCGGCGCCGGCAAGACGACACTGGCAGACCTGCTGCCGCGCTTCTATGATGTGACGGGCGGTAGTATAGAGATAGATGGCACCGATGTACGCCAGCTGAGGATAGCCGACCTGCGTGGCCTCTTTGGAGTAGTGAGCCAGGAGCCGATCCTCTTTAATGATACGGTGCGCAACAACATCCTCTTTGGCAAGGAGGGGATCGGTGATGAGCAGATACAGGATGCAGCCCGCGTGGCCAATGCGCATGACTACATCTCCCGCCTGCCGCAGGGCTATGATACGGTGATAGGTGACCGCGGTGGCCGCCTGAGTGGTGGCGAACGCCAGCGCCTGACCATCGCCCGCGCGGTGCTGAAAGACCCGCCGGTGCTGATACTGGATGAGGCTACGTCATCGCTGGACTCTGAGTCTGAGAAGCTGGTACAGGACGCCCTGTCTAACCTGATGAAGGGACGCACCACGATCGTGATAGCGCACCGCCTGGCTACGATCCAGAATGCTGACGAGATCATCGTGATGAGCGAGGGCCGCATAGCCGAGCGCGGTACGCATAGCACGCTGCTGACTGGCGGCGGTCTGTATGCGAAGCTGGTGGAGCTGCAGGCGTTTGAGTAGACCTCACCCATCTGCCTTCGGCATCTTCCCTCTCCGAAGGAGAGGGAAGAACCTACAGGTTGAAGCACCGTATCTTCGACGGCTATGTGAGTCTGGTCCATGGAATCTTGTCTACTTTATGAAATGGCTTGCTTAAGCATTCCGGTAGCCCCGGCCTTTAGGCCGAGGGTCAACGTCGCGGAATGTATTGGGCTTTAGCCTAAATGTTTCAGAGGCTCGCTTTGGCTAAAGCCAAGGAGGGATTGACGGGTTACCCCGGCTTGAAAGCCAGGACCATTGGAATGCATAGGAAAGATTTGCTGGTATGCCGGGGGTTATTTACCTGCACTTATTCGGGAATAGGAACGCAGACCAATTTTTATAAATAAATCAAATGTGTTTTTTGTTGTTTTGTTTTCATGACAAATCTATGAGCCGTTCGTGATGAAAAAAGGCACGTTTAAAATAGGCTCTCGTTAAGGAAATACAAAAAAGTTTCGTTCGCCGATTTTCTCCTTCGTTTCATTTTAATAAGTGCTGAAGCCTGCACATAGTGCGGGTTTCAGCGTTATCTTTGCATCAGGAAGCAGATGAAAAATCAGTTGGCTGAAGAAAAAAGCTCGTTAGTTGTTTCGACCCTATCCTGCAAAATAAATTGGTCTACCCGCCGTCTTATTCCAAACAATCGGATTAGTACATATATAAAATAAAAGGAGAGAATTATGAAAAAGCTACTGATGATCCTCATCGCTGTGGGCCTGGTGGCCACCAACATGCAAGCGCAAGGCTGCGCAGACAAAGCCAAACTGCTGCCATCTACACAGGCGGTGCTCAATGCGGCTATCAACCATCCCGAGATCATGGTGATATCGGGCAAGCTGGTAGACGCGGAAACATATCAAACGATCAAGGATGCGAAGATCAACTTCGGCAAATTTGGCGATGAGCTGGTAGCAGCCAGCCTAGACCAAGATGGCAACTATGCCGTGGCCCTCAATAAGGGCGCAATGGGCGAATCGGTACGCGTCATCTTTAAGATAGACGGATACCAAAAGTATATCGCCAAATCTATCAAGACCAACACGGCGCTGGTGGGGCTGGACCTCTACCTGAAAGCTGATGAAGCTAAGGAAGCTACTGAGGTGAAATATGCCCTGAGCGATGATCCATTCAATAAGCTGGTGATCAAGTTCTGATACAGATTTAATTTAGAGTTAATGGTTTGCAGAGTCCGCTTCGGCGGACTTTGTGTTTTGGAGCCTGCCTCCGACTCCCGGAGAGTCAAATCTCAAACCGCCTGTTAGCAAAATGGCGGCATCGCGTCCAAAATTTAAAACACTATAAAACTTTAGATTTGCACCTGTCTACATGAATAAAGGATACACCATAGCAGAAGCGGCAAAAGCGGCAGGCGGCAAACTATACGCGGGCGCCGGAGAGGAGAAGATCATTCAGCACCTGCTGCTCGATAGCCGCAGGGTACAGTATCCGGATAGCAGCCTCTTTTTTGCGCTGCCGGGGGCGCGGCAGGATGGGCATCAGTTCATAGCCGAGCTCACTGCGCGTGGTGTACAGAACTTTGTAGTGACCAAGGCCGACTGGGCTGAGCGCTATCCCAGGGCCAATTTCATAGTGGTAAAAGATACTATCGCTGCACTGCAAAAGCTGGCTGGCTATCACCGGAGCAAATTTCAATATCCCGTGATCGGCATCACCGGCAGCAATGGCAAGACCATCATCAAAGAATGGCTCTACCAGCTGCTCCATGAGGACTACAAGATCGTACGCAGCCCCAAGAGCTACAACTCGCAGATAGGTGTGCCCCTCTCGCTCTGGCAGATGAGCGACCGGCAGGACCTGGCCATCATAGAGGCGGGTATCTCTGAAAGTGACGAGATGGATAAACTGGCACGCATCATCCAACCCACACTCGGCATCTTTGCCAATATAGGCGAGGCGCACAATGAGGGCTTTCTAAACCTGAAGCACAAGGCAAAGGAAAAACTGAAGCTCTTTACCAAGGTGGACCGCCTCATCTACTGCAAGGATCACGCAGATGTCAATCAGGCCATCACCGAGATCAATGGACTGAAGGGTGCCGACGCCATACCGGTCTTCACCTGGTCGCAGCACTCAGATGCAGATGTGCGCGTCACCTCTATCTTGCAGCAGAATAACCACTCCTACGTCTCTGCGCAGTATCACGGCCAGGATTTCGACTTTGAGATCCCCTTTGCAGACAAGGCCTCAGTAGAGAATGCGATGCACTGTGCCTGCATGCTCCTGGTACTGGGCAAAGACTTTGGTATGCTGCGTGCCCGTATGCGCCTCCTCACCCGCATAGCCATGCGCCTGGAGATGCGCGATGCTATCAATAACTGCTCACTGATCAACGACAGCTACAACTCTGACTTTGAGTCGCTGCGTATAGCCATAGACTTTCTGCGCCAGCAAAACCAGCATCCGCGCAAGACCATCATCCTCTCAGACATCCTCCAGAGCGGGCGCAGCGAGCTGGACCTCTACACAGAGGTGGCCAAACTGCTGAAGCAAAACGGCATCTACCGCCTCATAGGCATAGGCCCGTCTATCTCCCGCGAGAAAAAGATCTTTGAGGCGGCGGGGCTCGCAGAGCTGATCTGCTACAGCACTACCGAGGAGATGCTGAAAGAGTTTGACACTACTACCCTGCATGATGAGGTCATCCTGCTAAAGGGTGCGCGCCAGTTTGAGTTTGAGCGGATAGCCAAACTGCTGGAGAAAAAAGCACACCAGACCGTGCTGGAGATCAACCTCAATGCGGTGGTCAATAACCTCAAGGTCTATCAATCACTGCTACGGCCAGAGACAAAGCTCATGGCTATGGTCAAGGCTTTCAGCTACGGCAGTGGTAGCTATGAGATAGCCAATGTGCTGCAGTTCAACCGGGTGGACTACCTCGCAGTGGCCTACGCTGATGAGGGCGTAGAGCTGCGCAAGAATGGCATCACGCTACCCATCATGGTCATGAATCCCGAGGAGCGCAGCTTTGAGGCCATGGTCACGCACGGCCTGGAGCCCGATATCTACAGCCTCTCGCTGCTGGATAAGTTCGTAGCCATACTCAAGCTGAAGCGCAAGTCTGCTACGGCACGGTATAAGATACATGTAGAGCTGGAGACGGGTATGAACCGCCTCGGCTTTGAGATGCACGATATCCCTGCGCTCATAGACCGCATCAAGGCCGCAGAGAGCATCGAGGTGGCTTCTGTTTTCTCGCACCTCGCCGCCAGTGAGGCGCCGGAGTATGATGCGTTCACACGCGGGCAGATAGCGTCCTTTGAGCAGATGAGCGCCAGGATCTGTGCGGCATTCAGCTATCCTGTGATCAGGCATATACTCAACTCGAGCGGCATCTCCCGCCACACCACGGCGCAGTATGATATGGTGCGCCTCGGCATCGGCCTCTATGGGCTCGACCCGACCCCGGCCGTGCAGGCGCGACTGCTGCCGGTCTCTACATTGAAGACCACCATCTCGCAGATCAAGCATGTGAAAGCGGGCGAATCCGTAGGCTATGGCCGCGTGGGCAAAGTGGAAACAGACAAGACCATCGCCACCGTAGGTATAGGCTATGCCGATGGCCTGGAGCGCCGCCTGAGCAATGGCACCGGCCGGATGCTCGTAGGCAGCCATCTGGCACCCGTCATAGGCAATGTATGTATGGACATGACCATGATAGATATCACCGGTATAGATGCCCGCGAGGGCGATGAGGTGATCGTCTTCGGGGCACATCCGCGCGTAGAGGAGGTGGCCAAAGCCGCCGGCACCATAGCCTATGAGATCCTGACGGGTATCTCGGCCCGGGTGAAGCGTGTCTACTTCCAGGAGTAACCCCTGGCCTGAATGATAGTGCCGATAGATTTTTTGGTTAGTTGGCTTTCTACCCAGTACAGCATCGTGGGCTGACCAAATATAAGCACAGGGTCAGCTACCAGGCTTTCTTTCATTTGCTTCCATATTTCCTTTTCATTGTCCGGTCGGATTTTTTTGAGGGTAGCCAGTACGGATTTTTCACTGCTGCTTAGGGCTATGGGTTTTGTTTTTTCGGGTAATAGGGCAATCGATTTTTTAAGCGCGGCATAGTTTTTAATATCTGCCAACGATAGAATATTAAGGATCTCAATACTTTTCAAATAATTGGGATAGCTCGATTTCACATTCATCTCATCTAATTGGTGGATAGTCAACTGCATAGACTTAAAATCTCCACACGAAAATTCAAAAAGCAGCTTTGATCTTAAAACCTCCATAAAATAACTGCGGTACCTTTGAACATCCTTGTGTCGGTTTAACCTGTTGAGCATCTCCCGGGAGAAATCCATGCCTTGCTTATGTTTTCCGAGTGCCCAAAGTGTATATTGCTTCAGGTATGTGTAGCGAAGCGCATTTTCATCTCGCAAAGTCTTGCCCGGCAGTTTGATAGTATTCAGCTGCTCTACCACTTCGTCCGCTTCTGCGGTTCTCGTCATGATGATCAGCGCAGATACATAAGCCGCTATGACTTTGACCAGCATCTCTGCAGAACGAAGCGGATCATCATTTTGCCAGAGGCTCATCTCGTGTGCATACAGCTCTTTTGATGCTTTGACAAAATTCTCTGCGTCAGACTTTACCGTATAATACTGTCGCAGTGCCAAGAGGCGGTGCCTCTCATTGCTTACAGAGAGAACCCGGGTTTTGTCACGGAGGAATCGGATGTCGGGCATCTTGTCGACATCAATAGCATTCTGGCTTCCGCTCAAGTGATCCAGTTCAATAGCCATTAGTTTTTGAGTGGCTAGTACATACTGCTCCCTGTTGAGCATCTTGGCGATGACCTCCTGGCAGTCCGCTTCGTACTGCCGGATATGCCGCAGTCTGTCTCCGGGTTTCCAGCTTTGTTTTCGGAGATGGTAGACCAGATGGGTCAGCTCATAGGCCAAGGCGAATTCTCCGGTCTCGAGCGACCTGTCCAAGGCTTTCTGCGCTACCTGTTCTGCTTTATTACTGAGGCCTTTATCCCGTAGGAGGGATATGTGCATGATTTCCTGAAGTAGCTGTAGTTTATGATCATCCTTTTGCTGCAGTACCAGGCTTTGGAGTATCTGGTCAAAGAGCCTTACCTTGAGTACCACGTAGTTTGCGTATTTCTTCTTCAGGCTTGTTTCTTCAAATTCGGTTTGAGTCACTATGTCGTCAAAAATTCTGACATAAATCTTATCTGCGGCAGAGTGCCGGCCAGAGAGCTTTTTGAAGTAGCCTCTCTCCTCGGGACTAAGCGAGTGTATCAGTTTAAACAAATCATCACTGCCTGTAGTACGTGCCATATGATCGTCCGACTTTTAATCTTTGAAAAAAATGATGCCTGGAGTACAAAATTAGAGACCTAGTTTTGAAATCAGGCAAAATCATCAACTAAACAAAATATATGAAAAATTTTATCGCTGCTTTTCTGCTGTGTTCCTTTTATGCATCGCTCTATGCGCTGCCGACAGATTCTTTAGATGCCACTTTTCAGTCGGGATCCGGATTTGATGATGATGTCTATTGTATGACCGTATTGCCAAACGATCAGATATTACTTGGCGGTAGCTTCCAGACCTATAACGGTACACCGAGGGCATGCATTATACGGCTGAATGCAGACGGCACATGTGACAATAGTTTTCTTGCTACCAGTCGTGGTGTCACATCATCTCCCTCCTCTACTTGGCCCGCTGTAAGGTGCATCTATGTACAGTCTGATGGCAAGATTCTGATAGGGGGCAACTTTGATAGCATCAATGGCATACGTCGCTACAATATAGCGCGACTGAATAATGATGGATCCATTGATATGAGTTTTGACCCGGATACTGTGCTCAATAATCAAGGTAACCGGGTAAGATCTATCACAGAACTCCCATCAGGCAAGATATATGTAGGAGGCGACCTGACGCTGAACGGATCAATAATACCGAAGAATCTAATCTGCCTGACCTCTTCTGGTATATTGGATAATAGCGGCTTCAATATCGGCACAGGCAACATTGGAGGTATTGATAAGGTATACGCATTACCATCTGGTAAACTGCTCGTCAGCGGGGACTTTGATCATTTCAATGGAGTAGCTGATACGGGTCTTGTGCGAATCGACTCAATGGGCAATGTAGACCCTACATTTGTGGCGCGGTCTGTAGGTTATCTCGGCACCTTCGCAGTGAGAAATGATGGCAAGATCGTAACACTCAATTCTGAAATACACAGATTAAATGATGATGGATCTTTAGATCATTCATTTGATGCTGGCAGTGGGTTTGACCAGAATACACCTACCAGTGTGGTCATACAGCCTGATGGTAAAATGCTCGTGGGGGGCTACGTGACAGGCTACCGCGGCGTAGGGGTGCTCGGGCTGGTGCGCATCAATGTAGATGGCACCTATGATGCGACATTCAATCTCAATAATGGCTTTGACCAAGGGGGTATTTATTGTACTGGTGTTCAGTCGAATGGAAAAATAATTGCTGCCGGAGATTTCCTCTATTTTAATAATAGCCATCACATGGATCGTATAGCGAGACTGAAAAGCAATCTCGGCCCGACTCTGAGTATAGTGAATGTCCCTGATGCGAAGTTGCTTTCCGTGTATCCTAATCCCATAGCTGCACAAGCCACCATTATGATAGACGAGGTAGAAGCAGCTGAGGTAGATGTGGTCATCAGCGATATGATGGGGCGCCCCATAAAAGTGCTCTACTCTGGTAGCCCATCCATCCACCAAATAGCCTTTAGCACATCTGAGATCACATCTGGCAGTTACCTGATCACTGTATCAGATACTAAAGACCGAAAGATCATAAGCACAAGGCGTGTAGCCGTACAATGATACTTTAATCTATCGAACGCGTGCCACTACACCCTCCCGGCAGATAAGTACTCCTCGCTGCCGGGAGTAGTAGTGGGATTTTCGGGAGGTTTTATTTCCCTTAGAAAGATTTCTTTATCAGAAATAATATGCGTACCTTACTGAAGATTTATCCACTTAAATCTTCTGCTTATGAGTATGTTATTGTACCTGATCAGAGTAGATGAACCCTCGCTGCGCACCCTCCTGCAGGATAGCAGCCACCTCGCGGATATGCTCGACCGCGATGACCTCCGGATGATAGATATAGACAAGGACTGGGATGGTATCCTGTTTCTGCTGACCGGCACCTCCCTGGCCGGCTGCACAGACCACCCGCTGTCGCATATCTTCTTCAGCGGCCAGGCGGTAGATGAGCACCAGGACTTTGGCTACGGGCCGGCGCACTACCTCAGGCCCGCTCAGGTCTCAGCACTGAGCGCGCAGCTGGCAGCTATAGAGCCGGTATCGCTCTATGCGCGCTATAGCCCGGCACTGATGGCGCAGGAGGACGTTTATCCATCAGGCTGGGATGAGGAGGAGGATGCCGATGCGCTGGTGCGGTCCTACAGCAGGATACGGGACTTCTACGCTGCTGCCACCCGCGATGGCGAGGCCATCATCACGCTGCTGGTGTAGTATCGCGCACCATCTGCTCAAAGGCCTTCCACAGGTTGTCCTCCGGTACGGGGGCTGTGATCTGTATGCTTTCTTTTTTGACAGGATGGATGAACTCGATCGCTCTCGCATGGAGGCAGATGGAGCCATCTCGGTTAGAGCGCTTCGCACCATACTTGAGGTCACCCTTTATGATGCAGCCCATGTGTGAGAGCTGCACCCGTATCTGGTGGTGACGGCCCGTATGCGGGTCTACCTCGAGCAGGTAGTAGTTGTCAGAGCTGGCCAGGAGCTTGTATTCCAGTTCGCAGCGCAGAGCACCTTTGGTACCCTCGGGGTAGACATAGGAGGCGTTTTTCTCTTCGTTCTTTCGTAGCCAGTCTACCAGTACAGCCTGCTGCTGTGCGGGTGGGCTCTGTACGATGGCCCAGTAGGTCTTTTGTATCTCGCGCTTCTGAAACATCTCGTTGAGCCGCTGCAGCGCCTTGGTAGTGCGGGCAAAGAGTACCAGGCCGCTCACAGGCCTGTCTATGCGGTGTACGATACCGAGAAAGACCTCTCCAGGTTTGTCATATTTCGCTTTGATGTATTGCTTGACTATATCGCCCAGGGTCTCGTCGCCGGTCTTGTCTCCCTGCACGAGCATGCCCGCGGGTTTATTGACCGCTATGATATGGTTGTCTTCGTAGAGTATCCGGAGGTCGTCGACTGTCATTAGTTTTTTGAGCTGGTTGGGGGCATTGTGAAGCCACAAAATTGCGGCTCTACGTGCAGGCACAAATATAGTTTATGCGGGATTAACCAATAACTGTCGTGCCACATCTACCTCATCACTCAGGGGCGCACCACTCACAATATGCTCGGCAAACCGCTCCGACCAGTAGGGTGCCAGTGACATACCCTTAGTGCCCATGCCATTGAAGATGCCGATGTGCGGATGCTGCGGGTGAAAGCCGATAAAGGGGCGGCGATACCGGGTAGAGGGGCGGATGCCCGCACCGTGATGCACCACCTCAAAGGGCAAGCGCAGCATTTTGTGCAGGCTCTCGATCACTTCGTCGCGATATTGCGCCGTAGGCGCTACGGTCTCATAGTGCCACTGATAGGTAGCGCCGGCATACCAGAGGCCGGGCTGGCCTGCAGGAGAGATGGTGGTATCGCCACCTACTATGCGGTCGTCGTAGAATTCCTTCATGCGGATCAGCAGGTACTCTCCCTTGACGATCTGCCAGGGCAGCGTGGTGAATAGACCCTCCCGTGCAGACCGGTAGCCATCGCAGAAGATAATGCGGCCTTTGTGAGTGAGTGCTTGTCCTTGCGTCAGAGGCTCCTCACAGAGTATGCCCTTTTCACGCAGGTAGTCGCGGTAGCGCGCCAGAAAAGATGGCGTATGTACGATGCCTCCACCCTGTATGGCAAAGGCGCCAAAGTCATCGATCATCCACTCCGGGCTGAGCCGGTGCAGCGTGGTATCAGAGAGGTACTGCCGGTAGGCTGTATCTGTGGTACGGGCGCTCCAGTCATTCTGCTCGCGTACGGAGGCGAGCAGCTTGTAGATAGGCAGCGGTGTATAGACCTGCGTAGCAAGCGTCTGGCCGATAGCTGCATAGGTGCGCTCTGCCACGGGTATCAGGTCATCTACCATCCATGATTTCACGTAGCGCTTGCCGGTGATGGGGTTGATGATGCCGGAGGCAGCAGCAGTAGCAGAGAGGTGAGAGCCTGTATCATACACGCGTACGGAGACGCCGAGCTGTATCAGTGCCCACGACAGCAGCGAGCCGCATATGCCCTGCCCTACTATCGTGATGTCGGGTGTCATTTATCTGAAATAGGAGAGGTCTTTGTCCTCCTTCTTGGGTGTAGGGGGCGTAGGTGGTGTATTTTCCAGCTTGTCCAGCTCATCCAGTGCGTGTACATACTTCAGAATGCGGGTGCGGAAGAAGAAGAACAGTACGAACTGATAGAGCAGGATGAAGGGCTCTACCTTGATCGCCACTTTGGCCATAAAGTCCATATCCTTCATCATATTCTGGCCATATATATTTATCAGTACTATGGCCATGACAAAGGTGGATACCATGAATGTGAGCACATAATTGATGATCCACCTCCACGGGCGGATGTGGTGGCTCATAGCCAGCCTGTACAGCGCATAACTAAAAATCGCTAAAACAATGATATCCATATTGTGCAAAGTTATAACAGTTCCAGTTCATTTCGCAGCTTTTTTGTCAGGCCGCGTACCACCTCATCGTAGGAGTGGTCTACCATCCAGAGCAGCTCCCGCCGTGGTATAGCGCCGGAGTCAAAGCAGACGGTGTTCCACATCTTCTTATTCATATGCCAACCGGGCTGCACATCATCATAGCGCTCGCGGTACTCGGGCACCCGGTCTGCGTCCATCTTGAGATTGACTGTGAAGGGAGTAGACGACAGCGAGGTGAGGGCAAACATCTTTCCCATCACCTTAAACACCAACGTATCACTGTCAAAGGGAAACCCCTCCTCCACACCTTTCTTGCCCAGACAATACTCCCGGAAGGTCTCAATATCCATAGGCTCTAAGATAGCGGCAAAAAGAGTGCCGCGCCAGTACTTTTTCTATTTTATTGGCTATGGCCCCCTAAATCATCCCTAAAGGGGAGACTTGAACAGCCTATAATCAGGACCAAGTCACGTAAATCCTGTTGCTGTTTGGCGGACAATTGACATATTTGCAGCCACGACATCAAAACGAAACGCCCATGATACAGCGCAAGCAGACCATATTTCTCCTCCTGGCCATCCTCGTGATGGTGGGCTATATCTTTGCCCCGGTGGTGAAGGTAGAGATCGGAGCAGCTGTCAACTACCTCTATGTCACCAACCTAGTCTTCTCTAAGAATGTGAACTTCCCGGTGATAGGCCACTACTTTGTGCTGCTCCCGCTGGATTCTGCTTTCGTAGCC
This sequence comes from Bacteroidota bacterium, assembly GCA_018267385.1. Classification (GTDB taxonomy): domain Bacteria; phylum Bacteroidota; class Bacteroidia; order Chitinophagales; family LD1; genus UBA1941. The sequence goes on along the minus strand of JAFDYN010000007.1, from coordinate 4,329 downwards.
ATAGGGCTAAACCTGGTCACCATCTTCCTGTACCGGCGCCGCCCGCTGCAGATAGCGCTCTGCTGGCTCAGTGTGCTGCCGCTGCTGTTCTCTTTCTGCTATGTGTACTATCACTGGTCGGTAGCGCCGTCTACCTTTGACCAGTATTTCTATTTTGGCAATCTGTCTCCGCTCATCGCTATTGTCTTCATTTTCATAGCCATGTTCTTTATCCGCAAGGATGAGGAGTTGGTAAAAAGTGTTGACAGGCTGCGGTAAACCTTGCGGGTGTCAGTGGCAAGGTTTACTTTTGCGCCTTACCTCCACCATCCATGAGTGATGCGATCAAGCACGAGTGCGGCATAGCACTCATCCGGCTCCTTAAGCCTCTCGACTATTACATAGAAAAATACCGTACGCCGGCCTACGCGCTGAATAAGCTGTACCTCCTGATGGAGAAGCAGCACAACCGCGGGCAGGACGGCGCCGGAGTAGCCGCGATCAAGCTGGACCCGGTACCCGGCACGCACTTTATAGACCGATTCCGCTCTACCCACCAGCAGAGCATAGCCAAGATATACGAGCATATTTTCTCCCACTTCCCGGCCAATAGGAAAGCCTCTGACAATCCGGAGACTGAGGCAAAGTGGTACAAAGAAAATGTCCCTTTCATGGGAGAGCTGCTGCTGGGCCACCTGCGCTACGGCACCTATGGCAAGAACAGCGATACGAACTGCCATCCGTTCCTGAGGGAAAACAACTGGATGACGCGCAACCTGGCCATAGCGGGCAACTTTAACATGACTAACGTCAATGAGCTCTTTGCCAACCTGATACAACTGGGCCAGCACCCGGTAGAGCGCAGCGACACCATCACAGTGATGGAGAAGATCGGCCACTTTCTCGATGCAGAGGTGCAGGTGATCTTTGATAAATACAAAGACCAGGGCTACGGCAATAAAGAGATCACGGACTTTATCATCAAGGAGATGAGCGTGCGCCGCATCCTGACGCGGGCTGCCAAGAACTTTGACGGGGGCTTTGCCATGGCGGGGATGATCGGGCATGGAGATGCCTTTGTCCTGCGCGATCCAAATGGTATCCGTCCCGCCTATTACTACCAGGATGAGGAGATCGTAGTCGTGGCCTCTGAGCGTCCATGTATACAGACGGCCTTCAATGTCAACTTTGACTCCATCAAAGAGATCAAACCGGGCTACGCGCTGATCATGAAAAAAGACGGCCGGGTGAAAGAAGAGATGATCCTCGAGCCGCAGGAGCGCAAGGCCTGCAGCTTTGAGCGGATCTACTTTAGCCGTGGTACGGACAAAGAGATATACGCCGAGCGCAAAGAGCTGGGCGAGCTGCTGGTGCCTCAGATACTCGATGCGATACATAACGATGTGGAGAATGCAGTATTCTCTTTCATCCCCAACACAGCAGAGGTAGCATTCTATGGCCTGATCAAAGGCGTGGAGGACCACCTCACCCTGGAGAAGGTGAAAGCCATACAGAAGAACCCCAAGATGAGCGCCGCCGAGCTGGAGAAGCTGATACACTGGAAGCTGCGCATAGAGAAGACCGCTGTAAAGGATGTGAAGATGCGCACCTTTATCTCTGACGACTCCAGCCGCGATGAGATGGTCTCTCATGTGTATGACGTGACCTACGGCAGCGTGAGGCCAAACCAGGATACACTGGTAGTGATAGATGACTCTATCGTGCGCGGTACTACCCTGCAGAAGAGCATCCTGAGCATACTAGACCGCCTGAGCCCAAAGAAGATCGTCATCGTCAGCTCTGCACCGCAGATACGCTATCCTGACTGCTATGGTATAGACATGAGCCGGATGTATGACTTCATCGCCTTCCGCGCGCTGATAGAGCTGATCAAAGACCAGGGCAAGGAGCATCTGCTACAGGAGGTATATGAGAAGTGCAAAACAGATGATGACAATCCTCCTGCGGAGCCAAAGAACCACGTGAAGGAGCTCTATAATATGTATACAGACGAGGAGATCTCTGCCAAGATATCAGAGATCGTAAGGCCTAAGCAGATCTTTGCCGATGTGCAGGTCATCTTCCAGACGGTAGACAACCTGCATAAGGCCTGCCCGAAGAACCTGGGTGACTGGTACTTCACAGGAGACTATCCTACGCCGGGCGGTACACGCGTGGCCAATAAAGCCTTTATGAACTACATGGAGGGCAGAAACGAGCGGGCGTACTAAAAGAGCAATAGCTTTTTGTATTGCGGTACGCGGCCGATGCTATTCTCATCTGCCGCATCTCACTCATTTGGTTTAACTTTGGTCACATGAAGCGCATAGCGGTCGTTATTTTTCTCCAGCTTGTTTTACTCACCAGCCTCAGCGCCCAGAAGGGCCGCGATGAGACGTTGGCTGCGAGTTATTTTCAGAATGGAGAGTATGACAAGGCTGCTGAGCTCTACCAGCAGCTCTGGGACCGGAGCGGCAATGCGCCCGTCTACTACACTCCGCTGCTGCGCTGCTATCTGGAGCTGAAAAAATTTGACGATGCCGAGAAAACGGTCAAAAAAGAGATCAGGAAATTCAGCGACGTAGTGCAATACCAGATAGACCTAGGGTATGTGTATAAGACCAAGGGCGATGTGCCGAAAAGCAAAGAGGTCTACGACAAGGTCATCAAAAATATCAAGCCCTCCGAGCCTGAAATAAGGCAGACCGCTATAGCCTTCAAGAACTACCGCGAGTCAGACTACGAGATAGCCGCCTATGAGAAAGGTATGAAGATGTTCAAGGGCAATATCATTTTTGACTATGATATCGCCATGGCTTATTTCACCAAAGGTGACAATGAGAATGCAGCAAAATACTTTATAAACGATATAGACCAGGAGCCTCAGAACGCGCAAAATATCAAGAACGTACTGCAGACAGCCAAGGGCGCGGACAAACTCCTGGGTGAGATAGAGACCCAGCTCTACGCGCGCATCCAGAAGCAATCGGACAACGAAAGCTTTGTAGACTTCCTCACCTGGATCTATATACAGAATAAGGACTTTGAGGGGGCTATCGTGCAGATGCGTGCGCTGGACAAGCGCAAAAACGAGAATGGCTACCGCGTACTCAATATCGCGCACATAGCGCAGACGGAGGGCTTCTATGATGATGCCATACACGGCTACGACTACGTGGTGAAAAAAGAGCCACGCAGCAATCTCTACTTTGAGGCGCGCACAGAGCTGCTGAACTGCCGCAAGGAGAAGATATCAAAGACCATCAACTATACACAGGAGGACCTGCTCGGGCTGAAGGCTGACTACCTGGCTTTCCTGTCTGAGAATGGTAAGACCCCGCAGACGGCCACCTCTATGAAGGAGCTGGCCGACCTGGAGGGCTTTTACCTGCATGATCTCGGAGCGGCTATCAGTGACTGCCAGGGGGTGATAGATATGCCCGGCATACCCGGCCGGCTGAAGAATGAGACCAAGCTGAGCCTAGGAGATTTCTACCTGATGAATGGCGAAGTATGGGAGTCCACGCTTCTATACTCGCAGGTAGACAAAGAAGAAAAAGAAACACCGCTCGGCGAGGAGGCCCGCTTTCGCAATGCGAAGCTGTCGTACTATCGCGGTGACTTCCAGTGGGCGCAGGAGCAGCTGGAGGTGCTCAAGTCATCTACCTCTGAGCTGATAGCCAACGATGCGATCAACCTATCCGTGTTTATCATAGACAACCTCGGCATGGATACCAATTCTGTGGCGATGAGCATGTATGCAGATGCTGACCTGCTCATGTTTCAGAATAGAGACGATGAAGCCAATCGCAAACTCGATAGCATCGTGACCATGTTTCCCGGTCACGCACTATATGATGATATAGAGTACACCAAAGCCCAGATCTATGTGCGCAAGCGCGACTTTGCCAAGGCTGTGCCGCTGCTGGAGGACATCATCAAGAACTACGGCAAAGACCTGAAGGGCGATGATGCCACCTTCCTCCTCGCTGAGATCAATGAGAAAGAGCTCCACAACACCGAGCGCGCTAAAGAACTGTACAAATCTATCATCACGGACTACAATAGCTCCCTGCTCGTGATCGAGGCCCGCAAGCGCTACCGTGTACTGCGCGGCGACAAACTGGAATGATCCTCGTAGAGCCGCAATATTTTGCGGCTTCACAAATGACTCACCAAAAGTAAAAGCACGAAAACAGCTACCGTCAGTATCAGCATGCATTTCTATGTCTCCTTTAGTTTGCCTCCAACTGTCTTTAGGGTATTAGATAACAAAGGTTTCCGTAGAAGCGGGGTTCATAAGTATGTTTATAAGGTTAGCTGCCTATATATAGATTATTATCCTCCGCT